>NZ_CP171996.1:0-2500 GCF_044056035.1 Aminobacter sp. UC22_36
CGGGACAGGATTTGAACCTGTGACCTTCAGGTTATGAGCCTGACGAGCTACCGGGCTGCTCCACCCCGCGCCACCATTATCGCAAGCTGTGCTTGCGGCAAGTTTTGGTCTTTCTCTTGAGATCATATGGGTGTTTGCCCGGATGATTTCGAGAGACTGCCAATGGAAAGGGCCGCTTGCGCGGCCCGTGTACCCTTTGGCGGGCCTTTTTTGCAAAGAGAAGATTTCAACGTGCGTTTGGCAGACCTGGCAGCGACTTACTCTCCCGCGTCTTGAGACGAAGTACCATCAGCGCTGGAGCGTTTCACGGCCGAGTTCGGAATGGGATCGGGTGCAGCCGCTCCGCCATAACCACCAGGTCGGCAAAACGCACGTTTTATCGAGAAGCTTTGTGTAGCGAGGAGCGTGGAGGGGCGTCGACAGTGGAACTGTTGGGGTGCCTCTCGTGGCTATTCGCTGGTCTTTATGTGCCTTTTCATCCTGCTTTTGGCAGTGTGACGATCCTTTTGGGATCGCACTGTGATGAGCATTAGGAATGAGAACGATCAAGCCTATCGAACTATTAGTACCGGTAAGCTTCATGCGTTGCCGCACTTCCACACCCGGCCTATCAACGTGGTCGTCTTCCACGGTTCTCAGGGAATACTCGTTTTAAGGTGGGTTTCCCGCTTAGATGCCTTCAGCGGTTATCCCGTCCGGATATAGCTACCCTGCTATGCGGCTGGCGCCACAACAGGTCCACCAGAGATCCGTCCATCCCGGTCCTCTCGTACTAGGGACAGATCCTTTCAATATTCCTACACCCACGGCAGATAGGGACCGAACTGTCTCACGACGTTCTGAACCCAACTCACGTACCGCTTTAAATGGCGAACAGCCATACCCTTGGGACCTGCTCCAGCCCCAGGATGCGATGAGTCGACATCGAGGTGCCAAACAACCCCGTCGATATGGACTCTTCGGGGGTCATCAGCCTGTTATCCCCGGCGTACCTTTTATCCGTTGAGCGATGGCCCTTCCACGCGGGACCACCGGATCACTATGACCGACTTTCGTCTCTGCTCGACTTGTCAGTCTCGCAGTCAGGCGGGCTTATGCCATTGCACTCGACGACCGATTTCCGACCGGTCTGAGCCCACCATCGCGCGCCTCCGTTACTCTTTAGGAGGCGACCGCCCCAGTCAAACTACCCACCATACATTGTCCCGGACCCGGATAACGGGCCGCGGTTAGACATCCATAGAGATAAGGGTGGTATTTCAAGGGTGGCTCCACCAAGGCTGGCGCCCTGGCTTCAAAGCCTACCACCTATCCTACACATGCCACTACGAATGCCAATGTAAAGCTATAGTAAAGGTGCACGGGGTCTTTCCGTCTAACCGCAGGAACCCCGCATCTTCACGGGGAATTCAATTTCACTGAGTCTATGCTGGAGACAGCGGGGAAGTCGTTACGCCATTCGTGCAGGTCGGAACTTACCCGACAAGGAATTTCGCTACCTTAGGACCGTTATAGTTACGGCCGCCGTTTACTGGGGCTTCAGTTCAAAGCTTGCACCTCTCCCTTTAACCTTCCAGCACCGGGCAGGCGTCAGACCCTATACGTCGTCTTGCGACTTCGCAGAGCCCTGTGTTTTTGATAAACAGTCGCTACCCCCTGGTCTGTGCCACCCTCCACATGCTTGCGCATGAAAGGGTCACGCTTCTTCCGAAGTTACGCGTGCAATTTGCCGAGTTCCTTCAGCATAGTTCTCTCAAGCGCCTTGGTATACTCTACCAGTCCACCAGTGTCGGTTTCGGGTACGGTCTATAATGGAGGAGCTATTTCCTGGAACCACTCCGCTGCAGGGATCAATCCAATAAGACCCCACAACATACGCGATCCGTCACTTCCTCCAGGCCCACGAATATTAACGTGGTTCCCATCGTCTACGCATTTCTGCCTCGACTTAGGGGCCGGCTAACCCTGCTCAGATTAGCTTTAAGCAGGAACCCTTGGACTTTCGGCGGGGGTGTCTCTCACACCCCTTACGTTACTCATGTCAGCATTCGCACTTCTGATACCTCCACGGCCCCTCACAGGTGCCGCTTCGTCAGCTTACAGAACGCTCCGCTACCGCTTGCAGCAAGCTGCAAACCCTAAGCTTCGGTGTATGGCTTTAGCCCCGGTACATTTTCGGCGCAAAGACCCTTATTTAGACCAGTGAGCTGTTACGCTTTCTTTAAATGATGGCTGCTTCTAAGCCAACATCCTGGTTGTTTTGGGATCCTCACATCCTTTCCCACTTAGCCATAACTTGGGGACCTTAGCTGTAGGTCAGGGTTGTTTCCCTTTTCACGACGGACGTTAG
Source organism: Aminobacter sp. UC22_36 (assembly GCF_044056035.1). Classification (NCBI taxonomy): domain Bacteria; kingdom Pseudomonadati; phylum Pseudomonadota; class Alphaproteobacteria; order Hyphomicrobiales; family Phyllobacteriaceae; genus Aminobacter; species Aminobacter sp. UC22_36. Next base: position 2,351 of record NZ_CP171996.1, read on the forward strand.
CACCCGCCGTGTGTCTGCCGACTAGTACTCCCAGGTATTCGGAGTTTGGTTAGGTTTGGTAAATCGGTGAGATCCCCTAGCCCATCCAGTGCTCTACCCCCTGGGGTATTCGGTCGACGCTCTACCTAAATAGATTTCGCGGAGAACCAG
>NZ_CP171996.1:7500-1277500 GCF_044056035.1 Aminobacter sp. UC22_36
TTGAAAAGAGCGGCTTGCCGGTCATGCAGCGCGGCTGCTCTATACTCATGAGTGAAAGTATGGTCGGCGCAACGTCGGCGAGAATGCCGTCGCGCAGTGCGCCAACGCCCTTGCGACCGACGAGGATGACAGGCACGGGATTGAGAGTATGTGCAGTGTGCGGCTCGCCATTGATCGGGTCGATCATCATCTCGCAGTTTCCGTGATCGGCAATAACTAACAAACTGCCGCCGGCGCCATCGACGCTACAGGCGATTTTGCCCAGGGCCGTATCCACCGCTTCGACCGCTTCGATCGCGGCAGCGAGGTTGCCGGTATGGCCAACCATGTCGGGATTGGCGAAATTCACCACCACGAGATCATAGGCACCGCTTTCGATCACCTCCACGACCCTTTCCAACAGTTCGGGTGCAGACATGGAAGGTTGCAAGTCATAGGTCGCGACCCTCGGCGAAGGCACGACGATGCGTGTTTCTGAAGCAAAAGACGCCTCGCGGCCGCCATTCAGAAAATAGGTCACATGGGGATACTTTTCCGTCTCCGCCATATGAATTTGCGTACGACCAGCCTTGGACACGGTTTCACAGAGCCCGTCCGCCAGGGATTGCGGGGAAACAGCGTATGCATGACCCCGTCGAGTTCTCCGCCGTAGGACACCATGCCTACGGCCATTGCCAAACGAGGTCTGTCCGGCTTTTCAAATTCCGAGAAACCCGGCAGGAGCAGCGCACTCAGGATCTCGCGGACGCGGTCCGAGCGAAAGTTGGCGCAGAGAATGCCGTCACTGTCTTTCAAGCCTTCATAACCGCCAACCACCGTGGGCATGATGAACTCGTCCGTCTCGCCGCGTTCGGCAGCATCGCGAACGGCCGACTGTGCAGTTCCGGCCACATTGCCCTGGCCGTGCACGATTGCCCGATACGCACGCTCGACGCGATCCCAACGCGTGTCGCGGTCCATGGCATAGAAGCGTCCACTAACGGTGGCGATCGTGGCGTTGGCCGGGAGCGCGCTAGAGAGCCGATCAAGATAATCTCCGGCCGTTCCCGGCTGAGTATCGCGACCATCAGTGAAGGCGTGAATGACCGGCTTCACACCGAGGGCGGAGAGAGCTTGCGCTAGTGCGGCGATGTGGTCCTGGTGGGCATGGACGCCACCAGGAGAAACTAGCCCCATGATGTGGCAGACCCCGCCGGACTTATACAACAGTTCGGGGAGACGGCTGTCAGTCAGGAGCTTGGTCAGGCTACCATCCGCCACTGCGGCATCGATGCGCAGCAGGTCCTGCAGCACGATACGCCCTGCGCCAATATTCAGATGGCCTACCTCCGAATTGCCCATTTGCCCTTCAGGAAGACCTACGGCGGGGCCATGCGTCGTCAGGAAAGCGTGCGGACAACCGGACCACAAGCGGTCAAAATTTGGGGTCGAAGCTTGGAGGATGGCATTTCCATGAGGTTCCTCACGCCAACCCCATCCATCCATGATCATGAGAACCGTCGGTTGCTTCTCTTCCGTTTGGACTTCATCGATGCGAGTCATCTATCCAGGAACCGTTTCCTTTAGTCGCGCTTCAAGGATCGCAAGAAACGCACGGAGCTTCTTCGGGACAAAACGGCTCTTCGGGTAAAAGGCCTTTATCATACGCCGAGAAACTATCTGGCTTTCAAAAAGCGAAACGAGCTCGCCGGAGCGGATTTCCTTCGCAACGCTGTACAACGGCAACCGCGCTACCCCTGCCCCTTGGACGGCGGCAAGCACGATCGCGCTTTCGAAATTGGAATGAAAGGCGCCGTCAACCTGCACCGTAACCTCCTCTTCGCCGAGACGGGCGCTCCAGAGCCTAGGGTCCGGCTTCTGGGTGGTGTGGATCAGGCAGTTGTGATGCCTTAGGTCCTCGGGTCTCGCGCACTGGGCGTGTTTTTCGAGATAGGCGGGCGCAGCACAGATCACATAGGGCGCAGGGCCGAGATTGCGTTCGAACAGACCAGTATGGAAAGAATCGTCGTCATCGAAATCGCGGCTGCCGATGACCACATCGACGCCACGCTCCATCAGGTTGACGGAACTTGCCGAAACCGTCAGCTCGACCTTCACGGCCGAGTAAAGCGCATTGAAATCGATGATGGCCGGCGCGACAAGGGCCTGGCCGACGCCAGGCGTGGAATGAACCCGCAAAGTGCCGATCAGCTCGCTTCCAAGTCCGCTTGCATCCGCCTTCGCCGCCTCGATCTCCGAGAGAATGCGAACGCAGTGATCGAAGAAGACACTGCCCGCATCGGTCAGGAACACGTTATGCGTCGAACGATTGAGCAGGGTTAGCTTCAAGGCGTTCTCGAGCTGCGTGACGTGCTTGCTCATATAGGACGGCGACTTGCCGAACAGCTTGGACGCCGTGGTGAAGCTGCCGTGCTGCACCACGCGCGCGAAGATAACGATATCGTTCAGATCGAACCCGTCGAAGCTCGATCGCGTTGCATCGGAAGAACTGGCCATCGCCAACGTATTGGCACAAGCCAGCGATTCCGGCAATTCAGGAGAAAAGCAGCGATTTGATGACAACGGGAATAACGCCTGGCGGATTCATGAACTCACCCAGATCGACGAAGTCCAGATCCTTCAGCCTCACGCCATCGACGGAAATCAGATGCGTGTGAATGCCTAGCTCCCGATCGAGAATACGGCCGATCGTCTGGCCGACGTCGCCGTCGATCATCAGTACAAGCGGCTCCTGGCGCTTGCCGTCGGGCGCTGCGACCGCCTTGATCGCCTGCGCCACCGCAAGCAACCGCTCATAGTCCGGCGATCCGGTCCAGGAAAAGGCAAAAGCAACCATCGCCGTGGTGTCTCGATCTTGCCGGTCGGCGCTTTGACGGAAGGCGGCAGCGATTTCTTCCGGGTCGATTACTTCGGGAAGCGCGCGGCCAAGATGGACCACCGGAATATTGTGCCGCGGCAGGATATCGGCCCCGTTCATGTAAAGCGTCTTCCCGCTCACCTGCACGGTGAATTGCGAGGCTCCAATGACAGTTGCCCGGATGCGTTGGCCGGCATCGACGATCGGGATGCCGATGCGCGGTGTCAGTTGAGCGACGATTTCGTCGGCGAGCAGACGCGCGATATCGCCATGATCTTTCTCTTCGTAGCCGAAGATGTACTCCGAAACGCCGCCGGAGAAGGTGAGATAGCTCGGCTCGACGTGCCGGTCGAGCGGCTCAGTGAGAAGCAAGCGCTGGCCAAGATCGTCGAGTGGTCCTCCCAGAATTTCGTCCACGGCCAGTGCGGCCAGACGCCGAGCGATCGCCGCTCGATTGCTCGGATCCGCCATCGCACGCGGATCAGTACCAAGGCCGAGTTCTTCTGCAACCATGCGGGCAGAATCGTCCAGTCGCGACCAAATGCCCTGCTTGTCCTGTGCAACGAGCCTGCCGCCGACAGCAAAGGCTGCGACGCCAACGATCTCGCCATTGTCAATCAGCGCAAGCTTGGTCGTGCCGCCGCCGATATCGACATGGAGCCCGCAGGCGCCCCGCTTCTTCGAAAGCGCTGTCGCCCCGGACCCGTGGGCAGCCAGCATGCACTCCAGCTTGTGCCCGGCCGTGGCACAGACGAAGCGGCCGGATTCACTTGCGAAGATCTCGTCAATCGCGCGCGCGTTCTTCTTCTTGATCGCCTCGCCCGTCAGGATCACCGCGCCCGTGTCGATGTCGCTGCGACGGTAGCCTGCGTCCTCGTAGCAATGCAGGAAGAAATGGCGCAGCTCATGCACATCGATCGTGCCGTCGGGCAGGAAAGGCGTCAGGAGGATGGGAGATCGCCAGGCGATCTGGCGATCAATCACCACGAAACTGCTAGAAAGGTCCTCCGTCTCCCGGCGCAATACGACACGAGCGAAGAGCAGGTGGGAGGTGGAGCTGCCGATATCGATGCCGACGGTCAGGAGTTCGACCGTTTCTTGCTTCCACAGCCAATCGGAAATCTCCTGACGGTCGCTGTCCGACAGGTTTTCGTGTTCGTGTTCGAAATCGAGATCGTGCACGGACCTCTCCCCTCCATTGGTATTCCGGTCGGGCAACCGCTCAGTTTGCGGGACCTGCGAGGATTGGTGTCTTGATGACCCCCGTCAAGCTCTCCTTCGGCAGGGCCATGACCGCTTCTTCGTTGAAGAGATCGCCCATGGCCGACGGAACGCCAGTTTTCTGCAGTTCCTCAAGAAACTTGCGGTGAACGCGCGGATCCTGATCCTCATACTCGATCTGGCGACCACCGTCCTTCACCGAGGTCGCCCCACCACCTTCCGCACTCTTGCGACGCAGTGAGATGAACGGATATCGGCGGCTGCCCAGGCTGCAGGCCACGTAACGGGCCGGCTTGTCGCAGGTGTTGAAGTGCTGGTGATACATCCAGAAAGGCGGCGTGTACATGAAGCCGTGCCGCCAAGGGATTTCCTTGAATTCGGAATCGCCCTCGTACCACATCAGCGAGTAGCCTTCGCCATCGACCGCGTGAACGTGGGTGCCGGCAGCGTGGCGGTGGGCCTTCTTGTAGCGGCCGACCGGCATTTGCGACACGTGCGAGTGCATGGTGCCGTCGGCGAGCACGAAGTTGACATTGAGCGAACCCTTGCCGCGACCTTCGAACTCATAGAGTTTGAAGCTCGTCAGGTCGTGGACGAAATTCGTCTCCCAGATGTTCTGAACCTTGCGGGCCGATTCCAGGCCATAGGAATAGAGCGAGCCGTCGCCGTCGAAGTGCTTCGCGCCGCCGATGCGGTCCTGGAAGACGAAGTCATTGGCAAAGACAAAATCGAGGTTGTGGTAGAGATTGATGGTCAGCGGCGCGTTGTTGGTGCAGGAAAGGCGCACCGTCTCGATGCCGGAGCCGTTGTTGAACTGGTAGCGGCAATTGAGCGGGATGGCGAACAACGCCTTCGGCCCCCATTCAAAGGTGCGGACCTCCCCGCTCGGCAGCCAGACCGTCGTCGAGCCATAGCCGGACAGCACGTAGAAGAATGCTTCATAGAGGTGCTTGACGGGCCGCGTCTTCTTGCCGGGCAGGACTTCGATGACGTAGTTCGCCATGAAATCGCCCATGCCATGGGTGTGGGCGAAACAGCCGCGCGCTTCGTAGCGGTCCCATTCGCCGGTTTCCAGGGCGAGCAGATCGTGGCCGAGGTCGAGATGGATCGGAATGCCTTCGTTCTTCGACCAATCCTTGTAGGGATCGACAAGGAACTTCCGGTTTTCTGGATCAGGCGTCACCGCCGTATCACCATCGAGAGGTGATTTGCTGGGAGTGCTGGTCATCTCATTCACTTTCGTTGTGTTCTTTCGGCTCGACAAGCAGCCGGACTATGGGCGCTAGGGTCAGGTACCGGTAGGGCCTTTTCGGAAAAGGCATTTTCCCAAAAGGAAGACCCGGAGGCCGCGAAGTGCCCCAGCCTAAAACGAACCGCGTGGAAAAGATTCACACGACCTTCATTAGGTCGTTGTTATGGTTCGCTTATATCCCGACGAGGTCACCCGTTCGGAAGCCATGCATTAGACGAGACCGCCTTCGCTCGCCTGGAGCGGTCGCACCGTGCGGCCGAGATAGGTCGCCTCCGTGCCGTAGAGCAGCTCTTTCACGTCTGCCGCTTTCATGGTCTTGATGATCTGATCCACCTGCCCGGACAGGGGCAGCATCAGCCCCGCCTTCTGGGCGAGATCCATGGTCACGTCCATGTCCTTCTCCTGCCAGGTGAACCGCGTGGTGTCCCAGCGGGCGAGCGTGCCGTTCGTGCCGGGGCAAGCAAGCAGGATCTCGCGCATACGTTGTGCATCAAGCCCATATCGCTTGGCGATCAGCAATGTCTCGAAATTCGCGACACAGTGAATCCAGTGCAGGAGGTTGTTGCAGGACTTGGCGATCTGCCCGGCTCCGATCGGCCCCACGTGCACGACATCGCGGCTGTAGCAATCCAGCGCTGCGCGCACCCGTTCGACATCTTCGGTAGCGCCGCCGCAGAGCGACAGAAGCTTCCCTTCCCGCGCACCGGAGGCCCCATAGACCACAGGAGCATCGACGAGATGCTGCCCCCTTTCCTCAAGGCGCGGCTTCAAGGCCAGCATGGTCTCCGGGCTTATGGTCGCGGCCACCACGATCGTTGCGCCGGCGGCATCCGAAAGCCCCTCGCAGACATCGACGACCTGTTGATCGGTGGCGACGACGAGAAGGAAAATGTCCGCCGAACGCGCGGCGTCCGCCAGGCTCTCCTTCGCCTCGAGGCCTTGTTCGCTCGCCAGCCGAAGCCTTTCCGCGCTGATGTCGAAGGCCGAAACCTCAAAGCCCCCGCGGTGTATGTGGCCGCCCATGGCGAGCCCCATATCGCCGGCACCGATAACTGCAATCCGCATTCTCACCTCACAATATCGAAGCCGGCCGGCCGCATTGTTCATGCAAGTCAGCACGGCTACCTTCTGGCAGATCGACAGGAGCGGGCCGCATGGCAGCCCGCTCCGTGGGTCGGGATCAATCTTTCTTCAGCGTTTCTTTCAGGATGTTGACGATTTCCGGCGACTGGTCGAGCGCAGCCTTGATCACGGTGGCGACGTCGTCGCCGATCTTCGGATCCACTGGCAGGCCCAGTGACTTGGCCTTTTCCAGGAATTCCGGATCGGCGACCGCCTTGGCATAGGCCTCGCGCAGCGCGTTGAGGCGATCTTCAGGAATGCCGGCCGGCCCCGCCGTCAGACGGGAGATGTTGCTCTGCGACGCGACAAGCGCAATCACTTTCTGCGCTTCGGCATCCCCGACCAGCGAAGCAAGCTGCGGCACGTCTGTTTCGGAGCCGCCGATCTGGGCGATGATTTTCGCATGGCCTTCGTCGACGAACTGCTGGAAGGACGAGCGCGAGGCGATGATGCCCTGCACTTCGCCGCGGCGCATGGCGAGTTGGTCGTCACTGCCGTTGTAACCCGAGATGATCTCGACGGGCAGACCCAGCGCCTTGACGAGCATGGTCGTCTCGACGGTGGAGGCGCTGCCGACCCCGGCGGAGGCGAACTTCACCGGCTCCTTGGCATTCTTCAACTGCTCGTAGCTTTCAATGCCCGATTCCTTCGTGACGACCAGGACGCGCGGGTCGGCGGCAACCTTGCCGATCCACGACATTTTGCCGAGGTCGAACTTGATGCCCGGATCGCCTGCCAGCTGCCCGTAGATGAGGCCGGTATTGAAAGTGCCGAAGGTCAGGCCGTCCGCCTCGGAGGCGTAAACGTAGTTAGTGCCGATCAGGTGGCCAGCGCCCGGCATGTTCTGAACCACGAAGGTGGAGCCCGGCAGATATTTCTGCATGAACTGGGCGACCACGCGGGCATTGGTATCGTAGCCTCCGCCCGGGGCCGTGGCGACGATATAGTTGACCGTCTTGCCCTTGAAGAATTCGGCGCCCTCCTGCGCCAGTGCCGGCGTTGCCGCCATGGCGGTGATTGTCGCAGCACCGAAAATGGCCTTGCGGATGAAATGCATGCTCATTGGGTTCCCTCCCTGTTGTAGTCTTGGTGAAAAACGGCTCAGTTCTCGCTCAAGGCTTCCTTCAAAGCCTCGATAGTATCCGGCTGCTGGTCGAGCGCCTTGCCGACCCGGGCACCGACATCGATGCCGACCAGCGGATCGACCGGCAGGCCCAGCGTGCGGGCCTTTTCGATGAATTCGGGGTCGGAAACCGCCTTGGAATAGGCATCGCGGAGCGTCTGGAGGCGCTCCTCAGGTATGCCCGTCGGTCCGGCAGTAAGCCGGGAAATCCCGCTCTGGGACTCGATCAAGGCCACGATCTGGCGCGCCGTATCGCCCTCGATCATCGAGGAGAGCTGCGGTACGTCCGTATCCTTGCCACCGACCTGGGCAAGGAAGCGGCCCTTACCCTCGTCAACGAACTGCTGGAATTCGGAGCGCGAGCCGATCACACCCTGTACCTCGCCGCGCATCATGGCGAGTTGGTCTTCATTGCCGTTGTAGCCTGAGACGACCTGGATCGGCAGCTTCAGCGCCTTGACGAACAGCGTCGCCTCGATCATCGAAGCGCTACCTTTTCCGGCTGTGGCAAACTTGATCGGCTGCTCCAGCTTGCGAAGCTGTTCGAAGCTTTCGATGCCCGAGTCCTTGGTTACGATGATGACCCGCGGATCGGAAGCCACTTTGCCAATCCATGACATCTTCGTGAGGTCAAATCTGATGTTCGCATCGCCACTGAGCTGGCCGTAGATGAGGCCAGTGTTGAACGTGCCGAAGGTCAGGCCGTCCGGCTCGGAGGCATAGATGTAGTTGGTGCCGATCAGGTGGCCAGCGCCCGGCATGTTCTGGACCACGAAGGTCGAGCCGGGAAGGTACTTCTGCATGTATTGCGCCACCAGCCGGCCATTGGTGTCGTAGACGCCGCCTGGCGCTGTCGCGACGATATAGGTGACGGTCTTATCCTTGAAGAAAGCCGCGCCGTCCTCGGCCCGGGCCATCCCTGACCCGGCAACTGCAAGCGCCGCCGAAAGCGCGAATGCCGAGATCCATTCATTCCTGTTCATGGTCATCTTCCCCGTTTGCACCGCCGCCCCATCAGGCGGCGCGCCCGGTTTTTCGGGCAAGAAGCAGCCTTCACGGTCGGTCGGACCAACCTGTGCCTGCATGCTTTCGTTTCGGTTTTGCCGGCGCCCCTTTTCCAGGACGCCTGATCTTCGCTAATGGCTCAGGCCACGCCGAGGCCGATCGATTTGAGAAGCCACGACGTCAAGAAGCCAGGGAACAACTGGATACGGAGCAGCGTGCCGAACATTAAGTAGAGGACGACTGTTGCACCGATGGCGAGGGAGAGGGTCATCCTCCACGAGGCCCCAGCTTCCCGGCGCAGGAACATCAAGAGCAGGATCGGTGCACTCACGTAGTAGCCGAAGGCGAGGATACCTGCCACGAAGCCGACGAAGTAGCTCCACATCGTGATTTCCTGAGGCACAGTGTGAGGGCCGAACTCGGGCAGTTCGGGCTCCGCACCGGGGATATCATAGGCGATCCCTGCACGTGGGGCGCCATGGAATGCGCTCTTGGGCGAATGGAAAAGATCGATAGCGATCTGCAAGAGGCAGAGCGCGATGGCCGGAACGCCCACGATCAACGGCATGAAGCGTGCCTTTGCCGGGAACTCCATCGACAGGCCCACCATCACGGTGAAGACGACCAGCATGACGACGGTCAGCCATGTACTGAAGGAAAAGTGTCTCACGAGTTGACCTCCACACTCGGAAGGGACTTGCCCGGCCGGAAGTTACGGTAGACGGCATAGGCCATCAGGGCGACGATCATGCTGATCAGGACGAGCGACATCGGGCGCAGGAAGAAGGCGTAACCCCACAGCTGCAGTGCCTGATGAAGCGAGGCTTCCGCCTGTCCGCCAAGGACCAGACCGATCACGAAGGGCGAGCGGGGCCAGCCGGCGCGCTGGAAGCCATAGCCGATCGCGCTGAAGAGAACGAGGACCACCAGGTTTTGCCACTGTACGTCACTGACGAAACAGCCGATCGTCACGAAGATCAGGATGAACGGGGCAAGCATACGGCCATTCACGAATGTCAGCGCCGCGATCCAACGACAGGCAAACAAAAGAATGCCGACGGCGATCAGGTTGCCAACCACGAGCGCCCAGATCAGGGTCCAGACGAGGTCGAGATGCTTGGTCACCATCATCGCGCCCGGCTGGATGCCGAGGATGAGGAAGGCGCCGAGCAGCACCGCCATGCCGGAACTGCCGGGAATGCCAAAGAACAGAGTCGGAAGCAGCGAGCCGCCTTCCTTGCCGTTGCTGGCGGTTTCCGGCGCAATCACGCCTTCGATTGCGCCCTTGCCGAACCGCTCCGGCGTCTTCGAGCTTTGCACGGCGTGGCCGTAGCAGAGCCAGGCCGCTGTCGAGCCGCCGAGGCCGGGGATCATGCCGATAATCGCCCCAATGACCGACGTGCGGATCACCAGCCACCAATGGCGCGGAACTTCCATGACGCCGGAAAAAAGCTGCCGGTAGGAGAAGGCCTTGTCCATGGGCACTGCCGAAATCGCGCCGCCCTTGGTGGCGAGCGACAGCATTTCCGGCACGGCGAACATGGCGAGGACGGCCGTGACGAGACTGACGCCGTCCCACAGGAACAGCATGTCGCCCGAGTAGCGCGGCGTGCCGGTGATCGGGTCCATACCGACCGTCGACAGCATCAGGCCGTAGAAGCCGACGATAAGTCCCTTCACGATCTTGCTGCCGCTTGCAAGGAAGGCGATGAAGCTGATGCCAAGAAGGGCGATCAGGAAGAATTCGGCCGGGCTAAACATCAGGATGACCGGTTCGAGCACGGGAATCATAACCGCGAACACGACAGCGCCGATGATGCCGCCGACGCCTGACGCCGTGATACTTGCGCCGAGCGCCCGCGCCGCTTGTCCCTGCTTGGCAAGGGGATAGCCGTCCAAGGTCGTTGCGGCGTCATCGCCGTCGCCCGGAATGCCGAACATGATACTAGATATCTGACCGCTGGTGCCGTTGACGGCGTGCATGGTCAGAAGGAAGACCGCGCCGGCCACCATGTCCATGCCATAGACGAACGGAATTGCCATGGCGATGGAGAGTTTTCCGCCAATGCCAGGTGTCACGCCGACGAGCAGGCCGAAAACGACCGCAATCAGCATAAGACCCATGATGTGGGGCGTGCTCACAAGAGTGAAGAGCGCCCCGAACATAGTCTCGATCATTTCTGCTTCCAATCCTCCCGTAAGACGGAGATGCCACCCTCAAAATGGCAACGCCCGTCAGGCAATCGCTTGCAATACCCTCCCGCAAGCTGGGTGACTGCCATCACTTTGCGTCGGCTCCCTGCCTATCGCTTTCGTCAATTAGCGCTACCTACTCAATCTTTGTCCAAAGCAAAAAATTATGCTTAGTCCAGCGGTTTTCGCGCGGACAGCGGCTTCGAGGCAACCGGGGCGCTATCCGGGCACACTGCCAGATAGGTAGCTATCCCTTTGAAAGAGCTAATGTTCGTTGATAGCGACCACGAACGAGGAAATCCGGACTCGTCCGACTTTGCGGCCTATCGGAATTCTGATCACGCTTCGCCTGACTTGCAGCTCCGGCGAGCGAAGGCGGCGGATTAAGTTTTTCTTACTTTGGGCCTAAGCCGAAATGGCGTGGACTTCGCGAACGCTTGCCCCATAGCATCTGCCCCGTCGCGCAGCGCAGCGGATTTCACACCTTTCCGACCGTGGTCGCGCCTGCTGCACTGCCCGGCCCGTGGGCGGCAGGGCCGCGCCGCTGGGAGGAGAGATGGACCAACCCGTCGACAAAAGCGAAGCCGTTGAGATCCAGCCGGTCGCGGTACTCGACCTCCTCATGTCCTTTCTGCGACTCGGAGCATCCTCGTTCGGCGGCGGGATGACCGGCTGGACGCACCGCGAGATCGTCGAGCGGCGGCGTTGGCTGACAGACAACGAATTCCTCCAGACGCTGACGATCGCGCAGATCATGCCCGGCGCCAATCCGGTCAATCTCGCCGTCTATATCGGCCTGAAGCTGGCGGGCCTGCGGGGAGCGGCGGTCGCGCTCTTCGGCATGATCATGCCCGCCTTCCTCGCCATTCTGGCCCTAAGCTTCACCTACCAGCAGCTACGCTCCTATCCGGAAGCGCAAGCGGTGCTGCGCGGGCTCGCCTGCGTCGGCATCGCGTCCAGCCTGACCATGGGCATCAAGACGGCGCGGCGACTGAAGGCGCAGGTGCTGCCGATCGGCATTGCGGTCGGGGTGTTTCTGACTGTCGGCGTACTGCGCTGGCCTCTCGTGCTGGTGGTCGTCGGCGCCATTCCCCTCAGCGTCGCTGCTGCCCTCTGGCTTGAAAGGAAAAAGAACCGTGGATGACGGCAAGCTCTTCAACCTGATTATGCTGTGCATCCCGCTCTCGCTCGTCTCTTTCGGCGGTGGCCAGACGATCATAGCCAGCCTTCAGCACCAGACCGTCTACGCACACCACATGTTGACCGGCGCGCAATTCACCGACCTCTACGCCATATCGCGAGCAGCCCCCGGCCCCGGCACGATGATCGTCTCACTCATCGGCTGGGAGGTGAGCGGCCTCTTGGGCGCAGTGCTGGCGACGCTTGCAATCTTCGTGCCGTCTTCCATCCTGATCTGCGCCGTCGGCAGCTACTGGCAACGCCATCGCGGCCGCCCCTGGGCGATCGCCGCAGAGACAGGCCTTGCTCCGGTCGCCGTCGGGCTGATCTTCGCCGGCGTCTTCGCTGTCGGTCGTTCGGCCCAATTCACGCCAATCGAGATCGCGACCGCCCTTGTGGCCGGCGCGATCCTCCTGCGAACCAATCTCGGTCCCTATCCGCTGCTGGCCGCTGCCGGTGCCATTCATTTTGCTCTCAGCGTAGCTGGCCAGATCTGAGCCCGGCGTGTGGCGGCGACCAGCAGATCCGCCCGGGCATTTGATAACAACGGACAAATTTGGCGCGGCGCGATTGACCGCATGCCGATTCACAGTATGATACTAAAAAAGAACGATGTTCCGCATAAAGGAACATGGCACTCCCGGAGGAATTGAGGATGGCGCAGCCCTTGGTGCTGAAGACGGCACTCGGAAAGCACGATCACGTCAAGGCATTGAAGGACGGGCGCGTTCGCTCGAGCCGTGTCGAGATGGTGTTCGAGGAGTTCGAGCCGCTTCCCAAGGCGTTCCGCACCATGGTTCGTGGCGGCGATCTCGACATCTCGGAGATGGCGATCGTCACCCACCTGCTGGCCCATCACTACGGCAAGCCGATCACCGGGCTGCCCGTTCCGCTCTGGAGCAGGCTGCCCCACACCAACCTCGTCTGCCCCGCCGATTCGTGCGTAAAAGGTCCGCGTGACCTCGCGGGAACGAAGGTCGGCGTGCGAGCCTATGCCCAGACCTCAGGCGTGTGGGTGCGGGGCTTCCTCCAGCACGAGTACGGCATCGATCTCGACGGCATCACCTGGATCACGATAGAAGATGCCCATCTCAGCGAGTACGAGGATCCCTCGAACACCGAGCGCAACCGGAGCGAATTGGCGCTGCGGCCGCTGATGCTGTCGGGCGCGCTTTCCGCGATCATGGGAGAGCGCGAGGTCGATCCGTCCGGCATCCGCACCGTGATCCCGGAGGCGCAGGCGACCGCCGAGGCCTGGATTGCCCGCACCGGCATCGTGCCGATCAACCACACCCTCACCGTCAGATCCGCGCTGATCGAGGCCCACCCCTGGCTGGCGGGCGAACTAATGGAGATGTTCGAAGAGGCGCGCCGCATTGCCATCGAGGATGGCGCCACGCCGCCGCCGGCCTACGGGTTCGAAGAAAACAAGGCCTCGCTGCAACTCGCTTTCGCCTATTCGGCCGAGCAGCGCATCACGCCGCGCGTCTACGACGCGAAGGAACTCTACCCCGCGTTCTGAACGCCTGCTCACCCGGCCTCACCGCGCGAGCAATGGCTATCAAGGATACCGTCATGATCATCGACATTCACGGGCACTACACCACAGAGCCACAGGCGCTACACCAGTTCCGCGACAAGCAGCTTGCCGGTCTCGCCGACCCGATGCGTCGGCCGCTTACCACCGATCTCGGCATCACCGACGAAATGCTTCTGAAATCCGTCGAGCCGCAGCTGGCGTTTCAGAAGGAACGCGGTAGCGATCTCACGATCTTCTCACCACGTGCCGCCGGCATGGCCCATCACGTCGGCACGGAAGCCGTCAGCATGCAGTGGTCGGCCATGTCCAACGACCTGATCCACCGCATCTGCAATCTGCTACCGGACAATTTCGCTGCCGTCGGGCAGCTGCCGCAGCACCCCGGCGCGCCCCCGAAAAACTGCATCCCCGAGCTCGAGCGCATCGTCAACGAGCTCGGCTTCGTCGGCGTCAATCTCAACCCCGATCCGTCGGGCGGCTACTGGACCGATCCGCCGCTCACCGACAGGCAATGGTATCCGCTTTACGAAAAGCTCTGCGAGCTCGACGTGCCGGCGATGATCCATGTCACGTCGTCGTGCAATCCCTGCTTCCATCACACGGGCGCGCACTACATCAATGGTGACACGACAGCCTTCATGCAACTGATCCAAGGCGATCTGTTCAAGGATTTCCCGACGCTGAAATTCGTGATCCCGCACGGCGGCGGCGCCGTTCCCTTCCATTGGGGCCGCTATCGTGGCCTGGCGCAGGAAATGAAGAAGCCGCTGCTCACCGAGCACCTGCTCAACAACGTTTTCTTCGACACCTGCGTTTACCACTATCCCGGCATCGAGCTGATGGCGAAGGTCATTCCGGTCGACAACATCCTGTTCGCCTCCGAAATGCTCGGTGCGGTCAAGGGCATCGATCCGGAGACCGGCCACCATTATGACGACACCAAGCGCTACGTCGACCAGTTGACGACGCTCGGCGAAGAGAGCCGCTACAAGATCTTCGAGGGCAATGCGCGGCGCGTCTATCCGCGGCTTGATGCACAACTTGCCAGGCGCGGCCGCCCCGGCCGGGCGGGACACTAGCAATGGCCGCCGCGTCCACCGCTTCAACAGCAGGACGTGTCGCCGTCGGAGATGATCGCGTCCTTCATCCAGTAGGGCGGCAGGTCATCTTCCACGACCTCGGCGACGCGCTTGAAGACCTTGAACTGGTGGCGGCGGTCGGGCGCGGTCCAGAATGCGACGATGGTTTCCAGCGGCGGGCATCCGGGCATGCCGCAGGCCAGCTCGGAAACCATGACGACCACGTCTTCCTCCAGCGAAAACCGCGCGCGCGTCCAAGCCTTCACCTGGCGGGTGGCGACGAGAGATTCGGAACGGGCGGCAACGGATTTCAACATGGTTTCGGTTCTCCACTGCCGGCAGCGCGGTCAGCAGCGCACCGGTACTTAAAGGGCCGCCATCCGGCCTGTCAAAAACCAATTCGGAAAAACCAACCGGGCGGAAACGGCATGCCGGGCATGCGCACTGACGGCCAGCACTCGAAAGGATAAAGAGATGACGCAACAGGTTCTCGCGGCAGTCCGCACCGGCCCCAGCAAGATGGAAATCCGGGAATTTCCGATGCCGGACATTCCGGAGGACGGAGCGTTGCTGAAGATGGAAGTGGCCGGCATCTGCGGCACCGACGTCAAGCTGTTCAAGACGCCGCCGAACAACGCCCCCACCATCATGGGTCATGAAAACATCGGTTACATCGCCAAGGCCGGCCGCGAATTCACCCGCCGCAAAGGCTTCAAGGAAGGCGATCTCGTCTTCGTCGAGCACTATGTCATGTGCGGCAAGTGCGAATGGTGCCACCGTGGCCAGTACCGCCACTGCGAGAACACTGACTGGCGCAAGAACCCCGAGGGCATCCGGTACGGCTACACCTCGGCCGAACGGGCTCCCCATCTCTGGGGCGGCTTTGCCCAGTACGTCTACCTGCCCTGGAACGCCGTGGTCCACCACGTGCCCAAGGGCGTTTCGCCCGAACTGGCCGGTCTCGTTACCCCGATGGCGAATGGCATCGAATGGTCACTGTTCGACTCGGGCGTCGGCTATAACTCGACCGTGCTGATCCAGGGTCCGGGCCAGCAGGGCCTGTCCCAGACCGTGATCTGTAAGCAAGCCGGTGCTTCCCTCATCATCGTCACCGGCACCGGCAAGGACACTGCCCGCCTGGAAGTGGCCAAGAAGCTGGGCGCCGACTACGTCATCGACGTGACCAAGGAAGACCCGCTGGCACGCATCATGGAAATTACCGGCGGCAAGGGCGTCGACGTTTCGCTCGATTGCACCGCCGGCGCCGGCACCATTCCGATCACGCTGGGCATCGAAGCTCTCAAGCGCAAGGCCGGAACCATCCTGGTTCAGGGCGAACTCAAGGAATTCCCGAACTTCCCGCTCGAAAAGATGACCGTCAAGGCCATTACCATGAAGAGCGCCCGCGGCCACAGCTACGAGGCCTGCGAACTGGCACTGCAGCAGATCGCCTCCAACCGATTCCCGCTGGACATGATCACCACCCACAAATTCGGCCTCAAGGACGCCGCGCTGGCCATCGAGTCGGTGGGCGGCAAGGGCGTGCCGGACGTGATCCACGCCTCGCTGATGCCCTGGGAATAAACCCCAGGCCATAGACCTCTTCCGGGCGGGACCATCCCGCCCGGAACCTGATCCCATCGACGCGATCCATGCACCCATCGGCGCCCGCGTCGTCACTCCGCCAACGCAAGAATGGGAGCAACGATCGTGTCCATCGGATTCAGAATCCTTCCGCGCCACCGC
The DNA here is from genome assembly GCF_044056035.1 of Aminobacter sp. UC22_36. Lineage (NCBI taxonomy): Bacteria > Pseudomonadati > Pseudomonadota > Alphaproteobacteria > Hyphomicrobiales > Phyllobacteriaceae > Aminobacter > Aminobacter sp. UC22_36. Next base: position 23,818 of record NZ_CP171996.1, read on the forward strand.
AAGGTGACCGCCGAAACAGCCAAGCGCTTCCTAGATGTCCCGGTGGCTTGCGTCAGCGACGCCATGAACCGCCTGAGCGCCGGCGGCCCTGCGCTCCGCCCGCTCCATGCCGGTGGCGCCATGGCCGGCGCAGCCTTCACGGTCCGGACCCGTCCTGGTGACAATCTGATGATTCACAAGGCCCTCAAGATGGCGGAACCGGGCGACGTCATCGTCGTTGATGCCGGTGGCGATCTTTCCAACGCCTTGGTCGGGGAAATGATGCTGTCGCACGCCCGCGCCATCGGCGTCGTCGGCGTCGTCATCAACGGCGCCGTGCGTGACTATGGCTGGATCCGCACCAATACCTTTCCTGTATTCGCCGCAGGCGTGACCCATCGCGGCCCCTATAAGGACGGTCCAGGCGAGATCAACGTGCCGATCTCGCTGGGCGGCATGGTGATCGAACCGGGAGACCTCATCATCGGCGACGATGATGGCCTACTCTGCGTCCCCTACGACCAGACCGAAGCCCTATACGAGGTCGCTGCCAAAAAGCACGCGACCGAATCCAAGACCGTGGCCAATACCCTGGCCGGAAAGCTCGATCCGAAGCTCTGGGTCGACGAAACACTCCAGCGTCTTGGCTGCGAAGGCACCTGACTCCACTCAAGCCAGCGGCCGCCTTGCGGTCCGGGCATCCATTCCAGGAGATGAACCTTGGCAAATGTTGTCATCAATGGAATCGACACCTATTACGAGGTGATCGGCTCCGGCCCTGCCATTCTGATGTGCGCGCCCGGCGGCTTCGATGCCGACGTGGAAAAATGGCGAACCCAGGGCATTTATTCGCAAGTGAAGTTCCTCGACAATCTCTCGAAGAACTATACCTGCATCGTCTTTGACCGCCGCGATACCGGCAGGACCGGCGGCCGCGTCGAGCCCCTGCAATGGGTCGACTATGCTCACCACGCCAAGGGTATGCTCGACGCGCTCAAAATCGAAAAGGCCACCATCATGGGCGGTTGCATGGGGTGCACTGTCGCCGCTGCCTTCGGCGTCGCGTACCCGCAAGCAACTGCCGGCATGGTGCTTTTCTGGCCCGTCGGCGGCGCCAAATACCGGATCAACGGGCACCAGCGCTTTGCCGAGCATCTGGCCTTTGTTCACCAAAGCGGACTCGAAGCTGTCGTTGATCTTGCCAGAAAGCCTGGCAGTGCCTTCGGCAAGGACGCGCGCGTCGGCCCATGGGTTTCGGTCCTGCGAACCGATCCCGAATTTGCGGAACGCTATGCGAAGCAGAACCTCGAGCAGTACAAGCTAATCTTGGCAGGCATGGTCCGGAGCCTTCTGGATCGCGACACGTCGCCCTGTGCCGAACCGGAGGAACTGCTGCGTCTCAACATTCCAACCTTGATCGTGCCAGGCGCCGACGCGTCCCACGCTACATCGGCAGCACGCTATCTGCAGGAATGCATACCTGGCTCGGAATATTGGGATGTCCCGGTTTCAGCCCAGACGGAGCCCGCCACCAATGCCCGGGTGATCGAGTTCCTGAACAAGGTCGCAGGCACCGCCTGATCGAACAGTGACGCGTCCGCCTCAGGCGGGCGCGTCATCCAAACCGACAAAATCCGGCAGAAACTTCTTGCCTTCGCTGGAGAGGAAACTCTCGAACGCTGCAATCAGCGGCGTGATCGCGCGATCCGTACGGCTGACGGCAAACCATTGCCGGCGAATCGGCAGGCCCACGACATCCAGAATAGCTAGCTTGCCAGCCTGTACCTCGGCGGCCACGCTGTGAACCGCGAGAAATGCGACACCATTGTCGGACAGGATCGCTTGCTTGATATCATCGATCGATTCCATCTCGGTGTTCGGACCATCCGCGCGTCCGGGAATTTCGCTCATGAACCGGTCGAAGAAAACGCGCGTGCCGGAATCGGGGTTGCGCAGATAGAAGTGTTCGCGCGCGATCTCCGCCTTGGAGATTGCATATCTACCAACCAGCGGGTGGTGCCGGGCACTCACGGCGACAAGCGAATGTTGCCCGAAGATCGCGGCGCGAACCGAAAATTCCCGTGGAGGTCGGCCGAGCAGAGCGACATCGATCATCCTGCTGCGCAGGCGTTCGACAGTCTCGGCCCGCCTGTCAATGAAAAGCTCCAAATCGATGTCCGGGTAGGCGGCCGCAAAGGCGGCCACCATCGGCTGGGCGAAATACTTCACCGTCGAGACAGCGCCGACGGCAATTCGGCCGCGCTTCACGCCCTTGAAAGCATCGAGCTCTTCTTGGAGTTGAGCCAGCCGCTGCTCGATGTCCCGTGCAGCGCTGAGAACCGCATGGCCGGCTTCAGTCGGAAACATGCCATGCGCCGTTCTGTCGAACAGAGGAACACCCGCTTCCGCCTCGATCTGCTTGAGTTGCAGGGTCACTGCCGGCGCCGTTAATCCGAGCACTTTCGCGGCGCCGACGACCTTCTCGTGCTTCTCGATCGCACGGATAGACTTCAGCTGGCGAAAAGTGATGTTTTTCATAGCCAAACCGTAGAAAAACTTAATGCGCGGGTAAAGAGATTAAAATTTACTTTCCTGCTGGGATGGTTGATTTTCGATCTCAGCAGGTTAGCCCCTTAGACAATCCGCGCCGGTAGCGAGCGGACGGCATCTGCAGAGTCGTTCGAAAACATCAAGGGATTCGAGAAATGAAAGCAACAATCAGGGGTCTGCTGGCCTTGGCCGCCGCATCTCTTCCGGCTGTCGCCTATGCCCACACGGGTGCCGGTCCGGCGGACGGCCTTGCCCACGGCTTCATGCACCCGATCGCTGGTCTTGACCACGTCCTGGCCATGGTGGCGGTTGGCATGTTCGCCACTGTCCTCGGTGGCCGTGCGCTCTGGCTGGTTCCGGCCAGCTTCGTCGTGATGATGGCCATCGGCGGCCTTCTCGGGATGGAAAACGTAAACGTCCCGTTCGTTGAAACCGGCATTGCCGCATCCGTCATCGTGCTCGGCCTTGCCGTCGCACTACGGTGGAACCCGCCGACCGTAGCGGCCATGGGAATCGTCAGCCTGTTTGCTGTCTTCCATGGCTATGCCCATGGCACCGAAATGCCGCTCGATTCGTCTGGCCTGCAGTACGCTGTTGGCTTCATGGCAGCAACCGCGCTTCTGCATGGCATCGGTCTCGGCCTCGGTCTCACCATCGGCCGCGCGGGCGCCAATTCGGCCACCGCGATGCGCTTTGGTGGTGGCGCCATGGCGCTGACGGGCGTCGGCCTGCTGGCGGGCATGATCTGAATAGACTTGCCTCTCTGCCTCGGCAGCACCTTCGCTGCGCCGACAAAACAAAAGGCCGCCTCATCGAGGCGGCCTTTTGCCATTCGTGCCTCAGGCCTTCCGAAGAAGGTTGAGGAAGAAGCAAGTCGCTCAGCGACGCTTGATCGCCCGCCGGAAAGCGGTTTCGTCAATGCCGAGCGTCTGGAGCGCGCCCGTCGAGGGGCTGCGGCGCTCGCGCGTCGCAGCGGCGCATTCCTGGGCGGCGCTGAACAGGCTCATGCCGTTCTTGAGACCACCGAACATGCTGCTGATCCAGTTCGTATCTGCGTAGCGCGCCACCAACGTCGTCATCTCTCACCTCTCCGTTGCATATGCACAGCATATAATGCTGCAGTGCACCAAAGAGAAGAGCAGCGCAAACAGGCCTGCCATGCGCCAGGTGCATGGCAGGCTAGCAAGGCCCCAGATCACCGCTAGGCGCTTGTAATTAAACAGCTATGCCCTAGGCGACCCTGCCTTGCGGATTATGCCTCGGTTGGCCCTCAGATGACGAAGCTTTCCATCGTTTCCGGCGCGAAGATTTCCTTCGCGGACAGCCTCCGTTTCGACAGCCCCTGCTCGTAAGAGTAGCGGAGAAAAGTATCGAGCGTTTCCCGGTTCTGCTGGAAGCCATAACTCCAGTAGTCATCTCCCATCAGCTGCCTCGCATCCTCCACATGGGCACTGAGCCAGGGCAGCATGACTTTCAGGGCAGCGGTTTCCTGAAGCTCGCTGTAGACGCGTCGCTGCGCCTCAACAAAGGCCTTGTAGAGCGATTGCGCGATCCAGCGATTGGCCTCGTAGATTTCCCGCCGAATGACGATCGTATGCATGATCGGAAAGATGTTGGTCTTGCGGAAATAGGCGCGTTCGACTTCGACGAAGTTTTCGAAGAGCCGCCGCACTCTCCCCGATGGACCATCATAGGACGAGGGCTTGCGCGCGGTGTAGAGCGCATCGATCTCGCCGTCCCTGAGCATCGCCGACAGGGTCTGGTCCGGCCCCAGGCGGTTCACGCGGATATGGCCGGGCAAGTCGAGTGGTAGCTTTTCGGGGCGGTTTGGCTGCTCCTCTCCGCCGGCATAATAGGTGACATCATCGACCTTGACGCCATACTCGTCCGAAAGAATGCCCCGGATCCAGACAGGGGCCGTCATTTGATATTCCGGGGTTCCAACACGCTTGCCGAGAAGATCGCGCGGTTCCCGAATGCCCGCCTCCGCATTCACGTAAATCGACGAATGACGGAAATAGCGGGACGGAAAGACCGGAATGGCAACGAACGGCCGCGCTTCCGAAAAGCACGACATCACGTAGGAGGAAAGCGACATCTCGGCAATGTCGAATTCCCGATGGCGCAACATGCGAAAAAAGGTTTCCTCGACCGGCATGTTCAGGAAGACGAGATCAACGCCGTCGGGAACGATCGTCTTGTCCATAAGCGGGCGCATCCGGTCGTAATCCCAACAACCGAACGACAAACGTAGCTGCGAACTCAGGATCTTCTCCCTGGCATTTCTGAGAACGGAGCGCCTGACACACGATTCCTCGCGGCCGCTGTCCCGTTCTTCTATTTCGATGTGATCCGATCATCGAGCGCGAAGAAGTGAATGTCCAAGATAAAACCTATAGGCTTGCTCAAACAAAATCCGCTTGCTAGGTCGGCATGAGTTTGTCGATCGTATAGGCGTAAAGCCCGACTTCCGTTGTCAGCCGGTCGACCATGCGATCGATGAAGGCAAGGAAGGGCTTCTCGTCGGCAAAGCCGCGATGGCTCGGATGCGCCAGGTATAGGGTCCGTTTCACCGCCGGCCGCACAATGCGACGGGCAATGATCTCGCCCTTCTTCACTTCTTCAGCCACGATCCCGTAGGGCATGATGCTTTGGGCAACCCCGTGCAGCACCAGGGCCTTGATCGCTTCGTTGGACTGCACCTGATAGGTGATCTTCACGTCGATTGAGAGCCGCGACGCTGTCTCCTGTACACGCCTCCAGATGATGTCGCGATTGGAGACAAGGGCAAGGTCGCCGGCAACGGCCTGGCGGAACGAGATGTCACCAGTCTGCGGTTCGCCGTTGGGAGCCGAAACATGCAGGAGATCCTCTTCGAGCAGGGCGAAGCGGCGGATGCCGGGATTGTCCTCGACGTCATAGGCAAGCACATAGTCGAGTTCGCCCCGCTCTAACGCGTCGATGAGCATGAAGCTCAGTTCCTCCACCACTTCGAGAGCGATGTTGGGCAACTGGGCAGTCGCCTCCACCAGCAACTCGGTGCCGATCAGCTTTAGGGTGCTGGGCGTTGCACCGAAGCGGATGCGGACCTTTTCGCCTCCCAGTGCGATCAGGTCTCGCCGCGTTTCCTCAATACGCTGCAGGATCTCAATGGCCCGCTCATAGAGCAGCTTGCCGGCAGGCGTCGCACTCACACCGCGGGAATGGCGGTCGAGCAGCTGGATCTGCAGGCTGTCCTCGAGGTTACGGATCTGGATGCCGAGCGCGGTCTGCGCAAGGTTGAGCTGTTCTGCAGCACGGGTGATATTGCCAACTTCAACGACTTTTACGAAGTAGGCGAGCTGTCGCAGCTTCATTGCATGTCCCAGCATCTGGTGGTGCCGTCTCAGTAAAACTGATCGAAATGAACCTGGGTCGATGGCACGCCAAGGTCAATCAGCATCTTCTGGACGGCCTGCCCCATCAAGGGCGGGCCGGCGAAATAGATCTCGCAATCGCGTATGCGATCGGAAAACAGGCGCTCCGCCACCTCGTGCACAAAGCCGCGATGACCGGACCAGCCGTCATCACTGTCGGCAGACACCACCGGATGATAGCGAACATGGGTGCCGAAGCGCGGCAACTCGGCCAGCATGTCCTCGCCGCAGATGTCTTGCGTCGTGCGCCCGCCATAGATGAAATCGATGGTACGGCCGGCAAAACGCGGCGACGCGGCGGCGGCACGCGACACCGAAATCATTGGTGAAAGACCTGAACCCCCGGCAAGGCAGATGATGTCGCGTTCTGCCTCCTCACGAAAATAAGCCATGCCGTAAGGACCATCGACGCCGACCTTGTCACCAACCAAAAGTCTGTCGAAAAGCTCGCCTGTCGCGACACCGTTTGGCACCCTCCGAATCTGAAAATGCCATTCGCCAGCGTCGTTTTCGGTATTCGCCATGGAATAGGCACGGCCACCTCCCACGCCCGGCAGGTCGAGCAGAGCATATTGGCCTGCCAGGAAGCGGATCGGCCTGTCGAGCTTGAAGCGGAATTCCCGGATATCGTGGGTGATGTCGCGAACCCCAACCAGGATGGCCGACTGGCGAGCGGGTGGAAAATGGCTGACATATTGGGGCATGAACCGTAGCTTGACCATGCAGTCGCCGAGGGGGCGGGTTTGACAGCCGAGACGGCGCCCGCGTTCCCGATCGCGCTCGCTCAGACCCGGCGCATCAGGGCGCAGTTCCTCGATTTCGCCATCCAGGAGATCAAAACGGCAATTGCCGCAGGAACCGACGTTGCACTCGTAGGGAAACCCCAGTCCAGCCCGCAACGCCGATCGCATGATCGTATCATCATCGGCGCATTGCCACTGGATATCGCTTCCCTTGACTGCAATCGTCGGCATCTTCAATTCCCTAGGCCATGCTGATAGGCCGCCGTGTATCCAAGGCGGGAGGATATGGTTGCAACTGCAGACAGCAGCGGCTGCGAAAAGCCTTCAAGCGCCTCCAGCGAAAGCCGCTGAAGCGGCCCGGCTATGCCGACCGCGCCGATCACGGCGCCGCTGGAATCGCGTACCGGCGCGGCAATGCCACGGATGCCAGGTTCGTTTTCTTCGTCCTCCATGGCGAAGCCGCGCTCGCGCACCTCGGCGAAGATCGCCCTGAGACGCGCGGGATCAGTGACAGACTTCGGCGTTCGCCGCGTGAGCGGACCGGCAAGCATCTCGTCCACCACCGCCTGCGGTGCGAAGGCATAGATCGCCCGTCCAACCGCGCTGCAAAAGGCCGGCTTGCGTGCGCCGAGATCCGATTTCATCGCCAGCGCCTGCGGACTTTCGAGATCGTAGATGTGCATGACCGCTCCGTCCGAGGGGATGCCAAGGATGATCGTCTCCCCAGTCAACTTGCGCAGATCGAACAGATAGGGGCGTGCCTCGTTTGGCAGGTCCATGCGCCGGCGCACCAGCGTGCCGAGCGCGAAGAGGCCGACGCCCAGCCGATAGCGCTCGTTCTGCGGATTCTGCTCCAAAAGGCCTTCGGCAACGAGTGTTTGTGCGAGCCGGTGCACGGTGCTCTTGGCGACCTTCAGCTTCTTCGCCAGCGCGCTAACGCCAATCTCCGACTCGCTTTCGGAGAAGGCCTTAAGGAGATGGATGGCTGTCGCCACCGACGAGAGACGGTTGCGCGTAGCGCGGCCCGTTTCCAGTTGCGCATTCGGCTTGCTGGGTGCGTTCATGGTCGGTCATCCGTTTCTGGGCCCATGGCTCGTCCATAACACAGTTGCGCCGGTTTCCCACGGCATCACCCAAGTGGTCTCAAACCCTTAGAGCACTAAGCATTTCGCCCACGTATTCCGCACCGTTCGAAATCACCAGCATGGCCGCGAAGGGGCGCATGGAGGCGAGCGTGCGCGCGAGGACCTCGGTCTGCACCTCCGGCGAACTCAGAACCAGACCAGTCGTCAGTTTGTTGCGAACGTAGCAGACATTGCCGATCACCTCAGCGGCCTCGGCTGTGGCACCGGCGGTCGTCACCATCACGATCACATCAGCATCGCCAATCTCGTCCGCGAGATTGACGCGCTTGCCGTCAAGATCCTCGAGCACGGCGTCGACGGGCAGCATATGAAGACTGTCGCTTAGTGGCTTGGGCTCGACGTAGCGCAGGAAATGTGCGTCGTTCCAAGCCCGTCCCGCCAGGTCGCGAAGCGTTGCAAGGCTGGCTGGGTCGAGCGCGATGATGCGGGACTTTCGCGGCCGCGAATTTGGATAGCCAATGCGAAAGCTGGCCTCTTCTGCCGTGCTGAAGCGGGCGCTCTCACTCATTCCGAGCTGCATGGGATGATCTCCTCCATTGCGAAAGCGAATGTGTTTGGCGCGGCAGCCGACCCTCCGGATCGAAGGCCGGCTGCCGCTCCCAATCACACGCTCGCGTGCGACTGGCCTTCAATGACAGTCAGCGCCTCGTCGGCCACGTCGACATAAGATTTGTCAACCGGCAGTACTATCGCGGCGGAGCGCACGCGGTGGTGAGCCGGGTCGACGCCGGGAGGCGTGACGCTTTTGTCGCTGAGTGCCCGAGCGGCCTTCATGAGGCGATGGCGAGCCATGATGATGCCGTTATCGGTCGAAACGAGATTTTCCTTTGTGCGATCAACGATTGGTCCCATGCTTTCCTGGAGCGAGGCGTCCTGCATGGCAATGCCCTCGACGCCAGAATAGGTGGTGCCCTTGCGCTGGGCCTCGCGGTCCATCAGGTAGTCGTTGTCCTTGTTAGCGAGCGGACGATAGGTGCCCGGCACATAGGCGACATGGATGCCCTTGCCGTCGATCATCGCCTGGCGCTCTTCCTTGGTCAGCGCCCGGTCCGGACGGTAGTCGAAACTCCAGGCCCAGCAGTTCTCATCATCTATCGGGATCCAGAAATGGCCATGCACCGGATGGTTGCCGCGCGGCGGCACCATGGTGAAGGACGGCATGACCCAGGGTGTCACGCGCCAGTAATAGTGTCCTTCCTCGGCGTTGCGTCGCGCGCCGATGAAGAGGCCCCCTTCGCTGTCAGTCACCTCGAAGAAGGGACGGGCATCCGCCATGTTGTACTTGTTGCCGCGCGCTCCCTTGAATAGCGGATCACTGTTCAGGCTACCGCTGTGCAGCCAGGAAACGTGGCTCGAATCGATGCCGCCTTCCATGGCCTGCAGCCAGTTGCACTCCTGCCAACGCTTGGAGGTGAAGGTCTGCTCGGAAGGAACGAGGGCGAACTCCCATTCCGGATGCGGCGGCTGCTTGTCGGCCGGCCCCATATAGGTCCACAAAATATCGCCAATCTTGATCAGCGGATAGGACTTCAGCTTGATCTTGCCGCAGTAGCCGCTCTCTTTTGGCTCCGAGGGAACTTCCGTGCACTGACCGGTGCGGTCGTATTTCCACCCGTGATAAGGGCAGCGCAGGCCACCCTGCTCGTTGCGTCCGAACCAGAGCGACACGCCGCGATGTGCACAGAACTCGTCGATGAGGCCGTACCGACCCTCGCTGTCGCGGAAGGCGAGCAGCCGTTCGCTAAGCAGCTTGACACGCACCGGCGCGCAGTCGTTGTCCGGCAGCTCCTCAGCGAGCAGGGCCGGGATCCAGTAACAGCGGAACATGTCACCCATCGGCGTGCCGGGACCCGCCTGCGTCAATAGATCGTTCTGATCCTTCCTAAGCATTTCTCTTCCTCCAGATCGGCCTGCCTGCGCAGCTACCGTTTGCTTTGCCACCCGACACTCGCCGGCTGCGCCGAGGGCCGGAAATACGAGTTGACGTTCTCAATTGATCCGCTATTCTTTCGTGCGTTCCTTCATGCGGAACGTTGTTCCTTGTTAAGAACCGTACTCACTGAATAAGACGCCGTCAAGCATCGCGTGAAAATCGAAGGAGGAATGCAAATGGCCGAGACTTGCACCAGGATCAGACTGTGCTCGACGAATGACGTGGATTGGGACAGCGCCATACGCGTCGAGGAGGGCGATCTCACGCTCGCTGTCTTCAACGTGAACGGCGCCTTTTACGTCACCGACGACCTCTGTACGCACGGGCCGGGATCGCTGTCCGAAGGCTATCTCGACGGCCACACAATCGAATGCGATTTCCACAACGGCGCGTTCGACGTTCGCACCGGCGAAGTAGTCACCCCCCCCTGCATGGTCCCCGTGCGGACCTACAAAGTGATCGTGGACGGCGACCAGGTGCTGATCGAGGTATAGGTCCGCAGCCAGCGCAACTATTGCGACTGAAAAAGATTCGTATAATATGGGATTAGTGGAAAAATGGAGGGCTCAATGGCACTGAATAAGCATACGGACCAATCCCCGGATGCGCCGGCGACCCCGTCAGAGGAAAGCCTCCGGCTCGACGTATCCATGAGCACGCGGCTGCTCAATAGCATGAAGATCCTGGAATATAGCGGTCACGTCTCTGCTCGCCTGCCGGGTGGGGACACTTTCCTGGTGCAGCCTCAGAACAAAAGCCGCGCGGAGGTCAGTTCAGAGGACCTGCTGGTTTGCGATCTCGACGGCAAGGTGGTCGCCGGTACGCCCGGCATCAAGCCACCTTCGGAGGTTTTCCTTCATTGTGAGATTTATCGCGCTCGTTCGGACGTGAACTCCATAGCGCACTTCCATCACGACGTGACAAACGTCTTCACCCTTGTCGAGGACGTGCCACTGCTGCCCTTCAAAAACCACGCCATCCGCTGGAAGAGCGGCATTCCGGTACATCCAGATCCGGCCCACGTCGATGACGCCGAACGCGGTCGCGGTATCGTCAAGACGCTTGGCCCGCATCACGCGATGCAGATTCGCGCCCACGGCCAGATTGTCACGGCCGAGACGGTCCGGGGCGTGTTCATCGATTCCGTACATCTCGTTGAAAATGCCGAGGCAGCCTATCGCGCCTATTCGCTCGGCAAACCCAAACCTCTGACAGAAGAAGAGATCGAATCCTTCTCTCACAGCTTCCGCCGCGGCCACCATATCCGTAAGCTCTGGAGCTACTACACCCTCGGCGCCATCCGCGACGACGTTTTCCCCGAAGCCTGGACGTCCGGCGCCTGAAGTGCCCGGACACCCGGTCCTTGCGGCTCTTTCGAAACCGCTTGATGGCCCGGCCCGACTGCCACACAATGGCGGCTGCTTCGGCCTGCCTGCCTCCCCGGCGTTGGAGGCCGGCGGAGCGGCGGTTCTCGCCGCCTGCAAACCCGAGCCGAGAGACCTGCCCTTGCGCGACTACCCCCTTCTTCGTTCTGCACAGAGCATTGGCGATGGCGTCACGTCCGGGAGGCCATTCGCTTGAACAGCCATGAAAAGATGCTCGGCCTCCTTGACCTGTTCGACGGCGAGGAGAGCGTGGTCACTGTGACCATTGATGAGATGCACGAAAGGCTCGGCTACACCCGCTCGACCCTTTATCGCTATCTCAAGACACTGACCGACGCCGGATTGCTGACATCGCTTCCATCCGTCGGATACATGCTCGGCCCGCGCATCGTCGAGTTGGACTACAAGATTCGCACCGGCGACGTGCTGATCCGCGCCGCTCGCCCCGTGATGGAGGAATTGGCGGCGCAGTTCCGCGGCATTGCGCTTCTGTGCCGCCGCTACCGCTTCGATGTGCTCTGCGTTCATCAGGAGAGCGGCACAGATGCGATCCATTCCGGCTATGAGCGCGGTCGCCGCCGCTCGCTGTTGCATGGCGCCGCCTCGCTTTCGATCCTCGCCTATCTGCCCGATCACCAGTTGCGCAAGTTCCACAGCACGGCCGCCAGCCAATTTGCCGAGGCCGGCTTTGGCAACACGCTGAAGGAGGCCAAGGTGATCCTGCGCGAGCAGCGCCAGCGCGGCTGGGTCAGCACCACCGGCGATGTAACTCCCGGCGTCACCGGCATCGCCTCACCGGTTTTCGACGGCCGTTCGGAAATCCTCGGCAGCCTCAGCCTTACCTTGCCGAATGGGCAGGTGCAGGCGAGATCCCTCAACGATGTCGCTGAGCGCGTGGCGTTTTGCGCCGGCGTCATTTCTAAGACCATCGCCTATAGCTGAGCCGGCGAGCTCTTTCTTCCGTCATTTTCGGTCAGAAAGAAGCCCTTTCCGAAATCGCACTACCGCGTCTTTGGGCATCTGGTAGCGTCCTCGATAACCGGGAGACAATACGCGGCACTTCCATGTCCGCGCTGCGGCGTAGCGCCACAACATGCCCTCCCGCAAAGTCTGGATTTAGGAGGAGACAGCGATGCACCTGGACCACTCACTCGGCGGCGGCGGCGGCGGCGGCGGCGGCACGCACTGGCATGAACCAGCCGGAAACAAGAAGGCCGGCTTGGGCGAGTTCAAGAAGCAACCCACCCCCTATGACCAATTCATGGTCGACGAGGGCATCCCGATCTTCCGCGACCTTGGCATTCCCAACGTGCGTGACCTGCCGCTCGCGCCCTGGAAGCGCACCGGCGGCCGCGGCTCCTATATCCAACTCTACGGCACCGAAACCAAGTGGGGCCACCATGTCGTGGAAGTGCCCGCTGGCGGCGCGCTCAATCCCGAAAAGCATGTATACGAGGAAGTTTACATCGTTGTCGAAGGACGCGGCTCGACCGAAGTGTGGCTCGAAGGCGAAGGCAAGAAACACGTCTTCGAATGGCAGCAGGGTTCGATGTTCTCTATCCCGATGAATGCTTGGCACCGAATCGTCAACGCGACCAACCAGCCGGCGCTGCTGATGGGCGGTACCACCGCACCGAACGTGCTCAACATGATCAATAATGTCGAAGCGGTCTTCAACAACCCCTTTGTCTTCCGTGATCGCTTCTCCGGCGCCGACGACTTCTACAAATACCGGGAGGAAATCGAGCCGGATCCGGTGCGCGGCCTTGCCATGCGCCGCACCAATTTCCTGCCCGATGCGGTCAATTGCGACCTGCCGCTCGACAACCGCCGCTCGCCCGGCTACCGCCGCGTCGAGCCGTTCATGACCAACAACCAGTTCTATTTCTGGATCGGTCAGCATGAGAACGGCCGCTATTCAAAGGCGCATGCCCATACGTCCGCGGCGATCCTGATCTGCCTCAGCGGCTCGGGCTACACCTACACCTGGCCAGAGGAATGCGGCGTCAACCCGTGGAAAGACGGCCACGCCCATCGCGTCCGCCGGCTCGATTACGGCCAGTTCGGCATGGTCACCGCCGCGCCCGGCGGCGCCCGCTGGTACCACCAGCACTTCAGCGTCTCGAAGGAACCCTTCCGCCTGCTCGCCTGGTTCGGCCCGCACAATCCGGGCCGCGACCCGGGCGCACCTGGCGAAAAGCACACGGACTACACTGCCATCAACGTCAACGAAGGCGGCACGGCCATCCCCTACTGGATGGAAGACCCGCATATCCGCCAGGAATACGAGGCGCTCTTGAAGAAGAACAGTGTGGAAGTGCGCATGAAGCCGGAATGGTACGAAAAGCCGGCAGACACCAGTTCCAAGATGGACGACGTCGTCTGATCCATGGCCGACGAAGAGGAAGAACAGGGCGGCCGGATATTCTTTTCCAATATCGGCCGCAGCATGGAGTTGGAGGACGAAATCGTGCTGACGAGCGTCGGCATCGATATCGGCTCCTCCACCTCCCATCTCGCCTTCTCGCGCATCGTGCTCGAAAGGCTCGATACCCGCTATATGGTGGTCGAACGCACGCTGCTGCACCAGTCGGATGTGTTGCTGACGCCCTATAGCGGCGACAACGAGATCGATGCCAAAGCGCTCGGCACCTTCATTTCGCAGCAATATGCGGCCGCAGACCTGAAGCCCGAGGCCATCGACACCGGCGCCCTCATCCTGACGGGCGTTGCGGTCCGAAGAAGCAATGCCCGCGCCATCGGCGAGATCTTTTCGGCCCAGACCGGGAAATTCGTGGTCGTCAGTGCTGGCGACGGCCTGGAGACCACGCTCTCCGCCTTCGGCTCCGGCGCGGTTGCGCGATCGGCGAAGGGAAATTCCCGTATCCTCAACGTCGATATCGGCGGCGGCACGTCCAAGCTGGCGCTCTGCGAGAATGGCGCGATCCGTCATATCAGTGCCATTGATATCGGCGCTCGCGTCATCGCCTTTGACGAGGACCGCCGTATCACCCGCATCGAGGAGGCCGGCCATCATTTTGCTGGCCGGGCCGGCGTTCCGATTGCACTCGGTGCTGTTCTCGGCCAGGCAGAGGCGCGCAAGATCGCCGACTGCATGATCGACTGCCTGTTCGAAGCCATGCAGGGCGGCGCGATCTCGCCGCAAACGCTGGCCCTGCACCGATTGCCGGCCTTGCCGGAGGGGCCGCTCCCCGACGTGCTCACCATATCCGGTGGTGTGTCGGAGTTCTTCTACGCCGGGCAGGAGCAAAGCTTCAGCGATCTCGGCCCGCTGCTTGCCGCCGCGCTGCGCAAGAAGCTCGAGGGCTGGCCACCGCAACTGGAAGTGCCGCAACAAGGCATTCGCGCCACCGTCGTCGGCGCCTCCCAGTATACGGTTCAGGTCAGCGGCAGCACGATCTATGTGGAACCGCTGGAACTGCTGCCGATCCGCAATGTGCCGGTGATCAAACCGCCACTTGCTTTCGACGAAGAAATCGACCCGAGCGCCGTCACGGAAGCGGTGCGCGATGCGCTCTCCCGCCTCGATCTTCGCGACGGCGAAAGCCCGGTCGGACTCTGCTACGAATGGGCGGGTTCGGCGAGCTATCGGCGGCTCGAAGGCTTCTGCCGGGGGGTCGTCAAGGGCTTGGCCCCGATCTTGGCCAAGGGGCATCCGCTCATACTCGTCGGCGAGGGCGACATCGGCGGCCTCGTCGGCATGCACTGCCGACAGGAGTCCAACGTTGCAAGGGTCGTTTCGATCGACGGCATCAAGCTGGATGAATTCGACTTCATCGATATCGGCGCCATCCTCGAAACCTCGGGCGCCGTGCCGGTCGTGATCAAGTCCCTGGTCTTTCCAAGCCTCGGTCTCGGCCATGATGCCGTTGAGAAAGAATAGCGCGTATCGTCAAACAGCGCTGCTACAGGCCGCGATCCCACCAATTCGCGGCCTTCTGCCGTCAATGGCCCGTGACCATGGCAACGAGCGCGACGGCATCATCCGGCGCCTGCTTGCCGCGCCAGACGACGTGCATATCCGGCCGCAGCAGGATCAGGTCATGGCCGTAGATGTCACGCGCCTTCTGCCCTGCAATGTCAAGCGTGGAGAAGGGCACCCCACGAGCGCGAAACGCCTCCTCGAGCTTGCCGTCATCGGCACCGGCTCCGCCCAGCCGCAGCAGGGTATAGCCTGGCCCGATCAGGTCCTGCACCGCCAGACCGCCTTCCAGCCAAATATGCGGCAGGCGGGCGCCCGGCCAGGTCGTCGGGTGATATTCGCGAAAGAGATGCTCCGGCCCGCCCGGTTCGTCCGTTATGACGGGCGAACCGACATAGCGGTAACCGAGTTCTGCTCCGATCATCTCGTTGGTCTTGCGCTGCTCGATATCGGCCACGCGCGCGAGGTTGTCGCGCGTCGCCTGCCCCTCTGGCGTCGCATCGCGAATGTCCGGGCGATACTGCGAACGCCACTTGCGCCGACCGAGCGAGGCGTAGCGGGATGCGCCGACGTTCCTGTCGCCCACCTGCCGACGTTCGATCTCATAGGAGGCAAGGAGATTGGGACCGGCCCAACCCTGCAACGTCGCCGTAAGCTTCCAACCCAGGTCAACCGCATCGCCGACGCCGGTGTTCATGCCGAGCCCGCCGGTCGGGATGACCAGATGGGCCGCATCGCCGGCAAGGAACACCCGGTCCGCGCAATAGTGATCGGCAAGCAGCAGGTTCTGCCTCCACTGCCCGACATCAAGCATGCTGTATTCGATCGGCGCGCCAACCGCCTTTTGGAACTGGGCGGCCATGTCCTCGTCGCGCTCGACCACGGCATGCAGGGTCCAGTGCCGGGTCGAATCCTGCATGATCAGGAAGGTCGCCTGCCCATCTGCCACATGATAGTGTCGCCCCCTGCCAGGTCCGCCGCCGAGCGGAATGCGATCGTAGAGCGTTTCGCTATAATAGAGCGCTTGGCGCAGGTGCAGAAGATTGCCCTCGCCGCGCAACTTGATGCCGAGTTGCTTGCGCACCGGGCTTGCGCCGCCGTCGCAACCGACCAGGTATTTCGTCCGAATCTCGCTCATGCCACCTTTGCCGTCCAGGACCTTGGCCGCCACGCTGCTCGCATCCTGCTCCAGCGACAGGAACTCGCAGCCATAGCGTACCGTCACCGTCGGCAGCGCTTCTGCGACCGATTTCAGCAGCGGCTCCAGCGTGTATTGCGAAATCAGCTGGTAGGCTTCGAGGGGCAACGACGCATCCTCGGAGCGCGCGATCTCCTCCAGCGCCTGCGAAACCGAGGCATAGGGCAGCCGCAAGAGAGGCGGCTCATTCATCGCCAAGACCACATAGACATCCATCGGCACCGAGGCATCGAGCCCCGCCGCCCTGATCTTCTTGGACAGGCCCATGCGCCGGAAGATCTCCATGGTGCGCGCATTGCAGCGCTCCATCTTCGGCAGGAATTCAGGGCTCGCTTTTTTTTCGATCAGGGTGCAGCGCACCCCTCTCTGCCCGAGGTCGATCGCAAGCGTCAGGCCCACGGGCCCAGCCCCGACAACAATGACATCCGTTTCATTCATTATGGGATTCCATCAAGCAATACCGGACTCGATCGATGTCACAAAGGCAGTATGCCGGAAAATCAGGGGCGAAGTGGGCTTTTGCTGCGGGTCAGTATTTCAGGATGAATTTTGTCGTCAACCAGAAATTTATGAAATCCTATATTTTGAGATTGCGTAAGAAAATCTGGACAAGCCGTATCGACTGAAGCATGGTGGAGAAGCAGCAGCAGAGAGGGGCCGCCGCAGCGGGAGGGACAACATGACAAAAAAAGTGGAGCTCACGCTGGCCTGTGGCGACTACGAGATCGTCCGCACCTTGAAGGAAGGCGTAGTCAAGCCGGACGGAATTGATCTCACCATCTTGACGGAGATGGATTCCACCTCCCGACACTGGCGTTTCCTGCGGAATCGCGAATTCGATGTGGCCGAAGTTTCGCTCTCCTCCTATATCGCCGCAAAAGCGCGCAATCTCCCCTTCGACGCCATTCCGGTCTTCCTGCATCGCCGCTTCCGCCATGGCTTCATCTTCGTCAACACGGCGAGCGGTATTCGGGAGCCAAAGGATCTGATCGGCCGCAAGGTCGGTGTGAAGAATTATCTCGTTACTGCCACCCTCTGGCAGCGCGGTCTGCTGGAAAGCGAATACGGCGTGCCACACACCTCCATTGAATGGTATGCTGAGCTCGACGAGGACGTAGATTTCACCCCGCCCAGCGGCCTAAAACTCCATCGCCTTCCGGACGACAAATCCGTCGAGCAGATGCTCGTCGACGGCGAGATCGATGCCTTGCTGCACCCCGATCTGATTGACCCCATCCTGCGCCGGGACCCGCGCGTCGGCCGCCTGTTTTCCGACCACAAGCGCGAGGAGATCGACTATTTCACGCGCACCGGCATCTTCCCCATCATGCATGTGCTGGGCATCCGCCCGGAGATCGTTGAGCGCCATCCCTGGGTGCCGATCAATCTCTACCAGGCCTTCACCGAGGCCAAGCGCATTGCGATGGAACGAATGGAAAATCCGCGCATCGTGCCGCTCGCCTGGTATCGCGAGGCCTGGGAGGAGCAGCAGGCAATCCTGGGCGACGACCCTTGGGCCTACGGCCTCGGCGCGCAGAACTGCAAGACCCTCGAAACAGCCGTGGACTATGCCCTGCAGCAGGGCCTGATCGACCGAAGAATTGAGCTTTCCGAACTCTTCCTCGATCTCTCGCAGGGCCGCAAGCGCGGCGACAAACACCGTGTGTAGCGCTTGCGGCACGCCTGCCGAGGCCAACGAATTCAAACCTGCCTGGCAGTCGCCGGACTGCAAACGGCCGCCGAACCGATCGGAGGATGCAACCATGCACGACGACCTCAAGCAACGCATGATCGAGGCGGGGCGCATCCTCGAACAGGCCGGACAGGGCGATTGGACGCGCGGCCATATATCCGTGCGCGCTCCCGATGCGCCGGACCGCTTCTACATGAAGGCATCGAAGATCGGCCTAGAGGAAATCACCCTCGACAACATCATCACCGTCGGCATGGACGGCGAAAAGATCGAGGGCGATCACGGCCGCCACAACGAAGTCTATATCCATTCCGAGGTGTTGCGCACCCGCCCCGACGTACACGCGGTCGTCCACACCCATGCGCCCCATGCCGTGAGCTTTTCCGCACTCGGCAAGCCGTTGCAGGCCGTTGGCCATCCTGGGGCGATCTTCGCCGAGGGGCTTCCGGTCTTTTCCGAGACGACCGAGCTCATTACCACGGCCGAACGTGGCCGCGCCGTTGCCGCGACGCTCGGGGGGCACGGCGCCATGCTCTTGCAGAACCACGGCCTCGTCACCGCCGCACCGACGATCGAGCAGGCGGTCTATCTGGCCCTGTCATTGGAAAACGCCTGCATGATGCAGCTTTGGGTGGAGGCAGCCGGCGGCGCCAAGGCGCTGGGCAAACCCGAAGACATCAAGGCCAAGCGCAAGCACATGTTTCGCGAAGAGATGTTCAAGGCGACGTTCGCCTATCTCGTGCGTCGCCTGCAGCGCCGCTGATCGGCGTCATCGATCGTTCCGGAGGAGAACCATGCACTATATCGACGCATTCAACCACTTTTTCCCAAAGGCTCTGTGGGAGCGCATCCAGCAGTTGGAGGGCGCCGGCAAGGATATCGGCCGGCGGATGCAGGGCATTCCCTGCATCTACGACCTCGAGACCCGCTTCCGGGTGATGGACGAGTTCCGCGACTATACGCAGATTCTCTCGCTCGGCATGCCGCCGCTGGAGGCCATGGGCGGCCCGGAGCTTTCGACCGAGTTCGCCCGCGTTGGCAATGACGGACTGGCCGACCTCGTGGAAAAGCATCCCGACCGCTTCGCGGGCTTCGTCGCCGCCCTGCCGATGAACGCGCCGGAGGCTGCCGTCCGAGAGGCCGAGCGCGCCTTCATCGAACTTGGCGCCAATGGCTTGCAGATCCATACCAATGTCAACGGCGCACCGCTCGACGAAGAGCGCTTCTTCCCAATCTTCGAGGCGGCCGCGCGGCATGGAAAGCCAGTGCTGCTGCACCCTTCGCGCAACGCCTCCATGCCCGACTACGCGACGGAGGAAAAATCGAAATACGAAATCTGGTGGACCTTCGGCTGGCCCTACGAGACGAGCGCCGCCATGGCCCGTCTCGTCTTCTCGGGCTTTATGGATCGCCTGCCTACCCTCAAGGTGCTCGCTCACCATATGGGCGCGATGGTGCCCTTCTTCGAAGGTCGTGTCGGGCCGGGCTGGGACCAGCTCGGCAAGCGGACCTCGGACGAGGACCTGACCTTGGTGCTGGAGCGACTGAAGAAGCGCCCGCTCGATTATTTCAAGGATTTTTACGCCGACACCGCCGTCTTCGGCTCCCGCGCAGCTACGCTCTGCGGCCTGGAATTCTACGGCAGCGACCGCATCCTGTTCGCCTCCGATTCCCCCTTCGACCCGGAAAAGGGCCCCGGATACATTCGCGACACCCTGAATATCCTGAATAGCCTCGACCTGCCGCGGGGTGACATCGAAAAGATATGTTTCCGCAACGCGGTAAACCTGTTTGGCCTGAAGGCGGAGTGACGGCGACGCCATTGTCATGGCAACAGAACCAGGAACGATTGCGGCAAATTCCGCTGCTGTCGGTGTCACGTCAAATGCTTGAAATGCGCTTTCGACATGATGCGTGGCTCAGGCGGTGATGTCACGCTAACCGGCGATGAAGCTGTTGGGTGATAGTCGGCGGTCATGATCCAGGCCACAATCAGGCACACAAGTCATCGTTTCCTGCCCGCCCACCTATGCGATCTGGCTCAACTTGCGATTTTCCCTGAGGCTGCCTGGCTGGTTCGCTCGCCTAGATTCAGCCGCTGCCGCATTCCTCCAACCAGTGTGACAAGCCCTTCTCAGAGTTTGCGACGGAACCCTGCTGGGAGCCCTCGATGCAAACCTTCGCTAGACCGATGCAGACCAGGAACGACGGAACGCACGTTATCCTGCCTGCGGCCGCGCCGATCGACAGACGGCCGGACCGCGCTCGATTTGCCTGTGACGCTGCTCCGTCAGCCCGATGGAAAAGTGCGCCACGACGGTTCGAGCGCAGCCACAACGCAGCCGATTAACCCCGTCGCAGGGTGCGCAAGACTGCACGGCGCATCGGAACTCGACGCTCAAAAGCGGATTCGCAGCGCAGAGAATAGATTCGCATATTATCGAAGCCAAAAGGAGAAACGACGATGGACACCAAGTCTCGCCAAACACAACCGATTAAGACGGCAGGATAAAAGGCCGCGAGGTGCGGCGCCGGTCGGTTGTGTTGTTTCAATAGGTTATGAGGCGTTTTCGCGAGGTGCGGGAAATCATCGCACCTCGCGGCAACGCCGATTTTTCATGAATTTCCGTGCCTTGGCGCGATGTGCGGAGCATCGACCATGACCGGCGACAGCGACTTCCGCTTCTCACCTGATCCATGAAGCTCGCGCGCCAGAACAGCAACAGCTCGTCCAGATCGTCAGTGCGTTCATCGCAACGCACAATTGCAACCCCAGCCGCAAAAGGGGACGAGATTGCGCGGCCATAAGCCGGCATCGCCACGCGTATCATTGAGCGACCGAATTGGGGCCGTCAGCTGTCGGTCCGCTAACGGGGCTAGGTCAGCGGATAGCTGCCATTCGGCAACCGACCGCATTGTCGCCGTTCGGGGTGCTTCCGTCGCCGCGCGAAACTTGTCATTCGTTCGGGTTTCGCACAGACGGCAGAGCCCGGGCCGACAACCGACAGTCCGCTTTTGGCCAACGTCTGGAGAAAGCTGCCATTCTCGGGTCAGAACCAAACGTGCTCTGCCGCTCCCACTTCTGCCAGCAAAGGTGACGTTCGAACCGCCGAAGCAGTCACCGGATCGTCTGTTCTAGGAACACGCACTATGGGCGGTAAACTTGTGCTCCCTCATCGTTCTTTCGATCAGACGCGCCTCCTAGCGCGCCAGGGGCGAACAGCATGATGTCCGAAGCTTAGAGGACTGTAATGCTTTACATCCGGAAGGCCCCGGATCACCCTGACAGTAATGACGGATTCGTCGCCCCTTCACTGCACGGAAGTTCGATGTCGGCATCGGCGTACAACCAGGTTCACATTCCACGACCAAAACTGTGGCAGGACTTCGAAAAGGGATCGGCACTGCTGTGGCGCAGGATCTTGGACGATCCCTCGATCCATCGTTTCGGCAAGAACGGCCAAGCCCAGCATGGGATGGACATGTACGGGTACCGGGATGGTGTCACCGCCAAGATCGTGGGCGTGCAATGTAAGTGCAAGGGGCAGGGCGAGAAGGCCAGCGAGAAGGAACTTCGGGACGATTTCGAAAAGGCGCTCAAATATGAGCCGAGGCTCACCGAATACTTTTTCACCACGACGGCCGACGACGACGCTCCACTTTCTACCGTCGCTGCTAAGCTGACCGAGGAGCAGCGCGTGCTGGGTCGCAACATCGTCGTGCGCGCTTGGGGATGGGATACCCTCGAAGACCAGATATCGGCTCATTCCGACGTCGCTTTGATGTTCGATCCTAACCATAGTCCGACTGCGGAGCTCCAGTCCCAGCGCCATGAGGAGATAGTCGGCCTTCACAGCAACACGCTGGTCGAGATCCGAGAGGTGAAGGCCCTGCTACTGGCGCGGGCGACCGTTGATGGCACTTCTGACGATCCGGCAGAAGCGGCGCTCGATGCCGAGATCGATCGGTACAGGGACCGCGCCAACAAAGGAAAACCGCGGTCTTCGCTGGACCTTTTGAACGACCTGCTAAAGACCCTGACCGAAAAGCATTCGGGACACATCTGGTTCAGGGTGAAGGCAAACATCGCCCACTGTCATCTCCAGTTGAGTGACGAGGCTACAGCGGCTGACATGCTGGAAGAGGCAGTGGCACATGCACCAGAGGATCCGAAGGCTGCTGCCAACGCCATATTGGCGATGATGCTGCGGGGCGATCACCAGAAGGCGTTCGAGCAAGGCTTGGCCGAACTGACCAAGTCTCCCGATAACGAGGTTCTTGCCGGATACGTCGTTCAAGCGGGCGGCTATGCCGGTGTTTCCGACGCGATCGACAGAATACCAGAAGCGGTCAGAGCCTCCGAAGCAGTCAGGAAGTATCACCTTCTGAACCTGCGAAATGCCGGAGATCCGTCGTGGATCGATCTGGCTCGACTCGGACGGGAGGGCGACGCCGAAGACGAATTCTACAAGCGCCATGCCGCTGAGGCCGTCATCACCGAAATTGTCGATGGCGACCATCGTACGAGCTGGAAGCTGACCGCGGAGGGCAGGGAACGTCTGCGCCAGGCTGGTAAGGACCTGGTCGATCTTTGGAATCTGGCGAAGAAGGAGGAGGCTTCTGACCGGCCCGACCATCTCGCGCTTTGGATCAACGGCGCCTTAGCTCTTCTTGCTGTAGGCGACAGTGATGCTGCGAAGGAGTTGGTGCTCGAGGGGGCAGCCGTTTCGGGCGGCAAGGACCCAGACATTCAGGTTCGCGTGGCTGCGTTTGCTATGGAACTGGGCGACGAAGCGCTGGCAAGAGAGGCTTTTCCCAAACTTGCCGAAGTCGGATCTGCGCTACTGATGCGTGCCCAGATCGCTGCCCGGCTGGGCGACTGGGATTATCTGATGGGTCTGGATGGCACCGAGGCTCTCGAGACGATCCCGGAGACCGAACGCGAACTGGTCAAGGCATTGGCGTCGAGCGCCAGCATAAGAAAGATCGCGCTGGACGACCCGGCCGGTGCGTCGTCCGATCTGAACGACATGATCGTGCTGTACATGAAGAACGGTCGTGCATCGGTGCTTCTGGCGCAACTGGCGGATGAGCTTGGTCTGCCGGAGGCATCCTCTCGTGCCTATGGCAATGCTCTAGCCTCGATCTCCAACAACTCGCACATCGCCAGCCGCGCGATGGTGGCCGGTTATGCAACCCGTCTCCACGATCATGCGGAGGTGATCAGATTGATGGACGGCTACGTCGACCACAACGTCGACTCGAAAGACCTGTTCGATCTGGCCAGTGCCTTCGCATACGAATTCCCTCCTAGAGCGCGGGCGGTCGAGTTCTTCGCGAACCTTGAGGGTTCGATCAGGAACCTGCGCCAATACGTGATGCTAGAAGGCATCATGCACTACCACAGGGGCGAGCTGAATCTGGCCGAGGACCGTTTCCTAAAGTCGCGTGAGCTTTCGCCAGATCTAATAAAGCCTATCCTGATGCAGGCCCAGACGCTGTTCCGGTTGAGACGGAAGTCGGAACTTCCGGTATTGGTCGCCGATCTGGATGTATCGTTGATGCAGGGCAGTCCTCGGGAGAAGATGGATTTCGCACACCTGCTCGTCGCTGGCGGGCGCGCCGAGGATGGTCTTGACCTGGGCTACGCCGTTCTGGACGCAGATCGGAATGATCCGAAGGTCGCGCTCAAGTGGATCGGCTTAGCCCTGGGCCAGTTGAAACGAATTCACGAACTGAGCGATGCCGCCATCGGCGTGGGGATGTGGACCAGCTTGGAATCCGACGATGGCCAGACCAACCAGTTCCTGGTGGTAGATGGACCCGGCGAACCCTCCGAGAAGAAGTTCGGCAAAGGGCACGTTGTGGCCGAGGCAGCCATCGGGCACCGCGTGGGTGATTCATTCGATGTCGAGGACCGTTTAGGGCGGACCGTTCGCTGGACGGTGCAGCAGGTTCGCCACAAGTACATTCATGCTTACGCCGACCTGACCGAGAACTTCAATATCCGGTTCCCTGACGAGGACGGCTTCTACGTCATCCGCACTGTCGGCGATGACATCGGCCCGTTCCTCGATGTGATGAGACGGCAGGGCGAGCGACGGGAGAAGGTCCACGAACTCTATACCAATGGACCTTTGCCCATATCGGTGCTGACGGAATTCTCCGGAGGGGGCAGCGTTCTTCGCTTTGCTGATTCACTGAGGGGGGAAGGGATCGGCATCGAGGCCTGCGAGGGCGCTCTGCCCGAGCGAAATTGGGCGACACGAACGGCCAGAGCCCATTTTGGCAAGGGTGTAGTTCTCGACACGCTGACCTATTGGGCTGTCGTGGGGATAAACGGTCTGGATGTTCTGAAGGACCTGTTCGGCAGGATTCTTCTTGCTAGATCGACCGCCGACGAGATCGGCCAGCTGCATGAAGACGATGATCTAGTTCCCGAAACCGAACATTCCGGCAGTGCCTACTTCCACAAGGGCCAGTTCCATTTCGACGAGTTTACGCCCGAGCGTGCCAAACAGCTTGCCGATGCCATCGCGATGCGCGAGGCCGCCATGCAGGCTGATTGCAACGTGGTGCCTGTCCACGCTCCAAATGACATCGACCCGAGATTGCTCGAGACCATTCGCCACGGCGCGCTCGATCCAATCTTCGTGGCTCGCGAAAATGGCATGCTGCTCGTCACCGACGACAAGCGATATCGTAACTGGGCCGGGGGCCTAAAGGTGCGAGCAGTATGGCTCCAGGCGATTTTCCTGGCAGCCAAGGAGAGTGGGCGCCTGGATGACAAGGTGTATGCCCGGTTGGTTGGCGAGCTGGCACTGCTGCGGCACACCTCCATCACCTGCAGCGCTGGCGACATCGTTGAGATCGTAGCGCAGGCCACCCCGGACACGAGGTACACCATCGACGCCATCGCCGAAGCGATAGGGGTCGAGAAGGCTGAAATTCTTTCCCACTACAGGGTGACGACCGAAGCGGTAATCCGGCTTTTGCAGACCGGACCGACACCCAATGCAGAATATGCCATCGGGCTGCTAATGCGAAATCTTCTCCGGTACAGGACCAGTGACAGGCGCCAACTCCTTACGGGATTGAAGAGGACGCTTTCCGATCAGCATGGAGGAAGGGCTTTGTTTGACCGTTGGAAGAAAGGCCGTTCGACGGATGAGGGTATCAAGGTAGAAGGACCGCGCGCGGCGCATGCTTGGAGACCTGATCCCAGAACCCTGTCGAAGCGGAACGCAGCAGTTAAGGCGCGAGCCAAGAAAGACCACCGACGCGCTTTCGGGAAGCGTTGATCGTTGACCCGCTCGGGTGAAGCCTTAAGGACGTAGGGTTGGTCGTCGGCAATTGGATGTCGGTGTGCTTGACGTCCCCGTTCTTCCTCGCCTCTTCGAGGGCCTTCTCGATGAGCTTGTCGGAATTGGTGGTCCAGAAGGTCTTGATCGGACTGGACCGACCGCTTTCAAGATGCTGAAAAGGATGCTTGAACGACCGGAATAAGGGCGCGTAGCTGCCTCTTAGAACGTAATGTATGAGAGGCACCTGCGACGGATATTTGTCTTTGGGTGATCAGCTCTTCGCGTCGTGTGAGGTGCCTATTTTCCATTCAAGGGACGAGCTAGCCGCACTCCAGGCCCACCACCGTTCTCCGGAATGAACTCAATACCAACGGCTTCGAAAGCGGCGCGAATGGCCTCGATCGTCGAGCTCTTCAACTGCTCGCCTCGCTCCAAACGCGCGACCGTGTCCGGCGAGACATCGGCATTTCGGGCGAGATCCCGCGTTCCCCATCCGAGCGCTGCGCGCGCCATCTTGCATTGAACTGCATTCATTTCGTAACAGAGATACGATTCTTGTTGATCTGTTTAGGCGGACGCATTATCGTACCCCTGATACGATTTTATCATTTCGTCGATAGCGGCTGCCGAAGGTGTGCAACCACCATCAGCAGCCTGACCATAACCTAAGCTGTTGAGGAGCTCGGATCATGGCTGATTCCGACCATAGCATGAGTTTGTCCGCCGTCACCCGGCGGATGGCGTTTGGTAGCGGCCTTGTTGCTGCAATGGGATGGGTCTTTCGAGATGCTGCATTGGCCTATGGAGCTGTGCCGCAGAATACGGCGACCGACCCGGCAGTGTTGCTCTGGCGAGACGTCAAGGCGGTACATTTGAGGGCCGAGCTGCTTTACCGCAGGATGCAAGAGCTGGAAGTTGAGCTTGCCGAGCGGGTCGATTTTCTTGGCACCGTGGTGAGCATCCCCGGCGGCGGCGATGTCTTTGTCTGTTCGAAGGAGGGACTCGACCGGCTTGTCGGCGATCGCACCGATTTGGCCGACCTGCGCGCCAGGGCGGAAGCTGAGCTCGACGCCGGACAAGCCCACTTCGATGCCGTCGCCAGTGAGATCGGCTATTTCGCGGGCCTCAAGGATGAGCAGGCCGCGTTCGCCCGGCTTGATGCTTTGCTGGAGGCGCTGTCGACAACAGAAGCGGCCTCACTCGCAGGTGTGGCCGGCAAGCTCGATGCGGTCATGCGCGAGGGCCAAGCTCGGAATGAGGGCCTGGCATTTCCATGGCCGCAAGTCCGCTCGGCCCGAGACGATCTGCTGCGGATAGGCCGCGAGATGCCTTCCGGAGCGTGTTTTCGCGAGTTCGGCCCGCCTTGTTAGGCCGACGGAGTCGGTCAAGGCCAACGCTTGGTTGGGAGCTGCGGCCTTGACCGGCTTTCATGTTGCCGATGGCCTCATCAACCAGAGTGTGCTCAACCAGCACTTGGTTGTCCCCTTCATGTCGATGATGGCTGGGCGCGTGCAAGGTGATATGCTGCCGGAAGCTTGTGGCTGTACCATCCATCGCAAGTATTTTCGCTACGCCAATCTATGCCAGGCTAAGCCAATGCTACGCATATCATCCCGATCATGCCCGATTCCGTCCAGATGCTTCTCTTGGGATGCCGGCCGTTCTGCGTCACTATCGACGTGCGGTGACAGTCTTCACCGGGCAGAAGGACGACATGGAGATGAAGGGCGGCAACTGCCAGGAACGAAGGCACACGGACCGGCTGACCGAGCCGGCACTGACACTCGCCCGGTGTGGCGATGGTCCCGATGCACGACTGATCGCGATCGTTCGCCTGCTCGCCCGTCGTGCGGCACGCACGGTCTACGAAGAGGAACGGAGGACGTGCCGCACGACACGCTCCTGAACCGTGCTCAGGAGGCCGCTCTATGAAGGTCGCCATCTACGCCCGCTACTCGTCGGACAATCAGCGCGACGCCTCGATCGCCGACCAGCTTCGCATTTGCCGCGTCCATGCCGAGAACCAGGGCTGGCAGGTAGTCGCCGAATATACCGACCACGCCATGTCAGGCGCCTCTCTGCTGCGTCCCGGCGTCCAGGCCCTGATCGCCGATGGCCTGCGCGGGCGCTTTGAGATCGTACTGGCCGAAGCGATGGATCGCCTCTCGCGCGACCAGGAAGATATCGCCGGCCTCTACAAGCGCATGGCTTATGGTGGCGTGAAGATCGTCACCCTGTCGGAGGGCGAAGTCACCCATCTGCATGTCGGCCTGAAAGGCACGATGAACGCGCTGTTCCTCAAGGATCTCGCCGACAAGACCCGGCGCGGCCAACGCGGCCGCGTCGAGCTGGGCAAGTCGGGCGGCGGCAATTGCTACGGCTATGATGTCGTCAAGAAGCTCGATGCCAATGGCGAGCCGGTGCGCGGCGACCGGACGATCAACCCGTTCGAAGCCGAGGTGATCCGCCGCATCTTCCGCGACTACGTCGCCGGCAAGTCGCCCAAGCGCATCGCCGTCGCGTTGAACAAGGACGGGATCCGCGCCCCAGGTGGCGGCGATTGGGGATTCAGCACCCTCAACGGCAGCGCCAGGCGCGGCAACGGCATCCTCAACAACGAGATGTACATCGGCAAGCTGATCTGGAACCGCCAGCGCTTCGTCAAGGACCCCGACACCGGCAAACGTCAGGCACGACCAAACCCGGAATCCGAATGGATCATCCAGCACGTGCCCGAGCTTCGCATTGTCCCTGAAGATCTGTGGGACGCGGCCAAGGCACGCCAGGTGACCCTCAAACTCACCCGAGGTGATGGCGGCGGGCGCGAGAACCATTTCCGCGACCGGCGGCGTCCCAGATATCTGTTTTCAGGGCTGACCAGATGCGGCAGCTGCGGGGGGCGGTTACGCGATGATCTCGGCCGATCTGCTCGGCTGTTCGACGGCGCGCAACAAAGGCACCTGCGACAACCGCAAAAACATCCGCCGCGACCGCCTCGAGCCGCGCGTGCTCAATGCCCTGCGCCACCACTTGATGGACCCGGCGCTGTTCAAGGCGTTCTGCGACGAGTTCACCCAGGAGATGAACCGCCTGCGTATGCAAGGACGAGCCTCGATCGACGCGGCTACTGCGGAGCTGAAGCGGATCGAGCGTGAGCTCGAAAAGATCATGGACCTCTATCTCAACGACGCCATGCCGATCGACATGGTGAAGGAACGGAGCGCCAAGCTCGAAAGCCGCAAGACCGAACTGAGCCGTTTCCTCGAAGGTGCCGAGGAGCCCCCCGCCCCTGCTGCATCCGAACATGGCGGCCCACTACCGGGTTCAGCTCGCCGAACTGCACGATGCCTTGCAGGAAGATTCCGAGTCCAAACGGATGACGGCGGCCAACATTGTCCGTTCGCTGGTGCAGGAGATCGTTCTGACGCCGGACAAGGACGAGCTGCAGATCGACGTACGTGGCGATCTGGCCGGGATCCTCGCGATATCCCTGAATACGCAAAAACCCGCCTTGAGGGCGGGTTTTTCGCAAGTTGAGTTGGTTGCGGGGACAGGATTTGAACCTGTGACCTTCAGCTTATGGTCCGCAGGACGAGGAGCTACCATCGCCAGGGAAGCGGAGCTTCCCGCCAGCGATAGAGCTCGTGGATTTGGAAGGTTTGGTTGCGGGGACAGGATTTGAACCTGTGACCTTCAGGTTATGGTCCGCAGGACGAGGAGCTACCATCGCCAGGGAAGCGGCGCTTTGCGCCAGCGATAGAGCTCGTGGATCTGGAAGGTTTGGTTGCGGGGACAGGATTTGAACCTGTGACCTTCAGGTTATGAGCCTGACGAGCTACCGGGCTGCTCCACCCCGCGCCACCATTATCGCAAGCTGTGCTTGCGGCAAGTTTTGGTCTTTCTCTTGAGATCATATGGGTGTTTGCCCGGATGATTTCGAGAGACTGCCAATGGAAAGGGCCGCTTGCGCGGCCCGTGTACCCTTTGGCGGGCCTTTTTTGCAAAGAGAAGATTTCAACGTGCGTTTGGCAGACCTGGCAGCGACTTACTCTCCCGCGTCTTGAGACGAAGTACCATCAGCGCTGGAGCGTTTCACGGCCGAGTTCGGAATGGGATCGGGTGCAGCCGCTCCGCCATAACCACCAGGTCGGCAAAACGCACGTTTTATCGAGAAGCTTTGTGTAGCGAGGAGCGTGGAGGGGCGTCGACAGTGGAACTGTTGGGGTGCCTCTCGTGGCTATTCGCTGGTCTTTATGTGCCTTTTCATCCTGCTTTTGGCAGTGTGACGATCCTTTTGGGATCGCACTGTGATGAGCATTAGGAATGAGAACGATCAAGCCTATCGAACTATTAGTACCGGTAAGCTTCATGCGTTGCCGCACTTCCACACCCGGCCTATCAACGTGGTCGTCTTCCACGGTTCTCAGGGAATACTCGTTTTAAGGTGGGTTTCCCGCTTAGATGCCTTCAGCGGTTATCCCGTCCGGATATAGCTACCCTGCTATGCGGCTGGCGCCACAACAGGTCCACCAGAGATCCGTCCATCCCGGTCCTCTCGTACTAGGGACAGATCCTTTCAATATTCCTACACCCACGGCAGATAGGGACCGAACTGTCTCACGACGTTCTGAACCCAACTCACGTACCGCTTTAAATGGCGAACAGCCATACCCTTGGGACCTGCTCCAGCCCCAGGATGCGATGAGTCGACATCGAGGTGCCAAACAACCCCGTCGATATGGACTCTTCGGGGGTCATCAGCCTGTTATCCCCGGCGTACCTTTTATCCGTTGAGCGATGGCCCTTCCACGCGGGACCACCGGATCACTATGACCGACTTTCGTCTCTGCTCGACTTGTCAGTCTCGCAGTCAGGCGGGCTTATGCCATTGCACTCGACGACCGATTTCCGACCGGTCTGAGCCCACCATCGCGCGCCTCCGTTACTCTTTAGGAGGCGACCGCCCCAGTCAAACTACCCACCATACATTGTCCCGGACCCGGATAACGGGCCGCGGTTAGACATCCATAGAGATAAGGGTGGTATTTCAAGGGTGGCTCCACCAAGGCTGGCGCCCTGGCTTCAAAGCCTACCACCTATCCTACACATGCCACTACGAATGCCAATGTAAAGCTATAGTAAAGGTGCACGGGGTCTTTCCGTCTAACCGCAGGAACCCCGCATCTTCACGGGGAATTCAATTTCACTGAAGTCTATGCTGGAGACAGCGGGGAAGTCGTTACGCCATTCGTGCAGGTCGGAACTTACCCGACAAGGAATTTCGCTACCTTAGGACCGTTATAGTTACGGCCGCCGTTTACTGGGGCTTCAGTTCAAAGCTTGCACCTCTCCCTTTAACCTTCCAGCACCGGGCAGGCGTCAGACCCTATACGTCGTCTTGCGACTTCGCAGAGCCCTGTGTTTTTGATAAACAGTCGCTACCCCCTGGTCTGTGCCACCCTCCACATGCTTGCGCATGAAAGGGTCACGCTTCTTCCGAAGTTACGCGTGCAATTTGCCGAGTTCCTTCAGCATAGTTCTCTCAAGCGCCTTGGTATACTCTACCAGTCCACCAGTGTCGGTTTCGGGTACGGTCTATAATGGAGGAGCTATTTCCTGGAACCACTCCGCTGCAGGGATCAATCCAATAAGACCCCACAACATACGCGATCCGTCACTTCCTCCAGGCCCACGAATATTAACGTGGTTCCCATCGTCTACGCATTTCTGCCTCGACTTAGGGGCCGGCTAACCCTGCTCAGATTAGCTTTAAGCAGGAACCCTTGGACTTTCGGCGGGGGTGTCTCTCACACCCCTTACGTTACTCATGTCAGCATTCGCACTTCTGATACCTCCACGGCCCCTCACAGGTGCCGCTTCGTCAGCTTACAGAACGCTCCGCTACCGCTTGCAGCAAGCTGCAAACCCTAAGCTTCGGTGTATGGCTTTAGCCCCGGTACATTTTCGGCGCAAAGACCCTTATTTAGACCAGTGAGCTGTTACGCTTTCTTTAAATGATGGCTGCTTCTAAGCCAACATCCTGGTTGTTTTGGGATCCTCACATCCTTTCCCACTTAGCCATAACTTGGGGACCTTAGCTGTAGGTCAGGGTTGTTTCCCTTTTCACGACGGACGTTAGCACCCGCCGTGTGTCTGCCGACTAGTACTCCCAGGTATTCGGAGTTTGGTTAGGTTTGGTAAATCGGTGAGATCCCCTAGCCCATCCAGTGCTCTACCCCCTGGGGTATTCGGTCGACGCTCTACCTAAATAGATTTCGCGGAGAACCAGCTATTTCCGAGTTTGATTGGCCTTTCACCCCTAGCCACAAGTCATCCCGAACTATTGCAACAGTTATGGGTTCGGACCTCCAGTAAGTGTTACCTTACCTTCATCCTGCTCATGGCTAGATCACTCGGTTTCGGGTCTAATGCGACGAACTGAACGCCCTATTCAGACTCGCTTTCGCTGCGCCTACACCTACCGGCTTAAGCTTGCTCGTCACACTAAGTCGCTGACCCATTATACAAAAGGTACGATGTCACCATTTCAGGCTCCATCTGTTTGTAGGCAACCGGTTTCAGGTACTCTTTCACTCCCCTTGTCGGGGTGCTTTTCACCTTTCCCTCACGGTACTAGTTCGCTATCGGTCATGCACGAGTACTTAGGCTTGGATAGTGGTCTACCCATGTTCAGACAGGATTTCACGTGTCCCGCCTTACTCAAGGACGATTGATCGCATTACGCGTACGGGGCTGTCACCCACTATGGCCCTACTTTCCAGAAGGTTCCGCTTGTCTCTCAATCGCCACTGGCCTGGTCCGCGTTCGCTCGCCACTACTTGCGGAGTCTCGGTTGATGTCCTTTCCTACGGGTACTTAGATGTTTCAGTTCCCCGCGTTCGCCACTTTACCCCTATGTATTCAGGGTAAGTTACCTAATAACGATACTTGTAAACCACAACAGCCACCAAACTTGCGCCTGGCGACTGCTCTGATTTTACAAGTATCTTAGGTGGGTTTCCCCATTCGGAAATCATCGGATCAAAGGGTATTCGCACCTCCCCGACGCTTATCGCAGCGTATCACGTCCTTCATCGCCTGTGCATGCCAAGGCATCCACCAATTGCCCTTAAGACACTTGATCGTTCTCATTGCCAATGCCCATCATGATTTCTCACAACGTCATCGGCACAAAAAGACCAGCTTCTCGAGATCGGTCCGGGGGCAGCGGTTAGGCAAGCCCATCATATGCGGGAGATTGAGCGTCTCACCGCGACAAACCATCATCATCACCGCATGAACTCTTCCAACAAGGCATGGCAGCCTCATCTTCACAGCACACACTCCAACGACGGAGTCCGAACAAATCTTCTCTTTACAATGTCAAACAGAACAAGCGGCGCGCTCTTTGGGAGCGAACCACAAATCTTTTTTGAACGACTTTGGCGCTTTAAACACATCCTCTCGACAGCCAACCAGGAAGGTTGGTGGAGCCGGACGGGATCGAACCGACGACATCCTGCTTGCAAAGCAGGCGCTCTCCCAGCTGAGCTACGGCCCCTGATACCTATCAAAAGGAAGTGGTGGGCCTGGGAGGACTTGAACCTCCGACCTCACGCTTATCAAGCGCGCGCTCTAACCAACTGAGCTACAAGCCCTAAAGACCGCGCTCTGCCAGTAACAAGATGGGCGACCTCGAGGCAGAGCCTCGCAAGGCCGACCGGCCGTCGCGGCTCATGCCGCGCCCTCGCGGAGCGCCAGCAGCCCAAAGGGCTGCGATGCGGCGCGCGAGCGCTGATCCAAAGTCATTCACGAAGAAAGAGAAACGAAGGCGGCAGACCCGCTTAAGGTATGCGCGACGGTAAGAGTGACTCTCTTCCGTCTTGTTCCAAGAGAACCGAAAGGCAGAGGCTTAACGAGTAAGCGTTTCCATTAGGGCTCTTCCTTAGAAAGGAGGTGATCCAGCCGCAGGTTCCCCTACGGCTACCTTGTTACGACTTCACCCCAGTCGCTGACCCTACCGTGGTCGCCTGCTTCCCTTGCGGGTTGGCGCAGCGCCTTCGGGTAAAACCAACTCCCATGGTGTGACGGGCGGTGTGTACAAGGCCCGGGAACGTATTCACCGCAGCATGCTGATCTGCGATTACTAGCGATTCCAACTTCATGCACTCGAGTTGCAGAGTGCAATCCGAACTGAGATGGCTTTTGGAGATTAGCTCGACCTCGCGGTCTCGCTGCCCACTGTCACCACCATTGTAGCACGTGTGTAGCCCAGCCCGTAAGGGCCATGAGGACTTGACGTCATCTTCACCTTCCTCGCGGCTTATCACCGGCAGTCCCCTTAGAGTGCCCAACTTAATGATGGCAACTAAGGGCGAAGGTTGCGCTCGTTGCGGGACTTAACCCAACATCTCACGACACGAGCTGACGACAGCCATGCAGCACCTGTCACCGGTCCAGCCGAACTGAAGGGATCCATCTCTGGAAACCGCGACCGGGATGTCAAGGGCTGGTAAGGTTCTGCGCGTTGCTTCGAATTAAACCACATGCTCCACCGCTTGTGCGGCCCCCGTCAATTCCTTTGAGTTTTAATCTTGCGACCGTACTCCCCAGGCGGAGAGCTTAATGCGTTAGCTGCGCCACCGACAAGTAAACTTGCCGACGGCTAGCTCTCATAGTTTACGGCGTGGACTACCAGGGTATCTAATCCTGTTTTGCTCCCCACGCTTTCGCACCTCAGCGTCAGTATCGAGCCAGTGAGCCGCCTTCGCCACTGGTGTTCCTCCGAATATCTACGAATTTCACCTCTACACTCGGAATTCCACTCACCTCTCTCGAACTCGAGATTGCCAGTATTAGAGGCAGTTCCAGGGTTGAGCCCTGGGATTTCACCCCTAACTTAACAATCCGCCTACGTGCGCTTTACGCCCAGTAATTCCGAACAACGCTAGCCCCCTTCGTATTACCGCGGCTGCTGGCACGAAGTTAGCCGGGGCTTCTTCTCCGGTTACCGTCATTATCTTCACCGGTGAAAGAGCTTTACAACCCTAGGGCCTTCATCACTCACGCGGCATGGCTGGATCAGGCTTGCGCCCATTGTCCAATATTCCCCACTGCTGCCTCCCGTAGGAGTCTGGGCCGTGTCTCAGTCCCAGTGTGGCTGATCATCCTCTCAGACCAGCTATGGATCGTCGCCTTGGTAGGCCATTACCCCACCAACTAGCTAATCCAACGCGGGCTCATCCAACTCCGATAAATCTTTCTCCTATCGGACGTATACGGTATTAGCACAAGTTTCCCTGAGTTATTCCGTAGAGCTGGGTAGATTCCCACGCGTTACTCACCCGTCTGCCGCTCCCCTTGCGGGGCGCTCGACTTGCATGTGTTAAGCCTGCCGCCAGCGTTCGTTCTGAGCCAGGATCAAACTCTCAAGTTTTGAAACTTTGATTGGCTGAATAATCGAAGCCATAAGGCTTCAATCTGGTCACGCATTTGAATTGACGAGAACATTCACACCTAGACAAAATCATCTTGCGACAATCTCGTCCTGGTAGACTTATTCTCTCAAAAACGTGTCCGCCAAAGTCTCGTTCGAACATCTCAACCCCTGGCGGGATTGAGCGTTCAGCAGGACTCTGCCGCCCACGTTTCTCTTTCTTCAATATTCAATTGTCAAAGAACAGACATCACTGGACGCAATGTCGGGGCCTGGCCGCTTTCGCCTTCAGACCCAGTCGAGTGTCGCTCACGCGGCTCTCTTGAATTCGTTCAACAAGGACTTCTCTGAAATCCATCCCCAAAGAACCAGGTTCCTTGGGAGCAAACTCCGGGGCCGCCAGCGGCGCGCCGCCCTCGTTGTTGAGGCGTATATAGTCGCCGCCCCTCCAAACTGTCAACGACCTTTTCCAACTTTTGCGAATTTTTTGCGACAGATACCCCAACGCTCAACCACAACCCATAAAGACCCTAGGGAAGGGAACTAAGAGCCTACACAATCTGCCCACGCTCCAGAGCATTCGCGCACCGCCGACCGCAATCAATGCGCGAAATCAACAGCTTGAACGATCCAACAGCGCGAAACCACAACGCGAATCCCTTCTCCAATCCATCCGAAAGAGTTTAGCCAACCGAGAAATATTCGCAGCAACGCTGCATCCCAGGTGATTCAGCGCTGATTCACAGCGACAAGCCGCCGGGACGTGATTCACCCAGCGCCAAAGCCGCCTGGCGTTGGCGTGGTGATAATCACCGCTTCGCCCGCCTCGAGCTCCGTCTGGTCGCACGCCCTGAGGACATCGATTGACCCGTCATTGCGGCGGACCTTGGTCGAACCCTTCTGGCCTTCGCCACCGCCGTCCAGTCCCAATGGCGGACGCGAGCGGTGCGACGACAGGATCGAGCACTCCATCCTTTCAAGGAAGCGGATGGTACGGCGGGTGCCGTCACCGGCGTTCCACTTGCCCTTGCCGCCCGAGCCTTCACGGATGTGGAAGTCTTCGAGCAGAACCGGGAAGCGCAGTTCCAGAATCTCGGGGTCGGTCAGGCGCGAATTGGTCATATGGGTATGCACCCCCGATGTGCCGGCAAAACCCTTGCCGTCATTCATGCGACCAGCCGGCGAGCCGGAGCAGATCGTCTCGTAATATTGATAGGTGGCATTGCCGAAGGTCAGGTTGTTCATCGTGCCCTGGGCGTTGGCGAGCGCGCCCATGGCGCCGAAGATGGCGTTGGTGACGTGCTGCGAGGTCTCGACATTGCCGGCGACGACGGCGGCCGGATAGGTCGGCTTCAGCATCGATCCATCAGGGATGATGATGTTGATCGGCCTGAGGCAGCCGGCATTCATCGGGATCAGGTCTTCGACCATGACGCGGAAGGCATAAAGCACGGCGGCGCGCGCGACCGGCTCCGGCGCGTTGAAATTGTTCTTCATCACAGGCGAGGTACCGGTGAAGTCGACTGTCGCCTCGCGCTTGTCGCGGTCGACAGTGATCCTGACCTTGATCACCTGGCCGGTGTCGGTGGGGTATTCATATTCGGAGCTGTCAGGCAGGCGTTCGAGTACACGGCGAACGCTCTCGGCGGCATTGTCCTGGACGTGGCCCATATAGGCCTCGACGACATCAAGCCCGAAATGGCCGATCATCTTCTTCAGCTCGGCAACGCCCTTTTCATTGGCGGCAATCTGAGCCTTGAGGTCGGCAATGTTCTGGTGCGGGTTGCGCGCGGGATATGGATGGTCGGTCAAGAGCCGGTGCAGTTCGGCCTCGCGGAATTTTCCGCGCGCAACGAGTCGGAAGTTGTCGAACAAGACGCCTTCCTCGTCGACCGACGTTGCCAGCGGCGTCATCGAGCCGGGTGCCGTGCCGCCGACATCGGCATGGTGGCCGCGCGCCGCGACATAAAAAAGAATGTCCTTTGCCGCGTCATCGAAGACCGGCGTCACGACAGTGATGTCGGGCAGGTGCGTGCCGCCATTATAAGGTGCGTTGAGTGCAAAGACGTCACCGGGGTGGATGTCGCCATCGTTGAGCCGGATGATCGTTTCGACCGAACGGTCCATCGAACCGAGATGCACCGGCATGTGCGGCGCGTTGGCGACCAGCGCACCGGTGCGGTCGAAAACGGCGCAGGAGAAATCGAGCCGCTCCTTGATGTTGACCGAATAGGCGGTGTTCTGAAGCGTCACGCCCATCTGCTCGGCGATCGACATGAACAAATTGTTGAAGACCTCGAGCATCACCGGGTCGGCCGCCGTGCCAACAGCGGCGCGGCGCTGCTTTTTCTCAGCGCGCCGCATCAACACATGGTCGCGGGCGGTGATCTCAGCTTGCCAGCCCGGCTCGACCACGATCGTCTGGTGGCTCTCTATGATGAGAGCGGGACCTGCAACCTTGTGGCCGGGCTTCATGTCGGCGCGGCGGAAGACGCCGGCATCATGCCAGGCGCCGTCAGCGTAGATGTGCCGCTGCTCGATTGGCGTGGCGGGGCGTTCGTCGAGCTTGGCGTCGTTTTCGCTCAAACCGCGTTCGGCACTGTCGCGGCCTTCCAGCGCCACCGCCTCGACGACCATCGGCTTGTCTTTATATATGAAGCCGAATTGTGCCTTGTGTGCCGTCTCGAAAGCAGCTTTCGCGTCGACGATCGAACCATGTTCGAAACCGACAGGCAAAGCGGTGTCGGTGCCGTCGTAGCGGACATGCAGGATCGGCCGGACAATGACGTCGGGCTCATCGATGGCCTGGCCGGCAAGTTCGACCATGACCTGGGTGCGCAGGCTTTCGATCAGCGCTCCAATCTCCTCCAGCGATTCCTCGGCCAGCGGCTTGAGCAGCGCCTGCTGGCGCGAGGCAAAAACCGACGCCAGCCCGATGCCATAGGCCGACAGCAGGCCGGAGAAGGGATGGATCAGCACCGCCTCCATGCCAAGTGCGTCGGCAACGAGGCACGCGTGCTGGCCACCGGCGCCGCCAAAACAGTTGAGCAGATATTCGGTGACATCGTAGCCGCGCTGGACCGAGATCTTCTTGATGGCGTTGGCCATGTTTTCGACGGCAATGGTGATGAAACCCTCGGCCACCGCCTCTGGCGTGCGGCTGTCGCCGATCTCGCGGGCAAGGGCTTCAAATTTCTGGCGCACGACCCCGGCATCAAGCGGCTGGTCCTGGACGGGGCCGAAGATCGGCGGGAAGAAATCGGGCTGCAGCTTGCCGAGCATGACATTGGCGTCGGTGACGGCGAGTGGCCCACCGCGGCGGTAGCAGGCGGGGCCAGGATTGGCGCCGGCGGAATCGGGCCCGGCGCTGAAGCGGCCGGCCTCGAAATGCAGCACCGAGCCACCGCCGGCGGCAACCGTGTGGATGCGCATCATCGGCGCGCGGATGCGCACGCCGGCGACTTCGGTGTCGAAGGCACGCTCGTATTCGCCGTCATAATGCGCGACGTCGGTCGAGGTGCCGCCCATGTCGAAGCCGATGACCTTGTCGAAGCCAGCGAGTTTTGCCGTTTCGACCATGCCGACAACGCCGCCGGCCGGGCCGGACAACAAGGCGTCCTTGCCCTGGAACAGGTCGGCGGCAGTGAGCCCGCCCGAGGACATCATGAACTTCAAGCGGGGTTTTTCACCCTCCCCCTTGTGGGGAGGGTCGGCACGCAGAGCCGGGGTGGGGGTAGACC
Organism: Aminobacter sp. UC22_36; assembly: GCF_044056035.1. Lineage (NCBI taxonomy): Bacteria > Pseudomonadati > Pseudomonadota > Alphaproteobacteria > Hyphomicrobiales > Phyllobacteriaceae > Aminobacter > Aminobacter sp. UC22_36. Next base: position 62,283 of record NZ_CP171996.1, read on the forward strand.
CCGTCGCACCGTCGTCACCCCCACCCCGTCCGGCTTCGCCGTCCGACCCTCCCCACAAGGGGGAGGGTGAAGCGCCCAGCTGCCCTGCCACCTGCTGCACATACCGCGACAGGATCGGCGAGAGATAAGCATCGACGACAGTCGTATCGCCGCGGCCGACCAGCTTGACCAGCGGCGAAACCTCATGGCTGACGGAGACCTGGCCGAAACCGCACTTGCGGCAGACGGCGGCGACGGCGCGCTCGTGCTCGGGAAATTTCCACGCATGCATGAAGACGATGGCTACCGCATCGATGCCTTCGGCCTTTGCCTGCAGCAGCATCGGCTTCAGCTCGGCGATGTCGAGCAGCCGTTCGACACAGCCGTCGACGCGCACGCGCTCATCGACCTCGACGACACGCTCATAGATCTGTTCGGGAAGGATGATCTCCTTGGCGAAAATGTCGGGCCGCGCCTGATAGGCGATGCGCAACGCGTCGCGGAAGCCCTTGGTAATGAGGAGAAGCACACGGTCGCCCTTGCGCTCCAAAAGCGCGTTGGTGGCAACCGTCGTGCCCATGCGGATGTCGCCGATGCTGCCGGCGGGAATGGCTGCGTCCGGCGCCAGCCCGAGCAGGTCGCGTATGCCCTGGATGGCGGCGTCGCGATAGGCCTCGGGATTTTCCGACAAAAGCTTTCGCGGGTGGAGGCCTCCGTCCGGGTCGCGGCCGATGACGTCGGTGAAGGTGCCGCCACGGTCGACCCAGAAATCCCACTTGCCCGACATGACCCTCTCCCAACTTGCGGTCGCGACATTGCGCGCCGCTTGTTGGGAGGAAGCGGCAGGCCTGCCGCGCCGTCAAGAGAAGAAAACCCGGTTACTTGGATCAGGCATCCTGTTCGTAGAGAACCACCATCAGCGCCTTGGCCAGTTCCGTACTTGTGTTGCTGATCTCATGGCCGACGTCGGCGCGGTAGCGTGCGGTTTCGCCAGTCTTCAGTGCCTGGCGGCCATGCTCGGTTTCCACGCAAAGGCCATCGGTATGGGCGGTCAGGTGCTCGAAGGTGCCGGGGGCGTGCGGGGCGCTCTGCAGCTTGCAGCCGGGCGCGATCTCGACCTCATACCATTCGACGCGACCGGCAAGCGCCGGCGGGCTCAGGATACGCAGGCGCCAGGCGCCCTCGGGACTCTTGATCTCGGGCGTCAGCGCCAGGCTGACGAGGTCGATGGCGTCAGTCTTCTTCTGATGGGTAATGCCGCCGGCGATCAACTGGGCGAAGTCGATGCCGAGCGCCTGGGTCAGCGACCATAAAACAGCGAAGGTCGGGTTGGCCTCGCCACGCTCGATCTGCGACAGCATCGAGCGCGAAACGCCCGAAATCGCCGCAAGCCGGTCGAGCGTCAGGTGGCGCTCCTTGCGTTCCTTCTGGATCACCGGGCCGATCTTCGGCGCGTCATTCAGTTCCATGTCGCCTCCCCCAAAAGCGGCACACTGATAGCATTGGCTTTGCCGTACTGCGAGGCATTTGCGATTGCCGCGCTGGCACAAGTGAATTCCACTAGACTTGACACTATATCCGATATATCGGAATTTCCACCTTAACGGAATGGCGAGACCATGAGCCAAGATTTCCTTTCCCACATATCGAGCGTTCTCCAGGGTATCGAGGCTGACGGTCTCTACAAACGCGAGCGCGAAATCACTGGCCCGCAGTCGGGCCGCATCAAGGTGAAGGGTCCGGCCGGCGAACGCCAGATGGTCAATCTCTGCGCCAACAACTATCTCGGCCTCGCCGACAATGCGGCGATCCGCGATGCCGCCAAGCAGGCGCTCGACGCCTACGGCTTCGGCATGGCCTCGGTGCGCTTCATCTGCGGCACCCAGGACCTGCACCGCGAGCTCGAACACGCCATCGCAGACTATCTCGGCAAGGACGACGCGATCCTGTTTGCCGCCTGCTTCGACGCCAATGGCGGCCTGTTCGAAACCCTGCTTGGCCCCGACGACGCGATCATCTCCGACAGCCTGAACCACGCCTCGATCATCGACGGCGTTCGTCTCAGCAAGGCCCGGCGCTATCGTTACGCCCAGGGCGACATGAACGACCTCGAAGCTCAGCTCAAGAAGGCGGAAGCCGAGGGCAAGGGCTTCAAGCTGATCGTCACCGACGGCGTGTTCTCGATGGACGGCCATGTCGCCAAGCTCAAGGACATCTGCGAACTGGCCGACCGCTTCGGCGCGATCGTTGCGGTCGATGATTGCCACGCCACCGGCCATCTCGGCGACAAAGGTCGCGGCACGCCTGCTCTCACCGGCGCCGGTGACCGTGTCGACATCGTCACCGGTACCTTCGGCAAGACGCTGGGCGGCGCAATGGGCGGCTTCATTGCCGCCGCACAGCCGATCATCGACCTGCTGCGCCAGCGTGCCCGGCCATATCTGTTCTCCAACTCGCTGGCGCCGGCCGTTGCCGCGGGGTCGCTGAAGGCCATCGAGATCGCACGCGAGGCCGACGATTTGCGTGCCAAGCTTGCCAGCCACACCACCCGTTTCCGCGAAGGCATGTCGAACGCGGGCTTTACGCTTCTGCCCGGCGAGACGCCGATCATTCCGGTGATGCTGGGCGACGCGGTGCTGGCGCAGCGCATGGCCAAGGCGCTCGACGAACGCGGCATCTATGTCGCCGGCTTCTTCTATCCGGTCGTCCCGCAAGGCAAGGCACGCATCCGCACCCAGATGTCGGCTGCCCTCGACGACGCGGATATCACCTTTGCCATCGACGCCTTTGCCGACGCCGGCAAGACGCTCGGCATCATCTGACATTCAGGAGTTTCCCCATGCGCGCACTCGTCAAGGCCAAGGCCGAGCCCGGCATCTGGATGGAAGAACGCCCCGTGCCAGAGGTCGGCCCGGATGACGTGCTGATCAAGGTCAACAAGACAGGCATCTGCGGCACTGACATCCACATCTACAAGTGGGACGAATGGGCGGCAAAGACGGTGCCGGTGCCGATGATCACCGGCCATGAATATGCCGGCGAGATCGTCGAGCTGGGCGCGCATGTGCGCGGCTTCAAGGTCGGCCAGCGCGTTTCGGGCGAAGGCCACGTCATCGGCATGCGCAGCCGCGCCAGCCGCGCCGGACGCTACCATCTCGATCCCGAGACGCAGGGCATCGGCGTCAACCTGCCCGGCGCCTTCGCCGAATATGTTCGCATCCCCGCCTTCAACGTGGTGCCGCTGCCCGATTCGATCGACGACGAACTCGGCGCGATCCTCGACCCGCTTGGCAACGCCGTGCACACGGCATTGTCCTTCGACGTTGCCGGCGAAGACGTGCTGATCACCGGCGCCGGTCCGATCGGCATCATGGGCGCGGCCGTGGCACGCCATTGCGGCGCGCGTCATGTCGTCATCACCGACGTCAACCCCAAGCGCCTCGAACTGGCCACCCAAGTGGCTGATGTGACCCCGGTCAATGTCGCCCAGGAAGAACTGCGCGACGCCATGGGCCGGCTCGGCATGCGCGAAGGCTTCGACGTCGGCTTCGAGATGAGCGGTTCGCCCGCCGCCTTCGAGCAGTTGCTCGACCACACACTGATGGGTGGCCGCATCGCGCTGCTCGGCGTGCCGGCCAAGCCCTTCCCCATCGATCTCGCCAAGATCGTGTTCAAGATGATCACGCTCAAGGGCATCTATGGCCGCGAGATGTTCGAGACCTGGCACAAGATGCTGGCGATGCTCGAAAGCGGGCTCGACATCCGCAAGGTCATCACCAGCCGCATGAAAGCCGACGACTACCAGGCCGCCTTCCACAATGCCGCCAACGGCGAAGCCGGCAAGATCGTGCTGGAGTGGTAGGTTTTTCCAGTCACGTTTGAATGAAGAGGCCGCGCTCACAGCGCGGCCTTTCGTTTTCGGGCCGTTCCGGCGTGATTGGACCGCTGTCGTGGAAATGCCCCCTCTCCGCCGCGCCTCAGAAACAGAAAACCCGCGGAAGCTGCCTTCCGCGGGTTTTCTTTTGGCAGTCGATGAACCGGCTTACGCCGCCTTTTTCAGCGGCAGACCAAGCTCCTCGCAGATGCCCCTGACATGGGCGGCGCTGTCCTTGATGTAGGCGACAGTCTCGTCATAGTGGTAATTCTTCACCGCCCAGTCGGCGAAGCTTGCGCGGTCCATGACCTCGCCGCGGGCGATGCGGCCGGCATATTCCTGCACCATCTTGAGATAAGCGGCATATTCCTCGACGCTCAGGTCGGGGTGACCCTCAAGCCATTTCGGATCGGCGATCTCGATGATCATCTTGGGCGGATTGCGCGGCCGGTCGGAGAAGGATTCGTAGTTTTCGATCGACAGGTTCACGTCGGGATTGGCTTCGGCAATGATCGGCATGATTTCGCGGAAATCGACGACGCCGCCACCGCAGGGGCGCATCTGGAAATCGAGCACGTCGCCGTCATAAGCGATAAGCGCGTCCTTGATATGGGTCTGGCGGACATAGGGCGCGACGCGCTTGGCCGCCCAGACCGGGTGTTCGGCACGCTGCAGGACGTTCGCCGTGTCAAAGACAATGCCAGTCGTGTCGGGTCCGACTTCCTCGACGAGGCGGACCAACTCGAAGGAGGTGATCTCCTCATGGGTCTCGAGGTTCATGTGGATGCCGAGGTCGCGGGCGATCGGCGCCAGCTTCTTGAGAAAACGCGCGGTGGCGTCGAGTTGCTCGCGCCAGGTGACATCGGTGCGGAAGCGGTCATAGGCGAAACGGCCGGTATAGGCCGGCTTGTAATTGGCGGTCGCCACCCACAATTCGCGGCAGTCGATGGCGGCGCAGGCCTCCATCATGCGGCGAAAGCCGAGCACGATGTCGCCGTTGCCGATCAGGCGAAGCTCGGGCGCCTCCGGCGTGGCGTAGGGATTGACCTTGCCGAGGCCGGTTTCGAGATACATGCCGAGCTCGTTGGCGCGCTGCTTGATTTCACCGAGGTAGCCGGCGTCGAGCGTCGGGCTCATGTCGAGCACCGTGCGGAAGAACAGGCCTTCCATGCCCAGTTCTCTGGCATGATCGAAGCTGGCCACCGGGCCGCGCTTGACGGCTTCGGGAATCTTGCGGCCGTCGACACCGATACGCATCGGCAGTCTCCTTATTCTCTATGTCAGTTGGCAGGTTCGAGGCGACGCGCGGCGCGGCGGGCGCGGCCGACAACGGGGTCGGGAACGGGCACGGCAGCAAGCAGCGACTGGGTGTAGGCATTTTGCGGTCGGTCGAAGATCTCTTCGCGCGTGCCCTGCTCCACCACGACGCCCTTGTGCAGCACCACGATCTTTTCGCAGAGGTGACGAACTACGGCGAGGTCGTGGGCAACGAAGACGATGGCAAGGTTCAGCTTCTTTTGCATGTCCTGCAAAAGGTTGATGACCTGCGCCTGGACCGAGACGTCGAGGGCGGCCACCGGCTCGTCGCAGACGAGGATGCGCGGGCGAATGACCAGCGCGCGGGCAATGGCGACGCGCTGGCGCTGACCGCCGGAAAAGGAGCGCGTGTAGCGGTCCATGTCATTGGGGTTGAGGCCGACCATCTCCATCATCTCGGCGACACGCGCGCGCCGTGCGGCGGCGGTCGGCTCGAGCTTGTGGATCAGGATGCCCTCGCCGATCAGCTCTTCCACCGTCATGCGCGGGTTGAGGCTGCCATAGGGGTCCTGGAAGACCATCTGCACTTCGCGGCGGAAGCGCCTGAGCTCCTCGCCCTTGGCATGCACGACGTCGATGCCGTCATACGTGATGGCGCCTTCTTCCGGCTTGATCAAAGCCAGCATGCATTTGGCGATGGTCGACTTGCCGGAGCCCGACTCGCCGACCAGGCCGATGGCCTCGCCATCGTCGACGTTGATCGACACGTCGTGCAGCACCTTGGCCGGAGGATTGGGGAAGGCGTGGTAAGACTTGCTGATGCGGTCGATGGACATAAGCATGGTCAGACACCCTTCCCATCGTGGAGGTGGCAGGCAACGCGCGTCATGCCGATCGGCAGCAGCGCCGGCAGCTGCTTGTCGCAGCGGTCGAAACGCTTGTCGCAGCGGGGGTGGAACGGACAGCCACTTGGCCGAGCCAAGGGTGGCGGCGGGGCGCCTGGTATGGCGTAGAGCTGGTGCAGATCCTGGTCGATGCGCGGCACGGCCTTGATCAGCCCCTGTGTATAGGGATGGCTCGGCTTGGCAAAAACACTGCCGACCTCACCATCCTCGACGATGCGGCCGGAATACATGACCATCACCCGCTCGGCGAACCCGGCGACGACGCCGAGATCATGGGTGATGAAAAGTACCGCCAGTCCGCGCCGGGTCGACACATCGTCGAGCAGGTCGAGCACCTGATCCTGGACGCGCACATCAAGTGCAGTCGTCGGCTCGTCGGCGATCAGCAGGCGCGGTTCGCCGATCAGCGCCATGGCCAACACAACGCGCTGACGCATGCCGCCGGAGAATTCGTGCGGATAAGAATCCAGCCGTTCGACGGCGCGGTCAACGCCCAATTCGTCCAGCACGGCCAGCGCACGCTTGCGCGCCTCGGCCTTGCCGACACCACGAATGCGCAGCGTCTCGGCGACCTGGTCGCCGATCGTCATCAGCGGATCGAGGAAACTCATCGGGTCCTGGAAGACCATGGCGATGGAGTTGCCGCGATGCTTGTTCATTTCGCGGTCAGACAGCTTGAGCAGGTCGGTGCCGTCAAAATCGACACTGCCCGACAGCTTCGCCAGGCGGTCGAGGCGCATCAGCGCGCGCGCCGTCAGCGACTTGCCAGAGCCTGACTCGCCGACAAGCGCGACGCGCTCGCCGACGCCAATAGTGAAGTCGATATTGTCGACGATGCGGACGCTTGAACCACTGCGCCCCAGCGGCATGTCGACGGTCAATTTGTCGACGGTGATCAGAGGAGCGCGGACCGGGATCACGGAAGCCTCGTCAGGCAAGGGATGCACTGTCTTCATCTCAGTTCCCCCTCAAGGACGGGTCGCGGCGGACCTGGATGATGTCGCCCAGAAGGCCAAAGGCGATCGAGGTAATGGCGACAGCGGCACCAGGCGCGACGACCGTCCACCATGCAGTGGAGACATAGCCACGCGCGCTGGCGATAGTGGCGCCCCACTCGGCACTTGGCGGCTGGGCGCCGACGCCGATGAACGACAGGCTCGCCAGCACCAGCACCGTGGTGCCGATGTCGCCGGCCCATTTGACGATCAGGACGTCGAGCGAATTGGGCAGAACATGCTTGGTCATCAGCCGCCATTTCGACACGCCGAGTACCTGGGCGCCGGCAACGAAAGGCGATTCCATGGTCTGGCGCATGATGCCGCGCAGCATGCGGGCGGTGATCGGCCAGCCGGTGATGGCCATGGCGATGACGGCCGAGCGCAGGCTGGCGCCCATGGCGGCGGCAAAGCCGAGCGCCACGATCATGCCCGGCAGGGCCAGGCCGATGTCGGTGACGCGCATCAGCGCCTCGTCGAGCCAGCGCGGACCAGCCGCGGCAACGGTGGCGATTGTGACGCCGATCAGCGAATAGAGCGTCACCACCAGGAAGGCCGAGAGCAGCGTCGTCTGGGCGCCGACGAGCAGCCGCCAGAACACGTCGCGGCCCTGATCGTCGGTGCCGAACCAGTTGGCGGCACTTGGCGGCATCAGCGAGTTGGCGATGTCGGAATTGTAGATGCTGTCGGGTGCGAAAAGCGGGCCAAGCAAGGCGATGGCGAGCAGCGCGATGACCAGTGTGAAGACGGAAATCTCGAAGGCCGAGAAGCCGTCCTTGCGCCGGGTTGCCGGCTGGGCGATGGCAGGGGCGGTCATTGGCTTCGGCTCCCCAGTTGAGCAGCACGGATGCGCGGATCGACCAGCAGCTGCATGATGTCGACGATGAGATTGACGAGGCAGACCACCGTGCCGATGAACATCACCGAGCCCAGCACCGCAAAAGCGTCCTTCTGGGCGACCGCGTTGAACATGTAGGCGCCGATGCCCTGGCGGGCGAAGACGGTCTCGACCAGCACGGCCGAGCCGATCATCGCGCCGGCCTGGGTGCCCGAAAGCGTCAGCACCGGATTGAGGCTGTTGGGCAAAGCGTGGCGCACCAGCATGTGGCGGGCGGTGGCGCCCTTGGCGCGGACAGCCATGATGAAGTCCGAGCGCAAAACCCCGAGCAGCGAGGCGCGCAAGGTGCGAAAGATCTGCGTTGCGAACAGCGCCGCAAGCACCGCCGCTGGCAGGATGATGTGGTGGAGGGTGTCGAAGAAGCCGGCAATGTTGCCGGCCATCAGCGCATCGAGCGTCGGCGCGCCGGTCAAGACCGGCGAGGCCATGCCATAGCCCTGCTGGCCCGAGATCGGCACCACGCGCCAGACGCTGCCGAGCAGATATTGAAGCACCAGAGCCAGCCAGAAGGCGGGCATGCCGCCGAGCATGACGGCAGTGATGCGGCTGACATTGTCGAAGATGCCGCCCTGGCGGTAGGCCGCGATGATGCCCACCGGAATGGCGACCGCCAGGTTGAGCAGCATGGCGATGACAACAAGCTCGAGCGTGCTGGGAAGCACCTTTTCGAGATCGGACAGCACCGGCTGCAGCGTGACGATGGAGGTGCCCAGGTCGCCGCGCAACAGGCGACCCAGGAAGCTGATATATTGCATGATGACAGGGGCATCGAGCCCCAGCCTCTCACGTACCGCCTCGATCTGTGCGGCGGAAGCGTCGGCGCCGGCGGCCATCTGGGCCTCGTCGCCGGGCATCAGCTTGATCATCAGGAAGACCAGCGATGCCAGCCCCCAAAGGGTCAAAAGTGTCAGGCCCAGGCGCCTGGACAGAAACCAGGAATAGGCGCGAAACGCGAGCATCTCAGACCTCGCTTACGGCTTGGCGAGCCGGAAGTCCGCCGGCTCGGCGGGCGTGGCGAGCATGCTGGCCTTGAGGTCTGCAAGCGTGCCGACACGGTAGGCGGCTGGCTTGTAGACACCATACATGTCAACCATGACGGAGTCATTGTCGAGAATGGTCTGGACCTGCTTGTAGAGGTCGCAACGCTTGGCGTCGTCGGCGGTGGCAAGCGCTTCGTCGAGCAGCTTGTCGACCTCCGGGTTGGCATAGCCGGTGCGGTTGGTGCCGATGGCGTCCGATTTGTAGCCCTTGACCAGCATGATGCCGGCATCCGGGAACTGGGCGAAGTCTTCGAGCAGCATCATCTGCGGGATCGAGTTCGTATCCTTCAGGCTGGCCAGGTAGTTCGGGAAGGCGATGGGCTCGAGCTCGAGCTCCACGCCGATCTCGCGCAGGTTGGACTGGAACAGCGTCGCTTCCTGCTTCTGCAGTTCGAACACCGGCTGGAAATTCATCTTGAGCTTCAGGTTGGCGGCACCCGCTTCGGCGAGCATCGCCTTGGCGGCTTCGAGATCGCGCTTTACCTCGGGCAACTCAGGGCGGCAGTCGAGACGGGCTGGTAGCGGGCCATTGGCGATCTTGCCGTTGCCGCCGCGGATGCCGCGCAGGCCGCCGGCATAGTCGTAGACCATGCGCAGCGCCTTGCGCACCTTGGGATCGGCGGTCGGGCCGACCTTGGTGTTGAACAGCACCTCGGTCTGGTAGCTGGTGTTGATCGGCACCACCTTGAGCGCCGGGTCGGTGGCCATGGCGGCGGCGTCGCGGTCGGCGAAGCCGAAGGCGACATCGATGTTGCCGGCGCGCAGTTCGTCGCGGCGCGTCGAGCTTTCGTCGATGCGGCGGAAGACGATCGATTCGGGACGGCCTGCTTCAGCGGCCCAGTAGCCCGGGAAGAGGTCGATCACAACGGCCTGCGACTGGTCGCCAAGCACATAGGCACCAGAACCGGCATCATGCGCCTGTAGCCAGCCCTGGCCGTCATCGGCACCCTTGTTGGCTTCGACCACCGCCGAATTGAGGATGTAGACCTTGCTCAGTGACGGCAGGAACAGCGTGTTGGGCTTGGAAAGATTGATGGTGAGGTGCGTATCGTCGGTCACCTCAGTCGATTCATAACCACCGATCAGCGACGCGACACCGGTGCCGAGGCGCTTCAGGCGGTCGAGCGTGTAAGCGACATCCTTGGCGGTCAGCGTCGTGCCGTCATGGAACTTCACATCGGGGCGAAGCGTGAAGGTGATCGACTTGGCGTCGTTTGAATAGGCGTATTCGGTAGCAAGCGAACCGACCAGCTTGGTGTCGTCATAAGTCACCAGCGTATCGTAGACGGCGCTGATGATGGTGTTGGTCTGGTTGTAGTCGGCGCGCAGCGGGTCGAGGGTGTTGATCTGGCCACCGAGGCCAACAATGATCGTGTGCTGGCGATCCGCGGCAAATGCCGCCTGACCACCGAAACCGACCGAAATCGCCAGTGCAGCGCCGCCAACGGTCGCCAGAAACTGCCGCCGGCTGTGCGACAGCGCGGAGAAGGCCGAGAAGAAAGCATGCATGATTGTCGCTCCCATATGCTGAATTAACTCTGCCTTTTCGCAAAGGCACTCCCATCTCTTTTGTATCCGATTTTTCCGCCAGTGGATACATAAATGTTACGTTGCGAATGCGCGCGCCACGACCGACGCGCCTGGCAAAAAGTCCATTTCAAAACAATGAATTAATCCAAATAATCTGGACAGTGACAACCGCCCCGGTAAAAAATTCCTGCCGATTGGCCTGTCCAAATGCGACTTTGGATCGGCACCAACGCTGCCATTTTCGATACTGCAAACGGAGATCTCGAAGGCAATCGGCTGCTTCATATTGCGGAGCTGCATCCAATTTATGGATACAAACTTTACACGGTATGTGATACAATGATATCGCTACGAAGCTGCGGGTGGCCGCGCTCGTCGATGAGTGCGGCCGCCGTCAGTTCCAAGTCGCTGTTCGGCTGCCAATGCCGGGCACGGGGCGGCAGCAAAGTCCGTTATGCCCAGAGGAAATCGATGCATCGCCTGCTCGTCATCAATCCCAACACCTCGAGCGAGGTCAGCCAGGTCATCGACGCACTTGTGCGCGAAGAGGTTGCAGGCTCGGCACAGGTGCAAACGGTGACGGCAAGTTTCGGCTTCAGCTACATCTCGACCCGCGTTGCAGTGTCGATCGCCGCACACGCGGTGCTCGACGCCGCCGCCAAGGCGCTTGCCGAAGGCGCCAAGCCTGACGCGATCGTGCTTGCCTGCTTCGGCGACCCCGGCCGCGAGGCGCTGGCCGAGATGACGGGATTGCCTGTCATCGGCTTTGCCGAAGCCGGCCTCCTGGCCGCCGCCGCGCTACCGGGAACCTCGCTTGTTTCGACCAACGGTGCGGTATGGTGCGAAATGCTCGGCGAACTGGTTCTGAAGCTCGGCCTCGGCGCCAAGATTGCCGGCCTCCGGTCCATCGAAGCGGTGGCGGACGACACACAGGCTATCGCCGACTTCCTGGCGGAAGAGGCTGCAAGCCTCGGCGCCGAGCGTATCGTCCTGGGTGGAGCTGGCCTGATCCCCATCCTGCCCGAGGTCATCGCCTCGTCGCGGACACCGATCCTCGACCCTCACCGCATCGCCGTCGGCAAGGCCTTGCGCCTGGCGGCAAATCCTGAGGTAGCAATGACGGAGACCCCGGCCGATACGACCGAGACCTTCGGCCTGTCGACTTTCCTTGCGGATGCGCTTGGTGGATGGCCCGCAACCCGGCGGCGTAGCAATGGGCGGCGATAGCGCTTTTCACGGCTTTGCGCGACGTGACAGGCTGAAAACCAGCTCATTTTCAAATCGTACTCAAAACAGCTTACAATTGCGTGCAATAGTTTTCGCTATTGTATTAGAAAACATGTGCTAGAGTGGCCGCAATGCAAAGAAGGCGCCTGCGCCAGGCTTGCAGCGGAGGAAAAACGGCGGCCATGGCACGCCGGCTGCATCGTGCGATACCGGCTAATATAAAACGAACAACGAAGCAAGGCTTGCATTCCACTTGTCTTCCGCCGTGCGCCGATGCATCTGAGACGTAGCATTGTTACGCGCTGCCTGTACAACACTGGCTGGTGAGGGAATGGCGAAAGCTGCTAATACTGATCTCGACGAGAAAGCCGGATCGAAGATCGATGCGATCTACCAGGCTCTGTTCAGGGCCATTCTGGCGCGTGAGCTGACGCCCGGCACAAAACTCAGTGAAGAATCGATCGGCGCGCTGTTTTCCGTCAGCCGCACCATCGTGCGCGCCGCGCTCAATCGCCTGCACACCGAGTCGCTCGTCGAGTTCCGGCAGAATCGCGGCGCTTTCGTCGCCAGCACGACGCCCGAGGAAGCGCGCCAGGTGTTCGAGGCACGCAACGCCATCGAACGCGAGATCTTTTCCAAGCTGGCAACCGTCGTCACCGACAAGCAGATCGGGATGCTGGAGCAGCACCTCGAAAAGGAACACAGCATCCGACACGCCGGCGATCATACGGCGGCGATCGTGGCGTCGGGCGAGTTCCATCTGCTCGCCGCCCAGATGGCCGGCAACGAGGTGCTCGCCGGTTTCCTCAAGTCGCTGATCTCACGGACATCGCTGATCCTCGCCCAGCATAGCACGCACCAGGAAACCGACTGCAGCGTCGACGAGCATGCGGCGATCCTGCATGCGCTGCGGGCCCGCGACCCCAAGGCAAGTGCCGATGCGATCATCGAGCATCTGCAGCAGGTGTTCGAGCAGGCCAATATCGGCCAGACCAAGCGCACCAAGCGCAATCTCAGCGAAATCCTGTCACGTTACGCCTGAGGTCGGGGCCGGCTTGCGCCGGCCCCTTTGCCAGTCATTCGGCGAACCGCGCCTCGACCTGGATCTCCGCCAGTCGCTCGACCTCGCCATAGGTGGCGGCAAGTTCAGCCTCGCGGTCCGTCTTGATCCGCGCGCCCAGCGAAGCCAGCAAGGATTCCGTGGTGTAGTTGCGCACGACAAAGATGGCACCGAAGCCGAATTTCTCGACATAGGCGCCGAGCAATTCCAGTAACAGCTGCTGCTGACCGCCGGTCATGACGTCGAGGCTGTTCGCATCCTTCTCATCAGCGACAATGCTCGCCGCCTTGATGCGCGGATCGAGCGGCGTGTAGCCGCGTAGCATGTCCAGCTTTTCGGCATCACTCGCGGCGCGGAACTGGGTGCGCAACGCAAAGAACAGGCCGTAGGCGCTGTCGTTGACCGGCCCGAGTTCACCTTCGAAGGCGCGCTCGGCGAGAAGCTCACCGTTGCGGAAGCACTGGCCGAATTTCTCGACAAAGCTTGCACGGTCCATCTGCGAGGGCACCAGCTTCGGTTTTACATAAGGGTGTTCCTTGACCCAGTGACGGGCGATGTCGATGCGGCGCGCGATCCAGACCTTGTCGTGGCCTTGCACATATTCGATGAAGCGCTTGAGAGCTGCGATCCGGCCGGCGCGGCCGACCAGGCGGCAATGCAGGCCGATCGAAAACATCTTCGGCCGACCGGCGGCACCTTCGGCGTAGAGGTAGTCGAAGGTGTCCTTGAGGTAGGCAAAGAACTGGTCGCCCGAATTGAAACCGTTGGGCGTACCAAAGCGCATGTCATTGGCTTCGAGCGTGTAGGGTATGATCAGCTGCTCCTTGCCCTGATGCTCGCGCCAATAAGGCAGGTCGTCATCATAGGTGTCGGAGACGTAGTCGAAGCCGGCTTCCTCGGAGACCAGATCGACTGTGTTGAACGAACTGCGGCCGGTGTACCAGCCGGTCGGGCGCTCGCCCGTGGCCAGCGTGTGGAGTCGAATCGCATCCTTGATCTGGGCGCGCTCCTCGTCGGCCGGCATGTCCTTGTGCTCGACCCATTTGTAGCCGTGGCTGGCGATTTCCCAATCGGCCTGCTGCATGGCGCGCAACTGTTCGGGCGCACGCATCAAGGCGGTGGCGACACCATAGACGGTGACCGGCACGTCGAGGTCGGTGAACAGTCGGTGCAGCCGCCAGAAGCCGGCGCGGGCGCCATATTCATAGACCGACTCCATGTTCCAATGGCGCTGGCCGGGCCATTGCGCGGCACCCGGGATTTCCGACAGGAAGGCCTCGCTGGCGGCGTCGCCATGGAGGATGTTGTTTTCGCCGCCCTCCTCGTAGTTGAGCACGAACTGCACGGCGACATTGGCGCCGCCTGGCCAGTTGGCGTGGGGCGTATTGGCGCCGTAGCCGCGCATGTCGCGGGGGTATCGCATGAAGGCCTCCTTGGGTGCGCGGTCGCTTCCCGCGCGAATGACTGTGTGTTGACGTTCGACGCCGGCAAAATCCCGACGCCTCAAATGCGGGTCACTGTAAAAATCGTATCCAATAATCTGGCGAAAAGGCTATGGCAGGCATCTACGCAATGCTTGTGTCAGCCGCGCGACAGGCGTGGCCTGATCCCAGAGCACCTCGCGCGTTCCAAATTTCGCCGCCATGGCCAGCACCGACGCAAATTCGTCGAGCGCGATTGGAGGCTGAGCGCGCAGCCAATCCGGGTCGAACACCGGCATGGCAAACTGGCCGGCATGCATCTCGATCCAGACTTTCGCATCCGGCATCAATGGCCTGATCGCATCCCAATCGACGAAACCTTCGCCAAGCGGCGCGAGGAAGCGGCGAACGCCATTTTCCTGGAAACGCATGACGGCATCGTCGACATAGAGCTGGGCGGCGTAAGGCGCAACGCGTCGAGCAGCCGCGACCGGATCCTCGAGACGGCACAGGACATTGACCGGATCGAAGGCAACGCCCAGCACGTCAGGTCCAACCCTCTCGACCAAAGCGACAACCTCGGCCGTGGTGATCTCTTCATGGGTCTTGAGCAGCAGCTTCGAGCCGTACTGGCGCAGCAGCGGCGCGCAGCGCGAGAGCATTTCAGCAACGCCATCGACCTGGCTTTTCCAGCTGACCGGTGCCTCGAAACGGTCCTCGATCATGCCGATGATGAAAAACATGTCGTGGATGCCGATGCTGGCGGCAAGCTCGATCAGGCGCTTGATTCCGCCCTCAAGATCGCCTGACCCAGCGTCGATGACAGGCTGGCATCGCACGTGCAATGCCGGATTGACGATGCCGAGCATCGACGAAATCTCCAGGCCCAGCCGGTCGGCCTCCTCGCGAACGGCGCGCAGTTCAGCCGGATCCAGCGTCGGGCTGATGTCGAAGAGCGAGTTGAACAGCAGGCCCCGCTGTCCCAGTTTCGCTGCAGCCTGCAGCGCTGCGACCGCTCCGATGTTACGGCCGTCCGGCAGAGAACTCTTGATGATGCCGATCATGCTGTCATCTCGCAGGACAAGGTGGCTACGCGGCGATCGCCTGAGCGCAGGCGATCCCGGCAAGCCGGGCTCCTGGATACTATCTTGTATCAAAAAATGCTTGTCAATGGATACAATCGCTGTCATCAGATGCTATTACCGCGCCTCGCGCGTATCGAAGGAGCCTCCCATGACCAAGACCTATGAAAGCGTCGCCGGCCTTTCAGTCCATCCTGTACTGCGCGCCTTTGTCGAGCAGGAGGTGCTGCCCTCGGCGCGCCTCGAGCCGACGGCGTTCTGGAGCGGCCTTTCGGAGATCATCCACGACCTCGCACCCAGGCATCACGAGTTGCTCGCCATACGCGGCGAGCTCCAGGCCAGGATCGACAGCTGGCATCGCGACCACAAGGGCCAGCCGCACGACGCTGCCGCCTACGAGCAGTTCTTGCGCGACATCGGCTATCTGGTGCCAGCGCCCGCAGCCGACGCCTACCAGGTCGCGACCAAGAACGTCGACGCCGAGATCGGCACCATCGCCGGCCCGCAGTTGGTCGTGCCATTGTCCAACGCCCGTTACGCGCTGAACGCCGCCAATGCGCGCTGGGGTTCGCTCTACGACGCGTTCTACGCCACCGACGCCATTGCCGAGACCGACGGCGCCGAGAAGGGCAAGGCGTTCAACCCGGTCCGCGCCAAGAGCGTCATCGCTCGGGTCCGCGAATTCCTCGACCAGGCCGTGCCGCTGGCTTGTGGCAGCCATGCCGACGCCACTGGCTACATCGTCGAGCGCGGCAAGCTGCAGGTCACGCTTGCCGACGGCAGCAAGACCGGGCTCAAGTCAGCCGCCCAGTTCGCCGGCTTCACCGGTCCACGTCATGAGCCGAAGAGCGTGCTTGTGGTCAACAACGGCCTGCATATCGAGCTGGTGTTCGATCGCGAGCATGCAGTCGGCGCGCTCGACGCGGCCGGCATTGCCGACGTCGTCATCGAAGCCGCGATCTCGATCATCATGGATCTCGAGGACGCGGTTTCAGCCGTCGACGCCGAAGACAAGGTTGTCGTCTATCGCAACTGGCAGCGCCTGATGGATGGCAGCCTGAGCTCGGAATTCACCAGGGACGGCAAGACCGTCACCCGCAAGCTGGTCGAGGACCGCGTCTTCACCACGCCAGGCGGCGGTAAACTTGTGCTCCATGGCCGCGCGACCATGCTGGTGCGCAATGTCGGCCACCACATGTTCACCGACGCCGTGCTTGACGAAGCCGGCAAGCCGGTGCCCGAGGCGATCCTTGACGCCGCGATCACCGTTGCCAGTGCTGCACAGGACATCCGTGGCGAAAACACCGTGCGCAACAGCCGCACCGGCTCGATCTATGTCGTGAAGCCCAAGATGCACGGCCCCGACGAGGTCGGCCTGTCCGATCTGCTGTTCAAGCGCATCGAAGAGCTTGTCAGCCTGCCCAAATATACGATGAAGATCGGCGTCATGGACGAGGAGCGCCGCACATCAGTCAACCTCGCCGCCTGCATGTCCAAGGTGCGCGACCGCACGGTGTTCATCAACACCGGCTTCCTCGACCGCACCGGCGACGAGATCCACACCTCGATGGAAGCCGGCCCGATGCTGCGCAAGGCCGAGATGGCTGATGCCACCTTCCTCAAGGCCTATGAGGCAAACAATGTCGATGTCGGTATTGCCCGCAACCTTCCCGGCCGCGCCCAGATCGGCAAGGGCATGTGGGCAGCACCCGACCAGATGGCGGCGCTGCTCGACAAGAAGATCGCCCATCCGCTCGCCGGCGCCAGCACGGCCTGGGTGCCGACACCGACGGCAGCGGTGCTGCACGCCATGCATTATCACCTGGTCGGCGTGGCAGCCGTCCAGGACGATCTGCGCGGCAGGGAAAAAGCCTCGCTTGCCGACCTGCTGACCATTCCGCTGGCGACCCGCAGCTACACAGCCGACGAGATCAAGGCGGAATTGGAAAACAACCTGCAGGGCTTGCTCGGCTATGTCGTGCGCTGGGTCGGCCAAGGTGTCGGCGTGTCGACCGTGCCCGACCTCGACGATGTCAGGCTGATGGAAGACCGCGCGACGCTGCGCATCTCAAGCCAGCATGTCGCCAACTGGCTGCGCCACGGCATCGTCGGCGAAGAGCAGGTACGCGAGACAATGCGGCGCATGGCCGTCGTCGTCGACACGCAGAATGCCGAGACCGCAGGCTACAAGCCGCTGGCGCCCGGCTTCGACAGCCCGGCCTTCAAGGCGGCCGAAGACCTAGTGTTCACTGGCCGCACCCAGCCCAACGGCTACACCGAGCATGTGCTGCATATCAGGCGCCGCGAGGCAAAGGCATTGTCGGCATAACACACACGGCTACCCGAAATGCGAAGGCCCGGTTCATCGAACTGGGCCTTTCTGCTTTGGCACGCGTTGATTGGTTGCGCGGCATGACAGGCTGGTGGAATGTCGTACGCAGACATCGATCAGGAGCACGACATGAGCGCCGGAATCCACCACGTCACGCTCATCACCCGTAAGGTGCAGGCCAATGTCGACTTCTATGTCGGTTTCCTCGGGCTGCGGCTGGTCAAGCAAACCGGCGGTTATGAGGACGCCACCCAGTTGCATCTGTTCTATGGCGACGGCGTGGCCAATCCGGGCTCGCTGATCACCTTCCTGGTCTGGGAAGACGGCGCCCAGGGGCGTCTCGGCCATGGCCAGCCAAGCGAGATTTCGCTCGCCATCGAGCCATCCAGCATCGGCTTCTGGCTGACGCGGGCGCTGTCCCACCATGTCGAGATATCAGGCCCTTCGGAGGAGATGGGCGAGCCGACCTTGCGGCTCAAGGATCCCGACGGGGTGATCGTCAAGCTCGTCGGCGTCAGTGGTTTTCCAGCGCCCGCCGTCTGGGAAGGCAGCGACGTTCCGGCCAAACAGGCGATCCGCCGCATCCGTGGCGCGACTATCCTCAGCGAAGTCCCCGAACTGACCGAAAGCTTCCTGTCGCGCCATTTCGGCTACCGGCCGACGCAAGGCACCGAGTTCATCAAGCGGCTTGTCTCTGACACCGGCGACATCATCGACATCAGGGATGCCAAGGGGTTCTGGACCAGCGCGCCGGGCACCGGCACCATCGACCACATCGCCTTCCGCGCCAAGGACACCGACGAGGTCGAGCGGGTGCATGGCGAACTCGCCTCCAGCAATTCGACCATCACCAACATGCACGACCGCAAATATTTCTACTCGCTTTATGTCCGCGAGCCCGGCGGCACGCTGTTCGAACTGGCGACCGATGGCCCCGGCATGGCGGTCGACGAACCCGCCACCGAACTCGGCACGCATCTGTTCGTGCCGCCTGACAGAGCCGACAAGATCGACGAGCTGAAGGTGATGCTGCCGCAATTCTCCTGGCCCGGCGAAGAACGCGTGATCTACCGCGACCTGCCCTTCGTCCACCGTTTCTACACGCCGGAAAATGCCGACGGCAGCGTGATCGTCCTGCTTCACGGTTCGGGAGGCAACGAGACCAGCCTGCTGCCTTTCGCAGCGAAGGCGGCACCACGCGCGACGCTTCTGGCCTTGCGTGGCCGCGCCACCGACGAAGGCACACCGCGCTGGTTCCGCAGGCTGTCGGCCAACAAGTTCGACCAGGCCGACATCAGGTCGGAGGCCGGGGCGCTGGCAGCCTTCATCGACGGGGCCATCGATGCCTACCGGCTTGATCCGGCCAAGCTCGTCTTCCTCGGCCATTCCAACGGCGCCAACATGCTGGCGGCAACGATGCTGTTGCATCCGCACCTGATCCTCCGCGCCGCGTTGCTGCGGGCGGCGATGGTGTTGGAGCAGCCGCCGGCGGCCGATCTGTCGGACACCGGTGTGTTGCTGATTGCCGGAGACGTCGACGTGTTCAGCAACTTCGGTCCGGAACTGGGTGACCTGCTGCGCGACGCCGGTGCTGCTGTCGACGCTCGCACGATTCCGTCAGGTCACGGATTCGACGATGCCGACATTGCTATCCTGCGCGAATGGATCGCCGCTCGAACTATGTCAGCGGCTTGAGCTTGGCCTCGATCGCCGCGCGCTTGCCTTCCAAAAATGGCGGCAGCGACAGACGCTCGCCAAGGCTCTCCAGCGGCTCGTCGACGGTGAAGCCGGGGCCGTCGGTGGCGATTTCGAACAGGATGCCGTTCGGTTCGCGGAAGTAGAGCGAACGGAAGTAATAACGTTCGACTTCGCCGCTCGAGGGCAGCCGGAACTCCTGCAGCCGCGCGGCCCACTCGTGGATCTGTTCGACGTCTGGCGTGCGGAATGCGACATGGTGGACACCGCCGGCGCCTTGCGTGGCCGCCTCGAGCTTAGGCTGTACCGCGACATGCAGCTCGGCGGTCGGGCCGCCCTCGCCCATGGCGAAGACGTGAACCTGGCCCACGCCATCGGGAGACGCGTAGTCGCGCACCTTGTGCGTGTTCATGACCTTGGTCAGCACCGTCTCGGTGCTGGCGATGTCGGGCACGCTGATGGTGATCGGGCCGAGGCCCCTGATCTGGTGTTCCACCGGAATCACACTGCCCATCCAGGGGTTGAAACCGCCCCTGCCGCCATCATCGATCAGCCGGAAGCGCTGACCTTCCGGATCTTCGAAATCGATAGCGCTGTGGCCGCTGACATCGCTGATCTCCGACGTGTCGACCCCTTCGGCCTTGAGGTGTTCGCGCCACCATGACAGCGCTGCCTCGTCCGCGACCCGGAGGCCAGTGCGCGAGATGCTGTGGGTGCCGCGCCGCTCGCGCCCGACCGGCCAGTCGAAGAAGGTGAGATCCGAGCCGGGGCTCGCCTTCCCGTCGGCGTAAAACAGGTGATAGGCGCTGGTGTCGTCCTGGTTGACCGTCTTCTTGACCAGTCGCATGCCGAGCGTCCTGGTGTAGAAGCGTACGTTTCCCGGTGCGTTGGCTGTGATCGCGGTGAGGTGATGTATGCCCGTGAGTTGCAGTGCCATGGAGGCCTCCCGGTTGCTGCGCCTGAGCCGGCGCCGCCCAGGCAGCGTGCGCCCAAGCTTCGGGAAAGGTTACCGCCTTTGTCGGCGCCTTGCCAGCACGAAGGCCACCGCCTGGAATTCAATACTGCTCGCGCGGCAGATGCACGACCAGGCCATCGAGCGCGTCCGACATCTTGAGCTGGCAGCTCAGCCGGCTGCGCTCGGTCGGGTTCACCAGGCACTCGATCATGCCCTGCTCTGAGTCATCAGGCGGCGAAAGGCGATCGGTCCAGGCGTCATCGACATAGCAGTGGCAAGTGCCGCAGGCGCAGGAGCCGCCGCATTCGGCCAGGATCTGGTCAATGCCGTTGGCGACCGCCACCGACATGACACTTTGCCCTGGCTGGGCGGTGAGTTCGGTCGCCTGGCCGTCGGCATTGATGAAGGTTACGCGGTACATCTACAAAATCTCCGGAATCAGGCGGGCGTCAGCGCCAGGCGCAGCACCTTGGGGCCGCGCACGGACAGTCCGCGCTTGTATTGTGGTTCGGCGTCGACCAGCGAGATCGATGACAGCCGCTTGAGCAGCGTGGTGAAGATCACCTCCATGTCGAGCCGCGCCAGATGGTTGCCAAGGCAGAAATGGGCGCCACCGCCAAAAGCGAGGTGCCGGTTCGGGTTGCGGCCGACGTCGAACGTATCGGGGTTGTCGAATTGCGCGGGGTCGCGGTTGGCTGCACCATAGAGCAGGCCAAACTTGGTACCGCGCGGGAAGCTCTGGCCGCCGACCACCGCATCGTTTGTAGCGTAGCGATGGAAGAAGGGCAGCGGCGACTCGAAGCGGAACATTTCCTGGATCGCGGTGTGGATCAGGCCGGGGTCGGCCTTCAGCCGCGCCATCTGGTCGGGAAAGCGCAGCAGCGCATGCATGCCGGAACCGAGCACGTCGATTGTCGAGCCGTGGCCAGCCATCAGGATCAGCATGCAGGTCGAGACCAGCTCGTCCTCGTTGAGCGCGCCGGCATCCTGCGCCGCGATCAGCCGGGTGATCAGGTCTTCCTGAGGGGCCTTGCGGCGCTCGGCCATCAGCTCGAGCAGATAGTGGTAGAACTCGGTCGTCGCCTGCTCGGCCAGCGCCTTGCGCGCGTCGGAGCGGTCGATGTCGAAGAACTGGACAACCCGTTCCGACCAGACGCGCAGCTGCGGGCAATCCTCATCAGGCACGCCGAGCACGCGACCGATGATGTGTCCGGGCACCTGGGCGGCAAGCTCCTCGACAAAATCGATCTCGCCCTTGTCGATCAGACTGTCGACAAGGCCATCGACGAAGCTCTGGATCATGCCACGCTGGCGGGCGATGAAAACAGGCGTGAACTCGCGAAACACCTGCTTGCGCAGCCGGTCGTGCACCTCGCCGTCGCTGTCGAGCATGGAAAACTGCACGAAGCGCTGATGGTGCGGCATGTCGAGCCAGTTCTGCAGGCGCTTCTGCTCGGTAATCTCTGCTTCGGACATGAAAAATTCGGGCGAGCGCACCATTGAGATATCGCGGGCGATCGCCGCAACATCGTCAAAGCGCGTCACCAACCACATGTCGAAATCGGCGAAGAACTGGGGCGTGCCCTTGTCGCGCAGCGCCGCATAGTCCGGGTAAGGGTTCTGGGCGAAGGTGGCGGACAACGGCTTGAAAGCCTGACCATGCACGCTTGCCGACGGGGTAGCGGTCATCCAACGCTCCATCAATGGATTGCCGGCCGCAAGGACGACTGGCTGTATTGAGCCTAACGGCAAAAGCGGCAAAGTGAATGCATGCCACTCGCGCATTGCTGGATAAAACGCGCATCGCAGTTTATGTGCGGATACAATGGAGTTGGCCCTTCGAGGTTAGAACCTGCGCAAAAATGACCATACCGGCAGACCAAAGCAACGAGATCTTCTTCCACACGCCGGGCCGGCATGCGGACGCTTATCCCTACAAGATCCTGGTCGCGGGGCGCACACGCTTTGCCCATCGCGACGGTTTCGTCACCCGGCGGTTCCACCATCATACGCTGATCTACACGCTTTCAGGCCTCGGTCTGATCGAGGTCGGCGGCAGCAGGGTCGCGGCCGGTCCGCAGACCATCGCCTGGCTCGACACGTCGATGCAATATGCCCATGGCTGCCATCCCGACGCCGACCATTGGCACTATCTCTGGATGAGCATCGAGGGCCATGGGCTCGATGCCGTGTTCTCGTTTCTGCGCGTAGCCGCCAACCCGCTGTTTGCCACAATTGGTCAAGTCAGTGCCGACAGCTTTGAGCGTGCCATCGGCAATCTCGCCCGGCGCGGGCAGACGACCGATGCCATTTCAAATGCCGTCGTCGCTCAGCTTGTCGAATTGCTCGTCGCCGAGCGCGGAGAACAAGAGAGCTCCGAGGACCGGGGCGAGCGCGTGTTACGCGTCATGCGCGACGTGCGCGCCGACATCGCCCGCAACTGGCAGATCGAAGAACTGGCTGCAATCTCCAATCTCAGCGCATCGCAGCTTCACCGGCAGTTCAAGCAAAAGACCGCCACCACGCCAATGGACTGGATCCGCCACGAGCGCATGAACCTCGCCAAGCGCCTGCTGACGGAGTCGGATGCCAAGATATCAGCCGTGGCGCTCGCCTGCGGTTATGCCGACCCGTATCATTTCAGCCGTGACTTCCGCCGCATCGCCGGTCAGTCGCCGAGCGAATTCAGGCGCGCGCAGGGACAGTAGCTCGCCGGCATGCCCCCCGTCGACAGGCCCCGCCAATTCGGGCACGTTAAGGCATCTGCCCCGAAAACGAGCGCACCTAAATGACATCCAAGCCAGCGGTCTACGAGTTCAACGCGGCCATCGTGCGCGAGCCGGCGCGGTCGGTGGTCAATGGCCTGCGCGCCGACGATCGCGGCAACCCGACCTTTGACGGGGTGAAGGCCGAGCATACCGCCTACATCGCCGCCATGCGTGCGGCGGGTGTCGAGGTGACCGTGCTGCCGGCTCTGGAAAACTTCCCGGATTCGATCTTTGTCGAAGACCCGGCACTGGTCTTTCCCGAAGGGGCCATCCTGCTGCGTCCGGGTGCGGAGACCCGCGTCAACGAAACGCCTGAGATCGCTCCGACATTGAGAAACATGTTCGAGACGGTTCTCGACCTGCCGGCGCCCGGCTTCGCCGACGGTGGCGACGTGCTGACAGCGCCAAAGAGCGTGATGATCGGGCTGTCGGCACGCACCGATCGCGCCGGCGCCGAAGGGCTGATCGCAAGCCTGGCCACGCTTGGCCGCAAGGCAGAGATCGTGCAGACGCCCGAGGGCGTGCTGCATTTCAAGAGCGACTGCTCGCTGCTCGACAGCGAAACCATGCTGTCGACCAAGCGGCTCGCACGCTCAGGCGTGTTCAAGGGTTTTCGTGAGGTGCTCATCCCCGAAGGCGAGGAGCCCGCCGCCAACGCATTGCGTGTTAACGACGTGGTGATGGTTGGCGCGGACTATCCCAGAACCATCGAGATGCTCGACAAGCTCGGCTACAAGGTGGTTGCGCTCAAGACCACCGAGATCGGCAAGATCGACGCCGGTCTGTCCTGCATGTCGCTGCGCTGGCACCGAGGCCAGCGCTAGCGGTCAGGTTCGAGCGCCGGCGCGGGCAAAAGTCTCCGCGACCCTCCTTTGAGGTCATCCGCGTTATCGCAGCACGAAGCGCTTTCGGGCCGCCAGATGGCTTGCCCGGCAGTGGCGCGGCGATTTGCAGCCAAAAGTGCCGGCGTTACGCACATTCCATGCTACCGCATATATGTCCCGCGAGTTGCTGAAGCTTGCATTGCCCATCGGATCAGTAGCCAAGCGGGTCTGAATGGTTGACAGCCTCGCCTCTTTTCATGAATATGCATATTCATAGATATGTGGCTCGACACTTGGGAAGCCTGGCGGCCCCGAAGGACGTCGAGCCACCGTGGCGGCGATCTGGCCACGCCTGGGAGGGTCGACATGGCGGAACGGTCTTTTGCGCGGGAGGTCGAAGACCTCAAGCTCGGTGAAGGCGATCTCTTTCGCGGCGAGGGCATCCTTGCCATCACCAAGGCGCTGCTGCAGTCGGGCGTGTCTTATGTCGGCGGCTATCAGGGTTCGCCGATCTCGCATCTGATGGACGTGCTGGCCGACGCCAAGCCGGTGCTCGATGAACTCGGCGTGCATTTCGAGTCGTCCGCATCCGAGGCCGCCGCCGCCGCCATGCTCTCGGCCTCGGTGATGTATCCGCTGCGCGGTGCCGTGACCTGGAAATCGACCGCCGGCACCAATGTCGCCAGCGACGCGCTGACCAATCTGGCGTCGAGCGGCGTCAAGGGCGGCGCGCTGATCATCCTTGGCGAGGACTATGGCGAGGGCTCGTCGATCCCGCAGGAGCGCAGCCATGCCTTTGCGATGAAGTCGCAGATGTGGCTGCTCGACCCACGCCCCAATCTCGAGTCGATCGTCAAATCGGTCGAGGATGGCTTCGAGTTGTCGGAAGCCTCCAATACACCGGTGATGATGCAGGTGCGCATCCGCGCCTGTCATGTTCATGGCCAGTTCGTCGCCAAGGACAACAAGCGCCCAGCCTTCACCATCAAGGAAGCACTCGAAAACCCGGTGCGCGATCTCGACCGCATCGTGCTGCCGCCGGTTTCGATCACCGTGCATGATCGCGAGAAGATCGAAAAGCGCTGGCCCGCGGCGATCGATTTCATCAAAACCCGCAAGCTGAACGAATGGTTCGGCCCCGACGAAGGCGACGTCGGCATCATCCTGCAAGGCGGCATGTACAATTCGGTCATGCGCGGCCTGCAGCTGCTCGGCCTCGCCGATTCCTACGGCAATACGGTCATTCCACTCTATGTGCTCAACGTCACCTACCCGCTGATCGACGACGAGGTGGCAGCATTCTGCGCCGGCAAGAGCGCCGTTCTGATGGTCGAGGAAGGCCACCCCGATTATCTCGAGCAGGCGGTGAACAGCATCCTGCGCCGGCGCGACATCAACACCAGGCTCGCCGGCAAGGGCGTGCTGCCGATCCGTGGCGACTATACCGCGGCGGTGCTGATGAACGGCGTCCAAGCGTTCCTTGAAGAACACGCCGTTGCCCTGCTCGGCAACCGCCCGCCGCTGCCAAGCGCCGACGACGTTCTTGCCGACCCCAAGGTCAAGGCGCTCAACGCTGTCGTGCCGGCACGGCCCGCCGGCTTCTGCACCGGCTGCCCCGAGCGGCCGATCTTTGCCGCCATGAAGCTGGTCGAACAGGAACTCGGCGAGCACCACATCTCGGCCGACATCGGCTGCCACCTGTTTTCCATCCTGCCGCCGTTCAACATCGGCGGCTCGACCATGGGCTATGGCCTTGGCCCGGCCTCCGCTTCCGCCTTCAATGTCGACGCCGGCAAGCGCGCCATCTCGGTGATGGGCGACGGCGGCTTCTGGCACAACGGGCTGACCACCTCGGTCGGCAACGCCGTCTACAACAAGCATGACGGCGTCATCATGGTCGTCGACAACTACTATTCGTCGGCGACGGGTGGCCAGGACATCCTGTCGTCACGCGCCGACAATCCGGAGCGCTCGACCAACAACTCCATCGTCAATGCCGTCAAGGGCATCGGCGCCAAATGGGTGCGCCAGATCGACCGCACCTACGACGTCGCCAAGATGCGCGACACGCTCAAGGAAGCGCTGACCTCGAAGGAGGAAGGCCCGAAAATCATCGTCGCCTCCTCGGAATGCATGCTCAACCGCCAGCGGCGCGAGAAGCCGCTGTTTTCCAAGGCGGTCAAGTCGGGCCAGCGCATGGTGCGCGAACGCTTCGGCGTTGATGAGGACACCTGCACCGGCGACCACGCCTGCATCCGCCTGTCCGGTTGCCCGTCACTGTCGCTCAAGCACACCGACGACCCGCTGCGCGACGATCCGGTCGTTGCCATCGACAACACCTGCGTTGGCTGTGGCAATTGCGGCGAGGTCTCTGAAGCGGCTGTGTTGTGCCCATCCTTCTACCGCGCCGACATCATCTACAACCCGACCCGCCGCGACCGCTTCGCAGCAAAGCTGCGCAACGCCGTCATCGGCTTCCTGCAGCGCCGCCGCGAAGCCCGGCGCGTGGTCTTCGGGTGAACATCATGGGCAGTCCGATGACCACCATATCCGCCGACGATAAGCCGATCTCTATCGCCATCCTTGCCATGGGCGGGCAGGGCGGCGGCGTGCTGGCCGACTGGGTGGTGGCGCTTGCCGAGGCAGAGGGCTGGGTCGCGCAATCAACCTCGGTGCCGGGCGTTGCCCAGCGAACCGGGGCGACGATCTATTATGTCGAGATGCTCAAACCCAAGGACGGGCAGATGCCGGTGCTGTCCTTGATGCCGACGCCCGGCGATGTCGATGTCGTGCTCGCCGCCGAATTCATGGAAGCCGGCCGCTCGATGCTTCGCGGGCTGGTGACGCCGGACAGGACGACGCTGATCGCCTCCACCCATCGCTCCTATGCGGTCGGCGAAAAGGAAGTGCCGGGCGACGGCACCGGCGATCCTCTGGCGGTCGTCGACGCATTCGGCGTCGCCGCCAAAAAGTCGATCATCTTCGACATGCAGACGCTGGCGGAAAAGAATGGCAGCGTGATCTCGTCGGCGATGTTCGGCGCACTCGCCGGCGCCAATGTTCTGCCCTTTGCACGCGAGGCGTTCGAGAACGCGGTGCGCGCCGGCGGCAAGGGCGTGGAGGCCAGCTTGCGCGCCTTTCACGCCGCCTTTGACCGTGCCCGCGACGGCAAGCCCGACAAGGTGGCCAAGAAGCCGGAAAAGCTGCTGCCGGCACCGCCCCTCTCGGTCGGGCATCCAAAGCTCGACCAGCTGCTCGACCGTATCCATTCGGAATTTCCGCCTGTGCTGGCGCCGATGCTTTATGCCGGTGCAAAGAAGCTCGTCGATTTCCAGGACCCGCGTTATGCCGAGGAATATCTCGACACCGCGTCGGGCCTGCTTGCGCTCGATCGCGATGCCGGCGGCGAAGCCAAGGATTTTGCCTTCAGCCAGGAGGTCGCCAAGTACCTCGCGGTCGCCATGGCCTATGACGACGTCGTGCGCGTCGCCGACCTGAAAACCCGCTCGAAGCGCTTTGAGCGGGTACGCCAGGAGATCGGCGCAACCGGTGAGCAGCTCGTCTACACTACCGAATACATGCATCCGCGCGCCGAGGAGGTTGTCGGCACCATGCCGGCCTTGCTCGGGCGGTTCATCGAAAACCGGCCCACTCTGCTCAAGCTGCTGGAGCGCCTGTTCAGCAAGGGCCGGCGCGTGCGCACCGGGACTGTCGGCTGGTTTCTGGCGCTTTATGCGCTGTCGAGCCTGAAGCCGATGCGCCGCACCATGCTGCGTCACAAGCGCGAGATGGCGCATATCAAGAATTGGCTGGATACGGCCACGGCCATGCTGCCTGCCAACTATGAGCTGGCCGCTGCAGTGATCGGCAGCCGCCGACTGGTCAAGGGCTATTCGGACACCCACAGCCGCGGCCAGGGCAAATTCGACAAGGTTTTGTCGGCGGTGCCGATGCTGCGCCAGCGCGAGGACGGTGGAACCTGGCTCAAGCGCCTCGTTCAGGCGGCACTGCAGGACGAGGCCGGCAAGTCGCTGGATGGCGCGCTGGCAACAGTCAGGACCTTCGCGGCCTGATCGCTGTCGGGCCGCTCTTGCGTCAAGAACTCGCTGTCGGACTTGCCGTTGGCCGCCTTCGCAGCGGCTTCAGCATCGGCAACGCTATGCTTGTCCATGTTACGCAGGATCTTGTGCAGCGTGACGACAAAGGCGTCGTACTCGTCAGGCTCGATGCCGTCGAACAGTTGCGAGAAAATGCCGAACAGCACCGGCCAGAACTGCTGGAATGCGTCGCGGCCCGCATCGGTGATGTGGATCTCGCGCACCCGCATGTCGTCCGCCCGCGACAGGCGGCGGACCAGCCCCTGCTCCTCAAGCGAATCGAGTGTCCGGCTCATCGTCGACTGCTCGACCACGGCCAGGAAGGACAGTTCATTGACCGTCAGCCCGGGCGAAATTGTCAGCAACGAAAGCGCCCGCATCTTGGGCGTGGTCAGGTCGAGCGGGCGCAGAACCTCTTGCAGGTTGGCATTGTAGCTCGCCGAAAGCCGATTGATCAGATGCGGCGCGAAGCGATTGAGCCCGATTTCGCCAAGGCTGGGCAGGCGGTTGCCATCGCCGGCTTCCCTGAAAGACCCGATGAAGTATTTCGTGACCATTGCTACCTGTTCGGCTCGATGGAGTTCGACGCTGTTCGGATTGCCATGAAGCCGATTATCCGGCGACCGTCCAGAGCTTCCCTGCCGGGATCAGACGAAAAGGCCGGGCGCCCAAAGGCAACCCGGCCCACGCCGCGACGGTGGTTGCCCCATCCGCTTGCGGCGACGGCGGCGGTGGGAGCCGCCGCAGTCTGCGCATGATCAGGCGCGAGGCGCGAGCGCGAAGGCGCGCACCGGGCTGCCGGTGCCACCGACGATCTTGAGCGGGGCGACGACCAGAACGGCACCGGTGGCCGGAAGCTTGTCGAGGTTGCACAGGCTGGCCAGCCCATAGCTGCCGACTTCCAGCAACAGGCTGTGTGCCGGGAATGGCGGATCCATCGCAACGGCACTGCCGGCATCGGTACCGACGCATTCGTTGCCGAAACCGAGCACACCGCGCTCGACCAGCAGGCGGACGCAATCGACGCTCGGCCCAGGCGTATGCGGGCCATTCTCGTCAGCGTTCAGGAAGGCCTCGGTCGAGGTGTTGCGCGGATACCAGTCCGAGCGCATCAGCACCCAGGCGCCCCTGGGGATCAGACCGTGCACGGCCTCCCATGCCTTCACGCCATCGGCGGTCAGCAGGAAATCCGGATTGGCGGCGACATCCTTGGAGCAATCGATGACAACGCAAGGCGCGACGAACGACTGCGGCGACACGGTGTCGGTGGTGCCCTCGGCGACATCCTTGCCGGAAATCCAGTGCGCAGGGGCATCAAAATGCGTGCCGGTGTGCTCGCCCAGCTCCATCCAGCCCCACGCCCACCACGGCCCGTTGGCGTCATAGCGCGAGATCTCGTGCATCTTGAACTTCGGCGTGTTCTTGGCGAAATCCGGCGGCAGGTAAAGAACCGGCGTGTCCGGCCCAAGCGGCGCCGTCAGGTCGACGATCTGGACCGCACCGGTGGCAATTGCTGAAGCGAAATCCGCCAGCGTCTGGTTGGCACTCATCTTGGCTCTCCTCCTCCTTGCCCGGACCAGAAGGCCAGGTTCCACATCAGCCTAGTCAAGTCATATGCATTTGCAAATATTATTTTCACGCAGATGCCATGGTACTGGCATGCTTCAAGCGATGATATTCCCGCATGCATGGTTCCAGCCGGTTCTGGCTGGCCGATGGGCGGCCGGTTCAACCCGAGCCAACTGCCACATCGTAGCTGCTCTCCCTCCCCAGGCAGGCGAAAATCTGCCGATGAGGCACAAATTCGATGAAAACCCGCATTCCGGAACATGCATTTTCCTATCGTCGCTCGCGACCATGCAAGGCGTCTCCAAATAAATCAACTTATTGAATAAATAGTACTATTTCAGTTTTCTATCCGCCGATCCACCACAATTCCAGGCCCTTCAGCCTCGCTTTACAACCGGAAAATTTTGTGCGCTTATGATCAAATGATGGAAGTGAGGAGCCTCGCCGCGACGACTTGACCAACAGGTACCAAAGCCTGAGACGAGCACGCGGCCGCCATCATCCAAACAAGGGGAACAGAACTGTGATGAACAAGACCAAGGGCCTGATGCTGGCCAGCCTGCTCGCGGCCACCGCGTTTTCCACCTCTTCGGCAATGGCCGAAGACGCCGCCTGCCCGGTCAAGATCGGCGGCGTGCTGTCGCTGACCGGCTCGATGGGCGCTGTCGGCAAGAACATCGCCAACAGCGCGCAGCTGGCCATCGCCAACATCAATGAAGGCGGCGGCATCAAGGGCTGCCAGGTCGAATTCGTGCTGCGCGACGATCAGGGCCAGCCCAATGTCGGCGTCGACGCTGCCAAATTTCTTGTCGACGTCGAAGGCGTCAAGGCCTTGACGGCCAGCATCGGCAGCGGCGTCACCATCCCGATCCTGACTTCGGTGGCGGCCCCCTCGCAGATCCCGCAGATCGCCTGTTGTGCGTCCGCCCCGGTCCTCACCACCCTCGCGCAGGAAGGCAAGACCGGCGGCTTCTTCTTCCGCACCCAGCCAACCGTCAAGAACCTCGCTTATCCGCCGGCCAAGATTGCCGCCGAGCGCGGCTTCAAGCGTATCGCAGTCATCTACGTCAACAACGACTACGGCACGAGCCTGGTGAAGGATTTCTCCAAGGCGACAGAGAAGCTTGGTGGCGAAGTGGTGAAAGCCGTCGCCTTCAACGAGAACCAGGCCTCCTATCGCGCCGAAGTTTCGGCAGCACTGGCCGAAAAGCCGGACGCGATGTTCCTCGTTGCCTTCCCGCAGGACGGCGCAACGATCACCCGCGAATGGATCTCGCTTGGCGGCACCCAATCGCTGATCCTCAACAACGCCTTGCGCAGCCCCGACTTCGTCAAGGCTGTGGGCTCCAAGTACCTGACCAAGGCTTTCGGCACCGACAATGCGTCGGTAGCCGGCCCTGAGATCGAAGCCTTCAAGCAGGCATTCAATGCCGCCTATGGGGTGAGTTCCGATGGTCCCGGCATCTACAGCGAATATGACGCCGTCATGATCCTCGGCCTTGCCATGAACATCGCACCCGACCTTTCCGGCGCCGCCATCCGCGATGCGGTCCGCAAGACCCAGGCCGCCGACGGCGAAGTCATCGGCACGGGTCCAGCCGAGTTCAAGAAGGCGCTGGAACTGATCAAGGCCGGCAAGCCGATCAAGTTCGTCGGCTCGCTCGGCGAGATCGAATTCGATGCTTATGGCGACATCAGCGGCCCAGCCCTGTCCTGGCATATCCAGGGTGACGAACTGATCATCGACAAGACCTATTCGAACGAGGATATGAAGAAGCTCTTCGCGGAAATCGAGGGCTAATCCCTCGGGCGGGCACGGACCACAGGGCATGACGAACTACACGCTTTCCCACTGGGGCACCTATGAGGTCGAACCCCGCGGAAACGGCCTGCCCGCCCTCAATCCGTTCGAGCGCGATCGGGACCCGAGCCCGATCGGCTTTTACCAGCTCGACCCGGCGCTGGATCGGCTCCGGGTCCGGCGTCCGGCAGTTCGCAAAAGCTGGCTGGAACAGGGCCCGGGTTCAGCCCCCGAGCGGCGCGGGCTCGAGCCCTTTGTCGAGGTCGAATGGGACCGCGCCCTCGATCTGGTCGCGGCCGAGATCGATCGCGTGCGTTCGACTTATGGCAATTCGTCAATCTTCGGCGGTTCCTATGGCTGGTCCAGTGCCGGCCGCTTTCATCACGCGCAAAGCCAGGTCCATCGATTCCTGAATGCCGCCGGCGGTTATGTCAGGCATGTCGATTCCTACAGCCTGGGTGCTGCCAATGTCGTGCTGCCGCATATCGTGGCGAGCATGGACGAGCTGATGGCCAGCCACAATTCGTGGGACATGCTGGCCAAGCATTGCGAGCTGTTTGTCACCTTCGGTGGCGTGCCGGTCAAGAATGCCCAGATGAATGCCGGCGGCGTCGGGCTGCATGGCGTGCCGACCGGCCTCGCCGGCATGCGTGCCGCAGGCACGCATTTTGTCAACATCGGCCCGGTACGCGATAATTTCGGCGCTGTCACCGATACGGCGACCTGGATCGCCTGCCGACCCAACACCGACACATCGGTGATGCTGGCGCTCGCCTGGGTGCTGTTCACCGAAGGGCGTCACGACAAGACATTCCTCGAACGCTGCTGTGTCGGCTTCGAAAACTTTGCCCCCTACCTCACCGGCGAGGCCGATGGCATTGCCAAGACGCCTGACTGGGCCGCAGCGATCAGCGGCATCCCCGCCACGACCATCGTCGACCTGGCTCGGCGCATGGCGGGGTCGCGCACGATGCTCAATGTGTCGTGGTCGATGCAGCGCGCCTGCCATGGCGAACAGCCGTTCTGGATGGTGGTGACGCTGGCGGCGATGCTCGGCCAGATCGGCACGCCGGGCGGCGGCTTCGGCGTTGGCTATGGTGCTGCCAATCTCGTCGGCAGCGTCCATGCGCGGGTCAAGGGCCCGACGCTGTCGCAACTCAAGCCTGGCGTGCCGGATTTCATTCCCGTTGCCCGCATCGCCGACATGCTACTCAAGCCTGGCGCTCCGTTCAGCTACAACGGCAAGACCCAGAACTATCCCGACATCCACCTGATCTACTGGGCTGGCGGCAATCCGTTCCATCACCACCAGGACCTCAACCGCCTGCTCACAGCGTGGCAAAAGCCCGACACCGTCGTCGTCAACGAGCAGTATTGGACGCCAACCGCCAAGCGCGCCGACATCGTCTTGCCAGCCACGATTTCACTGGAGCGCGACGATATCGGCTCGGCAACGCGCGAGGCGTTTTTCGTGGCGATGAAACAGGCGGTGCCGCCTGCCGGCGAGGCGCGTGACGATTACACGATCTTCGCCGAACTGGCCGAGCGGCTGGGCTGCGGCGCGACATTTTCGGAAGGACTGGACGCTGCCGGCTGGCTGTCGCGCCTCTATGACGAAAGCCGTGTCGTCAACAGCGAGCGAGGGCTCGACCTGCCCGACTTCGAGACATTCTGGCGCGATGGGCTGATCGACCTGACCCGGCTCGACCGCCCGGTGACCATGCTTGCCGATTTTGTCGCCGCGCCGGAGAAGAACCCGCTCGGCACACCATCAGGCAAGATCGAAATCTTCTCGCAGCGCATCGCCGACTTTAAACTGGACGACTGCCCCGGTCACCCGGCCTGGCTCGAGCCGGCCGAATGGCTGGGCGCCGAACTTGTGGCCAAATATCCGCTGCACCTTTTGACGGACCAGCCGGCGCGCCGGCTGCACAGCCAGCTCGATGCCAGCCCGCATAGCACCGGCGGCAAATCCGGTGGCCGCGAGCTGGTCTACATGAACGCGGCCGATGCCACGCAACGTGGCCTCGCCGAAGGCCAGATCGTCGAGCTGTTCAACGATCGCGGCCGCTGCCTGGCGGCGGTGACGATCACCAGCGACATCATGCCGGGCGTGGCGCGGCTCAACACCGGCGCCTGGTTCGACCCCGACCCGGCGAGCGGGCTCGAAAAGCACGGCAATCCCAATGTGCTGACGCTCGATGTGCCGGCGTCGGGCCTGTCGCAAGGCTGCAGCGCCCAGACCTGCCTGATCGAGATCGCCGCCTTTGCCGGTCCGGTTCCTCCCGTCACCGCGTTTTGCCTGCCAGAATTCGAGATGTCATGACCACCGCACAGACCGCGGCCCACCAGCACATGCGCACGGTGTGGTGGCAAACCGCCAATCCGGCACCCGATACCCAACCCTTGCTCAACGCAAGCAAGGTCGACGTCGCCATCATCGGTGCCGGTTTCACCGGACTGACCGCAGCTCTGCATCTTGTCCGACGTGGCGCCCGCGTCACCATATTGGAGGCCGAAACAATCGGCAGCGGCGCGAGCGGGCTCAACGCCGGCTTCGTGGTGCCCAATTTCGCCAAGGCCGACCCGACGGCGGTTGTTGGCAAGCTTGGCGGAGAACGCGGCCACAGGCTGCTCGAAATGATCGGCAAAGGCGCCGATCGTGTCTATGCGACCATCCGTGAAAACGGCATTGCCTGCGATGCCGAACAGGTCGGCTGGATGCATGTGGCGCATTCGGAAAAGATGCTCGGCATCCTCGAACGCCGGGCGGAAGCCTGGCGGGCGCTGGGTCGCCCGGTGCGTATGCTCGACGCTACAGAGGCGCGCCGCCGCGCCAGCCTCAGGCATAACGCCGGCGCCCTCATCGACGACAGCGGCGGCACGTTGCATCCACTCAACTACGCCTACGGGCTGGCAGGCGCGGCCATGAATGCCGGTGCCGTGATCCACGAGGGCGCAGCTGTCCAGGCCGTTGAGCGGTCGGGCAATGGCTGGCGGCTGACCAGCGGAAAAAGCACGATCGACGCTGATACGGTCTTGCTGTGCACCAATGCCTCGGATCAGGGCGTTGCCCGTCGTCTCGGCCGAATCGTCGTGCCGCTGCGCGTCTACCAGATCGCCACCGCGCCGCTCGATACTGCCACCGCGCGGCGCATTTCGCCTGACCGAAACCCGGTCGCCGACACACGCGCCAACCTCTTCACCTTCAGACTCGACCGGAACAACCGGCTGATCAGCGGCGGCATGTCGATGTTGCCGGTGGGTGCCGAACCGCGCATGGCCAGGATGATCGCCGGGCGCCTGCAGGCCGAGCTTGGCCTGCAGTGCCTGCCTGTCATCGAAAGCATCTGGCGCGGCACCGCCGCCATGACCACCGACTTCCTGCCGCATGTCTATGAGTTCGGGCCGCGCTTCATCGGTGGCATCGGCTGCAACGGCCGTGGCATCGCCTTGACGGCGATGCTCGGCGAAGTATTGGCCGACGTCGCGTCGGGCGCGCCGCTCGACGCATTGCCAATCCCCCAGGCCTCACCGCGCGCCCTGCCGTTCCGCAGTTTCGCCGCCGCTGCCCCTTCGGTTGCCATCGCGCAGGCCAGATGGCAGGACCGGCGCCAGGGATTGTGATCCGCCGCGACAGGACCCTATCGTGCGCGCCGACAAAGGAGCCGAAGTTCATGCTCATCCTCAACCAGCAAGCCGTTGCCGAGGCGCTGCCCATGGCCGATTGCATCGACGCCATGCGCGAGGCCCTTTCGGATTTTGCCCATGGCAGATACGTACTGTTTCCGCGCCATCAGCTTAATGCCGGCCCCGGAGAAGTGCTGATGGGGCTGATGCCGACATTTTCCCATGTCGGCGGCGAGAAGCTCTGGTGCCTCAAGGACGTGCTCGTCGCGCACGACAACCACAAACGCGGCCTCGACAACCACCAGGGCGCGGTGCTCCTGAACGACGGTGCAACCGGCCAGCTTCTCGCCGTGCTCGATGCTACCGAAATCACCGCGCGTCGTACTGCCGCCACCTCGGCCGTGGCGACTGCGGCGCTGGCCCGGCCAAACGCCAAGACAATCGCCATCCTCGGCACGGGAACGCAGGCCGCGACGCATATCGCGGCGCTGCGCCATGTCCTCCCTGGCGCGCGCTTCATCCTGTGGGGCCGCTCGGCCGACAAGCTTGCGGACTTGTCGAGAGAGACCGGGGCGGAAATTGCCGATAGCGCGCAAGCAGCCGTCGCAGATGCCGACGTCGTCTGCACGCTGACTGGTTCGAAGGAGCCTATCGTCGAGCTCGGTTGGCTGAAGCCAGGCTGCCACATAAACGCCGTCGGCTCGAGCAACCGCACCGCGCGCGAGCTTGGCGATGACATCGTTGCCGCGTCAGCCTTCTTCGTCGATTCGCGCAGCCAGGCGGCCGTCGAGTGCGGCGAGTTGCTGCAGCCGCTCGAACGTGGCGTCATCGGCCCCGACCATGCCCGCGCCGAACTCGGCGAAGTGCTGGCTGGCCTGCGTCCTGGCCGGACATCGCTCACCGAGCTGACCGTGTTCAAGTCGCTCGGCATCGCCGTCGAAGATGCTGCAGCAGCAATCCGCGCCGTCAACAACGCCATCGACAAAGGCCTCGGCCAGAAGGTCGATTGGTAGAGCCCGCCACAGGCAATCACCTCAGGCGCGTCGTGCCGGCTTGATACCGCGCGGCGCGATTTCTATGCTATGTGCACATGCATCGTTTGATCAAAAGAGGAAGCTGGATGAGCGTCGATTTCCTGGAGCCTGTTTCGTCGCGCTCGACGATCCAGGACGGTATCTATCGCCAGCTGCGCAAGGCGCTGATGTCGGGCCATTTCGACCCCGGCCAGACGCTGACCATCGCGATGCTGTCCGACACGTTCAAGACCAGCCACATGCCGGTGCGCGAGGCGCTGCGCCGCCTGATCGCTGAGAACGCGCTGGTGGTTCTGACCACCGGCTCGGCGCAGGTGCCGACCGTCAGCCTGGCGGCACTGGACGATTTGTGCCTGACGCGCATCGCGCTCGAAACGCTTGCCACCAAGCTTGCGACCGAGCGCTCGACGCCTGCCGACCGCAAGGCCTTCCGGCATCTTGTCGAGGAGCACGAGGCAGCGGCCAACGACAGGAATCTCGAGGAGATGCTGGCGCGGAACCAGGAGCTGCATTTCGCCGTCTACGACTGTTGCGGCTCGCCTGTCATCACGCAGTTCATCCAGAGCCTTTGGCTGCGCTTCGGACCCTATATGCGCATGCTGTCGGGCCACATCGAGCCGGTGCTTGTCTCCGGCAAATACCAGCCAAGCTCGCATCACCGCGACCTGATCGCGGCGATGGATGCCGGCGATGCCCGCACTGCCGCCAAGGCGATCAAGGGCGACATCGAGACGACCCAGGCCCTGCTGCGCCGCCTGTGCAAGGAAATGGTCGAGAAGCCCTGAACGGGCAGGCGCATCCGCCGGCCCGCCTAGGCATGCCGCTCAGGCGGCGTGCCTTGATGTGACTGGCTGCTCGCCGATCAGGCCGCGCGGACGCAACAGCAGCACCAGCACCAGCGCCAGGCCGATGATCATGGCCTGAGCCGCGCCGCCATAGATCTGGTACTGCTCGGGCAGCATCTTCGACGAAGCCGCGCCGATGGCACTCCAGATGCCCCAGACGACGATCGCACCCAGGATGGCGCCGCGATTGTTGCCGCTGCCGCCGATGATCAGCATCGTCCAGATCTGGAAGGTGAGGATCGGCAGGAAGTCGAACGGGCTGACAAAACCGATGAAGCTGGCATAAAGCGCGCCAGCAAGGCCCATCAGCGTCGAGCCGATGACAAAGGCCTGGAGGCGGAAGCTGCGCGTGTTCTTGCCCAGCGTCTCGGCTGCGACCTCGTCTTCGCGGATCGCCTTGAGAACCCGTCCCCACGGCGAACGCGCGATGCGTTCGAGCGCCAGATAGGCGATGGCCAGGATCACCACGATGACGGCGAGATAGCCGAGATTGTTGGCGAGCGGGGTCGCAAACAACCCGCGAAACGGGTTGGGGATCGAGGCGATACCCATCGTTCCGCCGGTCAGCGCCTCAAAGTTGGTGGCGACGAGCTGGATGGTGACGGCGATGCCGAAGGTCGCGACGGCGAGATAGTCGCCGCGCAGCCGGACCGTCGCCAGGCCGGTGACGAGCGCGGCCAAGGCGGCGGCCGCCATGGCGCCTATCAGCCCGACGATCCAGGGCAGCTCGAAATTGCCGAGCAGTTCTGGCCGCGCCGGCGCCGTCAGGATGGCGAAGGTGTAGGCGCCGATGGCGTAGAAGCCGACGATGCCGGCGTTGAACAGGCCGGTGCCGCCCCATTGCAGGTTCAGCCCCAGCGTCGCAATGCCCAGGATGAGCGCGACGGTGAAGAAGAATACGAGATACGAAACAAATCCGATCATCTGAGCCTCACACGCGTGCCGACCTGGAGAAGAGGCCCTGCGGCCTGAGGTAGAGGATGACGAGCAGCAGGCCGAAGGGCACCGCCGCCTTGTAGCCGGTGGGGATGACCAGCGCCGACAGGCTTTCGGCGAGACCGACGATCAGGCCGCCGGCGACGGCGCCAAACAGGCTGCCGGTGCCGCCGAGGATCGCCGCCGTGAATAGCGCCAACAGCATGTTGAAGCCCATCTCGGGGCGGATCTGGACCGTGAGCCCGGCAAACACGCCGGCAATGGCCGCAAGCGCGCCACTGAGCATCCAGGTCCAGCGCACCACCTTGGCGATGTCGATGCCGCAGACCTGCGACAGCGCCGGGTTCTCGGCCATCGAGCGCATGGCAACGCCGATGCGGCTGAATTTCAGGAACAGATGCAGCGCCACCACCAGCACCACGGTCAGGATGAGCACCAGGACCTGGTCGGGCATCAGGCGGACATTGGGCAGGATCTCGAGCGAGATCTGCAGTTCCTGGCTGTAGTAATGCGCGTCCGCGCCCCAGACGAACAGCACCAGATTGCGCAGGATCAGGGCGATGCCGAAGCTGGCAAAAACCAGCGTCAGGCTGCCGGCGCGGCGCTTCCTGAGCTTGCTGAACACCAGGCCATCGGCGGCAATGGCGATCAGCCCGGTGCCGATGCAGGCAACGACAATGGCGACAAGCAGCGGCCAGCCGAAGGAGAAGGGGCCGATTGCGGGGCCGGCGGGCAGGAAAGCCACCACGGCAAAGGCCAGATAAGCGCCCCAGGTCAGCATTTCGGCATGGGCGAAGTCGGCGAATTTCAGCATGTGCGAGCACAGCGAATAGCCGATGGCCCCGAGCGCGAGGATGCCGCCGGTCAGCAGACCGTCGGCGATGGCTTGTCCGATCATGATTTCCTCCGGAAGCCCAGAAATGCTTCGGCAATGGCGTCGTTGTCGAGCAGGTCGGTCGCCGCCCCGGTCATGTGGTTGCGCCCTTCGACCAGGACATAGGCGCGGTCGGAAACCCGAAGTGCTGCCTTGGCGTTCTGCTCGACCATGAGTACCGCCACACCGCTCTTGGCGAGGCGACGCAAATCATCGAGTACTTCGTGCACGATCTTGGGGGCGAGGCCGGCCGTCGGCTCGTCGAGCATGATGACGCGCGGATCGGTCATCAGCGCGCGCGCCACCGCCAGCATCTGCCTCTGGCCGCCCGACAGCACATTGGCCGCGGCGCGCCGGCGCTCGGCCAGTGCGGGGAAATGCTCGAAAGCCCGTTGGACGCGCTGGCGCAGCACGGCGCGGGGCAAGGTGTGGCCACCGCTGATCAGATTGTCCTCGATCGATAGCGAGGAAAAGACGTTGCTGGTCTGCGGCACGAAACCGACTCCTGCGGCGATGATCTCGTGCGTCGGCAGTCCGGAGATACGCTGGCCACCAAGCCTGACCTCGCCGCCCTCGACCAGCACGAGACCGGCCAACGCCTTGAGGAAGGTCGACTTGCCGGCGCCGTTGGGGCCGATGAGAGTGACCAGTTCGCCGGCATCGATGGTAACCGAGATGTCGAAGACGATCGGCATGCCGGGGATGTAACTGGCGCGCAGGTTGCGCGCCTCGCAAACGGGCGCGTTCATGCCAGTTCTCCCACTGTCACGTCGCCGAGATAGGCATCGACGACGCGCTGCTCCTTCATCACGCCGGCAGGATCGCCTTCGAAGATCACCTTGCCTTGCGCCATCACCACGATGTGGCGGCAGATGCGCATCACCATGTCCATGTTGTGCTCGACGATAAGGAAGGCGACGCCGCGCTCGTTGAGCGCAACGATCTTGTCGATCAGGGTTTCGATGAGGGTCGGGTTGACGCCCGCCGTCGGCTCGTCGAGCAGGATCAGCGGCGGATCGACCATCATGACGCGCGCAAGTTCGAGCAATTTCTGCTGGCCACCGGAGAGCACGCCGGCAAGGTCGCGCGCCTTGTCGGCAAGGCCAGTGAAGGCAAGCACCTCCATCGCCCGTTCGCGGGCGCGACGCTCTTCAACGCCCACCAGCCCGCTGCGGAACCAGTTGTTCCAGAATTTTTCGCCCGACTGGTCGACAGCCGACAACATGACGTTTTCGAGCACCGACATCTGAGGAAACGGCCGCGGGATCTGGAAGGTGCGCGCCAGGCCGGCACGGAAGATTTTGTCGGGCCTGCGGCCCGAGATGCGCTGGCCGGCGAAGATCACTTCGCCAGCACTTGGCTGGACTTCGCCGGCAATGAGGCCGAACAGCGTGCTCTTGCCCGCGCCATTGGGACCGATCAGGCCGGTGATTTGGCCTGCCCTGACTGATATGTCGACACCGTCGACGGCCTTGAGAGCGCCAAAGCTCCTGGAGAGGCCGCGAGTCTGCAGGATGACGTCGCCGGTCTGCGTCATGCACTGCCTCGCTTGGCTTCGGAGGTCGACGCGCCGTCGCGCCCATCCCACAGATTGTTGAAGAACCTCGACAACCGGTCCATGCCTTCGTCGAGCCGCTCCAGGCTCTCGGAGCCGAAGCAGACGCGAAGGTGACCCTCGCCTGACTGGCCGTAGAAGCTGCCGGCTTCGACGACCACATCTGCCTCGTCGAGTATCTTTTCCGCAAGCGTCTGTGACGGAATGCCGAAGGCCGAGATGTCCGGGAAGGCATAGATCGCACCCTGCGGCGACGGGCATTTGACACCTGGCATCTGGTTCAGGCGGCGGACGACGAGATCACGCTTCTCGCGATCATGCTCGACCAGTTCGGCAAGGACGTCAGAGGGGCCGGTGATAGCGGCACGACCACCGGCCTGGATAAATGTATTGACGTGGGTGGCGTCATTGGCGGTGATCTTGAGCAGTCCGGGCATGGCCCAGGCCGGCGCGACCATGTAGCCGAGACGCCAGCCATCCATGGCAAAGGATTTGGTGAATGCAAAGGCGGTGATGGTGCGCTCGGCCATGCCGGGCAGCGACGCGATGGAGATGTGCGCATGGCCGTCATAGACCATGTCTTCATAGACCTCGTCGGAAACAATGATGAGGTCGCGCCTGATCGCCAGTTCGGCAAGGCCCTCGAGTTCGGCGCGCGAATAGACACGACCGGTCGGGTTGACCGGATTGACCAGCACGATCATTCGGGTGCGCTCGGTGATGGCGGCTTCGATGCGCTCGGGCTTGAGCGCGAAGTCGTCGGCTGCATCGAGCGTCACGAACACTGGCCTAGCGCCGGCCAGTTCGATCTTGCCGATATGCTGGGGGTAGAACGGGTCGAGCAGGATCGCCTCGTCGCCCGGATCGAGCAGCGCCAGGAAAGCTGCGAAGGAGGCATGCGTCAGGCCGTTGGTGACCAGGATGTCCGCTGGTGTCACGTCCATGCCGTTCTGGTTGCGCAGCTTTTCAGCCAGTGCGGCTCGGAAGCTGGCGGTTCCCTTGAGGTCGCTGTAATGGACGTCGCCGGCGAGCAGTGCTGCGATCGTCGCCTGCTTGATGTGGTCGGGCGTGTCAGCGGAGGGTCGCCCGAGCTCCAGATGGATAAGGTCGCGGCCGCTACCGGCAAGTGCCGCGGCCTTCTGATACATGCCGAATGACTTCTGTGGCGTCTCCGAGATACGCCGCGCAACCCGCTTCATTTTTCCACCTTGGCATTTACCGCAGCGCCGACCTGCCGGCGCGCGATCACTTCGATCTCGACCTTGATCTCTTCGACGGGGAAACCGCAGATGATGGTCGTGTTGGTCGGGCGCGGGTCGGCGAAGGTCGCGCCGAGCACGCGCGAGACGGCCATGACGTCGTCGCGGCTGGCGAGATAGACACGCACCGAAACGATATCGCGCAAGCTGGAGCCGGCTGCAGCCAGGGCTCCGGCGATGATGTCCAATGACCGACGCGCCTGGGCTTCGGCCTCGGGCGCGAAACCGCCAATGGCCGGATCATGCCCTGCTGTGCCCGAAACGAAGATCCAGTCGCCATCGACAAGCGCCCGTGAATAGCCCGCAAGCTCCTCGAACGGAGAGCCGGAGTAGATCGCTTTTCTCGTCATCGGGCGCCTCGAATTTCTACGCTCATTTGATCAAACCATCAGTGTGGTTATAGCAAGTTTGGGAAGAGATCAACCTCCCGGAGGCGGCCTTTGCATTTTGGCGTCGATGGCTGAGGCAAGCCCGGGGCGCACAACGCTGGCGCCCGGAGATCCAAACCACTGCGGTTGCGGAATCTGGTGAGCGGCGCTGCGCGGTCACTTGCGCGTGAGGCGATCCATGCGCCGTAACAAAACCGCACCGGCCACCGTATCCTGTGCTGGTGGACATTGTCCGGCATAGCCGAGCCGCCAATGCGTCTTTCAAGGACGCGACCACGAGCTGGAGAAATCTGATGATCAACGCACTTTCGAAAGCAAAACAGGTCGCCGCCAGACACCGCCCGGCATTCTGGCTTTCAGCGGCAATTGCTGCGGCCGGCGCTTGGGCTTTTGCCGCAGCGCCAAGCGCGGCCCAGGAAGGGCTAAAGATTCCGGCTCCGGTACTCGACGAACCGGCACAAGGCAGCACGGAAGTGGCAGTGCTGGCGGGCGGCTGCTTCTGGGGCGTGCAGGGCGTGTTCCAGCACGTCGAAGGCGTCAAGGATGCCGTCTCGGGCTATGCCGGCGGCGACAAGCAGACAGCGGAATACAAGACCGTCGGCACCGGCTCGACCGGCCATGCCGAGTCGGTCAAGATCACCTTCAACCCACAAAAAATCAGCTATGGCCGGATCCTGCAGATCTACTTCTCGGTCGCCCACGACCCGACCGAGCTCAACCGCCAAGGCCCCGATACCGGCACGCAGTACCGCTCGGCCGTCTTCCCGACCGATGCCGAGCAGGCGAAGGTCGCCAAGGCCTACATCGCCCAGCTCGACAAGGCCAAGGTCTACGACGCGGCCATCGCCACCAAGATCGAGCCCGGCCACGCCTTCTACAAGGCCGAGGACTATCATCAGGATTTCCTGACGCTGAACCCGACCTACCCCTACATCGTCTACAACGACCTGCCGAAGATCGAGAACCTCAAGCGCCTGTTCCCGGATCGCTATCGCAGCGACCCGGTGCTGGTCTCTGAAGCCAAGGCGTCCAATTGATCAGGAACGCAGCCAGACTCAGCTAGCTATCGGCCGCCAGCCGCCATCATGTCCGAGACCCAGGCGCGGCGACCGGATAGCGCCGTGGATATGCGGTATCAGCGATGCATTTTGTTCGCCTATGGCCGTGCGCCAGACATCGCCCTGCAGCATGGCGAAGACTGCCGCCACGGGCCGGATGCCTGCCTTTTCAAGCAATTTCAACACAGCCAGCATCGAGGTACCGGAGCTGATGACATCGTCGACGACAAGCACCCGCCTACCCTCCAGCAGCGGCAGCATGCGGGGATCGACATAGAGCCGCTTGGCATGCTCGGGGCTGGTGATCGAGCTCATCGGCTCGGACAGCTCGTCGCTGTACCAGAATTTTCTGGACGTCCCGAGCGCCACCATGCGCTCATGGCCGAGACGCCGCGCCACGCCATTGGCGAGCGGCAAGCCGAGCGTCGGCACGCCGATGACGACCTCCGGACGATAGGCTTCCGCATGCAAGGCCATGGCATCCGACAGCGCATCCTCGACCGCAAAGCTTGCCTGGTTGACGATGATCGAGGCCACCGCCCGGCTGCCATCACCCGGCAAGATGCGGACGGGCAGCGCGATCTGGCGCCCGTCGGGCAGCGATGCCGGATAGAGGTCGCTGAAGCCATCCACGGGTGCGGCGTCGAACGTGCCCGCGGGATACACTGTCTGCCAGAATTGATGCGGAGCGAGTGGCACAACGGGCCTTTCTGTTGCAGAAGGGGACATGCGGCGCCGATGGCCCTGGGCGCCTGAGATTGCGGAACTGGGCCGAACGGAGTTTGCGTGATGACATTGACGGCCGGGCACGACAAGGGCGAAATCGAGATGCTGACGGCGCTGCGCCGCGACATCCACGCCCATCCCGAGCTGGGCTTCGAAGAAGTCAGGACATCAGGCATCGTCCAGACGATGCTGGCGGAGGCCGGCATCGAAATACACACCGGCCTCGGCAAGACCGGGGTCGTCGGGACGCTGAAGCTCGGCGAGGGATCGCGACGCATCGCACTGCGCGCCGACATGGACGCGCTCGCCATGCCTGAAATGGCCGAGGATCGCGCCTACAAATCGACCGTATCAGGCAAGATGCACGCCTGCGGCCATGACGGCCACACGGTGATGCTGCTGGGTGCGGCGCGTGAGCTGGCCCGCCGCAAGAATTTTTCCGGCACGGTGCATTTCATCTTCCAGCCCGCCGAGGAAGGCCGTGGCGGCGCCAAGGCGATGATCGCGGACGGCTTCTTCGAGCAGTTCCCAGTCGATGCCGTCTATGGCCTGCACAACATGCCCGGCATCGCGGCCGACAGCATGGCCGTGGTTTCAGGGCCGCAGCTCGCCTCGTCCGACCGCTGGACCGTCACGTTCAAGGGCATCGGCACCCATGGCGCCAAGCCGCATCTCGGCCGCGACGCGATGACGGCAGCCGGCCAGTTCCTGACCGCACTCCACACCATCGTCGCGCGCCGGGTCGACCCGCTGCAGCCGGCGGTGGTCAGCGCCTGCGCGATGGAAGCGGGCAGCTTCGAAGCACTCAACGTCATCCCCGACCTGGTCAAGATCGGCGGCACGTCACGCGCCTATTCGGCCGCCGTGCGCGACCAGTTGGAAGAAGAAATCGGCGCGCTGGCCGAAGGTTCGGCGCGGCTTTACGGCATCGAGGCGGAATACCGCTACTTCAGGCAGATGCCTCCAGTGGTCAACGACAGGGACGCGACGCGCCGGGCGCTGGCGGCGGCGCAGGCGGCACTCGGCGTCG
This sequence comes from Aminobacter sp. UC22_36, assembly GCF_044056035.1. Classification (NCBI taxonomy): domain Bacteria; kingdom Pseudomonadati; phylum Pseudomonadota; class Alphaproteobacteria; order Hyphomicrobiales; family Phyllobacteriaceae; genus Aminobacter; species Aminobacter sp. UC22_36. The sequence continues at coordinate 106,928 of NZ_CP171996.1, forward strand.
ACAAGGTGATGACCGAATTCCCGCCATCGACCGCCGGCGACGACTTCGCCATGTTCTCCCAGGAGGTGCCGGGCGCCTATGTCTGGCTCGGCAACGGCCCCGCCGTCGATGGCGCCCTGCACCACAACAGCCGCTACGACTTCAACGACGAGGCGCTGGCGAGCGGGGTGAAGTTCTGGACGACGCTGGTCGAGCAGGAACTGGCGGCGGCGTAGGCGCGCCGTCATCCCGGTAGGGAGCCAAGTTCAGAGGATCGGTTAGGAAAGCGACGGTCTCGGTGCCAGAGATGCCCCTTCATCGTCACGGCTTCGCCGTGCCACCTCTCCCCACCTTGTGAAGGAGAGGAAACGCTAATCTCGCAGGGTGCGACCTCGCAGAACGCGGGTTCCTCGCCTCCACAAAGTGGGAGGGTGGCACGGCGAAGCCGTGACGGAGAAGGGGCCTTCCCTTCTGCTACGAAGCCCTACTCCGCCGTCAGCCTGTCATAGAGCAGCTTCAGCACCGTGGTGCTCTCGACCTTCAGCGCCACCGAAACCGCAGCCCCATCTTCCGAAACTGTCAAAGCGCCAGCGTCGCCGGTCGTGCCCGTGTCGACCGCAAGCTTCAGCGTCTCGCAGCCGAACAGTGCCTCGTCGAGCGCCAGCAGCATGACGCAGGGGTCGTGCAGCGGCCGGCTCTCGCCCCCCGTCGTCGACTGGAAATAGGCGTCGATCAGCGCGCCCGACGCCACCGCGGCCGGCACGCCGGTCTGTTGTAGCATGGCGGTGTCGTCGCGGGTGGCGCGCACCTTGCGGGTGACGTCAAGCGGGATCAGCGTCATGTCGAGCCCGGCGGCGAAGACGATCTCGGCGGCTTCGGGATCGGCGGCGATGTTGAACTCCGCACGCGGGCCGATGTTGCCCGGTTCATAAACCGCGCCACCCATGGCAATGACGCGGCCGATGCGCCGGGCAGCGTCCGGATGTTCCTGGACAAGCCGGGCGATGTTGGTGAGCGGGCCAAGCGCCAGGATATCGATCGCGCCGGCTTCCGCAGCTTCGAGTGTATCGCGCAGCCAGATCACGGCATCGCCAGCAAGAGGCTTTGCCAGCGGATCGGGGAAGGCGACGCCGCCGAGGCCGTCATTGCCGTGGATGTCGGCAGTGTCGAAGCCCTTGCGCGACAATGGTCCTGCGGCACCCGCAATGACCGGCACATCGATGCGGCCTTCAAGCGCGAGGATACGGCCGGCGTTGCGCGTGGTGGTGGCGATGCCGATATTGCCGGCAACGGTGGTGATGCCTATGACGTCGAATTCCGCCGACTTCAATGTGAGCAGGATCGCCACCGCATCGTCGATGCCGGGATCAGTGTCGATGATCACCTTGCGGGTGGAGTTCTGCTTCATGGCGCGACCTTTCGTTTCGCGGGCGCCGCGTCCACCTGGACGCAAAGCACGCTCCGCCCCTGCAAAATTGCGCATCAGTTGCCAAATCGACCTCGATCCAAAAACCATGCGCGACCAAATCAAGTCTGGCATCGCTTCCCATTTTCGGGTCAGGTGAATCAAGCTGTAATGCTTGCCCCAGACATCGATACGAGTTTACGACATTGACCGATACGACGCGCCGGCCCGCCGACCTCCTCATCGAACCCGCCGACGAAATCCTGATCAGGCAGGACCTTGTGCTGGTAGCGCTCGGCAAACGCCAGGCCGATCGTCTCGTCCAGCTTGGCCGCGTGCTCGACGTGCATACCGGCACCTGGATGGACGATTGCGAGGTGGCAATCCGCGGCCGGCGCATCGCTTATGTCGGCCCTGCCGGCAGCTTCCCGGGCACGGCGCGCGAGACCATCGACCGCACCCATCTGGCCGCAGTGCCCGGCTTCGGCGAAGTGCACAAACACATCGAAAGCTCGCATCTGACACCCGAGCATGAGGCAGCACTGGTCATGCCGCGCGGTAACACCTGGACCTGCGAGGCGAGCCACGAATTCTCCAACGTCAACGGCCCCAACAATCTCGAATTCTGGCTGACCGCGCGCCGCGCCGGCTCGCCGATGAAGATCTTTCCATTGCCCGGTTCGGCCGTGCCGCCCACCGCCTATGAGGGTGGCGGCGGCCATTTCGGCTATGCCGAGCAGATCGGCTTCCTCGGCGAAAGTGCGATGGTCGCCGGCCTCGACGAGGTGATGGACTGGCCGGCCGTATGGAACCCCGAGAACCCGTCCCACGGTCGCCTCTGGGGCATGATCCAGGCGACATTCGAGAAGCGCGGCGTGGTCGAGGGCCATGGTTCAGGTCTGCGCGACCTGCCCTCCATCAATGCCTTCGCGGCCGCGGGCCTGTCATCCGACCACGAGGCCTGGACGCCGGAAGAGGCATGGGACAAGCTCCGACGCGGCATCTTCATCGAGATCCGCCCGCATTCGATGCCCGATATCATCAAGGGCCTGATTGAGCGCGGCCTGCGCGACTGGAGCCAGGTGGCCTTCGCCACCGACGACCGCAGCGCCTCCGACACGCTCAAGATGGGGGCGACCGACCACAATGTCCGCCTCGCCATCGAAAGTGGGCTGGCGCCCGAGATCGCCTATCAGTGCGTATCGATCAACCCGGCACGGCATATGCGGCTGACGCCGTTCGTCGGCTCCATCGCGCCCGGCCGCTTCGCCGACATGGTGCTGCTCGACAAGACAGCGACCGTGTCGATTTCGGAAGTCTGGGCCGACGGCCAGCAGGTCTCCGAGGGCAAGACCTTCACCGGCCATTTGCCTGATATCGACTGGCCCGACTGGGCGACCAAGACGGTCAATGTCGGCCGCGAGCTCACCGCCGATGACTTTGCCATATCAGCCGAGCCGGGCCGCGAAACGATGCAGGCGGCACTGCTGCGCCCGTTCCATTGGGACGACAACTTTATCACCACCGAACTTCCAGTGGCCGATGGCGCGGTACAGCGCGACACCGACCGCAACATCACCAAATTCGCCGTCGTCGACCGCTATTCGGGCAAGGGCCGCGTCGCCAGGATGTTCTGGCTTGGCTGCGGGCCGAAGACGCCCGATACCGCGGTGGGCTGCACGGTGGCGCACGACCAGCACAACATCTGGGTCGTCGGCTCGTCTGACGCCGCGATGGCCGAGGTGGTCAACCGCATCTCGGAAAACCAGGGCGGCTGGGCGCTGGTATCAGGCGGCAAGGTGGTCGCCGACGTGCACTACGAGGTCGGCGGCCTGATGACCAACCGGCCAGCAGAGGCACTCGATGCCGAGATGGAAAAGCTTTACGCCGAGGCCAACAAGATCGACTGGCTCTACGAGCCGACATTCTCGCCGCGCTGGTTCCCTGGTTTTCCCGAGCGGCTGCAGTTCGCCACGCTGACCTGCGCCCCATGGCGCTGGGTGCTGGTGGCGCCGACGGATGCGGTGCCTCAGGGTTTCGTCAACGTGCAGACAGGCGCCAGTCACAAGGTGGTGTGGTGAGGGCAAGGCCGTTGCCCTCGTCCCGGGCGAGCACGGCGAGACCCGGGACCTGTTGATCAGCGCGGCCGGGTTCTCACCCGGACGCGACGGTTGATCCGTCAGCCAAGTATCCTGATAGCCTTCGCTCCGCTCCGGCTTGCCGGATGACGCGTGGTGGCGTTCAGCCCTTGTCTTCGGCAAACGCCGCGAGAATCCGCGCCCAGGAGCGGATGCCCTTCCGGAAGCTGGAGAGGTCGTACTTTTCGTTCGGGCTGTGGATGCGGTTGTCGAAACGGGCGAAGCCGATCAGCAGCGAATCCATGCCGAGCTTTTCCTTGAAGGCGGAAACGATCGGGATCGAGCCGCCACTGCCGGCCACTGCCGCCTCTCGCGCCCACTCCTCGGTCAGCGCACTGAGCGCCTTGGTCGAGAAAATCGCCGTCGATCGGCATGACGGTCGCGGCACTGGCGCCATGGTCGATGAATTCGACCGAGCAGTCGGCGGGGATGCGGGCGCGGACATGGGCATGGAACGCCTCGCGGATCTTCGCCGGGTCCTGGCCGGCGACGAGACGGAACGAGATCTTGGACTGCGCCTTGGCCGGGATGACGGTCTTGAAGCCCTCTTCTGTGTAGCCGCCGATGATGCCGTGGATCTCGCAGCTCGGGCGCGCCCAGACCTGCTCGAGCACGGTGCGGCCGTTTTCGCCGGCGGGAATCGAGAGGCCGATGTCGCCCAGAAAGCCCTTGTCGTCGAAAGGCAGGCGCTGCCATTGCGCCTTGATGGCGTCGGGCAGTTCGGTGACGCCGTCATAGAAGCCGGCGACGGCGACGCCGCCGTCAGGCGTGCGCAGGCTGGAGACGATGTCGGACAATACCTGCAGCGGGTTGCGCGCGGCATTGCCGTAGATGCCCGAATGCAGGTCGCGGTTGGCGCAGGAGATGACGATCTCCTCCTTCAGCACGCCGCGCAGCATGGTGGTGACGGCGGGCGTCTCGGCGTCCCACATGTCAGTGTCGCAGACGAGCACGACATCGGCCTTGAGCTCGGCGCCCGTCGTGTCGAGGAAGGGTGGCAGGCTCGGGCTCGAAATCTCTTCTTCGCCTTCAAACAACACCGACACCTGGATCGGCAGGCTGCCGGTGACGGCCTTCCAGGCGCGGCACGCCTCGACGAAGGTCAACAGCTGGCCCTTGTCGTCGGATGCGCCGCGGGCAACGATATGGGTCTCGCCGTCGGGCTGCGGTACCAGCTTCGGCTCGAACGGATCGGAGTGCCACAGGGCCAACGGATCGACCGGCTGGACGTCGTAGTGGCCGTAGAACAGGACGTGCGGCCCCTGCCCCGTGCGATCGTGGCCGACCACCATGGGATGTCGCGCGGTCGGGCGCACCGAAGCGTCGAAGCCGAGTTCACCGAGCTCCTTGGTCAGCCATTCGGCGGCGCGCTTGCAGTCGGTGACATGTGCCGGATCGGTCGAGACGGAGGGGATACGGATCAGGTCGAACAGACGCTCCAGGCTGCCGTCGATGTTGGCGTCGACATTGGCGAGCACCTCCTGGAGGCGTGCCGAAGCTTCAGACCTGTTCATGACTTTGTCCTTCCCTGTACTACCCGGACACTCGCCCGGAGCTGATCAGCCCACAGCATCGATGCGGGCCATCTCGGCCTTGAAACTCTGCGCCACCTGCAATGCGTCGCGCAGCACCTTCTTGCGTTCGAGGCTCAGCACCTCGCGGCCGCGCATCAGCCAGTCGCCGCCCACCATGACATCGCGCACGTCGGTCGGCATCGTGGCGAACACCAGCGTCGAATAGATGTCGTAGATCGGCTGCTGGCGCGGCGACGCCAGGCTGACGCGGATGAGATCGGCTTGCTTGCCCGGTTCGAGCGAGCCGAGCTTGGCATCGAGCCCGAGTACCTTGGCACCGTCGCGGGTGGCCATGCGCACGACTTCGACTGAAGCCATCGGCTTGCGGCTGTGGCCGAGCAGCTTCTGGAACATCGAAACCGGCGCGAACTGCGAAAACAGGTCGAGCGTATTGCCGCTCATTGCGCCGTCGGTCGAGATGCCAACAGGAATGCCGGCCTTGCGCATCACCTCAACGGGGGCGATGCCGCGCCCCGCCTTGCCGTTCGACCGCGCATTGTGGGCGACGCAAACCTGGGCATGGACCATGCGCTCGATGTCTGATGCGTCGACATGCAGGCAGTGCGCGCAGATCAGGCCCTTGCGCAGAAGGCCGGCCTTCTCGACCACCTCGACCGGGCGCATGCCGTGGGTCTTTTGCGCCCACTCCATCTCGGCATCGCTTTCGGCGAGATGCATCTGGACCGGCACGTCTGAATGGTCGTCCGCCCAGCGCGCGATGCGCTCCATCGTTGCTATGCCGGTGGAATAGGGCGCATGCGGGGCGATCGACGGCGTGACACGCGCATGGCCGGCGAACTCCGCGACCAGCGCCTCGGTCAGCGCGAAGCCTTCGTCCACCGACTTGTGATCCGGCGGATCGAAGTCGGCGATGGTCTGGCCGAGCACGCCGCGGATGCCGGCCTGGGCGACGACCCGCGCAACCTCGGTCTCGAAGTAATACATGTCGGCAACCGACGTGACGCCGCCCTCGATCAACTCAAGTGCCGCAAGTGCCGTGCCGGTGCGCACCGCCTCGGGCCGCACGAACTTGCGCTCCAAGGGCAAGATGTAGCGGTAGAGCCGGTCGTCGACGTCCTCGCCGAGGCCGCGGAACAGCGTCATCGCCATGTGGCAATGTGGGTTGACCATACCGGGCATGACAATGTCGCCCCCGGCATCGATCATTTCCGCGCCGCCGATTTCAGGCGCCTCGCCCGCGCCGACAGCCTTGATGACCTCGCCCTCGACATGGACCCAGCCCTTGTCGATGACCGGCATGTCCTCCGTGCAGGGGAGAATGGTGGCGTTGGCAATCAGAATGGACATTGCAGTCCTCAGTTCATTCCGGCTTCAGCACGCAGCACTGGTCGGGCACCGGCACCAGCTTGGCCTGCGCGCCCGGCTCCAGCGGCGCCGACAGCGAGCCGTTGGCGATCAGCTGACCCGCGGCCGTTTCGCTCTGATACTGGTAGGCGCGGCCGAGATAGGTGCGCAGGCCGAGCGTCGCCGGAATGCCCTCGGCCTTGGCGTCGGTCGAGACCGACAGGCCGTCGGCACGTGCGGCAAGCACAAACGCATCGGGGATCGCGCCGAAACGCTCCTGCGACAGCTTGAGCTGCGAACCGTCTGATGTCGTTGCGGTGACGGTTTCGCCGTCGCGCGCCGACACCGTCATCGGCACAAGGTTCTCGAAGCCGACGAAACGGGCGACAAAGGCATTGGCCGGGCGCTGGTACAGCATCTCGGGTGTGTCGAACTGCATGATGCGGCCGGCATTCATGATCGCGACCCGGTCGGAGATCGAGAACGCCTCTTCCTGGTCGTGGGTGACGTAGACCGAGGTTGTGCCGTTGGCACGCTGCAGCTGGCGGATCTCGACGCGCATGTCGACACGCAGCTTGGCGTCGAGATTGGACAGCGGCTCGTCGAACATCAAAAGCGGCGGCTCGATGACCAGCGCACGGGCGAGCGCGACACGTTGCTTCTGGCCGCCCGACAACGCACCGGGAAGACGGTCGGCGAGTGGCGACAGGCCGACACGCTCCAGCATCGCTTTGGCGCGCTTGTCGCGCTCGGCTGAGGCAACGCCGCGCTGCTTGAGGCCGAAGGCGACATTGTCGAGCACGCTGAGGTGCGGGAACAGCGCATAATTCTGGAACACCAGGCCGATGTCGCGCTTGTAGGCCGGCAGCCTGGTCAGGTCCTTGTCGCCGAGCCGGATCGAGCCGGAGGTCGGTTCGAGGAAGCCGGCGATGAGGCGCAGGGTCGTTGTCTTGCCGCAGCCCGAGGCGCCGAGCAGCGAGACGAGCTCGCCTTTGCCGACCGACAGCGACAGGTCCTCCAGCACCTTGGTGGCGCCGTAGTGGGCGGTGAGATTCTGGACTGTAAGTGACTGGGTCATGAGGTTCTACTTCGCAAGGAAGGTGAGGCCGAGCGTGCGCTCGACGATGGCCATGACTGCGACGGTGAGCAGCATCAGCAGCACCGACACCGAGGCGATGGTCGGATCGAAGAACTGCTCGACATGGGCGAGGATCTGGATCGGCAGCGTCGAAATGCCGGGGCCGGTCAAGAACAGCGACGTCGACACGTCGTTGATCGAGGTGATGAAGGCCAGGATGAAGGCCGCGATCACGCCGGAGCGGACATTGGGCAGAACGATGGTGAAGAAGGTCTTCATCGGCGGGCTGCCGAGGCTGACGGCGGCTTCCTCGATCGAGAAGTCGAACGAGGCGAGGCTCGCCGAGATGACGCGTACGCAATAGGGTAGCACCAGCAGCATATGGCCGACGAGCAGCGTCAGGAAGATCGGCGTCTGCATGCCGACGGCGACCGACTTGAGCAGCGAGAAGCCGAGCACGATCTCGGGCACCAGGATCGGCAGCACGAAGACAGTCGACAGCCAGGACGGCAGCTTGATGCGGTAGCGGTTGAGCGCATAGGCCGCCGGAATGCCGATCAGCAGCGCCAGTCCGGTCGCCAGGAAGGCAAGTTCCAGGCTGGTGATGATCGTGCGCTTGAAGGCGCTGATGGCGAAGATGTTCTCGAACCAGCGCAGCGTCAGGCCTTGCGGCGGGAAGGTCAGGTAAGTGGTGTCGCTGACCGAGGCGCCAAGCACGATGATCAGCGGCCCCATCAGGAAGATGTAGACCAGGACGGTGAACAGGATCAGCAGGGGATTGATACGGCTGGTCATCATGTCGCCATCGGGTTGAGGCGCCGCGCAACGCGGCTCATGGCAAGAACCACGGTGATGGTGATCACCACCATGATTGCTGCGATTGTCGACGCGCCGACCCAGTCGAACGACACCATGGCGCGCTGGTACATCAGCGTGCCCATCACCATCTGCCGCTCGCCACCGAGAAGCTGCGGCGTGGCGTAGGCGGTGAAGGAGCCGGTGAAGACCAGCACCGCGCCGACGATCAGGCCGGGCACGGCGAGCGGCAGGATCACCTGCCGGAACGTGCCGGCCGGCGTGGCGCCGAGCGAAGCGGAAGCCTGGACGACATCGTCGGGGATGTTTTCGAGCACGCCGACAAGCGTCAGGATCATCAGCGGCACGAACAGATAGACCATCGCGACGATGACCGAGCCCTGCGTGTAAAGCATCGACAGCGGCTCGCTGATCGCGCCGATGCCGACCAGGAAGTTGTTGAGGATGCCGTTCTTGCCGAGGATGATCAGCCAAGCGAAGGAACGCACCACCACGCCGGTCAGCAGCGGGAAGACGGCTGCGATGATCAAAAGGCTCTTCAGCTTGCCCGGCGACTTCGACACGACATAGGCGGTGAGGAAGCCGACGACGAGCGAGATGGCGGTCGTCGCCAGCGAAATCTCGATGGTGCGCCACAGAACCGTGCGGCGGAAGCCGCTGTTGAAGAAGGCGATGTAGGGCGCGAAGATGCCGCCGTCCTCGCCGAAGGTCGTAGCGATGGTGGCCGCGACCGGCAGCACCAGGAACACCAATACGGCCAGCGTAGCCGGCCCTGCGAGCCACCATCCGGCAAAGCGTTTCAGCATGAAATCTCTTCCAGTTTCCGCGGACAGATGGCGCCCGGGAGATCTTGTTGCGGCGTGCTACCCTTCATCGGGCGGCCGCGAAAGGCGCAGAATGCCGCAAGGGCTGTGACAGCGGCAAGAAAATGCTTGGGGCGCGTGGCCCCAAGCGCACAATGGCGGGCGGGAAAGCCATGCCTTCCCGCCCCGATGGCGATTACATGCCGAACACCTCATTCCAGCGATCGACCCACTCGGTCTTGGCCGAATTGAGCTTCTCGTAGTCGACCTGCTTCAGCGAAGCGATCATGTCGGCGCCGTAGGTCCACAGCTTGGCCTGTTCCGGCGTCAGCTCGACAGCCTTGACGACCGGCGCGTCGACGCCGTTCTCGGCGGTCTTCTGCTGCACTTCCTTCGACAGCACGAAGTTGATGAACTCGTGGGCGAGTTCGACATTGGCCGCGCCCTTGGGGATGTTGATGGTGTTCAGCGTGGCGATGGCACCGTCCGAGAGGTTGGCCCATGCGGCGGTCGGCACGGCAGCCTGGATCTGGGCGAGCGTGAAGTCCTGGGCGACCGAAGCCGAGATTTCTCCGGTCGAGAACAGATTCACCAGCTCGGAACCGGTGTTGTAGTTCTTGACGACATTGGGCTTCAGCGCCTCGATCGCCTTGAAGGCACCGTCGGCATCGGTGAAGGGATCGACGCCGGCATGGGTGCCGGCGATCATGACGGCCATCGGGCCGGCGGTGGTGGTGATGCCCGGCAGCGACAGCGACGCCTTGAAGTCTTCCTTCCACAGATCATTCCAGGAGGTGATCGGCGCCTTCACCTTGGCGGTGTCGTAGATCACGCCGACGCGGCCGATGGTGTAGGCCGGGCCGAATTCGCCCTGCGGTGCCTTGGCGAGATCGTAGAGGCCTTCGAGGTTCGGCACCTTCGACTTGTCGATCGGCTGGAACAGACCTTCCTTGATGCCGATCTGCGAATAGGCGTCGGTGAAGTAGGCGACGTCGACACCCTCGCCGTTGCGGATCTTGATCTTGTTGAGGCGGTCGGCGTTGTTACCGGTCTCGAACACGATTTCGCAGCCGCATTTCTCCTTGAACGGCTTGACGATGTACTCGTCGAGCTTGTCGCCGTTGAAACCCCACCAGGAGATGGTCAGGGTCTTGCCCTGGGCAAACGCCGGCGCGGCGACGAGCGTCGTCGCGAGGCCGGCAACGCCAGCCGCGAGAAGGGTGTGAAGTCGTGTCATGGAAAGCCTCTGTTGTTTGACGCCCTGACGCCTATGGGCGCACGGAGGGACGGGTGAGCCTATTTTCGTGACAGCTAAGGTGCAACTCCAAATGTTGTGCAACGCACATCATAATCTGCCGCATATGAAGGCTGGCGATAAAAAAGCCCGGCAGATTGCCGGGCTTGTTTGTCGATCGCGTCACCGGTCTTGCGGTGTCTGCGTCCCTACACGATGAAGCGTATTGCGCGCTGGATTTCGAAGAAATCCTTCGCTCGGAAGCGCAGCGTGCGCGGCGCCGGATGCTCAACGCCGGGATACCAGCTGCCGCGATAGGCTTCGATCGGGGTGGTGTATTCGACTACCAGTTCGAAGCTGTCGGCGAGTTTTGGCAGGCATGATTTGAGATCGCGCGACAGCGCCTCTTCAACGCCAGCGCGGATCGCGGCCACCGAGGCTTTCGGCGTCAGCGACCGGGTCGACGGGCCGAACCCCTCGCTGGTGGCAACTGTGCCAATGCGCGGCACCAATAGCTTGGCCTCGGCGCACATGCCGGCGTCGCCCGCCAGGAACACCGAAGGCACGCCATAGCGCGCGGCGCAAAGCGCATTGAGCGTGTATTCGGACGCCACCTCGCCATTGATCAGCAGACGCGACACCGTACCGGTCAGCGTATGCGCCAGCGGATTGGTGTCGGTGCCGGCCTTGTTGTGGTAGCCGGTGTAGAGTGCCGCCGAAAAGCTGTTGTCGATGCCGAACATCATCATGTCGGGGTGACCGCTCCAGTCCCTGATGATGCTGACATAGGCCGGCAACTTCGACAGGATCAGGTTGCGCCCGGTGGAATGCGCGTCCTTGACCACCACTTCCTTGGCACCGGCGGCCTTGGCGCCTTCGCAGGCCGCCACCAGCTCGTCGGTCATGTATTCGCGGAACTCGTCGTACTCCGCATGCCCTTTCTTGGCCTCCGGCCAAACGGTGATGCCGGCGGTGCCTTCGATGTCGGCGCTGATGAACACTTTCATGATCGTTCCCTACGGTTTCAAAGAAGCTCTGATATCGACGACAACAGCCTGTCGATCTGGACGGGCGAATGCTCGGAAAATACCGCGAGCCGCATGGTTGGCACATCCGACGCATCGGAATAACCGCCCGCCTGCGTTACCCTGACGATGATGTCGCGCTCGGCAAGGCGATCGCGCAGTTGCTCCAGATCGGTGACGCCCTTGATGGTGACTATGGGCACCGGCGTATCGGCGACCTCGAAGCCCAGTGCTCGCAAGCCGCCGCGCATGTGCCTGACATTGCGCGCCAGATTGGCTCGCTTGTCGGTGGTCTGCAGAACCCGTAGCGATGCGGCTGCAGCCGCGGCGAGGCCGGGCGGCGCCGGCGAGGCGCCACGCATGATCATCGCATTGCGGGTGATCTTTTCGGCCAAGGCAGCGTCGCCGGGAACGACACCGCCGAGCGCACCAAACGCCTTGCTCATTGTTCCGGCGAGGAAATTGCCCGCGTCTTCGAGCCCGGCGTGCTGCAACGAGCCGCGCCCGGTTTCGCCGAGCACGCCAACGCCGTGAGAATCGTCGATGCACAACAGCGCGCCCTCGTATGGCGCCATCGCCTGCCTGAAGTCGCTGAGCGGCGCCAGGCGGCCGGAGGACGGAAACACCCCGTCTGTCAGCACCACCGGCCGCTGTTTCGGCAAGACATGACGCGACAGCTGTTCGGAGAGATCACCCGCATCGCCATGACGAAATTCGTGCACCGGCTTGCCCAGCGTCGGGATCGCATCACGTGTGCTGTAATGGGTCGCGGCGTCGATGAAGATGACGTCGAAATCCTCGCGCAGGCCCTGCAGCAACACCAGCGGACTGGTGTAGCCGGAGATCATGTAGACGACCTCCTCGGTGCCGAACCACTGGCGCAGCCGCTCCTGCAGGTCGGCATAGACCTGCATGTGAGCCAGCGTCCCCGGCCCCATGCCATACCGTCTGGTTGCAGCACAGGCCGCCTCGATCACCTCGGGGTGGCCATGCAGGCAGAAATAGGACGTGCCGCAGTAATAATCGACCTCGCGCCCGCCAATCACCATGCGGGCGCCGATGGGCGATTCCATCTTGAAGGGGACGGTCATGCCCCGGCTCAGGCCGCTGCCGCTTGGGAGGATGCGCGGCGCTCCAAAAACATCGGCCCGACACGGATGCCACGCTTGCCGTTATCGTCGACGGCATCGAGCTCCAGGATCTCGTCCTCATAAAGCTTGCCATGCATGCGGAAGCGCCCTTGCTCGACCGGTTCGCAGTTGTGGGTGCAGAAATACTCGATCAGGCACTTCAGCCCGCCATGGCTGTAGGTCAGGTAGGTGATATTGAAGTCTGGCCCGTATTCGCCAAGATGCGGCTTGATTGCGTCAGGCACCGCCTCGTCGGTCGGCGCTTCAATACGCGTCCAGTTGGCATCCTTCCACGTCAGTTTGCCCTGCGCGGGGAACGACAGGTTCATGTGGGCGTATCCCGCGCCGCGGCCATAGATGCGGCCGTCAATGACGAAGTCCTTGCCTGATACTGGCCGTATCTGCAACGGCACGCCATCGCCCATCAGATAGAGCTTGCCGGCCTTCGCCTTGACCTCGACGACCTCCTGCGTGGCGTCGTCGCGGTAATAGCCGGGCAGGCTTGTGAACTGCTCGTCGGCGATCACAGGCGGGCGTTGCACACGCTGCAGCGGCTTGCCCATCTTGCGTTCGGACAGCGCGATGCGCAGGCCGTCGACGCCGAGACGCGAGGCGATCTGGTTGGAGAAATCGAGCGTTGCAAACATCAGCACGCCGATGCCAGCGCCAGGCAGGATCAGCATATGCGAGGCATAGCCATAGACCGCGCCGCCATGGCCGACCGACTCCCAGCCATCGACGTCACCCGCACCAAAGCACAGGCCGTAGCCGGCCATCGACTTGTCCAGGCTGTCGGGGCGCTTGCCGAACGGCGTCCACATCTCGCGCAGCGAAGCGGGCGAGATGATCGAATTGCCCTCGGCGTCGAAACCGCCGCGCAGCAGGCACTGCACATAGCGAGCCATATCACTTGTGGTGGAGAAGATGTTGCCCGCAGGCGAACCGCCAAGACTGAACACCGGTGCCGGCGTGTCGCCGTCCAACGTCCACATGTCGGCTGGCGCCAGCCGCTCGCGGATGCCGGGCGCCATGCCGCAGGACGACTTGTCCATGCCGAGTGGCTTCAGGATGTTTTCGGCGACATAGTCTGAATAGCTCTGGCCGGTCACCACCTCGATGACCCGCCCGACCACCGCGATGCCGGCGTTGGAATAGTGCATCACGCCCAGGCTCGGGTCCTGCTTAAGCGTTGAAGAGGCGAGCTCATTCACCGTGTCTTCCAGCGGCGGTCGGGTTGCATCGAGATAGTGGCCGCTCTTGGGTTCGCGCACTAGGCCCGAGGTATGGGTCATCAGCTTGCGCAGGCTGATCACAGAACCATGCGGACCGCCCTCGGCACCGGCGAACGGGTTGATCGGGTGGAAGCCAGGCAGATAGGTCGACACGTCGACATCGATATCGACCAGCCCCCTTTCGGCCAGCTGCATCATCGCCAGCGAGGTGAAGGTCTTGGTGATCGAGCCAATGCGGAAGCAGGTGTCTTCGCCCATGACGAAATGGCGATCGCTACGCTGGATATGGCCTTTGGCGAGTACGCCGTCGCGGTCGACAAGGGCGTAGGAAATCGACGGGATCGCCTTGTCTTCGACTTCGTAGCGGATCAGGTCCTCGAACAGCTCGATCGAGGCAGCAGACAGGGAAGGCATGCAAACGCTCCTAGATCTCAAAAAATGGGGGGGGGTCTCAATGGGAATGACGGGGGTCGAGCATATCGCGCAGCGCATCGCCGACGAGATTCCACGACAACACGAAGAGGAAGATGGCAGCGCCGGGGAAGGCTAGCGTGTACCAGAACTGGAACGGATTGCCGGGCTGGCCAACGATCCAGTTGCGCGAATAGGCGATGAACTGACCCCAGTCGGCATAACCTTCCTCGGTGCCAACACCAAGGAAGCTGAGCGCCGACGCCGACAGCACCATCGAGCCGGTTGCCATCGTCGCCAGCACCAGCACCGGGAACATCGCATTGGGCAGGATGTGCAGCACGATCAGCCTGAGATCGCTGGCGCCGTAACTCCTGGCCGCGTGGATATAGTCCATCTCGCGGATCCTCAGGATCTCGCTTCGAACGATGCGGGCGTAACTCATCCAGCCGAATGTCGTCAGCGCGATGGTGATCGGGGTGATGCCCTTGCCGAGTAGTGCCGTCAGCACCATCGCGGCGATCAGGAACGGCACCGCCATGAACACGTCGACGATGCGCATCAGAAGCTCGTCCAGCCGACCGCCATAGTAGGCGGCGACCGCGCCCACCACCGTGCCGATCAGGACGGAGATGGCGACAACGCCCAAGCCGATCTTGAACGCCGTGCGGGTGCCCCAGACGATACCGTAGAAGATGTCGTACTGGCCTTGGGTGGTGCCGAAGATCGCGTCCGGAGACGGCGGCTGCGGCGTGGCCAGGAAACCGGCGCGCGGCGTGTCATAGGGCGACAATTGATAACTTTGCGGCGGTGCCAGGACCGGGGCGAAGATGGCGATCAGCACGAAGGCGAGAAGGATCGCAACACCCAGCAGGGAGACCGGGTTGCGCGCAAGGTAACGAAGAATCTTCATTGCGTCTTCACCCTCGGATCGAGCAGCGGATAGATGAGATCGACGATCAGGTTGATCACCACGAGAACGACCGCGAAATAGAGGCCGAAGCCGAGAACCGCAGGGAAGTCGAGACCGGCGGCCGTCTTGGCCGCGAACTGGCCTAGGCCGGCATAATCGAAGATGGTCTCGGTGATGACGACGCCCCCCATCATGACCGCCAGCTCCATGCCGGCGATGGTGGCAACCGGCAACAGCGCGTTGCGCCGCGCGTGCTTGAGCTCCACCACACGGCGCGGCAGGCCCTTGGCGCGGGCGGTGCGGACATAGTCCTGGCGCAGCGTCTCCAGCATCGAGGTGCGCATCACCCGCGTCATGCTGGCAACGTTGACATAGGTCAGCGTGATGACGGGTGCGGCAAGGTGGCGAAGCGAGTCGCCGAAGATCGCCCAATTGCCGTTCAGCAGCGCATCGACCGTGTTGGCGCCGGTGTAACGCACGAACTCGTCGGAACTCACGATCGTTTGGGCCCACTGGCTGAGCCGGCCGGGCGGGAACCAGTCGAGCGCCGAATAAAAGATCAGCAGCATCAACAGGCCGAACACGTAGACAGGGAATGACCAGCCAAGAATGGTGAAGATGCGGATGACGTGGTCCGGCCAGCGGTTGAGGTAGATACCGGCCCGCGAGCCGAGAAAAACGGCAAGCAAAAGGCACGGGACAAAAGCCAAGACCACCAGCTCCAGCGTCGCCGGAAACAACGACATCAGCGCCGATGACACCGGCTGCCGGGCCGTCTCGGACCAGCCGAGATTGCCGGTCAGGATGCCGCCGATCCAGCGGCCGTACTGGATGTAGAAGGGGTCGTTCAGCCCGTATTGTTCGATCATCCTGCGGATGCTTTCCTGGCCACCTTTGAGGTAGTCAGGCGACGGCGCGTAGGCCGCCAGGCGCTGCGTCGGCGATAGCGACATCTGCAGCGCAAAGATCATCAATGACAGAGCGAACAGGACGATGGGCAGCATCATCAGTCGTCTGAGTGCGTAGTTCAGCACGGGTTCACACGTTCCGATTTCAGGGGAAATGAAGCAGTGGGCACGTCGGGCAAGCGTTGCCGCCCGACGTGCCGCTGGCCAATCAGTCGTTGGCTTTGGTCACCGGGTAAAAGTCCCAGGCGCCGTAGAGGACCATGTTGTCGACATAACCATCGATGTTGCTGCGGGTGACGATGTAGCCGAAGTCCTCCCACAGGAACTGGGTGGTGGCGTATTCATGCGACATCTCCTGCAACTTGGCATAGATCGGCTCGCGCACGGCGGGATCGTTCGAGGCCCAGGCTTCATCCAGCAAGGGCTTGAACTTCTCCGCCATCAGGTCGCGGTAGCCCTGGCCGGCCATGCCGCCGACGAGCCCGGTCGGCGAGAGATAGTAGGTTGCCGCACCGAGTGGGCCGCCCGGATCAGAATAGTCGGGACCCCAGCCCATGACGGTCAGCGGTGCCGCCGGCTTTTCGCGGTTGTTGAGCTTATCCGAGACAGAGGCCCATGGCAGCGCCTGGATCTGCATCTTGAACTTCGGATTGATCCGCGACAGGCCCTGCTGCAATGCGGACAAGGAGGCGGTCAGTTGCGGGTAGCCCTCCGTCACATAGGCCGTGAAGGTAAAGCCGGTGTCCCATAGTTTGCCGCCAAACGCCTTTCTGAAGTGCTCTTCGGCCTTGGCCGGATCGTAGCTGTAAACAGGCGAATCCGGGCGATAGCCCATGATGCCGCGCACCGTCGGGCCGCGTGACTGGACGGTCTTGCCGAGCAGCACCTGGTTCAGCAGCGCGTCATAGTTCTGCGCATAGTTGAAGCCCTTGCGGACATCGATGTCGCCGAAGAAATCAGGCGGAATACCCTGGCCGTCCAGCTTGCCGCTTCCGATGGCCGGATTGTCGTTGTCGTCGAGCGGCCAGGCGAAGAAGATGCCGCGCGAGAACACCTTCTGCAGGCCATCGATGACCTTGATGCCGTCGGTCTTGCTCAGTTCATCGAGGAACTCTACCGGCGTGGTGGCGAAATCGGCATCGCCGGACAGCAGCTGCAGGCGCCGCGTCGTCCATTCCGGAACGGTGCGCATGACGACCCGTTCGAGCTTGGCCGGGCCCATGAAGTAGTTGTCGAAGCGCTTCAGCGTGATGCGGCGGTCGGTGCGATCCCATTCCTCAAGCATGAACGGGCCGGTGCCGTTTTCCTCGGCAAACAGCGGGTTGTCGCCGAGTTCGGGGCGATAATGTTTCTTCCAATCGTCGGCGGTACCGTCCCAGCCGCCGACGGAGACGACCCATTCCTTGTCGAGGATCGAGGTGCCAAACGGCAGCGCGATCACGCCTAGCGTCGCCGGAAACGACTTCGGCAACTTCAAAATGACGTTGTCGCCTTCGACGACGATTTGCGAGGCGAGCTGGTCGTAAACCTTGCGCAGCGTCTCGGGGCTCGCATCGTTGATGGATTTGACCTTGCCTTCGGCCTCGACCCATTTGGAGATGTCGGTGTATTTGCCCGCGCTGATCACCTCGGCAGTCGCGCTGGACATCGACGATCGTCCCTGAAGGATGGAGCGCAGCAGCGAATAGCGCACGTCCTCGGGCGTGATCTGGCCGTAACCTGGTTCGATCGTCGCCTTCTGCGCATCAGTCAGCTTGTCGTAATATTCCCAGGCGATTTTGCCATCGGCGCCCTTGATGCCGACCTTGTGCGCGTGAACGCCCTTGCGGATTGGGAAGGTGTAACTGACCGAGCCATCGTCGCCCTGCTTGATGAGGCCGTTTTCGAGCGACGGTACTTCGGTCGACAACGACGGCACGAACTCGGAGATCTTCGAGCCGTTGTAGTTCAAAAGCCGGCTGTAGACGTTGAGCGCGCCATAGGAGCTCGGCGTGTTGTCGATATAGGCGGGATCAAACGACAGGATGTCGTCGGTCCACAGGAACACGAAGGTTCCGGGATTCTTGGTCTCGGCCATGGCGGGGGCAACCGTCATGGCGAACCCCAAACTCATGGCTAGGGCTAAGGCTCGTTTCATCATCGTTCCCTTGTGGTGGAGGCGGAAGTTTCTCTTCTCGTTAGGGAAAGGCTAGAAGAGCGCTTGCCGGTCTGTCCAATGTGTAGATAGGATGGACTATGCAAAAGACGCATGAGGGCAGGCATGGAACTGCAATGGCTTGAGGATTTTCTGGAAATTGCCGCGACGCGCAATTTCTCGACGGCGGCGACTGCGCGGAATATTTCGCAGCCGGCGTTCAGCCGGCGCATCAAATCACTGGAGAACTGGATCGGCGCCGATCTGATCGACCGCAGCACCTATCCGGTACAGCTGACCCGGGCCGGCAACATGTTTTTGCCCGGTTGCCAGAGGCTGGTGCGGGAAGCCTACCGCCTGCGCACGGACTGCAGAAACGTCGCTGGCGAAAGCTCGGCGATGCTGACCTTCACCTCGCTGCATACGCTGGCGATGTACTTCTTCCCCAAATGGATCAGCTCGCCGCTGATCTCGCGCATGCCGTTGCGCACCAGCATGCATGCAGCCGATTTCCTCGAAAGCGTCGACCATTTGTGCTCCGGGCAGTGTGACTTCTGCATCACCTATGTCCACCCCGACGGGCCGCCGGTTCTGGAGGGCGGACCGTTCGAAACCCTGCTGATCGGCAAGGATAGGCTCATTCTGGTGTCTGGAACCGATGAGAACGGCAGGGCGCTGTTCGACCTCGACGTGCCGGAGAGCACTGAAATCCCCTACCTCGCCTATTCCTGGAGCGACGGCTACATCGGCAAGCTGGCGACGCTGATCCAGTCGCGCTGGCGTCGGCCGCTCAACCTCAGCACGGTCTACCAGTCAGCACTTGCCGACGGCTTGAAGCACATGGCGGTTGCGGGCCGCGGCGTTGCCTGGTTGCCGCAAATCTGCGTCGCCGAGGCGATGAAACAAGGTCAGCTCGTCCAGATCGGTGGCCAGCAGATGTCGTCGGAAATGGAGATCCGGATCTTCAGGCGCGCAGGCGCTGGCAGCCACGACAGCGACGCACTGTGGCAGCATCTCAGGGAATGCGCCGAACTGCCCCAGTACAAGAGCGCTTTCGAAGCTGCCCTGGACGCAGCCTGACGATCCAGCGCGCCGCGAATTGCGCTTTGGACACGATATGCGAAGACAGGTGGGGCAATGCGCGGCACGCATAGTTTTGGCCACGCCCATCGCCACCCGTTGATTTCGCTGGCTTTTGCCCCAGTTCGACAACACATCGTCTGCACCGAACTGCGCCGACGGCGCCTTCGCGGCCATCGGCAGCCCCTGCCCGCCCTATTGACAGAATGCAGCCCCCTTGCGTTCGATGCCGCGGACACGACGTCCATCGTTGAAACTGGGTCCATGTGCCGATGATCCCTGCCAAGTCCGCGACACCCGAACTGCCCGAGGATGTCATCCTTTCGGTGGAGGATCTCGAAGTCTCCTTTGCCGTCCGCTCCAGGGCGCAACTGCGTGCCGTCCGCGGCATCTCCTTCACCATCTCGCGCGGCGAGACGGTGGCGCTTGTCGGTGAATCCGGATCGGGCAAATCGGTTACCGCGATGACGATCATGCGGCTCACCGAATATGACGGTGCCGCCATATCAGGCGGCCGGGTGCTGATGCGTTTCAAGGACGGCAAGGTCGCCGACCTCGCCAAGCTGTCAGAAAAGCGCGTCGAAGAGCTCCGGGGGTCGGAGATCTCGATCGTCTTCCAGGACCCGATGTCCAGTCTCAACCCGGTCTTCACCGTTGGCGACCAGATTGCCGAGGCGGTGATCCATCACCAGGACAAGACGCCGGCGCAGGCGCGCCAGATCGCACTCAACACGCTCAAGCTGGTCCGCGTTCCAGACGCCGAGCGCCGGCTCGACCAGTACCCGCACCAACTCTCCGGCGGCATGCGCCAGCGTGTGATGATCGCCATTGCGCTGGCTTGCCGGCCGTCGCTGATGATCCTCGACGAGCCGACTACAGCGCTCGACGTGACGATCCAGGCGCAGATCCTCGATCTGGTCCGCGCGCTGCAAAGCGAGATCGGCATGTCGGTGCTGTTCATAACCCATGACATGGGCGTCGTCGCCGAAGTCGCCGACCGCGTCTGCGTCATGCTGAAGGGCGAGATCGTCGAGACCGGCTCCGTCCACGACGTCTTCGCCAATCCCAAGCATACCTATACCCGCGCCCTGATTTCAGCCGTGCCCCGGCTGGGCAGCATGGCCGACAAGGATGCGCCGGAAAAATTCCCGTTGCTGGTGTTCGAGCCCGAGCGCCAGCTCGCCGAGGTGAGCAAATGAACGCATCCACCCAACTTAAGGAAACGCGCCAGCCGCTCGTCGCCGTCCGCAACCTGGTGACGCGTTTCGACCTCAAAGCCGGCCTGTTCGGCCACGTCTCCGGTCGCGTTCATGCCGTCGAGAACGTCTCCTTCGATATCTTCCCGGGTGAAACACTGGCGCTTGTCGGCGAGTCGGGTTGTGGCAAATCCACCGTCGCCCGCTCGCTCATGCAGCTCGACAAGCCACGCTCCGGCTCGATCCGTTTCGACGGCACCGAACTGATCGGCGCCCCGCGCCAGGTCGTGGCGCGGTTTCGCCGCCAGGCGCAGATGGTGTTCCAGGATCCGTTCTCCTCGCTCAACCCGCGCATGACCATCGAGCAGTCGCTGATGGACCCGATGCGGGTCCACAAGCTTGGCTCGACCGAAACCATGCGCGCCCGTGCCGCCGAACTGATGGCCAAGGTCGAGCTTTCGCCCGAACACCTCGAACGCTACCCGCATGCGTTTTCCGGCGGCCAGCGCCAGCGCATCTGTATCGCGCGCGCCCTGGCGCTCAATCCCCGGCTCATCGTCGCCGACGAGGCCGTCGCTTCGCTCGACGTGACGATCCAGGCGCAGGTCATCAACCTTCTGATGGACCTGCAGCGCGACATGCAGATCGCACTGCTGTTCATCAGCCACGACATGGCTGTGGTCGAGCGCATCGCGCATCGCGTCGCGGTGATGTATCTCGGCGAAATCGTCGAGATCGGCGATCGCCGCTCGGTCTTCAACAACCCGCAGCACCCTTACACACGCAAGCTGTTGTCGACGGTTCCCATCGCCGATCCGACGCGCCGCCCGGAAGGGCGCCAGCCGATGTCCGACGAAATCCCCAGTGCCATGCGTGCGCCTGATTTCGTACCTGTCGAGCTGCCGATGCATCAAATCTCATCGACCCATTTCGTCCGGCAGGTTGCCGCAGGCTGATGGCGACCCCATCAAGAGTTCTTCGTTTTCAATCAGAGCATTTCCAAATGACCACTTCAAACGTGTCGCTGGCGGTCGCAACCGCGGCTGGCAGCACAACCCTCGACATTGCCGGAAGTCCGGCGCGGCTGAAGATCGAAGGCCTCCGGCGCCCCGCCGCAGCACTGCGGCCAACGCCCTATGTCGAGGTCGACGAGACGCGTCTCGCCCGTAACATGCAGGCCATGCAGCGCCGCGCCGATGCCGCCGGTCTGGCGATGTTCCCGCACGTCAAGACGCACAAGAGCGTCGAACTGGCCAGACGACAGCTGGCGCTTGGCGCGCGCGGCATCACCGCGTCCAAACCAAGCGAAGCACTGGTCTTTGTCGAAGCCGGCATACCGTCGATCATTGTCGCCTACCCCATCGTCTGTGCCTCATCGCTCGATCGCCTGCTGCCTGCGGTCAAAGCGCATGGCACCGAGCTCCGGACAATCGCCGCGAGTGAAACCGGCGTCGACGCGCTGTCTGCAGCCGCCATGCGCCACGATGTCGAAATCGGCGTGTTCCTCAAGGTCGACGTCGGCCTCGGCCGCGTCGGCCTCAAGCCACATGACCCGGCAGCAATCGCCGTTTGCCAGAAGATCACGACGGCACACGGCCTGCGCTTCGCTGGCCTGCTGTCACATGCCGGTCACTCCTACGCTGCCGCCGACGCCGAAGGCCTTGCCACTGTTGCCCGCAACGAGGCATCGGCGATGGCCGGCCTCGCCGCCGAACTCAAAAGCCTTGGTATCATGGTCCCCTGCATTTCCGTCGGCGCGACGCCGACCTGCGTCGGCGCACCGCTTCAGGCGGTCGACTGCATCCGTCCCGGCAATTACGTCTTCCTCGACGGCACCGCTCTTCGCCTCGGCATCTGCGGCGCTGACGATCTGGCGCTCTCAGTCGTTGCCCGTGTCGTTGCCTCCAACGACACGCATTTCATCATCGATGCCGGCTCGAAGACCATGAGTTCCGACCGTGGCGCCCATGGCATGGGCGGCAACGGCTTCGGCATCGTCATCGACGCGGACGGCGGCAGCGACGCAGGCGTGTGGACGCTCGAACGGATGTCGGAGGAGCATGGCTTCGTGCCGGTTTCGGGCCGCAGCTTGCCTCTCGGCAGCCGCGTCCGGGTCTTTCCCAACCACTCCTGCGCCACGATCGCCAATTTCGACCGTTTCACCCTGCGCCGCGACGAAGGCGAGGCGCTGACGCATACGGTCGACGCCCGCAGCTGCCAGACCTGAGCGCATCGCGTCGGCAGAAATGGCCATGAGCCACAGGCGCGGAGCTTCGCCTGCGGCTCATGGCGCTCGGTGAATGGCGGCGCCAGGCCACCATCGCAAGCGGACGGTTAGGCCCGCACCGAGTCCAGCTGCTCGTGGTCTTTTTCGACCTGCTGGGCCTTGAGATAGCTCTCTATCAGCAGCTGGTAGGCTGGGAAGATCCTGGTGTAGATCTGGGCCCATTCCTGTGCATCGTCGCGGTGCCACGTCTTCTGCAGCTCGGAAGCGACAGCCGCCGTATCGATCGGCACGACACCGGCCTGGACGACACGGGCCAGGGTGATCTCCTGCGCCATCTTCGAATAGGTGCCCGACGCATCGACGACAGCGAAGACCTTGTAGCCGTCATAGGCCGCGCTGATCGCCGGGAAGGCCATGCAGACGCTGGTGATGGTGCCGGCGATGATCAGCGTGCCGCGACCAGTCGCCTTCACCGCGGCTACGAAGTCGGGGTTGTCCCACGCATTGATCTCACCCTTGCGAGCGACATAGGTGGCGTGCGGCGCATTCTCGTGGATCTCGGGGATCAGCGGACCGTTCGGGCCCTGCGGCACCGAAGCCGTGGTGATGACGGGGATGTTTGCCAGCGTCGCCATCTTGGCGAGCGCTGCGGCGTGGTTGCGCAGCACCGGCATCGGCATGTCGGCAACGGTCTGGAACAGGCCGCTCTGGTGGTCGATGAGAAGCAGCACGGCATCGTTGGGGTCGATGACTGGCCGCTGGCCGTTGAAATTGGCAATGTTTGCGTTCGTGCTCATGACGTTTCCTTTCAGGGGGTGATGGGCGTGCGCCCGGGACTGCCCGCACAACTCGCGGGCAGGAAGCCGGGCCTGGTTCGGCCCGGGAACTTGTCGGCAGTCAGATCGCGCCGAAACGGCCGCTCTGGAAATCGGCGATGGCCTGGTGGATTTCGTCGGCCGTGTTCATGACGAAGGGTCCGTGCATGACGACCGGCTCGTCGATGGGCTCGCCGCTGAGGACAAGCACCAGCGCCTCGGTATCGGCCTCGACCTTTATGCCGCCGGTTCGGTCGAGCAGGGCCAGCTGCGCCTCGCGCACGGCCTCGCCGTTGACGCGGATGCTGCCGCGCAACACGACCAGGCTGGCGGCATGGCCGTCCGGCAGGTCGAGGTCCGTCGTGCCACCTTGCCTAAGGGAGAGGTCCCACACATTGATCGGCGTGAAGGTCCGCGCCGGTCCCTTATGGCCGTCACGTTCGCCGGCAATGACGCGGATCGTTCCCGCATCTTCCGGCAACTTGATCTCGGGAATGTCCTGCGCCAGCAGGGTCTGGTAGCCGGGATCGGCGTTCTTGTCCTTGGCCGGCAAATTGACCCACAGCTGCACCATCTCGAGCGTGCCGCCCTTGCGGGTGAAGTCCTGCGAATGGAACTCCTCATGCAGGATTCCGGCCGCTGCCGTCATCCACTGTACGTCGCCGGGGCCGATGAGCCCGCCGGCGCCGGTTGAATCCCTGTGCTCGACTTCGCCCTGATAGACGATGGTGACGGTCTCGAAGCCGCGATGCGGATGAGCCCCGACCCCCCTTGGCCGTGTCGCCGGCGCGAAGTCGGCGGGGCCGGCCAGATCGAGATGCAGGAACGGGCTGACGTGCTGCCCGAGCGTGCCTTGCGACAGCACGGAGCGGACGGGAAATCCGTCGCCGACCCAATGCGGCCGCGAGCTGCTGTAGATCCCAAGTAGCTTTCTCATGGTGTTTCTCCTTGCCTTGCCCAAAGAGGCGTTGCGTTGGAGAAAAGAATATGTGCAGGACAAACTGAGCAGTAGGCGGCAATATTCGGCCACACTGTCCTACCAGGAGGACAATCAATGGCGTTTCAGGATCTCAACGACCTCTACTTCTTCGTTCAGGTCGTCGACCAGCAGGGTTTTGCCAGTGCCGCGCGCCAGCTCGGCATGCCGCGTTCGCGGCTCAGCCGCCGCATCGGCCTTCTCGAGGAGCGGCTCGGCGTGCGGCTGATCCAGCGTTCGACGCGGCGCTTCGCCGTGACCGAGATCGGCATGGAGTATTACCGCCACTGCGTTGCCATGCTGACCGAGGCCGATGCGGCCCAGGAAGTGATCGAGCGCTCGCGCGCCGCGCCGCAAGGCGTCGTGCGCCTGAGTTGCCCGTCTTCGGTGCTCTATTTCCAGGTCAGCGCCATGATCGCCCGCTTCATGGCCGAATGCCCCAAGGTCGAAGTGCACCTCGAAAGCACCAACCGCCGCGTCGACGTCATCCGCGAGGGTTTCGACATCGCCATCCGGGTGCGCTTCCCGCCGCTGGAGGAAAGCGACCTGGTGATGAAGGTGCTGGCCGAAAGCCCGCAGCGGCTGGTGGCAAGCCCGCAACTCCTGGAAAAGCTTGGACGGCCCGCCGTGCCCGCCGACCTGACCCGGCTGCCCAGTCTTGCCTGGGGACCGACGCACCGCGACCACGAGTGGCGCCTGCAAGGGCCCGAGGGCGCTGCCGTGCAGATCGCCCACCAGCCCCGGCTGGTCACCGAAGACATGGTGACACTGCGCCTGGCGGCGCTGGCCGGAGCCGGCCTGGTCCAGCTGCCGAGGATGGTGGCGGGCGACGATCTTGCCGCTGGAACGCTGATCGACGTGCTGCCTGACTGGACACCGCCGGCCGGCATCATCCACGCCGTCTTCCCATCGAGACGCGGCCTGCTGCCATCCGTCCGCGCTTTGCTCGACTTCCTGGCCAAGGAGTACCAACACGCACGGTAGACGCGCGTGCCGGCCTTTGGACGCAGCCCCTGCTTGAGGCAGCCGGTTCCAATTGTCGGGCCGTCTTGTTAGTCTGGGTCGATGAAGGCAATCATTCTTGCTTCAGCGCGGACTGTCCTGGTCTTCGCATTGGCTGCCACGGCGGGCTGCGCATCCCGCTCAGGTTCCTCCGGGCCGGTCGATCCTCTGAAATACGATGCCATGGCCTGTGCTGATCTCGATGTCGCCATGGGCGACGCGGCGGCCAGCATTTCGCGCGTCGCCATCGACCGCGGCAGGGTCGGCCAATGGAACGTTCCAGCCTGGGCGCCCGTCGGCAACAGAGCCGTCGGCGCCATCCAGGACAGGCAGACAGCGAAGATCGACGGTCTACGCCAGGAGCAGGCTGCCATCGACGCGGCCAGAAAGCGCAGATGTCGCTGAGCCGAGCTCGGCATCATTGTTTGCCGTAAAATCCAACAACGCGCTCGGCTGGTGGAGGGTGTCTGGCCGCCCCTTGTGACGCAGCCTTTGATGTCAGCTGTCAATTGGCGGCTTGCCGTCCAGACAGCCTGCAATCCCCTCATCCTGACGAATTCCGGCGGCATCAAGCATGTCCGTGCTGCGCGATCCAACCGCTCCTGCTCAGGCATCTGTCAGAAAAATAACATACTTGATTCAAATTCAGAAAACTGACAGTCTGATTGGCAAGAGGGGACCCCATGAGCGGAACGGTACGCCAGAGATTGACGGACAGCCTGCAGAGCGGCGCGGGTGCAGGCCGTTCGATCGCCACCTACATGCTGGCCAATCTCAGCGAACTGCCCTTTGAAACGGCTGTCACGATCGCGGGAAAAGTCGGCGTCAGCGAACTTACAGTGGGCCGCTTCTGCCGCTCGATCGGCTACCAGCATTTCAAGGATCTCAAAGCCGATCTGAAGGTCGATGTCGGCGACAGCCCGTGGCTGATCGGCGACCGGCTGCGCGAATTCCAAACAAGCACCCGCGAAGGTGGCGGCGACCTGGCAAAGAGCCTCGAGCTCGAACTCGCCGCCACCGTTCGGGTCTACGAACTGGTCCGGACGCCGCAATGGGCCGACGTGGTCAAACGCCTGGCGACGGTGAAGCATGTCTTCATCGCCGGCTTTCAGAGCGAGCGCGGCATCGCGGCGACCATGGCCCACCTGCTCCAGTATGTCCGCGACGGCGTGCATCTTGTCGATCATTCGTCGGGTAACTTCTCTGAGGTGTTGCTCGCCGACCCGAAAACCACGGCGCTCGTGATGTTCGATGCGCGGCGCTACTCACGAACGGCGGCTCTTCTCGCCCGCAGGTCGTGCGATATCGGCATGCCGGTGACGCTTGTCACCGACCTGTTCTGCGACTGGGCGCATGACTGTACGAGCGAGGTCTTTGCGGTTCCTTCCGAAATCAACCTGTTTTGGGACACCAACGGACCGATGCTGACGCTCGTCCACCTGATGCTCAACGGGATCATCGGCGAGCTCGGGCCAGAGGTCGAAGAACGACTGGACCGGCTGTCCGGTCTTTATGGCGATTTCGTCGGCCACGCCGGCCGTCGAACTGAACGCTGACACCTGCAACCACACGACAATCCTTGGGAGGGGTTTGAATGAACCGGCGCGGTTTCCTTGCTTCGGCATCCATCATTTCGTTTGGCATCGCCATCGGCATGCTTCCGCCCGCTGCCGCATGGGCCACCGAGTCGGAAGCGGTGATCGTGCTCAGCCGGCAGGAGTCGGGCGCGGCCAACTACGACCCGATCCGCGCCGTCACGCTCAACATCGCCGCCGGGCTGATCTACGACCGACTGGTCGAGCAGGCAGCCGACCAGTCGTACCATCCGCATCTTGCCGAGTCCTGGGTGGTCAGCCCTGATGGCATGAGCTGGACTTTCAAGCTGCGCCAGGGCGTCACCTTCACCGACGGCGAGCCGTTCAACGCCGCGACCATCGCCTGGTGGATTCCCAAGTTCAAGGGAAGCGAAAACGAGTACATGGTCGACGCCATCGAGCGGGTCGAAATCGTTGACGACCATACCGTGCGCTTCGTCCTGAAGCGGCCGGAGCCCAACCTGATCTTCAACCTGGCGATGACCAACATGGGCATCCCCAGCCCCAAGGCCTACGAAGCCGGCGGCCAGGACTACGGCGTGATCGAAGCCGTCGGAACCGGCCCCTACAAGCTCGAAAGCTTCGTCGTCGGCCAGGAAACCATTCTCGTCAGCAACGAGGACTATGCCTGGGGCAGCGCACTGACGGAAAACCAGGGCGCGCCGCACCTCAAGCGATTGACCTTGCGCGAGATCTCCGATGCCTCGACCGCATTCCTTGAACTCAAGACCGGCGGCGTCGACATGCTGCTCGACGTGCCGACCGACTTCCTGCCGCAGCTCAAGAGCGAAGCCGATATCGATCTCAGGGAGCTCCCCGGCTATGGCGTGACTTTCGTTGCCATCAACACCCAGGCCGGCCCGTTCACCGACATCCGCGTTCGCCAGGCGACCGCGCTCGCCATCGACCAGAGCGCGATCCTGAAAAGCGTCTATGGCGACGTCGGCAAGGAGGCGCATCAGCTGCTGGTCAGTGCGCTGGGCGAGGCAAAGGTCGACCCCGCAAGCGAGATCAGGCACGATCCGGCCAAGGCCGCCAGCCTGCTTGACGAAGCCGGCTGGCTGCGCGGCGGCGATGGGCTGCGCAGCAAGGATGGCAAGCCGCTCAAGGTCAAGCTCTGGGCCAGGGCCGACACCGAATACAAACGCACGGCCGAGATCATCCAGGCGCAGCTCAAGGCCGTCGGCCTGGTGGCCGAGATCACCGTGTTCGACGCCGGCACCTATCGCGACCAGTTCAGGAAACCCGAACGCGAGCTGGTGCTCCAGCCCTATTCATGGACCAACGCCGACATTCTCGACTGGTTCTTCAGCGCCAAGCGCCTGGATTCATGGAACCTGTCGATGTGGAACGACCCCAAATCCGAGGAACTGCGCGAACTCGCCATGTACGGATCGAAGTCCTGGGACGAGCGCGTCGCAAACTTCAGGAACTTCCACAGCCACCTGCTGGCGAACTTCGTCGCCGCCCCGGTCCACGAGCCCGCCCAGACCATGGTCTTCAACAAGACGCGGCTTGCAGCACCCCAGGCATTCCAGGCGCCCTACTCGATCGTCGACATCGCGGTCGCCGAGTAGCCGCTGGCAAACGAACCGAGCAGAACAAACAAGGCGGCATCGGAACGATCATGCGGCGCTGCGGCGCCGCGTGCATGCCGCTGCGCACCAACATTGGAAGAACTGAAATGAACGTCATGGAACATCCCGCCGATCTCGCAGCCACGCTGGAGCGTTATCTGGAGTCCGAAATGGACCGGAACAGCATTCCCGGCCTCGGCGTTGCCATCGTCCGAGATGGGCAGGTCCTGCATCTCGGCGGCTACGGCCTTGCCGATATCGAGCACAACATCCCGGCCACATCAGACACCATCTTCCATTCAGGATCGACCGGGAAGATGTTCACCGCTGCCGCCGTGCTGTTGCTGGTGCAGCAGGGCCGCCTCAACCTCGACGATCCGGTCAGGCGTTATCTGACCGAAGGGCCAGACGCCTGGGCGACGATCACGATCCGCCATCTTTTGACAATGACCAGCGGCCTCGGCAATTTCGGCGATGCCTTTGCACCGGCGCCGATCGAAAACAACGTCGTGCCGCTCAATCTCTGGCAGGATCACAGCGACGACCAGCTGCTGGTGCTGGCCAGCCTGTCGCCGCTGACCTTCGCCCCGGGCGAAAGCTACCTCTACTCCAATATCAGCTACATACTGGCGTCGCTGATCGTCGCCCGTGTCAGCGGCAAACCCTATTACACGCTGCTGCGCGAGCAGCTGTTTGCTCCGGCCGGCATGACGAGTGCCCGCGACGCCAGCTGGTTCGACATCGTGCCCAACCGTTCGCAGGGCTACAGCCGTCACGATGGCGAGCTTCGCAACCGACACTGGACGGCGCCAACGCTGCTGCGCACCGGCGATGGCGGGCTGTTTTTCTCGCCGCGCGACATCGCGCACTGGTTCATCGAGCTGGACCGGCCGCAGGTGTTCCGCCCCAATATCGTCGCGCAGATGTTCGAGCCAGCGCTGATGCGCGACGGCCGCCCGGCGATCAATGGTTATGCGCTCGGCTGGCAGAACTCCGAAGTGCGCGGCCACCGCAAGATCCGGCACGGCGGCACCTGGGACGGTTTCCGCGCCGAACTGGCACGCTTTCCGGCACAGAAGCTGTCGGTGGCGGTGCTGGCCAATATCGACGACGCGCAGGTCGCCCGTATCGCGCACCGGATCGCCGGCATCGTCGACGCCTCGGTGGCGCCATACGAACCGATCGCCGACAGCGCACCGGAGCGCACCAGGACGGATGACGCCCTGATAAGGACAATCGCCGCACGCAACGCGCCGCACGACGCCTTCACCGACGAGGCCTGGCAGCTATGGAGCAATCGCTGGCTCGAACAGGTCATCGTCGAGAGCGAATCCGACCTCGGCCCGGCACCGCTCGAACTGATCGACGACGGCGGCAACGGCCGACGCCGCTACCGCTTGCCGACCGGGCGCTATCACATGCACTGGACCGTCGACCGGCAGGCGGACGGCCGCGTCAGCGCAATGCGCTTCCACATGGAATAGCGGTCGTCATCCCGCCATCGTCCCGGCGTCGCCTCGCGTCCAGTAGGCCGAGGCGATCGTCTGGTCGCGGCCCAGCGCCAGGTCGCTGCGCCAGTGGTCGCGCACGCATCTTGCCGTGTCGGCTTCGGCGGCGAACCAGCCGAAGCTCGTTCCTAACTTGGGCCAGGCAACCGACATGACCGCGTCGGCGAGGACATTGCTCTCGCCGCCCGGCACGCCGTTGCGGTAGAGCCAATGCAGTTCGATGCCGGTGCCGTGCTCGATCACCTGGCGTTCGCCTTCGTCCTCGACCTCGATAAAGGCAACGCCCATCGTCGTCACGGGCAGGCTTTCGAGCATGCGCCCGATCGCCGGCAGCCCGGTTTCGTCGGCACCCATGACATACCAGTCGGCAGGCCGGATCGGCCGCCCGAGCGGCCCCATGATGCCGACCTTGTCGCCCGGCCTGGCATTCGAAGCCCAGTTCGAGCCGACATTCTCGCCCTCGTGAATGAGGAAATCGACGTCGAAATGCCCACCGGCCACGTCGAGCCTGCGAATGGTGTAGACGCGCGCCGGCGGCCGCCGCGTTTCGTCCGGCCACGACACCAGGCCGTTGTCGCCACGCACCGGCCAGACCGGATCCGGCACGGCGGCGGTCGGGAACAGCATGCGGATGTGCAGGCCGCCAAACGACGCGAAGCGTTCGAGATTGGGCGCCTTGAGCCGCACGCGCTTCATGTGCGGCGTCAGGTACATCGCATCGACGACCGTTGCCTCGCGGAACTGCTCCAGCTCGCCCCGGCCGGCAAGGTCACCCTGCCACACGATGCGCGGCTGGCTCTCCTTTGCGTAGAACTCCACCGCCGTCGCCATCAGGTCCTTGAGCCGGGCCAGGCCATCCGGATGCGGCGACCTCGCCCGCATGATCAGCGCGCCCTCGGGCATCACAAACGAGGCTTCGCCGAAAACGAAACGGAAATTGACCGCTTCACCCTCGTCGCTCGAGCGCGCGTCGAAGCTCTCCATCCGGTCTCGGATCTTGTGCAGTTGGTCGGGCGAAAGCTGCAGCTGCAGTTCGGCGCGAGATTGAAGGTCGGTCATGTCAGGTCAGTTCCGATTGCACGAAGGAATTAGCCGCCGATACGGCCGGTCAGGCTGATCTTGAAGGTCTGGCCCTTGCCCTGCCTGGTCGCAGCCGACGTCGACCACGAACTCTGCGGGTCGGTGTAGGCCTCGTTGAACAGGTTCTCGATGCCGGCATCGAGCCTAAGGGTGTCATTGACCTGGTAGTTGGCGAACAGATTGGTGATGTTGAAGCCGGGGTCGACGATGCCGGGAATGGTCGGACTGGTACGGCTGGTACGGGTGATCTCACCGACGCTGAGATATTGCACGCCCATGGTCAGCTTGTCGTCCAACGCCCGCACGCCGAACGTCGCCGAGAAGCGCTCGAGCGGCGTGTTGTTCAGCGTCTGTCCGGCATAGACCCCGGTCTTCATCTTGGCGTCGGTCAGCGAGGCCGTCCCGTTCACGAAGCCCCAACCGAAATCGTAGATCGCCTCGGCCTCGACGCCGCGCAACCTTGCCGCGCCGATGTTGATTGCCTTGCGCGGCATCACCGTCAGGTTGACGTCGATGTAGTCGTCGACATCGGTGTGGAAGAAATTCAGCTTGCCGCGCAGCGTATCGCCGCCAACCATCAGGTCATCATACTTGACATTGACGCCGGCCTCCCAGCTGCGCGCCGTTTCCGGCTGCAGCAGCAGGTTGGGAACATAGTTATCGCCCGAACCGTGTGCGCCGCCGCCGCGGAACACCTCCTGAAGCCCTGGCGCGCGATAGCCTTCCGAGTAGGTGCCGTAGAGCTGCAGCCCCTCGACCGGCGTCACGCCCACGGTGATGCGCGGCGACCAGCGACTGCCGCTCAGCGAAGCTTCCTGCACCGGCTTCGTTTTTGTCTCACCGTCGAGCTGGTAGCCGTCGTAGCGAATGGCGGTGATGACCTGCAGCCAGTCGCTGTAATCGCCCTGCCACTGCAGGAAGCCGCCGTAACCACGCTGCTTTCCGGAGCCGAAATGGGCAGCTTCGGAATCGCCGGTCAGATAGTAGTAGTCGGCGCCGTAGGTCAGCGTGTGCTGTAGCCCCCAGGCGTCGAAACGCGACGAGCTCTTGGCGTTCACGCCCGTCGTCGCAACGTCGTAATAGCGGAAGTTGCCGATCTGCGCCTTCGGCCAGACCTGCGTCTGCTCGGCCCGGGTGCGGTTGTGGTAGAAATTGACGCTGAGATCGACATAGGGATTGTCGTCCGGCAGGTAGGTGTAGCCGGCGGTATAGGTCTGGTTGGTGGTGTCGGCATCGTAACGACTTAGCGTCGGCGATGGCGAACCTGACGAGCCGGTGACGAAATCCTCGTAGTTCTGCAGGATGGCGCCGAGCTTCAGTTCATGGCCATCGGCCGGCCGTAACGTCGTCTTCAGATAGCCGCTCAGCACGTCCTCGCCGGTCCACGGCACGACAGCGCCATTGCCATCCTTGTAGGCGTCGCGACTGCGGTAGATCAGGTTGCCGATCACGTCGGCGTCGTCGCTGAAGCGATAGGCACCGGTCGTGCTGGTGGTGAAGCCGCGACCGTTGGATTCGTGGCCCAGCTTTTCACTCAGCGCCCAGCGCTCATCGGAATTCAGGAAGTCGCCGGCGTCCTTGGTCTGGAACGAGACCACGCCACCAATGCCGCCTGAGCCATAGGCATTCGACACCGGGCCACGGATGACAGTCGCTTCCTTGAGCAATTCGGGCTCGACATAGAACGAGCCCGAGCCATGGCCGACACGCCAGTAGTGCTGGCGCGCGCCGTCGAGCGTCACCACGACGCGGCCATACTGTTCCAGGCCGCGAATGTTGATCGACGTCGCCGGATCGTCACCGTTCATCGAGGCGGCCACGCCCGGCGTCGTGCGGAAGATGTCGGCGACCGTCGAGGCCTGCGTCCGCGACAGCTGTTCGCCGTCAATGGTGCTGACGGGCGCCAGCGCGTCGATCACCGCCTCGCTCAGCATGGTGGCCGAAATGACGATCCTGTCGAGCAAGGTGACAGCGGCAGGCTTCTTCGGCGAAGCCGCGGCCGGCTGGGCCGTCTTTGGTTGCTGCGCCAACGCCTGCCCGCTGCCGATCACCGCAAGTGCCGTACCGGCAACAAGGAAATTTCTGAACGTCATCACTTCAAGCCCCCAATCGTCACTGCGACCAATTGCTGGCTGAATGTGCTGATGGCACCGAGCTGGCTCGACCTTGGGGTATCCACCCCGTGCGTCATGGGCTTGAGTAATTAAACTTGATTATGATAGTCAAGTTAAATTATCGCCGCAGCCCTCGGACAGGACCGACGACATGGAACGTGCAGAGCCCTTCAGCTCCCTGGCAAGCCCACAGGCTTTGCTGCGTTCGCGCGCGCTCGCACGCGGCGCCCTGCTTTGCCTGCTGCTCGGAGCGCTGACCACGCTGGCGTCCGCCGGGACCGTCGTCGACGCCACCGGGCGGCAGGTCGCCATCGCCGGCAGCCAGCGCATCGTGACGCTGGGGTCCGACGTGACCGAGATCGTCTACGCGCTCGGCGAAGGCGACCGCATCGTCGCGCTCGACCGCGGCAGCAAATTCCCGGCGGCGACCAACGCCAAGCCAAATGTCGGCTACCGCCGCAAGCTGTCGGCCGAAGGCATCGCAGAAATGTCGCCGGACCTGATCATCGCCGCCAAGGACATCGGGCCGCCCGATGCCGTCGACGTGCTCAAATCGCTGGCCGTGCCGATCGTGCTGGTACCGGAGGACAATTCGCCCGAAGGCATCGTCCGCAAGATCGCGCTGGTCGCCGACGTGCTCGGCAAGGCCGACGAAGGCAAGGTGCTGGCGGCGAAGGTGACTGGGGAATTCAAGGCCGCCGCAAGCCTGGCCGCGAAAGTCGCGCCGGCGAATCGCAAGAAGGTGGTTTTCTTCCACGGCCTGATCAAGCTGACCGCCGCTGGTGCTGGCACATCAGCCGATGCGATCATCGGTTATGCCGGCGGCATCAATCCGATGGGCGGGGTCAACGGCTACAAGGCAGCGTCCGAGGAAAAGCTCATCGAGATGGCGCCTGACGTCATCCTGATGATGAGCGACGGCAATGGCGGACCGACGCCGGAGCAGGTCTTTGCCATCCCGGCCCTGAGCACCACGCCCGCCGCCGCCAACCGTGCGCTGGTCGTGCTCGACGGCGCCTACATGATCGGCTTCGGCCCGCGTACAGCGGACGCCGTGCGCGACCTGGCGGAAGCACTTTATCCTGGCTAAATCGGCAGCCAACTGAACGGCTGCCGTCGATACGGTCAGGATCTGGATATCTCTAGGGGAACTAACTCGGACAGAGGGACAGCAAAGCGGCCGTTTCCGCCATTTTTTTAACGCGCTGACCTGGAGAAATTTGGTGGAGCCAAGCGGGATCGAACCGCTGACCTCCTGCATGCCATGCAGGCGCTCTCCCAGCTGAGCTATGGCCCCACGTCCGGTTATCAGCCGGCGCCGTTTCCGGCGTAGGTCGGCGCGAATTTGTTGTCCGCGCCGCATTTGTTGGCGGCTTCTAGCGCCGCATTCGACCCTTGGCAAGCCTTGATCGAAACCTTTTTTCGGTTTCCCAAAAAGCTTTCTCAGATCTCGTCGTCGTCGTCGCCGACGCCGATCATGTCGGAGACGTCGTCGTCTTCCTCTTCCTCGTCGGCAAGGAAGGTGTCGTCGTCATCGTCGCCCAGGTCGACATCGTCGTCGTCCAGATCCGGCAGGTCGTCGGCGCCCTTGGCCTCTTCGTCGGCATCCTCGAGGGACACGACTTCTGCGCCTTCCTCTTCGGCGTCGAGCTCCTTGGTTTCGACTTCCTCTTCTTCCTCGAGGATGGCGGCAATCTTGCCATCGTCGAAGTAGGAGCGCGGATAGGTCTTGCCCGTGTAGGGCGAAACGATCGGGTCTTTATTCAGGTCATAGAACTTTCGGCCCGTCTCCGGGTCGACGCGTTTTGTTCCAAGTTCGGATTTCGCCACGTCAGGCCTCGTCTTTCTCGATTTTGGTCCCCTTAGCCGCAGTTTGTGGCGCTGTCAAAGCCAAATCCCCCGGCAGGGGCAATGGGGGATGACCGTTACGACAATCGATGCTACGACACCGCCGCAATCATTGGGAAAGCCCGGTTTCGCGGGCGTCCCGCACGAGGAACCACCATGTCGCATCAAGCTGTGCCACAGCCGGCCGTCGCCCGGAAGTCGAAATCCCTGTCTGGAACCGCTCGCGTGCCCGGTGACAAGTCGATTTCGCACCGCTCCTTCATGTTTGGCGGCCTCGCCTCGGGCGAAACCCGCATCACCGGCCTGCTCGAAGGCGAAGACGTCATGCGCACCGGCGACGCAATGAAAGCTATGGGCGCGCATATCGAAAAGCGCAACGGCGAATGGATCATCAAGGGCACCGGCAACGGCGCGCTTTTGCAGGCAGAGGCGCCGCTCGACTTCGGCAATGCAGGCACCGGCTCGCGCCTGACCATGGGCCTTGTCGGCACCTATGACATGGAAACCACCTTCATCGGCGACGCTTCGCTGTCGGGCCGGCCGATGGGCCGCGTGCTCGATCCGCTGCGCCAGATGGGCGTGCAGGTCATCGACGCAGCACCTGGCGACCGCATGCCGCTCAAGCTGCGCGGCCCGCGCCAGGCAGCCCCGATCACCTACCGCGTGCCGATGGCCTCCGCCCAGGTTAAGTCGGCGGTGCTGCTCGCCGGCCTCAACACACCCGGCATCACCACCGTCATCGAACCGGTGATGACCCGCGACCACACCGAAAAGATGCTCAAGGGTTTTGGCGCCAACATCGAGGTCCAGACCGACGAGCAGGGCGTGCGCCACATCTTCATCGAGGGCCAGGGCAAGCTGACCGGCCAGGTCATCGCCGTTCCCGGCGATCCGTCCTCAGCCGGCTTCCCGCTGGTCGCAGCACTGATCGTGCCGGGCTCCGACATCACCATCGAAAACGTGCTGATGAACCCGACCCGCACCGGCCTGATCACCACGCTGATCGAAATGGGCGGCAAGATCGACATTCTCAACCCGCGCAACGCCGGCGGCGAGGATGTCGCCGACCTCAGGGTGCGCGGCTCCGAGCTCAAGGGCGTCAAGGTGCCGGCCGAGCGCGCGCCGTCGATGATCGACGAGTATCCAGTACTTGCGGTCGCCGCCTGCTTCGCCGAAGGTGAAACGCTGATGCAAGGCTTGGAAGAATTGCGCGTCAAGGAATCGGACCGCCTCGCCGCCGTCGCGCGCGGGCTCGAGACCAATGGCGCCAACTGCACCGAAGGCGAGACCACGCTTTCGGTCCGCGGCGTGCCCGGCGGCAAGGGCCTCGGCGGTGGCACCGTCAAAACCCATCTCGACCACCGCATCGCCATGAGCTTCCTGGTCATGGGGCTGGCGTCCGAAAAACCCGTCACTGTCGACGACCAGGCGATGATCGCCACCAGCTTCCCGGAATTCATGGGCCTAATGGCCGATCTCGGGGCGGAGATCGATGCCGGAGCCTGAGAGTGGCCCAAACTGGAAACGACTTGCCGACGGCTCGATACAGTTTCGAGAAAGTCGCTGGTCGCAGACCTACGCGGTCAGCGAGGAACAGCTTGCGCGC
Source organism: Aminobacter sp. UC22_36 (assembly GCF_044056035.1). Lineage (NCBI taxonomy): Bacteria > Pseudomonadati > Pseudomonadota > Alphaproteobacteria > Hyphomicrobiales > Phyllobacteriaceae > Aminobacter > Aminobacter sp. UC22_36. The sequence goes on from NZ_CP171996.1 coordinate 143,637, forward strand.
CTGAGATCCCTCAGGAAGTCTGAGTGGGTGGTCGCCATAGTAACGATCCTGCCGGCCGCAGCCACAATCGTTGCCTGGCTGAGCGACGCCCTGACGCCAATCGCACCGGCCGTTGCGATGGCGGCATATTTCGGCATCAATCTCGCGCTTGGCTCATATTGCAGCCGACAAAGGCGGCAAGTTCTTGCGCAGGCACGCCCAAGTTCGCGAGAGTTTTTTGTTCCCCTCCATGGCGACGGTATATTCCGATTTGCTCGACAAGCTTGACCATCGGCATAGGCGCGGCATGCTGCTCTATCTGGCATTGCTTGTGCTGGCCTGCGTAACATCTCTCGCGATGAGCTTGGGGGGCTTTACACTTGGAAAATTGGGCCCGATGCATCCCCTGCCCACCATTTTGGGCTTTGTGATCTTCGGGCCACTTCTTTATCTTCATGCAAGAGATTGGCTTCGGCGACGCCGAAGCGAAGCATCAAACGGGCTGAAGGACGGCAGACAATGACCAACAAAGTAGCGATGATCGTCGGTGGCGGCAGCGGCATGGGTGCGGCGGCTGCGAAGAAGCTGGCAGCCGACGGCTATGCCGTCGCCATCCTGTCCTCATCCGGCAAGGGCGAGGCGTTGGCCAAGGAGCTCGGCGGGCTCGGCTTCACCGGCTCCAACCAGTCGAACGAGGACCTCAAGCGCTTCGTCGACCTGACCATGGAAAAATGGGGCCGCATCGACGCGCTGGTCAACGGTGCCGGCCACGGCCCTCGCGCGCCGCTGCTGGAGATTACTGACGAACAGTGGCACACCGGCATCGACGTCTATTTCATGAATGTCGTGCGCGCGACGCGCCTCGTTGCACCTGTTATGGTCGCCCAGAAGGGCGGCGCCATCGTCAACATCTCGACCGCCTGGGTCGGCGAGCCGGCGGCGATGTTCCCGACGTCGGCGGTCGCCCGCGCGGGCCTCGCCGCCTATGTCAAACTCTTCGCCGACCAGTACGCCCCGCACAATGTCCGCATGAACAACGTGCTGCCGGGCTGGGTCGACAGCCTGCCGCAGACCGACGAACGCCGCGCCGGCGTGCCGATGCAGCGCTACGGCACCTCGCAGGAGATTGCCGCGACCATCGCCTTCCTCGCCTCTGACGGCGCCGCCTACATCACCGGCCAGAGCCTGAAGGTCGACGGCGGCCTGATGCGCGGCGTCTGAAGGGCCCGCGCAAAACCATGCCGACCTCCATCACCATCGCCATTGACGGTCCGGCCGGCGCCGGCAAGGGCACGCTGGCCCGCCGGCTCGCCGACTACTACCACCTGGCGCTGCTCGACACCGGGCTGACCTATCGCGCGGTCGCCCACATGCTGATCGAAAAAGGCTGGCCGCTCGACGACGTAACGCACGCCATCGAGGCGGCCAGGCTCGTCGATCTCGGCCATCTCGACCGCAAGGTGCTATCGGCGCATGCCGTCGGTGAGGCCGCCTCCAAGGTGGCGGTCATCCCCGAGGTGAGAAGAATCCTGGTCGAAAAACAGCGTCAGTTCGCGCGCGCACCGCAAGGTGCGGTGCTCGACGGCCGTGACATCGGCACGGTCGTCTGCCCGGATGCCGACGTGAAACTCTATGTCACGGCCAGCGCGGAGGTTCGCGCCCAGCGCCGGCTGGCCGAGATCGAGGCCAATGGCGGCAGCGCCGATTTCACCGGTATTCTCGCCGATATCGTGCGCCGCGACGAGCGCGACACCGGCCGCGCCGACTCGCCATTGCGGCCCGCCGACGACGCGCACTTGCTCGATACGTCAGAAATGGATATAGAAGCCGCGTTTTCCGCAGCCAGGGATATCGTCGATCGAGTCCTCGGCAGTTGAAGGCACGGCTGAAGCCTCAGGGTTTCGCCACTTAACCGACCTGTCCGCATTCTTCTTGCGCCGATTTGCCGCTTTGGGCGGCCAAGGGCTTTTTGCCCGGGATGTTGGCAGGCCAACGCAACGCTAACCCACGGCGCCGCTCCCGCAAGCCGGGACGCACCAGGAGATCCAATGTCACAAGCTAATCCATCCCGCGACGATTTCGCGAGCCTGCTCGAAGAGTCCTTCTCGGACGGTCATTCGGGCGAAGGCCAGGTCGTCAAGGGTATCGTTACGGCCATCGAAAAAGACATGGCCATCATCGACGTCGGCCTGAAGGTCGAAGGTCGCGTGCCGCTGAAGGAATTCGGCGCCAAGGCCAAGGACGGCCAGCTGAAGGTCGGCGACACCGTCGAGGTCTATGTCGAGCGCATCGAAAACGCGCTTGGCGAAGCCATGCTGTCGCGCGACAAGGCTCGCCGCGAAGAGAGCTGGGTCAAGCTCGAAGAGAAGTTCACCAAGGGTGAGCGCGTCGAAGGCGTCATCTTCAACCAGGTCAAGGGCGGCTTCACCGTCGATCTCGACGGCGCTGTTGCCTTCCTGCCGCGTTCGCAGGTCGACATCCGTCCGATCCGCGACGTCACCCCGCTCATGCACAACCCGCAGCCCTTCGAGATCCTCAAGATGGATCGCCGTCGCGGCAACATCGTTGTGTCGCGCCGCACCGTGCTTGAAGAGAGCCGTGCCGAGCAGCGTTCGGAAATCGTGCAGAACCTCGAAGAGGGCCAGGTTGTCGAAGGCGTGGTCAAGAACATCACCGACTACGGTGCGTTCGTTGACCTCGGCGGCATCGACGGCCTGCTGCACGTCACCGACATGGCATGGCGCCGCGTCAACCATCCGACCGAAATCCTCAACATCGGTCAGACGGTCAAGGTGCAGATCATCCGCATCAACCAGGAAACCCACCGCATCTCGCTCGGCATGAAGCAGCTCGAGTCGGATCCGTGGTCGGATATCGGCACCAAGTTTCCGATCGGCAAGAAGATCACCGGCACCGTCACGAACATCACCGACTACGGTGCGTTCGTCGAGCTCGAGCCGGGCATCGAAGGCCTCATCCACGTTTCGGAAATGTCGTGGACCAAGAAGAACGTGCACCCCGGCAAGATCCTGTCGACCACCCAGCAGGTCGACGTGGTCGTGCTCGAAGTGGATCCGGCCAAGCGCCGCATCTCTCTCGGCCTCAAGCAGACGCTCGAGAATCCGTGGGAGGCTTTCGCCCGTAACCACCCGGTCGGCACCGAAGTCGAAGGCGAAGTCAAGAACAAGACCGAATTCGGCCTGTTCATCGGTCTCGACGGCGACGTCGACGGCATGGTGCACCTGTCCGACCTCGACTGGAACCGTCCGGGCGAGCAGGTCATCGAAGAGTATAACCGTGGCGACATGGTCAAGGCTCAGGTTCTCGACGTCGATATCGACAAGGAACGCATCTCGCTCGGCATCAAGCAGCTCGGCAAGGATGCGGTCGGCGAAGCTTCGACCTCGGGCGAACTGCGCAAGAACGCCGTCGTCACCTGCGAAGTCACCGGCATCAAGGATGGTGGCCTCGAAGTCCGTCTCGTCGAGAGCGGCATCGAGACCTTCATCAAGCGTTCGGATCTGTCGCGTGACCGTGACGAGCAGCGCCCAGAGCGCTTCGTCGTCGGCCAGAAGGTAGACGCCCGCATCATCGCCTTCGACAAGAAGACCCGCAAGCTGCAGGTCTCGATCAAGGCGCTGGAAATCGCTGAAGAGAAGGAAGCAGTGGCTCAGTACGGCTCGACCGACTCCGGCGCTTCGCTCGGCGACATCCTGGGCGCAGCCCTGAAGAACCGCAACAACTGAGCCAACAGCTCATTGTCGTGAATCGAAAGACCCCGCCGGATCGCTCCGGCGGGGTTTTTCTTTGGCGACTTGCAGCTGCAGGCCCGAAGTGATGCCGGAATGCTTCACGGCACATCCGAATGCTTCCGGCCCGGGCAGGATCGGCTTGTCCAAGGTTGCCGTGGCAGGGAATTGCTGCTCATTAATCCAGGACCTGCTGCCCGCGTTCAGAGCCTGCCCATGCCCAGTTTGCGTTTTCTGACCGTTTTTTTCGTGATGCTGGTGCTGTCCGGCTGTGGCGGCCGCGCCGTGCTCGGCCTCAATGACGGCAAGCAGGGCGAATCCGCTTCTGTCGTGCAGATCTACGTCTCGACGATGCGCGCCCGGTCGAACGACCTGTCGCTGCCCTATTCGGCGGAACGCGCCAAGCAGATCAACTTCGCCAAGTTCGAGATCGGCATCCCCAAGACGCATGTCGCCGGCGAGGTCGAAAGCACAAGCCGCACGCCGAGCCCTGAACGTAACTTCATCGCCCGCACCTTCCAGCCCTATGACGACAAGGCGCAGTTCGTCGCAGCCCTCGACGGCGACCTGATGCGGCGTCCTGAGGCCGAGCGCGAGATCTTCATCTTCGTGCACGGCTACAACAACAATTTCGCCGACAGCATCTTCCGCAACGCCCAGATCGTCCACGACTACAAGGTCAAGGCGGTCGCCCTGCATTATGCCTGGCCGTCGGCCGGGTCGCTGCCGCTTTACGTCTATGACCGCGACAGCGCCGCCTACAGCCGCGACGGCCTTGCCGACACCATCGAGATCGCCGCGCGCACCCGGGCCAAGCGCATCGTGCTCGTCGGCCACTCGATGGGCAGCTATGTGGTGATGGAGGCGCTGCGCAGCCTGTCGCTGAGCGGCCGCGACAAATACATCAGTCGCATCAGCGGCCTCGTGCTGGCGGCACCCGACATCGACATCGACGTTTTCCAGAGCCAGCTGCGCGACATCGACAAGCTGCCGAACCCGTTCATGATCCTGGTGTCGAAGCGCGACAAGGCGCTGAACCTGTCGGGCGGGCTGACCGGCGGCCATCCACGCGTCGGCTCCGGTGCCGATGTCGCCGCGCTTCAGGCCGAAAACATCACCGTACTCGACACATCCAATCTCGACGGCGGCAGCCATGGCGTCTTCGCCAGCTCGCCGACGCTGATGGCCCTGACCACCCAGGGCGGATTGATGAACGACGTCACCGAAAGGGGCGAAGGCGCACCGGCCGAGACGATCCTCGCCGACGGCGGCCAGGTCATCAAGGGTGCGGCCTCGCTGGTCATCTACCTGCCGGCCAAGCTGCTCGGGGTGCCGAATGGTGGCCTGCTGACGCAGTAAGCCACCTGGTCATTCGCCGGTATTCTCGCCGACAGCGGCTTTTCGGCCTTACGCGCGTCCGTAGATCGCGGCGACCGTGCCGCTGGTCACCAGATTGGCCGGCGAGGCAAGCTGCGCGATCGATGCCGCCGCCGCTTCAAGGCTGACCCACTTGGCGAAATCCGCCTTGGGCATGTCGTTGCGGTTGGCCTTGGTGTCGAGTGTCGACGGGGCCACCGCATTGACCAGGATGTCGGCGTTCTTTAGCTCCTCGGCCAGGGCCACGGTCAACGCCGCAACGGCGGCCTTGCTCACGGCATAGGCGGCCATGCCGCCACCCTTGCGCGGCTCGATGCCGGCTCGAGCCGAAACATTGACGATGCGGCCGCCGGCCTTGCCGGCAAGCATCGCGCGCGCCGCCGCGCGGCAGCAAAGAAAGGCGGTCTTGGCGTTGATGTCCATCATCTGGCCAAACTGGTCGGGATCGACAGTCCCGATCGACCCCATGTCGAAGCCGCCAGCACAATGGATCGAGGCCCACAGGCCGGGAATGGTATCGTAGAAGGCGTCGACCGCCTTGGCGTCGGTCAGGTCGACGCCGATGGTGACATGCACCCGGTCGTGCCCCGAGAATTCGAAACCTTCCGGCACCGTCTTCCGGCCGATCGGCAAATGGCAAATGGCGCCTTCGCCAAGCAGATGCCTGGCGACGGCCGCGCCGAGCGCACCGTTTGCGCCTGATACAACGACGTGCCGGCCTTCGAAACTCTTGGTCATGCTCAACTCCCCGGAGCGGGCGCCCGGCTGAAGCCGGACTGCCACTCCATCTCTTTGTTGCGGTCGCATTTGTGCAACGCCAGGTGAGTCCACCTGGCTGCAAAATGCTCTGGCCGCGACGCGCGGCCTATTTGACGGTGAGTTCTATCAGACAGGGTTTTCCCGTCGAGCGCGCTTTCTTCAATGCGTCGCCGAGCGCGCCGATGTCAGGCAGACGCTCGGCGGCAAGTCCATAGGCCTGTGCGACCAGCATGAAGTCCGGCGGCGCCGGCGACACGCCGACAGGCTCGACGCCGGCGTCGAGCATCGATGTCTCGATCTCGCGATAGCCGCGGTTGTTCCAGACGACGAAGATGACCGGCGCTGCCGCATCGAGCGCCGCACCGAGTTCGGGCAGGGTGAACTGGAAGCCGCCATCGCCGCTGAGGCAGACGACAGTCGCATCCGGCATGGCCAATGCCGCGCCGATCGCCGCCGGCGGGCCGAAGCCGAGCGCGCCGTAACCGGTCGCCGCATTGAACCAGCCGCCAGGCCTGTCGTGGTCGTAGTAGAGATTGGCGGCGTAGACCGGCTGTGTGGAATCGCCGACGATGATCGCGCCGGGCAAGGCATCACGAATCGCCTCGACCACCCTCACCTGAGCCTGCATTGCCGAGCCGATTTCTTCCCACGCAGATTCCCGCGTCGCCCTGGCCCGCGCCGCGCCTCTTGATGCCGAGGCTGCATGGCCCAAGGCAGCCTTCAAGCGTGCAAGCGCCGCGCCGGCATCAGAGCGGATCGAAACCGTTGTCGGACGTCTCTCCAGCTGTGTCGCGTCGATGTCGATGCGGATGAGCTTGTTCGGCATCACGAGACCACCATCGCCATACATGTCGTAGTCGGTGGGCCCGAACTCGGTGCCGGCGGCGATAACCAGATCGGCGTCGGCCATCAGCGCCCTGACCGCCTTGAGGCTCGGGCTCGCCGGCACGTTGAGCGGGTGGCGATACATCAGACCGCGACCGTTGGCGGTGGTCACCACTGGCGCATTGAGCGCTTCGGCCAGGGCCTGCAGCTCCGCTTCGGCCCGTTTCGCGCCGCCGCCAGCCAGGATCAACGGGCGGCGTGCCGTGGCAATCAGCGTCATCGCCTCGGCTATCGCTCTTTCGTCCGGCACTTCCGCAATCGCACGTTTGGGCAGCGGCATGATGGCATCAGCGGGCAGCGGCATGACGTCGAGCGGGATCTCGATATGCACCGGCCCGGGTCGGGCCGTGGCGAAAATCTCGAAAGCCTCTGAGATCGCTCCCGGCAGCTCCGCAGTCTCGGTCACCCGCCGCGATGACAGCGCCACCTTGTGCATCATGCCCAGCTGGTCGGGCAGCTCGTGCAGATAGCCAAGCCCCTTGCCGAGCGTGGCACGGGCATTGACGCCCGATATGACAAGCATCGGCACGGAATCGGCGCGCGCCTGCGCCATCGCGGTAATGGTGTTGGTCAACCCCGGTCCGGTGATGACAAAGGCAACGCCCGGACGACCCGAGGCGCGGGCGTAGCCGTCGGCCATGAAGCCGGCACCCTGTTCGTGGCGCGGGGTGACGTGGCGGATGTTCGAGCGCGCCAGCCCGCGATAAAGCTCGATCGTGTGCACGCCGGGAATGCCGAACACCGTGTCGACGCCATAGGCTTCCAGCAAGTCGATGAGCGCTTCACCGATCGTCGTCATGGCGTTTCTCCTTGGCGCAGTTTCAGGCCCAGCATCGCCTCGACCGAGCCGATGCCGATCTCGGCCAGTTCGCCTGCCGCGAACATGTCGCCGGCGAGGCAGCCTTCGACCCACAGCCCGTCGATGATCGCGTTGATGGCGATGGCATGCCGGCGCAATTCGCCTGCGCTGGCCAGTTGGCCGGCGTCGGCCAGCACCTCGGCGACCAGCGTCTCGACCTCGTCGCGGAAACCGAGATAGCCGGCCCTGTGCGCCACGCCCAGGGCCGGGTCGGAGCCTGCCCGACCGATGAAGCTCGCCCAGATGGAGAAGGTCCTGACGTCGATGACCGGCGGCAACAGACTGGCGGCGACGAAGGCGGCCAGTTTCAGCCTCGGTCCTTCCTCGACGGTCGCGAGCGCGATCTTGGCAAGCTCCGTCATGCGCCCCATGATCGTCACGTAGGCCGCCTGCAGCAGCTCTTCCTTACCTGGGAAATAGTGCCGGATCAGGCCTGCGGTGACACCGGCGCGCAGCGCGATCGCCCTGACGGTTGCACCCTGCAGCCCGTTTTCGGCGACGCAATCCAGCGTCGCTTCGATCAGGTCCTGCCGCCGGCGCTCCTCGCCCTCGCGGCGGAATTTTCTCCGCGCAGCGACTGCCATGCCCACCTTCGCATCTTGAGAAAAAATCGCCGAAGCCGGCCGCTGGCAATATTTATACACTTGCATAACAACGTCGCAAGTGCCGTAATGGGCACATAAGAAGCGGGACTTGGTGCCGTTGACGCCGCAAGGCAGATGGGTCCATCCTCACCGCCCAGGGGAACATCGCGACGCGACCATGAGCAGCCGATTGCCAGCTGACGGGAAAACGTTCAAACGCCGAGGCCGTCGCTGATGGCTGCGGTCGATGCAGCCCATCACCCTGCCCCGACCGACGGCGTAGCCGCCGAAGCCATCCATGTCGAGAACCTGCACAAGAAGTTCGGCCAGCTGCATGTGCTGAAGGGCGTGTCGCTGTCGGCGCGCGACGGCGAGGTGGTGGCAATCATCGGCGGCTCGGGCTCGGGCAAGTCGACGCTTCTGCGCTGCATCAACTGCCTGGAGAACCCGACCAGCGGCATCATCCGGGTCAATGGCGAGCAGATCCGTCTCAAGCCCAACGGCTTTGGCGACAGCATTCCCGCCGACCGCCGCCAGATCGAGCGTATCCGCTCGCGGCTCGGCATGGTGTTCCAGAGCTTCAACCTGTGGAGCCACATGACGCTTCTGGAAAACGTCATCGAGGTGCCGGTGCACGTGCTGGGCATCAAGCGCACTGAAGCCATCGTCGAGGCCGAGAAATTGCTGGCCCGCGTCGGCCTAGCCGAGAAACGCGACGTCTACCCGGCCTATCTCTCCGGCGGCCAGCAGCAGCGCGCGGCGATCGCGCGCGCGCTCGCCGTCCAGCCACGCGTCATGCTGTTCGACGAGCCGACCTCGGCGCTCGATCCCGAGCTCGTCGGCGAGGTGCTCAAGGTCATCGGCGACCTCGCCCGCGAGGGCCGCACCATGGTGCTGGTCACCCACGAGATGAAGTTCGCGCGCGAGGTGGCGACGCATGTGATCTATCTCTGGAACGGTGTGGTCGAGGAGGAAGGGCCGCCCGAACAGATTTTCGGCGCGCCGAAATCGGAACGCCTCAAGCAATTCATCCGCAGCATCGGCTAGCCAAGTCCGGGAAACAGCATCAGCGGACGAAATCACGGGAACAACAAGACAACGAAAACGGGAGAGACAGCATGAAAGCACTGCTTGCAACCGCGGCCCTGGCCCTGGTCCTTGGTTTGAGCGTCGGAAGCGCCGGCGCCCAGGCGATCAAGGTCGGCATGGCGCCGGAGCCCTATCCGCCCTTCGCCTCGCCCGATGCCTCCGGAAAATGGAGCGGTTGGGAAATGGACATGATCGAGGCACTCTGCGCCGAGGCGAAGCTTCAGTGCGAGGTCACCATGACCGCCTGGGACGGCCTCATCCCGGCGCTCAACTCCAAGAAGATCGACGCCATCATCAATTCGATGTCGATCACCGACGAACGCAAGAAGTCGATCGATTTCTCCGACAAATACTACAACACGCCGGCCGGCATCATCGGCTCCAAGGATGCCAAGTTCGAAGCCACGCCGGAAGGGCTGAAGGGCAAGATCATCGGCGTCCAGGTGTCGACAGTGCACGAGGCCTACGCCAAGAAACACTTCGCCGACGTGGCCTCCGAGATCAAGATCTACCAGACCCAGGACGAGGCCCAGGCGGACCTCGCCGCCGGCCGCGTCGACGCGGTGCAGGCGGACTCGCTTTCGCTGGCGACATTCCTCGCCACCGATGCCGGCAAGGCTTGCTGCGACATGAAGGGCGACGTCGCCGAGGACGTCGAGATCCTCGGACCGGGCGTCGGCGTCGGCCTGCGCCAGGGCGACACCGAGCTGAAGGACAAGTTCAACGCCGCCATCAAGTCGCTGCGCGACAGCGGCAAATATGCCGAGATCGCCAAGAAATATTTCGACTTCGACATCTACGGCAAGTGAGGGGCGCAGGTCCAGCCTCGCACCCGAACTGGATCGGGCGCGACGCCGACGTGAGGTGCAGCGCCGGGGACCTCCCTCCCCCTTGTGGGGAGGGATAGAGGGTGGGGGTCTCTTGGCGATGTCCCACCAAAGTTCCCGTTCCGGCAACTTTCGCGTCTGGCGTTACCCCCACCCCTAACCCCTCCCCACAAGGGGGAGAGGAACTCCGTTCACCTCAGCATTCCAAAGGACACCAGCCATCGAGCACCTGCTGAACCCGCTGCTGCAGACAAGCGCTGTCGAATTGCTTGCGATCTCGCCGCCCGGCTGGGGCGCCAACCTGTTGCGCGGGCTCGCCAATTCGATCCAGATCGCACTGGGCGCCTTCAGCCTCGGTCTCCTCATCGGCATATCAGGCGCCTGGGGCAAGCTCTACGGCAGCCCGATCGTGCGCGACCTGATGGAGGTCTACACCACCGTCGTGCGCGCCGTGCCCGAACTGGTGCTGATCCTGCTGCTCTATTATGCCGGCACCGACCTCATCAACCGGGCGCTCGACAGCTTCGGCTACGCCCCCGTTGACATATCGGGGCTTGCCGCCGGCATCGGCGTGCTCGGCATCGTTCAGGGCGCCTACGCCACCGAAGTCATTCGCGGCGCCATCCTGGCCATACCGCAGGGCCAGATCGAGGCGGCGCGTGCCTATGGCATGCCGCCTGGCAAGATGCTTCGCCGCATCACGCTGCCGGCGATGCTGCCCTTCGCCATTCCCGGCCTTGCCAATCTCTGGCTCATCGCCACCAAGGACACCGCGTTGCTGGCCGTCGTCGGCTTCAACGAGCTGACCCAGGAGACGCGCCAGGCCGGTGCCACCACCAAGGCCTACTTCACCTTCTTCGTCGCCGCCGGCGTGCTCTACCTGCTGCTGACGCTGTTCTCCAACGTCATCATCGGCCGCATCGAGCGTTGGGCGCGGCGCGGCATGCCGCCCGTCGCGGAGACCGGCCGATGAGCGCCGCTACGCCCGCCACGACGGTGTCCGCCATCCGCTCCGAGTGGCTGCAGCCGCATCGCATCGTCTTGATCGCCATCGCCGCGGCACTCGTGCTTTCGGCTGCCCTGTTCATGCGCTGGGAGTGGCTGCCCAGATATTACGATCTGGCACTGCTCGGCATCTGGCGCACCATCTGGATCCTCGTCGTCACCGTGACACTCGGCTTCATGCTCGCCGTACCGCTCGGGCTTGCCCAGGCCGCCGGCCCGTTCTGGCTGGCCTGGCCGGCGAAAGCCTTCTGTACCATCATCCGCGGCACGCCGCTCTTGCTGCAACTCTGGCTGCTCTATTACGGCCTCGGCTCGCTGTTCCCGCAATATCCGTGGATCAGGCAATCCGAACTGTGGCCGATCCTCAGGCAGGCCTGGCCTTATGCCGTCGTGGCGCTGACCTTGTCTTATGCCGCCTATGAGGGCGAGGTGATGCGCGGCGCCTTTGCCGGCGTGCCAAGGGGTCAGCTGGAAGCCGCGCGTGCCTTCGGCATGAGCCCGTGGAAGCGTTTCCGCCGCATCTGGCTGCCGCAGGCGATCCATCGCGCCTTGCCGACGCTGGCAGGCGAGACCGTGCTGCAGCTCAAGGCAACGCCGCTTGTCGCCACCATCACCGTCATCGACATCTACTCCGTGGCGTCGCGCGTCCGCCAGGACACCTTCATTGTCTACGAGCCGCTGTTGCTGCTCGCCCTCATCTACCTGATCATCACCGGCATCCTCGTCTTCGGCTTCCGCAAGCTGGAGGCGAAGATTCCGTCCAGACTGGGATGAAGCCCATGCCGCAGACAAAGTCCGAGACCGTCACGCTCAGCCTCGACGAGGCACGCGCACTGTGCATATCAGCCGCCGTCGGCGCCGGCGCTTCCGAAGAAACGGCAACCTCCATCGCCGTTGCCGCGGTCGCCGCCGAAGCCGATGGCCAGGCCAGCGTCGGGCTGTCGCACTATGTCGACTATCTCGAAGCACTCGAGGCCGGGCGCATCGACGGCAAGGCCGAGCCCATCGTCACCCGCCCGGCGCTGGCGATTTACCTGTCCGACGGACAGGGCGGTGCTGCCCACACCGGCTTCGACCGCAACTTCCAAGACATCGCCAAGGCAGCGCGGCTGTTCGGCGTCACTGTCTTTTCGCAGAAGAATGCCTACACCTGCGGGTCGCTCGGCTATTTCACCGGCCGTCTGGCCGAGGCTGGCCTTGTCGCGCTCGCCGCCACCAACGGCCCCGCGCTCGTCGCCGGCTCCGGTTCGACCAAACCGGTCTATTGCACCAATCCAATCTCGCTTGCCGCGCCCGCCGCAGACGGTCCGCCACTGGTCATTGACCAGTCGTCGAGCGCCACCGCCTTCGTCAATGTCCGCAAGGCGGCCGAAGCCGGCGAGGCCATCCCCGAGGGCTGGGCGCTTGACGCCAAGGGCAAGCCGACCACGGACGCCAAGAAGGCGATGAAGGGCGTGCTGCTCGCCTTCGGCGGCGCGCGCGGTGCCAATGTCGCGCTGATGGTCGAGGTGCTTGCCGCCGGTGTCTCCGGCGCCAACTGGTCGGTCGACGCGCCGTCGATATCGGACGGTCACCGGACACCGGGCACCGGGCTGTTCATCGTCGCCCTCGATCCCAAGCTGTTCGATCCCGGCTTCGAAACCCGCATGCGCGAACAGCTCGACCGGTTGTCGGATCAGTATCACGTCCACATCCCCGGCCCTGCCAAGGCCGCCGCCCGCGCTCGTTCGGAGATGGAGGGCATCGTTGTCCCTGCGGCCCTTCACGCCCGCATCTCCGGGTTTGCCGCGCGGCAGGCAGACTGACCAGGGAGCGTTTTCGGCCCCGGTTCAGAACATCGGGACCAGCAAGCCTGGACCGCGGCGCGGTTTCAACGTCACGGCATGGATCCCCGGGATATGCGCTCTCGCTACGCTCGCGCTCCGACCCGCGGATGACGAGTAGATAGAAGTTACCGGCCAATCGCCAATGTCTCCGATTGGCGGGACCGTCCCCTGACTGGCGAGAACGTCCCCTCCGGCCGTCATCCTCGTGCCCGTAGCGGCGCCAGCCGCGGAGGGGGATCCATGCCGCGACATTCATAAGATCAATGACGCTCCAGAACCACCGTACGAACCCCTACGAAAATAATTCGAACCCCCTTTGAACCTTTCACGCTGACGCTGCGACCAAGTCATGTCCAGGGCGAGGTGAGCTCGTCCGATCAACACCGGGGGGAACCCAAACCGAAAGATCGTTCCGACGCGGAAACTGCTGGTTTTCGCGACCCCGAAACGCAACTCGAAAAGGGAAATGACCATGAAGACCAAGATCACCATCCTGACCGCCATTCTGCTGCTTGCCGGCGCCATCGGCAGCGCCAATGCCGCCAACTTCTCGGCCGGCCCGAGCGGCGGCGACCGTCCGTCGGGTCCGAGCGACATCGCCGACGCGCCCGGTGGCAGCGGCCCCTCGGGCCCCGGCGATTTCTCAGATGCGCCTGACAACGACAAGCCGTCCGGTCCGAGCGGCAAGGTTTCGTCGGGCAATGGCGGCGCGACGGAAGACAAGTACTGCAAGAACGGCTCGAGCAAGTTCCCGGATTGCAACACCAAGTTCATCCAGGACTGCAAGGCCGCAGGTGGCAACATGTCGGGCCAGCAGGGTTGGGGTGGCAAGACCTGTCGGGAACCCTCCTGACGCCTTGGGCATGATCCCGAAAGGCTGAACCGGCGGAATCATTGCCCCAGCACGACGGCGACGGCCTGGCTGGGGCGTCGGTCGCCCGCATCGCTGCCATCCGGAAAACCCCGCCTTGCGCGGGGTTTTCTGCGTTCGCAGGTGAAAGATCCACATATGAAAAAGCCCCGCGCACTGGCGGGGCTTTGCGCGGGCGATCAGCCCGCGGCGCGTTGCCAAAGACGGTTCAGTGGCGCGAAAGCCAGCCGTCGATATCCTTTTCGGCCTCTTCCTGCGCCTTGCCGTAACGGGCCTGGAGCCGGCCTGCGAGTTCAGTGCGCTTGCCCTTGATGACATCGAGATCGTCGTCGGTCAGCTTGCCCCACTGGGCCTGCACCTTGCCCTTGAACTGCTCCCAATTGCCTTCGATCTGGTTCCAATTCATTGCTTTTCTCCTTTCGGGAATGGGCACGACAGGAACGCCGCACTGGGGGATGAACGCCTGCACGCCGGTCAGGTTCCGACATTTTTAAAAGTTGACTTTGTTAATCATCTTTATATCAATCCTTGTTGACTTGACCGTGACCCAGGCTTCGCGGCGTTGGTGCATTGCAATATTTTCAATCGTGCATAGCCCCGCAAAACGGAGACATGTCCTTGACCCTGACGACCGAAACTTCCGGCCGCCGACTTTTCATTCCCGCGCTTCGCGGCCTTTATTCGAACCTGCATGAATCAGCCGAAACCATCCTGCGCATTGTCGCCGGCGGCGCCCTTGTCATTCACGGCCTCGGCAAGATCTCCGACCCGTTCGGTGCTGCCGAAATGGTCGAAGGCCTCGGCTTCTACCCCGGCGCCTTCTGGTCGCTGCTTTTGTCCTGCACCGAGTTCTTCGGCGGCATCCTGATCACCATCGGCCTGTTCACGCGGCCGGCAGCCTTCGCCGCCATGTTCGTGCTGCTGGTCACCGTCTGGTTCCACTGGATCACCATGGGCCAAGGCTATCAGGGCGCCGAGAAGTCGATCATCTGGGCAGCGATCTTCCTGTTCTTCGCCCTGCGCGGCGGCAACCGCCACTCGGTCGACGCGCGCCTCGGCCGCGAGTTCTAGTTTGTGACCGCATGATCGTTTCCGGAAACAGGATTCCGCTTTTCGCGATCATGTTCTGAACCCTGCCTCCCAAGGCAAGCCGCATGCCCGCGCCAGATCGGCGCGGGCCGCTCCGTGCAGTCGCTCGATGATTGCCTTTTTCGCGAAACGGGCTAAGAAACGCTACATCTTCTGCCCCTTTTGGCGACCGGAGCCAGCGATGACTGAAATTCTGCAGACCCCGCAACTCGTGACCGTTTTCGGCGGGTCCGGCTTCCTTGGCCGCCATGTCGTGCGGGCGCTGGCCAAGCGCGGGTATCTGGTGCGCGTCGCCTGCCGCCGGCCCGACCTCGCCTTCCACCTGCAGCCGCTCGGCAATGTCGGCCAGATCCAGCCGGTACAGGCCAATCTGCGCGTGCGCTGGTCGGTCGACCGCGCCGTCCAGGGCGCATCGCATGTCATCAACCTCGTCGGCATTCTGCATGAAAGCGGCCGCCAGCGTTTCTCGACGGTGCAGGAATTTGGTGCCCGCGCCGTCGCCGAGGCCGCCCGTTCGGTCGGCGCGTCGCTGACCCATGTCTCGGCCCTCGGCGCCGATATCAATTCGCAGTCGCTCTACGCCCAGACCAAGGCGCGCGGCGAAAAGGCCGTGCTCGACACACTGCCAAACGCGGTGATCTATCGCCCGTCGATCGTCTTCGGTCCCGAGGACGGCTTCTTCAACCGCTTCGCCAACATGGCGCGTTTCTCGCCGGTGCTGCCGCTGATCGGCGGCGGCGAAACCCTGTTTCAGCCGATCTATGTCGGCGACGTCGCCGAGGCCATCGCGCGCGCCGTCGACGGCAAGGTCAAAGGCGGCTCGGTCTATGAGATCGGCGGCCCGCAGGTGCTGAGCTTCAAGCAGTGCATGGAACAGATGCTCGAGGTCATCGACCGCAAGCGCACGCTGGTGCCGGTGCCATGGTCGATCGCCAACCTGCAGGCCTCGATCCTTGGGCTGCTGCCCAACCCGCTGCTGACCAAGGATCAGGTCATGCTGCTACGCTCCGACAATGTCGTGTCCAAGGCAGCCCTGGACGAAGGCCGCACCATCGCAGCCGTCGGCATCGCGCCCAAGTCGACCGCATCGATCCTGCCGAGTTACCTCTGGCGCTACCGCGCCGCCGGCCAGTTTACACGCCGGACCGAAGCCTGACCGGCGAGGGTGCATGGACGCCCTCGTCTCGCTTCTGCCCCAAGGGCTCGATCCGCTCATCGGGGTTGTCCTCATCGTCGCCAGCGCCTTCACTTCGGCGCTGACCGCAGCCTTCGGCGTCGGCGGCGGCATTGCCATGCTGACCCTGATGGGGCTGTTCGTGCCGGTGTCGGCACTGATCCCCGTCCATGGCGCGGTCCAGCTCGGCTCCAACACCGGCCGCGCTTGGCACCAGCGCGCCAATGTGCGCATGGATGTCGCCGCACCCTTCATCGCCGGCAGCGTTGTCGGTGCCATCATCGGCGCCTTTGTCGTCATCCAGCTGCCCGATGCGCTGCTCAAGCTTGTGCTCGGCGCCTTCGTCATCGCCATCACCTGGGCCAAGATCCCCGGCATCGACAAACTGACCCGCACCGGACTTGCGATCGGCAGCGTCATCGTCGCGCTGGTCGGCATGCTTGTCGGCGCCACCGGGCCGCTGGTGTCGGTACTGTTCGCGCAGTTCTTCGCCAATGACCGCAAGGCGCTGGTCGCCACCCACGCCGCCGGTATGGTTGCCCAGCACGGGCTGAAGATCATCGTCTTCGGCCTCGCCGGCTTCGCCTTCTGGGACTGGCTGCCGCTGATCGGTGCGATGATCGTGTCGGGCTATCTCGGCACCGTCTACGGCACCAAGCTGCTCGAGCGCATGCCGGAAGAGAGCTTCCGCAAATGGTTCAAGATCGCCATCACCGTGCTGGCGCTGGACCTGCTGCGCAGGGGGCTGATGGGACTGGCATAAAAGGCGCGCATTCCCTTCTCCCAAAAGGGGAGAAGGGAACAACTCAGCCCCAGACCATCAACGCAATCAACCCGACGCCACCGACCAACAGGCGCCACCAGCCAAACAGCGCGTAGCCGTTGCGCGAGACGTAGTCGAGCAGGTGCCGCACGACAAACAGCGCGGTAACGAAGGCGGCGATGAAGCCGATGCCGATGACAGGCAGGTCGGCTGCCGAAAGGATGTCGCGGTTCTTGTAGAGGTCGTAGGCGAACGCCCCGACCATGGTTGGCATGGCGAGGAAAAACGAGAATTCGGCCGCGGCGCGCTTTTCCACGCCCATCAAAAGCGAGCCAACAATGGTCGCACCCGAGCGCGAGGTGCCGGGGATCATCGCCAGGCACTGGAACAGGCCGATCCGGAGATAGACCGACAGCGGGAAGCTGGTGACGTCGCCATAGCGCGGCTTGAGGTCGAGCTTGTCGAGGAACAAAAGCACCAGGCCGCCGAGGATCAGCATGATGCAGATCAGCCGCGGCGATTCGAACAGCACCGTCTTGATGAAGTCATGCGCCAAAGCGCCGATGATCGCCGCCGGCAGGAAGGCGATCAGGATGCCTGCGACGAAACGCTGCGTCTTGGGGTCGGAGGGCAAGGTGACCAGCATCTGCCACAGCTTGGTGGCGTAGACCGACAGGATCGCCAGGATCGCGCCGAGCTGGATCAGGATCTCGAAGGTCTTGCCGGTCGAGTTGAAACCAAGGAAATGCCCGGCGAGCAGGATATGGCCGGTCGATGAGACCGGGATGAATTCGGTCAGGCCCTCGAGCAGGCCGAGCAGCAGCGCATCGATGATTGTCTGGCTATCCATTTCCGTCCCCGCGATGTGGTTCATGCGCGATTGCTTGTCATGGGGCGGAACTCACCCTATAGGTCGGGTCGCCCGAGAGCCCGGCAAGCCGGGCCCAGAAGCTCTAGCGGCGCGGCAAGCGATTCGCCAGAGCGCCATCGATCACGAAATTTCGCAGGACCATGCTGACGCTTTTCCACCACCCGATGTTCGCCACATGCCGTTTCGTCCGTCTGGCGTTCGGCGAATATGGCGAGGAGCTGGCACTGATCGAGGAGAAGCCGTGGACGCGGCGCAAGGAGTTCCTGTCGCTCAATCCGGCCGGAACGCTGCCCGTCCTGCTCGCCGAAGGCGACGTGCCGATCGTCGGCGCGATGATCATCTCCGAATATATCGACGAGACCCGCGGCGTGCTGAAGCGCGAGCGCCGGCTGTTCGCAGAAGACCCGATGGAGCGCGCCGAGATCCGCCGCCTCACCGACTGGTACCTGACCAAGACCGAAAGCGAAGTGACCCGGCATCTGGTGCGCGAGCGCGTGCTCAAGCCACTGATGCCGGAAGCGGCCGGCGGCGGCTCGCCCGATTCGGCGGCGATCCGTGCAGCGCGGGCCAACATCCGCCAGCACATGAAATACACCAACTGGCTCGCCGGCACCCGCCATTGGCTCGCCGGCACCCGTATCACCTATGCTGACCTCGCCGCCGCCGCATCGCTTTCGGTGCTCGACTATCTCGGCGAAATCGACTGGCGCGAATATTCCTCGGCGCGCGAATGGTACACCCGGGTCAAGTCGCGTCCATCCTTCCGGCCCCTGCTCGCCGACCGCGTGCGCGGGCTCACCCCGGCATCGCATTATGCGGACCTCGATTTCTGAGAGCGCCTTGCGCCAGCTGATCGAGCGCGAAGCCAAACGCGCCGGCTTCGCCGCCGTCGCGGTCACACGCCCCAACGCCATCCCGCTCGCCCCCGCCCGTCTCGCCCAGTTCGTCGGCGAAGGCCTGCATGGCTCCATGTCCTGGATGGCCGAGACGTTGGAACGACGCAGCCAACCCTCAGCATTGTGGCCCGACGTGCGCTCGATCGTCGTGCTCGCCATGAACTATGGTCCCGACAGCGATCCGCGCGCGCTCCAGGCTCTGCCAGACCGCGCGGCGATCTCGGTCTATGCCCGCAACCGCGATTATCACGACGTCATGAAGGGCCGCCTGAAGGAGATTGCGGGCAAGATCGTCGCCCGCGCCGGCGGCGACGTGAAGGTGTTCGTCGATACCGCACCTGTCATGGAAAAGCCGCTGGCCGAGGCCGCCGGGCTCGGCTGGCAAGGCAAGCACACCAATCTGGTCAGCCGCGAGTTCGGCTCCTGGCTGTTCCTCGGCACCATTTTCACCACCGCCGAGCTTGAGCCCGACGCGGCCGAGGTCGACCATTGCGGCTCCTGCCGCGCCTGCCTCGACGCCTGCCCGACGGATGCCTTCCCGGCACCTTACAGGCTCGACGCGCGGCGCTGCATTTCCTATCTGACGATCGAGAACAAGGGGCCGATCCCGCTCGAATTCCGCCAAAAGATCGGCAACCGCATCTATGGCTGCGACGACTGCCTCGCCGCTTGCCCGTGGAACAAGTTCGCCCAGGTCGCATCGGAGGCCAAGCTCGCCGCCCGCGACGATTTGCGCGAGCCGGGCCTAGCCGCATTGCTGGCGCTCGACGACGCGACCTTCCGCACCTTTTTCTCCGGCTCGCCGGTCAAGCGCATCGGCCGCGACCGCTTTATCCGCAACGTGCTGATCGCATCGGGCAACTCCGCCGACACCACTTTGGTCGAGCCGTGCCAGGCCCTGCTCACCGATCCCTCGCCTTTGGTGCGGGGTGCCGCCATCTGGGCGTTGTCGCGGCTTGTTCCGCGCGAGACATTTTCGGCTCTTGCGCAACAAGCGCTGAAGGACGAAACCGAACAGGACGTGATCGCCGAATGGCAGCTCACGCAAGTCGAACCGGCGCGGACCCAGGCATGACCGAGCAGAACTTCTTCATCTTCGGCGCCGGCTATTCCGGCAAGGCCTTCGCCTGCATGCGCGAGCAAGGCGTTCGCATCGCCGGCACCACGCGCTCGCCGGAAAAGTTCGCTAGCCTCAAAGCCGTCGGCATCGAGCCCTTTGTCTTCGACGGACATCTCACCCCCGAAATCAGGGCGCAGCTGGCCGCGACCACCCATCTGGTCGTCTCCGCCGCGCCCGGCGACGATGGCGACCCGGTGCTGAACGCCGCGCATGAGACGATCGCGCACGCCATGCCTTTGTTGCGCTGGATCGGCTATCTCTCGACCGTCGGCGTCTATGGCGACCATGGCGGCGCCTGGATCGACGAGACAGCCACATGCCGGCCGAAACCGGGCCGCTCCTCGATGCGGCTCGACGCCGAGCAGGCATGGCATGAGCTTGGCGAACAGATCGGACGGCCGGTGGCGATCCTGCGCCTTTCAGGCATCTACGGCCCCGGCCGCAATGCCTTCGTCAATCTCGAAAACGGCAGCGCCAAGCGGCTGGTCAAGCAGGGCCAGGTGTTCAACCGCATCCATGTCCAAGACATCGCCGGCGCGCTGTGGTTCCTCGCCGAAGGCGACTATGGCGGGGTCTTCAACGTCACCGACGATGAGCCGGCGCCGCCGCAGGACGTGGTCGCTTACGCCGCCAGCCTCATGGGCGTCGAGGCACCGCCGGAAATTCCGTTCGAGACTGCCCAACTTTCGCCCATGGCGCGGTCCTTCTATGGCGAGAACAAGCGCGTCGCCAACACCGCGATCAAGGCGATCGGCTACGCGTTCCGCTTGCCCAACTATCGCGCGGCGCTGGACGGCATGTGGGCCGACGGCAGCTGGCGCGGCGAAGGACAAAGCGACATGCGCAGCCCGATCAGGCAAGGCTGAGCGGAGGCAGGGCATGATCCCTAACCGAAGGTTCGCGAAGCGAAAAATGGCAGCCGGTTTTCGGACTAGACCATGCTCCGACCAACAGAGAGCCCCATTCCGATTCAATCGGAATGGAACAGGCTCTGGACGAAATGACTGGGGTGAGGGCGCCGGAATTTACCCTTCGGTAACTGTGGCGGCCCAAGCTTGCTGAGAGGATCGGGTTCCATGACAGCATTTTTCAGCGGACTTCTGGGCAAGGCAGCGCGGCTCCTGATGGCCGCGGCGACACTGGGCCTCGTCGGCCTCGACATTCAGGCGGCCGGCGCTTCGGAGCTTGCCAAGGACTTGTTCGGCTCCAAGAAGCTGCCTGCCGCGACGGCTCCTGCTTCCTACGGTTTTTATTCCAAGGGCTGTTTCTCCGGCGGTGTCGCGATCGCCACCGACGGCCCGACATGGCAGGCGATGCGGCTGTCGCGCAACCGGCGCTGGGGTCATCCGAAAATGATCGCGCTGATCGAAAAGCTGTCGCGCGACGCCACCGCCGACGGCTGGCCTGGCCTGCTTGTCGGCGATATCTCGCAGCCGCGCGGCGGCCCGATGCTGACCGGCCACGCCTCGCACCAGATTGGCCTCGACGCCGACATCTGGCTGACGCCGATGCCTGACCACAAGCTTTCGCCGACCGAACGCGAGAACATGAGTGCGGTGTCGATGGTCAACGAAAAGACCCATCGCGTCATCGAAAAGCGCTGGACGCCGGAGCACGCACGGCTGCTCGAGCGCGCCGCAAGCTACCCCGAGGTCGAGCGCATCCTGGTCAATCCGGGCATCAAGAAAAAGCTCTGCGACACCGTCACCGGCGACCGCTCCTGGCTGCGCAAGGTCCGGCCGTTCTGGGGCCACGATTATCATTTCCATGTCCGCATCGGCTGCCAGGCCGGTTCGGTCGGCTGCAAGGAGCAGGATCCGACGCCACGCGGCGACGGCTGCGACAAGTCTTTGGCCTGGTGGTTCACCGAAGAGCCGTGGCGCCCGGCAACCGGACCGGCCAAGCCCAAGGCGCGTGACATCATGACGATGGCCAGCCTGCCCAAGGCATGCCAGGCGGTGCTCGATGCGCCCTCGCCGGCCTCCGAAGCAGCTGTCACCTACCGCGGCAAGGGCGCGCCGGCGGCGGTGGTTGCCGCCCCGGTTCCCGAGCCGGAAGTGGCGGACACGCCTGTCATCACTGACGCCGATGCCCCGGCCGCAGCGAACGCCTTCGCGCCCCGACCCTCGGTCGACATCCCGCTGCCGCGACCGCGCCCGACAAACAAATAAGTCGCCTCCTGGCGCGGACCGCCATGCTGACGACCCGGCGCTTCCAAAGCGAAGGAAATCGGTCTATGGATTTCAACCGATTTAGTTTGCCTGGATGAGCCGAGAGTGACACCAGCCTTGCGTCTCGCACTGATCGCCCATGACGAGAAGAAGGACGACATGGCCGCGTTCGCGGCCCACCATGTCGACTTCCTCATGACCTGCCATATCGTTGCCACCGGCACCACCGGCCAGCGTATTCTGGCCGCTTGCCCGGGCCTCAATCTGACGCCGCTGAAAAGCGGTCCGCTCGGCGGCGACCAGCAGATCGGCGCGCTGATCAGCGAGGGCAAGATCGACCTTTTGATTTTCTTCGTTGATCCGCTGACGCCGATGCCGCATGACGTCGATGTGAAGGCATTGATGCGGCTCGCCATCGTCTACGACATTCCCATGGCGTTGAATCGGGCGACAGCCGAGATCATGCTGGAAAACCAAGAGAACGGCTGAACGCCGACGTGGGGACGAATTCGGGCATGTCACATCCAAGCGACCAGGCGCAGGCTCTCCCCTTTCCAATCCTGATCGGCGACATCGGCGGCACCAATGCCCGCTTCGCCATCGTCGAAAGTGCCGACAAGGACGCCGGTGAGCCGCGCATCGTCCAGACCGCCAGCTACGCCACCATCGACGACGCCATCCTGGCGGTACTTGCCGGTTCCCCGGTGCGTCCGCGCTCGGCGGTGCTGGCTGTCGCCGGCCCAGTCGAGGGTGAGGAGATCGCGCTCACCAACTGCCCCTGGGTGGTTCGGCCGAAGCAGATGTTTTCGACGCTCGGCCTGGTCGACATCCTCGTGCTCAACGATTTCGAGGCTCAGGCGCTGGCTGTCGTGGCGCTCGGCGACGAGCACATGGAAAAGATCGGTGGCGGCGAAGCTGAGCAAGGCGCTGGCCGCGTCGTGCTCGGCCCTGGCACCGGCCTCGGCGTCGCCGGGCTGATCCATGCGCTTGGGCGCTGGATCCCGGTGCCTGGCGAAGGCGGCCACATGGACCTCGGGCCGCGCAGCGAGCGCGATTTCGAAGTGTTTCCGCATTTGGAGAAGCTCGAAGGCCGCATCTCGGGCGAGCAGATCCTGTGCGGGCGCGGGCTGGTCAACACCTACCGCGCCGTGGCCAAGGCCGATGGCAAGACACCCACCCTCACCCAGCCGGCTGAAGTCACCGCCGCAGCGCTTGCGGGCAGCGACGTGATTGCCGAAGAAGCGCTTTCGATCTTCGTCGCCTGCCTCGGCCGCACCGCCGGCGATCTGGCGCTGGTGTTCAAGAGCAAGGGCGGCGTCTTTCTGACCGGCGGCATCGCCCAGAAGATCGTACCGGCGCTCAAGAAGGGCGAATTCCGCGAAGCCTTCGAAGACAAGGCACCGCATCGCGAGCTGATGGCCTCGATGCCGGTCTATGTCATCACCCACCCGCTGGCTGCCCTTGCCGGGCTTGCGGCCTATGCCCGCAATCCGTCGCTGTTCGGCATCGAGACCGGCGATCGGCGCTGGCGCATCTGACCGCGGCAGCCGTGCGGCAAATGGCGGTTTCCCCTCGCAGCTTCATGCTTTATGAGAGGCGCAGTTTTCGCAGAGCGACAGGACTGCCTGTTTGACCATCGACCAGAACCAAACGCCGAAAGCCGCGCCAAGCGAGATTGTCGGCGTCCTCAAGCGGGTCGCCGCCGAGAATGGCCGCGACTATGTCTGGCATTATGCGCTCGCCGCTGCTTTCCTGCTTGCCATCGCCGGCACCACGGCCTTCACCGCCTGGATCATGCGCGATGTCGTCAACAAGATCTTCTACGAGCAGCGTTCCGACCTTATCGTCCTGATCTGCCTGTCGATCGTTGCAGCCTTCGTGGTGCGCGGCATCGCCACCTACGGTTCGGCCGTCGTGCTCGCCAAGGTCGGCAACAACCTCATCGCCCGCTACCAGCGCCGCATGTTCGACCACCTGATGAAGCTCGGCATGGACTTCTTCTCGGCCAAGCGCTCGTCCCAGTTGGTCGCGCAGCTCAGCCAGAACGTCAGCGGCGTGCGTGACCTGCTCAACATCCTTGTCACTTCGATCGCCCGCGACGCGATCTCGCTCATCGGGTTGGTGGCGGTGATGATCTACCAGGATCCGATGCTGTCGCTGATCGCCTTCCTGATCGGGCCACCCCTGGTGTTCGTCGTCAGCCACCTGATGCGCCGGCTTCGCCGCCTCAACCGCGAGGCCGTGCTGGTCAGTTCGCGGCTGTTCGGATCGATGCAGGAAGCGGTGCAAGGCATGGCCATCGTCAAGGCGTTCACCATGGAGGACCAGCTTGCTGGCCGCATGGGCGCCCTTGTCAGCGACGTCGAGGTACGCTCGAACAAGATCGCCCGGGTGTCCGAGCGCCTGTCGCCGATCTCCGACATGCTCGCCGGCTTCATCATCGCGGCAGTCATCGGCTACGCAGGCTACCGTGCGACAATGGCCGCGCAGCCGCCTGGTGCTGTCATTTCCTTCATCACCGCTCTCATCCTCGCCTACGACCCGGCGCGCCGGCTTGCGCGAACCCAGGTCGGCCTCGAGGCTGCGCTGGTCAACGCCCGCATGCTCTACGAGGTTCTCGACACCGAACCGCGCCAGGAAGACACCACCGACGCCGCAGAAATCCGGGTCGGCAAAGGCGACATCCGTTTCAACGACGTGTCCTTTGCCTACGGCCCCGACGTGCCGGTGCTGCGTGGCCTCAGCTTCACCGCCGCTGGCGGCAAGACCACTGCCATCGTCGGCGCTTCGGGGGCCGGCAAGTCGACACTGATCGCGCTGCTGCAGCGCTTCTACGACGTCGACGGCGGACGCATCGAGATCGACGGCCAGAACATTGCCGAAGTGACCAAGCGCTCGCTGCGCCAGAACATCGCTTATGTCTCGCAGCATCCCTATCTGTTCGAGGGCACGATCGCCGACAATATCCGCTACGGCCGCGTCGATGCCACTGACCAAGACATCCGCGAGGCAGCGCAACAGGCCTTCGCCGACGAGTTCATTCGTGAGCAACCGCAAGGCTACGACACGCCTGTCGGCGAGAGTGGCTCGACCCTTTCCGGCGGTCAGCGCCAGCGCGTCTCCATCGCCCGTGCGCTGGTGCGCAACGCGCCGATCCTGCTGCTCGACGAGGCGACCTCGGCGCTCGACAACGAGTCCGAGGCGCGCGTGCAGGCAGCCCTTGCCGGTGCCAGCAGGGGCCGTACAACCATCGTCATCGCGCACCGCCTGTCGACTGTCGTCAATGCCGACCATATCGTCGTGCTCGACGACGGCCGGCTTATCGAGGAAGGCACACATGCCGGGTTGCTGGCCGATGCGAACAGCGTCTATGCCCGCTTCCACAATCTGCACGATGAAGCGGCACTTGGACTGGTGGACGATACCGACGAGACTGCAATAGTAGGGTAGCGGCACGCGTGCTGCCTCAGGGAGCTTGAAAATGAGCGAGATGGGTCTTGTGGTGGTCGGTGCCGCCGGGCGGATGGGTCAGGTGCTGTTGCGCACCGTCCACACCATGGAGGGCGTGCGCGTCGTCGGCGCCATCGAACGGACTGGTTCGCCGCATCTCGGCAAGGACGCCGGCGAACTCGCCGGTGTCGGCATCATCAATGTCGAGATCTCGGACGACCCGCTGTCAGCCTTCGCCAAGGCCGACGGCGTGCTCGATTTCACCGTGCCGGCCGCGACCGTCGAATTCGCCGGCTATGCCGCCCAGGCGCGCATCGCCCATGTCATCGGCACGACCGGCTGCTCAGCCGAGGACGACGCCAGGATCGCCGCTGCCGCGCGCCACGCCACCATCGTCAAGTCGGGCAATATGAGCCTCGGCGTCAACCTGCTGTCGGTGCTGGTCGAAAAGGCAGCGCAAGCGCTCGGCCCCGACGATTTCGACATCGAGATCGTGGAAATGCACCATCGCCACAAGGTCGACGCGCCTTCGGGCACGGCCCTTCTGCTCGGCGAAGCCGCTGCCGAGGGCCGCAAGATCGGACTGGCCGAGAACAGCGTGCGCGTGCGCGACGGCCACACTGGCGTGCGCGAGGCAGGCACCATCGGCTTTGCCGCGCTGCGCGGCGGCTCCGTCGTCGGCGAGCACTCGGTCATTCTCGCCGGCACCGGCGAACGCATCGTCATGTCGCACCTGGCCGAGGACCGCACCATCTTCGCCCGCGGCGCCGTCAAGGCAGCCTTGTGGGCGCATGGCCGCAAGCCCGGCCTCTATTCGATGCGCGACGTGCTCGGCCTCTGATCAACCGAATCCAGCCTCATCATCTCAATCTCAAGGGAGCGAAAATGTCCGGTACTCTCGTGCTCGTCCGTCACGGCCAGAGCGAATGGAACCTCAAGAACCTGTTCACGGGCTGGCGCGACGTCGACCTGACCGAGCAGGGCACCGCCGAAGCCAAGGCCGCCGGCCAGAAGCTCAAGGCGCGCGGCCTGAAGTTCGACATCGCCTTCACCTCGGCGCTGATGCGCGCCCAGAAGACCTGCCAGCACATCCTCGACGCCACCGGCCAGAGCGATCTCAAGACAATCCGCAACCAGGCACTCAACGAACGTGACTATGGCGACCTCAATGGCCTCAACAAGGACGACGCCCGCGCCAAGTGGGGCGAGGAGCAGGTCCATGTCTGGCGCCGTTCCTACGACACCCCGCCGCCCGGCGGCGAGAGCCTGAAGGACACCGGCGCGCGCGTCTGGCCCTACTACATGCACGACATGCAGCCGCACGTGCTGTCGGGCGGCACCGTGCTGGTGGCAGCGCACGGCAATTCGCTGCGCGCGCTGATCATGGCGCTCGAAGGCATTTCGGGTCCAGACATCGTCAAGCTGGAACTCGGGACCGGCGTGCCGATCGTCTACAAGCTCAACGCCGATTCGACCGTCGCTTCCAAGGAAGTACTGGCCTGAGCCACTGCAGCGCCACGCGTCCAATGGGACGCGCAAAGGACGCTGTGGCACTTTGAATGCTGTGCATGATCCCCAGCGAAAAATCGATTCCGATTTTCGGGCCATGCATTTGGGAGCCGTGCAGCGCGGCTCCCCTTCGCCGGCTTCGAAAGCCTGTCGGCCCCTACGTCAGGCTCTGTGCCTGATTGCGACATTTCCGGCCTGTCACAGCATTCGTCGGCAAAAGCTGAAAAAGCGCGTTGACACAGTCGCTTCGCCCGCTTACATCAGCCCGCACCAGCCCAGATGGCGGAATTGGTAGACGCGCACGGTTCAGGTCCGTGTGCCGCGAGGCGTGGAGGTTCGAGTCCTCTTCTGGGCACCAGTTTCCTGTTTCAGACAGCTCCTTGCTGTCGAGAAGCACTCAAAGAAGCCCGGTTCGCCGGGCTTCTTTGTTGCCCGGATTTTGGCATCGTCCGGCGCCGCGCTGGCGCCATCGGCCCAGTGTCACGGCCTGAATCGGCATCCCGTCCAAGGCATTGGCGCGCCACGAGCGTCAGCCGCCCATCCTCACCATCACCGCAGCCGGCACCCTCGATGATCGCTCAAACGGTCAGCTTCCCGCTGACCCATGGTCGATGTTAATATCAGGTTGTACTAATATTATTGCACAACCTTGTTGAGGAGCATGCCGATGCTGCGCTTTGCCCTTTTCGCCGCTACACTGGCCCTTGCCGCCGGTACTGCAGCCAGGGCCGAAGACAAACCGCAGGTAGCCCCGACCGTGATCGAGGGCGTAACCGTCGCGGAGTTCGAGGCCATCATGATCAAGGCCGGATACCAGGCCAAGGTCGGGGTCGACAGCGACAACCTGCCGGTCATCGATTCCAAGGCCTCCGGCATGAATTTCTGGGTCTATCTCTACAATTGCGAGGGCAGCGAACCGCAGAAATGCCGGCGCGTGCAGTTCCAGAGCAGCTTCAAGACTGACAAGAAGATGCAGGACAAGGCGCTGGAGTGGAACAACAAGAAGGTTGCCGGCCGCGCCGCCAACGACAAGGAGAATACCTATTTCGACTATCTGGTCGATTGCGGCGGCGGCGTCTCGGCCAGCAACCTGTCGCAGAACCTAGAGCGCTTCGACACACTGATGGCCGAGTTCACCACCTACATAGGCTGGCGCTGAACAGCGTGGCCCTCTTGCCTCGCCAGCTCGCCTCATCAGCGAAGCGCTGGGCGCCAAGAAGGCGCGAGGATTCGAGGATCCGAATGGCAGGCCAGCTATTCCTGCTGGCTCGCGGCCATTTTCGCTTCCAAAGGTTGTACGACGTCCACAAAAATTCAAATTACGTGCATAACCATGCCTTAAACAAGTTGCGGCAAATATGCCACACAGGCATAGAACTTCAGAAGTTTTTCGGAGTTCGCGGTTGGCACTATTGCTATTGCCTCTTCGCTCATTACTCCGTCTGAAATTAGTTGAACCATTAAATTTAAGTTGTAGGCCGGGGTGGCATCGTGAAATCTCAACATTATCTTGGCGCCGCCAGCGCTATGGCTCTCCTTTGCATGTCGCCTGCTGCGATCGCAGGCGAACAGGCTGCTGACCAGCAGGCCATCGGCTATCGTATCGGCCTCGCCTTTGCCGGCATCCACAACACGCTTGGTGGCTTGGGAATAGATCCGACCGACAGTGTAAAGTTCGCTGACACACGTATCAGCGCGTCTTTCGACGGCGCGATCGGCTACAATTTCGCTCCGAACTGGGGCATTCAGGGCGACTTGCAAGGAACCGCGATCGGACGCGCCGACAAACCTGACACCGACTGGACCCGCACCTACGGTCATGGCGCCATCCACCTTTACTATCGCAACGACAGCTTCTTCCTCGGCGGCTTTGGTGGCTTTGGCCTCCAGGACGACGTCGCCAAAAGCAACAAGCCGAGGGCCTATCGCTTCGTCGGCGCCGAAGCCAAGCTGTTGACCGGCTGGGGTTCGGTGTTCGGACAGGCCGGCTACGTCGATTCGGAAACGAGATGGGGAGAGGGCCTGAACGATGCACCTTTCGCTCGACTTGGCTTCGCCTATTTCGTCGCCGACAACTGGTCCATCAAGGCGGATGGCGCTTACGCTGGTGGAACGAAATATAATGAGGGCGCACCCAGCCGAACGCTAGATTTCAATCTCGAGAGTGAATATCGCGCCGACGCTTGGCCGGTATCGCTGTTTGGCCGCTACGAATTCACACAGATTTCCTGGCACGTAACAGACAGCGACGCGTATTCCTACGGCGACAACTTCCACACCTTCATGGTCGGCCTGAAATTCCGCTCCGGCACGACGCTGCGCGAGGCCGACCGTGCCCCCGGCTCGCTCGACCTGCCGTCCTTTGGCAAATGGGCCGCCTTCAGCGCCAACGAGATCGACTAATCGACGTCCTCTCGTTGCCAGATGTTAAAAGGGCGCCACACGGCGCCCTTTCGTTGGTAAAAGCCAGAAAAGCCCTCTCCCGCCAACTGCGGGGCTCATAGGTCGGGCCTCTTTTTTCATGCTTCAAGGCTGCGGTTGCGGTCCTGCCAGAGCTCCAGGGCGGCCAGCACGGCCACTGCGATGCCGAGGCCGATGTGCCAGCTGCGCAGCGTGCCGCCATATCCGAAAACGAAAGGCTGCACGACCATCCAGACACCGCCGAACAGCGACAGGATTTCCTCCCAGCGCCGCAGGAAGATCTGCTCCAGTCCGGAAAGCACGACGATCGCGGCACCTACGAGCGCGGTAACCGCCATCATTGTCGGCATGCCGGTGACGCCGAACCACATCGGCGACACGATGATCGCGGCGCCGAGGATCATCGTCACGATGTCCTCCCAGCGCCGGTGCTGAGTGAGCCCCAGGGGCTCCATTACGTTAGGCATTGCCATGACGAAAAATCCTCATTGGTTACGTTCGAGTTAAGCTCGAGCGCCCCTGAGGACTATGTGCGTGCTAGTCGAACTCCTCAGCCGGGCGTTCTCGCACTGGGAATATTATCTCAGAAATCCGTAAGAAATTCAATGAGCCGCCAGCGTCGCAGGCCACCGCACCCTATCCGGGCATTGTCGACCTTGGCTGGCTCGGCAATACTGGTCGCGGGGAACTCAGGCTGGAGGGGAAATGCCGCGCGTCATCGCAATTGGACTCGACGGGATGGACTACGACCTTGTCGAGCGAATGATCGACGAAGGACGCCTGCCCAACCTCGACCGGTTGCGCCGTAACGGTATCGGCCTGCAGCTCGATCATGGGCGCGACAAACTTTCGGGCCTAGCCTGGGAGCACGTCGCAACCGGGCTAGCGCCGTCCGACGGTGGCCGCTGGTCAGCAGTACGCTACGATCCGGCCACATATGACGTCCTCCAGGAGGAGGTCACAGCCCCTTCCTACCTGCCGGCCATCGGCCGAAGGGTGGTGGCTTTCGACCTGCCCTATTGCAGGCTGGAAGACGGTGGAAATGTCCTTGGCCTCGCCGCCTGGGGCGCCCATGATCCCGGCGTCGAGGCCCATTCCGATCCGCCGGGTCTCGCCGCCGAAATCGCCGGCAGGTTCGGCCCCTACCCCGCTGCGGAATGGATCTACGGCTTCTGCTGGCCTTCTGTCGCCAAGACGGAAGCCGCCGCCGCCGCCCTGATCGCTGCAGTCGAAAGGCGCCGCGAGATCGCCGTGTGGCTGCTGCGCGAGCGGCTTCCCAGTTGGGATCTGGCGATTGTCGTTCCCTCCGAGGCACACTCCGGCAGCGAGCCGTTCTGGCACGGCATCGATACCGAGCATCCGCTCCATCATCACGCCTCCGCAGCGCCGGCAAGACAAGGGATGATCGGTATCTACGAAGCGCTCGACCAATTGGTCGGCGAGCTCGCCGACGCCTTCCCCGACGCGACGGTGCTGGCCTTTTCCATGCATGGCATGGGCATGAACGAGGGCGATGTACCCGCGATGGCTCTGCTGCCGGAGCTGCTCTACCGGCGCAGCTTCGGCAAAGCCTACATGCGTGACTTCAGGCCTGCGGCACGCCTTGACGACGGCACGCCGCTGCTCGGAGAGGATGACGGCTGGGAGCCGACGCTGCGCAAGCTCGTTCCATGGCCCGACAGGCCCGGCCGCATCGCCCGTGCGCTGGTCAAGACGGGCATCGGAAGGCGGCGCGACGCCGAAACGCTTCGCCGTCAGCGAGAGCCTCGCGGCATCGGTTGGATGCCCACGACGCGCTATCGCGCCTTCTGGCCGAAGATGGACGCATTTGCCATTCCAGCCTTTTACGACGGACAGATTCGCGTGAACCTGCGCGGTCGAGAAGCATCGGGAACCGTGAGCCCCGAACGCTACGATGCGCTCCTCCAAGAACTCGAATTGCTGCTGTCGCAGTGCCGCGATCCGCTGAGCGGCGAACCGGCAGTGCGCGAAACCTTCCGGGCTGGCAAGTCCCCATTCGAAGTCGGGCCGCATGAGGCCGATCTCTACGTGCTTTTCCGGATGGGCCTTCTCGGCATGAAGCATGAGCAGTTGGGCACAGTCGGCCCGCTGCCCTGGCGCCGCACAGGCGGCCATACCGGCGATTGGGGGTTTGTCTTCGGTGCCGGCCCGGGCCTTGAAGCCGGCCGCTCCGGCATCACCAGTTCCTTTGACGTGGTGCCGACGATCCTGGATCTCCTGGGCGTATCCTCGGAGCTGGCCCCTAGCGGAAAGACGCTGCTTAAAGATCCGGTCTGACGCCGGCTTTTCCAGCCAGTTGCGCCGCCTTGACGAACAGCTCCAGCCATTCCAGGGGCTGCGCCCTTGTTCGCGCCCGCCGATAGCGGCGAAATGCTCTGCCGGCCTTAAGCCGGCCCCACAGTGACGCCGGGCGCCCCGACGTGCGCTGCTTCGCATCGGCGTGGAAGTAGCCCCACAGCCAGGCTTCGGTCTGCCGCTCTGGCCCGATCAGATGGTCGACGATCGCCTCGGGAACCCAGCGCCCGTGATGGCCCGAGGCAAGTGCCGCACGCATGACCGCGATCTCCTCGCCGCCGGCGAACGGGTTGCCTGGCCGCCGGCCGAGCTCGGGGTCGAAGCGATAGCGGCGCTGGGCATCGGCCACCATGGCGTAGTTGGCACCGAACGGAAGATCGGCATCGACGTCGGCAAAGACGTCGGCGGCGGCCCGCCGCCGTGCCGCATATGCGCCTTCCACCACGTCCAGGCCGGCCATCAGCCAGGCGGGTGGCTCGCCTTCGAGGCATGGAACGATCACGCCGCCGAAGATGCTGCATCGTGGCGACGCAGCCATGGCGACCTCGTAAGCACGTAGGAAGGCGGGCCGCACCAGGGCGTCGTCGTCGAGCCAGACGATCAGCCGCCCGCGCGCCTCGGCAATCGCCCGGTTGCGGGCGTGGGAAAGCCCGCCCTGCGGCTCCTCGACGACAACCATCGGCAGCCGGTCGGCAAAACGCCGCGCCACCGCCAAGGTGTCGTCGCTGCAGTCATTGGCGACAACCAGAATTTCAAAGGTGGAGTTCGGCCTTTCGGCCACGACGAGCGCCGCAAGGCATCGTGCGAGCAAAGGCGCCCGGTTGCGGGTGCAGATCGCAATCGTCAAACCGAGTTCGGTCAATTGCCCCTCATACCCAACAACCGACCGGACCGGCCTATAGGCACATCCTAGCGGCTCGGCATCCGCCTACAATAGTTCGTCGCGTTGGCTCGTTTCGGCGAAACGGCAGCTTCACCTGCCCGAGCGCCTCAGCCACAGAAACCAAGCACAACCGGCCAAGGCCATCACGATCCCGATCCAGAGCCACTCCGTTCGCCCGGTCATGAAGCTGCCGCCGAGCAGGCCGGCCCCTTGCAGGATCCAGACAGCGCCGACGGCGACTGCCAGCGCCGCCACAATGGTTGCCAATAACTTCATGTCAAAGATGCCTCCGTGCTGATTATCTTCACAACGCCTCGCGGCTTGTTGATATTACTCTTACGCTTCAAGTACTCTCAAGCAACCTTTCGCCAGCAGCGATTCCTCCAACTCGCCAATGATCTCGTCACCCGCTCCCGAATTATGAAGATATTCCTTCCATTCGGGTCGTGACGGCCTGACAAACTGTTACCTTGAGACTCCAAACGTGTGCGCTCGCCTCGGAACTGCCCGATGCTTGCCGCATTCGCTGCCACATTTGGGTTGAAACCGCTCCGTGCGTGCATCAACGGAGCATTAACCAGAAGATGAAGAACAGCGCCAAGCCCGCGATCGTAGCGGCCACCCTCGCCGCCAGCATGATGATTGCCTTCACCGGAACCGCCTCGGCCCAATGCGGCGGCGCATCCTGGTACGCGCTGACCTCGAAGACCGCTTCGGGCGAACGCATGAATCCATCGGCCATGACCGCGGCGCATCGCTCGCTTCCCTTCGGCACCAAGCTCAGGGTGACCAACCAGAAAAACGGCAAGAGCGTTATCGTGCGCATCAACGATCGCGGCCCATTCATCAAGGGACGCGTGCTCGACCTGTCCAAGGGTGCCGCCCAGCAGATCGGCTTCATCAAGTCCGGACATACGTCCGTGTGCATGGAACGCCAGAGCTAAGCCGACACTCGGCCTACCTCGACAGCCGGCGCGCCGCCGTCTCGGCCATCGCCTCGACGAGGCTGAGGTGCCATTCGGCCCGGCAATAGGCGCGGAAATCGAAGCAAGGCAGGCCCGGGCAAACCTCGAACTCGATGAGGTGGACGGTATCATCGGCCTCGACACGGAAGTCGAGCGAGAAGACGTCGCGCAAGCCAAGCCCGGCCATCAGCTTCGCCGCCACCTGCCTGATCTTTTCCGCGGCACGCGGCTGCGCCGATCCCACCTGCACCAGTTCCGGCTCGGCATAAAGGCCCGCCTCCCTGGCCGCGATGCCGGTGTCGCCATACAGCGCCATGCTGTCCGCCATGGTTTGGAAGTCGCCGCCCGAGTCGACGAAGACGATGCCGAGCGCTTCGGGTCCCGCATAGGGGTGGAGCGCCAGGAAACTCGCCCTGACATTGCGGCCAGCAACGTAGGGCTGGACGATGA
This sequence comes from Aminobacter sp. UC22_36, assembly GCF_044056035.1. Taxonomy (NCBI): domain Bacteria; kingdom Pseudomonadati; phylum Pseudomonadota; class Alphaproteobacteria; order Hyphomicrobiales; family Phyllobacteriaceae; genus Aminobacter; species Aminobacter sp. UC22_36. The sequence continues at coordinate 177,525 of NZ_CP171996.1, forward strand.
CGTCATCGCGATAGGCATCGAACACCCTGCGCCCTAGTCCGAGCGCTTCTCGCGCAACGCCACAACGCGAATCCGCCCAGATGCCGATCTTGGCGCCGAGCCGGTTCGGCTTGACGAAATAGCCCGACAAAGACGCCGGCGGCTCGACCAGCCACTCGCCGCCACGCGCCAGGCCGGCGGCCGGCACGGGCAGGCCAAGGGCGGTGAGAACAGCACCCGCCCGGAACTTATCCTGACACAGCGCAAACAGCGAATCGTCGGCGCCGATGGTTTTCAAGCCGTTGAGGCGGGCAAGGGCAGGCGACGCACCACCGCGAAAATAGGCGATGCCGTCGGTCAGCGTCCAGACAAGGCTATGGCGAGGGTCAGCAGACGCGAGCACTGCGGCGGCATCGTCCAGCTCGACGGCGCGAAAGCCGAGACCGCGCCGCTCGCAGGCATCACCAATCGCGTTGAACTCAGGTGCAAGGTCGGTCGACTGCGCCAGATAGGACGAAATCTCGGTCGCTGCCTGGCGCGAGAAGCCGTCGACCAAAAGCCGGTCAGCGCAGGCCCGCTCGGGCTCGTGGACGAGGATCAGCGTCGGTCTTTGTCCAGCCATCGGGCACTCTTCCTGCTGTCATGCGAGGCGAAGACTTCGCCCCGCACCGACAATGGCATCCCTGATGCGGCTAACTTGCTGGAAAACCGACCTCGACCCATCGTTACGGCGACAGGCAGCAGCGCAGCAAGGGGGATCAGATCAGGATGTTCGGCTCGTGCCGTCCGTTGACCTTGATGTCGAGCAGGAAGGTCTTGCCGGCATGCGGGTCAGCCCGCCGCGCCCTGGCGTTCATGCCTTCGGTGGCCGACGTCACGACCAGCCGGTCGGCTGCCGATCCGACAAAGGCCGGGCAGGTCGCCTGCATGGCCGGCACCGCCACGCTGCGGATCACCTTGCCATCAGGCGCATAGGCATCTACCCGGCCGCCGCCCCAGCTGGCATTCCACAACACGCCATCGCGATCGACCACCGAGCCGTCGATGTCGCCCTTGTCGCCGCGGCGATCTGCGAACAGCTTCGGCTCGCCGAGCGGCAGCCCTGTGTCGGGGTCGCAGTCCAGGCGATAGAGCAGGTTGAGCGCCGTATCGCTGTAATGGGCGGTTTTTCCGTCGGCGCTGAAGCAGATCGAGTTGGGGATGCTGATCGCCGGAAACAGCAGCCGGAGCTCGCCGCGGAAATACCAGTAGATGGCACCGGCGCCCGCCTCGGCCTTCTTGCCCATGGTGCCAAACCACAGCGCGCCACTGGGATGTACACGCGCATCGTTCGAGCGGGTGGCGCTGTTGGATGCCTCGACCGACATGTGCAGGGTCAGCTTGCCGGTCGCGGCGTCGCGGACATGCAGCCCGCTCTCGGTCAGCAGCAGCTGGCGTTCGCCGTCGATGGTGGCGATGGCACTGGCCATCTGGGCGAGCTGGTGGATGCGCGTCGGCCCGCCCGACAGCTTCCGTTCCAGCATCCGGCTGGCCAGGATGTCGAACCAGTAGAGCGTGTCGGTGGCCGGATCGTAGGTCGGCCCCTCGCCAAGCTCGCACACCTCGTCGGACAGGATGGTGGCCGCCATGTCACCCTGCCTTGCCGATGGCATCCCAGCCGGCGACGGCGGCATGGGCACGTTCGCCGACCTCGGCAGCGTTCATGCCGGGCTTGTAGAGGCTGGAGCCGAGGCCGAACAGCTGCACGCCGACCTTGGCATAGGCGGCGAAATCGACCTCCGACACGCCGCCGACGACACCAACCTGCGTCTCCCTGGGCAGCACGGCGCGGATCGCAGAAATGCCACCCGGACCGAGCACGCTGGCAGGGAAGAACTTCAGCGCCGAAGCCCCCAGGCGCAGCGCCAGGAAGGCATCGGTCGGCGTGAACACGCCGGGCATTGTCACCATCTTGTGCACACCAGCGCGGCCCATCACCTCGGCGTCAATGTTGGGGCTGACAAGGAGCCGCCCGCCGGCGTCGTTGAGCCGGTCGACATCCTTGGCCCATACCACCGTGCCGCCGCCGACAAGTGCCGCGGGCAGCGCCCGGGCCAGGATCTCGATGGAGCGGAACGGATCGGGCGAATTGAGCGGCACCTCGATCGCCTCGATGCCGGCATCGAAGACGGCGCGGCCAACCTCGAGCGCTTCCTCAGGCTTCAGTCCGCGCAGGATGGCGACCAGCCCACGGCCAAGCTCAGGGAATGGTGCGGTCGCGCTCATGAGGCCACTCCTTCGGCCAGCATCCTGTTGCGGCGGGCAGCCGCCACCAGCCCGGCCAGCACGGCTTCATCGGCATCGGCGACAGTCACCGCGATGCCGTCGAGGCGCATTGCCTCGGCATAGAGTGCACCCAGCGCACCGGAAACGACGAGCACGACGGGTGAGCCACGCCGTCCGAAGCGCCGGACAGCCGAGGCGATCTCGGCGCCGATCAGCAGGCCGGAAAGCGCCGCCGCCGCATCGTCCTGGCCGAGCCCGGAAAGCAGGCCTGAGGCACGGATGCCGAACAGCCGCGAAGCGATGTCGCCGTCGAACAGCGCCTCCTGGCACCAGTCGCGGAACACCTGGCTGTCGGGCGAAACCACCGCCGGCTTGTCGCCGATCGAGTGGCGCAGGATCGAATGCTCAGACAGCACCGAAAACATCTCACCGGTCGGCCAGGTGCCGAAGCCTGAAATCGCGCCGCCCTCGGCGATCACCCATTTCGAATGCGTGCCGGGCATGCAGACGAGATGGCTGCCCGATCCGATCAGCTTGGCTGTGCCGGCAAGCTGGGTTTCCTCGCCACGCATGACATCGGGCGTACGCGGATTGCGCTGGGCCAGCCCCGGCACGATGCGGACGTCGCGGTCCGTACCCGGAACCGGCACGGCGGCACCGAGAATGTCGCTGAGCGACGCCGGCACATCGACATAGGGCGCCTCGACCCAGCCCTGGCGGGCGCCGGCCATGCCGCAGACGATCGCCGGCAGGTCTTTGCCGGCACCCATGTCCTGGAGATGCCGGTCGAGCACATTGGCAAAGCCCTTGTGCTGCGCCGTCAGCAGGCCCTCGTCGCTGCGGCGCTCGTCCAGCACCGCGCCGGTGGCGTCGAGCAGCCAAACGCGCAGGCGCGTGGTGCCCCAGTCGGCGGCAGCGATGGTTGGCGTGGCACTCACAAGATACCTCCATCGACGATCAGCGTCTGTGCCGTCAGCATTTTCGAAGCGTCGGACGCCAGGAACAGCACCGTGCCGACCATGTCCTCCGGCAGCATCATCTTCTTGATGCACTGCCGGGCGATGTGTTCATTGAGCGACGTCTCGCTGACCCACAATTCGCGCTGGCGCTCGGTGATGACCCAGCCCGGCGCCACCGCATTGACCCTGATGTTGTCGGGACCGTAGCGGCCAGCAAGTCCCTTGGTCAGCCCGACGATCGCCGCCTTGGCAGCGGTATAGGCCGGCATGGTGCCGATATTGAGCATGTAGGAGGTCGAGCTAAAATTGATGATCGAGCCACCGCCGGCCTTGACCATGCCTGGCGCCACCGCCTGGATGGTGAAGAAGTGCGGCTTGATGTTCACCGCCTGGTTGTCGTCCCAGCTTTCTGGTGTGACGTCCGATACCTCGTGGCGCACGTCGTTGGCGGCGTTGTTGACCAGCACCGTCACCGAGCCGTGCTCCTCCTCGGCGCGGGCAACCGCACGACGCAATTCGGCGATGTCGCGCAGATCGGCGTGCAGATAGAGCGGCCGGTTGCCAGTCGCCTGCTCGATCTCGTCGCACAGCTCTAGGCTCGGCTTGGAGGCAATGTCGATGAAGGCAACCTTCGCGCCCTGCCGGGCAAAGGCTTCGGTCAGGGCGGCGCCAATGCCGGAGCCGCCGCCGGTGATCAGCACCGACTGGCCCTCGAGATCAGGAAATCGTGCCGATGGCATCATGAACTTTCCCTCGCACCGCGCCCACCACAAACAGGCAGGGTACGCCTCCGTTATTAGAGCATGATGCCCAAAAGTGGGAACCGGTTTTCGGAAAAGATCATGCTCCAGTAAGAAAATGGAGCCCATTCCGCTTCAATAGGAATGGTACAGGCGGAATGGCATAGGCCTCAGCGTGCGAAGGGCAAAGGAGCTCAGACGGCCCGAGCGTAAGGTACGCTGCGATCGCGGAGATAGCCAAGTGTCGCATCGGCGTCGGCGGGACGGCCGAACAGATAGCCCTGCCCGCCGGCACAGCCGAACTGCGTCAGACGTTCTGCCTGCGCTTCCATTTCAATGCCTTCGGCAACGACATCCATACCGAGGCCTTCGCACATCGCCAGGATAGCGCGGATGATATGCTCGGACGGACGATCTTCAAGGATCGAGGCGACGAAGGCGCGGTCGATCTTGAGCTTGTCGAAGCGGAACTCGCGCAGGCGCCCGAGCGACGACTGGCCGGTGCCGAAATCGTCGAGCGAGACGCGGATGCCGACGCGGCGAAGATCCTCAACGATTTTTTCCGCCGAAGCGGGATCGGTCATCAGGCCGGTCTCGGTGATCTCGATCTCGAGGCGGCGCGGGTCGAAGCCGGTACGCTCGAGGATCGACAAGATGTGCAGGCCGGTGTTCTGGTCGACCAGCTGCGACGGCGACAGGTTGAAGGAGAGGAACATCTCCTTGGGCCAGCTGCGCGCCGCTTCTGCCGCCTTGCGCAGCACCAGCTGCGACAGCGGGCCGATGATGCCGCGCTCTTCGGCGATCGGGATGAACACGGCAGGCGACACGAAGCCGAGATCGCGGTCGGTCCAGCGGGCGAGCGCCTCGAAGCCAATGGTGCGGCGGGTGTTGAGATCGACGATCGGCTGGAAATGCGGCGCCACCTCGCCGGCGGCAACGGCACGGCGCAGCGCCTGTTCGATGCGGGTGACGCGCTTTGCCGCCTCTTCCATCTCGCGGGTATAGACCACGACGCGGCCGCGGCCCGAGCGCTTGGCATGGTAGAGTGCGGTCTCGGCCTTGCGCACCAAGCTCTCTGTGGTGTCGTCGGCCGAATGAAACAGCGAGCAGCCGACCGAGGCCGACAGGCGCGCCGTGCGCTCGCCGACATCGTAGGGCGCCGACAGGATCTCGATCAGCATGCGGGCCTTATCGGCTGCAGCATCCTCAGAAAACACCAGCGGGTAAAGAAAGGCGAATTCGTCGGCGCCGATGCGCGCCACCGCCGAATAGCCGTCGCAAGCGGCGCGCAGGCGCATTGCCACCTGGATCAGGATGTCGTCGCCGGCACGGTGGCCAAACAGGTCGTTGATCGGCTTGAAGCCGTCGAGATCGAGAATGCCGACGGTGAAGGGTGCCGGGTCCTCGGCGCGGTCGCCGATCAGCCGTTCGACCTTGTCGAAGAACCGGCGCTGGTTGCCGAGCCCGGTCAAGGCGTCGGTGAAGGCCAGATCCGCCGTATCCCTGTCCGAATGGCTGACGCCGATTGGCATGCTGTGTCTCTGTTCTGCTGATGTTTGAAATCGTTGCAGCACATTGCCAGCAAAGCGTTTAGGAATTGTATTCAATCCGCCCGCTGTCCGGATTTCGACACCGCGTCGAAACCGGTTTCACCGCCAGCCGGTTTCGCCATGACGCGCGCGCATTTTCAACGGCCTGCGACACGCCTTTGGGCCATATAGCGGCGCCTTCAAAGCCACGACGCCGCCGCGCCATTGCATAAGGCCGGCAAATCGCTACATCCTCGTCACCAAAGCGCGGGATCGACTGTCCGGTTGCCGCGCAAACACCATCGACCAGCCGCGCCGGAGACCTCCATGCCGCTCAAGATCGCCGTCCAGATGGACCACATCGCAACCATCTCGATCGCCGGCGACACGTCGTTCGCGCTGTCGCTGGAGGCGCAGCGCCGCGGCCACCAGCTCTACCACTACACGCCGGACCGGCTGTCGATGCGCGACGGCAAGGTCTTCGCCCGCATCGAAAAGCTTGAGGTGCGCGACATCAAGGGCGACCACTTCACCTTGGGCGAACCGGTCCGTACCGACCTCTCTGAGATGGACGTGATCCTGCTGCGCCAGGATCCGCCCTTCGACATGAACTACATCACCACCACCCACATGCTCGAGCGCATCCATCCGAAGACGCTGGTCGTCAACGACCCGGCCTGGGTGCGCAACAGCCCGGAAAAGATCTTCGTCACCGAATTCGCCGACCTGATGCCGGAGACGCTGATCACCAAGGACCCACAAGAGGTAGCGGCCTTCCGCAAGGAGTTCGGCGACATCATCGTCAAGCCGCTCTACGGCAATGGCGGCGCCGGCATCTTCCACCTGCACGAGGTCGACCGCAATTTGTCCTCACTGCTTGAGATGTTCGGCCAGTTGTTCCGCGAGCCCTACATCGTCCAGCGTTACCTCGAGGACGTGCGCAAGGGCGACAAGCGCATAATCCTGATCGACGGCGAACCTGCCGGCGCCATCAACCGCGTGCCGGCCGAGCACGACGCCCGTTCCAACATGCATGCCGGCGGCCGCGCCGAAAAGACAGAACTCACGGCTCGCGAGCGCGAGATCTGCGCCCGCATCGGACCGTCCTTGCGCGAACGCGGTTTCATCCTCGTCGGCATCGACGTCATCGGCGACTACATGACCGAGATCAACGTGACCTCGCCGACCGGCATCCGCGAGGTCAAGAAGTTTGGTGGCGCCGACATCGCCGCGCTGTTCTGGGACGCAGTGGAGAAGAAGCGGGCTTGAGCGGCCCGATCCCACTTTTTGCTAGTGTCTCCCGAGTAGCCTGAGGCCGCCCAGCGTCGCGACAGCCATGCCCGCGCAATATGCTGCAAGCGGCCAAGCCGTGTCGCCGCCGAGCATGACCACCACAAGCGTACCGACGACGCCAACAATCAGGCTCTGGACGCAGAAGTAGAGCGCCACGGCCGTGCCCGCCGCATTCCCGAACTCCTGCAGCGCGCCATTCGCCGTCACCGAACCGGCGAAGACGATGCCTGTTGAAATCACCCACATCGGCACGACGAAGCTTGCGAACGACGGCGCGGCGAAGAACTGCCCGCAAACGAGCAAGGCGGCGCCGACGAGCAGCATGACCATGCCGCGTGCCAAGCTGCCCGCGATGCCCCAGCGCGCCACGAACAGCCTGGCGAACCGCGTGGTCACCATCATCGCCACGGCCGCCGTGGCGAAGGCGAGGCTGAAGCCGAGCTGGGAGAAGCCGGCACGGTCGATCAGCACGCGCGGCGCTGTCGAGAAGAAGACGAAGAACGCCCCCATCGCCGCACTGAAGCCCAGCGTATAGACCCAGAAGGCCGGGCTTTTCAGGATTGGCAGGAACGCCAGCCGGGCCATGCCTCCCGGCGCGGGCCGTGTCTCGTGCCAGCGCGGCAACGCGTTCAGCACGGCAACCACGGCGAGGACGCCGAGCGCGACAAAGATCGCCCGCCAGCCGAAGCCTCTGGCGATCAGCGCGCCGGCGATCGGGCCGAGCGCCGGCACGCACGCCAGCATGGCGCTGAACAGGCCATAGATGACGGCGCCCTCAGCGCGGTCGGCGTAGACATCGCGAACCGTGGCGAATGTCGCGACCAGCGCTGCCGACGCGCCCAGCGCCTGCACCACACGCAAGGCGACAAACAATGCCGCCGACGAGGTGCCAGCGAGCAGGAACGAGGCTGTTGCGAACAGCACTGCGCCTGATATCAGCACCGGCCGACGGCCGATCCTGTCGGAGACCGGGCCGAAGACGACCTGCCCCAACCCGAGCACGATCATGTAGAGGCTCAGCGTCAGCTGGACAATGTCTGATGTCGTGCCGAGGATCGCGGGCATCGCCGGCACGACCGGCAGATAGATATCCATGGCCAGCGAGGCCAGGATGTCGAAAGGCGCCATCAGCAAAAGGGCCGCTGGCAGGGAATAACTCCACGCGGGAGAGTTTCGCTTGGGCATGACAAAGCATCCGCTCAAATGAATTTCATCTGGCGGCGATCTGCCACTTCGTGTCTTGAAGGATGAGGGGCAGGGCGCCGCAACAACGTATCGGTGTCGTTGCGGCCTATCTGTCTGCGGACTTGACTGTGCCCATGTTCATGTCCCGCGAATGCTTATGCCATTGAAGGCTCGCGGGCCCAGTACCAGCCCGAGCCGTCTGGGACAACCCCCTGACATCAGGCAGCACGCGGGTTGCGCATGCCGATCGTGTCGGTCGCCTTGAATATCCGGAACGTGTTGCGCCCCGCGGACTTGGCCTGGTACAGCGCCGTGTCGGCCCGCACCAGAAGTTCCGAAGGCGTGCAGGCTTCAAACGGCGCGATGCCCACCGACGCACCGAGCTTCAGCGGCCGGCCGCCATGGTCGACCGGCTTGCCGAGCTTGTCGATGATGTCGCGCGCCAGTTCCGAAATCGCCGCAAGGTCGAGTTGCATCCCCACCAGCACGGCAAACTCGTCGCCGCCGATGCGCGAGACGAGCTCCACACCAGCGCAGGCGGCCTCGAGGCGCCGGGCCACTTCCTTGAGGCACTCGTCGCCGACAACATGGCCGAAGGTGTCGTTGATCTGCTTGAAGCCGTCGAGGTCGACGAGCAGCAGCGCGCCGAGCGCGGGGCGGTCATTGTCGCACGCCGTCAATCCCGACAGTTTCGACTGGAACTGGCTGCGGTTGGCGAGGCCGGTCATGACGTCGAACTCGGCGAGATAGCGGGTCTGGTCGGCCAGGATCTTCTCTTCGGTGATATCCTGCTTCATGCCGAAGATGCGCACAGCGACGCCATCCTCGCATTCGACGCTGGCGGTGATGCGGATCCAGCGGCGGTTGCCCTTCGCCGTGACGATTTCGGCGTCGAGGCCAAAGCCGGTGCGGTCCTCGATCGCCTTGCTGCGCCTGACCTGCAGTTCCGCTGCCGAGGCGGCCGTATAACACTTGACGATTTCGCCACGGTCGAGCGCTGCATCACGCGGCAGGTCGAAGAGGTCGTAGACCACGTCGGTCCATTGCAGCGCCTGGTCGGCGAGGTTGCATTGCCACACGCCGATGCGGGCGGCCGCCGAGGCGCGGTCGAAGATCTTCTGGCTGTGCGCCAGTGAGGCGGCCTGCTCGCGGATCAGCGCAGCCTGCGCTTCGAGCCTGGCCTCGAACTCGGCAATTGTGGCTGCGTCGCGCCCCCTGAGAACGGCCCGCCGCCCGACCTTTCGCAATGACGGCTTGCGCATCATGTGGATCGATTGCCCCTGTTTGTGGCACCACACTGGCGCACCAGCGCTTAATATTCCCTATCGCTAATGCCGCAGCGGCAATCAGGCCACGCATCAAGGTTAACGCAAGGCGAAGTTGCACCGCACCGGCAACATGTTCCCTAAATGTTCTTGCGTACTCCTACAATCTATGCTTGTCTTGTCGGGTCTTTGACGAACCGATTACGCGGACGAGGGGTAGCGCCCGCCGGATTTCGAAACAAACGTGCATGAATTTGCCACGGTGCAGCCGTGCGTCCTGAAGGACGAGCTGCGCTACAGGGAGGGGCAGCATGGTTTCGCGCGTGCGCACTGTCGCGTTCCAGGGTATCGAGGCGGTTCCCGTCGACGTGCAGGTGATGGTCGCGCCGGGCAAGGTCGGCATGCAGATAGTGAGCCGGATTAATTTCACCTAGCGAATGTCTAAGCGAGGTGATCGAGATCGCCCAAGTTCATGGGCGCCCCCCACTTGGACAGACTATCTCATTAATTTCCAAAGCTCTTTCGGAGCTCGTTTCGATCGTGGAACCACTCAACTGGTGTTCTGACTCGCCTTTGAGCCATCCTCATGTAAGGAATGCAAACTTTCGTCCATGGCTCCTTCCATTGGGACAACCTCTTATCGAGTTCCACCTGTTCGTCGATCAGGGCATCACGCTCCGCAGCGGAAACACTGCTTGCTTCAAGCCTCCGACCAATCCGAGACATCTGGGATGCAAGGCTTTGAAATCGCTCTATCTGTTCGCTCACTTCTGGGCCGAATAGGAACTGGGAATTCGACCACGCCGTTTGAAGCCGCACTTGGCAGTTGAAATGCGTGAGATTGCCGGTGCCTGCGATGAAGTTTCCAACTGCCTCGTTGACCTCTTCAAACACCCGAAGTCGCCTTTCAAAGAGGTCTAGAACAACCTTTTGGTGAGCGGTTCGCCATTGAAGAAATGCAACTAAGGCTGCGATCGAGGCAACAGCCGGGACCGTCAATCCTTGAAGCACTGCGACCCAAGTGGGAATTTGGTTCACTTTTAGAGTCCGCTTGACGGGTAGGGTAGTTTCGCAAAAGCCGCTAGGGCGCTGGGTATCAACCATTGAAGGGCAAGATATACACCCGTGGTTATCCCAATCAGAAGCAGGGCAGCCACAAGCCACAGAATTCGGTTCGGCCAAACCCTTTGTGGCGCCATAATGAGATTCCTCACCTCTCCGCTTTTGGTGCGGACATTCATGATACCGGGTAGGTCGTTGATCGTGTCAATCATTGACAGCGTAAAGCGCTCCCTTCCTGACAATGAGTCGACCATAAGGGCAAAGCGCCCGTCGGGCATGATGACTTCCTCATACTTTCTTGGATCCCAAATCTCATAGTGTTGGGGCTTCCAGTTCAGCACGATCTCAATACCTTCGACAGGCGCACGTCCTAGGTTCTGAAACCATATCTGTTGAGTTCGAACAGGGAAGAAGCCGTCATCGCGAAAGCGGGGCATCCGATAGAAGTGCTGGTGGGAAACAGCCCAAGCCAGCTTTCCGCGCGCCGTCAGCGTTCGGCCTACCGCCGCTGTAATCGCTGCGATTGTGAGCGCCTGTCCAATCCCAGATGAGAAAAAGTACACAACAAGCGAAAGCATGACCCAACTCCCGATGTCACAGGACGATGCCGCAAGGGCAGGGCATACGCAAGTCGGTACTAACCTGACTATTCGGGTATCGTTGGTTGTTCCTTGGATGTTTTTTTCTTCGGCGATCGCGGAGGAACTTTTCTCTTCACCTTGGCGATCTTTTCCGCTGCGGCTTTCTTCCTACTCGGGACAACAAAAGAATCATAGATGAAGCCTTCGAGAGTATCCATCAGCACGTTGAGGTCTTCCGTGGACGGTTTCCAACCACGATGCGCTGAAGCACTTCCGGCATCAACGAGAACATCGAGGTGCTCCCGCTCTGAATCCTTGATCAACTTCTTATCGACCATTTCACCCAGTTTCTTCTGGAAGGGCCGATTCGCGTCTATTCCAAGCACCTCGGCGGCAATATCGAAGCACGTTCGGATGCCAATAGCAGCTAACCTGTCCAAATCGTGATCAAGAGCGCCATATAACTCGAGCAACGCCGCATCGAGATCGTCGATGCCCTTAGTATCAATCGTGATGCCGCCGCTGCTCAGCCATTCTGGCCGTTCACGTTTGGACTTCGCTGGCCAGCTATTGATTGTCTCTTTGTGCTCTGTCTCTGCTTCACCGGCTTCGTTATAGTACTGATGGTAGTCTTCAGAATTGGTGCTGACCGTTTGAGCAAACACATGCTCACAGCCACGGCATACGAGCAGGTACCATTCTGTGTGCCATTGATAATATCCGCCCCCGTCCTCTCCACGTACTGAGTGATATCCCAGTACATCGCAGTTGCGATCACCGCGGCAGTTCGAGCAGTGCGCCTTGAACTTGCTGCCTATCTTTGTTTCCGTCGTCACATTCCCCCCCCATTTACCTGACAGGCGTGAGTCATTCGCTTGAACCAACGCCCGGGGTCACAACTCATCGTGAAGGTTTGAATTTCTGGCAGCCACTTCCAGCCAGGCGCCTAGCTCCGGGAAGTCGATTGTGCAGGTTGCAAGGATGCCATCGAGAAGCTGGTATTGCTCGTCAGGTGACCTGCGGTGTTTTGAACAGGCTAAGTAATAGTTCTTGCCGTCTCGCGGCAGGTAGACCACCCATTCTCCGGTCGCCTTCCCTTCGGCGAAGCGCCTTTCAACAGGCTCAGTCCAGCCAGCAGCAACCAACCGAGAAAGTATCGTTTCTTTCGGCTGACCTTCCGACAGTCGAATCGCTTCCATCACATGATTTACGCGTTCTCGCGTCGAAGCGGCGAGCAAATAATTGCCTGCCAAGAAACGCGCGTCGAAGAAGTGTTTGTGCCAAAGACCTAATAGGGGCGGCCGCTTGAACGGCGCCGCTGGTTTAGTGCGCATATCGTTGCTGTCACGCTCCATATCTCTGATGGTGCGCATGATCGAAGCACCCAGTTTAAAGCGACTTTCGTGAGCCATGATGGACAAGCAGAACGATAGGGATACCCGCGCTGCCAATTCCTCATTACGGAACATCTGACTTCTCAAATGCGTAAGTTCATCGACAGTACAGGAGTACATATCCCCATCACTGAATTGGAAGTGAAGCGTGCCGTTAGTGCGCATAGCCTATCTTGTGGGAGTGGGGGTAAGCTTGCTGGAGAACGAACTCAGCGGTGAGTGCGCCGTTCCGGATCAAAACGCTGCCGCCTAAGTATCAGATATTAGATATCTGCATACGATGGCAAATGGGAAAGTAGATTATGCCCCAAATTCCAGGGGGCCTGATAATGACTCATACTCTCGTTGAGCTTGTACCGAGACCGGTCTAAATAGCTCTCATGGCTTCAGATGCTTCTAAACCGCTGGCATATTCCTACATTCGAATGTCCACCGACATTCAATTGCGAGGCGACAGTCTCCGCAGGCAGGAGCAGGCCTCAAAGCACTATGCTGAGCAGCATGGGCTACAGCTGGTTGAAAACTTCAGGCTTGAGGACATTGGTGTATCGGCATTTAAGGGCGCGAATGTAACATCTGGGTCACTCGGCCGATTTCTAGGTTTGGTGAAAAGCGGTGTGATCGCCAAGGGATCCTACTTTCTGGTGGAGTCGTTGGACCGCATTAGCCGCCAACAGGTGCTCGATTCCGTGCCCGTGTTCTTCGACATAGTGAAGAGCGGGATCAACGTCGTCACCCTAGCTGACAATCACGTCTACAAAGCCGGCGATACTACGGTCGCTGACATCCTCTACTCGGTCCTGGTTCTCAGTCGCGCATATGAGGAGTCCAAAACGAAGAGCGTGCGTGTTGGTGCCGCTTGGGAAAATAAGCGGAAGAATGCAGGCAACAAGAAACTCACCAAGGTTGCACCGGCGTGGCTGTCGTTGCGGGAAGACCACACAAGCTTTGATGTGATCCCTGACCGTGCCGAAATCATCCGCCAGATTTTCCAGATGGCAGATGCAGGGCATGGCTCGTTCACAATTACAAGGCACCTCAATGAGGCAAACGAACCGACGTTCACGAAGTCAAACGGTTGGCACGAGTCCTACATCACCAAGATTCTCAACAGCCAAGCTGTTTTGGGAGAGTTCCAACCCCATCGCTACAATGAGCAGGGGGAACGCATCCCGCATGGCGATCCGATACCCAACTACTTTCCAAAGATCATAGAAGAGGACCAGTTCCTCAGGGTGCAGGCGTCTCGCCGCAAGAGACGGGTCGATGGTGCTGGGCGCAAAGGCCCCGAGTATCGCAACATTTTCACCAAGATTGCTAAGTGCGACTATTGCGGTGCGCCCATGAGGTTTGTCCACAAAGGGCAACCTCCCAAGGGAACGCAATCGCTCAAGTGTACCAATGCCGTACGCAGAATGGGATGCGAAAGCAGCAGTTGGAGATACGCCGATTTCGAGACTTCATTCCTTTATTTCGTCAGGGAGATTGACCTCACCGCCACATTGAAGGCAGCAGCTGAAACGTCGGATCGTGCATCATTTGAACAGCAAATTGCGGTCATTGAAGAGAAGCTGCACCAGCTAAAAGCCAAGCGTGAGAAGATATTCGAACTGCTCACTGAACCAGGGGCATCTACGAATTTCATCAGGGACAAGCTTGACGAGTGTGAACGTCAGATCACCGAATGTCAGGGACACATTGAGGAACTTCGTGCCCAGATGTCGGCGCGTCATACAATGCCAGCGATAACTGCAACCGAACTCGTGGCGTTGATCGAAGGAATTCAGGACATGTCGGCGCCCGACATATTCGAACGCCGCGCAGCCGTAGCAAATCGTCTCCGAACAATGATCAGCTCATTGCGGCTTGCAATAGGAGGTGCACGCCCGAAAATGGTCAAGGTCACCGACTTTCTTGACGACGAGGGGCTCGATCCGCATGAAAGGCAACAGCTCCTCGAAACGATTGATCGATCGAATTTCGAGGCAAAGCGATACAATCGCACCTTCATAGTCGATCTGGTGGATGGAACATCACGAAGGGTGATCATTAAAAACGACGATCCCACCAAGTTCGAGGCTGAGTTTCTCAGGGACGCGAGCGGTGCAATTTCGGGCAGTGACCGGGGAATGCCACTTGGCCCATCCAGTGCGTGGGACGAAGTGTTAAACGAGCCTGCTCCAGCTCAGTGACGAAATTTCTTCGTGGCTGAGGCTGTCGGCCTGTTCTCACGACTAAATAGTCGTGCCGGCTTCGCCGGTCCTTATCCTTAGAACAGCTAGAACCGCTTAGAACCCTTACCCATTTTTCCCTATTACATCGGTATTTGAACCGTACTGACGGCTATCCTCGTACGACTTCCCTTACCCAAATCCAATTTTCACCCGCCAAGCTGGTGGGTTTATATTCCCATGACAGAAGGTCAAAAGTGTTAGAAAGCAGTCACAGAAGCAATCCACGATCAATCACGTCTCAATATGCATGCTGGTTCGATGACAGGATCAATCAGTTCATCTCCGAGCACAAAGACAGGTTCGAGCCGTCACAGCAGTTCAAAAGACGTAACGGGTTTTTCATCACGATCTCGTTCGACCAGAATGCTCGCACCAATCGGCATGAAGATGCCGAAGGTTTCGAACAAAGGGTTGAGAAGTCGGAGCTGGATAGGTTCACGGACCTGTACAACCTAATCTGTCGTCAGATGCTGGGAAGCAATTATCATCGCCCCTCGTTCGATCCTGTTAGACCTCTAGCGATCGGTTGTCTGGATATGAACGGTTCCAGATACTGGAAGTCGATGGGACAGCTTGAAAACCCTCACATTCACTCGATCTGGATTTTGACCAATGAAACCAGTGAGGATTTCGAGAGGCTGATTGCCGACGAGAAACGGCTTCAACCCATCAAGGAACGGCTTTCGATCAGGGATCTAGATATCCAGGCACTGCATGATGATCGTCGAAACTCATCGAGAGCTATTCGTGTCAGCTCGTACACGGCCAAAATGGCAAGCACTGCGCAGATCAAGTGCATTAATAAGAACCCGCGTCTCGACCCCTATCACGCGATCACCCACGTCGGAGGTTTCGTCACATCTCAGTGGAAACTGTCTCTTGATGACGCAATTTCCAAGATCGCGCGGAACGAATGGCAGTTCTATGTCGAGCGGCCCAGGGGAGACCGAGTGTGGGTCAAGGTCGCGGTAAGCCGCTACGGCAACAAGTACCTGAAGACGGAAGAGGACGGGGATGAACCGAATAATCTCCTAAGTCTTCCTGAGTGCCCGTAAGAGGCTCTCTCCATCCTAGATAGCTCATCAACCGTGGCCATCCGCACTTCATTTAGGAGATGCGGGCGGCCTTCGCCCCCTGGTATGAAGGGCGCGCCAGCTGCATCTTGGGGTTGGCGGGATCGACGCAGCTGGCGCTGGGCTCTGTCAACGGCTTGGAGATTGGGCAAATCAAGCGGAGAGCTTGCCGGCAAATTAGTGACGACTAACGTAACGTCAACCAACCTAGGAGTGTCGGTTAAGTCACTTCTTCAACCGAGCATCTAGACGGGGCGAAGCATCGAAAGCGGCACTGCATAGAACGGGTAGCCACCATCAGGATCGAACGTAATCGCGATATGCGGCCTACCGGTCATTCGAGTGTCTGAATCGACCAAGCCATACGTGCCCTGAACGCATTGAAAAACCATAGTGCCCTTAGTCAGGGTCAGCGCTTCTTCGGGAAGCTCGAGCTGCTCGACCAGGACGTAGGCTTGAACGGTCATCCACATCGACACACTCCATTTTTGAGGGCGATGCGATCGCTGATTTTGGCGGTTTCGGCAACGTAGTGCTAGCGGGCCAATTCAGGTTGTAGTCGATATTTTTCGCTTCACTACTGGAAGTTGACGAGCGGCGCACCCATTTGGGGCGAACCAGCAGCCGGGGGGTCTAGTTTGGATATACTGAACGAGCAAACACATCGCCTATTGGTCAATTCAAGCGATCTGCCCGTCTCAGTTTTCAACTCCTTTTGTCGCCTTCTTCCCTCTCTCCGCTTTCTGATAGCCGGAGTCAGAAATGCTCCTGGCCAAAGCTGCCTAGCAGTCACCCTGCTATCCAAGCCTCAATCGATGCTATCCAAGCCTCAATCGATCCCTGCCTAGAGTTTTTGAAGATCCCTTCGCCGCTAATCCAATCGGCTTGGCAGCGACAGCTATCGCTTTCTTTCAAGACAAAGGAGCTGCCTATGGCGGAATGGCTTTCCCAACCCCTTAATGTCTCGATCAACAAAAAGCTAGTTAACAAGAACGACTCGAAAAGCAGCTACAATTACGTTCATTTTTGTCCCGCTATCTTCGATGCAACGGAACTCGCAGAGAGCATAGCGTCCGGATACGCTTACTCATATATTTTTGAAGGTAATTCGCGGGCGAAGAAAAACTTCATCGAAGCTAGTATCGTCTCTGTTGATGTAGACGACGGAATGACGCTCGATGAGGCGATGCAACATGAATTGGTCACCAAGTACGCCACTATCATTTATACGACATGTAGCCACACGGACGACAACAATCGATTTCGTATTATCTTTGTCTTAGAGAACCCTATCGATTCTTACGAGACGATCGAAGCATTGGCATCGTCCCTCGCGAGCCGCTTATCCGGCGATTCTAGAACGACAACCAGTGCCAACCTTTTCTATGGCAACACCAATGCCAACGTGTGGACGTTCAACAATGGGCTACCGGCTTATGTCGTGGATGAGTTGATTGCGGAGGCCGCTGAAGCGAAAACCCATTCCAATGTCCCACTTGGTCATGAGGGACGTTCGCAATCTGCCCCAGGCATTCTGAACCTTGACCAACTCATTCGGACAGCAGAGAGCCAAGAGTTGCCAGCGAGGGATATCATCTCCACGACCTCGATCTTTTGTCCATTTCATGAAGACAAGAACCCGTCGGCGGTTTTCAATGTGACGTCGACCGGCAGACGCAATGTGTACTGCTTTGCTTGCAAGAAGATGTTTACAGAGCGCTGGAACGCACCGAGTTATGATTTCAATGCGTTTGAGAAGGCAGTTCTCCGCCTGAAGGCAGGAGAGGAACTGAAGGTTCCAAACTGGGTATCGGAAACGGCGAAAGCGGCACTTTCGCGCGCAGATATCGATCTGCGGGACAACTACCATCTAGGCGGCATCAAGCCTGGCACAGGCTTGACCTTTGTCAAAAGCCCCAAGTCGTCTGGCAAGACATATTCGTTGGTGGAAATGGCACAAAACGCTCCCAGTGCGCGAATTCTTGTAATTGGCCATCGCCGCTCACTAGTGCGAGCTATGTGTAAGCGTTTGGAGCTGAATTGCTATCTCGACGTCAAGGCAAAGGGCGCGGCTTCAAATCAGGACCGTTTCGGTGTCTGCCTCGACAGCCTAGGCACCATAGATCTGAAAAAGCCATACGATTACGTCTTTATTGATGAGTCGGAGCAGGTCCTAGCGCACTTCTTCTCAGAGACGATGTCGGACAAGCGCCCAGCAATTGTGCGGCAGCTGATAAGCATCGTCAGAAGGGCATCAAATGTCTTGGCACTAGATGCTGATCTCTCCTGGTTATCCTACGCCTTCATGGCCGATTGGTTCAATCGGCACGCGATGCGGCCGATCTCGATTGTGCTCAATCAACACAAACCCGTCGCCCGATCGGTTGAATATTTTCAATCGCTTAATCATCTTGTCGGCGACCTAGTGACAAACCTTAGGGATCAGCAGCGCTGCTACGTCGTCTCAAACAGCAAAGCCTTCATTGACTCCCTATCTGCAGCGGTCGCGGTGAATGACCCAGAGATAAGATTTGTAAGTATCACTGCCGATACGGCGAAAATCAAAGGGGACGCCGCCTCGGCGTTCATAACCGATCCGCTCGCACAATCGCGTCGATATCAGCTCGTGCTGTCGTCGCCGGTGCTTAGCTCTGGTATCGACATACGTTTTGAAAATAGAGAAAAGTATTTTGACATCGTCTATGGGTTCTTTCAGGCCACGACCACGAGCCATCTTGATTGCGATCAGCAGCTCGCGCGCGTTCGAGATCCAGGCCGGATCAAGTTGTATCTGACCCCGCAAACCCAAAAATTAGAGACCGACATCGAGGTAATGAAAGAGGAACTTCGCGAGTCCCCCATATTCTCGTACCTTAAAAACTACGATGACGATGGAATCGTAGATTTTGATCCCGATGATGATCTGCTCAAACTTGCCTTGCCGGTTCACGCCCTGCAGAGAGCTTCCAAGAACCAGCTTCGTCAGAATTTCTTGGAATACAAGCGTCGGTTGGGATGGGAGTTCAATGTAGTTAGGACCAGCAAGGACCTGTCGATTCTTGGATCGGGCTATATCAAAGACGGCAAAGGTGAGACGAACGATCGATACACAGAGAGGTTGATGAATGCACCTCAGCTTAACGACTATGAAATCGGCTTGCTCACGAGCAAGCAGAAATCCGACGAAAAACTGACCCTCTCAGAAACGGATAGCCTTCGTAGGATCTATATCGAGCGCTTCTACCGCAGAGAGATTTTTCCCGGACTAATTGAGCTGGACAGGGAAAAGCGGCTCCGCGACAAGGTACGGATGTTCGAACGTGTCGTCGACACGAGATTCACCGAGGCTGATCGATCAGTTCTGCAAGCGCAACTGGCTTCCGACGGGGAGGCGATGCTCCTCACATCGACCCAAAAATTGAAAGTCTTCCTCCTCAAGGAAGCGCTGTCGCGCACCCCCGTTTTTGATGGGGCCAAATTCAACGCAGACGTCTGGTTTCATAGAAATGAATTGCGGGAGTTTCGAGACTTCGTATTGGGTAATAATGCGGTGTTCGAAGCTCAGTTTGGAAGGACTTTTGGTGATGTCGTCAAAGACAATGAAACCAAGGTTCTATCCGATTTACTCAGGTACGTATTCTTGCCTTTGCAGAAGGACCGTCGAACGGGTCCCAACGGAACTCGTCCCATGTACTACAAATTAGATGACATTAAATTGCACGGCCTGACTGTTCTTTCCCGGATACGTCACCACAATCCCATCAATCATGGAGATGAGATAGAAGTTTCTCGGTGACGGTGACGGATAAGATGTGCCTATATATAAAATAGGCATTTTCCCTATCCCTGACCATACATTCGTAACTCTTTCTCGCATCGATATAATGGGAGGGGAGAGTATTAGAAACTTATATTCTAAAGAAAAAGGGCATATCCCCTATCCCCCAAGCCTCGTTCGGTGTTCGACGTCATGAGCTTGCTCGTTGACCTTCTCGCCGCTGTGACCGGATGACCCTGTTGATCATCAGTAAGGGAGATCACAGATGGCACTCGAAGGTCTAAAGCTCGTTCAAGCTCCGAAGCGCAGTTCCCCTGACCCTGTTACCCAACGCCGGCTTCGGCTCGTTATGCAGGTCGAAAAACAGGTGACCCTGGTCGAATCCCATAAGCAGGGTCGGAAACCCCGTGGCCGTTGGTGGTCCATGGAACCGGATGGCAAGCCGATCCTGGCAATCAAATATGGCAAGGTTCCCTTGGAACTTGCCAAAGGCAAGCATGCGATTGCCTGCGATGACATGGATGATGTGATCGATGCCCTTCACAAGGCCAAGGCAGCGACCATTGATGGGGCGTTCGACGCTCAGCTAACGACTATCTCCGCCGAAGTCAGGAGCAGATTTAAGAAAGGTGCTGCGTCATAAGAAGCAGTTTGAGATCAGGCATCGAGCGCGACGATTGTTGCCTCGATGCCAGTCGCATCTACTGCCGTCTCGCTAACGCTCGAATTTGCTCTATCGCGATTTCAAGGTCCGTGTCGGAAAGCCCCTCAATCAAGAGCCGGGCCTCAGTCTCACTTCTGAACCGATCATCGGACGCCTGGCGTTCGGACCCGTCAAAAAAGGTTGTCACTGATACGTTCAACGCCTCACAGAGACGGATGACCGCGTCGAAATTGGGCGAGTTGATCCCCCTTTCCCACTGAGATATCGCATCAACTGAGCGGCCAGTGATCAAGGCTAGGTCATCCTGCGTCAGGCCTCTAAGCCTTCGCAACTCCTTCAATACGGCACCAAATCGATTGTTCGCTGACATGCAGCAGATGTGCGCTGTCCGCCAAAATCCATGAACCGAGTAAACTACGGTGCAGAGATATTTTACCGTATAAAACTACGGTTTTCGTTGATCCATCCACAAGGGTCCTGTATCCCTACGCTGGGTTGCATCCATCGATGCGCGTGTTCGTTGAGGGGCCTTTTATGGAAGAAGTAGCTACCAGTCAGATCGAGTGTCCGTATTGCTCGGAGCCGATCAATGCCAAATCCAAGAAGTGCAAGCACTGCGGCGAGATTCTCGACCCTCAGATGAGGGAAATCGAGCTTCTCAAGAGCCAGCGAAACAGCCCCCAGGTGTTCATGAACGCAGGCGGTGCAGCTGCCGCTGCTTCATCAAGCAATGGCGGCCCGGTAAAGCGGTTCCCCCACTGGCTGCACATCATCTTGACGATCGTTTCTGGCCTTCTGTGGTTGCCGGTGTACGTCCTGATGTACCTGTTCCGAAACCGCCGCTACTACTACTGACGGCTGGCTCATCAATCTCAACCAAGATTGGAGGAGGCGGATGAGCCTTCGGGAAATCATACAGATCGCGGCTTTGGGAACGATGATCGCCGTTCTCATTTCAGGTTCAGCCTCAGCACAAGGCAAGCCATTGTCAGCGCTGTCCAAGGGCGATGAGCTTTTCATCGAGTCCCAGTTTTCAAAAAGTGTGAAGTGGTGCTTCGATCATTGGCGAACGATGCTGATGGACCCAGCGAACGCTATGCGCACAATGGTCGACGTCGATATGCGGAACGGATCGATCTCGTTCGAGGACAAGGGCATGTCCCGCAAGGTTGTCTGCGAGCAGACCGGTATGCGAACCATCTTCGACGGCAAGGAAGAGTTCGAAAGCTATCCATGAGCGAAGAACGTGGCTATATTGCGCTTCTTCGATGTGGAGTAAAATCCAAGTGCAACAATCGAGGCTCTATTTCTTTATATTGTCGGCACTTCGAATTTCCTTTAGGCGCGAAGCTGGCACGATCAAAATTGTATTGTCTGACGTAGAAAGTATCAAGTCATGGGATGTGTACATAATCACCCCGGTGTTATTAAGAACTGCATCATCAAGGACAACCGTGTCTCTGAACCCTTTGCTATATCGCGTGTAGTGGCCAAAATTAAATCCTAAAAGACCTATAAAAAATGCGATGATTACAGAATCAGACAATATATTCTCAAATGTCATTATTACAGATCTATTTGCAATAGACGCAACCCTTACGGCTAACATAAAGAATGTCACAGCAGTTAATAACTGTATAAAGTGATAAACCCACTGCGGCGATTTAGATGTCCAATCACCGTAAAACTTCCCACCAAACGTCAATATAAGCATAGACGCAACTACAATCGTTGCGATTTTGCTCCGCGTTCCATTGCCGAACGCCGCGTCATAGCCAATCGCAAGATACGCATTGATAGAGATCAGTAATGACAACACAAATACAATAGCAATTAGGCCGATCTTGATAAGGTCTTGGTATTCAATGACCCATATCAGCCGCCAATCGAATACCATCAAATATCCAGTAATAAAAAGCAGCGAGCTGACGAGTCCCATCCCCGCAATCATCACTGTAAATAACGCCATATGTTCATTTGCAAACTTGAAGTAGGCTACAGCCCTAGATTCAGCGGTCTTAATCAATATGCACCCCCGATGACGTATCCTTGATCATGACCTAGCCGTTCTCGAAATTTATGTCTATGGAATAGGTCTAAAGCCAGGAATCAATGGCCATATTCGGTTCAGGAGCCGAATTTACAACAGCCTTCTCTCCAAGGCAGCTATGGTTTCACCAATCCTAACTGAGTCAGCACTATAGAGGCGACGCGTTCCGACTTTCGTCACGGTGACCAAGCCGGCTTCGACCAGGCACTTCATATGGGCCGTCACTGACTCCTGGGATATGCCAAGCTTCCTGGCAATCAGCTTGTTCCAAACACCGTCGACTGCAACGTCAAATCCGTCCTGCGACTCGAAGTGAGCGGCAGGATCTTTCAGGTATTCGAGAATACGGAGCCTGCTTTCGCATGCGATTGCCCTAAGCACTTTGATGTCCATCGCAATCTCCTTGACGGGGACTGGGTCGTCCCGCAAATCCGCGAAACGGGCAACGGAGCTATCAGGCGTAACGGATTTCTTGGCCGACACCGACCGTGCTTGGTAATAGGGGAACGGTGAGACAAGTTTTACTCGCAGTCGGCTTTGAGCTCGGCAATCCACCATCGCAAACGAGGTACACCAAGCTGTCGCTTGACCACGTTTTATGTTGTTTGGCCCTGATGTTAGTCGGAACGATACAAAATCAAGGCGAAGGGGGTAGAAATGGGCCTGACAAACCTGAGGAAGCAGCACGCGGTTGGACAGGGGTTCTTCCACTCAGCGGAGTTGCTTGAGAAGGGGGAACTCCGACTTCGCTATGTCTATGATTGCGGCGCCATGTCCAAATATGCAGGCCCGCGGTCCGATCGCATCAAGGAGTATCTGCATAATGCCGGCGCTCGGTCGAAACTCGACCTCCTCTTTATCTCCCACGTTCATGCCGATCATCTGAATGGTCTGCCGCAATTGCTCCATGCCACGACCGGGCTGCACGTGGACACAATTGTCCTACCCTACTTCAATCTGATGGAGCGCCTCATCGGCTACGCACGGGAGGCAATAGAAGACCCGGCGATGGCACGTGACGAATTCTACCGGGATTTCGTGATGAATCCTATCGAAGCACTGTCAGGTTTTCGCCCCAGGCAAATCCTGCTGGTACAGTCGGCCGGTGATACTAGCCCAGGTGCTCCTAGCTTCGATGACGGACCGGAAGGGCCTGTGCCGGATATAGCAGGGCTCCCTATCGACGGGAAAGGTGTCACCTGGAAGCCTATAGGGCGCGGGGCCTTCTACAATGGCGAGCAAGGCGCTGTGGGAACGCCCGCATCTGAAACGGTGGTTGTTACGGTAGCTGACAGCTTCGGGATCGCGGTGCCGAGTTCAGCCACGGGCGAGGGATTTTGGCTCCTATCTCCCTTCATCGACCCGGCGGTCGAGAGGCACCGAGGCATCTTCAAGGCCGCGCTGCTCAAGGCGCTAAATCACGGCCAGTTGCGAAAGGATCAGATCAAGAAGGCGAATTTTGACGCCTGGCTCGAAAACTCAGAAAATTTGAAGGATCTCGTAGTCAACAAAGTCAGCGACCTGGTACAGGCCTTTTCGGCAGTCGAGAAAAACCTAAACATTTCGTCGATGTGCCTATTCTCAGGGCCACTGCCGGACGGCGAAGCACGCCAACGATATCATGTTGGACGGTTCGGCAAGTGGGGAGCAAAAAGCGAGAGCGGGATCGGCTGGCTTGCGACCGGAGATTCCGATCTGAAAGCCAAGAAACGGCGGGTAGCTTTTCTTCGTCATTACAGCAAGGTGTTGCACGACGTCGCTACAATCACCCTTCCGCACCATGGCTCAGATAGTAATTTTGACGCCGAACTCCTGACGAGTGTAGGTCCCAGCTTCTGTGTGGTTGCAGCAGACACAGTAGGCAAATGGCGGCATCCCGGTACCGAGATCGTGCAAGCTGTAGCCTCATATGGCTGCTTTGTTTCCGTGGTCACCTCCAAGGAGGCTTCGGAGGTTGAAGAACGGGGAAAAAACTACTGAGGAAGCATGGAAACCTCGGATACGGTCCTGGGCGCGAGTGGCCACGAACTCGCGCTGGCTCGGTTCCACAGCTGAATGGATGACAATGGGCAACCCGCAACACTACGGAATTGAATTACCACAGCGCTGTTTGACGCTCATTGATGCACTGTGGGATCAAGCCAATCGAACATTTGGAGGCAGCCGGCCAGACCTGGGGCCTCTCACATCGACATTCCTGCTATCAATGTCGATCCCGATCTTGAATCTGCCTGTCGAGCGTATCGAACGTCAGGTAGCACAGGGGACCAATGAGGGTTACGCAGACGATAGGCACGTAAGTCGTGATGCAGTTGAGGCGTTTAGGAAAACTATTCAGCGCGGAAGATTCGGGCAAGCCCCTTTCTACACGCATGGTGCTTGGCACTTTTTCCAGCATCGCGGAGAAACAACAAATATTGCCCGCGGAGTTCCACCGGATATCGCCGTCGCTCTAGGGCAAAAACAGGCAGTGCTAGGCGCTGAAGCCATGCCCGCGAGCCAGTGGATCAGCATCCTGCGCAACGCCCTCGCGCATGGGGGAGTAGCCTACCTCGATGAGACTGGCCGAAGCAGCGATGACAAGCCGGTTAAGATGTACGCATTTGTGAGCGGGAGTTTTCGTTCGGGCGTCTGTCCCCACTCCCCCGGCTCGGAATGTCGCGGAGAACGACCGTCGTTGGTAGGACTTAATCTCCTCAGGATAACTGAAACCGACTACCGGGACTTCCTGGGGCTATGGGTAACATGGTTGGAGAAATCCGGAATTTCGTCAGTCGCGACGTCGAAGAATCGCGAAGAACCCTCCAGATAAATGTGTAGGCGCTGCAATCATCATTAAGATATGTACCCAAGCATATTCTTGACAGATTGGGGATAGAACTTGCAGCCATTGGCCGTGCGGTGACCGGAGGCATTCAGTTGGCGAGCGACCTCGCTGAACGTCATCGTCTCCCAACCTTCGGGCAGCGTGGACATCATATTGCCCGCGCGCTGTTCAGCGAGACGCCTATTCTCCAGGGCCAAGAAGCGACCGTTTCGACCGAGGACCTGGCCTCGTCGTTTCGCCTGAGCCAGCGCCGCCTTGGTGCGCTCAGAGATCAGCCGGCGTTCCTCTTGGGCAAGAGCGGCGAAGATGTGAAGCTGAAAGTCGGTCGCATGGGGCATCTCGACAACGACTAGGGGCACGCCCTTCTCCATCATCGTCGCAATGAAGCTGACACGCCGAGAGAAGCGATCCAGGCGGGCAATTAATAGCGATGCGCCTGCTTTTTTAGCGTGGCTCATCGCTTTTGCCAGTTCAGAACGTTGATCGTTCCTGCCTGACTCCACCTCAACGAACTCAGCGACCAGCGCCCCATGAGAGCCGGCAAACTCCCGAATCATATGCTGCTGCGCTTCCAGGCCGAGTCCAGACTTGGACTGCTTCTTCGTAGAAACCCTGTAATAGCCGACGTATTTCATGGCCAAGAGCGTCCTACACTTTCGACATTGCAGCAACGCTAGCCACATTAGAAATATCACTTTTCCGCGCAAAGCTGATCGACTCAGACAACGGCCAACGTTAGATTACCAAACGGTACCCCGTCAGAGGGTATTTTGCCCAAGACTCATTTCAACAAATCGTTGCGTAGCAGATGCACATTTGGCCGGAGCAATGACCTTCACACAGAGCTTTCTCGACGTGCTGGGGCGATGGCAGAGAGGCTGGAAGCAGGACCCCAAAAAGCGCACTGCTATTGCTCTTGTCATGTTGAACGAGGCGCGTTTACTTCCATGTCGCTTTCGTCGAAACGACGGCGTTCCTCTCTTTCGGAAGCGTCATCTCTATCGCCGCGAGGATCAGCGCGAGTTAGTCCCGTTGTTCGTCGGCGGAGTTCTTGACGAAGGCAGTCCGACAAGTTGGTCCACAGACATCGCATTTGCTGAGAAATTTGACCAAATATTCGATGAGTTCGACCCTGAGGCGAAGGCCGGGGCGATTTTTAGACACTTACCACAAGATGGCGAAATAGTGCTCAACATCCGGGCGCTGTGGGAAGATCCTGATTTTGTGAAGGCCGCCGAGGAATATCGGCAGTACGGAGGAGTGGGATCCGAAGCGATCTTCCATTTCCGCTATAACCGAGACCAGCATGAAGTAATTCTGCAGGCTCCCCTTCGCCTTGACGAAATCTTCGCCTTGAGCGGGCGAGGTGGAGCGGAAGAACTCTATGCAACGCTTGGGGTTCACAGTGACCACGAGAGAGATACAATCCAAAGTATGCTCGCTGCTGCTGATATCGACTTGGAAAGGCCACGTTTTCTCACACGGGACGCCTCTCATCGTGTCGTGGATGACGTTCTGGAGAAGTTCCGCGCCCGGGTTCAAGCCTGGCTCGCATTGAGGACGCCAGGCACTCAGTGTGGAAACCTTGAGAAGGCATTCGAATTTGGCAAGTCGCATGCAAGGACCGGTGTCCGATTTAAGGGGTGGTCCCGGCTTTTGGGGCGAGAGGGTTTGATGGTCGCCAAATGGTCCGACGGCACAGTCGTATACCGTCGACCCGATGGGGCATACTGGCTCTACTAGACGATGCGTTGCATCAAGCTTCGTTCGCAGAACGACATTTAGGAATTCTCGTCAAACATAAACGCTGGTTTATGTTTTAAGACCATCAGCTTGAATGAGAGTTCGAGACAGCACAGACTTGACATTACACTTCACACAGCGGCCCTGCGATCGCAGGGATAGCCGAAGTGGTTGATAGAGAGGATCAGACAGCAAGGATCGACACTGACTTTGTCACGACGTAGGCCTCGAGCGCTTCCGGTCCGCCTTCCGAACCGTAACCCGAGTCCTTCACGCCACCGAAGGGCATTTCGGCCACCGGCATGGAGGGTTGGTTGACCCACAGCATGCCGAGTTCGAGACGCTGAGCAAGCAGGTGCGCGTTCTTGATCGACTTGGTGAAGGCGTAGCCCGCCAGGCCGAAAGGCAGGCGGTTGGCTTCGGCGACCGCCTCCTCCAGCGTGTCGAAGCCGCGGATCGCGGCGACCGGGCCGAACGGCTCGTTGTTGAACACGTCAGCATCGAGCGGCACATCAGTCAGCACGGTGGGCAAGAAGAAGTTACCGGCACTGCCCACTCGTTCGCCGCCGGTCGCGATCTTGGCGCCCTTAGCGCGCGCGTCGGCCATCACCTTCGCCATCGCCGTGAGGCGGCGCGCATTGGCGAGCGGACCGAGCGTCGTGCCGGCGGCCAGGCCGTCGCCGAGGTTAAGGCCTTCAGCATGTTTGACCAACGCGCGCGAGAACTCCTCGCGCAGGCTGTTATGCACCAAGAAGCGGGTGGGTGAGATGCAGACCTGCCCGGCATTGCGGAACTTGGCGGCGCCTGCCGCCCTAACGGCCAGCGCCACGTCGGCGTCCTCGGCAATGATCACTGGCGCATGGCCACCGAGTTCCATAGTTACCCGCTTCATGTGCGCACCAGCCAGCGCCGCGAGCTGCTTGCCGACCGGAGTCGAGCCAGTGAAGGTGACCTTTCGGATGACCGGGTGCGCGATGAGGTAGCTCGATATTATGGCCGGGTCGCCGAACACCAGGCCCACGGTGCCGGGCGGCACGCCCGCATCGACGAAGGCCTGCAGCAGCGCGGCCGGCGAGGCCGGCGTTTCTTCCGGCGCCTTCACAAGGAAAGAGCAGCCCGTCGCCAGCGCGGCGCCGAGTTTACGAACGATCTGGTTGACCGGGAAGTTCCACGGCGTAAAGGCGGCCACAGGCCCGACCGGCTCCTTCAGCACCAGTTGCTGCACTTCGAGGTCGCTCGAAGGCACGATGCGGCCGTAGACGCGTCGGCCTTCGTCGGCGAACCATTCGATGATCCCGGCCGCAGCGAGCACCTCGCCGCGTGCCTCGGCCAGAGGCTTGCCCTGCTCCTGAGTCAGCAGGACGGCGATGGCATCGGCGCGCTCGCGTATCAACGCCGCGGCCTTACGCATCGTCGTGGCGCGGGTGGGCGCAGGTGTATTCTTCCAGGCTTCGAAGCCGCGCTGGGCGGATGCTAGTGCGCGTTCGAGGTCGGCTATGCCGGCGTGCGCGACCTTGCCGATCGCCTTGCCTGTGGCTGGGTTGATCACGTCGATAGTCTTGCCGCTGGCGGCCTCGGTCCATTGGCCATCGATCAGGAGAAGGGTGTCAATATAGGGGGTGGAAACGGTCATGAAAAACCTCTTCTGGGGGTCTTGGAACAAGACGGCCAGGGATTTGTCGCAAAAGGGGTTGAGCCTCAGCGAGGCTGGCAATCAGCCGACGATAGATAGCGAGACAGCAGAACTGTGATGCACAGCAGACAAAGCTATAACTTTGGAAGGATCCCGTGCCTCTTCTTGATCAGGCACATGATCTCGATCCGCGCCGGAACGCCTTGAATTTCATCTCTTGATCGACGAGCGATGGACAGTGGCGTGTTCGACGAACACACCGCGCTTGGTCATCATCTCTCGGATGTGGCGCAGGCTCAGCTGGTAGGCCGAGTGCCAGTGCACGCAGATCAACATCACTTCCGACTGATAGTACATCCGCTTGAGCACCTTGCATGACACTTCGACCATCAACATCAATCCGTTGCAAACAACAGCAGTTAACGACCAGCATCGGTTTACTGGCCTAGTGCGAAAGAACCTCCGGGTATCGCGCTCACTAGAGTTCGGGTGTATTCATGCTGAGGAGAAAGCAAGACTGCACGAGGTGTGCCCCGTTCGACGATCCTCCCTTGGTGCATGACGATCAGGTCGTCGCAGATCTGGCTAGCCACCCGAAGATCGTGAGTGATGAACACAATTGCCACATCCGTCTTGCGCTTGATGTCATCAAGTAATGCAAGGATACTCGCCTGAATGGAGACGTCGAGTGCGGATACGCACTCGTCCGCAACCAGCACATCAGGCTTTAGCATCAATGCGCGTCCGATCCCCACCCGCTGGCGCTGCCCCCCGGAGAATTCGTGGGGGAAGCGGTTCATGGCACTGGGATCTAGCCCCACGAGGTTCAGCGTCTGCTCAGCATCCCTGATGGCTTCGGCCAAAGGCACACCCTGAGCGAGTGGACCAGCCGTCAGGATGCGCCTGACGGTATGGCGCGGATTCAGGGATCCGAAAGGATCCTGGAATATCATCTGAATCTTTGAGCGCAACGGCCTGAACTCCTTCTCGGAGACTTGCGCGATGTCCTTGCCTTCGAACAATATGTTTCCCGAGGTGCTGTCATCCAGCTTCGTGATGAGGCGTCCAAGCGTTGATTTACCGGACCCCGACTCGCCGACGACACCCAAGGTCTGACCTCTGCGAACCTCGAAGCTGACGCCGTCAAGCGCACGGAAGCTCGAGTAACCCTTAACTAGGTTCATCACTTCGAGAACCTTGGGTGGTCTTGGCGCATCGCCCGGATCGTCGTCACTCGTGCGCAGTCGCGGAACAGCATTTATCAACGCCCGTGTGTACGGATGCGCGGGATTGCGCAGCACCACGTCGGCGTCCCCCTGCTCGACCACCTCGCCATGGCGCATGACCACAATCTTGTCCGCGATCTCCGCTACCACACCGAAATCGTGGGTGATAAAGAGCACGCCGATGTTCTTCCGAGCCTGAATGCTCCGTATCAGGTTCAGGATCTGAGCTTGGGTCGTGACGTCCAGGGCTGTCGTGGGCTCATCGGCAATCAGGATATCCGGGTCCAGTGCAAGCGCCATTGCGATCATCACGCGCTGACGTTGCCCTCCAGAAAGCCTGAAGGGATACTCGTACTGGATCGCTTCTGGAGCAGGCATGCCCACTTCCCGCAGTAGCGCGACAACCTTCTCGCTCCGAGTGGCAGGATCCCCGAAGCTGTGGGTCTCCAATACTTCGAGCACCTGGCGCCCGATCGGCATCAGAGGGTTTAACGCCGAAAGCGGATCCTGAAAGATCATCGCGATCGATTTTCCACGGAGTTTCCTGAGCTGAGTCTCACTCAGTCTCAACAGGTCGCGTTCACGATACTGAATCTCGCCTTGCGTGATCCTTATCTTGGGCGGAAGCAATCCCATAATCGTGTTTGCCGTCACGGATTTACCCGATCCCGACTCTCCCACAACACACAGGATCTCTCCTGGCATCAGATCGAAAGACACGCGGTTTACGGCGAAGCTTCGGTCCATGTTCCTGGGCAACTCAGCCGTCAGGTTCCGTACGGAAAGCAGCGGGGAAACCGCGTCTCTAGATAAATGTTGTAAAGAAGTCATTCCGGTAGGTCTCGCTGTCTGGACCTCATTGATCTGGCCCATTCAGTTGCCGGTGGTCACTCGAGCCGTAACTTCCATTTCGATTTTCAGAGCGGCCGAGGCCAAGGGCGTACACACGACGGTCGCCGTGGGCCGGATATCGGCGAAGAAACCGGAAATCGTTTCCCGCACCTTTGGCAGGTCACTGGCATTAGGGCAGTGCATTACGATTCGCACGATGTCCTTGGGGGAAGCTCCGGCCTTCGCGAGCACATTGGTGATATTCGCCACCATTTGCCGCGCCTGGCCTTCGACGTCATCGTCGATCCGGTTCTCATCGTAGTGATAGCCTGAGGTGTTCGACACAAAAATCCACTCGCCGTCGCGAATAGCGCGTGAGTAGTTCATGCGCTTCTCGGCAGCGGAACCGGCTTCGAGATACTGACGATTGGCATAGCCGGTGCGTGAGGTGATAGGCATTTGTTTTCCTTGTAGTGGAGGTTGGAAGAAGAAGTAAAAAGAAGCTTTTCGGCTCAGTGCGGATCTGTCCGCGGATCGAATGCGTCGCGTAACCCATCGCCGATAAAGGTGATGCTCAATACAGAGAGGGTGATTGCGATGCCGGGAAAATGGCCAGCCATGGTGCCGTTGTAAGGTACTGTTGCGCGCCATTGAGCATGTTTCCCCAGCTTGGCAACGGCGGCTGGATGCCATAGCCGAGGAAGCTGATGTACGCTTCCGCGAGAATGGACCGCGCGACGATTAGGGTGGACGCGACGACGATGGGTGCGACGACGTTCGGGAGGATCTCCGTCAGCATAATTCGCGTTTTCGAGACGCCCATCATGCGGGCTGCAAGTACGAATTCACGTTCCCGCAGTGACTTGACTTCCGGCTCGACGATCCGTGCGACTTCCATCCAACTCACTGCAGAGATGATCAAAACGATCATTAGTGGAGTTGGCTGAACGAAGACGGCCAACGTAAGCAATAGGAAGATTCCAGGGATCGCGAGAAATGCGTCAACGATCCGCATCAGAAAATTTCCCACTCGTCCACCCAGATAGCCAGCCGCGATTCCAACAGATGCCCCGACCATGCTGCTGAGAAACATGGCGACCAGGGCCACCAGCAAAGAGGTTTGCCCAGCAACGAGCAGCCTGACGGCGAGATCCCGTCCGAGCGGATCCGCACCTAGGAGGTGTCCTTGAGACAATGGAGCTGCGAAGCGTGCGCGAACGTCTACCGCCAGAGGATCTAGTCCCAGAAGGTGGGGACCTAAGAAGCAGGTGAGCAGCAGAAGGCACAAGACGGAAGCGCCTAAGATGGCAAGCTTGTGACGGCGGAAGCGCACGGCACCGCGGCCACTCCACCAACTCACGTTGCTCAGTTTAGGTTCGTTTGCTTTCAACACGAGATTCATCACTTGTTCAATCTGATCCGCGGATCGACCAATGCCACCACGATGTCCGCGCACAGGCTGCCGATCACGACAAGTACCGCGGAGAGCATCATTAGACCCATAATTACCGGGTAGTCCTTGTACCCAAGGCTGTCGATGAATAGGCGCCCCATGCCGGGCCAGGTAAAGACGGTCTCCGTCACCAGGGCACCACCGAACAAGGATGGGAGTTGCAGTCCGGCTAGGGGAATCATCGGTAACATTGCATTGCGTCCGATGTGCCGAAGGAGGATCGCGCGTTCCGACAGTCCCTTGGCCTTTGCCGTCTTCACGAAGTCCTGATTCATCACTTCAAGCGTTGCGGAGCGCATGTACCGACTCCACTGCGCGATCTCCACAAGCGCGAGCACCGAGACCGGCAACACGAGATGGTGCAGCAGGCCGACCAACGAGTGGTCCCCTACGGTGTACATGTTCCCGGCGGGAAACCAGCCCAGATTGACGGAGAAGACGAAGATGGCGACCAGCCCGAACCAAAACGTTGGAATCGACAGTGCAACCACTGAGAAGGTCGTCGAGACATTGTCGAACAAGCTTCGATGCCGCATAGCGCTCTTGAGTCCCATCCACACGCCGCAGATGGCCGCCACAGACATAGCAGACCCCATGAGGAGCAGTGTCGCGGGGAGATGACCTCCGATCACCTTCAGGACGGGCTCTCCGTCCCTATAGGAGACGCCCCAGTCCCCCCGCAACATGCGAAAGAGCCACTCGCAATACTGAACTGGAATGGGACGATCTAATCCCATCTGTGCCGAGATGCGAGCAAGATCCTCGCTAGTCATTCCTGGGGAGAACGCAAATACAGCGAGGGGGCTACCGGGAGCGAGCAACAACATTGAAAAGACGATCAGGGACACCAAGAAGAGCAATACGATCCCCTGGACTAACCGCGTAGAAAGGTACTGGATCATGAATACCTTGGACTCCTGTATTCTTTAGAAGCTATTGCCGCCCCCGATGCGTGCAGCACCTACACGAGCTTCCAACTGCCGATGTTCCAGGTGCTCACCGAGGCATTGGGATTGGGGGTGACGCCTTGAAGACGAGAATCGTTGCCATAGACGAAAGCCTGCTGGAACATCGGAAGGAAGGCCAAGTCCTCTCTGATGATCCGCTGCACTTCGTCGTAAATCTCCTTGCGCTTCTCGACGGAAAACGTAGCAACCCCTTCTTCGAGCAACTGGTCGACCTTGGGATTGGAGTACTGTTCAGTGTTCGCCCCGCCGCCGCCTTTGGCCGGTATCGCCTTTGAGTGGTGCTGCTCGGTCGTGTCGGGATCGCCGCCCACGAGAAAGGGTACGCCCGCGATCACAGCGTCGAATTTGGACTGGTAGTAGAACTCACCCCAAATGACCGCCGGCGGAAAGTTCTCGATGCGCATGTCAACACCGATCTCGCGCAGGGATTGCTGAATTAATTGCTGCACCTGTTCTCGAAGTTGATCGCCCGCCGTGGTTGACAATGCGAACGACAGACGGACATCGCCTTTTTGGCGCACACCGTCAGCTCCACGCTTCCATCCCGCCGCGTCCAGTATCTGGTTCGCCTTCTTGATGTCGTACTGGTGGTGGGGCAAGTTGGCGTTGTAGTAGATCAGCCCTTGAGACATGTACGACTCCGTCGACTTCGGAATGCCTTGGTACAACACTTCGATAATCGTCTTCTTGTCGATGGCGGCATAGAGCGCCTGGCGTACTGCGAGCTCGCGGAACTGAGGCCGTTCGTGATTGAGCTTGATCACCTCCACGCTCGCGGTGGACGCGATGGTGATCGTCTTCCCCGGCAGCGTCTTGGCTTCCGCGTAATGTTCCGGCGATATGTACTTGACCCCGACCGCAGTGATGTCTCCAGTCTTGAACTGGGTGTACTGAACCGTCGTGTCAGGAATGTACTTGATGACGACCTTGCTGATGTAAGGGCCCGCGCCAAAATAGGCGGTATTTGCCTCCAGTTCGATGCGATCGCCAGGTATGCGATTCCCCCATTTGAAAGGGCCGGTGCCGAAGGGCTTGCCGTTGAACGGCGCGGTGTTCTTGTCCGCTACTCCATCGAATGCATGTTTCGGGAGGATGAACGTCGAAGCCAGCTTGCGCAAATATGGAGCGTACGGCTTGGTCATCTTCCAAGTGATCTCCGTCGGAGATACCACATTGATGTCTTTCAGCAGGCTGTGCCCGCTGCGGCTGAAACTCCTGAACTTCGGGTCGACAGCGAGTTCGAGCGTGAACTTGACGTCTTCTGCGGTGAATGGCTGTTCGTCGTGCCACTTGACGTCGTTGCGCAGCTTTACACGCCACGATTTCCCATCCTGGGAGATGCCGCCGTTTTCAACTGTTGGAACCTCACTGGCGAGGGACGGGGAAATATTCCCCTCGCCATCGATGGTGAACAACTTGTCGAAGATGGCGAAGTGGACGCCCTTATCGGTCTCGACGCCAGGCATCAGCGGGTTGAAGTTCACGGGTTCCTGTGAAACGCCGATGACGATCTGTCCGCCGGCATGCTCTCCAGTTGCTGCAAGCGCTGACTGGATCCATGTGGGGTTCAAAAAGCCGACGCTACCGGCGGCGGCAAACAACTGCAGGGCGTTACGTCGATTGATACCGCCCAAGTTAGCGTCACAATTCTTTGACATTTTTCGTCCTCCTTACTGGATGTATTCCAATGATGGCGAAGCCGATCCCGGCTCCAGAAACTCTGATTCCGAATGCTTGAAGAACCTGCCTAGGCGGAAATGCGTTGGGTCGACGAGGGGACGGCGACCCATAACGAGATCGGCCGCCAGTGCGCCTGCCGCAGGGGCAGTTCCAAAACCATGCCCGGAGAAGCCACTTGCTAAGAACAGACCTGGAATGCGCCCGACCGGCCCGATCACCGGTAAGGAATCAGGCGTGACATCTATGTAACCAGCCCATCCCTGCACGATTTTGGCGTTTGCGAGAAAAGGAAAGTCCACGGCGATGTCGCGGAGTGCTTTGGCTTGATCGAACCAAAGGGACGGATCAAGCACCCGCTGTTGCTCGAACGGACTCACTTCCTCCGGGTTCCACTTGTTCATTTTAAGCTCGCGGAAGAATCGCCTGCCGAAGGAGAGACTGAGGTCCGGCCGCAACGCCGACGCTGCGAAGCGCTTCAAGTAGCGGAACGAATTGGGGACGATGTCCGCACGTGAGTTGTAGTTGCCCACGGTGTACCCGCCGTCGGCACGCCTACGGAATGCGAACTGCGACGAACCAAAGGTGAAATCAGGCCCATCGAGTGGCGCCGTGTAGACGGCCGCCGACTGGACGTCGAGCAACGGAAAGTCTACGCCGAGTTGGCGGCAGATGCGGTTCGACCACACTCCCCCGGCCACCACCACGGTCGGCGCTGCGACTCGCCCGCGCTCGGTCACCACGCCACTGATCTTGCCGCCTGCAGTTTCGATTTCCCGCACCGCACATTGCGTGATCACGCTAGCCCCCCTGTCACGCGCCGCTTGTGCGACTGCCGGTGCGGCAAGTTGGGGCTCGGCCCTCCCGTCGAAAGGACTGAAGATCGCGCCCGCCGCCTTGTACTTTGTAGTCGGGAAGAAGCGAGAAAGGTCGCTTCCGGACAGCACCTGCGACTGGAATGGAAGATCACGCAAGTGCTTCAACCAGTCGAGCCGAGTAGAGAGCTTCCGCTCGGTCAGTTCACTGAAGACGATTCCACACTTCTTGTAGCCCGTGGATCGGCCAGTCCGCCGGTCCAGATCACTCCACAACCGCAGGGACTCGATCATAAGGGGGATTTCCACGGGGGAGCGTCCCGTTAGTCTGACCCAACCCCAGTTCCGGCTCGACTGCTCAGCACCGATCTGGCCTTTTTCACACAGGACAACCTTCAGCCCGCGTTCGGCGAGTTCCAGCGCAGTGCATGCGCCGACGATTCCGCCGCCGACGACGACCACGTCGGCGGCATTTGGTAGCTTGGTGTCTTGCTCTAAAGCGAGTATCGTAGGTCCAGGCACTCTCTATCCTCTCAGGGATGGGCTTGAGGGCGTTGCGTCGAAAATTGCTGTACACATGCAGCGGAGTTGCCTATGGAAGACCGGCGACTGCCACTCTCATCTGCAATAAGTTTGCGTGAAGAGTGCCCAAAGTTGAATGCTTGAGCGTTCGCCATGCATGTTAGATCGTACGAAAATGGATCACCTTTCAGCCCTTGTTGACCTAGTGGACGCCCAATGCTCCTTGAGCGGCGCGGTCATAGCCAGCGGCGACTGGGGCATTCATCTACCATCTCCACGCTCGCTCAAGCTGCTGGTGATAAAGGCTCGCTTCTGGATTCAAGAAGAGGCCGAGGCGCCGTTCTGTGCGGAGCCCGGAGATATCGTCGTTGTGCAGAGTGGTCGTTCCTTCCTGATGGGGAGTTCTCCGCAGCTGAGGGTCGGCGGTATCGCGCGCATTGCCAGGGATGCCCTGATCGCGAAGGAGGTTTACTCCTCTCCCGAATGCATGGCGCTTTGCTGCCATGTTACCTTGCACACAGAGCGCGGGCGCTCGCTTCTCGCTGCCTTGCCAAACCATATCCTCGTCAGCGGCGGGGGATCGGAAGCCACGATCCTGCGGGCGCTCTACGAACAGCTGGTCACGGAGCTGCGGGAGCCCGGAGCTGGCTCCGAGCTTGCGGTCGACCGGCTAACCCAGCTGATCCTATTGCAGATGCTGCGGGCACACTCCTCTAACGAGGCCGGCAAATGCGCGGTGCCGCCCCAGGACTGGGTCAATGGACTGAAAGATCCTGGCCTGAGCAAAGCACTGAACGCGATGCGCAGGAGTCCTGAGAAGCGATGGACGCTCGATGATCTCACCAGGATCACTTCGATGTCGAGGACATGTTTTGTGGAGCATTTCAGGACGGCTATGGGGGAACCGCCCCTCACCTACTTGCGGAGCATGCGCATGGCGATGGCCGCAAAGGAGCTCAGAGACAGTCCTAAGCCCATCGCATTGATCGGGCGCGACCTTGGCTATGAATCGGAGAGTGCGTTCAGCACAGCGTTCAAAAAGACAATGAAGGTCTCCCCAAAGCACTACCGCGATCAACTGCCTCATAACTGACCTGAGCAGGTGCCGCTTGGGCGGCGACGGCGCGCAGGCGCGCGGTGTACTCGTAGAGACCGTCCTGTCTGTTCTCGACACCCAACTGCCAGATCGGAATGTTGTGGTTGGCCGGTCTTGCGGCGCGGGGATCGCGATCCAACAAGCGCCTCCGGTGGCACCCATAAGGTCAAACTTCAGCGCCATCCACAATGCGTGAAGATTATTCCACCTCAGGATGCAGATTGTCGGCCTGCCTGACAAGGCGGTGGCCGAAAGCCGCGAACGGGTGCAGGCCGCCCTGCACGCGTCCGGCCTGTCGATGCCGGCCAAGAAGGTCACCGTCAATCTCGCCCCCGCCGATCTACCCAAGGAAGGTAGCCATTACGACCTGCCCATCGCGCTCGGCCTGATGGCGGCCTTGGGTGCGTTGCCCGGCGATGCGCTCGACGCCTATGTCGTGCTCGGCGAACTGTCGCTCGACGGCACGATCACCGCAGTGGCAGGCGCACTGCCGGCGGCAATCGGGGCGAATGCGGAAGGCAAGGGGCTGATCTGCCCCGCCGCCAGCGGCCCCGAGGCGGCATGGGCGGGCGCCGATATCGATATCCTGGCGCCGCGCAGCCTGATCGCCATCGCCAACCATTTTCGCGGCACTCAGGTGCTGTCGCGGCCGGAGCCCGGTATTCGCCCGGCGGCGCGCGACCTGCCCGATCTCGCCGACATCAAGGGCCAGGAGAGCGCCAAGCGCGCGCTCGAAGTCGCCGCCGCGGGCGGTCACAACCTGCTGATGGTCGGCCCGCCTGGTGCGGGCAAATCGATGCTGGCGGCGCGGCTGCCGTCGATCCTGCCGCCACTGTCGCCAAAAGAGCTGCTCGAAGTCTCGATGATCGCCTCGGTCGCCGGCGAACTCGCCGAAGGCAAGCTCACCGACCGGCGGCCGTTCCGGGCGCCGCATCACTCGGCCTCGATGGCGGCGATGGTCGGCGGCGGCCTGAGAGCCCGGCCGGGCGAGGTGTCGCTCGCCCATCATGGTGTGCTGTTCCTCGACGAGTTCCCCGAATTCACGCCGCAGGTGCTCGATTCGCTGCGCCAGCCGCTCGAAGCCGGCGAGTGCATGATCGCGCGCGTCAATCACCGCATCACCTATCCGGCCCGGATCCAGCTTGTTGCGGCGATGAACCCGTGCCGTTGCGGCATGGCCGGCGAACCCGGCTATCGCTGCCTGCGCGGCACGCGCTGCCAGTCCGACTACCAGGCGCGCATCTCCGGTCCGCTGCTCGACCGTATCGACCTGCGCATCGAGGTACCGGCGGTCTCGGCTACCGACCTGATCCGCACCGGCAAGTCGGAATCGAGCGCCGATGTCGCCGCGCGTGTTGCCCGGGCGCGCACCATCCAGCGCGAACGGCTCGAACGCCATGGCGTCACCGGCGCCACCACCAACGCCCAATGCGCCGCCGGTCTCATCGAAGACATCGCCACGCCCGATGCGGCTGGACTTTCATTGCTCAGGGACGCCAGCGAAAAGCTCGGCTTTTCCGCCCGCGCCTATCACCGCGTGCTCAAGGTGGCGCGCACGCTGGCCGATCTCGACGGAAGCGAAACCGTCGGCCGTATCCATCTTGCCGAGGCTATTTCATACCGCATCAGTGTCGAGCGCATGGCCCAGGCGGCCTAGAGGAGCGCCGCTAGCCCGGCCAAGGTTCAGCGCTTGCGGGATCGGCGACGAGGCCTGGAAGAGACCTACTTGACCGAACCGACCATCGTTGTCTGGCCTTCGCGGATCGTCACCCAGCGGCCGGTGTTTTCCGCCGACTGGCGCTTGAGATAGTTGTAGCCGGTCTCGTCCCACTGCCGCACGGAGTCTGTCAGGTTGTCGAGCACGAAGTCGCCCTTGGAGGTACGAACAGTCAGCACCGCATGGCCTTCGCCGTCGGGCTTGCGCACCACGGTGATCAGCAGGTCGGACAGCGACACGCCTTCGCGGCTCAAGGTGCGGCGCTTTTCGAGCACATAGTCCTCGCAGTCGCCTTCGCCATTGTCGGGATAGGTCCAGACCTCGTCGCGGCCGTAGATGTCGATGTCGTTCATCGGCTTGATCGCCGCGTTGACGGCGATGTTGACGGCGACGATCTTGCGCCACAAGGCCCCGGTCATCTGGGCGGGGCCGGCATCGCGCTCCTTGATCGAGCATTCGGCCGGGTTGAGGCGACAGAAATCATAATGGCCGATCGGCTGCGAAGTCAGCCCGCCGGTAACCATCGGCTGGGACGCCGCCAAGGCCGTGCCGGCCGACAAGACAACGCCTGCCACCAGTCCGAAAAACACACCGGCACGCCCCGCTGCGCACCGTACGCCTGCTGCGGAAATCATCTGCCCCGCTCGCCCCTTTACATCGTTAATAAAACGTTAAGGTCGAGGGGCGTGCCGAGTCAATCAAAGCTCGCGGCAGATTGCAGACATGGTTACCGCGGCCGCCGCTAAGCGATAATTGTGCAACATAAAGAGCAAGGCCCGGCGTCTTGCGCCGGGCCTTGCTGTGGAAAAGTTGCGACCGCAGAAGTTGGCTGGCCGTCAGGCCTTGCGCACCAGGCGCGGCTTGGCCGCCTTGCGCGCCGATGCACCATAGCTGGTCATGAAGTCGACGATGCGCGGCACGATCTCGGCCCGGAAGCGCGAGCCGTTGAAGACACCGTAGTGGCCGACAGCCGGCTGCATGTAATGCGCCTTCATCTCGTCGGGGACGTTGACGCACAGATCGTGCGCCGCCTGTGTCTGGCCAAGGCCGGAAATGTCGTCATTCTCGCCCTCGACGGTGAACAGCGCGACGTTGCGGATCGCCGCGGTATCGACCGGCTGGCCGCGATGGGTCATCTCGCCCTTGGGCAAGGCGTGGCGCACAAACACCGTGTCGACGGTCTGCAGGTAGAACTCGGCGGTCAGGTCCATCACCGCCAGATATTCGTCATAGAACTCGCGGTGCTTTTCGGCGCCATCACCGTCGTTCTTCACCAGGTGCATGAAGAAGTCCTTGTGGGCGATGATGTGGCGGTCGAGGTTCATGGTCATGAAGCCCGACAGCTGCAGGAAGCCTGGATAGACCTCGCGGGCAAAGCCCGGCGCCGGCCAGGGCACCTGCATGATGACGTTGTCGCGGAACCACTCGATGCTCTTCTTCTCGGCGAGTTCGTTGACGGCGGTCGGGTTGCGGCGGGTGTCGATCGGCCCGCCCATCAGCGTCATCGTCGAGGGCACGAAGCGGTCGCCGCGCGCTTCCATGACGGCAATGGCGGCCAGCACCGGCACCGATGGCTGGCATACCGCCATCACATGGGTATCAGGTCCCAGCGCGTGGAACATGTCGATGACATAGTCGATGTAATCGTCGAGATCGAACTTGCCCTCTGTCACCGGCACCATGCGGGCATCGGTCCAGTCGGTGATGTAGACGTCGGCATGCGGCAGCATCGCCTCGACGGTGCCGCGCAGCAGCGTCGCATAGTGGCCCGACATCGGGGCGACGATCAGCAGCTTGGGGTCGGGGCGGCGGCCCGCCGGCAGGTCGCGTTCGAAATGGATCAGGTTGCAGAATGGCCGCGACCAGGTGACCTTCTCGGTCACCGCCACCGGCTGGAAGTTGACAGCCGTCTTGTCGAGACCGAAGGCAGGCTTGCCGTAGCGACGCGTCGTGCGTTCGAACAGCTCTGCCATCGCGGCAACGGAGCGGCCCAGCGGCATGTGCGAGAACGGGTTCAGCGGATTGGAATAGAACAGCTTGACCGCGTCGGCATAGGCGCGCGCCGGCTGCAGCGCAGCATGGGTCGATTCATAGAGCTGGTAAAACATGATGTCCTCATACGGCCATTCGGGGAGGCGAGCCGGCCGGAGGCCCGTCATGCAATGCAGCGAAGTTAACAAACATCTGCTGCGATGCAACATCTCATTCGGTGCGAAACAGGGTCATTGTTTAGGCCAAGCTGTTGAAAATCCGTTTCCAATGGCGCCGCCGGCTCAGCATCCGCCTGGCTTGACGTTGTGCAGCGCCGCAAGACCCCGAATCAGTCTTGCGCGCATGCGCCAAGCCGCCGCCAGGCCTTGCGGCCTGGAGCGACATGGCAATCGGGCGTAGCTGATGGGTCTTAGATGCCCTCGACCAGCATGATCTCGCCGTCGGCAAACTGTTGGCGGATCGACTTGGCGTGCTGGTACTCGGGCGAGAAGTAGCAGTTGCGCGCGTCTTCCATCGAGGCGAACTCGATGATGACATTGCGCGCGCGTCCCGGTCCCTCGACAGCTTCATGTGCGCCGCCGCGGGCGATGAACTTGGCGCCGAAGCGCTCGAAGGCCGGCTTGGCGGCGGCGACATAACCCTTGTAACCCTCGGGGTCGCGGACATCGACGCGCGCGATCCAATAAGCCTTGGTCATCATTTCCTCCGCGACGAGCCTCTTCAGGCGGCAGCCATTTCGGCCAAGATAGCCTGCGCCGCAGCCTTCCTGTCAACCGCGCCGACGATCGGACGGGCAACGACGAGGTGGCTCGAGCCGTTGCGGATGGCGTCAGCCGGGGTGACGACACGCTTCTGGTCGCCATGGTCGCTGCCGGCGGGGCGGATGCCAGGCGTCACCACGGCCATGTCAGGCCCGACGATGCGGCGCACCGCCGAGGCTTCGCTGGCCGAGCAGAC
Organism: Aminobacter sp. UC22_36; assembly: GCF_044056035.1. Taxonomy (NCBI): domain Bacteria; kingdom Pseudomonadati; phylum Pseudomonadota; class Alphaproteobacteria; order Hyphomicrobiales; family Phyllobacteriaceae; genus Aminobacter; species Aminobacter sp. UC22_36. The sequence goes on from NZ_CP171996.1 coordinate 219,033, forward strand.
GATGCCGCCCATCTTCGCCTGAAGCGCCTGCTCGGCCCGGCGCAGCACCAGCGTGTGCGGGTCGTATTCGTAGCCCGCGTCGATCATGTCCTTTTCGTCCATCGAGGTCAGCACCGTCACCGCCAGCAGGCACAGGTCGCTGCCTCTGGCGGCTTCCACCGCTGCCTTCATCGCCTTGGGATAGGCATGCAGCGTCAGCATGGTCATGCCCATCTTGACGATGTTTTCGACGCCCTTGGCCACCGTGTTGTCGATGTCCAGCAGCTTCATGTCGAGGAAGACCTTGGTGCCGCCGCTTGCCAACTCGCGGGCGAAATCAAGCCCGCCGGCAAAGGCCAGCTGGTAGCCGATCTTGTAGAAACTGGCGGTCCCTTCGAGGTCGCGCACCGCTCTTTCCGCGTCCTTGACGGTCGGCAGGTCGAGCCCGACGATCAGCCGGTCACGCATTGCTTCGATGCTCATGGTTCTACCCTTAGCGACATCATGATGGCTCGTTCGATCAGCGCCTGGCACAGCCGCTCCATGCCCTTGCGCAGGCGCTCCTCGCGGAAGTCGCCATTGTCGTCGAAAGCCTCGCCGCCACGCGGCACCGAAACCTGCGGCGAAATCACCTCCATCTGGATATGCGACAGCACCGCGCGCAGATGGTTGGCGCTGCGGATGCCGGCGAAATGGCCCTCCGAGGAGGAGCAGATCGCCACCAGCTTGCCGAGGAAGGGCTGCAGCCGCCTGCCGCCGTCGCTGCGCACGCGGCTGACCCAGTCGATGGTGTTCTTGAGCAGCGGCGGCATCGAGCCGTTATATTCGGGCGTGGCGATCAGCAGCGCATCGTGCGTGTCGATCAGGCGGGCGAGCTTGTAGGCGTTTTCCGGCACGCCGTCCCGTTCCTCGAGATCCTCGTCCATGATCGGCAGCGGATAATCGGCAAGCGAGATGCGCGTCACATCAGCGCCCTGCAGCGCCAGCTGCTTCTGCGCGATGTCAGCCGTGCGGCCGCTATAGGCTCCGCTTCTGACGGAGCCGGCAAAAACCAGAATTCGGGGCGTTACCGGCATTTCCCATCCTGTTGCGCGCCCGAAAGCGCGTTCAGTTGCATGGGGGTGGGTATAGGCGATCAGCCGGTCAAATCAAGCAGGCCGCTCAGTGCTTGCCGCGGCGATAGACCCAAAGCTGAGTCGGGGGAATGTTGCGGATGATGAAGTCGAAATGCTCGACGGTGTAGTTGCCCAGCCCCGGCGGGATCGGCGATTTCGGTCCGTAGGTGAGCTGGATCACCGGCCGGCCAGCAGGAATGCGCTTGAGCAGGCCTTCGAGATAGGCGACGCGGTTCGCGACCGGGAAATTGAGCAGCGGCACGCCCGAAACGACCGAGTCGAAGACAAGGTCCTTATTGTCGCCGAGCGTGTTGTCGAGATCGAAGGCGTCGCCTTCGATGACATTGACGCGCGGATAGAGGCGGCGCAGGTGCTGGACGAAATCGGCTGAATATTCAACCGTGTAGAGATCCTCGGGCTTCACGCCATGAGCGAGGATCGCCTTGGTGATGACGCCGGTGCCGGGCCCGACTTCCAGGACCGGCAGGCCCGACTTGGTGTTGACCACCGAAGCCATGCGCTTGGCGGTGACCGAGCTCGTCGGCACGATCGAACCGACGGCCTTGGGCTTGTCGATCCAGCCCTTGAAGAACTTCAGCTCGTCGTCGAACTTGGCCGCAAGGGTTTTGCGCAATCCGGAACCGCGTGGCATCGCTTCGATCTCCTCACCGCTGCTGGGGGAGAAATAACAGCTAAGTGGCTCAGCGCAAGCGGAAAGCTGGCTCAATTTCCGTTACGGCAGAAACATTCTCATTTATCGCCGAAGGACTCGAAAAAGTCCTTCATGCGCGAGAAGAAGCCGCTCGACTGCGGCGAATTCTCGGTCGAGGACAGCTTTTCGAATTCCTCGAGCAGCTCACGCTGGCGCCGCGTCAGGCTCTGCGGCGTCTCGACGGCGGTCTGGATGTAGAGATCGCCGATCTGCGGCTGGCGCAGCACCGGCATGCCCTTGCCCTTGAGGCGGAACTGGCGGCCGTTCTGGGTGCCTTCAGGCACCTTGACGCGCGTCTGGGTACCATCGAGCGTTGCCACCTCGAACGAGCCGCCAAGGGCGGCTGTGGTCATCGAGATCGGCACCTTGCAGTAGAGGTCGGCGCCGTCGCGCTGGAAGAACTCGTGCGGCTTGACCGACAGGAAGATGTAGAGGTCGCCCGACGGGCCGCCGCGCAGCCCGGCTTCGCCTTCATTTGCGAGGCGGATGCGGGTGCCGTCCTCGATACCAGAGGGAATGTTGACCGACAGCGAGCGCTCTTCGGTGACGCGGCCCTGGCCGGCGCATTTGCCGCACGGGTCCTTGATCGTCTGGCCGCGGCCCTGGCACTGCGGGCAGGTGCGTTCGATCGAGAAGAAGCCCTGGCTCGCGCGCACCTTGCCGTGGCCCTGGCACATCGAGCAGGTCACTGGCTGTGTACCGGGCTTGGCGCCCGAACCGGCACATTCGGTGCACAGGATCGAGGTCGGCACGCGGATCTGCGCGGTCTTGCCGGCAAAGGCCTCCTCGAGCGTGATTTCCATGTTGTAGCGCAGGTCGGCACCGCGCTCGCGTCCGCCTGACGAGCGGCGCTGGCGCCCGCCCATCATGTCGCCAAAGATGTCTTCGAAGATGTCGGCGAAGCCGCCGGCGCCAAAGCCCTGGCCGCCGCCATTGCCCATGCCGCCATTTTCGAAGGCGGCGTGGCCGAAACGGTCATAGGCGGCGCGCTTCTGCGGGTCCTTCAGCGTCTCGTAGGCTTCGTTGATTTCCTTGAACTTGTGCTCGCACGCGTCGTCGCCCGGATTGCGGTCGGGGTGGAACTGCATGGCAAGCTTGCGGAAGGCAGACTTCAGCTCCTTCTCGTCAGCGCCCTTCTGGACGCCCAGCGTTTCGTAGAAATCAGCTTTCATATCTTCCCGCTGTCTGGTCACTGCCTCGGCGCGATGCATCGCGTGCGCACCATCGGTGGTAATAGGCCCCGATTTAGTAAACCATGCGCCGGTATGCCATAGGCCGGGCGGCCGAAGCGGCAGTTTTCGCCAGAAAATCGGCTAATTTTGCACTCGTTGTGGCCTGGAGGCCGCTCAGGCGGCGTGACGCTCGCCAGCTTTGGGCTTTCCCGCGCCCAAACGGGCATTGAGATAGCTGCTCATCGGCCCCTCGAAACAGCGGTCCGAGGTCATCGCGACCACCAGCAGCATCACTGCCGGTACGAGCCAGAAGGTGTAGAAACCGACCACGTCAAGCGGCTCGACCAGCTTGCGCCACACCACGGCCAGCAGCAGCATCTCGATGACCGGATGGATCATGTAGATGCCGAACGAAACACGGCCGAGCGGATGCAGCGGCTTGAGATAAAGCGCACCATTGGGATTGTTGCGCTCGGCAAGGGCGGCCAGGAATGTCGCCACCGCCGGCAAAAGCACGATCACATAGGCATTCTGCTGCGTCGCCATGGCAGCGATCGCCAGGGCAAATGTCAGCCAGCCGGGCAGGTGGCTTGAAAGCTTAAGCCTGGAGTCGCGCACCGCCACCGCCACCATCGCGCCGAGCGCGAAATCGGCGAAGGCGCGATAGGCACCCCAGACGACCAGTCGGGCGCATCGAAGCAGCCTACCTGTACTTTCTTTCCTTATGCTTAAACTCGGGGCGCCAGTATTTTGGACAAAAAGAAAGCCCGGCGCGAAGGCCGGGCTTTCCGTTATTCTACAGGTCGATCGGATCAGGCCGACTTCTTCTTGTCGTCGTTGTCGTCGATCTCTTCGAAATCGGCGTCGACCACGTCGCTGTCCTTGGCCGCATCGGCAGCAGCATCGGATTCAGCCGCTTCCTTCTGCGAAGCCTCATACATCGCCTGGCCGAGCTTCATCGAAGCCTCGGCAAGCGCCTGGGCCTTGGCATTGATCGCCTCGGCGTCGTCGCCTTCGGTCGCGGTCTTCAGCGCTGCGATCGCATCGGAAATCGCGGTGCGGTCGGCTTCGGTGACCTTGTCGCCATACTCCTTCAGCGACTTTTCGCTGCTGTTGAGCAGGCTTTCGGCCTGGTTGCGTGCCTCGACCAGCGCACGGCGCTTCTTGTCGGCGTCGGCATTGACCTCGGCGTCCTTGACCATCTTGTCGATGTCGGCGTCGGACAGACCGCCAGATGCCTGAATGCGGATCTGGTGCTCCTTGCCGGTGCCCTTGTCCTTGGCCGAGACGTTGACGATGCCGTTGGCGTCGATGTCGAAGGTCACTTCGATCTGCGGCACGCCGCGCGGTGCGGGCGGAATGCCAACGAGGTCGAACTGGCCGAGCATCTTGTTGTCCTGCGCCATTTCACGCTCGCCCTGGAAGACGCGGATGGTCACTGCCGACTGGCTGTCTTCAGCCGTCGAGAAGACCTGGCTCTTCTTGGTCGGGATCGTGGTGTTGCGCTCGATCAGGCGGGTGAACACGCCGCCCAGCGTCTCGATACCCAGCGACAGCGGCGTCACGTCGAGCAGCAGCACGTCCTTGACGTCGCCCTGCAGCACGCCAGCCTGGATCGCGGCACCCAGTGCAACCACCTCATCGGGGTTGACGCCCTTGTGCGGCTCCTTGCCGAAGAACTGCTTCACGATCTCCTGGATCTTGGGCATGCGGGTCATGCCGCCGACCAGGACCACTTCGTCGATCTCGCCTGCCTTGAGGCCGGCATCCTTGAGTGCTGCCTTGCACGGCTCGATCGTGCGCTGGACGAGGTCGTCGACCAGCTGCTCGAACTTGGCGCGCGAAAGCTTCAGCGTCAGGTGCTTGGGGCCCGTGGCGTCGGCGGTGATGAAAGGCAGGTTGATCTCGGTCTGGGTCGTCGACGACAGCTCGATCTTGGCCTTCTCGGCAGCTTCCTTGAGGCGCTGCAGGGCAAGCTTGTCGTTCTTCAGGTCGATGCCCTGTTCCTTCTTGAACTCGGCCGCCAGGTACTCGACCAGGCGCATGTCGAAGTCTTCGCCGCCGAGGAAGGTGTCGCCATTGGTCGACTTGACCTCGAACACGCCGTCGCCAATCTCGAGCACGGAAATATCGAAGGTGCCGCCGCCAAGGTCATAGACGGCAATGGTCTTGCCTTCGGTCTTGTCGAGGCCATAGGCCAGCGCTGCCGCAGTCGGCTCATTGATGATGCGCAGCACTTCAAGGCCGGCGATCTTGCCGGCGTCCTTGGTCGCCTGGCGCTGGGCGTCGTTGAAATAGGCAGGAACGGTGATGACGGCCTTTTCGACCTTCTCGCCGAGATAGGCTTCCGCCGTTTCCTTCATCTTTTGCAGGATCATCGCCGAGATCTGGCTGGGCGACTGCTTCTTGCCGCCGGCCTCGACCCATGCGTCGCCATTGTCGCCATTGACGATTTCGTAAGGGACAAGCTTCTTGTCCTTTGCGGTGACCGGATCGTCATAGCGGCGGCCGATCAGGCGCTTGACCGCAAAAACCGTGTTTTCAGGATTGGTGACCGCCTGGCGCTTGGCCGGCTGGCCGACGAGACGCTCGCCGTCGCCGCTGAAGGCGACAATGGAAGGGGTCGTGCGCGCGCCTTCCGCGTTCTCGATGACTTTCGCGTCCTTGCCGTCCATGACGGCGACGCAGGAATTGGTCGTTCCCAGGTCGATACCGATAACTTTTGCCATTTTTACGTCTTCTCTCCGCTAAGCAGGCTCTCTGGACCCATAAAGGCGTTCCGACGAAAGCCCCTGTTCACTCGAAATGCCGCTCCGGGTACCGGTTTTCCGGGCCGAAGCGGTGGTGCGGCGTATATAAGAACAGGCTTCTGGCAGCGCAAGCGTTCTGCAACTTTCCGTGCAGGGGACTCGGCAAAAGCCTGTGGCAAGCTCATATTCGGGACATGAGCGAGCTTCACTCCATCAACCTTTTTGAGCACCGGCGCAACCGCGCAGTGAATATGCTGCAAACCTGGCTGCTCGGGGCCGGCAGCCTGCTCCTGCTTGGCGTCACCGCCTGGGTTTTTGCCGGCAGCACCGGCATCCTCTACGCGTTGGTCTTTGGCGCCATCTCGATGTGGGCGGTGCGGCGCATCAGCCCGCAGATGGTGCTGTCGATGTACAAAGCTCGCCAGGTCACCCCTGCCGATTTCCCCGCCGGCTTCCGCATCGTCGAGGAACTCGCCCGCCGCGCCGAGCTGCCGGCGGTGCCCAAGCTCTATGTCATCCCATCCAAGATGATGAACGCCTTCGCCGTCGGCCGCCGCGGCGATGCCGCGATCGCTGTCACCGACGCGCTCGCCCGCAACCTGACGCCGCGCGAACTGGCCGGCGTGCTGGCGCACGAGATCAGCCACATCGCCCATGAGGACGTGAAGGTGATGGCCTTCGCCGACATGGTGTCGCGCTTCACCTCGTTCATGTCGACCGTCGGGTTGGTTTCGCTGTTGTTCAACCTGTTCGGTTTTGCCGGCGGTTTCAGCACCCAGGTGCCGTGGCTGGCAGTGCTGGTGCTGCTGGCCGCGCCGACAGTCGGCGGGCTGCTGCAGATGGCGCTGTCGCGCACCCGTGAGTTCGACGCCGATCTCGGTGCTGCCTCGCTCACCGGCGACCCCGACGGGCTCGCCTCGGCGCTGACCAAGCTGGAGCGCGCCCAGGGCAGGGTATGGGAAAACATCCTGCTGCCCAGCGGCCGCATCCCCGACCCCTCGGTGCTGCGCACGCACCCGCTGACCGCCGACCGTGTCGCCCGGCTCAAGGCGCTGAAGACCGCCGAGATGCCGGACGAACTTGTCGCCGCCGCACCCGGCCTGCCGCGCACGCCACGCCCCTCGATCATCCCGAAGGTCCGTGCCCGTCCCGGCACCTATCTGCCACATGGTGCGCGCGGTTTCATCAACGCCGCCAATAGCGACTTCGCCGACGACTCGCGCCCGGCCTGCGATGCATCGCTCAACCCGCCCGATGGCGGCCGCCCGCGCATCCGCGTGACACGAGGTGGGGTCTGGTGGTGATCTGTTACCTTCGGGACAGGCAGTCCTATCTCCGGCCCTTCGCCGCGGCCGCCGCAGCATTCGCCGCGACCCAGACGACATGCCTTGCACCGCTGCCCTTGGTGCTGGCACGGACCTTGACCTCGTCGGTGACAAAGCCGCTTTCGTGCAGGCGCCGCGAAAACGACTTGCCGGGCCCTTGCGACCAGACCGTCAGCACGCCGCCGGGCTTGAGCGCGGTCTTCGCCGCGTAGAGGCCGGCATAGTTGTAGAGGCTGTCATTGGCGTCGCGCGACAGGCCCTCCGGGCCGTTGTCGACGTCGAGCAGGATGGCGTCATAGGCGCCCGTGCCCTCACCGATGAGCTTGCCGACATCGCCCACCACCACCTCGACGCGTGGGTCGTCGAGGCCGCCGGCGGACAGTTCGGCCATCGGCCCGCGCGCCCAGGCAACGACCTCGGGCACCAGCTCGGCGACGACGATGCGGGCATCCTTGCCGAACAAGGCAAGTGCTGCGCGAAGCGTAAAGCCCATGCCGAGGCCGCCGATCAGGATTTTCGGCTTCGAACGGCCACCGATGCGCTGATGGGCCAGTTTCGCCAGCGCTTCCTCGGAGCCGCTCAGCCGGCTGTTCATCAGCTCGTTGGTGCCGAGCATGATCGAGAATTCGGTGCCGCGCTGCTTGAGGCGCAATTCGCCGCCACCGGGGATCTTCGCGGTATCGAGTACGATCCAGGGAATCATCGGCGCTGGCTTTCGCTGTTGGACATCACGCGGCGCTCCCTAGCGCATCGGCCCGAAAACCGGAATCGGTTTTCGGGAAGCACGATGCGCAGCTTCAACAAGCCAGTGTGCAGCATGAACGACGAAAGCCTTCGCCGGTCGATCGAAGCAACCCTGACGGCCGATAGGCCTAGACCTGCTCCCAGCCATCATGTTCGCCGGCGCGGAAGATGGCGTCGATGACCTTCTGGTTGAGCACCGACTGCTCGAGCGAAAAGACATGGTCTCCACCGCCTTGCGCCGCGCGCACGAAGGTCTCGACCTGGAGCCGGTACTGCTGCGCGCCGGGGAAGCGGAACACCGTAGCTTCATTGTGGCCGGCATTGTGCAGCTCGACACGGTGGTGGTCGTAGAGCCCGGCGTTGAACGGCGAGTGGATCTCGATGAAACCCTTGTCACCGTGGAAGACCATCAGCTGGCGGTTGGCGAGCTGGGTCGAAAGGTAGAAGGAGAGCTCGAAATCGCCGAAATCGGCACGCACGCTCGAATAGATATCGGTGCCGAATTTCGGATCGCGCTCGATGCTTGCCTGCACCCGCACAGGCTCCTTGCCGGTCGAAAACCGCGTCGTGACGGTCGGATAGACGCCGATGTCGGGCAGGGCGCCGCCGCCGAGATCGAGCTGGTTGCGCATGTTGTTGGGGTCGACGTTGTAATAGGAAAACGCGCCCTGGACATGCTTGAGCTTGCCGATGGCGCCGGCGGCGATCAGGTCGCGCACCTTGAGCCACTGCGGATGGTAGGTGACCATGAAGGCCTCAGTGACAACGACCTTCTTGCGGTCGCGGATGGTGATCAGCGGAGCGATGTCCTCGGCCTTCAGCGCCAGCGGCTTTTCGACCAGCACGTGCTTGCCGGCCTCGGCTGCCCTCGCCGCCCATTCGAGATGCTGCGAGGTCGGCAACGGGATATAGACGCCATCGACCGCATCTGAGGCGAGCAGCTCGTCGTAGGAGCCAAAGGCGTGGCGTGCGCCAAAGCGGTCGGCCAGTGCCTTGGCCTTGCCGATGTCGCGGCTGGCGACTGCTGCCACCACGCCGTTGTCGGAATCGGCGATTGCCGGCAGCAGCTGGTCGCGGCCGATCTTGGCTGTCGAAAGTACGCCCCAACGAAACATCTCGTTTGCCTCCGGAAATGGCACGTGGCCCAGCGCCACCTGCCGAAGCTTGGCGGAAGCAGTGGCCAAACGCCAGAGCTTTCCCGGAGATTTCGTTCAGCTGCGGCGACCGTTGAACTCCATGTCGAAGGCGACGATGTTGGAATAGATCGGCGTGCCGACATCCATCTGGTAGCGCGAGCGGAACACATTGCCGCTGACATGGAAGCGGATCTGCCCGCCTTTCATGCCCTGCAGCTCAGCAGTGAATTTTTCGGTGTTGGTGTGGCCACGCGCCGTCAGCAGGCCGGTGATGACGGCCGAGTTGTCGCCGGTGCGCTTCACCGATGTCGAGCGGAAGGTGATCTGGCGCGAATTGACAACGTCGAAGACGGCGTCCGACTTCAGGAACGCATCGATGCGGCCCTGGCCGGTGCCGACGCTGTCGGGGTAGATGGTGATGTCGACCTTCGAACGGCCAATGTCGCCGCCGTCGATGCGGATCGTGCCCTTGAACTGACCGAAGGCGCCATCGAGACCGCCGCCACCGATCTTGCCGATGGCAAAGCGGATGCTCGACCCATCGGACGAAATGGCATAGCGCCCGGCGGCTTCGGACAACGCCACCGCAGAGGCGGTGCCGCCGACAAGGCCAAGCGCAACAAAGCTTACAACGCCAAGAACTCGCAAGGACATCTCATCATACTCCTGATGGCACGGCCCGTCTGAACCGCACACAGAGACAAACGAACGGGCCCCGGCGGCTATTCCGGCTTTCGCCGGCGGCTTGTGAAAAAGGGCGAAACCATCCGGACCAGCACGACATCACGCAGCCAGAAATGGTGCCTGACCGCTGCGAGAATGTGCAGCGCGACCAAGGCGATACCGGCATAAGCCAGCCATTTGTGGCCGAAGAGCCAGAAACGCTCGGCCTGCTCGGAAACGCCGAGCGGCAGATGCGGCATGACGAACAGGTTGAACGGCACCGACGGGATTTCGAGCACCGAGACCGACACCAGCACCCAGCCGGACAGCGGCACGACAAGCTGCGCGGCATAGAGCGCGAAATGAACTGCCGGCGCCATGCGGCGCTCCATCGGCCCGACCTCGTCGGGCAGTTCAGGGCTCAGATTGGCGAGCCGCCAGCCAATGCGGATCAGCACCAGCCCGAGCAGCAGGAAGCCGAAGGATTTGTGCAGCTGGATCAGATCGAAGGCAGTGCGCTGGCTGGCCATGCGAACCATCGTCCAGCCGAGCACGAACTGGCCGATAAAGATCAGCCCGATCAGCCAATGAAGAACGATTGCGGCCCAGCCATATCGGGTCGTGGTGTTGCGCAACATCGACGGCACCTCCGTCCCACAACGAATCTGGGGCGGAATTCGTCCCGGAACAGGTGCCTACCAGTCGAGGACCGTGACCTCCGGCCACATTTGCCTGGCGCGCCGGCCCTTGGCCTCGTGGGTGGCGCGGTTGTCGTTGCGATGGTTGGGCGTAACCCTGAAGGCAAAAATATCGGCGAGGCCGAAAGGCGCCCAGACTTGAGGCGCGCCATCGACAAGGGAGAGGCCGACAGCGTGGGTACACGAGGCGAAGTGTTCGAGCGACTCGGCGCTAGATCCCAGCGGGGCGCGAGCAGAGCCGAAATGGTCCTCGAACCAGAGATGGACGCGGGCCTGGTTGCGGATCTCGACCGGCAGCGGCAGATGCGCGAAGGCGTCGGCGCTACGGCGGATGACAACGTCCTCGGCCTCCCAGGAGAGGTCCGAGCCGTCGAAATAGAACAGGTCGATGTCGCGGGCGGCCGGTCAAATGGTTCCAGACGCTGTTGTAGAGCGCGCCCGAAACCAGCATCCATTGCGGCAGGTCAAGCTTCTCGGCCGCCGCAAGCGCGGGGCGGACGATCGGGTCGGCAAGGAGGATGTCGAGCAGGACCTGCCGCTGATCTTCAAACGGCAGGCCCCTGTAACGAAGATGCTCCATGCAGCTCCCCGAGGACGGTCAGCTCCGCAATGCGCCGCCGGTCTGCTTCTTGACGTTGTCGACGATGCGGGCGGCGAGCGCCTCGAAGTCCTGGTCGGTCAGGGTCTTTTCCTGCGGCTGTATCGAGACCTCGATGGCGATCGACTTCTTGCCTTCGCCGAGCGAAGTACCTTCGAAGATGTCGAACACCGACACGGCAGTGATCAGCTTCTTGTCGGCGGCGAGGGCGGCGCGGGTCAGCGTGCCGGCCTCGACGTCCTTGTCGACGACGAAGGCGAAGTCGCGCTTGACCGCCTGGAAGGCCGACAGTTCGAGCCTTGGCTTGGTCTTGGTCGGCTTGGCCTTGGGCTCGGGGACGGCGTCGACATACACTTCGAAGCCGCAGAGCGGGCCCGACACGTCGAGGCCTTCGAGCGTCTTCGGGTGGAACTCGCCGAAGGTGCCGAGCACAACCTTAGGGCCGAGCTTGATCACGCCGGAACGGCCGGGGTGATACCATTCGGGCGCCCCGGTTTCGATCTGCAGCCGGTCGACGGGTGCACCGCAGGCTTCGAGCGCCGCGATGGCATCGGCCTTGGCGTCGAACACGCCGACATTGCCTGAATTGCCCGACCAGTTGCGACCCGAGCCTTCGAGCTTGGCGGTGCCACGACGGACGCCTGCGGCAACGCGGCGCTGGCCGTCTGCCGTGTCGCTCTCATAGGTGCCTGAGACCTCGAACAAGGCGACATCGCCCAGGCCACGGTCGGCGTTGCGCTGGGCAGCAGCGATCAAGCCCGGCAGCAGCGAGGGCCGCATGTCGGACATGTCTGATGCAATCGGGTTCGACAGCTTGAGGTTTGGCTGGCCGCCACCGAACAGCTCGGCGTGCTTGGCCGGGATGAACGACCAGGTGACCGCCTCCATCATGCCGCGCACGGCGAGCGCGCGCCGCGCCGAACGGGTGCGGATCTGCAGCGTGGTCAGAATCTTGCCATTGACCGCGTCATGGGCGCCGAGTGGCTGCGGCGCGATGTTGTCGACGCCGTGGATGCGCATGACCTCTTCGACCAGGTCGGCCTTGCCGTCGACATCTGGACGCCAGGACGGCACGATGACATCGACCACATCGCCGTCGCCCTTGGGGCCGAAGCCGAGGCGGGTCAGGATGTCGAGGCTTTCGGCCTTCGACACGTCGATACCGGTCAGGCGCTTGATCTCGGACAGCGGCAGGGAGACGACCTTGGCCTTGTGGCCGGCATAGCCGACGACATCGGTTTTCGTCGGCTGACCGCCGCAGAGTTCGAGCACAAGCTTCGTTGCCAGCTCGACGCCCGGCACCATGAACTCGGGGTCGACGCCACGCTCGAAGCGGTAGCGCGCATCGGTGATGATGCCGAGCGCGCGGCCGGTGCGGGCCGTGGTGATCGGGTCCCAAAGTGCCGACTCGATCAGCACGTCAGTGGTGTTTTCGTCACAACCCGAATTCTCGCCGCCCATGATGCCGGCGATCGACTCAACGCCATTGTCGTCCGCGATGACGCACATCTCAGGCGTCGGGGCATATTCGCGTCCGTCGAGCGCCAGCACCTTGTCGCCCTCGCGGCCACGGCGGACGACCAGATTGCCGGCAACCTTTTTGGCGTCGAAGACGTGCAGCGGTCGGCCACGGTCGAAGGTGACATAGTTGGTGATATCGACCAGCGCGTTGATCGGGCGCAGGCCGATGGCGATCAGGCGCTGTTGCATCCATTTCGGCGACGGGCCGTTCTTGACGCCACGAACGAGCCTGAGCGCGAAGCCGGGGCAAAGCTCGGGCGCCTCGATCGTCACCTTGACCGGGCAATCGCCTTCGCCAGCGATCGGCGCAACCGCACCGTTCTTGAGCGTGCCGAGGCCGGACGCCGCAAGATCGCGGGCGATGCCATGGACGCTAGTGGCGTCAGGACGGTTGGGCGTCAGGTTGATTTCGATCATCGGGTCGTCGAGCTTGGCGTAAGCGGCGAACGAGGTGCCGACAGGCGCGTCGGCCGGCAGGTCGATGATGCCGTTGTGTTCGTCAGACAACTGCAGTTCGCGCTCGGAACACATCATGCCGTGGCTCTCGACGCCGCGGATCTTGCCGACGGAAAGTGTGACGTCGATGCCGGGCACGTAGGCGCCGGGAGCGGCGAAGGCACCAACCAGGCCGGCCCGCGCATTGGGCGCGCCGCAGACGACCTGCACCGGCGTGCCGGTGCCGGTGTCGACGGTCAGCACCTGCAGCTTGTCAGCGTCGGGATGCCTGCTTGCCGTCAGCACTTTGGCGATGACGAAGGGCTTGAGTGCTGCCTTGTCGTCGACGGATTCGACTTCGAGGCCGATCGAGGTCAGCCGCTCGACGATCTGTTCGAGCGACGCGTCGGTGTCGAGATGATCCTTGAGCCAGGAGAGGGTGAATTTCATGGGTTCACTCGTTTCGTGTCGTTGCGGTCGAGCACTTCCACCACCCGGAACCGCTCGCAAACCAAAATCATGTCAGGCGAGAAGCCGCCATTGCGGGCGAAATAGGCTTCGTGGGCCTGTCGCCAGTAGTCGTAGGACAGGTCGCCTTCGCCCTCGTCGCGGGCAAAGGCCGCATCGACCTCGTCGAAGCGGCGCTGGATCGCTTCGACGGTCTCGATCACGGCAGCGCGCCGGCCAATCCCGTCGAGTACCACGTCGCGGCGGCCGACTTCGGGCACCGGCTCGTCGCCGCCGTAATCGCGCAGCGCACCACAGGTTGCGGTCTTGCGGCCTGACAGCACCAGCGCCAGCAACTCGTCGGCCAGTTCGGGGCTATCGCCAAAGGCGAAAGTCACCGCATCGGCATACGGGTCGGCTGCTGCACTCATGCGCTCAACCCACCAAACAGCGTCGGCATGTCGAGCGGGCGGAAGCCGTAATGCTGGAGCCAGCGGACATCGGCGTCGAAGAAGGCGCGCAGGTCAGGCATGCCGTATTTCAGCATGGCGATGCGGTCGATGCCCATGCCCCAGGCGAAGCCCTGGTACTCGTCGGGATCGAGACCGCCATGGCGCAGCACGTTGGGATGAACCATGCCGCAGCCGAGGATCTCCATCCAGTCGCTGCCTTCGCCGAAGCGCACTTCGCCCGGCCGCGAACGGTCGCACTGGATGTCGACCTCGAGGCTCGGCTCGGTGAACGGGAAGAAGGACGGGCGGAAGCGCATCTTGACGGACGGCACCTCGAAGAACGCCTTGCAGAACTCCTCCAGCACCCACTTCATGTTGGCGATGTTGGCAGTCTTGTCGATCACCAGGCCCTCGACCTGATGGAACATCGGCGAATGGGTGGCGTCCGAATCCTGGCGATAGGTCTTGCCGGGAATGACTATGCGGATCGGCGGCTTCTGCGTCTCCATGGTGCGGATCTGCACCGGCGAGGTGTGGGTGCGCAAAAGCTTGCGCTCGCCATTCTGGTCGGGCGGGAAGAAGAAGGTGTCGTGCATCTCGCGCGCCGGATGCCCCTCGGGGAAGTTCAGCGCGGTGAAATTGTAGTGGTCGGTCTCGACATCGGGACCTTCGGCGATGGCGAAGCCGAGATCGCCGAAGATCGCCGCGATCTCGTCGATGACCTGGCTGATCGGGTGGATGCGGCCACGCTCGGCCGGTGACTGGCGCACCGGCAAGGTGACATCGACCTTTTCGGCAATCAGGCGCGCGGTAATGGCAACGTCGCGCAGCTCGGTCTTGCGGGCTGACAACGCATCGGTGACGCGGTTCTTCAGGCCGTTGATTACAGGTCCCTTGGCCTGGCGCTCGTCGGCACTCATCGCGCCAAGCGTCTTCAGGAGTTCGGAGACCGAGCCCTTCTTGCCGAGGGCCGAGACGCGCACGGCCTCGATCGCCTGCTCGTCGGAGGCCGAAGCGATGTCGCTCAGCAGCGATTGTTCGAGAGTTTCAAGATCGCTCATGGTCCAGTTCCGTTGCGGCCTTCGTGGCCCTTCGTTGCTGCAAAGAAAAACCCGCGCCAGCCGTGCCAGCGCGGGTTTCCCAAATCAAGTCTGTGATGCTTGGGAAGGCGCTGGTTAAGCAACAGCGCTTTCAAAAGCATTCGGGGTGGTGTTCTTGAGGTACTCAAGAGCAACCTTGGCCTTGGCAACGAGCACGGCGAATGCCTGGGGCTCGTGGATGGCCATGTCGGAGAGGATCTTGCGATCGATCTCGATGTTGGCCTTGTTCAGGCCGTCGATGAAGCGGCCATATGTCAGGCCGTGCTCGCGAACCGCTGCGTTGATACGCTGGACCCACAGGGCGCGGAAGTTGCGCTTGCGGTTCTTGCGGTCGCGGTAAGCGTACTGCTTCGACTTTTCCACCGCCTGCTTGGCAATGCGGATGGTGTTCTTGCGGCGGCCGTAGAAACCCTTGGCCTGCTCGAGAACCTTCTTGTGCTTGGCGTGGGACGTTACGCCCCTTTTTACACGTGCCATGTCATGATCTCCTTATAGCGCTGTCCAGGCCGAGGGCTCAGAGGCCGTTCGGCAGAAAATTCTTGATGACCTTCTTGGCATCCGGTTCAGCAAGAACCATCGTGCCACGGGCATCGCGAATGAACTTGTTGGTGCGCTTGATCATGCCGTGGCGCTTGCCAGCGGCGGCCGCCAGGACTTTGCCAGTCGCGGTGATCTTGAACCGCTTCTTGGCCGCGGATTTGGTCTTCATCTTGGGCATTTTGCTACTCCGTTCTTCAGGATTCCGCAGCCCCCGAAAGTGCCTCGAAATCCCTTCATGTTGTTGTTTTCAGGCCGACCAAAGCCCGAAAAGCAAATGAAACCGCCACGGCATGCCCTGCCGGGCGGTTCTGGGACGCGGCTATATACGCGGAAGCCGCGCAATGCGCAACACCCGCAAATGCCGCAATTACGATGAATCTCAGGGGTTCAGGGTATGCGGAACAGCACCGGCAGCGTGCCGATCACCTGGGCGTGGTCGATCAGCTCGAACACCGGCAGCGCGATGAGAAACACCAGCCCGTCAAGCAATGTGTTGAGCAGCAGCTTCGGACGGAAGCTGGCCGTCTCGCCTTCCTGATAGAGCGAGAGCTTCGGGAAAAAGCGCGGCACCCTGGCTACATAAGCCTGATATGCGGGACCGAATAGCTCGCCGAGGTGCCGCTCCTCACGCAGGATGACGATGTGGAAGGCCGCGGCGCAAAGGGCGGCGAAGCCGATTGTCGCGACGATCGAGCCCATCTGCGCGCCGACGCCGGCTGCGGCCAGCGTCGAAAAGACATAAAGCGGATTGCGGGTGATCGAGTACGGACCGCCGGTGACGACCTCGCCCGATTTGCGCCCGCCGATGTAAAGCGTGCACCACAAGCGGCCGACGATACCGAGGAAGATCAGCAGGATGCCAACCATCTCGACGACCTCGTGAACGGTAGTGTCGGGCGGGAAGGTCGACTGGCCGAACAGCAGCGCCGCGAACATCGCAACGATCATCGCGGCCAGCACGAGCCGGCGCATGCTCTGGTACCGGCCCAGCCCTGATGTGTCTTGTTCGCTCATGCCAGCCCAGCCACTAGCTGCCCCTGCACGGAGCAGGTCAGCCGTTCGGCGCCCTTGAGAAGGAAGAATGTCGCCCCGGCGGACGCCGGGGCATAAGTGCCTCGCGCGTCCCATTGGCCGCGCAAGGACTTTCAATGTGCGCATCGTGCTTTCCGATCATCGAATTCGATTTTCGGGCCGATGCGGCAAGGCATCAACGTGGCGCGAGCACCATCATCATCTGGCGGCCTTCGAGCTTGGGCTCGGCTTCGACCTTGGCGATGGTGGCAGTTTCCTCACGAACCTTGTTGAGGAGTTGCATGCCGAGCTCCATATGCGCCATTTCGCGGCCACGGAAGCGCAATGTCAGCTTGACCTTGTCGCCTTCCTCGAAGAAGCGGCGAACCGCCTTCATCTTGGTCTCGTAGTCGTGGCTGTCGATGTTCGGGCGCATCTTGATCTCCTTGATCTCGATGACCTTCTGGTTCTTGCGCGCCTCGGCCGCCTTCTTCTGGTTGGCGTATTTCAGCTTGCCGAGGTCAAGGATCTTGACGACGGGCGGCGTGGCGTTGGGGGAAATTTCTACGAGATCGAGGCCTGCCTCTTCGGCGGCCAGGAGTGCGTCGTTGATGGAAACATCGCCTCGGTTGGAACCGTCGACGTCGATCAGCTGGACCCGGGGAACCCGGATGTCACGGTTGGAGCGCGGGCCGTCCTTGGTAGGCGCGGCTGCTTTAAAAGGTCTGCGAATGGTCGTGGTCTCCTCGAGCCATTGACGTTGTCATGTTTGCGGACGCGCCAATGTGGGGAGCGCGCGGGCGAAGTCAATAACACAGCAATCGCAACAAATCACCTGCTTGTGCGCATGCGAACTGCCCCAAAAGAACGATTCTTGCGGCACTTTCCGCATCAGGCCGGCTGTGCCACAAGTCCCTGCCGAGGGGATTTGACATGACTGCAAGCGCGCCGGACTTCATTGAGGTGGACAACACCCGCATCGCCGTCAGGCATCAGGATGGGGCAGCGCCCGGCGTGGTCTGGCTCGGCGGCTACAAATCCGACATGCTCGGCACCAAGGCCGAAACGCTGGCCGGCTGGGCCACCGACAAAGGCCTGGGCTTCCTGCGCCACGACTATTCCGGCCATGGCGAGTCCGCTGGCCGCTTTGCCGACGGCACGATCTCGAAGTGGCTCAACGAGAGCCTTGCGGTGTTCCGCCAGTTCACGCGCGGACCGCAGATCCTAGTCGGCTCGTCGATGGGCGCGTGGATAGCGCTGCGCATGAATGCCGAGCTCAACAAGGCGGGTGAGGGCGACTGCGTCGCCGGTCTGGTGCTGCTGGCGCCCGCGCCCGACTTCACCGCCGAACTGGTCGAACCTGATCTCACCGATGCGCAGCGCAAGGACCTTGTCGAGAAGGGCTATTTCGAGGAACCCTCGGAGTACTCACCCGAACCCTATATCTACACGCGCGCGCTGATCGAGGACGGGCGGCAGAACCTGGTCATGACAGGGCCGATCCACACCCATTGCCCGGTGCACATCATCCAGGGACTTGTCGATCCCGACGTGCCGCACAGCCACGCGCTGAAGCTGATGAGCCTGTTGCCGGCCGACGATGCGACGCTGTCGCTGGTGCCGGATGGTGACCACCGCCTGTCACGGCCGCAAGACCTGGAGCTGATGACCCGCGCGGTCGGCGAAATGATTGCGCGAGTGGGTTGAGCCGATGCGCATATCGATCCCCGATTTCGGCATTCGTCGCGGCCATCGTCGGCTTTGGCGGCACGCTGGCCATCATCATCGCCGCCGCTGACGCCGTTGGCGCGACACAAGTGCAGACGGCGAGCTGGGTCACCGCGATCTGCCTCGCCATGGCCTTCGAGACCGCCTGGCTGTCGTGGCGGACGAAGATGCCGATCATCTCCGCCTGGTCGACGCCAGGTGCCGCACTGATCGCCGCCAGCAGCGGCTTCACCATCGGCGAAGCGGTCGGCGCATTCCTGGTCACCGGCGTGCTGCTGGTGCTGACTGGACTGATCAAGCCGCTGACGCAGCTGATCTCACGCATTCCCGCCTCGGTCGCCTCGGCCATGCTGGCCGGTATCGTCGTCACCTTCGCCATCAATGCGGTGAAGACGGTGCCATCCGATCCGTGGCTGATCCTGCCGCTGATCGCGACATTCTTCCTGATCAGGCTCTACAATCCGGCGCTTTCGGTGCTGGTGGTGCTTGTCGGCGGCGGCTCGGCGGCTTTCCTCACAGGCCGCGTTGGTGGGTTGCCCGTGCCGGAACTGTCGACGCTGACACTGATTACGCCCGAATTCACCGCCGCCGCCATTATTGGCCTGGCCGTGCCGCTCTACCTCGTCACCATGGCCTCGCAGAACCTGTCCGGCCTCGCCGTGCTGCGCGCCGCCGGCTATCACCCAGAACCCGGCCCGCTGATCGGCGTCACTGGCCTGTTTTCGGTGCTGTCGGCACCGTTCGGCGCCTCGACCACCAACCTTGCGGCGATCTCGGCGGCGATCTGCACCGGCCCCGATGTGCATCCCGACATGAAGGAACGCTGGAAGACCGGGCCGTTCTACGCACTCGCCTATGTCGTTTTCGCTGCCTTCGGCGCGTCGCTGGTGGCGATCTTCGCCGTGCTGCCATCGAGCCTGATCGTGCTGGTGGCGGGTCTGGCGTTGATGGCCTCGTTGGCCAACGCACTGGCCATCGCGCTCAAGGACGAGCACCAGCGAATGGCCGCAACGACCGCCTTCGTGGTAACGGCTTCGGGGCTGACACTGTTCGGCGTCGGCTCGGCATTCTGGGGCCTGGTCGCCGGCCTGATCGTGCTGGTGCTCGAGAGCCTCAAAAAAGGCTAGGATTTGCAAGGCTTTGTCCGGTTTTGGCCGACACCGCCTTGAATCGCCATTTTTGCTTTCCCATGTCGTTTGCAGCAGCTTTTTCCCTGGCTGCCTCGAACAAAGGAACGGCAATCTACTATGAACACGACTGCACTGATCCGTCCGGCCTGGACGCCGGCAACCATCGCATTGATGGTGATCGGCTTCATGGTGTTCTGGCCGCTCGGCCTCGCCATGCTTGCCTACATCATCTGGGGCGACCGGCTTGACGGTTTCAAGCGCGACGTAAACCGGGCAACCGACGGCATCTTCGCTGGCTGCCGCAAGGCCTCGTACCGGACCAATGCCCATACCGGCAACGTCGCTTTCGACGACTGGCGCGAGAAGGAACTCGAACGCCTGAACGAAGAGCGTCGCAAGCTTGAAGAGATGCGCGAAGAATTCGACGCCTATGCCCGCGAGCTGCGCCGGGCCAAGGACCAGGACGATTTCGACCGCTTCATGGCCAACCGCCACAAGCCGACGGCACCGACAGTTACGCCCAAGAAGGGCGGCAAATCGGGCCTGCTTGACGACTGAGGCCAACCCGAACCGTTGAATGCCAACGGCGCCGTGTATGCGGCGCCGTTTCTATTGCGCCGATGTCACTCGAATCATCTAGTCTCCCACCCCATGTCCTTTGGCTTCTTCCGCAAGCTGACCAAGCCAGCGCCGGCGCCCGTCCTGGAGCGGGATCACGTCGTTGCCGGCCGCACGCTGCCGTTGCGCATCGTCGAAAACGACCGGGCGCGGCGGCTGACGCTGCGCATCGACGCCGGCGGCCGCGGCCTGCGCATCACCGTGCCGCCCGGCCTGCGCCAGGGCGAAGTCGACCGTTTCCTCGACCGTCACCAAGGCTGGCTGGAACAGCGCCTTGCCAAGGTGCCAGATCGCCCGCAGGTCCGCCCCGGCATCAAGATCCCCATTCGCGGCACCCCGCATCTCATCATCCACGAAGGCGGAACACGCGGCACCGTGCGCCAGTCGCAGGACGAAAGCGGCCCGACGCTTCTGGTTTATGGCGACCGGACGCATTTGCCCCGACGCATCGCTGATTTCCTCAAGCGCGAAGCCAAGCGCGACATCGAGGCGATGGTGGCAACGCACTGCCAGGCCGCCGGCCGCCGCGCCAAGGCGATCCGCTTTCGCGACACGACGAGCCGCTGGGGCTCGTGCACGTCAGATGGGGTGCTGTCGTTCTCCTGGCGCATCATGATGGCGCCCACGCCCGTCATCAATTACCTCGTCGCGCATGAGGTGGCGCATTTGCGCGAGATGAACCATGGCCCGAAATTCTGGAAGCTGTGCGAGGAGTTGTGCCCCGACACCGAGCGCTGCAAGGCCTGGCTCAAACGCAATGGCGGGGCGCTGCAGGCGATACAGTTTGAGTGAGGGAGTAGGTAGTAGCTACGGCCGGCCAAGCGTTGGACTCGTCACCGGCACCCCATCGACCCCTCCTACTCACTGTCCGCTATCCGCTCCCTTTGAGCCACTCATCCATGAAATCCAGAAACACCTGCACACGTGGCGAGCGGAAGCGTCCTTTCGGCATCAGGCACCAGAGCGAGATTGTATCCGAGCGGTTGATGTCGGCGAGGATCTCGATAAGCCGCCCCTCGCGGACGGCCTGGCCGACGACGAAATCGGCAAGGCGGACGATGCCATGACCTTCGATCGCCAGGTCGAACAGCATGCCGACATTGTCGCAGGCAAAGCTGCCCTTGGGCAGAAACCGGACGACATCGCCGTCGGTAGCGAGCGGCCAGGTCGTGGGCGAGGCCTGCCCCGAGAGCGCGATGCAATTGTGTTGCGCCAGTTCGTGAGCCGTGTGCGGCGTACCGGCGCGGGCGAGATAGGCTGGAGCCGCGCAGATCAGCCGCCGGCCTTCCGCCAGCTTGCGCACTACAAGGTCGGACGCAGCTGACGGGCTGCCGCGAATGACGATGTCGACCTGCTCGGCGACCGGATCGATCAGGCGGTCGATCAGTGTGAGATTGACTGACACCTCGGGATAGCGCTGCAGAAACGCCGGCACGGCATGCAGCAGCGTTTGCCTGGCAAAGCCAGTGCTGGAGTTGATGCGTAGATGGCCTTTTGGCTTGCTGCGGGTCGACGAGACATCGGCTTCGGTGCGGCCGATAAGTTCGAGAACTTCGCGCGCCCGCTCCAGGAACAGTGATCCCTCCGACGTCAGCGCCAACCGGCGTGTCGTGCGCGTCAGAAGCCGGACACCGAGCCGGTCCTCGAGCCGGGACACCAGCTTCGACAGGGCCGACGGCGTGACGCGCAAATCATCTGCCGCCCTGGCAAAGGAGCCGAGGTCGACGATGCGCACAAAGGCGGTCATGTCATCCGATGTCGCCATAATCATGATCTCAAGTCATGAGTGTGCCTATATTCTAGCTGATTATGTGCGCATCTGGAAATGGTAGTCGAGCGGGTGAATTCTCTACGGAGGTTGTCATGCGCCCCGACACCGCAACACCACGACCAGCCGACCACGAACCGCCGGTGCCGATCGACTATCGCCACTTTCGCGCACTTGCGGTGATCGAGCGCCGGAAGGCCATTGTCGGCTTTCCAGGCGCCGTACGCCGCTGGATCAAGCCGATCTTTCGCAGGCTGTTCTCGACTTTTCGGCCTTTTCGTGCCAATCCCGGCCCATGGCTTTCGACATCAAAATCTGCGGCCTCAAGACCGACGAAGCGCTGACCGCAGCGCTCGACAATGGCGCGAGCCATGTCGGCTTCATTTTCTTCGCCAAGAGCCCGCGCCATGTTTCGCCCGAAGTCGCCGGACGGCTGCGCCAGGCAGCAAAAGGCCGGGCGCAGGCGGTTGCCGTAACAGTTGATGCCGACGACGCCGTCCTCGACGAGATCGTGGCTAAGATGGCGCCCGACATGCTTCAGCTGCACGGCAAGGAAACGCCCGAGCATGTGGCCGAGGTCAAGGCGCGCTACGGCCTGCCCGTGATGAAGGCCTTTTCCATCCGCGAGGCTGCCGATTTCGAGGCAATCGCACCTTATCGCGACGTCGCCGACCGCCTGCTTTTCGACGCCAAGCCGCCCGCCGGTTCGGAATTGCCGGGCGGCAATGGCGTTTCGTTCGACTGGCGGTTGCTCGCGGGCCTTGACGCCTCCGTCGATTACATGCTTTCCGGTGGCTTGAACGCCGCCAATATCGGCGACGCCCTCAGGCTCGCGAACCCGCCCGGCATCGACATTTCCTCGGGCGTGGAAAGCGCACCCGGCGTCAAGGATGCGGCGCTGATCGAAAATTTCTTCAGGGCCGTCCGGGCAGCCAGCGACCGCAGCGCCGCCTGATCAAGCCTCCAGCCGCAAGGAGATCGGCCGTGAACAAGCCGACTGAGCCCAATTCCTTCCGCACCGGACCCGACGAGCAGGGCATGTTCGGCATTTTTGGCGGCCGTTTCGTGGCCGAGACATTGATGCCGCTGATCCTCGAACTGCAGCGTCATTGGGACGAAGCCAAAAACGACCCGGCCTTCAAGGCGGAGCTGAGTGACCTGTCGACCCATTATGCCGGGCGGCCGTCGAAGCTCTATTATGCCGAAGGCCTGACCCGCCATCTCGGCGGCGCGAAGATCTACTTCAAGCGCGAAGACCTCAACCACACCGGCTCGCACAAGATCAACAACTGCCTCGGCCAGATCCTTTTAGCCAAGCGCATGGGCAAGACCCGCATCATCGCCGAGACCGGCGCCGGCCAGCACGGCGTTGCTTCGGCGACCGTCGCCGCGCGCTTCGGCTTTCCATGCTTTGTCTATATGGGCGCCACCGACGTCGAGCGGCAGAAGCCGAATGTGTTCCGCATGAAGCTGCTGGGTGCTGAAGTGCGCCCGGTCAGCGCCGGCCACGGCACGCTGAAGGACGCGATGAACGAGGCGCTGCGCGACTGGGTCACCAACGTGCACGACACCTACTACCTGATCGGCACCGCTGCCGGCCCGCATCCCTATCCGGAGCTGGTGCGCGACTTCCAGTCGGTGATCGGCACCGAGGCACGTGCCCAGATACTCGAACAGGAAGGCCGCCTGCCCGATATGATCGTCGCGGCCGTCGGTGGCGGTTCCAACGCGATCGGCCTGTTCCATCCCTTCCTCGACGACCGCAGCGTCAAGATCGTCGGCATCGAAGCCGGCGGGCGTGGCCTCGACGGCATCGAGCATTGCGCCTCGATGAGCGCCGGCCGCCCCGGCGTGCTGCATGGCAACCGCACCTACCTGCTGCAGAACGACGATGGCCAGATCCTCGACGGCCATTCGATCTCGGCTGGTCTCGATTATCCCGGCGTTGGCCCCGAACATAGCTGGCTGCGCGACAGCGGCCGCGTCGACTATGTGCCGATCCTCGACGACGAGGCGCTCGACGCGTTCCAGCTCACCACCAAGGTTGAAGGCATCATCCCGGCGCTCGAATCCGCGCACGCCATCGCGCATGCGGTCAAGGTCGCGCCGACAATGGGCAAGGACAAGGTGATGATCGTCAACCTGTCCGGCCGCGGCGACAAGGACGTGCATACGGTGGCCAAGATGCTGGGCATGGAGATCTGATCATGACGACCCGCATCGATCGCCGCATGGCGAAACTCAAGGCCGAAGGCCGCCCCGCACTGGTGACCTATTTCATGGGTGGCGACCCCGACTACCAGACGTCGCTGTCGATCATGAAGGCGTTGCCCAAGGCCGGCAGCGACATCATCGAGCTCGGCATGCCGTTCTCCGACCCGATGGCCGACGGCCCGGCCATCCAGGCTGCCGGCCTGCGTGCGCTGAAGGCCGGCCAGACGCTGGCCAAGACGCTTCAGATGGCGCGCGAGTTTCGCCAGGGCGACAACGAAACGCCGATCGTCATGATGGGCTACTACAACCCGATCTACATCTACGGCGTCGACCGCTTCCTCGAAGAAGCAGTCACCTCTGGCATCGACGGGCTGATTGTCGTCGACCTGCCGCCGGAAATGGACGCCGAGCTGTGCATCCCGGCACTCAAGGCCGGCATCAACTTCATCCGCCTGGCGACGCCGACGACCGACGACAAGCGTCTGCCCAAGGTGCTCGAGAACACTTCGGGCTTTGTCTATTATGTGTCGATGACCGGCATCACCGGATCGGCGCTGGCTGACACGTCAAAGGTTGCGGAGGCGGTCCAACGCATCAAAGCACATACCGACTTGCCGGTCTGCGTCGGCTTCGGCGTCAAGACCGCCGAGCAGGCGCGCACCATCGGCGCATCGGCCGACGGCGTGGTTGTCGGCACGGCGATCGTCAATGCGGTCGCCAATGTCATCGGGCCGAAAGGCGAAAAGACCGCCGATCCGGCCGAGGCTGTGGCGACGCTGGTCACCGGCTTGTCCCAGGGCATTCGCGCCGCACGCCTTGCTACCGCCCAATAAATACCCCATGTCCCCGGGACGAAGAGGACCGCTGCCATGAACTGGATTACCAATTACGTCCGCCCCAAGATCAACTCGATGCTTGGCCGCCGCGAAATGCCGGACAATCTCTGGATCAAGGATCCCGAGAGCGGCGAGATGGTGTTCCACAAGGACCTCGAGGAAAACCAGTATGTGATCCCCTCGTCGGGCCATCACATGAAGATTTCGGCCAAGGAGCGGCTACGCTTCTTCTTCGACGACGGCCGTTACGAGCAGATCGACAATCCCAAGGTGATGGTCGATCCGCTGAAATTCCGTGACGAGAAGCGTTATGTCGACCGGCTGAAGGACGCCAAGGCCAAGACCGGCATGGAAGACGCGATCCTGTCGGGAACCGGCAAGATCGAAGGCCTGCCTGTCGTCGTCACCGTGCAGGATTTCGCCTTCATGGGCGGCTCGCTCGGTATGGCCGCGGGCGATGCCATCATCCGCGCCTTCGAGGTTGCGCTCGAGAAGAAGCGCCCGCTGATCCTGTTTGCCGCTTCCGGCGGCGCACGCATGCAGGAAGGTATTTTGTCCCTCATGCAGTTGCCCAGGACGACGGTGGCGGTCGACCGGCTCAAGGAAGCCGGCCTGCCCTACATCGTGGTGCTGACCAACCCGACGACCGGCGGTGTCACCGCTTCTTATGCGATGCTGGGCGACGTGCATATTGCCGAACCCGGCGCGCTGATCGGCTTTGCCGGACCGCGCGTCATCGAGCAGACGATCCGCGAGAAGCTCCCCGAGGGCTTCCAGCGTTCCGAGTACCTGATGGACCACGGCATGGTCGACATGGTGGTGTCACGGCTGGAGCTGAAGTCGACGGTCGCCAACCTGCTCAAGATCCTGACCAGGACACCGGCTGCGGCCAAGGCTGCCGAAGCCGAGATTCTGCCGCCGGTGGTGCCGGTGCCGGAGCGGCGGCCGCAGGCCTGATCGCACAACAGCTGACGACGCCTCAGGGATTGCCATGACCACGCTCGAAGCCGATCTCGAAATCGAGCGCCTGTTGGCGCTGCATCCGAAAGGCTTCGACCTTTCGCTCGACCGCATCTCGCGGCTGCTCGAACGGCTGGGCAATCCGCAGGACCACATGCCGCCGGTGATCCACATCGCCGGCACCAACGGCAAGGGCTCCTGTGCCGCGTTCTCGCGCGCCCTGCTCGAAGCCCAGGGGCTTCTGGTGCATGTGCACACCTCGCCGCATCTGGTGAACTGGCACGAGCGCTACAGGCTTGCCGCCCCCGGCGGCGGCAAGCTTGTCGCCGACGATGTGCTGGCCGATGCCGTGCGCCGCGTCGGCGAGGCCAATGGTGGCGAAACGATCACCGTCTTCGAAATCCTCACCGCCGTCACCTTCGTCTTGTTCTCCGAGCATCCGGCTGACGTCTGCATCATCGAGGTCGGGCTTGGTGGACGTTTCGACGCGACCAACGTGATCAAGAAAGCGGCCTGCTCGGTGATCATGCCGGTGTCGATGGACCACGAGGCCTATCTCGGCGACAAGGTCGAACTGATCGCCGCCGAAAAGGCCGGCATCATCAAGCGCGGCTGCCCGGTCGTCATCGGTGCCCAGGAAACCGAGGCGGCGCAGCAGGTGCTGATCGACACCGCCGAACGGCTCGGCTGTCCGCTCGAAATCTACGGCCAGGATTTTGTCGCTTTCGAAGAAAACGGCCGCATGATCTATCAGGACCAGACCGGGCTGATGGACCTTGCGCCGCCGCGCCTGCCGGGGCGCCACCAGTTCGCCAATGCGGCAGCCGCGATCGCCGCGGTCAAGGCCGCCGGCTTCCCGGTCAACGAGCGTGCCGCCGAGAAGGCGATGGCCTCGGTCACCTGGCCCGGCCGCATGCAGCGCCTGCCGCTAGGCACGTTGACCAGCCTCGCGCCCAAGGGTGCCGAAATCTGGATCGACGGTGGCCATAATCCCGGTGCCGGCACCGTCATCGCCGAGGCGCTGACCGAGCAGGAAGAGAAGTTTCCGCGGCCGCTGTTTCTGATCTCCGGCATGATCAACACCAAGGACCAGACCGGCTATTTCCGTCCGTTCCACGGCATGGCGCGCCATGTCTATACCGTGCCGGTGGCGATGAGCGATGCCGGCGTTCCCAACGAGGAGCTTGCGGTGCGCGCCACCGAAGCCGGCCTGTCGGCGGAACCGGTGAGCTCGGTCGCCAACGCACTGATGTTGCTTCGCGACACCTGGGACGAGAGCGAGACCGCGCCGCGCATCCTGATCGGCGGATCGCTCTATCTGATCGGCGCGGTGCTGGCCGAAAACGGCACACCGCCAACCTGAGACCAGGCCAAGATCTGGATACAAAAAAGCCCGGTCAAGACCGGGCTTTTCCATTTGGAAAGATGCGAGCGATCAAACGTTGCCGCTGATCCAGTGCGACAGCGCCGTCTTGGGCAGCGCACCGACCTTGATGTCGGCGACTTCGCCGTCCTTGAAGATCATCAGCGTCGGGATCGAGCGCACGCCGAACTGGGCAGCGATCTCGGGGTTCTCGTCGATGTTGACCTTGGTGATCTTGACCTTGCCGGCGAGCTCGTTGGAAATCTCTTCGAGCGACGGTCCAATCATCTTGCAGGGGCCGCACCATTCAGCCCAGAAATCGACGACGACGGGCTCCTTGGCCTCGAGCACGCCGGACTTGAAATTGCTGTTGTCGATCTTGACGGTGGCCATGATGCCGATCCTCTTGCGGTTAGCTGTCGCGCCATATGTGGTAGTGCGCGGACCCGTGGTCAAGCAGTTGTTGTGTCACGCCTCGGTGAGTCGAACAAGCGCGGCGTCCATTGCCTCGGCCGGAATGGCGATCAGCAGCGGCGCCTCGGTGAACAGAAGCGCTGCCGAAACAGCCTTGCTGGGATAGAGCGGCTGAAGCAACGCGCGGTAGAGTGCAAGCTGCACGACATAGGCCTGCGGCACCTCGTCAATGGACTTGGGCGGCGGTCGGTTGGTCTTGTAGTCGACGATCAAAACCTCGTTATCGGTGACCGCCAGCCGGTCGATCTTGCCCGACACCGAACGCGGTTTTCCACGGACAGTGAGGCTACCCATGATCGACACCTCGGCGCGCGACGTCGAGGAAAACAGCGGCGCAAAACGCGAATCGTCAAGAATCGACAAAACAGAGGCTGCAGCAGCGGAACGTTCGTGCGTCTGCCAATCCTGTCCGACGCGGGCAAGGTAGCGTTCGGCGGCAGCCGCGCGATCCTCCTGGGCAAGGCGTGGCAGCATCTGCAGCAGGCGATGCAGTGCCGAACCGCGTGCAATGGCAAAGCCCGGCTCGCCATCGGCATCGAGCACCGGCGAGCGGCCGGAAATCAGCGGTTCGTGCGTCTCGTCGATCAAGGCCGAAGCGCCCGACGGCGACAGCGGGCGCGGCAGGTCCTCGAACGGCGGTGGCGCGGCGTAGAGACTTTCCGGCAAGGGCTTGATGGGCGTTTTTTCGCCAGCCTTCGGTTGCGCCGCCGAAAGAGGCGTCTTGGGCATTGGCGTGACACGGAAGCGATGGACGATCCTGTCTGATATGACGGGATGGCCACGCTCCTCGCTCTCTGGTGCCGCCGACAGCGCACGGCTGACGATCGAATGCCAGGTGTTCAGGCCCGGCTGGCGCTTGCCATGATAGCCGCAGACGATCAGCCGGTCTTCGGCGCGCGTCATGCCGACATAAAGCAGCCGCCGGTACTCGTCGTCGGCGAGATCCTTGGCCAAGACGCTGGCGCCTTTGGAAAAGGCGTTGGCGACATCGGCGCCGGCGCGCCAGAGATAGCCCTTGCCCTGCCAATGCCGGTCGCGCGGGACAAACGGCATCAGGCGCGGCAGATGCTGGTCGCTGAACGGAGCCGAGCCGCTATCGACCAGGAAGACGACCGGCGCCTCCAGGCCCTTGGCGGCGTGCACGGTCATGATGCGGACCTCGTCGCGCGTCTGGTCCATCTCGCGCTTGATCTCGGGACCAGCGTTTTCCAGCGTCGACAGGAAAGATTCCAAACCGGGCAGGCCGGTGCGCTCTTCCGCCAGGCAGAAATTCAGGAACTCGTCGAGGATGTCGCCAGCCTCCTGGCCGAGCCGCGAGATCATCTTCTTGCGCACGCCGTCGCGGTTTGGGCCGCCTGACAACACGCCCGAATAGAACTCGAAGATCGGCCGGAATGCGGCTTCGGTGGCCCAGGCTTCAAGCTGGTCCGCAACTGCCTTGAACCCTGCGTCGGTTTCCGCGTGGCCGCGCAGCGAGGCGATCAACGACCGCCCGCTTCCGCGCCCCGCGGCAAGCGCAAACAGCGCGTCTTCCGACAGGCCGAAGACCGGGCTGCGCAGGACAGCGGCCAGCGACAGGTCGTCCTCCGGGTGGATCAGGCAACGTCCGAGCGCGATCAGGTCCTTGACGGCGATGTGGCCAGGCAGGCTCAACCGGTCGGCACCGGCAACGGGAATGTCGCGTCGCTTCAGCGCGCGCGACAGCGCATGCACGAAGCGATCGCGCTTGCGCACCAGCACCATGACGTCGCCGGCGCGCAGGCGCTTGCCGGTACCTTCGATGATTTCGCGCTCGTCGAGCCATTTGCGGATGGTGGCCGCGACCTGTTCGGCGACGACGACGGCGGGCGCATGGGCATGGTCGATGGGCTTGCGCCAATCGTCGGGCTCATCGACCGCATCGGCGCCGACCGAGGGCCAGACCTCGGCATAACCTGCAGCACCGGCGCGGATCGCCTTGTGGTTCGGCGGCTCGGGCGCACGGGTGACGCCACGACGCACGCTCGTATCTTCAAAGACGCGGTCGACAGCCGAGAGCACGTCGTCGGTCGAGCGGAACGACCAGGTCAGCGTGACGTCTTCGAAGCGCGCATTGGCGTCGCGGATGCGGGCGGCGAATTCATGCTTGGAATTGTCGAAGGATTCAGGTGCTGCGCCCTGGAACGAGTAGATCGACTGCTTTTCGTCGCCGACGGCAAAGACGGTGCGGTGGACATTGTCGCGGGCGCTGAAACCGGAGAAGAATTCTTCCGCCAGCCGCTTCACCACTTCCCACTGGTCGGGGCTGGTGTCCTGAGCCTCGTCGAGCAGGATGTGGTCGATGCCCTTGTCGAGCTTGTATTGCACCCATGGCCCGGCGTCGGGCCGCGCCAGCAGGTTGACGGTGCGGGTGATCAGATCGTTGAAATCGAGGAAACCGCGCCCGGTCTTCAGCCGCTCGTAGCGGGCGATCAGCCAGTCGGCGATGGTGAGTGCTGCACAGGTCGCTTCCAGCATGCGGAAATGCGCGAGCCGGTCAGCGGCGTCGATGATTGCGGTTGCTGTCGCCGTGTAGCGCTCGGGCAAATCGGCCAGCCGGTCGAGCAGCGCCTTCTTGAAGGCGCTGGATGGATTGTAGGGGTCGCCATCGGCTTTGAGGAAGGCATCGCCCAGAAGTGCGAGGCGGCGGATCGGGTCGGCTTCGGCGTAGGCGAGGCGGGCATAAGGCAGGATGTTGTTGAGCACGCTGCGCGCGTCCGTCGTTTCAGCGGCCGCGGCGAAGGCGTTGAAAAAGGCCGGTTCGAAACCGGGCAAAGGCCAGATCGAAGCGGCGATGGCTTCGGCACTATCGTCAGGGGTAAAGCCGAACTCCTCATAGAGCCCACCAAAGGGCCAGGAAAAGTCCTGGATCTGGCCAATAAAGGCGCGAAGGCCATCGCGCTTGCGCACGATCTCGGCGAGCAGCGCATCGAGCCCGGCTTCGCCGCCACGCTCCAGCACCTTGGCGAAGGCCTCGGCCAATTCAGGATTGTGCTCGCCAGCACCGGTGACCATGTCGCGCCGGGCGGTGGCGAACAGCGTCGCCTCCATCTGGCTGTCGAGCATCTCGAAATGGGCGGCGATGTTGGCTTCAAGCGGGAACTGGTGCAGTACCGACTCGCAAAAGGCGTGGATGGTCTGGATCTTCAGCCCGCCAGGCGTTTCCAGCGCCTCGGCAAACAGCCGCCGCGCCCGCCGCAATTTGGCAGCATCAGGACGCGCGCCATCAAGTAGCGCGATGCGCTCGCCCAGCTCGGCGTCGGGCAGCATTGTCCACTCGGACAAATTGGCGAAGACGCGGTTCGACATATTGGCGGCGGCGGCGCGCGTATAGGTCAGGCACAGGATCTTCGAGGGATCGGTGCCGCGCAGCAGAAGCCGCATCACGCGTTGCGACAGCACGTGCGTCTTGCCCGAGCCGGCATTGGCCGACACCCAGACCGAATTGGCGGGATCGGAAGCACGCGCCTGGCGTTCGGCGGTCTCGGTGGGGACGAAGAACTTTTTCTTCATTCCTCGCCCTCCGCGCCGCCGTCACCGCCGGCCGACCATTCGAGCACGCGGGCGAGATGGTCGTAGTCGCCATCCGTCTCACCTTCGCGGAAGGGCAGGGCACGCGAGAGATAGCCTGTCGTCGGGTCGTTATAGTGAAGCAACAGCTGTTCCAGCTTTGTCCATGCCTCTTCGGACAGCTCGATGGCCGATTTCGGCTTCCTGTTGTGTTCGAGGATCGATTCCTCGAACACCTCGCCATTGGGTTTCAGCCTGACGAAGGCAAGCTGCGAGGGCTCGCGCTTACCAAGTTCGCGGAAGGCGCCACGGCGGAGCAGCGCACCTTCGAGCGCCAGCTGTGGCGAAATCAGCGTATGCGCCTGCGCCTTGGACGGCGAGGATCCGGTCTTGTAGTCGAGGATGTCGGCCATGCCGCCGGCGAGAATATCGATGCGATCGGCGCGGCCCGAAAGGCTTATGCCGGTGAGGCCGACCTCGACAGCCGAGGCACCTTCTTCGGCGTGGCGGCTGGCAACGGCCTCGGCGCGGCTGCGCTCCCACACCAGGATGTTGACCGCCAGTCGCTCGAAGCGCGGCCACCATACAGCCTCGACATCGGCGGGCAGAGCAGCTTCTGCGAAGCAGTGGCGCCCGGCGGCGATCAGCGCGTCGAACGCATTGGGCGCGCGCGGATCGACGATAGCAGAGGAAAACAGGTGCAGAATGTCGTGGAACAGCGTGCCGCGCTCGGCAGCACCGGGGTCGCGCACCAGCGGGTCGATGGCCGACAGGCCAAGGATACGCCTGGCATAAACGGCATAGGGGTCGCGGCGAAGTGTTTCGATCTCGGTGATGCTGAAGCGGCGCGGCCTGATCTCCACCGGCGGCCTGGGTTCGGGCCGGCCGGCGAAATCGGTCTTTTGGCCGGCATCGAGCGCGCGCGCCCAATGGAGCAGCTTTTCGCCGCGCTTGCGCAAGATCGCGGCATGGTCGGGACCGGTGTAGGTCAACAGCCGCTGCAGCCAGCGCGAGGGCACGGCGGGCGCGTCGCCCGACCGGGCCGAGCGCGACAAAACGACGTTTTTCGCGCCCATCGCCATCTGAAAGTCATGGGCGGCGAGGCCGATGCGGCGTTCCGGCGGCTCAAGGTCGATGCCGGTCTTCATGACGCGCGACATGAAGCGGTCGGCCTCGGCCTTGCGCGGCCAGCTGCCCTCGTTGAGCCCGCCGATAACCAGCGTGTCGACGGTCTGCAGACGGGCTTCGAGCGCACCCCAGATCGCAATGGCGCGGTCGGCACCTTGCGCCGGCTTGACCGCCTCGGGCGCGACCAGCGCGTCCATGACGTCGGGCCACTCGTCGGCGCCGAAGGTGAACGACGCCTGGGCTGCGACCAGCGAGCGCAGTGCTTCGGCGAGCTTGGCACCGGCGTCGCCGTCATAGAGCGTGCCAAGGCCGCCAATTTCGTCACGGCCGAGATTTTCGAGCGCTTCGACCGTGGCGCGGACAATGGCAGAGAGTTCCACCGATGCATCGCCGCGGAAGGTAAACAGAGGTGCCAGACCGGCGACGAGCCTTGTCGCGATGTCGCGGGCTTCTTCGATGCGGCGCACGGTGATGCGGTCGAACCAGAACGGCTTGCGCGCGCCGCCGGCGACATCGGTCATCCTGCTGTCGAAGGTTTCGGCGAGCCCGGCAATGTCGGGACGGCCGACGCCGCCGCGCAGCACGACAAGCTCGATGGTCTCAGCCGCGCGCCTGACGGTGGCGCGGTCGGCGCCAAGCCGCAGCAGCGGATGCTTGAGCAGCGACAGCACCGCCACCGGGTCGCCGGGACGGAAGGCGGCGTCGAGCATGGTACGCAAAAGGGCAGCGGGCGGCGTGTTGGCAAGCGGCATGCCGCCGGAATCGTCGGCCTGGATGCCGAAGCGGCGGAGCTCGGACGCGACACGGCGCGCCAAATTGCGGTCGCCGGTGACCAGAGCCGCGCGATGGCCCGGCTCGGCGACGGACTGGCGCAGGGCGATGGCGATGGCCGCCGCCTCGTCGCGTTCATGCGCTGCTTCGAGCAAGGTGACGCCGGCAAAGGCATCTGCGATCTCGGCATCGTCGACGTCGCCGCGCTTGTCGGCCCAGGCGTCGGTGGTTTCGGCCGGGCGCAGTGCTTCGCCGACGATGGCCGCCCGCCGTACCATGGCCTGGGCCGGCGTTCCGAGCTCGTCGACGTCGCCACGCAAAATGCCGATCTTGTCGATCAGCTTGGCCAAGCCATATTGCGGGTGGCCAAGCACCGACGCTTTCGCGCCGATTTCGGTGATCGTCTCATAGGCGCGCTGGTCCAGCGTGGCGTCCAGCCCCGGCAGCACCACGGCACCGCGCGGCAGGCGCGCGATCGCGGCCAACAGTTCGGCCGTGGCGGGAATCGAGCCGGTGGAGCCGGCGGCGATGACCGGACCGGCGGGCGGGTTGCGCTTCAGCCGTTCAGCCTCGAGGCGGATCAGCGCGCTGCGATGCGCCGCGGGGTTGGACTGGCCGCGCTCCTTCAGCATTTCCGGCCAGGCGCCGGTGACGATGGAGAGGAAGTCGAGGGTGACTTGCCACCAGCCGGACAATTCGCCTGTGACGAGCCCGGCAAGCCGCGACCAGTCGGAGCCCTCGGTCTCGATCTCGTCCATCAACCCGGCGAGGTCGCGCGCCAGCCAGATGGCATCGGCGGCGGAGGCGGGAACGACGATCTCTTCTTCGAACATCGCGGCGACATGGGCCGGCAACCGGCGCTTCCAGGCGCGCACCAGAGGTGCAAGCAACAACAGCCGGTCGGTGGACGAGATGGGGGGGGCAAGATCGAGCGCGCCGCTGCCTTCAGCCTCGAACGCCGCCTCGTCCTCATCGAACTCGCCCAGCGGCTTGATGACAGGCAGGATCGCCGAGCCACCGCCGGCGGCATCGACAAAGACGCTGCGCAGGGCGCGTGCAGCGCGCCGCGTCGGCACGTAGATGGTGACATCGGCAAGCGAGAGCGGATCGCCGGCGTAGCGGAAATCGGGGATCAACCGGCCGTCGAGCAACGCCTGCGCCAGCGTCGGCAGGAAGGGGATGCCGGGCGGTATCGAGTAGACGCGTGGCGACGCGCGGCCGCTCATAACGCTTCCGCCAATGCCCTTTTCACCGCGGCCTCGGCCTGCGGGATGGCGTCGGGCGTGCCGACGGTGATCCAATGGCCGTGCATATGCATGCCGAACAGGCGCCCAGCCGATATGGCCTCGTCGAAGTAGCGGTTGAGCGAGTGCGGCGCTTCGGAAGCATGGGCGAAGAGGCGCGGGTGAATGATCGCCGCCCCAGCGTAGATCAGGCCTTCTGGTGCACCCTTAGCGCGGCTCAAGGCTCCGTCCGGCGCGACCAGAAAGTCGGTGCCACCCGAATGGCCTGTCGCCTGTCCGAGATCCGCGAGCATGATCAGAATATCCATGCGCGACGCATCCCAGGCAAGGGCGAGCCGGGTCAGGTTCGGCGTGCCCTGGTCGATCCAGAAGGTATCGGCATTGATGATGTAGAAGGGGTCGGTACCAAGTTCAGCGCGCGCCTTGACGATGCCGCCGGCGGAGTCGAGCAGACCGTCGCTTTCGTCCGAAATGACAACGCTGGGTTCGTTGCGCCCAGCGACATGGGCGACGATCTGGTCGGGCAGATAGTGGACGTTGACCACCGCCTTTGCGACGCCAATTTCGGTCAGGCTATCGAGCCCCCAGTCGAGCAGCGTCTTGCCGGCGACACGCACCAGCGGCTTTGGCATGGTGTCGGTGATCGGCCGCATGCGCTTGCCGAGACCGGCAGCGAGAACCATGGCGACGGAGGGGATTTTCGCACCACTCACGTGTCGAATTCCTCGAGCAGGCGATTTTTCCGGTAGAAATCGCGCAAGCCGGCGAGTGCCGGATGGGCAAGGGCGCGACCGAGATAGTCGCGGATGCGCGGCAGGTGCGTGAGATATTGCGGCTTGCCGTCGCGGCGGTCGAGGCGAACGAAGATGCCGAGGATCTTCGAGTTCCGCTGCGCCGCCATGATGGCATAGGCCTCGCGGAACGCAGCTTCGTCGAAGCCGCCGGCGGCATGGCGCGCGGCAACATAGGCATCGACAGTCCTGCGTTCGATATCTTCCGGCACGGTAACGCGCGCATCCATGGCGAGCGAAGCGACGTCGTAGGCGATGGGTCCGATCAGCGCATCCTGGAAATCGACGATGCCGAGCCGGTCATGGCCCTGACGATCACCGCGCCAGATGATGTTGGGGGAATGGTAATCGCGCAGGACCAGCCCGTATTGTTTGTCGGCGAGGCGATCGAAGACGGCGTCCCAGGCAGCGCGATAGCCCTGGCGCAGGGCATCGGACGCCGGCGCGCCTGTGACAGCCGGCACATACCAGTCGACCAGCAGATCGACTTCGATCATCAGGGCGTCGCGGTCGAACGGCGGCACGTCATGGAAGACGCCAGGGGCTGCCTCCATATGTTCGGGCCAATGTTTCCCGTGAACCATTGCCAGAAGTTCGGCAGCCGCAACGTAGCGCTCGGCCATCGGTTTGCCATCTTGGTCAAGGAACGCGCCGGTGCCGAGATGCTCGAGCAGCAAGAAACCCTGGTCGAGATCGTGGGCGACGATGCCGGGCACCGAAACGCCGCCAGCGGCGAGCGCGCGGTCGATGGCGACAAAGGCTGCCACCGACTGCGCCGTATGGGCGATCTCGGCATAGGGCTTGCCATCGCGCACCGGCGGGCCGAGCACCAGCCGCGGCGAATTCATCAGTACCAATGGTTCGCTGCCGTCGCGCGTGACGGTCTCGTAGGCGCGGGCCGAGGCGTCGCCCATGAAACGTGCGCGGCTGGCTTCGCCCCATCCAGCGGCAACGAGAAACGCACGCATGGCAAAAGAGCGGGCGACACGGTCGAAGGCGGCGCCGTCGCCCGAAATGGTCACCCGGCGGCCATCGCCCTCATGGTCGAACGCAATGCGCAGGCTTGTATCAGGCATGGCTTCGGCCGCGCGTTGTGGCCATTCGACCAGCGCCACGCCCGAACCGATCGCCTCGTCGAAACCGAGCTCTTCCAGCTCATCAGGCGAGGACAGGCGGTAGAGGTCGAAATGATGTACCGGCAGCGGCGTGTCGTAGCTCTGCACCAGCGTGAAGGTCGGGCTCGGCACCTCGTGCACCGGGTCGCCGGCCAGCGCTCGGATCAGGCCACGCGCCAAGGTGGTCTTGCCGGCACCGAGATCGCCGTCGAGCAAAAGTACGTCGCCCGGCTTGAGCGCCAGCGCCAGATCCTCGCCCAGCCGCGTGGTCGCGACATCATCGGGGAGGAAAAGCTCCAGCGATCTGGCCGTCGTCAAAGGGCTTACTCCGCCGCGACCCGGACGCCGGCGGGCACGTCAGGGAACAGGCAGATGACCGTGGTGCCGAGATCCTTGCCGCTGTCGATGCGGACCGAACCGCCATGCAGTTCGACGAAGCTCTTGACGATCGACAGGCCGAGGCCGGCGCCACGTTTGCGGCCACCGTTGACGCGGGATTCGAAGCGCTGGAACATCGTGTCGAGCACTTCCGGCGGCATGCCGGGACCGTCGTCGTGAACGGAGAATTCGACACCCTCGGCGCGCTGGCGACAGGCGAGCGTGATCGTGCTCGTAGCAGGCGCGTAATTCACCGCATTGCTGAGCAGATTGTAGAGGATCTGGCGGACGCGGGTTTCGTCGCCATTGAAACTCTTGGGCGCGCCCTTGACCTCGATGGCGAGCTTGATCGAGTGCTCCTCAAGCCGGTCGGCGACGAGTTCGGCCGCCGCTTCGATGGCGCGGTCGACATGCACCTCCGATATGTCGAGCTGCATGATGCCGGCGTCGACAGTGGCAAGGTCGAGGATGTCGTTGACGATGGTCAAGAGCACGCCCGACGACGAACCGATATGCTCGACATATTCGCGCTGGCGCGGCGACAGCGGACCGGTGCCGGGCAACGACAACAGCTCGGTGAAGCCGATGATGTTGGTCAGCGGCGAACGCAGCTCGTAGGAAACGTGCTGGACGAACTCGTTCTTGATCTGGTCGGCGCGCTGCAGCGCCTCGTTCTTGTCCTTGAGCGCGCGCTCGACATTGACGCTGTCGGTGACGTCGACAAAGGTCAGCATCACCTGCCCGTTGGGCAGGTGGATGACGGCGTGCTGGAGCACCGAACCGTTCCTGAGCTCCGTCTGGCCGTGGCGGTCGCTGCGCTCGTCGAAGCCGGTGACAGCGGAGACGAAATCGCCCCAAGGGCTCTTTTCGGCACGGGTGTCGCATTCGGCGCGGATGGCCGAGATATGCGTGCTCTGCCGCAGCGCTTCAGGCGAAACGCCCCAGAGCTGGCCGAAAGCCGGGTTGAACAGGCGGATGCGGCCGTCAGGTCCGAAGACAACGACGCCTTCGGCGAGGTTGTCGAGGGTTTCGCCCTGCACGCGCACAGCAGTGGTGTAGCGGCTTTCGAGGTCGATCTTCTCGGTCAGGTTCTCGAACACCCAGGTGACGCCGCCCTTGGGCTGCGGGTTGGCAACCACGCGGATGGTACGGCCGTCGGGCAGGTGCCACAGATGTTCCTGCGGGTCGACGGCGCGATAGGCACTGAGCAGGTTTTCCTTCCAGCGCCGCCATTCCGGCTGCTCCGGCAGCTTGCGCTCGCTGCGCAGGCGGTCGAGCAGCAGCGCATTGTCGGGCGCGCTCGAGATATAGCCGGCGTCGAGATCCCAGAGCTTCTGGAAGGCGTTGTTGTAGAAACGCAGCTTCTGGCCGGCGTCGAAGGTGGCAACCGCGGTCGCGACCTGGTCGAGCGTGTCGGCGTGGCTGCGCACGACCAGGCTGTATTCGTCGCGGATGGCTTCGGCTGCACTCATGTCGGCGGCAATGCCGGCCGAGCCCTCCTTGCCGACTACGTCGGTGACGGCAAACATCTTGCGGTCGCCGTCGATGACGGTCGAAAGCGTCTGCTGGAACAGTGGCCGCGTCTGATGTTGCTGGGCGATTGCCTCGCGCGACTGGGTGCCAAGGAACTCCTTGCCGTCACGGATGGCAGCGGACGAATCCACCGCCTCGACGGCCTTGGCGAAGGCCTTGTTGACCCATTTCAGGCGGCCGTCGGCATCGCGCATCCAGAACGGCATGTCGATGGCATCCATCAGGCCGATCAGCGTTTCATATTCGGCGCTGAGGCGCTGGTTTTCAAGCTTCAGCCGCGCCTGGCCGCGCTGCGCCTCGGAGATCGAGACAAAGCGGACGATGACATGGGCGCCGCTCTTGCGGCCATGGACCTCAAGCGCAGCATTGGCATGGGTCTCGGCGATCAGTTCAAAGGCGGTGCCCTTGTCGCGCAGGGCGGCGATGGCGTTTTCGAGCGCTGCGGCCGAACGCGGCATCAGCCAGCGGCCGAAACCGAGGAAAGCAGCGCGCTCATCAGGCGCACCAGTCTCGATCGGCAACGAACCGACAAGCTCGGGCTTCTTGTTTTCGCTGGCCCAGACGATGACGCGCTGGTCGCGCAGATTGAGCAGCGCCTCGGAACGCTGCAGCGAGGCGTTGAGGTCGGCGACGCGGCCGCGCAGTTCGACATTCTCGGCACCCATACGTCCTTTTTCGCGGATCAGCGCGATGGCGGAGATCAGGGCAGCGCCCATGACGCCGACCAACACGGCGAGCTGGATGACTTCCGCGGTGCTCACGGGCAGGCTGGCAACGGCTGCCTGCTGGGCATGGGCAAAGCCGAAAGGCGTGCAAAGGGCAGTAGCGCCAAGCAGGACAGCGGCAGCGTGGCCGCCGAGCCGACGCATGGTCTGCCACCTGCCACTCGAATGGGCCATCTGCGAATCCTGGTGGCCGCCGGAAACGGCCTGTCCCGCTGGAAGCGGGTATTCCCCCGGCATGTCTTGTTCCTCTCCGCCGCCTGAATGCAAGACCGCCCTGAAGCGCCCCAATAATCCCGCCGAGGACGGGCGCGTGACGAATCACGTCACAATAACCGGTAGGCGAATCGCCGTGAAGCAGGCGTTTGCGCAAAAAGAGAAGCCGGGCGAAAGTCAATCGCCCGGCTTCAATATGTTGTATGTTTATACGCTATGGTTAATAGCGGTAGTGTTCCGGCTTGAACGGACCCTTCGGCGTGACACCGATATAAGAGGCCTGCTCATCGCTCAGCGTGGTCAGCTTGGCGCCAAGCTTGTCGAGATGCAGGCGCGCGACCTTCTCGTCGAGGTGCTTGGGCAGCACATAGACCTCGTTCTTGTACTGGCCGGGCTTGGTCCAGAGTTCGATCTGAGCCAGCGTCTGATTGGTGAACGACGCCGACATGACGAAGCTCGGATGGCCGGTCGCGTTGCCGAGGTTGAGCAGACGGCCTTCCGACAACAGCAGCATGCGCTTGCCATCGGGGAAGGTAACCATGTCGACCTGCGGCTTGACGTTGGTCCACTTGAGGTTGCGCAGAGCCGCGACCTGGATCTCGTTGTCGAAGTGGCCGATGTTGCCGACGATGACCATGTCCTTCATCAGGCGCATATGGTCGAGGGTGATGACGTCCTTGTTGCCGGTCGTGGTGATGACGATGTCGGCGGTGGGCGCAGCATCTTCCAGCGTGACGACTTCAAAGCCGTCCATGGCGGCCTGCAGCGCGCAGATCGGATCAACCTCGGTGACCTTGACGCGCGCGCCAGCACCCTGGAGTGAAGCCGACGAGCCCTTGCCAACGTCGCCGTAACCGCAGACGACGGCGACCTTGCCGGCCATCATGACGTCGGTGCCGCGGCGGATGCCGTCGACCAGCGATTCCTTGCAGCCGTACTTGTTGTCGAACTTCGACTTGGTGACGCTATCGTTGACGTTGATCGCCGGGAAGGGCAGCAGGCCCTTCTTCTGCAGCTGGTAGAGACGGTTGACGCCGGTCGTGGTCTCTTCGGTGACGCCACGGATGGCGGCCTTGTGCTTGGCGAAGAAGCCCGGCGTTGCCGCCATGCGCTTCTTGATCTGGGCGAACAGGATTTCTTCTTCTTCGCTGCCCGGATTGGACAGCACGTCCTCGCCTGCCTCGGCGCGGGCGCCGATCAGGATGTACATGGTGGCGTCGCCGCCATCATCGAGGATCATGTTGGTGGCGCCGCCATCGGTCCACTGGAAGATCTGGTCGGTGTACTGCCAGTACTCCTCGAGCGTCTCGCCCTTAACGGCGAACACCGGGATGCCGGATTCGGCGATCGCCGCGGCAGCGTGATCCTGCGTCGAGAAGATGTTGCACGAGGCCCAGCGGATGTCGGCGCCGAGTTCCTTCAGCGTCTCGATCAGCACTGCCGTCTGAATGGTCATGTGCAGCGAGCCGGAAATGCGCGCGCCCTTGAGCGGCTTTGCTTCGCCGAACTCCTCGCGGCAGGCCATCAGGCCCGGCATTTCAGTTTCAGCGATCTCGATTTCTTTACGACCCCAGCCGGCGAGCGAAATGTCGGCGACCAGATAATCCTTGCTACCCGTCATGGCTTGCTCCGATTCCTGTTTACTGCGCGCCGGCGCGGGAGGCTTGTGAGGGCGCGCGAAAGAACGGCCTGACTACCAGATCAGGCCGATATCGACAATGGGACATAAAGAAATCTTTATTCGTGCATGTCGCTGGGCGGGCAGGGAGCCCATCCGTGCCGCGATCAGCACT
The DNA here is from genome assembly GCF_044056035.1 of Aminobacter sp. UC22_36. NCBI lineage: Bacteria > Pseudomonadati > Pseudomonadota > Alphaproteobacteria > Hyphomicrobiales > Phyllobacteriaceae > Aminobacter > Aminobacter sp. UC22_36. The sequence goes on from NZ_CP171996.1 coordinate 259,741, forward strand.
CCTCGCCGAAGCGCGCAGCGACCAGTGTGGCAAGCGCTTCCATGGCCTCATTGGCCTCGGGCCCGCTCGCTGTCACCCGGATCGTGCAGCCGGGGCTGGCAGCAAGCATCATCAGGCCCATGATCGAGGTGCCGCCGACCGAAATGCCGTCCTTCTCGACACTGATCGAAGCCTGGAACTCACCGGCAATCTGGACAAACTTGGCCGAAGCGCGGGCGTGCAGACCGCGCTGGTTGACGATGGCAAGGTCGCGGACGATGTGGCCCTGCTCGGGCGAGAAGGGCATTCCGCTCATTTGCCGCTCAACACCTGGCTTGCCACATTGATATATTTGCGGCCAGCCGCCTGCGCCTCGTCGAGCGCACCCGGCATGTTGTCGGCCTTGCGCACGCTGGTCAGCTTGATCAGCATCGGCAGGTTCATGCCGGCGATGACTTCGACACGGCCGGCTTCCATCACCGAGATGGCGAGATTCGACGGCGTGCCGCCGAACATGTCGGTCAGCACGACCACGCCTGTACCGGTATCGGCGCGGGCGACGGCATTGATGATGTCGCTGCGGCGCTGCGCCATATCATCGTCGGCACCGATGGAAACGGTCTCGAAATTCTCCTGCGGTCCGACGACGTGTTCCACCGCGTGGCGGAACTCCTCAGCCAGTTGACCGTGCGTCACAAGCACGAGTCCGATCATTCTGTCATGGCTCCGGTCATGGCCCTTTCACAGCCGCGCAGTACCTTTGCCGCCTCCTTGGGGGCGGGAGCGCTATCTTGTCGACGGCGAGGGCGTTTACAAGCCCCAATTTACGGCACGACATGCCATTTTGACGCAATGCAGCAAAAATGTTGGGCAGCCTCAGCCCAAGAACCCGGCGCCGAGCGAGGCAAGTATGGCGGGCACGGCCGCAATAATTTCGCGCTCCGCGAGCATAACCCTGGGCACCATGCAACCCAGAAGAAGCTCACTTGTGCCCTCGGGCAGCCGATCCACCTCATGCGCAGGAACGAGCCTGACAAGCAGGTCGACCGCGGCCGCGGCCTCGTGTTCGGCAGGTACCGGGCCGAGCCCCCTGACTTCGACGAGGCCGGCAATCGTCGACGGGGCGTGGCACAAGAGTCGTCCTTGGTAGGCAGAAAGAAAAACCTGGTCGTCGGAGACGAGCTTGGCGAACTGGCCGGCTGTGCGGAATTTTTCAACCAGCGCCAGAGCCAGTGACGATTTGCCGGAACCCGACGGTCCGGCAATCAACACGCCGCGCTCGCCGAGTACGATCGCCGTGGCATGCATGTTGATCGGCTGCACGGATCAGCTTTCGGCCGGGAAGGCGACGATGAAACGGGCGCCCTTGAGTTCGCCCGGCTTGGTGCCGGTGATGTTTTCGGCCGTCAGGGTGCCACCATGGGCTTCGACGATCTGGCGGCTGATCGACAGGCCGAGGCCCGAATTCTGGCCGAAGGCTTCGCCCGCCGGACGGTCGGTGTAGAAGCGTTCGAAGATGCGGTCGATGTTTTCGGCGCGGATGCCAGGACCGTTGTCTTCGACTGTGATGACGTTGAACTTGCCGACCCGGGCCAGCGAAATGGCGATGTGGCCATGGTCGTCGGGCACGAAGGAGCGGGCGTTCTCGATCAGATTGGTGATGACCTGGCCGATACGCAGATCGTGACCGGCGACATTGTAGTTCTTCGCACCGGCCGGCAGCTTGGCCGGGTTGAACTCGATCTCGACGGGTTTCTTGTGGCGGCCGGTATCGCGCGACACCGAAACCAGGTCGCCGATGAACTTCCTGAGGTCGACCTTGCTCGCATCTTCGCGGGCCAGTTCGGCATCGAGGCGCGAGGCGTCGGAAATGTCGGTGATCAGCCGGTCGAGACGGCGCACGTCATGCTGGATGACCTCCATCAGGCGCGCACGCGAACTTTCGTTCTTGGCAAGTGGCAAGGTCTCGACGGCGCTGCGCAGTGAGGTCAGCGGGTTCTTGAGCTCATGCGACACGTCGGCGGCAAAACTCTCGATCGCCTCGATGCGGGCGTAGAGAGCATTGGTCATGTCGCGCACGGCGACCGACAGATTGCCGATCTCGTCCTGGCGGTCGGAGAAATCGGGGATCTCCTCGCGGTTCTTGCCGCCGCGCCGCACGCGGTTGGCCGCCGCCGACAAGCGGCGCAGCGGCGTGGCAATTGTCGACGCCAGCAACATCGACAAGATGGCGGTGACCAGCGCTGCGACGCCGAAGACGCGCAGGATGGCCTTCTGCTCGGCAGCGACGATCTTGTCGATGTCGCCGCCTTCAGTCGACAGCATCAGCACGCCGAGCACGGCACGGAAACGCTGGATCGGCACGGCGACCGAAACGATCTGCTCGCCCTGTTCGCTGACCCTGACAATCGTCGCCGGACCGCCGGTCAAAGCCTGCACCACTTCGGGGAAGGCAGCGCCATTGCCACCGGGCAGTTCCTTGTAGACCGGCAATGAGCTGTCGACGAAAAAGTCGAAGACAAACTTCTGCGCCCGTTCGATCAGCGTCGGCTCTTCTTCCTCGACCGGCGGCAGGTCGTAGCGGAGGATCTGGTGGCGCGAGTCGAGCAACAGGTTGGCGTCGCGGTCGTAGATGCGGGCGCGGGTCCGGGTCGGCGAGATCAGGCGGCGCAGCAGCGGTGCCACGCGCTCGGGATTGATCGGGAAGTCGAGGCTGTCGAGCTGGTCGGTGCCAGGCCCGAGGCTCTCGCCGGCCTGCAGCTCCAGCAGCTTTTCGGGGTCGATCCTGATGGCGTCGGTCTCGACCGTTGCCGACGAGGCGATGGCGCCGGCGATGATGCCGCCCTGGGTCATCAGGCTTTCGACGCGCGCCTCGATCAGTGCGCCGCGAAACGCGTTGAGATAGAAGATGCCGGCGACCAGCACAGCCAATCCGGCAAGATTGAGAAACAGGATGCGGCGGGTCAGGCTCGAAAAGAAATAGTGGCCGAGCAGGCGGCTCAGGCGGATCCGGGTCCGGTCGAGAAACAACAAACGCCCGCGCGGCCGCTTGGAAGTGGCCGCCGGCTTCCTGATCTCTGCGTCCATCGCCATGTGATCTCAGCCCTCGCCGATATCACGCTTCGCGGAATCTGTAGCCGACGCCATAGAGGGTTTCGATCATCTCGAAGTCGTCGTCGACAGCCTTGAACTTCTTGCGCAGGCGCTTGATGTGGCTGTCGATGGTGCGGTCGTCGACATAGACCTGCTCATCATAAGCCGAATCCATCAAAGCGTCGCGGCTCTTGACCACGCCGGGGCGCTGCGCCAGCGAGTGCAGGATCAGGAATTCGGTGACGGTGAGTACCACCGGCTCGCCCTTCCAGGTGCAGGTATGGCGCTCCTGGTCCATCACCAGCTGGCCACGCTCGAGCGAACGTGCCTGCTGGGTTGGTGCCTTGGTCGCTGCCTCGCGAGCGCTTGCCCGGCGCAGCACGGCGCGGACCCGCTCGACCAGCAAGCGCTGCGAGAACGGCTTGCGGATGAAATCGTCCGCGCCCATCTTGAGGCCGAACAGTTCGTCGATCTCGTCGTCCTTGGACGTCAGGAAGATCACCGGCAGGTCGGTCTTCTGGCGCAGCCGGCGCAACAGCTCCATGCCGTCCATGCGCGGCATCTTGATGTCGAGGATGGCGAGGTTCGGCGGACGCGCCGCCAGGCCTTCAAGTGCCGAAGCACCGTCGGTGTAGGTCTCGACACGGTAGCCTTCGGATTCAAGCGCGATCGAAACCGATGTCAGAATGTTGCGGTCGTCGTCGACAAGCGCGATCGTTGCCATTTCCTGCTGCTCCCTCATGAGCGGGTGTCCCTTCCTGCTTCGAGCAGGGCTTGTGCAGGACAAATTAGGTACAAAATGTGGCATAGCCCCCGATCGAGGGGAGCGCAACCGCCATGCCTATGTGACTGCCTTATATGGGGCGGCGGTGCCAAAGCTCGAACAAAAAACTGCCGATCTTGCGTGGGCCGCCGCACCGTTCCCCATCTTTTAAACGATTTAGATAAATTTCAAAATTTTTAAATCGATTAATGATTTGAAATCGCTGATCTTTTCTGTTTCAGCCTGCCTCAGTCCCGTTGGGACAGCGGCGTCCGGCCCGTAGACCGGACACAGCGTCAAGGCTACGAGGCTTCACTAGATGACCGAAACCGGTAAGCGAAATCCCGCCTGCGGGATCGAAACGGCAGGGCTCAAAACGTCGGGCACCGTCCGTTACAACTTCGGCGCTGCATTTCTCACGGAAGAAGCGATCCGCCGCGGCGAGGCTCGCCTGACCGCCCACGGCGCACTCGTTGCCGAGACCGGCCAGCACACCGGCCGCTCGCCCAAGGACAAGTTCGTCGTACGCGACGAAAACACCGAAGCGCATGTCTGGTGGGACAACAACAAGCCGATCAGTCGCGCCCAGTTCGATGCGCTGCACGCTGATTTTCTGACCCAGGCTGCTGACAAGGACCTCTACGTCCAGGACCTGATCGGCGGCGCCGACCGTTCGCTGTGCCTGCCGACGCGCGTGGTCACCGAATTCGCCTGGCACTCCCAGTTCATCCGCAACCTGCTTATCCGCCCGACGGAAGGCGAGCTTGCGACTTTCGTGCCCGAGATGACGATCATCGACCTGCCGTCCTTCCGCGCGGATCCGGCCCGCCACGGTACCCGCACCGAAACCGTGATCGCCGTCGACCTGACGCGCATGATCGTACTGATTGGTGGCACCGCCTATGCCGGCGAGATGAAGAAGTCGGTGTTCACCGCGCTTAACTACCTGCTGCCGGCCAAGGGCGTGATGCCGATGCACTGCTCGGCCAATGAAGGACCGAACGGCGACGCCGCCGTGTTCTTCGGCCTGTCGGGTACCGGCAAGACGACGCTGTCGGCTGACCCCAAGCGCACGCTGATCGGCGACGACGAGCATGGCTGGGGCCCGGACGGCATCTTCAACTTCGAAGGTGGCTGCTACGCCAAGACCATCCGCCTGTCGGCCGAGGCCGAGCCGGAAATCTTCGCCACGACCCGTCGCTTCGGCACGGTGCTGGAGAACGTCGTCCTCGACGATAACCGCGTGCCCGACTTCAACGACGGTTCGCTGACGGAAAACACCCGCTGCGCCTATCCGCTCGACTTCATCCCGAACGCCAGTGCCAGCGGCCGCGCCAGCCACCCCAAGAACATCATCATGCTGACGGCCGATGCCTTCGGCGTGATGCCGCCCATCGCCAAGCTGACCCCGGCACAGGCGATGTATCACTTCCTGTCGGGCTACACGGCCAAGGTCGCCGGCACCGAGCGCGGCGTGACCGAGCCGGAAGCGACGTTTTCGACCTGCTTCGGCGCCCCCTTCATGCCCAGGCACCCCAGCGAATATGGCAACCTGCTGCGCCAGCTGATCGCCGACCATGGCGTCGACTGCTGGCTGGTCAACACCGGCTGGACCGGCGGTGCCTATGGCACGGGTTCGCGCATGCCGATCAAGGCGACGCGGGCGCTGCTGTCGGCGGCCCTCGACGGCTCGCTCAATTCGGTCGAGTTCCGCACCGATGCCAATTTCGGCTTCGCCGTTCCGGTCTCGGTGCCTGGCGTCGACGCCAGGATTCTCGACCCGCGTTCGACCTGGGCCGATGCCACCGCCTATGACCGCCAGGCCAGGAAGCTGGTGTCGATGTTCATCGACAATTTCGGCAAGTTCGAAAGCCATGTCGACGCCGCCGTGCTGGGCGCGGCCCCGCAGGTGCGCGAGGCCGCCGAGTAATCCGGCACTACCCAACGACTTCCCGCGAGGCCCGGCCAACAGCCGGGCCTTTTCTTTTTGGCCGCATCACGGCATGACTTGGCGCATGAGCGCCGACGACAAGATTTTCGTAGCCAATGACGTGGTCATCCATCCCGATGATCTCGAGGAGAATTTTATCCGCTCCTCGGGGCCGGGCGGCCAGAACGTCAACAAGGTGGCGACTGCGGTGCAGCTGCGCTTCGATGCCGCCAACGCGCCCGGATTGCCCGAGCGGGTGCGCGAACGCACGATCAAGCTCGCCGGCCAGCGCGCGACCAAGGACGGCGTCATCGTCATCGAGGCCGGACGCTACCGCACCCAAGAGCAGAACCGGGCAGATGCGCGCGCCAGGCTCACGGCACTCGTCGCCAAGGCGGCAGAGCCGCCACCGCCGCCGCGCAAGAAGACCAGACCGACAAAAGGCTCGGTCGAACGACGCCTCAAGACCAAATCCGGACGTTCGACAGTCAAGAAGCTGCGCGGTCGGGTCGACGGCGATTAAACCTCAATCCTGCTTCCAATTTGCTTTTGCAGATGCCAAGCTCGGGCAACTGCCACAGCAAGGGAGACCACGAATGGGCATGTTCGATTTCGTCAAGAATGTCGGCAAGAAGCTTGGTTTCGGCGATGACGAGGCACCGAGCGCCGATACGCTGAAGAAGGAACTCGACTCGCACAAGCTCGGCACCGACAACGTCCAGGTCGTGGTCAAGGGCGACACCGCCGTGCTGACCGGCGTGGTCAAGGATCAGTCGATCTTCGAAAAGGCTGTTATCGCCGTCGGCAACACGCTTGGCGTTTCCAAGGTGCAGGCCGACGAGTTGAAGGTCGTGGCGCCGGATTCGGGCCTCAAGCTCGACGGCAAGGTCGACATGACCGAACTGGTCAAGGCAGCGACCCCGGCCAAGGCGCCGGTGTTCTACACCGTCAAGAAGGGCGACAACCTGTCGAAGATCGCCGAGGCCCAGTACGGCAAGGGCAAGGCGTCGAAATACACCGTCATCTTCGAGGCCAACAAGCCGATGCTGTCGCATCCCGACAAAATCTATCCCGGCCAGGTGCTGCGCATCCCCGATATCGCCACGGCCTGATTCCGGCACATCTGATTTCAATGCGAACGGCGGCTTTCGGGTCGCCGTTTTGCGTTTTGGGTGGCATTGTCGGGTGAGTGAACTCGATCGGATTTGACCGTGCTCGTATTGCCCAAGGGCGTCCGCCATATGCCCGGCTTTCTCTCCCGCGAGGTGCAGGAGGGGCTGGTCGAAAGCATCCGTGAGGTGGTGAAGTCAGCACCACTCTACACGCCCGCAATGCCGAAGACGGGCAAGGAAATGAGCGTGCGCATGACCAATTGCGGCAGCCTCGGCTGGGTCACCGACAAGGAGCGCGGCTACCGCTACCAGGCAGAACATCCGGTGACAGGCGAGCCATGGCCGCCGATCCCTGAAGCATTGCTGGCGCTCTGGCGCGAAGTCTCTGCTTACCCGCACCCGCCGCAAGCCTGCCTGGTCAACTTCTATACCGACGCGGCCAAGATGGGCCTGCACCAGGACCGCGACGAGCGCGAGTTTGCAGCTCCAGTGGTGTCGGTGTCGCTCGGCGATGCCTGCCTGTTCCGGGTCGGCGGTGTCAGGCGCGACGACCGCACGGTGTCATTCAGGCTGGAGAGCGGCGACGTCGTCGTACTTGGCGGCGAGGGCAGGCTCGCTTTCCACGGTGTCGACCGCGTTTACCCGATGACGTCGGCGCTGCTCAAGAATGGCGGGCGGATCAACCTGACGCTGCGCCGGGTGACGCCAGCGTAGATCGCCAACGCCTCAGAGCTTGCGGATCGCCACTTCCTCGACGAGATGGCCAGCACCTTTCTTGAGGATCAGGTCGGCGCGCGGGCGCGTTGGCAGGATGTTCTCGCGCAGGTTCTTCAAATTGATGTTGGCCCACAGCCCCTCGGCGATGGCGCGTGCGGCATCTTCCGACAGCTGCGAATAGCGGTGGAAGAAGGACTGCGGATTGCGGAAGGCGGTTTCGCGCAGCCGCATGAAGCGGTCGATGTACCACTCGTGGATGATCTGCTCGTCGGCGTCGATGTAGATCGAGAAATCGAAGAAGTCGGAGACGAACGGCACAAACTTGCCGTCCTTGGGCAGCTCGCGCGGCTGCAGCACGTTAATGCCCTCGAAGATCAGGATGTCGGGCCGGTCGACGGTGACGAATTCGCCCGGCATGACGTCATAGGTCAGGTGCGAATAGACTGGCGCACGCACATTGGGCTGGCCCGACTTGATGCCCGAGAGGAAGCGCAACAGCGCGCCGACGTCGTAGCTGTCGGGGAAACCCTTGCGCTCCATCAGATTGTCGCGGCGCAGAACCTCGTTGGGGTAGAGGAAGCCGTCGGTGGTGACGAGATCGACCTTCGGGCTCGAGGGCCAGCGGGTGAGCAACTCCTTGAGGATACGCGCGGTGGTCGACTTGCCGACGGCGACCGAGCCAGCCATGCCGATGATGAACGGCGTCTTGGTGCCCTTCTTCTCCGAGTTGAAGAAACGCTGGCGCTGGCGAAACAGCTGCTGGCTGGTCTCGACATGGGCCGAAAGCAATCGCGACAGCGACAGGTAGATGCGCCGGACCTCGTCGAGGTCGATCGGCTCGTACATCGAGCTCAGCCGCGCTACCTCGTCCTGGGTCAGGGTCATCGACATGTCGGCGCCGAAGCCGGCCCAGTGCTCGGCCTTGAAGAACCAGTATGGAGAATACTTCTCCGTCGGCGCGAGTTGATCCATCGAACCTCCCCTGCGGGACCTGACCAGCGGTCAGCCCTCGTTCTTCCGCGCGGCCTTCTCGGCAATCCCGGACTGCGACGTGCGCCGCTCCAGCTCGGCCATCACATCCGCCATCGGAATGCCGGCAACAGCCAGCACGACGAGCCAATGATAAAGGAGATCGGCACTTTCCGAAACGAGGGCGCCATCGTCGCCCTTGACCGCGGCGATGACGGTTTCGACCGCCTCTTCGCCGAGCTTCTTCGCCGCCCGCTCCATGCCGGATTGGTAGAGCTTGGCGGTCCAGGAACTGGTGTCATCCGAACGCGCACGTTCAGCGACGATCTTTTCCAGGTCGGAAAGGGAAAATCCGCTCATCTTGGCCTCGGCTGTCAGGTCAACCAATGGGATCAAGCCGCATCGGCAGACCCGCTTTTGCCATGTGGGCCTTGGCCTCGGCAATGGTGTAGGTGCCGAAATGGAAGATCGAGGCGGCAAGAACGGCCGTGGCGTGGCCCTCGCGGATGCCTGATACCATGTGGTCGAGGTTGCCGACGCCGCCCGAAGCGATGACCGGCGCGCGCACCGCGTCAGCCACGGCACGGGTCAGGGCTATGTCGTAGCCGATCTTGGTGCCGTCGCGGTCCATCGACGTGAGCAGGATTTCACCGGCGCCAAGGTCGACGACCTTGCGGGCGAATTCGACGGCATCGATGCCGGTGCGCTCGCGCCCGCCATGGGTGAAAATCTCCCAGCGATCGGTCTCGTTGGCCGCCGAAACCTTCTTGGCGTCGATGGCGACGACGATGCACTGGTTGCCGAACTTGTCGGCGGCTTCGGCGACGAAGGAGGGGTTCTTCACTGCCGCGGTGTTGATCGACACCTTGTCGGCGCCGGCCAGCAGCAGCTTGCGGATGTCGGCGACCTGACGCACGCCGCCACCGACGGTCAGCGGCATGAAGCACTGCTCGGCGGTGCGGGCGATGACGTCGAAGATGGTCTCGCGATTGTCCGACGACGCGGTGATGTCGAGGAAACAAAGTTCGTCGGCGCCGGCCGCGTCATAGGCCTTGGCCGCTTCGACCGGATCACCGGCGTCGATCAGGTCAACGAACTGGACGCCTTTCACAACGCGGCCGTCCTTGACGTCGAGGCAAGGGATAACACGAGCTTTGAGTGTCAAAGGACGGCCTCCATTTTTGTTTGCGCGTCCTCGCCGCTTCGCGGCTGCGGGCGACGCGGGCTGTCCCTGACGTCGAGGCAGGGGATGACGCGGGCCTTGAGGGTCATGGCCGTTCCTCGAACAGGCCTGCTACAGGCTTCAACTCACCGCGCAGGATCGCCAGCGCCTGAGCCGGATCGATGCGGCCGTCATAGAGCGCGCGGCCGGAGATCGCGCCTTCGAGCTTCTTCGCATCGGGCATGGTCATGCGCACGATGTCGGCGAGCGAGGCGAGGCCGCCCGAGGCGATGACAGGGATCGACACGGCCTCGGCGAGGTCGATGGTCGAATCCCAGTTGATGCCGGCCAAAACGCCGTCGCGGTCGATGTCGGTGTAGATGATGGCGGCGACGCCAGCACCTTCGAACTTCCTGGCCAGTTCGACGACACCGAGGCTGGAGGCTTCGGCCCAGCCTTCGACGGCGACCTTGCCGCCCTTGGCGTCGATGCCGACGGCAACCTTGCCCGGGAATTTCCTGCAGGCTTCCTTGACCAAGTCAGGGTTGCGCACGGCGACGGTACCCAGGATGACGCGGGTCAGACCCTTCGCCAGCCAGGCTTCGATGTGATCGAGCGTACGGATGCCGCCGCCGAGCTGGACCGGGTTCTTCGTGGCCTTGAGGATCGCCTCGACGGCCGCACCATTGACGCTCTCGCCGGCGAAGGCGCCGTTGAGGTCGACCACATGCAGCCACTCGAAACCCTGGTCCTCGAAAGCCCCGGCCTGGGCGCCCGGATCATCGTTGTAGACGGTCGCCTGGTCCATGTCGCCGAGCTTGAGGCGCACGCACTGGCCATCCTTGAGGTCGATGGCGGGGAAAAGGATCATGTTCAGACGCCTTCGACGATGACGAACTTGCCGACGGAGGCGGCGTGGCGAAGCTTCACCACCTCCTGGTATGCGGGTGAATGGTAGCAGGTGATCGCCTGTTCGTAGGATTCGAATTCGACCAGGACATGGCGGTTGCCGGTCGGGCCTTCCGGCTGGTCGTACTGGCCGCCGCGCACCAGAAGCTTGGCGCCATAAGGGGCGATTGCCGCAAGGTTGGCCGCGATGTAGGCCGGATAGGCCTCCGGATCGGTGATCTCGACCATAGCCATCCAGTAGCCCTTTTTCGTCGTCATGGCTTCCACCTCAAGAAATTGGCGATGAGAGCAAGGCCCAGCGCCTGGCTCTTTTCAGGATGAAACTGCGTGCCGACAAGATTGTCGCGCGCGACCGTTGCGGTGACCCGGCCACCATAGTCGGCGGTCGCCAGAACCTGTTTTTCGTCAGTCGCATCGAGATGATAGGAGTGCACGAAATAGGCGTGCAGGCCGGTCGGTCCTGTCGGGATGCCGTCGAACACCGGATGGGCATGTTTCACGTGAATCGTGTTCCAGCCGATCTGCGGAATCTTCAGCGTCGGGTCGCTCGGCGTGATCTCCTTGACGTCGCCCGCAATCCAGCCAAAGCCATTGGTAACGGTCTTTTCCAGCCCGCGTTCCGACATCAGCTGCATGCCGACGCAGATGCCGAGGAAAGGATGCGCCTTGCGGATGGCGACTTCCTCGACGGCGTCCCACATGCCTTCCACCGCACGCAATCCACGCGCGCAGTCGGCATAGGCGCCGACACCGGGCAGGACGATACGGTCGGCGGTGAGAACGCGTCCGGCGTCCGCCGTAAGCTCGATCTCGGCCGAAATGCCGGCCTCGCGGGCGGCGCGTTCGAAGGCCTTGGTCGCCGAGCGCAGATTGCCCGAGCCGTAGTCGATGATGGCAACGCGCATGTCAGTTTCTTCCGGGATAATGCAGCAGGCCGAGGGCTCCGCCTGACGGTTGAGGGCGTGGGGCCGCATGCGAGATAGCCACGGCAGCCGCTGCCGGCTGTTCCTCGTCGGGCTCGCCAGCAAGGAGGTAGCGCGTCTCGGCATCTTCGATGTTGTCGGCTTCGATGACGCCCCACTGGTGCCAGCCGGCGCGGCGAAGGGCGGCTATACGCAAGGCACCGCCTTCGAGCCCGACATAGAGCGAGATCAGCAGCGGCAAAAGTGGTGCCGCGAAGGTCAATCCCGCCGCCTCGCTTGCAATCGCCAGCGCCATTGTCACGGCCAGCGTCACCGCGGCTTCGAGCCAGAGCCGTTGCCACAACAGCCAGAGCAGCGGGACGACAAAGCCGAAGACATAAAAGCCGTCGCGAACGAAGACGGCCGTTTCCGAAGCATTTTTTCCCGCCGAAACAGGCGGCTCCATGACGACATGGATGGCCATGGCTATCCCTTCAGGCTGCCCTTGGTCGAGGGCACTGCGTCTGGCTGGCGCGGATCGCTTTCAAGCGCCATGCGCAGAGCGCGCGCCACTGCCTTGAAGCAGGTTTCGGCGATGTGATGGTTGTTGGCGCCGTAGTGGTTGGTGACGTGCAGCGTGATGCCGGCGTTCTGAGCCAGCGCCTGGAAGAACTCGCGCACCAGCTCGGTGTCGAAGGTGCCGATCTTGGGCGCCGAGAAGGCGACGTTCCAGACCAGGAACGGGCGGCCAGACACGTCGATGGCGGCGCGCGTCAACGTCTCGTCCATGGCAAGGTCGATCGAGGCATAACGCATGATGCCGCGACGCTCGCCCAGAGCCTTGGACAGCGCCTGGCCGATGGCGATGCCGCAATCTTCGACAGTGTGGTGGTCGTCGATGTGCAAGTCGCCCTTGGCCGACACTTTCATGTCGATCAGCGAATGCCTGGAGAGCTGGTCGAGCATGTGGTCGAAGAAGCCAACGCCGGTCGACATTTCCGAACGGCCGGTGCCATCGACATGAACCGAGACGGAGATCTCGGTTTCCTTGGTCTTGCGGCTGACTTCGGCGGAACGGGGGGCCATTGGCGGATCCTTGTCCTCAAAAACGTCAGCCTAATAACAGCATGATCGGCCGATTGCCAATCACCGCGAAAGGGCATTTCGTGATGCGGCGCGTGGATTTGCATTCCTTGCGCCGCGTCATACATAAGACGCCAACTTCCACTCGTAACGCGCAAGCTGCCAAAGAGGGGCCGCGCGCCATCGGAGCAACATATGTCCAATGAACAGAGCATGCACGCCACAACGATTGTGACCGTGCGCAAGGGCAACAAGGTGGTCATCGCCGGCGACGGCCAGGTCAGCCTCGGCCAGACCATCATGAAGGGCAATGCCCGCAAGGTCCGCCGTCTCGGCAAGGGCAACGTGATCGCCGGGTTTGCCGGCGCCACCGCCGACGCTTTCACCTTGCTCGAACGCCTCGAAGCCAAGCTCGAGCAGTATCCCGATCAGCTGACGCGTGCCTGCGTCGAGCTCGCCAAGGACTGGCGTACCGACCGCTACCTGCGCCGCCTCGAAGCGATGATGCTGGTCGCCGACAAGAACGTGTCGCTGGCGCTGACCGGCACCGGCGACGTGCTGGAGCCGGAATTCGGCGTCATGGCCATTGGTTCGGGCGGCAACTATGCGCTCGCCGCGGCCCGGGCGCTGATGGACACCGACAAGGACGCCGAGGAGATCGCTCGCAAGGCGATGCAGATCGCCGCCGACATCTGTGTCTACACCAACCACAGCTTCGTGATTGAAACGCTCGATGCCGAGTGAGGCAGCCGCGCATTACGACTTCCGACCGGTGACGCGGGCCGACCTGCCTGTCATCAAGGCATGGTTGGTCCAGCCGCACGTCGCCGAATGGTGGAGCCACCCCGAAGATGAGATCGCCGCGATCGAAGAGCATATCGACAGCATATCGGTCGAGCCGCTGATCATCGAGTTGAACGGCAAGCCGATCGGCTACCTCCAGAGCTATGACCCGCATATGGAGGACGACCATCCCTACCAGGATCAGCCTTTCGGCACGCTTGGCCTCGACATGACGATCGGCGTGCCGGAACTGGTCAGCAAGGGCCATGGGTCGGCGATCATCCAGCAGTTTGTCGAAGAGCTGTTCGAGGAAGGTGTGCCGCGCGTCATCATCGATCCCAACCCGGCCAACAAACGCGCCATCGGCGCCTATGAAAAGGCCGGCTTCGTGGCTTTCGACACACGAACCTCGATCTACGGTCCGGCGCTGATGATGGCGCGCGACGCCGAAGAGGAGGATTTCGACGCGTGAGCATCGAGCAGGACGCGGCGGCGCAGCGCGAGCGGGTCGGCTGGTGGCTGTTGATTGCAGCGTTGCTCATCGCCGGGCAGGCGGCGGCGCTCTACTGGATGGGGCGGATTCCGATCTGCGAATGCGGCACGGTCAAGCTGTGGCACGGGGTGGTGCAAAGTTCGGAGAACTCCCAGCACATCTCCGACTGGTACACCTTCTCCCACATCATCCATGGCTTCCTGTTTTATGCACTGCTGACCTGGCTTGCGCCGAGGAGTTCGCTCGGTTTCCGCCTGGTGGCAGCGATCGGTGTCGAGGGAGCGTGGGAGCTGATCGAAAACAGCGACTTCATCATCAACCGCTACCGCGAAGGCACCATTTCGCTCGACTATTACGGCGACAGCATCCTGAACTCGGTGTTCGATACACTGGCCATGGTGCTGGGTTTTGTCATGGCAGCGCGGCTTCCCGTCTGGAGCGTCATTGTGCTGGCCATCTTCTTTGAAATCGGCGTCGGTTACGTCATCCGCGATAACCTGACGCTCAACGTCATCATGCTTGTCCATCCGTTCGATGCGATCAAGCAGTGGCAGGCGGGGACCCCATAATGAACAAGCTTTCGATACCGCCGGAAATGCTCGCCATATCACCCGAGGCGCTGCGCACCGCCATAGCAAACGGGCTGGTGACGGCCGATCAGGCACAAGGGTTGCGCGATCTGGAGCGAGCCAGAACGCCCGCTTTCGACGCCGAACCGCAGGACGACGAGAAGTTTCGTTTCATCAGCGGCTTCAGCGACATCTTCGTGACCATAGGGCTTGCGCTGTTCCTGGGCGCCCTCGGCTACTTTTCCGGCGACATGATCGGCAATGCCGGCATGTTTGCCGTCATCGCCGTGGCGAGCTGGCTTCTGGCGGAGTACTTCACCCGCAAACAGCGCATGGCGCTGCCCAGCATCGTGTTGCTTCTGGTCTATGCGGGAGCGGTTTTTGCGGCGATTGCGGAAGCCTTCAATCCGACCCAGAGCCTGGGCATGGGCCTCAGCAACCATGAGGGCTGGCCGTTCGTCGTTGCCGGTCTTGTCACCGCTGGCGCAACCGCGTTGCACTATAGGCGCTTCCGCGTGCCGGTGACCATCGCGGCCGGCGTGGCGGCTCTCGTCGCCTCTGCCGTCGGGGTCCTTTTCATGATGGCACCCGATTTCGCAGTCCAGGCTGCCAGGCCGCTGCTGCTGGCCTGCGGCCTTGCCGTATTCACGCTCGCCATGCGTTTCGACCTGAGCGATCCGCTGCGTCAAACCCGACGCACCGACATCGCGTTCTGGCTGCACATGCTGGCCGCACCGCTGATCGTGCATCCGTTGGTCAGCGGGCTCGTCGGCGAGGGCGGCTCGGACGCTGTCTCGGCCTGGAGCATCCTTGCGATCTTCATCGGACTGGCGCTCGTCGCGCTCGTCGTCGACAGGCGCGCGATCCTCGTCTCGGGCCTGTCTTACGCTGGCTTCGCCTTTGGCGCCCTTGTCGTCAAAGCGGGGCTGTCGGACAGCGTCGTGCCGCTGACCATGCTGGTGCTCGGTGCGCTGGTGCTGCTGCTCAGCGCCGGCTGGCATGCGCTGCGCCGGACCCTTCTGTCACTGCTGCCCGGTGCCCTTGCGCGCCGGCTTCCAGCCCATACATAAGCCCCAACTGAGTATTCGAGAGTATCGACATGTCCACATTCTCTCCCCGTGAGATCGTTTCCGAACTCGACCGCTTCATCATCGGCCAGAAGGACGCCAAGCGCGCCGTGGCAATTGCCCTGCGCAACCGCTGGCGCCGCCAGCAGCTGGAAGGCCAGATGCGCGAAGAGGTCATGCCCAAGAACATCCTGATGATCGGACCCACCGGCGTCGGCAAGACCGAGATTTCGCGCCGCCTCGCCAAGCTGGCGGGCGCGCCCTTCGTCAAGGTCGAGGCGACCAAGTTCACCGAGGTCGGCTATGTCGGCCGCGACGTCGAGCAGATCATCCGCGACCTGGTCGAGATCGCCATCGGCCTGGTGCGCGAAAAGATGCGCGAAGACGTCAAGGCGCGCGCCCATGTCAACGCCGAAGAGCGTGTGCTTGAAGCCCTCGTCGGCAAGACGGCAAGCCCGGCGACGCGCGACAGCTTCCGCAAGAAGCTGCGCGACGGCGAGCTCGACGACAAGGAGATCGAGGTCGATGTTGCCGACACCGGCAATGGCGGCATGCCCGGCTTCGACATTCCCGGCATGCCCGGCGGCAATATCGGCGTGCTCAACATCAACGACATGCTGCAAAAGGCGATGGGCGGCCAGCGCACCAAGACGCGCAAGACCACCGTCAAGGAATCTTACGCGCTTCTGATCGGCGACGAATCCGACAAGCTGCTCGACCAGGACGAGGTCGTGCGTCGGGCGCTTGAGGTGACCGAGAACGAAGGCATCGTCTTCCTCGACGAGATCGACAAGATCGCCCGTGGCGATGTTTCCGGCGGCCCTTCGCGTGAAGGCGTGCAGCGCGATCTGCTGCCGCTTGTCGAGGGCACGACGGTCGCGACCAAATACGGACAGGTGAAGACAGACCACATCCTGTTCATCGCCTCGGGTGCCTTCCACGTCTCCAAGCCCTCGGATCTTCTGCCGGAGCTGCAGGGCCGCCTGCCGATCCGTGTCGAGCTCAGGGCGCTTGAAAAGGACGACTTCCGCCGCATCCTGACGGAGACGGAAGCCAGCCTGATCAAGCAGTACATCGCCCTGATGAACACCGAAGGCGTTGCCCTCGAGTTCACCGACGATGCCATCGATGCGCTCGCCGGCATCGCCGTCGATCTCAACGCCAGTGTCGAAAACATCGGCGCGCGGCGCCTGCAGACAGTGATGGAGCGCGTCCTCGACGAGATCTCCTACGATGCGCCGGATCGCAACGGCACGACGGTGAAGATCGACGCTGCCTATGTGCAGAAGCATGTCGGCGACCTCTCGAGGAACACCGACCTGTCGCGTTTCATCCTTTAAAGGCCTGCGTAGGCCGGCTCGCCAAACGGCCGGCCGGTCGTTGCGACAGAGGCAAGATGTGGCCGAATGGAACCATCCGGCCACCTTTTGCTGTCAGCCGACGACAATATCCTCGACTAAGCGGGGGGCATTTCCTAGTTTGCCCTGACAAAGCTTGGGCAAACAGCAGCACATGAAACGCGTATTTCTCTCGGCATTTTTTCTGGCAGCAGCGTTCGGCGTTCCGCAGGCGTCGGCGGCGACAATTGTCGCGGCCGGCAATGTCCATGCCGAACAACCAGATGTGCCCGGCGCCTCGTCCAAGCGCACCAAGGCCGGCAAGACCACCTTCGATGCCAAATACCGCAAGGTCTACGCACTGCTGCAGAACGACACCGAGCTGCGCGGCAAGATCAAGACCGTGGCGCGCGCCTACGGCATCGACCCGATGCATATCGTCGGCGCCATCGTTGGCGAGCACACCTACAATGTCGACGCCTACGACCGGCTGCAGACCTATTACGTCAAGGCAGTATCCTACCTCTCCAGCAAGCTGAGCTTCGCTTATGAGGGCGAAGACATCTCCGACTTCATCAAACGTCCGGAATTCGCCGATTGTGCTGGAAAATCCGGCAGCTACGACCTGTGGGAGTGCCGCGAGGCGGTGTGGAACCAATCGTTCCGCGGCAAGACTGTCGGCGGCACGAGCTTTCCCAACGACCGCTTCAGCGCCACCTTCTTCCAGCCCTTCTATGCCGGCCAGACCTTCGGCATCGGCCAGCTCAATCCGCTGACCGCGCTGCAGATGAGCGATGTCGTGCACAAGGTGTCGCGCCTGCCCAAGCTCGACGAGGGCGATCCGAACGCCGTCTACAAGACGATCATGGATCCCGATCTGACGTTGCCCTATGTGGCCGCGACGCTGAAGACGTCGATCGACGCCTACAGGAACATCGCTGGCTTCGATATCTCCGGCAATCCTGGCCTCACGGCGACGCTATACAATGTCGGCAGCCCCGAAGCGCGTGCCTATGCGCTGAAAGCCGAAAACGAGCGGCGCCTGGCCGCAGGAGAACCGGCAAAGCTGCCGGAAGAGAACTATTATGGCTGGCTGGTCAATGACCGCCTCAACGAACTCAAGGCGCTGTTCTAGTTCTCGGAACTACCTGCGCTTCTTGCGCATGATCGCCTCGCGGACCTGGGCATTCAGCGCCGCAAGTTCCGCCTCGTTCAGCTCGTCGATCGCTGCAGCCATCAGATTGGCGAGCTCGGTTGCGGCAGGCGAAAGCCCGGCCGTATCGACAACGACGCGTGGATGCGAGCCTTCAGCCAGCTTCTGCAGCTCCTCGGCATCGTCCCAGATGACATTGAAATAGCCGATGATCTTCTGGATCATCGCCCAGGTCGGCACACCCCTATGGCCATGCTCGAGCGCCGAGAGATAGGCGGCGCTGACGCCAATGCTCGCAGCCATGTCCTTCTGGCTGACGCCGCGCTCACGCCTCAGCTCGCGGATGCGCTCGCCGAGCGGGGTCAATGGCCCGTCCTCCGCCGCAGCCGGATGTAGATCGCGCCCGAGCCGCCATGATGGCGGGCGGCATGATCGTGGCTCGACACCAGCATGCGGAAGGACGGCGTGCTCAGCCAGGCCGGAACCATGCGCTTCAGGACGCCGTCGCCGCCTTTGGAGTTGCCTTTGCCGGTGATCACAAGCACGTAGCGGACGCCGCCGGCATGCGCGCGCGCCAGAAAATGCAGCAGCAGCGAATAGGCTTCATCCTGGGTCATGCCATGGAGATCGACCCGGCCTTCGATCGGTAGACGGCCTTTCGACAGCTTGTCGCGTGTCGGCTCGTCAAGCGAATGAGCTACATACTGGCGCTTGGGTGCAGCAGCCGGCGCCGCCACCTGCGCAGCAACGGCCTTGGCAGGTGCCGGATCCGTCTTGGTGGCGACTGGGGCCGGTGGTTCGGGAATTTCAACGGCGCGGCGGCCCTTCAGCGGCGACGTCGTGCGGGCAATGACGTTCCACAGCACGCGTTCTTCGTCGCTCAGTTTGCCGTCGCGGCGTGCGCTCATGATCTGCCACCGGCCAACAGTAGTTTCGGCAGCAAGGCGAAGAAATCGGCATCGTTGCGGACGACTCCGGCAATCTCGCCGGCCTCGAAACCCGACCCCGCAAACAGATCACCGCGCGCCGGACCAGTGATCGCCGAACCGGTGTCCTGCGCGATCATCAGCCGGGCAAACGGTTTGCCATCGAAGGCCTTCAGGCCGGTGGCGGCGATGTAGAACGGCGTGCCGAAGGTGTGCAGCAAACGGTCTACGGCGACCGAACGGCCCGGCGTCAGCGGCACTTTCGCCGCGGCGATCGGCCCAAGTGCCGGATCATCGACCTCGGCGTGCCGGAAGAAGATGTAGGACCGGTTCTGCCGGAGGATCTCATCGACACGGTCAGGATTGGCTTTGAACCAGGCACGGATCGACTGCATCGTCACCTTTTCGAGCGGGATCTCACCAATTTTGGCAAGAATTCCGCCCGGGCCGGTAAAACGTTGGCCGGATTTCGCGGCATAGGTCACACGACGCAGCGACCCATCGGTCATGTTCAGCCGAGCCGCGCCCTGGACATGGACAAAGAACGCATCGACCGGATCGGCAAACCAGGCAATCTCAAGTCCCTTGCCGGATAGCGCACCTTGTTCGATCGCCGGGCGGTCGAAATACTCGACCAGCCCCTCGGGCGTTAGTCTCGCGAAAGCGAGGTAAGGGTCCATGCCGGCGGGGCGGTTCTGGTCGTCGATATCGACCAGGTCGGCCGGCCGCGACAGCAGCGGCACCCGGAAGACCTCTGTCTTGATGGCAGACGCATCGACTTCCGGCTCATAGAAACCGGTGACGAAACCACGCTCCCGGCCTTCGGGCGGAACCAAGGCAGGCTGGAAATGACGTTCGAAGAAGTCGCGGGCCTCAGCGCCATTGACTGCGGGCCGCTCGCGCGCTTCGGCGTAGGCCGGGGCAAAAGCGTCAAAAGCGACGCCAAGGGCGCCGCTGCGATAAGGTCTGGTCAGGACATGAAAGGCAGAGCGCCGGAAGGCATCGAAGGCGGCTAGCTGGTTATCTTCCAGCCAGCCGGGGAGATCGGCGAAACCGACCGGGGCGAATGCGGGCGAGAGCAACACGGGCTTCGCCCGCCACGCGGATCAGTCTTCTTCCTCGGTGGCGACAAGCTTCCAGTTCGGGTCGCGCGAGCGGGTGTCGCGGGCAAAGGTCCAGACATCCTTGACCTCGGCCACGGTCTCCGGATCGCCGTCGATGACCTCGCCGGCCTTGTCGCGCGTCGCCGAGATCAGCTCGCTGACGATGCGCAAGGTGACATGGGCTTCGCCACCCTTCATCTCGGCCGAGACGATGTCGGCCTTGTCGATGCCGACAAAGGAAGACTGGATCTTTTCCGAGCGGCCTTCACGGTCGGCGATCGCGGCAACAAAGCCGTCGAAGACTTCACGGGAGAGCAGGTTCTTGAGCGTTTTGCGATCACCGTCGGCATAGGCCATGACGATCATCTCGTAGGCCATCTTGGCACCTTCGACGAACCCCTTGGGCTCGAAGGAAGCGTCGGCATCCTTGATGGCGCGCAGGCCCTTGTTCAGGTCGGTACCCGGCTTGGCGAAGGCGTCGATCGCGACATAGGCATCTTCAGCCGGCTCGCCGGGCGCACGCTTGCGCTGCGGCAGCGAGACAACGTTCTCGGGCTTGCCATTGGCGTCCTGCGGCTTGTTGCGGGCTGCCGTATAGGGATCGAACGGCGGACGTTCATTGCCAGTGCGGCGTCCAAGCACGTTGCGCAGCTGGAAAAAGATCACCACCGCTGCGATCAGAAAGAAAATCGTGCCGAAATCGAAGAATTCCATATCTTCTGCCGATCCGTCCCTTGTTCGCGGCCGAAGCCAGCTTATGTGCCATTCGCCGGCGCCGCATCTGTGCTGCGCCCGTTAGCCTTGCATATAGAACGCATGCGCCGATCATTCAAATTAAAGGCGCAGCACCCTATCTAAAGATGTATGCACTATGCCTGTGACCGCATCTGGCTGTCACGTCAACTCTAACCGGATCGGATCGACGCTCTTAATGCTGCCCCTCCTTCTCCTTGCCCTGCCTTTGCTCGAGATTGCCGGCTTTGTAGTGGTCGGCAGCGAAATCGGCGTGCTTGCGACCATCGGCCTGATCCTGCTCAGCGGCATCGTCGGCTCGATCCTGCTGCGCGTCCAGGGATTTGGCGTCATGACCCGGATCCGTACCGAGATGGACGCTGGCCGCGACCCCTCCAAGGAACTCGCCAATGGCGCGATGATCGTTCTCGCCGGCATCCTGCTGTTGATCCCCGGTTTCATCAGCGACATTCTGGGCATCCTGCTGTTCCTGCCGCCGGTGCGGGCGCTGGCCTGGCGCTTCCTCAGCAAGCGGGTGCGTTTCAGCACCGATTTCGGCGGCTTTGCCCGCCGTGGCGGCCCAGTTCCCGGCAAGACCATCGACCTCGGCGAGGACGACTTCACCCGCCAGCCCAACCCGAATTCGCCGTGGCGCTCGATCCGCGACGAGTAGTCGAAGGGCTTCCAACGCCGGCAAAACCTTGTCTTGGCATGCCGAGCGTGCTAGCGAACCGCGGATTCCAATCCGGGCCGCGTCGCGGCCGAGCCAAGAGGACATGGGCTAATGGCCACGAATGAAGCGCCGGAAGGCGCCAACGGCAACGGTAACGCACAGCAGCCCACGCTCAACGTGCTGGCGCAGTATGTGAAGGATCTCTCCTTCGAAAGCCCCGGCGCTCCGAATTCGCTGCGCGGCCGCGACAAGGCTCCCGGCATCAACATCAACGTCAACGTCAACGCCAACCCGATGACGGACAAGCAGTTCGACGTCAACCTGACGTTGAGCGCGAAGGCCGCTTTCGACAAGGACGTGCTGTTCAACGTCGAGCTGGTCTATGGTGGTGTGTTCCGCATCGACGGCTTCCCGCAGGAGCACATGCTGCCGCTGCTCTTCATCGAGTGCCCGCGCCTGCTGTTCCCGTTCGCTCGCCAGATCATCGCTGAAGCGACCCGCAACGGTGGCTTCCCGCCGCTGATGCTCGACCCGATCGATTTCGCGCAGATGTTCCAGCAGAAGATCGCCGAGGAACAGGCCGCTTCCAAGGTCAAGGTCAGCTAAGACCGCACCTTAAAGACAGTGATTTGAAAAGCCCGGCCTCAGCGCCGGGCTTTTTTATTGGGCGGGGTTAGTTCGGTTCGGCAGGCGACAGCAGCTTCGCCCAAAGGGCCTTTTCGCCGAGACCGCCGACCAGCTTCTCATGGGCGGCAAGTTCGGCCTCGGTCAGCCGCGCCGGCAATGGCTCTGGCCGTGCGGCGACAATGATCTCGATCTGACGAGTCGAACCACCATTGCCGTTCGACTGGGAAAAGCTGTCCAGCACCAGCGCCGACTGCTTGCCGCCGATCAGCTCGATGTAGATCTCGGCCAAAAGCTCCGAGTCGAGCAGCGCGCCGTGCTTGGTACGGCGGCTGTTGTCGATGCCGTAACGACGGCACAGCGCATCGAGCGAGTTCGGGCCCATCGGGTGCTTGCGGCGGGCCAGCGCCAGCGTATCGATCAGCCGGCCCGGGTCGATTGCCGGCTGGTCAAGCCGCGCAAACTCGGCATTGATGAAGCCAAGGTCGAAGTTGCCGTTGTGGGCGACAAGCTTGGCGCCGTCGATGAAATCGATGAATTCGTCGATGATCTCGGGGAAGGTCGGCTTGCCCTCGAGGTCGGCGTTGGAGATGCCGTGCACGTCCTGGGCATCGGGATGGACCTGGCGCCCCTGCGGATTGATGTATCTGTGGAAGGTGTTGCCGGTCGGGAAGCGGTTGATCATCTCGATCGCGCCGATCTCGATGACGCGGTCCTCGCGTGAATCAAGCCCGGTCGTTTCGGTATCGAAAATGATCTCGCGCACGTGATTCTCCTTGCCGCGAGCATGCTCCAGCGGCTTGCAGCCGGACAAGGCCTAGGTGGACTGCCGTGTCGGCTTTCCCACCGTCAATTCACCGATGATGGCCCGCACCGCCTCACGCGCCGCGGCGAGGCCTTCGCCCGTATCGACTATGTAGTCGGCGCGCTTGCGCTTTTCAGCGTCGGGAACCTGCTTGGCGAGGATCGTTTCAAATTTCTGTTCGGTCATGCCGGGTCGCGCCAGCACTCGTTGGCGCTGCACGTCAGCAGGTGCCGTGACCACCACCACCTTGTCGACGCGGCCTCGACCGTTGGTTTCGAACAAAAGCGGGATATCGAGCACGGCGATCGGCGCGCCGGCGTTACGGCTACGGTCGAGAAAGGCGTTGGCATCGGCCCGGACCAGTGGGTGGATGATGGCCTCGAGCTTCTTCAAGGCGGTTGCATCGCCCAGCACGTGGCGGGAAAGTTCTGTGCGGTCGACGACGCCATCTCTGACCGTTCCGGGGAATGCCGCCTCGATCAAAGGTGCTGCCTCGCCAGCGTAAAGCCGGTGCACGGCTTCGTCGGAATCATGAACCGGTATCCCGGCGTCAGTGAACATCTTCGCCGTCGTCGACTTGCCCATGCCGATCGACCCTGTCAGCCCCAGAACGATCATTTCTTGCTGTCCAGGTCGGCGACGATCAGGTTGCGCAGCTCGGCAGTGACTTCGGGGCGATAGCCGAACCAGCGCTCGAAACCGGGTACGGCTTGATGCAACAGCATGCCCAGCCCGTCGACCGTCTGCAGTCCGCCCGCCTTGGCTGCAGCGAGCAGCGGGGTTTCGAGCGGCACATAGACGATGTCGGTGACGATGGCATGGTCGGGTAGGGTCGACGGGTCGGCCGGCAGGCCCTCATTGCCGTGCATGCCCAGTGCTGTCGTATTGACCAGCAGCGACGCATCACCAAGCAGTTCGGCGGTGGCCGCCTGCGGATGCGCGCTGACGCCTGCGCCGAACTGGTCGGCAAGCTCGCTGGCGCGTGCAAGCGTACGGTTGACGATGCGGATGTCCTTGAAGCCACGCATTCTGAGCGCGTGGATGATCGCCCGCGATGCGCCGCCAGCACCCAGCACGACCGCGACGTCGCCCTTTGCCCAGCCGGGCGCAAGGTGATCGAGATTGGCGGCAAAACCGTAAGCGTCAGTGTTGCCACCCCACAGAATGCCGTCCTCAAACCACAGCGTGTTGACCGCACCGATCTGTTCGGCCGCTTCGTCGCGGCGCTGGACCGCAGCGAATGCGGCTTCCTTGTGCGGGATGGTGACATTGCCGCCGCGCAGGCCTGCTGCCGCAAGCCCTGCGACAAAGGCCGCAAAATCCTCGGGCGCGACATCGATCGCGGTGTAGCTGCCGTCGATTCCGTAGCTCTTCAGCCAATGGCCGTGGATCATAGGCGAACGCGAATGCGCGATCGGGTGGCCGCAAACGAACGCTTTCAGCTCAGCCATCGATGGCCCCAAGCTCGCGCAGCTCGGCCAAAACAGGCAGCAGCGGCAGGCCGACAATGGTGAAATGGTCGCCTTCGACCTTTTCGAACAGCTGGATGCCTTCGCCTTCGATCTGATAGGCACCGACGCTCGACAGCGCCTTCTTGCCGACGTGGGCGAGGTGGCGACCAATGAAGCCCGGATCGAGCTCGCGCATGGTCAGCGAGGCGACCGCCACATGGCGCCACAAGGTCGCGCCGTCGCGTACCAGCACGACGGCGCTGTTAAGCTGGTGGGTCTGGCCGGAAAGCTTGAGCAGGTGGCGGCGCGCGCCTTCCATGTCGGCCGGCTTGTGGAATACCTTGTCGCCTAGCGACAGCGTCTGGTCGCAGCCGAGCACCAGGCGGCCCGGATGTTCTTCGCTGACGGCAACCGCCTTGGCCTCGGCCAACACCAGCGCCACTTCCTCCGGCGACGCCCCGCTTTCGGCCAAGGGTGCTTCGAGTGCCCGCTCATCGAGATCGGCCGGAATGGCCTCTACGGCGATGCCCGCGTTTTCGAGCATAGCTTTGCGAAACGGGCTGCCGGAAGCAAGAATGAGTTTTTCGGTCACGGGCTTTGCCTGAAAACGAACCGCGCGGGCGGTGTTGCTGGGTGTTTCGGGTCCTAGCGGCTCTTGTTGCGCAGGGCAACGATGGCGGCGGCCGTTTCCTCGATCGAGCGGCGGCTGACATCGATCATCGGCCAATTGTGCTTGGTGCAGATCTTGCGGGCATAGGCCAGCTCTTCGGTGATCGATGCGCGGTCGATGTACTCCTGCGCGTCGAACGCCATGGTCGTACCGAGGATCCGGTTCTGGCGCACATGCGAGATGCGCTCCGCGGTGGCGATCAGGCCGACGACCAGCGGCTTTTCTGCCTTGACCAGGCTGTCGGGCACGGGAACGCCGAGCACGATCGGGATGTTGGCGGTCTTGATGCCGCGATTGGCAAGATAGATGCTTGTCGGTGTCTTCGACGTCCTGGAAATGCCGATCAGCACCACGTCAGCCTGTTCCATGTCGGTCGGCAGCTGGCCGTCGTCATGCTCCATGGTGAAATTGAGCGCGTCGATGCGGCGGAAATATTCGGCGTCGAGCACATGCTGGGCGCCGACACGGCGGCCGGCCGGCGCACCGAGATAGGACTGGAACACCGAAAGCACCGGTTCGAGCACCGAAACGCAAGGCAGGCCCATCGTCGCACAACGGCTGTCGATGATGCCAGCAAGGTGCTGGTCGACGACCGTGTAGAGCACGATGCCTGGCTCCTCCTCGATGTCGTCGAACACCTTCATCAGCTGCTTTTCGGTGCGGATAAGCGGGTAGATGTGCTCGATCGCGCGTGCGTCCTTGTATTGCGCCGAGGCCGCACGCCCCGCCGCCAGAAGCGTCTCGCCGGTGGCGTCGGAAATCAGGTGCAGATGGAAGAAGCTTTGGGGTTTGTTCACAGCGGGCGCCTGGGTCTGTGGTCAAATGTGGATAAACGGGCAGTTCGGCCCGAAGCGGTCGGCGCGACTGTATCAGATGCCGACTTGTCCACAATTCGCTCTGCTGTCTGTTTCGATTCAGCGGCGGGGAGTATTGTGGGGATAGTTTTTTAGTCCCCGGCTGTCCACAGAATCAGCACCGCCAATGTGCTCGGCTAGAATCCTGATTCAAATCGACGAATCCGCCTCCTGCCCGAAGTTTTCCCCGCTGGCGAAAACGGCCGCGCGTCACTATGACAAGTGGATATCTTGGGCTGCCTATGGACAGGTCGTAATTCTCGATTCCAACAGACTCTAAGAATTAGAAGAATCCTTCGATATAAATTTTTGTTTATAGAAGGCTCAAGGAAAGGCAGACCTGATGCCCGTGAAACGCGCTCTGCTCCAAGTCCTGAAAGGCGAAAGCCTTGAGGTTCCACCGCTCTGGATGATGCGTCAGGCTGGCCGTTATCTCCCGGAATATCGCGAAGCGCGTAAGAAAGCCGGGAGCTTCCTCGATCTCTGCTACAATCCCGATTTCGCCGTTGAGGTGACGCTGCAGCCAATCCGGCGCTTCGACTTCGACGCCTCGATCCTGTTCTCCGACATTCTGGTCGTTCCGCATGCGCTCGGCCGCGATCTGCGTTTCGAGGAGGGCAAGGGTCCACTGATGACGCCCATTACCGCCGACGGTGTCGCTGCGCTCGACGGTTCAAAGTTTCACGTGAATCTCGAACCCGTCTACGAAACCGTGCGCCGGTTGCGCCGCGAATTGCCCGAGAAGACGACGCTGATCGGCTTCTGCGGCGCGCCCTGGACGGTTGCCACCTACATGATCGCTGGACACGGCACCCCGGACCAAGCACCGGCGCGGCTGTTTGCCTATCGCGAGCCGGAAGCCATGGCGCGGCTGCTGTCGATCCTTGCCAATCATTCGGCTGCTTATCTCATTCGCCAGATCGAAGCCGGCGCTGACGTCGTGCAGATCTTCGATTCCTGGTCGGGCGTGCTCGACGAGGCGACTTTCGAGGCCTGCTGCGTCAAGCCGGTCGCTGAAATCGTGCGCCAGGTTCGAGCGGTCTATTCCGATGTTCCGATCATCGGCTTCCCCAAGGGGGCTGGTGCTCAGCTCGACAGCTACAGGCAGCGCACAGGCGTCACCGGCCTCGGTCTCGACTGGACCGTGCCTTTGTCGCAGGCACAGCGTCTGCAGGCTGGTGGGGCGGTCCAAGGCAATCTCGACCCGCTCCGGCTCGTTGTCGGCGGCAAGGCACTGGAGGAGGGCGTGGACGGCATCCTGAAGGGGCTCGGCGCTGGGCCGCTGATCTTCAATCTTGGCCATGGCATCACGCCCGAGACGCCGGTGGCGCATGTGGAAGCGATGGTTCGCCAGGTGCGAAAGGCAAGCCAGCGATGAGCAGCAACGCCTCAGGACCGTCGAGCGGCGCGACAGCGGCCAAACGGGCCGTTATCGCCATCATTGTCCTGGTTGCGCTGACGGCCTTGCTTTTCTTCGCCGCACCCGACGGCTTCTATCCGTGGGCCAAGGCGATCCATATCATCGCGGTGATCTCGTGGATGGCCGGCATGCTCTATCTGCCGCGCCTGTTTGTTTATCACGCCGAGGCCGAGAAGGGCTCGGTGCAGTCGGAGACCTTCAAGGTGATGGAGCGCCGCCTGCTGCGTGCCATCATCAATCCGGCGATGATCGTTACCTGGGTGTTCGGTCTGTGGCTGGCTTGGAAGGGGTTCGGCTTCGCCGGCGGCTGGCTGCATGCAAAGCTTGGTGCCGTGCTGCTGCTCTCTGGCGTTCACGGCTATCTCTCGGCGTCGGTTCGCCGTTTTGCCGAGGACCGCAACGAAAAACCATCGCGGCACTGGCGCATCGTCAACGAGATTCCGACGGTGCTGATGATCGTCATCGTCATCCTGGTGGTTGTAAAGCCGTTCTGACGTCCTTAAATTTGCAGCACTGCGCCTTGCTCTTTCATTTCGGGAGAGCTAAAAGGCTGTTCTTCCTTCCCGCCATGCGCCGCCCCATTTTCATTCACTGGCCGCGCCCGGCGCTTATCGCAAAATGCCGATAGCCAACCCTCCCCACGCTCAGAGTCCGTCCATGCAGGAAACCAAACTCGCCGAATTCAAGAACAAGAAGCCGCCGGAGCTGATCGCTTACGCCGAATCGCTCGAGGTCGAGAACGCCAGCGTCATGCGCAAGCAGGAACTGATGTTTGCGATCCTCAAGAAGCTGGCCGGCCAGGATATCGAGATCATCGGCGATGGTGTGGTCGAAGTGCTTCAGGACGGCTTCGGCTTCCTGCGCTCGGCCAACGCCAACTATCTTCCGGGTCCGGACGATATCTACATTTCGCCGTCACAGATCCGGCGCTTTTCGCTGAAGACCGGCGATACGGTCGAAGGACCGATCCGCAGCCCCAAGGAAGGCGAGCGCTATTTTGCGCTGCTGAAGGTCAACACGATCAATTTCGACGATCCTGAAAAGATCCGTCACAAGATCCACTTCGACAATCTGACGCCGCTGTACCCAACCTCGCGGCTCAAGATGGAGGTCGAAAATCCGACCACCAAGGATATTTCGCCCCGCGTCATTGACCTGGTCGCGCCACTCGGCAAGGGCCAGCGCGCTCTGATCGTGGCGCAGCCGCGCACCGGCAAGACCGTGTTGCTGCAGAACATCGCGCACTCGATCACCACCAACCATCCCGAATGCTACCTGATCGTGCTTCTGATCGACGAACGTCCGGAAGAAGTGACCGACATGCAGCGTTCGGTGAAAGGCGAGGTCGTTTCCTCGACCTTTGACGAGCCGGCAGTGCGCCACGTCCAGGTCGCTGAGATGGTCATCGAAAAGGCGAAGCGCCTGGTCGAACATGGCCGCGACGTCGTCATCCTGCTCGATTCGATCACCCGCCTTGGCCGCGCCTACAACACCGTCGTGCCGTCATCCGGCAAGGTTTTGACTGGTGGTGTCGACGCCAACGCGTTGCAGCGCCCGAAGCGCTTCTTCGGCGCCGCCCGTAACATCGAAGAGGGTGGTTCGCTGACCATCATCGCGACCGCGCTGATCGATACCGGCAGCCGCATGGACGAAGTCATCTTCGAAGAGTTCAAGGGTACCGGCAACTCGGAAATCGTGCTCGACCGCAAGGTCGCCGACAAGCGCATCTACCCGGCGATGGACATCCTCAAGTCCGGCACGCGTAAGGAAGACCTGCTCGTGCAGCGCCAGGATCTGCAGAAGATCTTCGTGCTGCGCCGTATCCTCGCGCCGATGGGCACCACCGATGCGATCGAGTTCCTCATCGACAAGCTCAAGCAGACCAAGACCAACGCCGACTTCTTCGATTCGATGAACACCTGAGGCAGTCGGATCAACGGCGGCGAAGTGCTTCTTCCAGCTTCGCCGGATCGCTGATCACAGGCAGACAGGTAAGGCCGGTGCACAGATAGGCACCGGTCTTTTTTGTATCCGGGAGGATGTCGCCGGGCAGTTTTGCGCGGGTCGTGTCGTCGCCAAGTGCCAAAAAAATGTCGACGCGACGGGGGTCTGGATTCCGATTCGCTACCGAAACAAGCAATGACTGTGCTGGATCTTCGACAACAATCAGCTTTGACGGTTCAAGCGCCAGCACACAGGCGTTAACGATGCCGGCCTGGCCATATTGCTGGCTCTGGATACGGCCGGAAGCGTGTTCGGCGATCGTCCAGGCGCGTTGCTGAAGCGCGATATCCCCGGTGATGTTCGCCAGCCGCACCACAGCCTCGATGACTTGGCTCGTTGCCGATGGAATCGCCTCGTCGATGTCGCCTCGGATGCGCATCGGCACGTCGGCGCTGTCGGAAGCGGTGAGGTAATGGCCCGTCTTGTCGGCATCCACGTGCCAGCTTTCCAGCATTTTCAGGAAATGCGCGCCATGAAAGAGGTATCTGGCATCCCTGGTCGCTTCGAACAGGGAGATGGCTGCGTTGATCATCGCCGCATAGTCGCTCGACAAGGCCGGATAAAGCCGCTTTTCGCCGAGACTTGAGTGCGGCAGCCGGCCCTCAGGCGTTGCATAAGCCAAAATTGCAGCGAAAGCCGCCGCTGCCGCCGCCACCCAATCGTTGCGACCGAGGCTCCGGCCCGCTTCTGCCAGCGCTACGATGGCCAAACCGTTCCAGTCTGTAAGCGCCTTGTCGTCGCGGCCGGGGCGGATGCGCTCTTCCCGCTTCGAAAGCAGGCGCGATGTCAGGTCGGAAACCAATTCTCGGGCGTCGACCGACTGGTGTGCCTGTACCGCGGTCTGGTTGACAATCGGATCACCTTCCCACGTATCCGGCTTGGTGATTGTGAAGTATTTGAAAAACAACGACGAATCATCGCCTAGGGCGGTCGTGATGCTTTCCTCCGTCCAGGTGTAGAACAGGCCTTCTTCGCCTTCGCTGTCCGCATCGAGGCTGGATGCGAACGCGCCGTCCGGCAGGCGCATTTCGCGCAGCAACCAACCTACCGTGTCTTCGATTCGTATCCGGAACAGTTGATTGCCCGTTGCGGCATAAGCCCAATTGGCCTGACGGATCAGCTGGGCATTGTCGTAAAGCATCTTTTCGAAATGCGGCACGAGCCACTGCGCGTCGGTCGAATAGCGCGCCAAACCCCCACCGACATGGTCATAAATGCCACCGGCAAGCATATTTTGCATGCTGTCAGTGACGGCATCGCGATGATCCTGGTTGTCGGAGCGTAGCCAGGAAAGCCACAGTGTCTGCATGAAAGGCGCGTTGGGAAACTTTGGCGCGCCCCGAAGTCCGCCCAGATCGTGGTCGATCATGTCGTAAATGCCGGATGCCAGTGTCCTCGCCGTGTCGGTCAGGATCCGACCCGGCGCGCTTGTGCCGCCAAGGCGCTTGCCGACATGTTGGGCAAGCTCTGTAGCGCTCTGCAGGATGCTGGCGCGTTTACCGCGCCATGCGGCATCGACCGCATTCAAAACCTGGATGAAGCCGGGTCGCCCGTAGCGCTGTTCGCGCGGAAAATAGGTCCCGCCCCAGAACGGCTTGGCATCCGGCGTCAGGAACATGGTCAGCGGCCAGCCGCCTTGCTCGCCCATGCTGGCCAGTGCAGCCATGTAGATCTGGTCGATATCGGGCCGTTCCTCGCGGTCGACCTTGATATTGACGAAGAGAGCGTTCATGACCGCGGCAACTTCGCTATTTTCGAAGCTTTCGTGGGCCATGACGTGGCACCAGTGGCAGGCGGCATAACCGACCGATAGCAGAATTGGCCGATCAAGTCGCACGGCTTCGGCCAGGGCTGCCGGCGACCACGGGCGCCAATGCACCGGATTGTCGCCATGTTGGCGCAGATAGGGGCTACCCTCGTTGCGAAGCAGGTTGTCTTGCGGAAGCATGCGTCATCGGCCCAAAACAGTGATATCAGGCCCCAACCTAGGGCGCTTCCGAGAGACCGGCAAATGCTATTCACCGATTCGATCGCCGCACTTTCCAGCGGCCATTTGCCATCCGGCGTGGCGATTGTGCGCATTTCGGGACCAAATGTTCGATTCGCACTCGAAACGATCTCTGGATTGCTGCCCAAGCCACGTCAGGCGCACTACGGCGCGCTGCACGCGCCAGATGGCAAGCTCATCGACCATGGCCTGACACTGTTTTTCCCAGGTCCGAACAGCTTCACTGGCGAAGACTGCGGCGAGTTCCAGCTGCATGGCGGCCGCGCTGTGGTGGCTGCCTTGCTCGCTGAGATCGGCAAGCTGCCTGGCTTCAGGCAGGCTGAGGCAGGCGAGTTCACCAAGCGTGCCTTTCTCAATGGCAAGATGGACCTTCTGGAGGCCGAGGCCCTGGCGGATCTGATCAATGCCGAGACGGAAGCGCAGCGGCAGTTTGCCGTACTGAAC
The DNA here is from genome assembly GCF_044056035.1 of Aminobacter sp. UC22_36. NCBI lineage: Bacteria > Pseudomonadati > Pseudomonadota > Alphaproteobacteria > Hyphomicrobiales > Phyllobacteriaceae > Aminobacter > Aminobacter sp. UC22_36. The sequence goes on from NZ_CP171996.1 coordinate 291,476, forward strand.
TCCAGTGGTGCGCAAAGCGAACTCTATCTCGGGTGGCGCAAGCGATTGATTCACGCCCGCGCAATGATCGAAGCCGAGATGGACTTTGCCGACGAGGCTGACGTGCCGGGTTCAGTGTCGTCGCAAGTCTGGCACGACGTCAGCTCGCTCATCGACGAAATTCGGCGACACGTCGACGGCTACAACAAGGCTGAGATGATCCGAGACGGCTTCGATGTTGTCATCCTGGGCGCGCCAAATGCCGGGAAATCGAGCCTCCTCAACGCGCTGTTGCAACGCGAAGCAGCGATTGTCACCGACGAGCCCGGGACGACACGCGACCTGGTCGAAGCCGTTCTTGATCTCGAGGGTTTAAAGGTTCGCATTACCGATACCGCAGGCCTGCGCGAGCCGGCCGGCAAGGTGGAGGCGATCGGCATCGAGCGCGCCAAGGCGCGCGCAAAAGGTGCCGACCTGGTGTTGTTCCTTGAGGACATGTCAATGCCGAGTGAACTGCTCGCACCCGGCGATGTCCCTTTCATCGCCATTGGCACCAAACTTGACCGCCATCAGCTGGCTGCGGTTGATGCACGCTACATACACATGATCTCCACAACGACGGGGCAGGGGATCGACGACCTTCTCAAGATGATTGGTGAGCGCGCGCGCGATGCAGTGGGACAACGTGGCGATATCCTGCCTTCACGCTTGAGGCACGTTGAGCTGCTCAAGGACGCGCAAAACTATCTTGCTGCAGCACTTGAGGCTTCGGATGAGTTACTGGAACTGAAGGCAGAAAACCTGCGACTGGCCAGTAACCGAATCGGGAGACTGGCTGGTGCAGTCGACGTCGAAGACCTGCTTGACGTCGTCTTCTCCCAGTTTTGCATCGGCAAATGATTCACGTGAAACCTTTGGCGGTGGATACGATGATTCACGTGAAACATCGCGATTGACTCGCCATCGCGCGTCCAGGTTGTTTCACGTGAAACCATCAAGCCACCGATTCTCTTGACATGAGACGGAGTTGGAGACATCTGTCTCGGCAAATGTTTCCTGGAGACCGTGATGAGTGAAAGCTACGACGTTGTCGTGGTGGGCGGAGGCCATGCCGGCTGTGAAGCGGCATCTGCTGCTGCGCGCGCTGGCGCAAAGACTGCGCTCGTAACCCTTCGACGCGACACGATCGGGGTGATGTCCTGCAATCCGGCGATCGGCGGGCTCGGCAAGGGGCATCTTGTCCGAGAGATTGATGCACTGGATGGGCTCATGGGCCGCGTGGCAGACGCTGCCGGCATTCAGTTTCGCCTGCTCAATCGCCGTAAAGGTCCAGCGGTACGTGGGCCACGCACCCAGGCCGATCGCAAGCTTTACCGGCTGGCGATGCAAGCCGCCATCGCCGAGCAACCAAACCTCACCGTCGTTGAAGCCGAAGTATCTGATTTTATTATAGATAATGGCCGCTTGAGCGGCGTCGTGCTTGGCGACGGCCGCCAGCTCGCCTGTGCCGCGGTGGTTCTGACCACTGGCACATTCCTGCGCGGCTTGATTCATATTGGCGAACGCAAGTTCCCGGCCGGACGGATGAATGAACAAGCGTCGACGGGCTTGTCCGAAACGCTGAAGCGTGCCGGCCTGCGGCTTGGGCGCCTGAAGACCGGAACGCCGCCGCGGCTCGACGGCCGCACGATCGACTGGGCGTCACTCGAAACGCAGGCAGCGGACGAAGATCCGGTTCCTTTCTCGCGGCTGACCGACAAGATCACCAATCCACAGATTGAATGCGGCATCACGCGCACGACAGCTGCTACACATCAGATCATTCGAGAGAATCTCGGCCGCTCTGCCATGTATTCCGGGTCGATCGAAGGTATCGGGCCACGCTATTGTCCGTCGATCGAAGACAAGATCGTTAAGTTCGGCGATCGCGAAGGGCATCAGATCTTTCTTGAGCCGGAAGGCCTTGATGACGAGACCGTTTATCCGAACGGAATTTCGACCTCGTTGCCCGAGGATGTTCAACTCGATATTCTGAAGTCGATCCCGGGGCTGGAACGTGCCGTCATGTTGCAGCCGGGCTACGCGATCGAGTACGACCATATCGATCCGCTCGAATTGGAGCCGACGCTCGAGACCAAGCGCGTTCGTGGTCTTTTCCTTGCCGGGCAAATAAATGGCACGACGGGTTACGAAGAGGCCGGAGCGCAAGGACTGCTTGCTGGTATCAATGCGGCTCGCCTCGCCGGCAACTGTGAACAGCTGATTCTCAGCAGGACCCAGGCGTATATCGGCGTGATGGTCGACGATCTGACGAGCCGCGGCATCAGCGAGCCGTACCGCATGTTCACGTCACGGGCTGAATTCCGGCTTTCGTTGCGCGCGGACAATGCCGATGAGCGGCTGACGCCTCTGGCATTCGAACTGGGCATCGCTTCTGCGGAACGCGAGCGGCGTTTCAGTGAAATGACGGCTCGCATTGATGCGGCGCGTGCCCTGACGCAATCGGTTGCGCTGTCGCCCAATGAAGCACGCCGTTACGGCATCGAGGTCAATCTCGATGGCATCAAGCGGTCGCTCTATGAGCTTCTGGCTTACCCGAGTATTGACCTCGCCCAACTTGTTAAGATCTTGCCAGAACTGGCGTCGATTGACCGCAAGACGGCGGAAGCCATTGAAACCGAGGCGAAATATGCCGTCTATCTGGATCGCCAGAAGGCGGATGCCGCTTTGATGCTCAAGGAAGAGGAGAGGGTTATCCCGGAAGCGCTTGATTTTGAGTCGGTTCCTGGTCTTTCCAATGAGTTACGGCAAAAGATGCGAGCCCGCCGTCCGCGTTCATTGGCCGAAGCACAGCGTATCGACGGCATGACGCCAGCGGCTTTGGCGATTATTCTCGCGCATGTGCGCAATTCTGAAGCACAGTCACGCAGGGGCGCCGCTTGAAAACAGACGCCTATGCAAGGTTGCAACAAGTCGCGGGTCCCGTTTCACGTGAAACATTTGCCAAGCTGATTGCCTTCGAAACAGTGTTCCGCAAGTGGGCGCAGCGCATCAATCTTGTGGCGCCCTCAACCCTGGACGACACCTGGGAGCGCCACATCCTCGACAGCGCTCAGATTGTGCGCCTGGGCGGCGAAGCCAAAAACTGGCTCGACATTGGCTCCGGCGGCGGCTTCCCGGGTTTGATCATCGCGTCGATGATCGCGGAGCGCGCAGGGGCGTCCATCGATCTGGTGGAGAGCAACCGCAAAAAGGCTGGATTCCTGCAGGCTGTCGTGGGCGAGCTTCGATTGCCGGCACGGGTCCATGCAAAACGAATCGAAGATGTTCACGGTACGATTCGGGCGCCGGAGATCTTGAGCGCGCGCGCGCTGGCGCCGCTGCCATTGTTGCTGGAGTTGTCTGCACCTTGGCTAAAGGCAGGCACCACGGCGCTTTTCCACAAAGGCCGGGATTACCGCCAGGAAATCGAAGATAGCGCTCATCAGTGGGGATTCGATCTGGTAGAACACCCAAGCCTGACCGACGCGCAGGGAGTCATCCTCGAGATTCGGAACCTGCGCCGCATTTAGTGCGGCGCCATGTGACGAGACGGAAAACAGCAGTCGAGCCATGAAGATCACACCTAGAATCATCACAGTCGCCAATCAGAAAGGCGGCGTCGGCAAGACGACCACCGCCATCAATCTGGCGACAGCACTTGCGGCCATCGGCGAGCGCGTGCTCATCATCGATCTTGACCCGCAAGGTAATGCCAGTACCGGCCTCGGCATCGACCGCAAGGATCGCAGCGTGTCGTCTTATGACGTGCTGACGGGCGAGCTGGAGATTGAACAGGCTGCGATGGAAACGGCCGTGCCGGGACTGTCGATCATCCCGTCGACACTCGATCTCCTTGGAATCGAAATGGAAATCGCTTCAGCGCCAGATCGCGTGCTGAAGCTGCGCAACGCTTTGCGGGCATCCTCGGAGCGGGCCGCTGGCTACAGCTATGTGTTGATCGATTGCCCACCGTCGCTCAACCTGCTGACGTTGAACTCGATGGCTGCGGCAGATTCGGTTCTGGTGCCGCTGCAGTGCGAGTTCTTTGCGCTCGAGGGTTTGAGCCAGTTGCTTGAGACCGTGGATCAGGTGCGCCGATCGATCAATCCGGAGCTGACGATCCAGGGCATCGTTTTGACGATGTTTGATGGCCGTAACAATCTGGCCAACCAGGTGGTCGAAGACGTGCGCGCCCATATGGGCGAAAAGGTCTACGACACGGTGATCCCGCGCAACGTGCGGATCTCGGAAGCACCGTCCTACGGCAAGCCGGCGATCCTCTATGATCTGAAGTGCTCTGGCAGCCAAGCCTATCTGCAGCTCGCCTCGGAAGTCATCAGGCGCGAACGTAAACTCCGGGCCGCGTAAATCGATTCGGACTCGAAACAAGCTGGACTAGACATGAACGAAGACCTTTCCAGAAAGCGCCTAGGCCGTGGACTTGCCGCCCTGATCGGCGAAATGGACAAGCCGGTTGCACCCGAAAAGCCGGCGGCCCCGGCAGACGGACGCGTGCCGATCGAGTTCGTCAGTCCGAACCCACGCAACCCGCGCCGCCATTTCGGCGAAGCCGAACTCGCCGATCTGGCGCAGTCGATCCGCGAGCATGGGCTGGTGCAGCCGGTTGTCGTCAGGCCTGCCGCCCAGGCGGGCCGCTACGAGATCATCGCTGGCGAAAGACGTTGGCGCGCCGCGCAGCGCGCAGGGGTCAACGAGATCCCCGTCATCGTTCGCGATGTCAATGACCGTACCGCGCTCGAACTTGCCATCATCGAAAACGTCCAGCGCTCCGATCTCAACGCCATTGAAGAGGCGATGGGGTATCAACAGCTGATCGACGATCACAACTATACCCAGGCCGATCTCGGCCAGGTCATCGGCAAAAGCCGCAGCCATGTGGCCAACACGCTGCGGCTGCTCAAGCTGCCGGATGTGGTTCGCGACATGCTGATCAATGGTGACTTGTCGGCTGGCCATGCGCGGGCTCTGATCACGGCCCAGGACCCGGCTGGCCTCGCCCAGCGGATCGTCGAAGAAGGCCTGTCCGTACGCCAGGCCGAGGCACTGGCGCAGCTTCCAGCAGACGCGATTGTCGAAAAGCAGTCGTCGCGTGCCGTCGAGAAGGACCCGGATACGATTGCGCTGGAAAAGCTTTTGACTGACGTCGTCGGCATGAAAATCTCGATCGCCCACAAGGAAAAGGGCGGCGAGCTGCGCATCAGCTATCGCTCGCTCGAGCAGCTCGACGATCTTTGCCGCCGCCTGAAGAGCGAACGTATGTAATTGATTCTATTGACTCTTGATTCTGAAAACGCCGGCTTGTTAGCCGGCGTTTTTGTTTCTAACGCCTGCCACCGGCGAGGCGTGCGCCTTCAACGGCAATACCCAGCATCGCCTGCCGGGCCAAGGCAACCGCAAGATCCGGCCTGCGCCGCGTCTGAAGCGTCGTCGACTGTAGCCGCGTCAGTGCGCGGTTGAGAGCGGCTGAACTCCAGCTTGTCAGCGTGCGCTCGACCGCGCGGCGCCGTGCAAAGAACACCGGCGGCCTGGCGGCCGCTATGATCGCGGCGGCGTTGCGGCTGCCGCTTTCCATCTCGCCACGCATCAAATGAATGTTCTGCAGGTGGCGGGTGGCGGCAGCCAGCAATTGCGCTGCCTGGCTGCCGGTCTGGCACTGTTTGGTGAACGCGGCGTCGAACTCAGCGATGTTGCCGCCAAGGGCCGCGTCGATGGCGTCGTCCAGGGACAGCGCGGAAACGTCGCCGGTCATATCCTTGACGTCGTCGAGGCTGATTTCGCCGCGTCCCATGGCATAAAGCGTCAGTTTCTGGACTTCGCCGCGCGTCGCCAGACGGTCGCCGCCAAGGCTGCGGCGTAGCGCGTTGCGGGCGTCCATCGCCATCGTCAGGCCAGCAGCACGCAATTCGTCGTCGATCACCGCCTCGATGTCGCGTGCTTCGTCGCCATAGCAAGGCAGGGCCATGCCGGCAAAAGCGCCTTCGACGATGGTGCGCAAGGGCGCGCCCTTCTTCAGGTCCTGGGCCTCGATCAGGATGATGGCATCGCGCGGCGGCTCGGCAACGAGCGCCTTGACGTCGTCGGCGAGGCTTTTCTGGGCCGCCGCGTTACGGACCCAGATCAGGCGGCGCGGCGAAAACATCGGCACTGTACGGGCTTCATCGACGAGGCGGCCACTGTCGCGTTCGACATCGGCGGCGTCGAGTTTGACCACGGAAAAGGGATCGTCCAGAGGCAGGCCGGTCTTGCCGGCAAAGGCTGTCGCACGCTCGGAAACAAGGCCACGATCAGGGCCATAGATGAGTACGATCACCGCCTCGGCAGCGGGGCGTGCCAGCCAGGAATCGACCTCGTGAGCTTTCTTTTGCGCCATGCCGCTCTGTTAGCACAGGCGTTTGGGTGGCCGCAGCATTTTTGTCCTGTCAGTTCTCTGCAAGCGGCCGGCAGTCCCCGGGCTCCGACGCGGATTGGGAACACTGGAAAGGCTCAGTCGTCGTCGATCAGGATACGCGCCGCGGCGCCGTCCATGTCTTCATACTGGCCGCTGCGCAGCGACCAGAGAAAGGCCGCGAGGCCGAGCCCTCCAAGAAAGAGCGCGATGGGCAGGAGAACCAGTAGGCCACTCATGACGCCATGACCTGCTTGGCCGGGAATGCCTTGGCGACATCCCTTGTCAGGTTGAGCTTGCGGGAGTTGCCAGCGCTGAGCCGCAGCCCGTTGGCGATCACGATCACCGAAGACCCTGACATCGCGAGCGCGGCGATCAGCGGCGTAACGTATCCGAACAGTGCAATTGGTACGGCGATGGCATTGTAGATGATGGCCAGAACCAGGTTATGGCGGATCAGCTTGTTGGCGTCGCACGCGGTCGCCAAGGTGAGCGGAATGGCAGCCAGGCTTTCGCGCAGGAAGACGAAGTCGGAGGCGCTGCGGCCGATATCGGCAGCACTTGCCGGTGCCATCGAGACATGGGCGGCGGCAAGCGCTGGCGCATCGTTGAGGCCGTCGCCGACCATCAGCACCTTGCTGCCCGCCGCCTTGAGTGCGTCCAGCCGCTCGACCTTGCCGCTCGGCAGGACTCCGGCTGAAGACGTCGTGATGCCGAGCGCCCTGGCCACTGCCTCGACCGCTTCGGCCCGATCACCGGAGACGATCTCCACGGCAAGTCCCTTGTGACGCAGTTCAGCCACCGCCTCGGTGGCGCCGGCCCGCAACCGATCCTCGAAGGTAAAGGCAGCCAGTTCCTCGCCGTTCTTCGACAGGGCGGTGCCCGGTGTGGCAGCAGCGTTGCAGATCGCCCAGGCGGCGCGGCCGAGCCGGTAGGTATCGGCGCCCAGCCGTGCCTCGAGGCCGAAGCCGGGCACTTCGTCGATGCTATCGAACCGCCATTCCCTTGCCGGTATTCCAGCCTGGGTTTCAGCCAGCGCCTTCGAGATCGGATGGCGCGAATGCAGGGCGATCGCCGCCGCCAGCGACAGGGTTACGGCCGGCACTTCGTGGGCGTTGGTCAATCGGGGCATGCCGAGAGTCAACGTGCCGGTCTTGTCGAAGACGACGGTGTCGATTTCGGCCAACCGCTCCATCGCTCCGCCGTCCTTGACCATGATGCCGTTCTCGAACAGGCGCCGAGCGGCTGCGACCTGCACGATCGGCACCGCCAGGCCCAGCGCGCAGGGGCAGGTGATGATGAGGACAGCGATGGCGATGGTGATCGCCTGATGCCAGTTGCCATCGGCGATCATCCAGGCAACGAAGGTCAGGAAGGCAGTCAGGTGCAGTATGGGTGCGTAAAGCGCCGCCGCCCGGTCGGCGATACGGCGATAACCGCCGCGACCGCTTTCGGCGGCTTCCATCAGCCGCGTCATCTCGGCCAGGAAGGAATCCTGCGCCCTGGCGGTCGCCTCGATGGTCAGCGGTCCAGTCAGGTTGAGCGTGCCGGCGCGCAAATCGGCACCTGACTCCACGGAAACGGGATCGCTTTCGCCCGACACGATGGCGCAGTCGAGGTCCGAGCGGCCCTTGATCACCTTGGCATCGACAGGCACGCGCTCGCCAGCGGCGAGCAGGATCCGCATGCCGGGCACGATCTCCTGAACCGGCAGATAGGCGCTGGTGCCGTCGGCCCGCAGCACGGTTGCACCACGCGCGGCGAGCCGGGCCAGACCCTTGACGGCGACGCGGGCACGTTCGCGCATGACGTGGTCGAGCGTACGGCCGATCAGCAGGAAAAACAGCAGCGACGCCGAAGCATCGAAATAGGCGTGGGGGCCGCTGTTGGCGGTGTCGTAGAGGCTCATGCCGAAGGCGAGCAGGATGCCGATGGAGATCGGAACGTCCATGTTGGTGCGGCCGCTGCGTAGCGCGCCCCAGGCTGAGCGGAAGAAGATGCGGCCTGAAAAGGCAAGGGCGGGCAGGGCGATCAGCGCCGAAATCCAGTGGAACAGGTCGCGCGTCGCATCCGTCGCGCCCGACCACACCGACACCGACAGCAGCATGATGTTGCCGGCGGCGAAGCCAGCGATGCCAAGGCCGCGGATCAGTTCGGCCAGCGTCTCGTCCCTGTCCTCAGTGCCCTGTTCGAAGAGGTGACTTTCATAGCCAAGCTTCGCCAGCGCTTCGGATAGCGGCGGGGCACCCGCGCGGTCGCGCCAGCGCACCGATACACGCCTGGTCGACAGGTTGACGCGTGCTTGATCGACGCCGCCGAGCTTGCCAAGCGCGGATTCGATGTTGGCAATGCAGGCTCCGCAATGCACGCCCGGTACCGAAAGGTCGACCTGGCGCAAGCCGTCAGGCTGGACACGGCTGGCGAGCGCCAACTCCTCGCTCGAAGGCCCCTTGGCAATAGCTGAGGGGAGGCTGAGAGCGGCATTGACGTCAGGACCGCAGCAGCTCATTTCAGCGCTCCATCGGCAATGACGATCCGGCTGGCCTCACGATAGGGCTCTTTGTCCGCAACCTTCGCTTCCGTGCTGACGATCCAGATGCCGTCGCGGACCGGCGTGAGGATTGAGAAGGTGCCGTCGGCATCGCGCTTCAGCGTCACTTGCCAGTCCTCCGCTTCATAGGCAGGCCGACGGAAGGAGGCCGTCACGCTGTCGATGGCAACGCGTGTTCCCGACACGTCGGCCAGGCTGTACCGGATCTCGCCATTGGAGATTGCCAATTCGCCGTGCCAGCCGAGCGCGGCCTGGGCGCGGGCCTCGGCAATGCGCTCATTGAACTGCTGGCTGGCGACATAGGTGTTCTGCACGACCAGGCCGGTCCAGCTGGTGTTGGCGAAGGTCGCCATGAGCAGATTGACTGTTATGATGACGCCAAAGAACGCGACCATGACGGCCAGCATGTGCCAGCCAGTGAACGGTCTTGTTTGCATGGAGCGAGAGTTCACCTGGCTACCTCCGGAACGTTGAACCTGGCGACGTAGGAGTCCGTTTCGGCGCCCGCCTTGTCGGCGACGACGAACTTGACGCTTTGTCCCTCGGCCAGCTTTTCGCGCGGCTGGCGGACATAGACTCTGATCGACATGAGCTTGTCGGGTTCGGCCTGCACCGTGATGGAACGGCCCTCGGACTGATCCATGCCAACGACGCTCATGACCGCACCGGGCAGGCCTTCGATGCTGAGCTCAAAGCTGCGTGGCTCGGGCACCATGTTGAGCAGCTTGACCGTGTAGCCATTGCGGATCGAGCCGTCGGACAGCCGGACGAATTGCGGGTTGCGGTCGTGCAGCACGTTGACTTCGAGCCGATCGCGGCTGAGCAGCGCGAAGAGCAAGGCAAAGCCGACAAGACTCCAGGCACCGGCGTAAACGAAGGTGCGCGGCCGGAAGATGCGGCCGAGGCGGAAGTGGGCGATTGCAGCATTGAGCCTGCCTTTGTCGTCGCGCACTCGCTTCGGATCGATGGTGGCGGTGACCGGATCGGTGGCGACCGCCATGTTCGACTGATAGTCGGCGAGTGTGGCGTAGGCGATCAAGCCACGCTCCTTGCTGATCTTGTCCATGACGCCGTCGCAGGCGTCGATGCAGAGCGCGCAGGTGATGCATTCCAGCTGCTGGCCATCACGAATGTCGATGCCCATCGGGCAGACCGCCACGCAAGCGTTGCAGTCGACGCAATCGCCGACCGAAAGCCCCTCGGCAGCCGCCTTCTTGGCATGGCGCGATCGCGGCTCGCCGCGCCAGTCATTGTAGGTGACGGTCAGCGAGTTCTCGTCGAGCATGGCGGCCTGGATACGCGGCCACGGGCACATATAGGTGCAGACCTGCTCACGCATCAGCCCGCCGAAGGCATAGGTCGTGGCGGTCAGGATGGCGACGGTGATGTAGGCCACCGGCGCCGCCTGGCCGGTGACGAATGCGCCGAGCAGGGTTGGTGCATCGGCAAAGTAAAAGATCCAGGCACCGCCGGTGGCGACCGCGATGACCAGCCAGATCGCGTGCTTGGCAATGCGCTTGCCCAGCTTGGCAAACGACCATGGCGCGCCATCGAGCTTGATGCGGGCGTTGCGGTCACCTTCGATACCGCGCTCGACGACAAGGAACAGGTCGACCCACACCGTTTGCGGACAGGTGTAGCCGCACCAGGCGCGGCCGACCGTCGATGTGACGAGGAACAGCCCGATGCCGGCCATGACCAGCAAGCCGGCGACATAGAAGAACTCCTGCGGCCAGATCTCGATGGCAAAGAAGTAGAAACGCCGGTTGGCGATATCGAGCAGGACCGCCTGGTCTGGTGCATAGGGACCGCGATCCCAGCGCAGCCACGGCGTCAAATAGTAGATGCCGAGCGTGATCAGCATGACCAGCCATTTGAATTGGCGGAACCGGCCGGAAGCCCGCTTGGGGAAAACCTTCTGGCGCGCGGTGTAGAGCGGTTGGCGGATCCTGGCGGAATTGACCGCCGCGACCTCAAGCCGCTCCACTTCCCTGTCGTCAAGCATTCTCGTCTCCTGCTGGACGCACGCCATCGGTTCGGCAGCGTCGCCATATGCTTTTGACCCGATCGCGCGGGGCCGGCCTTGATTCAGGTCAAGCCGTGCAAAAAAGCCCGGCATTGCTGCCGGGCCTCTCCCCCCACCCTTCGCCCCTGCGACGATGGAGGGTTATTCACCGCCGCCGAGCGAATGGACGAAGATCGCAAGCTCCTTGACCTTCACGTCGCCAAGCCGCGCGTCCCATGCGGGCATGGCGCCGTGCTTGGGATGGCGCACCTGCTGGCCGATCGCTGCCTGCCCCGAGGCATAGAGCGCGATGGCGTCGGTCAGGTCGGGCGCGCCCATCTCCTTGTTGCCCTTGGCATTGTCGCCATGACAGGCGGCGCAGTTGTCGGCAAAGACCTTGGCGCCAGCCGGAACGAGCTCAGGCGTGTCGGCCTGGCCCGAGAGGCTCGCGACATAGGCGGCGACCTCGTTGACCTGCTGCGGCTCGAGGATTTCGGCGAAGGCCGGCATTTCCGAAACATGCGTCGCCTCGTCGCCGTCAAAACGGACGCCGTGCGCGATGGTGGTGTAGATCTGCTCGATATTGCCGCCCCACAGCCACTCGTCGTCATTGAGGTTGGGGAAGCCTGGTGACCCCTGCGCGCCGGAGCCGTGGCACTGGATGCAGTTGACCTTGAAGGCGGCCGAGCCTGCGGCGGTGGCGAACTGGCGCAGCTTGTCGTCGGTCAGGATCTCGCTGACGCTTTTCGACTTCACCGCCTCGACATAGGCGCTCTTGGCTGCTTCGGCGGCGGCGAGTTCATTTTTCACGTCGGCGCGGCTGGAATAGCCCAGCACGCCTATCGTCGCGGTGCTGATCAATGGCCATGCCGGATAGGCGATGGTGTAGGCCAACGCCCAGACGATGGTGGCGTAGAAGGTCCACAGCCACCAGCGCGGCATCGGATTGTTGAGCTCGGTGATGCCGTCCCATTCATGTCCGGTGGTCTCGACGCCGGACAGTTCGTCAATGTGTTTTTCGCCCACAGATCAGTCCTCCTTGAGCGGAATTTGAGCGGCCCGTTCGGCGGCCTGTTTGCTGCCGGGGCGAAGCGCGAACAGAACCGCGCCGATGAAAAAGACGGTCATCGCCAAGAGCCCCCAGCTGTCGGCGAAATGCCGCAACGTCGTGTAGTCCATGGCCGATCTCCTAGCGGTAGCCGGTGGCTGCGTCGTAGGTCGAGAAGTCGACCAGCGTGCCGAGCATTTGCAGGTAGGCGACAAGCGCATCCATCTCGGTCAGTGCTGCCGGGTCGCCGTCGAAGTCGCCGAGCTTGGCCTTGGGATAGCGTGCCACCACGCCCGAGGTGTCGGCGTTCGGGTCGGCCTGTGCCTTGATGTCGGCCTCGGCGCTGGCGATCATCTCGTCGCTATAGGGCACGCCGACACGGCGGTTGGCGATCAGGTCGTAGCTGACGTTCTTCACCTGAAGTGGTGTTTCCTTGAGGAATGCATAACTCGGCATGACCGATTCCGGCACCACGGAGCGCGGCTCGACCAGATGCTGGACATGCCATTCGTTGGAATAGCGGTTGCCGACACGGGCAAGGTCGGGGCCGGTGCGCTTCGATCCCCACTGGAAGGGGTGGTCGTACATCGACTCCGCCGCCAGGCTGTAGTGGCCGTAGCGCTCGACCTCGTCGCGGAACGGCCGGATCATCTGGCTGTGGCAGGTGTAGCAGCCCTCGCGGATGTAGATGTTGCGCCCGGCCAGCTCCAGCGGCGAGTAGGGCCGCATGCCCTCGACCTTTTCGATGGTGTTTTCGAGGTAGAACAGCGGCGTGATCTGGACCAGGCCGCCGATGCTGACGACCAGCAGCGTGCCGACCAGAAGCAGCGTCGCGTTCTTCTCGATGGTCTTGTGTTTGTCGAGCAGTGCCATGTCGGGCTCCTTACTGGGCAGGCTGGAGGACGGGGGCTGCCGCGGGCATCGGCTCTTCTTGGCGCACGTGACCGCGGATCGTCATGAAGACGTTCCAGGCCATGACCAGCGCGCCGGCGAGGTACATCAGGCCGCCAATGGTGCGGACGGCGTAGTAGGGCACCATGGCCGCGACGCTTTCGGCGAAGGAATAGACCAGGAAGCCCTGCTCGTCGTATTCGCGCCACATCAGGCCCTGGCTGATGCCGGCGACCCACATGACGGCGGCGTAGACAACGATGCCGAGCGTGGCGAGCCAGAAGTGCCAGGTCACCATGCGCAGCGAATAGAGCCGTTCACGGCCCCACAGGCGCGGCACCAGGAAGTAGATGGCGCCGAAGGTGATCATGCCGTTCCAGCCAAGCGCGCCGGAATGGACATGACCGATGGTCCACTCGGTGTAGTGGCTGAGTGAATTGACCGCCTTGATCGACATCATGGGGCCTTCGAAGGTCGACATGCCGTAGAAGGCGATGGCGACCACCATCATGCGCACGATCGGGTCGGTGCGGATCTTGTCCCAGGCCCCCGACAGCGTCATCAAGCCGTTGATCATGCCGCCCCAGGACGGCATCCACAGCATGATCGAAAACACCATGCCGAGCGTCTGCGCCCAGTCGGGCAAAGCGGTGTAGTGCAGGTGGTGCGGACCGGCCCAGATGTAGAGGAAGATCAGCGACCAGAAGTGGATGATCGAAAGCCGGTAGGAATAAACCGGGCGTTCGACCTGCTTGGGCACGAAATAATACATCATGCCGAGAAAGCCGGCGGTGAGGAAGAAACCGACGGCGTTGTGGCCATACCACCACTGCGTCAGCGCATCCTGCACGCCGGAGAACAGCGAGTAGCTCTTCGAGCCAAGGAACGACGCCGGCACCGCCAGGTTGTTGACGATGTGCAGCATGGCGATGGTGATGATGAAGGCGAGATAGAACCAGTTGGCCACATAGATATGCGGCTCCTTGCGGTTCAGGATGGTGCCGAGGAAGACGATGAGATAGGCGACCCAGACGACGGTCAGGAAGATGTCGACATACCATTCGGGCTCGGCATATTCGCGGCTCTGGGTGATGCCGAGGAGGTAGCCGGTCGCCGCCATGACGATGAACAACTGGTAGCCCCAGAACACGTACCAGGCGAGATTGCCGCCGAAGAGCCGCGCCCGCGACGTGCGCTGGACGACGTAGAAGGAGGTGGCGATCAGCGCGTTGCCGCCAAAGGCAAAGACGACAGCCGACGTATGCAGCGGGCGCAGCCGGCCGAAGTTCAGCCAGGGTTCGATGTTGAGGTCGGGGAATGCCAACTGGGCTGCGACGACAACGCCGACCAGAAAGCCGGTGATACCCCAGAACACGGTGGCGATGACGCCGTAGCGTATCGGCCCATCCATGTAGGGCGACTTGTCCTCGGCGAGGATTTCGACCGGCGTGTAGTTGCTGGTGCGCAAACGCACGATGGCGCCTGCAACCAGGGCGAAGAACAGCACCCACATATGGGCGCCGAACTGGCTGTCCTGCGCGAAGGCGGCGCCGAGCAGGGCGGCAAAGGCCGCCAATGCCAGCAGGACGATTTCGTTTCCGTATTTCATGAGCGATCCCCGACGATGGTCGCGCGCCGGTGGTTCGCCCGGCGCCAGACCGCACACATCCATGACATCGGCGGCCCGCGCCTTGATCTGGATCAAGGTCAAGCCGGCCGTGTCAGCCCAGCCTTGGTGTCAAAGGGGAACTTCGAAAGACAATGACTGCGCCCAACGACACGCAGACCGGTTGGCAGGATGTGGCGGTGCGCGATGCCGTTGCGATCATGCGGCACGCGCATGTCGCCGAGCTCGCTTTATGCGACCGGCTGGAAGAGATCGCCGAATTCGCTGCCCAATGGTCTCGACCGCCGCAACTGCCTTTTGACGGCACGGGCGCTTGGCCCGACCATGGCGAAGATCCACCGGTTCGAGGAGCGGCGGATCTTTCCGCACTTTTGCGTGCGCCTGGGGCACAGCGCCAAGGCGGACAAGACCGTCGAGAGGCTGAAGAACGAACATCTTGAAGATGAAGGCTCTGCTGCAGAGCTGCGCGACGCATTGCGGTTCGCCGCCCGGCACGGCGTGGCTGATAACCCCGAGATGCTCGGCTTCATGCTTCGAGGTTATTTCGGCGCGGTACGCCGGCACGTCGCCTTCGAACGCGACCATGTTATCGCGTTGCTGGCACCGCCTGGGTGAAGCCACTTAGACGTTGGCGCGGCGTTCCAGCTTGTCGACGTCGAAGACGGTGACGTGGCGGTTGTTTTCGACCGCGATCAGCCCGTCCTTGCGCAGCTTGGTCAGCTGGCGGCTGACGGTTTCGATGGTCAGGCCGAGGAAGTCGGCGATGTCAGCGCGGGTCAGCGGCAGGTCGAAGCTGATCTCGCCGTCGCTTTCCGCCTCGGGGTCGCTGTGACGGGCGATGAGGTGCAGGAAGGAGGCAACGCGCTCGGCAGCCGTCTTGCGTCCGAGCGTCAGCATCCAGTCGCGCGCCTCGTCGAGTTCGTTGAGTGCCTGCAGGTGCAGCCGGTGACCAAGTTCCGGTGCCTGCCCAATCATCCGGTCGAGCGAGGTCTTGGGGAAGGCGCAGACGCGGACGGCGGTCGCGGCCTCGGCAGTGATCGAGCTCTCCTGCTTGAACGGCCGGCCGATGAAATCAGGCGCGAACTGCAGCCCGACGATCTGCTGGCGGCCATCGGGCAATGTCTTGGTCAGCTTGACGACACCGGCCAGCACGTTGGCGTAGCTGTCGATCGTATCGCTGTCCGATACCAGCACCGTGCCCGCTTCAACCTTGCGCTTGGTGGTATGACGGCTGAGCTCGACCAGCTGTTCCGGTGTCAGCGCGCCGCAGACGCCGCGATGCCGTGCCTCGCAGGAGCGGCACAGCGCAGGGATCTCCGAATTGTGAATGTCCTGGCGAATGGCCATTTCTTCGTCCAGTACTCCGATTTGCCCAATCTAGGGACCGGGTCCGGCAAAAGGAACCGTGTCATTGTGTCCATCGCCCGACACTGCTTGATCCAGGTCAAGGCGATGCCGGCGCCTCCATCGCATCCTCTGTTCGTTGATGGAGACGATCATGGACAGGACCCTCATCGAAACATACTCAGCACCGGTGCCGCGCTACACCAGCTATCCGACTGCGCCGCATTTCAATGCGGCGATCTCGGCAACGACCTATGGCAGCTGGCTACGCGCACTGCCCGAGGGCGCGTCGGCATCGCTCTATGTCCACATCCCCTATTGCGACCGGCTGTGCTGGTTCTGCGCCTGCCACACCAAGCAAACGCGTCGCTATGACCCGGTCGAGCGATACCTGAAGGCGTTGAACTGCGAGATAGATACGACAGCCTTGCTGTGCGGAAGCCGGCTAATTATTCGTGCGTTGCACCTTGGCGGCGGCTCGCCAACGATGCTGACGCCGACGGATCTGATGTCACTCGGAGCCAGGCTGCGCGAGAAATTCAGCTTCGCCGGCGATGCCGAGATCAGCGTCGAGATCGATCCCAACGATATGGATGAGGCGCGCTTCGACGCGCTGGCTGCCATCGGCATGACGCGTGCCAGCCTCGGTGTGCAGGATTTCGATGAGCGGGTGCAAAAGGCGATCAACCGCGAACAGAGCTTCGAGCAGACGAAGGCCGTTGTCGACGCGGTCCGCACCCGTGGTGTGCGTTCGGTCAATCTCGACATGCTCTATGGCCTGCCGCACCAGACGCTCGCAAGCATCGTTGCGACGACGCAAAAGCTGCTGTCGTTGCGGCCCGACCGGATCGCGCTGTTCGGCTACGCCCATGTGCCGTGGATGAAAAAGCACCAGACGATGATCGACGAGGCGCGATTGCCCGATGCCGTGGCACGGCTGGAGCAGGCCGCCGCCGCGGCCGAACTCATCCTGGCCGCGGGCTACGAAGCCGTCGGCATGGATCATTTCGCGCTGCCGAGCGACAGCCTCGCCGCCGCAGCGCGTTCCGGCACGTTACGGCGCAATTTCCAGGGCTACACCACCGACCAGGCCGATGCGCTGATCGGGCTTGGAGCGTCGTCGATCGGGCTGTTGCCGCATGGCTACGTCCAGAACATGCCGGCAACAGGCGAATATGAGCGCCGCGTGCATTCAGGCGGCCTGGCTACGGTGCGCGGTTTCGCCCTGTCCAACGCCGACCGCATGCGCGCCTGGGTGATCGAGCGGCTGATGTGCGATTTCGCCTTTTCGCGCTGCGAGTTGCTTTCCCGCTTCGGCGAGCCGGCGCGCGCGGTTATCACCGAGGCCGAATTGCTGGCCGCCGGCGATCGTGACGGCATCTTCGCCCGTTTGGGCAACCGTTTTGTCGTCACCGAACGCGGCAAGCCTTTCGTCCGCTCGATTGCCGCCCATTTCGATGTCTATCTTGGCCGCGGGACCGCACGCCACTCGGTCGCCGTCTGAACTTCTACGCGCTGACAAATTCCTGTATCAAGCGCGTGCAAAGCGTGCGAGCGCGAACGGGACCTTGACCAGATGAATCTGACAGTCTTTGGCATTGGCTATGTTGGTTTGGTGCAGGCTGCGGTGTTGGCCGAGGTTGGGCATGACGTTGTCTGCGTCGATGTCGACGCGGCCAAGGTCGAGCGCCTGAACCAGGGTTTCATCCCGATCTTCGAGCCGGGGCTCGAGGCCCTGGTGCGCGACAACCACGCCGCAGGGCGCATCGTCTTCACCACCGATGCTGCGCTCGCGGTCAGGCATGGCGAGATCCAGATGATCGCGGTCGGCACGCCGCAGGGCGAGGACGGCTCGGCCGACCTCAAATACGTGCTGTCGGTGGCCGATGCCATCGGCCGCGAGATGGCAGCACCCAAGATCGTGGTGACCAAGTCGACAGTGCCGGTCGGCACCGCCGACAAGGTGCGCGAAACCATGCTGGCGGCGCTGAAGGTGCGGGGCCGCGAGGCGCTTGCCTTCGACGTCGTCTCCAATCCGGAGTTTTTGAAGGAAGGCTCGGCTGTCGCCGACTGCATGAAGCCCGACCGCATCATCATCGGCACCGACAGCGAGGCCGCCGAGGCGGTGATGCGCGAGCTCTATGCGCCGTTCAATCGCAACCACGAAAAGATGATCGTGATGGACGTGCGCTCGGCCGAGTTCACCAAATATGCCGCCAACTGCATGCTGGCGACCAAGATCAGCTTCATGAACGAGATGGCCAACCTCGCCGAGCTTTTGGGCGCCGATATCGAGGAGGTGCGCAAGGGCATCGGCTCGGACCCGCGCATCGGCTACCACTTCATCTATCCGGGCCTGGGTTATGGCGGCTCGTGTTTCCCCAAGGATGTGCGCGCCTTGATCCGCACCGCCGGCGATGTCGGCTTCGAGCCGGTGCTTTTGCACTCGGTCGAGGCGCGCAACAACGCCCAGAAAGCGGTGCTGTTCGACAAGCTGAAGGCACATTTCAACGGCGACCTCGCCGGCAAGACCTTTGCTTTGTGGGGACTGGCCTTCAAGCCCAACACCGACGACATGCGCGAGGCACCAGCCCGTGTGCTGATGGAAGCGCTGTGGGCTGCAGGTGCCAAGGTCCAGGCCTACGATCCCGAGGCGATGAACGAGGCGCAGCAGATCTTTGGCCAGCGCGACGATCTGATGCTGTGCGGCACCAAGGAGGCGGCACTGCGCGGGGCGGATGCGCTGCTGATTGCCACCGAATGGAAAAATTTCCGGGCGCCGTCCTTCGAGCTGATCAGGGAGCAACTGACCACGCCGGTCATCTTCGATGGCCGCAACCTCTACGACCCCGCAGTCGTCGCCCGCCACGGCATCAAATACGTCTCCATTGGGCGGAAGGCGGCCTGAAAAACAAAAAGGCCCGCGTGAGCGAGCCTTTTTCGTCTGGTGCGGCGCTTACTGGTTGCGGCGCTTGCCCTCCATCAGGTCGAGCACGGCGCGCGCGGCGTCGAGCACATTGGTGCCGGGGCCGAAGACGGCCGACACGCCATGGTCGAGCAGGTATTGGTAATCCTGGCGCGGGATGACCCCGCCGACCACCACGATGATGTCTTCGGCGCCCTTGGCCTTCAGTGCTGCGACAAGCTGCGGCGCGAGCGTCTTGTGGCCGGCGGCCAGCGATGACATGCCGACGACGTGGACCCTGGACGCAATCGCCGTGTTTGCGGCTTCGCCCGGGGTCTGGAACAGCGGCCCGGCAATGACCTCGAAGCCGATGTCGCCGAAGGCCGAAGCAATGATCTTGGCGCCGCGGTCGTGGCCGTCCTGGCCAAGCTTGGCCACCATGATGCGTGGCTTCTCGCCCAGTGAGCCGGCAAACTGATCGAGGCGCGCAACCAGGGTCTGGAATTCCGGCTCGTCGTCATAGGCCTTGCCATAGACGTTCTCGACGACTTCCGGCACCGCGGCATGGTCGCCGAAGGCACGGCGCATGGCGTCGGAAATCTCGCCGACCGTTGCACGTGCCCGTGATGCCTCGACGGCTGCAGCTAGCATGTTGCCTTCACCGCTGCGCGCCACCTTCTCCAGAGCCGCCAGTGTCGCCTCGACGCGGCTGGGATCGCGCTGGCGCCGGGTGCGCTCGATGCGGGCGATCTGCGACAGGCGCACGGCGGAATTGTCGATCTCGAGGATGTCGAGATGGTCTTCCTGCTCGAGCCGGTACTTGTTGACGCCGACAATGACCTCTTCGCCCTTGTCGACGGCGGCCTGGTGACGTGTCGCCGCTTCCTCGATCATGCGCTTGGGCAGGCCGGTGGCGACAGCCTTGGTCATGCCACCCATGGCTTCGACTTCCTCGATCAGCGCCCAGGCCTTTTCGGCGAGGTCGTTGGTCAGGCTTTCGACATAATAGGAACCGGCGAGCGGATCGACGACCTTGGTGACGCCGGTCTCGTGCTGGAGGATCAGCTGGGTGTTGCGGGCGATGCGCGCCGAAAACTCGGTCGGAAGCGCGATCGCTTCGTCGAAGGAGTTGGTGTGCAGCGACTGCGTGCCACCCAGTGCCGCCGACATCGCCTCGAACGCCGTGCGGACGATGTTGTTGTAGGGATCCTGCTCCTGCAGCGACACGCCAGAGGTCTGGCAGTGGGTGCGCAGCATCAGCGACGACGACTTCTTCGGCTCGAACTCGGCCATGATGCGCGACCACAAAAGGCGCGCGGCGCGCAGCTTGGCCGCTTCCATGAAGAAGTTCATGCCGATGGCGAAGAAGAACGACAGCCGGCCGGCGAACTCGTCGACATTGAGGCCCTTCTTCAGCGCCGCGCGCACATATTCGCGTCCGTCGGCGAGGGTGAAGGCCAGTTCCTGCACCAGCGTCGAGCCGGCCTCCTGCATGTGGTAGCCGGAGATCGAGATCGAGTTGAACTTCGGCATCTCCTTGGCCGTGTATTCGATGATGTCGGCGACGATCCGCATCGAAGGCTCTGGCGGGTAGATGTAGGTATTGCGGACCATGAACTCCTTGAGGATGTCGTTCTGGATGGTCCCCGACAGCTTGTCGCGCGAGACACCTTGCTCCTCGCCGGCGACGATGAAGCTGGCGAGGATCGGGATCACCGCGCCATTCATGGTCATCGACACCGAGATCTGCTCGAGCGGGATGCCGTCGAACAGGATCTTCATATCCTCGACCGAGTCGATCGCGACGCCGGCCTTGCCGACATCGCCTTCGACGCGCGGATGGTCGCTGTCATAGCCGCGATGGGTTGCAAGGTCGAAGGCTACCGACACACCTTGCTGGCCGGCGGCGAGCGCCTTGCGGTAGAAATTGTTGGACGCTTCCGCCGTCGAAAAGCCGGCATATTGCCGGATGGTCCAGGGTCGGCCGGTGTACATGGTGGCGCGCGGTCCGCGCAAGAACGGCGCGAAGCCAGGCATCGAATCGAGATTGTCGATGCCGGAGAGGTCGTCGGCGGTGTAAAGCGGCTTGACGTCGATGCCCTCGGGCGTGTTCCAGACAAGCGTGTCCGGAGACGCCCTGATCTCGCGCTCGGCGAGTTTTTTCCAGGAATCGATTGTTGGTTTGTCGGTCATTGGGGCCTCCTGCAAACGGGCGTCCACCCTCCCCAAAAGGGGGAGAGTGCAAGCGCCCGTGCTGCCATCACTCGAATTCCATGATCAGCTCGTCGACGGCGAGGCTTTCGCCAGCAGTTGCCGCGACGCGCTTGACCGTGCCCTTACGCTCGGCGCGCAGCACGTTTTCCATCTTCATTGCCTCGACAGTCGCCAGAGACTGGCCGGCTTCGACCTCGTCGCCTTGCTTGACCAGGATCGAGGTGACCACGCCCGGCATCGGGCACAGCAGCATCTTCGAGGTGTCAGGCGGCAGCTTTACCGGCATGAGTTTTGCCAGCTCCGCAACGCGCGGGCTGCGCACATGCGCCACCACGTCCATGCCACGCCAGCGCAGGCGCCAGCCAGTGCCGGAGCGCGAAGTCTTGACGCCGATCGAGCTGCCGCCGACGGCGACGTTGGCGTGCAGATGACCAGGCAGCCAATCGCTTGAAACCGCAAGTGCCGTGCCATCGTCGAACGCCACAACCGTGCCGTCGGCACCATCCTTGACGTGCAGCGGCAAGGTGAAGCCGCCAAGCGTCACCACCCAGTCGGCGCCGACAGGACGCTGGTGGTTGGCGAGGGACCCCGAGATCTGGGCACTGCGGCGCTGCACCGATTGATTGATCAGGGCGGCGACAGCGGCAAGCTTCTTGGCGTCTGCCTCAGCCGGTGCGACGCCGGCAAAGCCGTCGGGATACTCTTCGGCGATAAAGGCGGTAGTGATGACGCCCGAGCGGAAGCGGGGATGGTCCATCACCGCCGACAGGAACGGCAAATTGTGGCCGATGCCTTCGACCTCGAAATCGTCGAGTGCGCGTCCCATCACCTCGATTGCCGTAGCGCGATCCGGCGCCCAGGTGCAAAGCTTGGCGATCATCGGATCGTAATACATCGAGATCTCACCGCCTTCGAAGACGCCGGTGTCGTTGCGCACCACCGTGCCGTCGTCGCGCTTGCCTTCCACCGGCGGGCGATAGCGGGTGAGGCGGCCGATCGATGGCAGGAAATTGCGGTAAGGGTCTTCGGCGTAGAGGCGGCTTTCGATCGCCCAACCGTTCAGCTTGACGTCGTCCTGGGTGAAGCGCAGCTTTTCGCCGGCGGCGACGCGGATCATCTCTTCGACGAGGTCGATGCCGGTGATCAGCTCGGTCACAGGATGCTCGACCTGCAGGCGGGTGTTCATCTCGAGGAAGTAGAAGTTCCTGTTACCATCGACGATGAACTCGACCGTGCCGGCCGAGAAATAGCCGACCGCCTTGCCCAGCGCCACGGCCTGCTCGCCCATCGCCTTGCGCGTTTCCGCGTCGAGGAAGGGCGAGGGTGCCTCTTCGATGACCTTCTGGTTGCGGCGCTGGATCGAGCATTCGCGCTCGCCGAGATAGAGCAGATTGCCGTGCTGGTCGCCCAGCACCTGGATTTCGATGTGGCGCGGCTGGGTGACGAATTTTTCGATGAAGATGCGGTCGTCGCCGAACGACGATTTCGCCTCGTTCTTCGACGACTGGAAGCCTTCGCGCGCCTCGGCGTCGCTCCAGGCGATGCGCATGCCCTTGCCGCCGCCGCCGGCGGAGGCCTTGATCATGACGGGATAGCCGATCTGGTTGGCGATCTTCACCGCCTCATTGGCATCCTCGATCAGGCCCATATGGCCGGGCACTGTCGACACGCCAGCGGACGCCGCGATCTTCTTCGAGGTGATCTTGTCGCCCATCGCCTCGATCGCGACAGGGGGTGGTCCGATGAAAGCGACGCCCTCGGCCTTCAGCGCCTCGGCGAAGTTCGAGTTCTCCGACAAGAAGCCGTAGCCGGGATGCACCGCATCGGCACCGGTCTGGCGCACCGCGTCGATGATCTTCTGGATGACGATGTAGGACTGGTTCGAGGGCGCCGGGCCGATATGGACGGCCTCGTCGGCCATCTTCACATGCAGCGCTTCACGGTCGGCGTCGGAATAGACCGCGACCGTTGCGATGCCCAGTTTCTGTGCCGTCTTGATGACCCGGCAGGCGATCTCGCCACGATTGGCGATGAGGATTTTCTTGAACATGTCTTGACCTGCTCACAAAGGAATCGTGTCGTGCTTCTTCCACGGCGCTTCGGCCTTCTTGCCGCGCAGGGCGGCGAAGGCGCGGGCGATGCGGCGGCGCGACGAATGCGGCATGATCACCTCGTCGATGAAGCCGCGTTCGGCGGCGACGAAGGGATTGGCGAAGCGTTCTTCATATTCCTTGGTGCGCGCGGCGATCTTTTCGGGATTGCCGAGTTCCGAGCGGTACAGGATTTCGGTCGCGCCTTTGGCGCCCATCACCGCGATTTCGGCCGTCGGCCAGGCATAGTTGATGTCGGCGCCGATATGCTTGGAGGCCATGACGTCATAAGCGCCGCCATAGGCCTTGCGCGTGATCAGCGTGACCATTGGAACGGTCGCCTGCGAATAGGCGAACAGCAACTTGGCGCCGTGCTTGATGACGCCGCCATACTCCTGGGCCGTTCCCGGCAGGAAGCCCGGCACGTCGACCAAAGTCAGGATCGGGATCGAAAACGCGTCGCAGAAGCGTACGAAGCGCGCCGCCTTGCGCGACGAGTCGATGTCTAGGCAGCCGGCCAGCACCATCGGCTGGTTGGCGACGACGCCGACGCTCTGGCCCTCGATGCGCATGAAGCCGGTGATGATGTTTTTGGCGAAGGCTTCCTGGATCTCGAAGAAATCGCTCTCGTCGGCGATGGCGAGGATCAGCTCCTTCATGTCGTAGGGCTTGGCCGCGCTGTCGGGGATCAGCGTGTCGAGACGCTTTTCCAGCCGCGCCGGATCGTCGTGGAACGGCCGGACCGGTGGTTTCTCACGGTTGTTGAGCGGCAGGAAGTCGAACAGCAGCCGAACCTGCTCGAGTGCCTCGACGTCGTTTTCATAAGCGCCGTCGGCGACCGAAGACTTCGAGGTGTGGGTGCGCGCGCCGCCGAGTTCCTCAGCGGTGACGATCTCGTTGGTGACGGTTTTCACCACGTCGGGGCCGGTGACGAACATGTAAGATGAGTCGCGCACCATGAAGATGAAGTCGGTCATGGCAGGCGAATAGACAGCACCGCCGGCGCAGGGGCCCATGATGACCGAGATCTGCGGCACCACGCCCGAGGCGTCGACATTGCGCTTGAACACATCGGCATAACCGGCGAGCGAGGCCACGCCTTCCTGGATGCGGGCGCCGCCGGAATCGTTGAGGCCGATCACAGGGGCGCCGTTGCGCACTGCCATGTCCATGATCTTGCAGATCTTCTGGGCGTGGGTTTCCGACAGCGAACCACCGAGCACGGTGAAGTCCTGGGAGAAGACATAGACCAGGCGGCCATTGATGGTGCCCCAGCCGGTGACGACGCCGTCGCCCGCTACCTTCTGCTCGGCCATGCCGAACTCGGTGGTGCGGTGGGTGACATACATGTCGAACTCTTCGAAGGAGCCTTCGTCGAGCAGGACGTCGATGCGTTCGCGCGCCGTCAGCTTGCCCTTGGCATGCTGGGCGTCGATGCGTTTCTGGCCACCGCCGAGGCGGGCCTCGGCGCGGCGGGCTTCAAGCTGTTCGAGAACGGCGCGCATCAGTTCATGCCCCTTGCGGAAAGCCACTTCCAGGCGGCTGGGAAGGCGATGGCCGCAAGCACGGCCTTGGCGATGTCGCCCGGGATGAAGGGGTAAAGGCCAAAAGCCAGCACTGGCTTGTCGAAGCCGATGACCGAGCCGAGCCAGAGCAGGCCGGGCACGTAGATGACGGCGCCGGCAAGCAGCGCTGCAAGCATTGCGGTAAAGACGTTGCGGTCCCAGCCGCGCTCGGCCAGCCAGCCGGCGAGCCATGCGGCGGGCAGATAACCCAGGAGATAACCACCGGTTGGCCCCATCATGTAGGCGAGGCCGATGCCTTTTTCCGGCGTGCCGGCGAAAACCGGCAGGCCAAGCGCGCCCTGCAGGAGGTAGAGCGCGACCGCGGCAGCACCACGCACCGGACCGAGCGCCAGCCCAAGCCCGATCACCACAAGCGTCTGCATGGTCATCGGCACGGGATAGAACGGCACCTGAACCTTGGCCGACAGCGTCAGAAGCAGCGAAGCTGCGACGACGGCAATGACATCCCTTGATGTGAGCCGGCTGGTTGGTCTGTCGGCGACGGCTTGGTAGAGCGTCATGAGCTTTCTCCCGCGCTACGAGGTTGAAAAACAATGGCCTCTCGCCGCGTCAGCGGCAAGCAGCGAAGTTGGCGCAATAGCCCCATGGCGCGCGCAAGAAAACAGTTGAAAGTGTGCGAAAGCGTAATATACAAATTCGAGAACTGTAAATTGCGAATTTGCAAACATGGCGTCACGCAAACTCTATATCGGCCGCAAGGTGCGCGAACTGCGCGAAGCCAACAAGGCGACGCAGGCGAGCTTCGCCGAACGCATCGGCATCTCGACAAGCTATCTCAATCAGATCGAGAACAACCAGCGCCCGGTTTCGGCCTCGGTGCTGCTGGCGCTCGCCGAAAAATTCCAGATCGACATCACGGAGATTTCGCAAGGCGACGGCGACCGGCTGTTGTCGGCATTGACCGAGGCACTCAGCGATCCGCTGTTTGAGAACTATGCGCCCAATCTGCAGGAGCTCAAGCTGGTGACCCAGAACGCGCCGGGTTTTGCTCGGGCGCTGATCTCGGCCCACCAGGCCTATCGCCGCAACAGCGAGCAACTCGCCAGCCTCGACGACACACTCGGCAAGAGCATCGGCCTGACCGAGCCGACGCCTTATGAGGAGGTGCGCGACTTCTTCCATTTCGTCGACAACTACATCCACAGCCTCGACATCGCCGCCGAGCGGCTGGCCAATGAACTCGGCATAGGCGAGCGCGACAGCTATGCGACGCTCGCCGGGCACCTTGAAAGCCGTCATGGCGTGCGCATCGCCCGTGCCGCCGCCGATGATGACGCGTTGCGGCGCTTCGATCCCAAATCGGGCGTGCTGTTCCTCAACACCTATTCGCCTATAGCCACCCGCAGCTTCCAGATCGCCTTCCAGATTGCCGAGATGGAGATGGAAGCAGAGGTTGCGCAGATTGCACGGACGGCCGATTTCCGCACCAGCGAGGCGCAGGAAATCTGCAAGATGGGCCTGCGCAACTATTTTGCCGGCGCGCTGACCTTGCCCTACCAGGTATTCATGAAGGCGGCAGGCGAGCTGCGCCACGATCTGGAGCTGCTTGCGGCGCATTTCGGCGCCTCGATCGAGCAGGTCGCCCACCGCCTCAGCACCTTGCAGCGGCCGGGCCACAAGGGCGTGCCGATCTTCTTTGCCCGCATCGACCGTGCCGGAAACATCACCAAGCGCCACAGTGCCGCCAAGCTGCAGTTTGCACGCTTTGGCGCGGCGTGCCCGCTGTGGAACGTGCACCAGGCTTTTGAGACACCCGGCCGGATCATCCGCCAGCTCGCCGAGACGCCCGATGGCGCGCGCTATCTCTGCGTTGCCACCGAGATTTCCAAAGGCGGCGGCGGCTTCAATGCGCCGCATCGTCGTTACGCTATCGCGCTTGGCTGCGAGGTCGCCTATGCCCGGGATTTTGTTTATGCCGACGGGCTGGAATTGGGCAGCAAGACCGCCTTCGACCCGATCGGCATTTCATGCCGCATCTGCGAGCGCACCAATTGCCAGCAGCGCGCCGTGCCGCCGCTCAAGCGCAAGCTGGTGATCGACAAGGACGTACGCCACCCGCTGCCTTACAGGATCAGCTAGCCGCGCCTGGAAAACGCCGCGCCAACGGTCAGCATCAGCCAGCCCAGAATCATGCCGGTGCCACCGACGGGCGCAGCGAAGGGAAACAGCCGCTGGCCAAGATATTCGCGGGCCAGCAGGTCGCCGGAAAACAGCAGCACCGCCACCAGCAGAATGGCGGCACCGATGTGGAGAATTCTGCCGCCGGCAACGACCAGCGACAGTACAATCAGCGCAGGGGCATGAAACAGCAGGAAATTCGCCGCCGTCGCGACATTGACGCTGCCGCCATGGCTGGCTGCCGCCGACAGTGCCACGCCCATAGCGCCAAACAGTGCGCCGGCAATAAAAAAGAACCCTGTCAAACTGCATTCGTTCGCTCCCATCCTCGCTTGGCGCTAGCATATAGCTTCGGCTCGGCGAAAGGATCGTGGGCCAAGCGCGCCGATTGCCGCAGGATGGCCGCTTTCCTGTGGACCTTGAACAGGCGCGGCTGATTGGCCGTTTGGCGTTCGGCCCGGCAGTCACTATGTTCGCGCACCCGTTCAACAGGCACCAGGATTCCATGGCTGGCGACAACAGGAAAATCGCTGCGATCATCGCGGCCGAGATCAACGCGAAGCCCGAGCAGGTCATAGCGGCAGTCGGACTGCTCGACGAGGGTGCGACCGTGCCTTTCGTGGCGCGCTACCGCAAGGAAGTCACCGGCGGCCTCGATGACACCCAGCTGCGCGATCTCTCCGAGCGCCTGGCCTATCTGCGCGAGCTTGAGGCGCGGCGCGCGGCGATTGTCGAGTCGATCACCAGCCAGGGCAAGATGACCGACGAGCTGGCGATCCGTATCGCCACCGTCACCACGAAGGCCGAGCTTGAGGACATCTACCTGCCTTACAAGCCCAAGCGCCGCACCAAGGCGGAGATCGCCAGGGAGCGTGGCCTCGGACCGCTCGCCGAAGCCATTCTCGCCGACCGGACCCAGGTGCCGGCGGAGCTCGCGGTCGCCTATGTCGCTGGCGACGTCGCCGATGTGAAGGCAGCGCTCGAAGGCGCGCGCGACATCGTTGCCGAAGGCATCTCGGAAAACGCCGACCTTCTGGGCCGCTTGCGCAATCACATGAAGGAGCGCGCGGTGATGCGCGCCCGTGTCGTCGACGGCAAGCAGGACGCCGGGGCCAAGTTCTCCGACTATTTCGACCATTCCGAGCGCTGGGCCAATGTGCCAAGCCATCGCGCACTCGCCATGCTGCGCGGCCGCAACGAGGACGTGCTGTCGCTCGATCTGGAGATCGACGCCGACGACACCTCGCCGGTCAAGCCAGTCGAACGGATGATCGCCGCCGCCTACCAGATTGGCGCAACGCTTCCGGGCGACCAGTGGCTGATGACCGTCGCCGGCTGGACCTGGCGCGTGAAGCTGTCGCTGTCGCTTTCGCTCGACCTGATGCGCGATCTGCGCGAAGCGGCCGAGGAAGAGGCGATCCGCGTTTTCTCGCGTAACCTGAAAGACCTGCTTTTGGCCGCTCCCGCCGGCTCGCGGGCCACCATGGGTCTCGATCCGGGTATCCGCACCGGCGTCAAGGTGGCGATCATCGATGCCACCGGCAAGGTGCTCGACACCACGACAGTCTATCCGTTCCCGCCGAAAAATGACGTGCGCGGCGCCCAGGCCGAGCTTGCCCGCCTGATCATCCGCCACAAGGTCGAGCTGATCGCCATTGGCAATGGTACTGGTAGCCGCGAGACCGAGCGCCTGGTCGCCGACATGCTCCAGGAAATGCCGGCGCCCAAGCCGACAAAAGTCATCGTCAGCGAGGCCGGCGCTTCGGTCTATTCGGCGTCCGCCACCGCTGCCGCCGAGTTTCCCAATCTCGACGTGTCGCTGCGCGGTGCCGTGTCGATCGCGCGGCGCCTGCAGGACCCGCTCGCCGAGTTGGTCAAGATCGAACCCAAGTCGATCGGCGTTGGCCAGTACCAGCACGACGTCGACCAGTATCGCCTCGGCCGCTCGCTGGAGGCTGTGGTCGAAGACGCGGTGAACGCTGTCGGCGTTGACCTCAACACGGCCTCCGCGCCGCTGTTGGCGCGCGTTTCGGGCCTCGGGCCATCGCTTGCCGAGTCGATCGTTGCCCATCGCGATGCCTCGGGCGCGTTCGCCACGCGCCGTGACCTGCTTGCCGTGCCGCGGCTCGGCCAGCGCGCCTTCGAGCAATGCGCTGGCTTCCTGCGCATCCGCGACGGCAAGGAGCCGCTGGAACTCATCGTCGGTCCACCCCGAAGCCTATGGCGTCGCCAAGAAGATCGTCGCTGCCTGTGGCCGCGACCTGCGTCAGCTGATGGGCGACAGTGCAGCGCTCAAGGCCATCGACCCTCGCGCCTTCGTTGACGAGCGTTTTGGCCTGCCGACTGTGCGCGACATCATCGCCGAGCTGGAAAAGCCGGGCCGCGATCCGCGTCCGGGTTTCAAGACCGCGACCTTTGCCGACGGCGTCGACGACATCAAGGACCTGAAACCCGGCATGCTGCTTGAGGGCACCGTTACCAATGTCGCCGCCTTCGGCGCTTTCGTCGACATCGGCGTGCACCAGGACGGGCTCGTCCATGTCTCACAGCTGGCCGATAAGTTCGTGAAGGACCCGCACGAGGTGGTGAAGGCCGGCGACGTGGTCAAGGTCCGCGTCGTCGAGGTCGATATCCCGCGCAAACGTATCGGGCTGACCATGCGCAAGGACGGCGGCGAGGCAGCACCACGCTCGGCAGCGCCGGCCAAGGCCCGCGACATGAAGTTCGCCTCAGCGAAGCCGCAGCCAAACAAGGCGGACCAGCAAGGCGCGTTCGGCGCGGCCCTGCTCGAGGCTATGAAGCGCAAGTAAGCAAGCCGGGGCGGCCACGCTGCTGTCGCAGCGGCATGATCGCCCTTGCCCGCTTGCCCGTTCGTGCTTAGAAAGCCCCGGAAACGCGGCCTCAGCCGGCCGCTTGAAAAAGGTGCCGTGCTCAAATGTCCAAGTGGAAAGACGTCAAGAAGGTCGTGCTCGCCTATTCCGGCGGCCTCGACACATCGATCATCCTGAAGTGGCTGCAGACCGAACTCAATGCGGAGGTCGTCACCTTCACCGCCGATCTCGGCCAGGGCGAGGAACTCGAGCCGGCGCGCAAGAAGGCCGAGATGCTCGGCATCAAGGAGATCTTCATCGAGGACGTGCGCGAGGAATTCGTCCGCGATTTCGTCTTCCCGATGTTCCGCGCCAATGCCGTTTATGAGGGTGTTTATCTGCTCGGCACCTCGATCGCCCGGCCGCTGATCTCCAAGCATCTCGTCGACATCGCCCGCAAGACTGGCGCTGACGCCATCGCTCATGGCGCCACCGGCAAGGGCAACGACCAGGTCCGCTTCGAGCTGTCGGCCTATGCGCTCAACCCCGACATCAAGATCATCGCGCCGTGGCGCGATTGGGAGTTCAAGTCGCGCACCGACCTGCTCGACTTCGCCGAGAAGCACCAGATCCCGGTCGCCAAGGACAAGAAGGGCGAAGCACCGTTCTCGGTCGACGCCAACCTGCTGCACTCGTCCTCCGAGGGCAAGGTGCTGGAAGATCCGGCCGTCGAGGCGCCCGAATACGTCCACATGCGCACGATTTCGCCTGAGGCAGCACCTGACAAGGCAACTGTTATCAAGATCGGCTTTGAACAGGGCGATGCCGTGTCGATCAACGGCGAGCGCCTGTCGCCCGCCAGCCTGCTCGCCAAGCTCAACGACTATGGCCGCGACAACGGCATCGGCCGCCTCGACCTGGTCGAAAACCGCTTCGTCGGCATGAAGTCGCGCGGTGTCTACGAGACCCCCGGTGGCACGATCCTGCTTCAGGCGCACCGCGCCATCGAGTCGATCACGCTCGACCGTGGTGCCGCGCACCTCAAGGACGAGTTGATGCCGCGCTACGCCGAGCTGATCTATTACGGTTTCTGGTTCTCGCCGGAGCGCCAGATGCTGCAGGCTGCGATCGACCTCAGCCAGAAGGACGTCGAGGGCGAAGTCACGCTCAAGCTCTACAAGGGCAACGTCATGGTCATCGGCCGCGAGAGCGCGAAGTCGCTCTATTCCGACAAGCTGGTGACTTTCGAGGACGACCAGGGCGCCTACGACCAGAAGGACGCCGCCGGCTTCATCAAGCTCAATGCGCTGCGCCTGCGCACGCTGGCGGCCAGGAACCGTCGCTGACCCCATGCGACCGGTGATCGCACAGGCTGCCGCCCTCGGCTTGCTGGCGGCAGCCTTGCCAGCCGCTGCACAGGAGTTCGACCCGGTCACGCTGGACTTGCCGGCGCTGGTCGAGTGTCGGACCGATGTGCCCGCCTACACCAGTTTTGCCCTCTGGCTGGCGGGCGAGCCAGACGCGGCCGGCACGATTGGCTGGCGCGCGGTCGACAGCGGCAATCCCTTCCTGTCGCAATATGAGATGGACAAGCCATTGACCGCCTTTGGCATGGAAACGAAGACCATCGTTTTTACCTCCAGCGGGCCGATGGCCGTGCTCGATGGGCTGAACGCGCCCGACTTCGCCAAAAAGCTTGGCATCGAGCCGATGCTTGCCACACCGCAGAAGTTCCTGAGTGAAAAGGTCGTCTCGGAAAAGACCGAAACCGCTGAGAGCGTCACGCTGGCCACGCGCATCAGCCTCAACGTCTCCACGGTCGAGACACATCCCGGCAAGGTGCTGGCGGGATGTTCCTATGTGCTTGAAATCAAGTAGAGGGCCTGCGCGCTTCCTGGAAAGCCGATGTCGGCTTTCCCTTCGCAGATCGTGAGGGGAAATTACGCCCCGCCTTTGTACAAATCCCCGAGATAGACCCGCTTGGCCACCTCGTCGCGCGCGGAAAACAGATAGCGGCCGAACGCTTCGCGTTCGTGGTTGACTGCCGCGAGCTCCCAGACGCAGAAGGTCGCGCGGTGTGGCCCGGGCAGCGCAAACAGCGAGAAATCGGGCGCCTCTGATGTCTTGGCATAGACCGTCTCCCACATCTCGTTGGCGTTGCGCCACGAACTCACCAGCAGGAAATGAAAGTCGCCGCCGCAGCGGTGCAGGATGACGAAGCCGAGTTCGCCCTTGAGGTTGAGGCGGCCGGTGGCCGTCTCGGCTGCGAGGAAGCGCTGCGCCAGCGCGCTGGTTTCGGGTGTCACCGGCGTCGCTTCTTCTGAAATGTCGTACCATTTCAGCAGGCCGCCGCCGGCAGTGGCTGGCAGCCCCGGCGTCACCGATTTGAGGTAATGGGTGTAGCCTTCGACATTGCCGAAGCGCGAGAGATCGGCGGGCAGGCCGCTCAGGCTGTTCATGACAAGATCCTCGTCCGCATCGAAAAAGCCCGGTGTTGCCACCGGGCTTTGATCATTCTGCGTCCGAGGCTCTGGCTTGGCCAGTGTGTCCCCCAAAGTCTCCTGACAGGGTTGTGTCAGGTCATCCGGCGTCAGTTGCCGTCGATCTCGGCGCCGATGATGGCGATCGCCTGCTGGTAGACGCTGGCCGCGTTCCAGCCCTGCAGCGCGCCGAAATTGGCCTGGCCGGGCTGATAGCCGCCGCCGGCGCTCCAGCCATGGCCGCGCAGGAAGTTGGCGGTCGAGGCCAGTGCGTCGGCCTTGGAGCGGACCATGTCGATCTTGCCGTTGCCGTCGCCGTCAGCACCGTATTTCAGCACGTTGACTGGCAGGAACTGCGTCTGGCCAATCTCGCCATGGGCAGCGCCGATGGCGTTGGGTGCCAGCGTGCCGCTCTGCACGAGCTTGAGAGCGGCGTAAAGCTGGTCGGTGAAGTATTCGGAGCGGCGGCAGTCATAGGCCAGCGTCGCCACGGCCGACAGCGTGTGCTGGTTGCCCATGAAGCCGCCGAAGCCGGTTTCCATACCCCAGATCGCGATCAGCGGACCGGCCGGCACGCCGTAACGAGCCTCGATGCTCTGGAACAGCGCCGCGTTCTGCTTCTTGATGGTCTTGCCCTTGGAGGCAATCGCCTTGCCACCGCGCTTGGCCATGAACTGGTCGAGCGAGAGCTTGAAGCTCTTCTGGTTGCGGTCGGCATAGATGGTCTTGGTGGCGTAGGTCGTCTTGGCGAGCGCACCAAGTGCGTTGCCCTTGATGCCGTTCGCTGCCGCCTGGTCGGCGAACGACGCCTTCCACGCTTCGAAGCCACCCGCGTTGTTGCCACACTCCGCCGCATATGCGCCGCCAGCCATAACCGCCAGCATGGCGGAGGCCGCAGCAAAAGTCTTCACCTTGGCAAATATTGCCATGCCGTTCTCCTGATGCCTGAATCAATGTCCCTGGGAGGGATGTTGCCAGCCCCACGCTCTCTTGTCATCGTTAAGAAGGCGTTTACGTCCCCATCTGCCTGCAATGGCAGGTGGCAAAAAACTCGCATACGATCAAGCAGTGATTATGGCGAGAGCGGGGAAAAACCATGGAAGATGTCGATGTTGTGATCGTCGGCGCTGGGTCCGCAGGTCTTTCAGCGGCAAAAGTGCTTCGCAGGGCAGGACTTAGCTTCAAGGTGCTGGAAGCCATGGATCGCATAGGCGGGCGGGCCTGGACCAGCAACAAACAGTTCGGTGTGCCCTTCGACATCGGTTGCGCCTGGCTGCATGCCGCAGACCGCAACCCCTATTTCTCAGAAGCGCAGGCCGCCGGCTGGACGATGCATCATCACGACATGAACATCGACCATCTCTATTATCGCAACCGCAAGGCGAGTGAGGCCGAGGAGGCAGCGGTCAAGGCGGCCGATGCCGCGATGACCGTTCTGCTTGAAGGCCACAACAACGCCGACGACCGGCTTGGCGCGTTGTTGGCCAAGGGCCGCTCGTCGCGTGCCGCCGCCACCTTCTGCGGGCCGATGGATTTTGGCACCGACGAAGACGAGATCTCCATCGCCGACTTCAGGAATGCCGCCGATCTCGATCCCAATTATTTCACCCGGGAAGGTTATGGCACGCTCGTCGCCCGTTTCGGTGCCGACGTGCCGGTCGAACTTGGCACGCCGGTGCGCCGGATCGACTGGGATGGTGCGGGCGTCAGCTGCCACACCGATCGCGGTGTGCTGCGCGCCAGCGCGGTGATCGTGACCGCATCGCCGGCAGTGTTGGCTTTCGAGGAGATCGCCTTTTCACCGGCTCTGCCAGACAGCTACGCAACTGCCTTCTTCGACCTGCCGATGGGCATGCTGACCAAGCTCCCTGTCGAAATCAAGGGCAGCCGCCTGGGGCTCAAGCCCTTCGACGACCTCCTTATCGAACGTGCCGCGCGCCACGACATCTATTTCCTCAGTTTTCCCTTTGATCTCAACCTGATGGTTGGCTTCGTCGGTGGCGATTTCGCCTGGGAGCTGTCGGCCGCCGGCGAGGCGGCTGGGGTCGACTTTGCCACCGACAGGCTGTGCGAAATCTTTGGCAACGACACGCGCAAGCACGTTGGCCGCGCGATGATGACCAACTGGGGCGGCGAGCGCTATGTCAGGGGTGCCTATGCTGCGGCGCGACCTGGCCGATCCGAGGCGCGGTCGACGCTGATGCAGTCCGTCGGCGAGCGCATCTTCTTTGCCGGTGAGCATCTCGCGGGGCCATTGATCCAGACCTGCGGCGGCGCCCGGTTGTCAGGCGAAGCAGTGGCGCGAGATGTCGTTTCACAGCTGTCGGCGCATTGACGACAGCCACGCCGGCAAGCGTCAGTCTGCTACAATTCGTGAGCGTTTCAGGCCATTTCATCAGGAACTGATAGCTGCCCGCACCGTTCTCGCCCCTTGAGGGACCAAGAAAACGGAGCGAAAAGATGAAAACCAAACTGTTGTTGCCCGCCGTCGCGGGCGCGTTTGTCGCCTTATCAGGCCCGTCCTTTGCCGACGTTGCCGTGCAGGCAGCGACCGATCTCAACGTCCGCGCCGGTCCGGGGCCACAATATCCGGTCATCGGGGTCATCGGCGCAGGACAGGCGACCACGCTGCGCGGCTGCCTTGACAGCAGCAAATGGTGCAGCGTCGCCGACTCCGGCGGCGATGGCTGGGTCTATTCGGATTATCTTGTCGGCGATTTTGGCGGCCAGGAAATCGTGCTTTCGGCGCGCCCGGCCGATTCCGGCGTGGTGGTCGTTGATCCGCCGGCCGCCGGTGGTGCCGGTGACGTCGTCATCGACGGCACGACAGGCGCGATTGTCGCCGGCGAAGCTATGTCGGCCATCGAGCCACCCGGCGCGGTGCGCACCTATGTGACCGATCACCGGATCGAGCCTGTGTATCTTGACGGCGAGGTTGTCGTCGGCGCCGGCCTGCCTGATACAGTCGAGCTGACCGAGATTCCCGACTACGAGTACCGTTATGTCTATGTCAACGGCCAGCCGGTTCTGGTCGAGCCGTCGACGCGGCGCGTGGTCTATGTGATCCGCTAGGTACGTCATGCCGGCCGCTGGGCAGCCTGCCCGGCGGTCGGATTTAAAACCGGATTGCCGGCGTCTTGTCCTTGATCTGCTCGGCCCGCTTCATCAGCTTTTCGAATGCGGCCGGCGGCAGCGCCTTGGAATAGAGGTAACCCTGGCCGATGCGGCAACCCATGGCATAGAGCGCCGCCTCTTGCGCCCTCGTCTCGATGCCTTCGGCAACAACCGACAGCCCCATATCCCTGGCCATGCCGAGCACCGCGCGCACAATCGCTGCGTCCTGCGGGTCCCGCAGCATGTCGCGGACAAAACTGCGGTCGACCTTGAGCACCGTGAGTGGGAAGCGCTTGATGGTGCTGAGCGCGGCGTGGCCGGTGCCGAAATCGTCGAAGGCGAGGCCGACGCCCGCCTTGCCCAGCTTGCGGAACGGTGCCAGCGTGCGCTCTTCATAGTCGAGCGCGATCGTCTCTGTGACTTCGAGCTCCAGCGCGTTGGCCGGCAAGCCGTGACGCAACAGCGTCGATGTCACCGTCTCGGCAAGGTTGCCGGCGTTGACCTGCACGGCGAACAGGTTAATCGCCATTGTGATCGGGGCAAAGCCGCGGGCGCGCCATTCGGCCGACTGCCGGCAGGCCTCGTCGAGGATCCAGCCGCCTACTGTCAGAGCGCCCGAATGCGTTTCGAGCACCGCAAGGAAGTCGGCTGGTGCGAGCAGGCCGCGCGAGGGATGGTTCCAGCGCAGCAGCGCCTCGGCGCCCAGCACCTTGCCGGACTCCAGGCACACTTGCGGCTGGTAATGCAGCGCAAATTCCCTGGCGCTGATGGCGCGCAACAACTCATCCTGCAAGGCGCGGCGAACTGCAATGGCGTTGCGCATGCTCGGTTCGAACATGCGGTAGCTGCCGCCATGCTGCCGTGCCCGGTAAAGCGCCAGGTCGGCGCTGGCCAACAGCTCCTCTGAAACCCCGCCATCGCTGGGCGCCACCGCGCCGCCGATGCTGACGCCGAGCTTGAGCAAATGGTCGCCGATCTCGAAAGGCTTTTCGAAGGAGCGAAGCAGGTTGCTTGCCGCCGCCGCGACTGCTCCGGGCTTGTCGATGCCGCGCAAGAGTACGGCGAACTCGTCGCTGCCAAGCCTGGCCACCATGGCGTTGGCGTCGAGCGCCGCCGGCAGCCGGATAGCAAGCGCCTGCAGCAGCGTGTCGCCGGTGGCGTGGCCGAGCGTGTCGTTGACCTTCTTGAAGCCGTCGAGATCAACCAGCAGCACGCCGGTGGGCTCACCGGCGGCGAGCGCGTCTTCAAGCTGCATGTCGAACTGGAAGCGGTTGGGCAGGCCGGTCAACGTGTCCTGATGGGCGAGGCGATGCAGCCGCGCGTCGCGCTGCCTGCGCTCGGAGATGTCGCGGATGATGCCGCCCATCGAAACGCCGTTCGGTCCCTGCCAGACCGACAGCGACAGCTCGATGGGGAATTCGGAGCCATCGCGCCGCAAGGCTGAGACCTCGACGGTCTTGCCACTCAGCTTCGACGGCTCGCCCGAGCCGACGCGGGCAATTCCGGCGTTGTGGGCGCCGCGCAATCTCGGGGGGATGATCAGGTCGAGCGTGTTGCCGATAAGTTCGGCCCTGTTGTAGCCGAACATGCGCTCGGCCGACTTGTTGACGAAGGAAATGTTGCGGCTGGCATCGATGACTACCAGCGCAAATTCGATGTTTTCGGCAAAGCCGGCAAGCGGCGAGTCGGCCGAGACGCCGACGCTTCCCGGTATAGCTACATGCGAGCCGGCCGCATGATTAGGCATGGTGGTCGAACACCTTGAAATAATGCATACCAACCCCCCGCTGGCAGGCCGCATATTATGTGGCAAAGCTTAACTGGGGCTTATGTTGCCCACAACAGTTCAGTTGCAGCTTGATTAAGCATTCACTGATGGCGTAGGCGGGGGATCATGCGGATAACACTTGTTGCCCCGGCGGGCATTCCAACCAGGGGCTATGGCGGCACGGAGCGCCAGGTCGAGTGGCTGGCGGCGGAGCTTGTCCGGCTAGGTCATGGGGTGACGGTTATCGCCGGGCAGAAGACGGGCGATGCGCCGTTCGAAATCCGCCAGGCGGGCACATTTCAAGACATATCCGACGCAATTCCGGCGGACACCCAGCTCGTCCATTTCCATGGACCGTATCTCGACGTTCCCTTCCCGTCGCTCAACACCTGCCACATTGTCGGGCTGGACATGTCGCGCATCGCCGGGCCGGAGGCGGCGACCTCACCGCGGAACTGGAGCTTCGTCAGCGCCAGCCATGCGCGCAGCTATGGCAGGACGACATTCGTCTACAACGGATTTCCGGTGGACGCCTACCGGCTGGCCGGCCACAAAAACCGGCGGATGCTGTTCCTGGCCGGCATTGCCCGGGCGGGCAAGAACCTCAATCGCGCCGTCGATCTTGCCAGGAAGTACGACCTCGGCCTCGACATCGCGGGCGGGGTGCGCTGGAAGCTTTTGACGCGCAGCCAGGTCCGGCGTGACATGGTGTTCCTCAAGACACTCGCTTCGCGTTACCGCTTCCACGGCATTGTCGATGGCGACATCAAGCTGAAGCTGTTGGGCGAGGCGAGGGCATTCATCAACCCGGTTGCCTGGGAAGAGCCTTTCGGCATGGCGCCTGTCGAGGCGATGCTGTGCGGGACACCCGTTTTGGCGACGCCGCGTGGGGCGATGCACGAAATCATTGACCCGGAGACGGGAAGATTGTTCGAAACAGACGACGAGTTCGCCGCAGCACTTGGTGAGGTCGACGCACTGTCGCCACTCCAGTGCCGCGAAAAGGCGGCCGACAGATTTTCGATCGGAAAGACCGCGCAAGGCTACCTCGACCTGTATGGCCGAATCCTCGATGGCGAATTGCTGCCTTGATAAAGCGGTAGTGGCTGTGTTGTCCGCAAGGGGAGCGACAAAGCTTGACTCCCCAGCCTTTTTCCTGTCTACAGCCCACAAATTCCGCGACGAGTTCCACTCCGAGCGGCCGACCGGGACACCCTAGTGGTACATAACGATCCCGGAGGCCAACACCCGGCAGCGCAGTGCGCCCCCGGGTGCTTTTTGGTTTGGTTCAGGCGCGCAGAGGCATTACCTCTCGGTTCGACACCGGTTGGCTGAGAGAAGGGAAGTCGAATGTTTGAATCGCTGCAAGAGCGGCTTGGATCGATCCTGAACGGCCTGACCGGCCGTGGCGCACTGTCGGAGGCCGACGTCTCGGCAGCCCTGCGTGAGGTTCGTCGTGCCCTGCTCGAGGCCGACGTCGCGCTCGAGGTTGTCCGCTCCTTCACCGACCGCGTCCGCGAAAAGGCCGTCGGTGCCGCGGTCCTGAAGTCGATCAAGCCCGGCCAGATGGTCGTCAAGATCGTCCATGACGAACTGATCGAGATGCTCGGCGCCGAAGGTGTCGCCATCGACCTCAACGCGCCGGCCCCGGTCGTCATCATGATGGTCGGCCTGCAGGGCTCGGGCAAGACCACGACTTCGGCCAAGATCGCCAAGCGCCTTACCGAGCGCCAGGGCAAGAAGGTCCTGATGGCCTCGCTCGATACGCGCCGTCCGGCCGCGCAAGAGCAACTGCGCCAGCTCGGCGAGCAGACCAAGGTCGCGACACTTCCTGTCGTCACTGGCCAGTCGCCGGTCGACATCGCCAAGCGCGCCGTCCAGGCAGCCAAGCTCGGCGGCCACGACGTGGTCATCCTTGACACCGCTGGTCGTACCCATATCGACGAGCCGCTGATGGTCGAGATGGCCGACATCCGCAAGGTGTCGGATCCGCACGAAATCCTGCTCGTCGCCGACTCGCTGACCGGCCAGGACGCGGTCAACCTCGCCAAGAATTTCGACGACCGCGTCGGCATCACCGGTTTGGTGCTCACCCGCATGGACGGCGATGGCCGTGGCGGTGCAGCGCTTTCGATGCGTGCCGTCACCGGCAAGCCGATCAAGCTGATCGGTACCGGCGAAAAGATGGATGCGCTGGAGGAGTTCTATCCCAAGCGCATCGCCGACCGTATCCTCGGCATGGGCGACATCGTCTCGCTGGTCGAAAAGGCTGCCGAAAACATCGACGCGGAAAAGGCCGCGGCGATGGCCAAGAAGATGCAGTCGGGCAAGTTCGATCTGAACGATCTCGCCGACCAGCTTGGCCAGATGCAGAAGATGGGCGGTATGGGCGGCATCATGGGCATGATGCCGGGCATGGGCAAGATGAAGGACCAGATGGCTGCAGCCGGGCTGGACGACAAGATGTTCGGGCGCCAGCTCGCCATCATCTCGTCGATGACCAAGGCCGAGCGCGCCAATCCCGACGTGTTGAAGCATTCGCGCAAGAAGCGAATCGCCGCCGGTTCCGGCACTGATGCGGCCGAAATCAACAAGCTGCTCAAGATGCACCGCCAGATGGCCGACATGATGAAAGCCATGGGCGGCAAGGGCAAGGGGGGTGGCCTGATGCGCGGCATGATGGGCGGTCTCGCCTCCAAGATGGGCCTCGGCGGCATGGGTGGCATGGGTGGCGGCATGCCCGACCTGTCCAAGATGGACCCAAAGCAGCTCGAAGCGCTGCAGAAGCAGGCAGAAGCCGCCGGCCTCGGTGGCGGGCTCAAGGGCCTGCCTGGCGGTGGACTTCCCGGCATGGGTGGCGGTGGTTTGCCGGGCTTGCCCGGCGGCATGAAGCTTCCGGGCCTCGGCGGCGGCCTGCCCGGCCTTGGCAAGAAGAAGTGAGGAGCGCTGAATGACCGATACCAATCCTCAGGCACAGCTCCAGGAACTACGTGCTTCGATCGACAACATCGACGCAGCCCTGATCCATATGCTGGCCGAGCGCTTCCGCTGCACCAAGGCTGTCGGCGTGCTCAAGGCAACCCATGGTTTGCCGCCGGCCGATCCGGCGCGCGAACAGACCCAGATCGCGCGTCTCAGGCGTTTGGCTGACGACGCACATCTCGACCCCGATTTCGCGGAAAAGTTCTTGAACTTCATCATCCGCGAGGTGATCCGACACCACGAAATGCTGGCCGCCGAGCGAAATGGCGGCTCAGACAGGACTACCTCCGCCTGATGGCGGAATAAGCAGAACATACCAAACCCAAGACAGAACTATTCAGGAGTAAGACAATGTCCCTTAAGATCCGCCTGGCCCGCGCCGGCTCCAAGAAGCGCCCCTACTACCACATCGTCATCGCTGACGCCCGCAGCCCGCGCGACGGCCGCTTCATCGAGGCGATCGGCGCCTGGAACCCGCTGCTGCCCAAGGACGGCGACCGCGTCAAGATCGACGGCGACCGCGTCAAGCATTGGCTGGCGAACGGCGCGCTGCCGACCGACCGCGTTGCCCGCTTCCTCGACGAAGCTGGTCTCGTCAAGCGCGAGACTCGCTCGAACCCGACCAAGGGCGAGCCGGGCAAGAAGGCCCAGGAGCGCGCTGCTGCCCTGAAGAAGGCACAGGACGACGCTGCTGCCGCTATCGCAGCCGCGACTGCTGCTCCGGCCGAAGCGTCGGCAGAGTAATTTTCGCCTTTTCCGGCGACACCAGGACGGCGGGCCGAAAGGTCCGCCGTCTTGCGTTTCGGGTTCGGTTCCGAGCCCTTTCGCGACCGTATCCAGGCGTATGACGCCACCGCCCAGCTAAGTTCATGACATTTATATGACATTCCGCTTAAGCAAGCGGTAAGCCGGTGCCAGCTAGGTTGCCGGCGATGGCGCGTGGGCAAAAGTACCGCGCAGGCATGATGCCGCGCCGTCGCGCCGAACCCGCTTCGGCATGTGCTGAAATCGATGTGACGCTGTGTCGACGCCCGACGAAGGTCGGGCCGCCGGGCGCATGGCGTTGCGCCAATGGCAGGTGACGACGTGATGCTGACGGCGATGCGCGCGGGGACGTGGCAAGAAGATAGGACGACGAAGCTGCAAGGCGGCTCCGTCGAGCAGGGCCCGCCACCAAGACCCGCCGAGCTGCCCAGTGGCGTCGACACGGAATTCGACGACGTCAGGCTTGTGCTGCGCCGTTGGCAGGCCGCCTGCATCGATGGCGCGTTGCCGCCTTATGAAGAATTGGCGCTTGGCAGCGTCGGCCGCTTCGCCGACGAGATGGCGGTGGTCCGGCTCCAGCCCGGCAAGGACGGTTTCATCCTGCGTGCCGGGCCGCGTTTCAGTGCCCT
Organism: Aminobacter sp. UC22_36; assembly: GCF_044056035.1. NCBI lineage: Bacteria > Pseudomonadati > Pseudomonadota > Alphaproteobacteria > Hyphomicrobiales > Phyllobacteriaceae > Aminobacter > Aminobacter sp. UC22_36. The sequence goes on from NZ_CP171996.1 coordinate 332,830, forward strand.
AGCCGGCCTGACCGAGCCCGCGGCCGTGCTGTCGGTGCTGCCATTCGCTTTCCAGCGCGCCATATCGGGTGCCATCGACCTTGCCCGGCCGGCAGCGCGACCGCGGCTTGCGCTGTGCCGGTCGATCGTCGACGGCATGGTCTCCACCGTCGAGGTCCTGGCGCTGCCACTTTCGTGCCGCTGGCCCGGCGAGTATTTCCTCGTCTTCGCACGGCCGCGCAAAAGCCAGATCGATCTTGCCCGCCTGCTGATCAACTCGACCGACGAGGGAATTTTGGCGCTCAGCGCGCTTGAATCCGTCGGCGGTGAGGGACGGGATTATCAGATCCTCAGCATCAATAATGCCGCGGCGCGTTTTCTCGGCGTTTCGGCGGAGGACATGCGCTTCCGGTTGTTGTCAGAGGCCAAGGCCGCCACAGGCCTGGCGCGGCTGCTCGACGAATGCGGAGTCGCCCGCGCCCATGGCGTGACCGCACCGTCGCTTGAACTGGAATACCAGCTTGGCGGCGAAGCCGTGTCGCTGCAGGTCGGTGTCGCTGAAACGGGTGGGCTGTTGGCGGTGACGCTCACCGACGTGCGCGAAATCAGGAACCGCGAAACCCTGTTCCGTTCCCTGTTCGACGACAATCCGGTGCCAATGTATGTGCGCCAGGCCGAGGGCGGCGCTTTCCTGAACGTCAACGCCGCAGCACTCAATCTCTACGGCCGTGGCCGCGGTGAATTCCTGGCGCTTGGCATCGCCGATCTCGAACCCGACGCCGGCGACGTGCCGGCGAGCGGCGAGCGTTTTGCCCGCCACCGCACGGCGGCCGGAAGCGATCTCGACGTCATCGAGTATGCCCGCAACATCCGCTTCGGCGCAACGCCTGCGACGCTGTCGACCATCGTCGACATCACCGAGCGCAAGCGCGCCGAGGACCGTATTTCCTTCCTTGCCCACCACGACCCGCTGACCGGCGTCGGTAACCGCACGACGTTTTCGCAGGAGATCGAAGATGCGGTGGCGACTGCAGTCGCCGGGCACCAACCCTTCGTGCTGCTGCTTGTCGACCTCGACGACTTCAAGGCCGTCAACGACACGCTCGGCCACGCGGCGGGAGATTCCCTGCTGATCGAGACAGCCGACCGCATCCGCAAGCTTCTGCGCCGCAGCGACCTTGTCGCCCGGCTTGGCGGCGACGAGTTCGCCATACTGCTGCGTGGCGCGCTCAGCCGCAGCGATGTCGAAACGCTGGCCAAACGTATTATCCAGGCGATCAGCGAGCCGCATGCCTATGAGGGCCACAAGCTGTCGATCGGCGCCAGCCTGGGCGCGGCGATCGCACCGGCAGATGCGCGCGACGCCGGCACCTTGCTCAAATGCGCCGATCTGGCGCTCTACCGCTCGAAGCGCGACGGCAAGGGCGCGTTCCACTTCTTCGAGCCGGAGATGGACGCCGAGATGCGCGACCGCCGCGAGCTCGAATTCGAGTTGCGCTGCGCCGATCTCGACCGTGAACTGGTGCTCCACTACCAGCCGATCATCTCGGTGAAGACGGGCGCCCTGCGCGGCTTCGAAGCGCTGGTGCGCTGGCGCAACCCCAGGCGCGGCATGGTCTCGCCGGCGGAATTCATCCCGCTTGCCGAGGAGACCGGCATGATTGAGGCGATCGGCCGCTGGGTGCTCGACGAGGCCTGCCGCCGCGCCGCAACCTGGCCGCAGGACCTCGTCATCGCCGTCAACGCCTCGGCGGTGCAGTTCCGCCAGGGCCAGTTCGCCGAGACCATCAGCCAGGCCATCGCCAGGTCCGGGCTCGACCCGTCGCGTCTGGAGATCGAGATCACCGAATCCGTGCTTCTGGCTGATACGGGCCCCAATCTCGCCATCCTGCAGCGGCTCAAGGAGATCGGCGTACGCATCGCGCTCGACGATTTCGGCACCGGATATTCCTCGATGAGTTATCTTCGCCGCTTTCCGTTCAGCCGGCTAAAGATTGACCGTTCGTTCGTGCGCGACATCGGCAGCAGCCGGGAATCGATGGCAATCGTGCGCGCCATCATCGGCCTGGGCGCCAATCTTGGCATCGACACGACAGCCGAGGGCGTTGAAACAGGCGCCCAACTCGAACTGCTCAGGCAGGAGCGCTGCGGCGAGATCCAGGGTTTCCTGTTCAGCCCGCCGGTCGACGGCGCCGGGGCAGCGCAGATCATCGCGAGCTATCGTGGCAACAAGGTTCAGGTGGCTTAAGCCTGCCAGCTTGACCCCTCCGCCCGGCCGCGCCACCTATGCTGCAGCGAGGGCCGGAGGAGCAGGTGATGTCCGACAAGATTTCCGCACTCAATGCCGACGGTGTATCCGAACCCTTTGCCGGCGAAACGGCGCCGCTCGAAGCCTTTTCGCAAGGCGAGCGTTTCGGCAGCAGTTTCAGGCACCTGTCCAGCTTTGGCGGCGGCGATCATGTCGGTGTGGCGCTGGAGGAGCTCGCGCCGGGCAAGGAGTCCAATCCGTCGCACTATCACATGCTCGAGGAGGAGCACGTCTATATCCTCGAAGGCGCGCTGACGCTCAGGCTCGGTGCGCGTGCCTATGTCATGAAGGCAGGCGACTATGTCTGCTTTCCGGCGGGCCAGAAGGTCGGGCATTCGCTGTTCAACCACACTGAGGCTGCGTGCCGCTATCTGATCATCGGCGAGCGCAACCCCAGCGATGTCATCGTCTATCCGGAATCCGGTCGCGTCGGCGTCCGCCTGACCGGCGAGGGCTACAGCAAATCGGCGACGATGGACTATTGGGAAGGCATCGATTCGACCGCTGCCGGCGCCCGGGCTCGCGCTCAGGAATAGTAGAAATTCTCCGCCGGCAGCATTGGCGGCGCGGTCTCCCCCAGAGCTTCGAACACCGAGATCTCGCAGACGCGGCACAGGCCGTCGAGCGCGAGGTCGTTGGCCTCCATGCCGAAGGGGTCCTCGAGCTCTTCCGAAAGCGCGTCGAGCCCGAAGAAGGTGTAGGCGATCAGTGCGGTGAACAGCGGTGTCGCCCAGCCGGCGGAAGCCGCCAGCCCGAACGGCAGCAGCAGGCAGAAGATGTAGGCGGTGCGCTGCAAAAGCAGTGTGTAGGCGAAGGGCAGGGGCGTGCCCATGATGCGCTCGCAGCCCGCCTGCAATGCCGCAATCGCCGACAGCCGTTCGTCGAGGATGCGGTAATCCATTGCCTCCAGCACTTTCGCGCGCTTGAGCTTGCCGAGCCTTGCGCCCAAGCGGCGCATCGCTGCGTCCGGCCTGTTGGCGGCGGCATGAATTTCGTCGACGGCATCGCCGACAAAGGGGCGGGCGGCTTCCCGTGTGTCGACCCGGCGCAGTTCGCCGCGCAGGAAGTGACAGAAGGCCAGCGAATCCATCAGCAGCGGCCTGAGTTCGTCGCGGTCGGAAATCATCGCGGTCGCGGCGCGCGAAAGGTTCCTGATCTCGAAGACGAGCTGGCCCCAAAGCTTGCGCGCCTCCCACCAGCGGTCATAAGCGGCGTTGTTGCGGAAGCCGAGATAGACCGACAGTGCAACACCGAGCAGCGCGAATGGAGCGACGCCGGCATCGCCGAGTTCGAGCTTGAGCAGCTTGATCGCGGCCACCACCGCAGCGCCATAGGCCGCGAAGCCAAAGATCTGCGGCAGGATGCGCGGTACCACTGATCCGCGCATGACGAAGAACAGTTTCAGCAGGCCGGTGCGGGGGCGAACGATCATCTGGCCTGATACCTCTTTCCACCGTGGAGAGATCGGCATTGTGTCCCCAGGGAGACCGGAGAGTCACCCTCCAATCGCGACATCGGTTGCGATTTCGTCGAATTATTTCAGGCGTTTGTCGTTGTCACGCTGACCTGTCGACAGAATCCATCCTTCCAGATGAGCGACATCTCACCCAGTTGGGTAGGCAAGGCCGAGATCGTCCGGGCGGGTGTAAAGGATATCCGGAAGGCCTTCTTCGTTGGCGGACCCGTCGCCGAAGGATTCAGCGACAAAACCGTGGCGCTCATAGAAACGCCGGGCGCCTGCATTGGCCTGGAAGCAATGAAGTTTCACGTGAGTCATTTTGGCGGTCACGTGATGCAGCAGCTGGCTACCGATGCCGTGCCCGGCCCAGGCCAGGTCGAGATAGAGCTGCTCGATCCAAACGCCCTTGACTGCGGCGAAGCCAACGATGCCGTCGCCGATCGTGGCTACGGTGACAAGCTGCTCGGTCAGGAGGACATGTCGGACAAAGTACAGGTCTTCGTCAGGCGTATGCAGCTGAGGCATCCAGTCGAAGGCGGCGAGTGCCGCCCTCAGGATGCGGGCGATGTCGTCAGGCTGCCTTCTTCTTCGGCGAGATCAGGCCGCGCTCGACAAGAAGCTCGGCGATCTGGACGGCGTTGAGGGCAGCACCCTTGCGCAGATTGTCCGAGACGATCCACATCGACAGGCCATTGTCGATGGTCTGGTCTTCGCGGATGCGCGAGATGTAGGTCGCGTCTTCGCCAGCCGAGTCGAGTGGGGTGGCGTAGCCGCCATCCTCGCGCTTGTCGATGACCAGGCAACCCGGTGCCTCGCGCAGGATGTCGCGCGCTTCGTCGGCGGTGATCGGCTTGTCGAACTCGATGTTGACGGCTTCCGAGTGGCCGATGAACACCGGCACGCGCACGCAGGTGGCGGTCAGCTTGATCTTGGGATCGAGCATCTTCTTGGTCTCGGCGACCATCTTCCACTCTTCCTTTGTCGAGCCGTCATCCAGGAAGACGTCGATATGCGGAATGACGTTGAAGGCAATGCGCTTGGTGAACTTCTTGGCTTCGACCGGATCGGCGACGAAGACGGCGCGGGTCTGGGTGAACAACTCGTCCATGCCTTCCTTGCCGGCACCCGAAACGGACTGGTAGGTGGCAACGACGATGCGCTTGATGGTGGCCGCGTCATGCAGCGGCTTGAGCGCCACGACCAACTGGGCGGTCGAGCAGTTCGGGTTGGCGATGATGTTCTTCTTGGTGAAGCCGGCAATCGCGTCGGGATTCACTTCCGGAACGATCAGCGGCACGTCCTGGTCGTAGCGGAAGGCCGACGAGTTATCGATGACGACGCAGCCCTGCTTGCCGATCTTGGGCGACCATTCCTTGGAGATGTTGCCGCCGGCCGACATGATGCAGATGTCGGTGTCCGAGAAGTCGTAGGTGTCGAGAACCTTGACCTTCAGTGTCTTGTCGCCGAACGACACTTCGGTGCCGAGCGAACGGCGCGAGGCCAGGGCGACGATCTCATCGACCGGAAAGCCGCGTTCCTCGAGGATGTTGAGCATTTCCCGGCCGACATTGCCCGTGGCGCCGACGACTGCAACCTTGAAACCCATATCGAAAATCTCCTGTCCCTCTCCGCTCGCTTTTTGGAGAAAACCCGCTGGCCGTTGCGGGCTTCATCCCCCGGGCCGGACCCGGGAGAGGGTGAGCAGGCCAAGGGAAATCACACCGTTTTGGTGGTGGTGGTTTTGGCCATGGTTTTGGTCGAAAGCAGGGACGCGGTTCCCGCGCCCGGCACGATGGTTGGCATCGTGGCCGGGGAAGTCGAATGCGAAAAGCGCCATCAAGAGGCCGCGCATCGGAGGAATCCCTGTTCGCCGCCGCTTTTATCCGGTTTGTATGGAGAGTCAATCGTGCGCGCCGCTTGAAGCTGCGCCCGCCAATATCAAATTAGAGTTGCCTTGCATGTTCGGAGGATTACTCTCGGTGCACTGAGCGACGGGATGAGGCCGATGGACATGCCAGCCGAAGCGAAGGTGCCGGTAGCTGCAGTCATCAACGGTCGCCATGGCAGCCTCCGGCCATTGGGTGCGTCGGATGCTTCGATGCTTTATCGCCATTCGCATGATGACAACGTCGCAACCACCTGGGCCGAGATGAAGGTCGGGCCGTTTGTCGACGAAGCTGCATTTGCCCAGCACATCGACGATCTCGTGTCCGACCCGAAGCGGGCGTTTTTCGGGGTTGTCGATCTCGAGGGCGCCATACTGGGCTGGCTGTGCCTGATGGAGGCCCGGGTGGCGCATCAAGTTGTCGAACTCGGCTACGTGCTCTTTACCAGCGGGATACAACGCACGACGCTGGCCACCGAGGCACTCTATCTCGTCATTCGCCACGTGTTCGAGGAGCTTGGCTATCGCCGTCTCGAATGGACTTGCACTGCCCAAAACAACCGGTCTCGCGTCGCCGCAGACCGGCTCGGTTTCACCTATGAGGGGACGCTGCGCGAAGGCTTGCTGCTCAAGGGGCTGCCGAGAGACATCTGCATGTATTCGATGCTGTCGTCGGAATGGCCATCCCGCCGCACGACGATGGAGCAGTGGCTCGATCCCGCCAATTTCAGCGATGGCAGGCAGTTGCGCTCGATGAACGAAATCAGAGCGGATCTGTAGCCTCCATCAGTCCTGCCAGGCAGCGACGACTTACTTTTCCTTCATCCGGACGCGCGGGAACCGCAGTGGCGGCCATTCTTCGGTCGGCTGGGGCTGGGCGAGCAGCGTGGTGAGTTCGGCCGGCAGGCTGGCCAGTGCCTTCTTCGAGCCGATGCCATCGACGATGCTGAGAATGCTGTCGTAGAATTCGACGCCCATCGCCGACTTGGGCGGCATGGCTTCATGCATGACGCTGATCACCGTCACGCCGGGGCAATTGTCCTTGATCACCTGGTGGAATGCGATCTTGGCCTCAAGATCGAGGGCTGCGGTCGCTTCGTCGAGGAACAGCAGCCCGGGCTGCAAAAGCAGGATGCGGGCGGCCACCAGCTTCTGCTTTTGACCGCCTGACAGAAGCTGGTCCCAGCTTTTGCCCTGGCGGGTTTCGTCGTCGAGATGCTCAATGAAGTCGCCAAGGCCGGCCTTGTGCATGGCGACCGCTACCTTCGCCTCGGAGTGGTTGCCGGGGTGGTCGGGCAGGCAGACGAGCTGCTTGAGCGAGACCTGTGGCAGCTTGACGTCCTGGGTGGCGTAGAACGACCTGGTGCCTTCGGGAAAGACGATGACGCCACGGCCATATGGCCATAGTCCGTTGATCGCCTTGACCAGCGAGGTCTTGCCGCAGCCGGATTGGCCGGACACGAAGGTCCATTCGCCGCGGCGGAAGCGCAGATTGGAGACCGTCAGGAACGGGCTGGCCTCGCGGCCCTGGTGCATCAATTCGAGATTGCGGACCGTCAGGCCGAACAGGGCGTTCTGGCTGCCATAGCTGAACTCGGACTGGCCGGTGGCGGCATAGAATGCCGGCGGCTTCTGGACGTTTTCGATCGCCCTGGCGAGATCGGTGACGCGTTCGCTGTTGGCCCGCAGCGTGGCGATCGCCGGCATCACCTGAATGAACCACGAGCATTGGCTGATCAGCGAATTCACCAGCTCGGCGCCGGTGATGTAGCCCTTCAGGTTGATATGGCCGTGCATATAGGGAACGAGCCCCGGCCCATAGGCAACGATGCGGGCGGCGATGAAACCGTAGATCGATTCAAACGACATGTAGCCGGCATTGACGATGTTGAGGCGCGACCAGGTCTTGTCGATGTCGAGATAAAGCCGGTCATGCATCGAGCGCTGCACGTCTTCGCCGCGCGATGCCGCGACATGGAAGCTGCGCCGCAGCAGGATCGTCAGTTCACCACGATAGCTGCCTTCGGCCTGCTGCATGCGGATGCTGAGGCGTTCCATCACGCCGCCGAGCTTCATCGCGATGATGGTGTTGAGCGGCACGTAGGCGGCAACTGCGGCAAAGGCCAGAACGACGCTGCCATAAACGCCGAGAAACTCCAGTCCCGGCACCACCGTCGAGGTTTCGAGCAGTTTCTGGCCGACAAACAACAATGACGTGGCAACGCCCATCACGCCCATGGCGAGCCCGATCGCGCCGCCGGTCATGCCCTTGATCGAATCCTGGACGCGCTGGTCGATATTGTCGGGCGCCACGCCCAAGCCGTCAGCGCTGCCGGCATTGTGCTGGACATGGAAATGGGTGTGATTGGGATCGAGCAGGGCGGCGTTGAAGCGATTGTTCAGCCAGCCACGCCACTTGCGGTGCAAGGTGGTGGAGAAGAGGTGCCGGATGCCGATGAAGCCTGCATCCTTGATCACAACGAGAAGAAGCAATGTTCCGGCACTGGTCAGCAGCGACGCCAGGGGCGCCATGTTGGCCGGGTCGTGGAAGAAAGCGATCGAATTGACCAACTCGCCAGAAGCTTCGGCCATCCACACGCTGGCCTTGCTGGAAAGTGCGGTGAGGAGGGCGATCACCAGCGTCAGCCCCCAGGCTTCCTTCCAGCGATCCGAGAACCAGTAGGCCCGCATCAGGCCCCAGAAGCTTCGCATCGCTGAAACCGGCGTCAGCGGAGGCGGCCTAGCGGCGCCGCGACGCCATCTGTTCAGCGATGGATCTCGAGGTCTGTCGACCCGAATCACAGTTCCTTACCCCATGCCCTTTGCCTATCGAAAGGGTAACACGAGTTGAGCATTTCACAGTCAACATATGGTTACCGGCTAATCAACGCGCCGCGAGCGTTGCGTGAGGGCAACGCTCTCACGCAAGCTCCGATAGCCCGCACAGACGCCACTGGAGCTTGCGGCGCAGGGGAACTTGGAACACTGTCTGGCTCGCGATTCACGGGGGCGACAGATGCGCGGGGAAGTGCTGCACTACGATCAGGCTCAGGGTTTCGGCTTCATCGCCGGGACTGACGGCAACCGCTACACCTTTGCCCGTGAGGACCTCAGGGGCACGGCAATACCCGGCAAGGGCACCCAGATCGAGTTTCAGCCGAGCGGCAGCCAGGCACGCGACGTGTTTGCGATCCACGCCCCGGTCGCTGTTGCGCAAATGGCTGCGGCGCCGGCGGCGGCAACGTCGGTGCCCCAGTTCGGCCGCCGGGGCGCCGACCAGGCAGTTTCTGCGTTCAGTGGTGCGGTCGCCGCAGGGGAGCCAGCCTCGACCGGGCTGTGGTCATACTTCTGGCGCGCCCTTACCACCAACTATGTCAGCTTCCGCGCACGCGCGCGGCGCAAGGAATATTGGGGCTATTTCCTGTTCTGGGCGATCTCGGCCGTCGCGCTGTCGGCCATCGGCTTCGGCATCGATGGTGCGCTCGGCAATCTCGATGCGGGCATGGAGGAACCAATCGCCGGCTTGGCGCTGCCCGGCCTGTTTGTACTGGCGACGCTCTTGCCCGGCATTGCCGTCACCATCCGCCGCATTCACGACCTCGGCCTGTCGGGATGGTTCTACCTGTTGATCCTGCTGCCCTATGTCGGCGGTCTGATCATCTTGGTGTTCTCGCTGTTGCCGTCGCAGAAGCACGAAAACAAATGGGGTCCGGTGCCGGCGGGGGTGCGGATTCCAGCGCCCTACGTGCCTTCCGCCTAGAGCAAGTCCACAAGCACAAAAGAAAACGGCGCCGCTTGGGCGCCGTTTTCGCTTCATCGACCTGTTATCAGGCGAAGAACTTCGCGATGATGGCGTCGCCCATCGCAGTGGTGCCGACTTCGGTCTTGCCTTCGGACATGATGTCCTTGGTGCGCAGGCCGTCGTCGAGCACGGAAGCGATCGCCGCTTCGAGCCGGTCGGCCTCGGCGACCATGTTGAACGAATAGCGCAGGCACATGGCAAACGACGCGATCATGGCGATCGGGTTGGCGATGCCCTTGCCGGCGATGTCGGGCGCCGAGCCGTGCACCGGCTCGTACAGCGCCTTGCGCTTGCCGGTCACGGCATCCGGCGCGCCAAGCGAAGCCGAAGGCAGCATGCCGAGTGAGCCGGTCAGCATCGCGGCGACGTCCGACAGCATGTCGCCGAACAGATTGTCGGTGACGATGACGTCGAACTGCTTGGGCCAACGGACCAGCTGCATGCCGCCGGCGTCGGCCAGCATGTGGTCGAGCTTGACGTCGGCGTACTTGGCCTTGTGGGTGGCGGTCACCACCTCGTTCCACAGCACGCCCGACTTCATGACATTGCGCTTTTCCATCGACGTCACGCGGTTCTGGCGCGTGCGCGCCAGTTCGAAGGCGACGCCCGAAATGCGCTCGATCTCGAAGGTGTCGTAGACCTGGGTGTCGATGCCGCGCTTCTGGCCATTGCCAAGGTCGATGATCTGCTTGGGTTCGCCGAAATAGACGCCGCCGGTCAGTTCGCGCACGATGAGGATGTCGAGGCCCTCGACCACTTCCTGCCGGAGCGAGGACGACGAGGCGAGCGCGGGATAGCAGATCGCCGGACGCAGGTTGGCGAACAGCTCCATGTCCTTGCGCAGGCGCAAAAGGCCAGCCTCGGGGCGCACCTCGTAGGGCACGGCATCCCACTTCGGGCCGCCGACGGCGCCGAACAGCACGGCGTCCGCCGCCATCGCCTTGGCCATGTCGGCATCGGAGATCGCCTGGCCGTGCGCGTCATAGGCCGAGCCGCCGACAAGGCCTTCCTCGGTGGCGAAGCCGGTGCCGAGCTTCTCGTTCATTGCGGTAATCAGCTTGCGGACCTCGGCCATGGCCTCGGGGCCAATGCCGTCGCCGGGCAGGAGAAGAAGATTGCGCGTCGCCATGGAAAGCCTTTCCGAAAGATGCGTGAACCGCGGTCTTGCTAGCCTTGGCGGGGCGTCGGTGCAAGCAAGAAAGGCGTGGATTTCTTGAATCTCGGGTGCGGGACTATCCGATCTCCAGCAACAGGGCACGGTGGTCGGAGACCTCGGGCGCGGCTACGACCTCGAAGCTGCGCACGTCGACATTGTCGCTGACCAGCACGTAGTCGGCGAAGCGCGGCGTCTTGCGATAGAACGACGTCCGGGTGTCGGTGAAGCCGCGCGTGGTCACCAGCTCGGTCAGCCCGATGTCGCGCAGGGTCGCGAGCATCCGGCTTTCGGGCAGCACGTTGAAATCGCCGCACACCACCAGTCGGTCGTCCTTGTTGCGTATCCTGCCGATCAGTTCGATCAGCCTGGACGTCTGAGCATCGCGGGCCGGTGTGTCGCCCTTGCCGTCGAGTTCGCGCAGGCCATGGAGGTGGACAATCACTGTCGTTCTCCGCGTGGCATAGTCGTGCAGCCTGAGTGCATGGGCGTTGCGCGAGCGTGGATGTGCTCCGAAGTCATCGGCCGAGAAGACGCCGTGGATGAAATCCTGCGCCTGGCCGACAATGGGGAGCGTGTTACGCACGAAGGTCGCCAGCCCCCATTCCGACAGTATCGCCCGCTCGCCGTCATAGAGCGGGCCGCGGGCGGCGGGGCAGAAGAAGGCTTGAAAGCAGGGCAATGCCTCGGCCACCTCGCCAAACAGGTTCGCCCGCTGCGGAAGCTCGGCGCCGCCGTCGCGATAGATCAGCCATGGCAACGTGGCATCAGGCGTGTTCGTCACTTCCTGCAGGCAGAGCACATCGGGGTCGGCGTCCCTGACGTAGGACACCAGTTCCTCGCCGAGCCTGCCGCCCCAGCCATTCAGCGATAGGATGCGCAAGCGGATCTCCCCAAATCCGGTTGGTCACGTGCGCTTCAGCGCCGTCACCTCGATCTCGATCTTCATCTCGGGCTTGTTGAGCTGGCAGACGATCATCGTTGCCGCCGGGCGGATGTCGCCGAAGGTCTCGCCCAGGATCGGGAACACCGCATCCACATAGGCCTGGTCGGCAATGTAGTAATGCGCTCGGACAACGTCGGCCATCTCGAAACCGCCGTCGGCAAGCGCCTTGGCAATGGTTGTCAGGCAGTTGCGCGCCTGCGCCTCGATGCTCTCCGGCATGGTCATCGTGGCATAGTCGTAGCCTGTGGTGCCTGAGACAAAGCACCAGTCGCCCTGGACCACGGCGCGCGAATAGCCCGCGGTCTTCTCGAAAGGCGAACCTGTCGAAATGAGCTTGCGCATGAGTTGATCCCTTATAGTTGCGGCGCGAAAGCCTTGGTCATGGCGTCCTTGAACTCGGCTGGCCATTTGGCCAGTGCCGGCCACGCCTTTGGCTCGGGCGTGTCGGTCTCCTGCGCGAAATAGAGCTTCCTGGCCTTCGCATCGATTGCCATGAAACCGTTGCCGCCGCCGCAGGCATGCGGGATGCAGCCGCTGGCGTAGAAGGCGCCCGACGGCAGCTTTTCCGTGCCGCCGCTGACCAGCAGGCTGGTGGCGAATTCAGACATGCCGTCGCCGAGCAACTGTTGCGCAGCCTTGTAGACCGCCTCGTTCTTGAAGGCCGTGACGATACCGTCCTCGAACTTCTTCACATCGAGATCGGCCCAGTCGGTGCCGGGCTGCGGCGCATAGGCGAGGTTGCCATGGAGCAAGAGGCCGCTTTCCGGCGACCACGCCCGCACCGGCAGCGTCTCGCCTGGCAGCGGATAGGGCACGAAGAAGATGTTGTCATTTGTTACGGCCGCCGGCGGCGCGCCGCATTCACCATCACCGACGACCGTCGACTGGATGCCGGCCTCGGTCTTCCATGCCAGCACGGTTTCTGGGCCGCAGGCATTGCCGCCGTCGCCGAGCGCGAAGATCGCCACCTGGGTGTCGCTCACTTCCACCGTGCGGTCGTGGAAGGCGACATAGTTCCTGGCGATTTCCTTGCCTTCGTAGGCGACGACCTTTTCACCTTCGGCGTTCTCGACGATGGTGAAGTTGCCGCCTTCAAACGGGATCGTCTGCGGTTCACTGTCTTGGGCCTGCGCCGAAGACGCGGCGGTCAACGCCAGCGCGAATGTGGCAAGAAGGGCGGATGATTTCATTGTCTGCTCCTGGAGATCGACAGGCGATGTCACGCAGCGTGTCTGGTCGCGCGCCCCGAATCCCGAGGCGCGACCATGGCATGGAGCCGCAAGCCTGTCAGCCGCAGCCTGTTGTTCCAGCAAAAAGCCCCGCCGCGATGCTATCGGGCAGGGCTTTTCAGAATTTCAGCCTGAGGCTGACCGGCTACCGGAGATCAGGCCCAGGGGCGGTTCTCGGCAGCCTTCTTCTCGTAGCTGTCGATCGACTTCGCCTTTTCCATGGTCAGACCGATGTCGTCGAGGCCGTTGAGCAGGCAGTGGCGACGGAAATCGTCGAGGTCGAAGGCGACCACGCCGCCGTCAGGGCCGCGGATTTCCTTGGCTTCGAGATCGACCGACACGGTGGCGTTGGCGCCGCGCGAAGCGTCGTCCATCAGCTTGTCGAGGTCTTCCTGGCTGACGGTGATCGGCAGGATGCCGTTCTTGAAGCAGTTGTTGTAGAAAATGTCGGCGAACGACGTCGAGATCACGCAGCGGATGCCGAAGTCGAGCAGCGCCCACGGCGCATGTTCACGCGACGAGCCGCAGCCGAAATTGTCACCGGCGACCAGAATCTGCGCCTTGCGGTAGGCTGGCTTGTTGAGCACGAAATCGGGGTTTTCCGAACCGTCCTCATTGAAGCGCATTTCGGCGAAAAGCCCGGAGCCAAGGCCAGTGCGCTTGATCGTCTTGAGATAATCCTTGGGGATGATCATGTCGGTGTCGACATTGACGATCGGCAGCGGCGCTGCGACGCCGGTGAGCTTGGTGAATTTTTCCATGGCTTGGTGCCCGTCTGGCTGTTGCGGGGATTTCGGCTTGCCTCGCTTTACACAAGCTTGGCCGGGAATCAAAGCGTTTCGACGCTGCGGAAGCTTCGGTGCGCCTATATGCCGGACGGTGCACCAGCGCCCGCTGTGCATCCCGAACTGCAATTCGTCGCCGCGCTTCGGAGCGACCCCGCAAGCCCGAGCCCGCTATCTGCTACCGCAGATAACGGTCGCCACCCTGCCGCGAACCCCGTTCGGGGGCTTGCCGCACCGCGCATTTGCAACCGCGGCTTGTCACCGGGGGCGTCCTCGCGCTTTAACGGGCGGTGGGGGCTGAAAACCGACGCGCAACCCGGACAATTGGCGAGGACCGAATGAGAATGATCAAGGCAGTGCTTGCCGTGCTGCTGGTTGTAGCCGCCGCAATCGTTGTCGCCCGCCTACTGTTTCCGTTGCCGTCGATCAAGGATCGGCCTGTCGAAGCCGCCTTGCCGCCTGTCACCGACAGCACGCTTGCCAGGATGGTCGCGCAAGGCAGCGCCGAAAATCCCGGCAAGAGCGGCGTCCTGCCGATCGCCGCAGGCCATGATGCGATTGCCAGCCGCCTGTTCCTCGCCGGCATCGCCCAGCGCTCGATCGATGTGCAGTATTACATCTGGCACGACGACACTTCCGGCCGGCTGCTGCTCCGGGCGCTTTATGAGGCATCGAAGCGCGGTGTTCGCGTCCGGCTTCTGCTCGACGACAACGGCATTCCCGGGCTCGACCCGACGGTGGCCGCGCTCGACGCGCAGCCCAATTTCGACATCCGCCTGTTTAATCCCTCGATGGTCCGATCGCCCAAGCTGCTCGGCTATTCGTTCGATTTCTTCCGCATGAACCGGCGCATGCACAACAAGTCGTTCATCGTCGATGGCGTCGCAGCCATCGTTGGCGGGCGCAACATCGGCGACGAATATTTCAAGGTTGGCGACGGCACGTTCTATCTCGACCTCGACGTGCTTGGCGCCGGTGCCGTGGTCGAGGACACGTCGAAGGCCTTCGATCTCTACTGGAACAGCGGCTCTGTCTTTGCTTCCGACCAGATCGTCGATCCGTCCGCCGGCACGCTGGCGGCATTCCTGGAGGGAACGGACGAAGCAGCGTCGCGTCCTGCCGCAGCGAACTTCGTCCGGCCCGATGCGCCGGCCTACAACAAGCTGCGCAGCGGCGGGCTCGGCCTCGAATGGGTCGACGTCAAGCTGGTGGTCGACGATCCGGTCAAGGGTGAAGGCAAGGCCAGCAAGAACCAGCTCATGATCAGCCGGCTCGCCGAGGTGGTCGGGCCGGTGCGGCAGCGCCTCGACCTCGTTTCCGCCTATTTCGTGCCGGGCAAGGCTGGCGTCGATTACTTTGCCAATCTGGTGAAGGGCGGCGCCAAGGTGCGGATCCTGACCAATGCGCTCGAGACCACCGATGTCGCGATGGTGCATGCCGGCTATTCGAAATATCGTCGGGAAATGCTCGAAGACGGCATCGAGCTGTTCGAGCTCAAGCCAATGGCCGATGCCGCCCAGGGCGAGGAGGAGCTGAGCCTGACCGGTTCCTCGGGCGCCAGCCTGCATGCCAAGACTTTCGCCGCCGATGGCGATCGCGTCTTCATCGGCTCGTTCAATTTCGACCCGCGCTCGGCGCTGCTCAATTGCGAGATGGGCTTCCTCATCGGCAGCCCGCCGATGGCGCAGGCAATGTCGCAAGGCTTCGACACCAAGGTCGCGGCCGGCTCGTATCGGGTCTCGCTGGGCCCGGACGGCGCGATGCAGTGGTCGGAGAACGGACCCGGCAAGCCTGTCGTCACCTTCGACGACGAGCCGAACGCCTCGGTGGTCAAGCGGCTGATGGTAACGGCGTTCGGCTGGCTGCCCATCGAATGGCTGCTCTAGCTAGCCCAGTGCGTATGATGGAGAGGAGCCAGGAATGAGCAATCGGCAGGTGATCAGGCTGGTGTTGCTGGCTGCCGGAGTCGGTCTGCTCGCCGGCATATCAGCCGCGCTGACGCTGTGGCTGATGCAGAAGGTCAGCCATGCCGTCTGGTCGGTCAGCGATGCCATCTGGTACATCCCGCTGGTGACGGTCGCAGGCGGCGCCCTGATTGGCCTGACCCGCCTGCACGGCCCCAATCCCGACCTCGACCAGCAGATCGCGGCCGCCCAGGATCCCGCCCATCTCCACCGGCGCAACGCGCTGTTCATCGCGCTTGCCGCCATCGTCGCTGTTGGCTTCGGCGGCGCCATCGGGCCGGAGGCCGGATTGCTGGCCGTCGTCGCCGAATTGACCTCCGCGATCGCCATCGTCCTTGGCCGCAGCCATGCCGAACAGCGCGTCATCGGCGAGGCCGGCGTTTCGGGCGCGTTGTCGGGCCTGTTTGGCTCGCCGCTGGGGGCCGCCGCCTATGCCGACGACAAGCCGCAGGCGCCGCGCGCCTTGCTGGTGCTGGCAGCCCTTTGCGGCCTGCTCGGCTTTCTCCTCGCCAGCCGGTTCCTGTTCGACGGCGGGCTCCATCGCCTTGCCCTGCCGTCCTATGCGCCGGCCGGCGACGGCACCGACCTAGTGATGGCGATCTTCCCGGCGATCCTTGGCGCTGCCATCGGCATGGCCTTCCTGTTTCTGCATCCTGTCCTCAAGCACGCGATCGAAACCCGCGCGCCCTGGCCGTTCTGGCAGCCGGTCGCCGGCGGCATCGTCTTCGGCCTGCTGGCAATGGCGTTCCCGATTCTCAGGTTTTCCGGACACCACGAGATCGAGCCGATGCTGGCCTGGGCCGGTGGCGTCGGCATGGCGGCGCTGCTCCTGCTCGGCTTGCTCAAGGTCCTGGCGCTGAGCATCTGCCTGTCGACCGGCTGGCTCGGCGGGGGCGATGTTCCCGCTGATCTTTGCCGGTGCTGCTGCCGGTGCTGCGGCGCTCGCCGTGGTGCCCGGCATGGAGGTGTCGGTGGCGATCGCCGCGGGCATGGGTGCTGCCACCGCAGCGGGTCTCGGCCGGCCGATCGCCGCCGTGCTGATCATGCTGTTCATCGTCGACCCGGCGCTGTTCGGGCCGCTGTGCGTCGGTGCGCTGTTCGGTTATGCCGGCGGCTTGCTGGCGCCGAAGCCAGTGGCGCACTGAGGCTGTTGCGCTCTATTCGTTTTCGTCATCCGTGACGCGAAAGATGATCTGCTTGGCGACCGATGAGCACAGCACCACGAACAGGCCGATGCCGACCAGGGCGAAGAAGATGGTGAAGAGCTTGCCGAGCGCCGTGTGCGGCGCAAGATCGCCATAACCGACGGTGGCGAGCGTCATGACCGAGAAGTAGATCGCGTCCAGATAGCTCCAGCCCTCGATCCAGACGTAGAAGACGGACGCCACGGCGACAAGCGTCGAGGTAACGACCAGCAGGGTCCGGACCTGCGGATCGGCAAACGCGTCGCGCATGCCACGCGCAAGCGAGGCCAGATGCCATCCCGCGTGGTGCTTCTTGGGGTGCCGGTCCATGGCTTGCCTCCGCCGAGGCGGCCATCAAAGCAACCCGGCAGGTCCGCGTCCAGTCCGGCGACCCGTTACAGCAGCTCGCGCAGACCCGCAAACAGCCGCTCGATGCCCGCTTCGGTGGTGATCGTGCCGGGCGAAAGGCGCAGGATACGGCCGCGGCAATCGGTGAAAACACCACGCTCGCGCAGGCCGTTGACGACCGTCGCCGTGTCGGTCTCCGCAGGCAGGCGCAACATGATGCTGCCGCCACGCCGGCTGTCGTCGCGCGGGCTGGCAAGCGCCAGGCCCATGGCGTCGGCCTGGGCGATGATAGCGGTGCCGAGCTTGCGGTTGTGGGCGAGCAGAGCGACCTTGTCCTGTGCCGCATGCCATTCGAGTGCCGCCACCGAGCCGATGCAGGCCAGCGCCGACGGTGTGCCATGGTCGAAGCGGCGCGCATCGGGGGCATAGGCGAAGGCGTCGAGGTCCCAGGAGAAGATGTTGTCCTGGCTGAACCAACCGCGCAGTTCCGGCCGGCATTCGCTGAGCAGCGGCTCAGCGATATGGATGATGCCGGCGCCCGGCGTGCCGCACAGCCATTTCAGCGTCGTCGACACGGTGAAATCGACGGCCGGCGCGTCGACCCTGTAGGGGATCAGCCCGACGCCCTGGGTGATGTCGACGCCGACGAGGCTGCCCATCTGGCGGCCATGGGCCACCAGCCGGTCAAGGTCGCAGCGATGCGAGGCGGTCGACGTCACCTGGGTCAAAAGCGCCAGGCCGACATCCGCGCCCCATAACGCGATGACATCGTCGTCGTGGACCCAGCTTGCGCCCTCGCGCAACGGCACTGTGTCGAGTGTGAAGCCGAGGCGCGGCGCAAGCCCGGCGAGCAGGAAGTGCAGGCTCGGAAAGCAGTCGGCGGTCACCAGCACGCGGCGGCCGGCAAGATGGTGGCCAGGCAGCGCGCCGATCAGGCTGTAGAGTGCGGTGGTGACGTTCTCGGCCGAGGTCAACGTGCCCTTGGGCGCGCCGATCAGCTCGCTCCACAGCTCAATGAAACGCTGGCGTTTGCCGAGTGTCCGCATCCACTGGCCGTCGTCGAAGGCGCCCCAGCTCGACGCGAAGTCGGATAGCCCTGCCGCCATGGCTTCGGCCTTGCCGGGATACATGCCGATCGAGTGGTAAAGGAAATAGGCGGAGCCGTCAGGGGTGGTCATCGTGCAGAATTCCGTGTGGCTGTCAGGGGCTCAGCGCGCCGTCATCTGGCGCTTGCCGCGTTCTTCGAGAAAGCTCACCAGCCGAACCAGCGGCAGCAGGAAGACCAGATACATGGCGGCGGCGCCGATCAGCGGCGTCGGGTTGGCCATCAGCGCTTGGGCGTCGGTCGCCTGCTTCAACAGGTCGGGCATGGCAACGACCGAGGCGAGTGCTGTGTCCTTGAAGATCGAAACGCAGTTGCTGGTCAGCGGCGGGATGATGACGCGCAGCGCCTGCGGCAGGATCACCGTGCGCATCGTCGTCCAGAAGCCTATGCCCAGCGCCGAGGCTGCCTCGAACTGGCCCTTGGGCACGTTTTCGATTCCGGCGCGGCAGACCTCGGCGGTGAAGGCCGACAGCACCAGCGACAGCGCCAAGGTCGCTGCGGTGAAGGACGAAAAGCGGATGCCGACGAAGGGCAGCGCGTAATAGATCAGGATCAGCAGCACCAGGATCGGCATCGCCCTGAGGAAATCGACATAGGCGATGGCGAACAGCCGTACCGGTTTTCGGCCCGTAGAGCCGCATCAGGCAGACGAGCAGTCCGGCCGCGCCGCCGAAGATGATGCTGGCGACGCCGAGAAGAATGGTGTTGCCGACCCCGCGCATCAGCATCGGAAAACTGCGGACCAGTATGTCCCAGTTGAAGAAGGTGGTGATCAGGTCCATGGCGGGGTCCGGGAGCAGGACGCCGCGGCCTTGGGTGGCCGCAGCGTCGTTTCATCGGTTTGCGGATAGAGCCGTTGGCTCACTCGGCTTTCGGCAGCGGCATCTCGGTGGTCGTGCTGGTGCCGGCGTCCGGATCCGCGCCGAACCACTTCTTGTGGATCGCGGCCATCGTCCCGTCAGCCTTCATCTTGGAGACAGCGTCGTTGGCGGCAACGATCGCCGGATGGTCCTTGCGCGCCATCATGGCGAAACGCTCGCCGGTCGGGATTCGCACCAGTACCTTGAAGCCCGGCGTCTTGGTCATGGCATATTGGAAGCCGGCGAGTTCGCCGGCGCCACCGTCGACACGCTGGGCCTGGATGTCGAGCAGCAGGTCCTGCTGGGCGTTGTAGCTACGCACCTCGGCCAAGCCGAGCTTTTCGGTGTTTTCCTTGGCCCAGGCTTCGCCAGTGGTGCCGGCGACGACGCCAATGACCTTGCCCTTCAGGCCGTCGAGGCCGGTGATGTCGGACGCCTCGCGTCCGATGACCGTGCCGTCGCCGTCATAATAAGGCTGGGTGAACGACTGGTTCTGCAGGCGCTCGTTGTTGACCGAGATCGACGACACGGCGAAGTCGATGCGGCCCGAGCTGGAGGCGGCGAAGAGCGCCTGGAAGCCCATGTCCTGGAATTCGACCGGGCGGCCGAGGCGCTTGGCGACTTCGGTCGCGACGTCGATTTCGAAGCCTTCGAAGCTGCCGCTCTCGGTCTTGAACTCCCATGGCGGGTTGGCCGGGTAGGCGCCGACGACGAGCTTTTCCTGGGCGACGACTGGTGCCGACAGCGCAAGCGTGAAGGCCATGGCGATGCCGGCCGCGAGTTTAGACAATGTCAATTTCTTCCTCCCTTTGAACGATTGGCTAGACAGGCGACGCAGTTGGCGGTCGCATGCCATAGCTCGGTGCTTCTTCAAGCATATAAGTATGCATCAGCATAATGCGGCGGTGGTCCAGGGCGTTACCGACACAGCTGCGATATCTGTCGCTCGTCGTCCCGGCTGTGGCCGGGTTCGACAACCTGTGCCTTGCCTTGCATGCGTATGAGGGCTCCGGCACGTGTTCCAGGCAAGCCATCGTTGCCGATGCGCGAGCATGCAATTTCGATCCTACCCTTTGGGTCTCCTCCGTCCTCCTCAGGTAGATATTTGCATATGCATTTAATTTCGTCCAGATGGTTGTTGGCATGATGCCCTGGGGGGAGGCGGCGTCGGCTTTGCGCTGCCGCCGCGCGATGGACAGCCTTGGCCCAAACGAAAACGGCCGCGGATCGCTTTGACGATCCACGGCCGCTTGATGCGGGAGGGTGCTGGACGTCAGGCGCGGTTGAGCGCCATCACGCCTGTTTCGGTGCCGGTCAGGCGGCGCGAGCGGCCGTCGGCACCGACGACCATCTGGATGCGGCGTCGCTCCGACGAAAACAGCTTCGACGTTGATACGTCCACCGGCGGGTTGAAGGCGATGGTGACGCGCCACAGATCCGGCTTGATCGTCTCCTCGAGGCCGATGACGCGCCCCTTGGCCGGATTGCCGTTGAAGGTGCCCGACACCGTTTCACCGACGGCGAAGGGTACGCCACCGGCGGCCTGTTCAGCCCAGGTGTCGTTGGGACGCGCGGCCAGCGTGTTCCAGTCGCGCACGCCTTGCTGGCGGGCGACGAGTTCAAGCGCCTTGGCGTGGCTGATGGCGATGCCTTCGCCAGCGAGCGCGTCGCGCAGCCTGCGGGCATTGGTTTTGTAGTCTTGACCTGTGGTCATGGTTTCGCTCCTTCGCGATGCGCGAACGGCGTGGTGAAAGTCGGGAGCCCGCATTGCCGCTTCGGCCGTCGCATCGACAGGGAAACGAATATTTTGAAGGGAAGCTTCACCGTGCCTTGCGGCTGCGGGCGGCAGGGGCTTCCCGCCCTTGACCGCCATCAGATAGGGAGAAGCCGGCGCGCCGTCAATGAGGGCGCGCCAAAGGCTGGGTCAGGCGGCCTTGTCCCACACCGGCGCCAGCCCACCCGGACTGACGATGCGCCCGCCCGGCACGGCCAGCGCATGGATCGCGGCCATCTCGTCTGCCGACAATTCGAAATCGAAGATGGCGAAATTCTCCGGCAGGCGCGACAGCGTCGCCGTCTTGGTCAGCGCCACCACGCCGTCCTGCTGCGCCAGCCAGCGCAGCACCACTTGTGCCGCCGTCTTGCCGTGGCTGGCGCCGATCTGCGTCAGCACGGGATCGGAAATCACCTTGCCGTCGGCCATGGCGTAGTAGGCGGTAACAGACATGCCGGCCTTGCGTGCCGCTTCGAGCACCGCGGTCTGGTCGAGATAAGGGTGGTACTCGACCTGATTGGTCACCAGCGGCGCTTGGCTCAGTTTCATCGCCTCGGCCATCAGCGCGGTATTGAAGTTGGAGACGCCGATGTGGCGGACCTTGCCGGCCTTGCTGACCTCGTTCAGCGCGCCGATCTGCTCGGTCAGCGGCACTTGGTCGTTCGGCCAATGCAGCAACAACAGGTCGACATGGTCGGTGCGAAGCTTCTTCAGACTGTCGTCGACCGATTTCACAAATGCGCCGTGCTGGTATTTGTCGACCCAGACCTTGGTGGTCAGGAAGATGTCCGACCGGGCCACGCCCGAGCCGGCGATGGCCTGGCCGACCTCGGCCTCGTTGCCATAGATCTGGGCGGTGTCGATGTGACGGAAGCCTTGCCGGATTGCCTCGGGCACCACTTTCAGGACCTCGGCGCCGGGCATGCGGAAGGTGCCGAAGCCCAGGGCAGGAATTGTCGCGCCATTGGCGGTAACGAGTTTCATAGTGTTCTCCTTGAGGGGAAATTGGCGACGGGGGAGGGAAAACGGGCGGGTGGCTCCGCCCTTTAGGTAGGTCGGGAGTAAAGCTGGTCAGTCATCTTCAGCCGGCATCCTAAGCCGGTTGGCACAGCAGTTCCTGGCGCCGGTCGAGCGCGCCGCTCCACACGGTCAGGACAAACGCACCGGCGACCAGAACGGCGCCGACCCAGGGCGTCGCGCCGAGGCCGAGCGGCGAGGCGACAACCACGCCGCCGATCCAGGCGCCCAGTGCGATGCCGAGATTGAAGGCGGCGATGTTCAGCGCCGAAGCGACGTCGACGGCGCCCGGACGATGCTCCTTGGCCAGCTGCACGACATAGAGCTGCAGGCCCGGCACATTGGCGAAGGACAGGAAGCCGAGCCCGGCAAGCGTCGCCGGCGTCCACATCGGCGACACGGCGGTGAACGAAAACAGCACCAGCACCGCGGCCTGCAGCGCAAACAGCACGGTCAGCGCCTTGACCGGGTTGCGGTCGGCGATGCGGCCGCCGGCGATGTTGCCGACGGCAATCGCAAGGCCATAGAGCACCAGGATCAGGCCGACACTCGAGGCCTGGAAGCCGGTGACCTGCTCCAGGATCGAGGCAAGATAGGTGAAGGTGACGAAGGTGCCGCCATAACCGAGCGCGGTCATGGCGAAGACGAGCAGCAGCCGGCCGGAGCCCAGCACGCGGACCTGGTCGAGCAGGCTCGACGGCGCCGCCTTGTTCAGGGTCGAAGGCAGCAGGGCGGCGATGCCGGCGAAGGCAATAACGCCGAGCAACGACACACCCCAGAAGGTGGCACGCCAGCCGAAGGTCTGGCCGATGAAGGTGCCGAGCGGCACGCCGGTGACGATCGCCACCGTCAGACCCATGAACATCATGGCAATTGCCGAGGCGCGGCGGTTTTCCGGCACCAGGTCGGCGGCGATCGTTGCGCCGACCGAGAAGAACACGCCATGCGCGAAGGCCGACAGCACGCGCGCGACCAGCAGCAGCTCGTAGCTGGGGCTCAGCGCAGCTGCCGTGTTGCCAACGACGAACAGCGCCATCAGTCCGAGCAGCAGCGGCTTGCGTTCGATCCGGCCGGTGAGCGCGGTCAGCATCGGCGCGCCGAAGGTGACGCCGAGTGCATAGACGCTGACGATCAAGCCGGCGAGCGGCAGCGTGATGTGGAGATCCTGGGCCACCGTCGGCAAAAGCCCGACGATGACGAATTCGGTCGTGCCGATCGCATAGGCTGCGATGGTGAGCGCGAAAATGGCAAGAGGCATGAGAACACCGTTCCCGCCCGCTGGCAGCGGGTGGACTTTCGGGCGGCTTGGACCGCCGTGTTGATGATCTTCGCCATATGGGGTGAGGGGACTTGCGCAATAATGTCAGATGATGGACCAATGCTTGTGAATTTGATTCACAAGAGGCAAAGACATGGACAATCGTGCCGGTGAGATGGAGGTCTTCGTCCGGGCGGTCTCGCTCAAGAGCTTCTCCGCCGCGGGCCGGCAGCTCGGCCTGTCGCCGTCGGCCGTCAGCAAGCTGATCACCCGCATCGAAGACAGGTTGGGCACGCGGCTGGTGGTGCGCTCGACGCGCAGCCTGCAGCTGACCCCGGAAGGCGAGGTCTATCTCGAGCGCGCAGGCCGCATCCTCGGCGAGATCGAGGAGGCCGAGCGTATTGTCGCCGGTGGCGCCAATGCGGTGCCGCGTGGCCTGCTCCGGGTCAGCGCCTCGGTTGCCTTCGGCGCCAGCCATGTCGTCCCGCACATGGCCGAATTCCTGGCGCTTTACCCCGAGGTCGAGCTCGACCTGTCGCTCACTGACAGCGTCATCGATCTCTACGAGGAGCGGGCCGACGTTGCCATCCGTTCCGGCAAGCTGCGCGATTCATCGCTCAAGGCGCGCAAGATCCTGGAGATTCGACGTGTCGTCGTCGCCTCGCCAGCCTATCTGGAAAAGCACGGCGTGCCCGAGAGACCGGCCGACCTTGCCGGCCACAATTGCCTGCGCTTCAATTTCCTGCGCAACCGCGATGAATGGATTTTTCGCGACCCAGCGACCGGCGAGAACTTCGCCCAGCGCATCGGCGGCAACCTGCTCGCCAACAACGGCCCGAGCCTGCGCCGGCTCTGCCTCGACGGTGTTGGCCTGATCCGCAGCGGGCTCTTCCAGGTCCAGGCCGACATCGACGCCGGCGCGCTGGTGCCGGTGCTCGAAGCCTACAATCCCGAAGACATCGAGATGATCCACGCGGTGTTTGCCGGCCATGGCCATCTCGCCGCGCGCATCCGCGCCTTCATCGATTTCCTCGCCGACAAGACGCGTGTTGGCTGACGCCATTGTTTCGGCGGATATCAGCACTACCTTCGCAAGGTGCGGGTTTTCGCGCGGGAAACGTGCCGATGCGGAATATGACGAGATCGAAACTGGCCTTGATCGTGGCGGGCGTTTTTCTTGCCGGCGCGATGCAGGCTCATGCCATCGATCTGCCCGGACAGCCCGACCGCAACCAGCTTGCCCGCGAAGGCCGGATCAACGAGCTGCAGATCCTGCAGAGCCAGCAGAGCCGCAGCGCCTTCCAGGCCGAACAACAACGCCTGCGCGAACAGGATCGCCAGATCGTGGTGCCGCAGCTGCCGCGGCCCGAAGTGCCCGTAATGAAGTCGAGCTGCCAGATCGAGCTGTTCGGCAACATCTACCGCCGCGTCTGCCGCTGAGTGCTCGCTCGCCCTGAGCCTGAGTGATCCTGAACTGTCGACGCATGAACTTGCCGACCGAAGGCGCCAGCCAGCCCCGGATTACCTCGCCGCGACCCGTTCGGCCAGCACACCGTCGAGCCTGTCGTATCCGGCCTCGACACCCTTGGCCATGCCGATGGCGATCGCGCCGTCCCTGGCCTCGCGCGAACTGTAGAGCACGGTGTTGACCGAAATGGTGCGGCCATTCTCTTCCGTCAGCACCAGGGTCGAGCGCGCCTCGCCGTCGGTCCAATCCATGTCGAACAGCTCGACGCTGACGATCTTCTCGGGCCGGAACACTTCGCGATAGGTGCCGGTCATGCCCATGTCGCGGCCGTCTTCATGACGCCAGACGAAACGATACTGGCCACCGACGCGCAGGTCGATCTGACAAACGGCGAACGACCAGCCGTCGGGCCCGGTCATCCAGCGTTTCAGCAATGCCGGGATCGTCCAGCAATCGAACACCAGGTCGCGCGGTGCGTCGAAGACACGCGTCATGGCGATTTCGCGGTCGCTCGGCGTGGTCACTTCCAGCCTGTGGCTCATCGTCATTCCTCTCCCCTGACTGGCGCTATGCCTTGCCCTGGTTCGCCTGCAGGTCGGCGAGCAGCATATCCAGGCGCTTGTAGTTGCCTTCCCAGACCTTGCGGTATTCGTCGAGCCAGCCGGTCGCCTCGGCCAGCGCCTCTCCCTCGATGCGGCACGGTCTGCGCTGAGCGTCGCGGCCGCGCGAGATCAGCCCGGCGCGCTCCAGCACCTTGAGATGCTTGGAAATCGCCGGCTGGCTCATGGCGAAGGGCTCGGCCAGCTCCATCACCGAAACCTCCCCCGACATCAGCCGTGCCAGGATTGCCCGCCGCGTCGGATCGGACAGTGCGGTGAAGGTTGCGTCGAGACGTTCGGACGGTGTCATTTCAAACCCTCTTAGTCCATAACAAGAAGGTTATATAGGCGATGGGTGCCGGCGTCCAGCTAGGTTCGAAATTGGCTGAAAATGCCGGCGCAACGTTGAGGCCTCCCTCCCCTTGCGGGGAGGGATACGGGGTAGGGGTTTTGCATCGATCGCGTTGAGCAAAGTCCCTTGTGCGGCGCCGGTCGGGCCCTCAGGCGGCCTTGCGTGCCTTCTTGGCATGGACGTTCTGGTTCATGCGGAACAGGTTCTCGGGATCGTATTTGCGCTTCACCTCGAGCAGGCGGGCATAGTTGGCGCCATAGGCGGCTTCCACCCGGTCGGCCTCGTCAGCCGGCATGAAGTTGATGTAGGCCGTACCGACTGCCTGTGGCCGTGTCGCTTCGTAAATGTTGCGGGCCCAATCGATGCAGGCCTTGTCCATCGCTGCCTCGCGCCAGCGGGCGTGCACGTTCATGACAAAATGCGAACTGCGCTGCGGGAAGGCCGTCGCATCGGTCGCCACCCGTCCGGCCGCTCCGCCGACATGGCCGACGAAGATTTCGCATTCGGGCCCTGGCAGGGTGCGGATCGCGCCGTCGAGCACGTCGATGGTCGTGTCGGACAGTTCGATGAAGTCGTGGCTCTTCCAGTAGTTGCGCGCGCCGGGTTGCAGCAGTGGATCGAACGCCATCTGCCATCCGGCGAACGGGTTCGGCCCGACGACGTCGACGATCGGCTGGCCGATGCCGCGCAGGGCGGCGGTCGCTTTTTCGCCGGCCTGGAGATCGCCGCAATAGCACATGGCCAGCACCAGAACCTCCTTGCCATGCCATTGCGCCGGCAGGAACGGCAGCGGCGGCGCTTGCCGCATCACGGTCCAGCAGGTCAGTTCGTCGGGCGCATCCTCGAGCGCCTCGCGATATTGCTTGAGCACCGTCTTGGCCTCGTCGAAAGGATGTACGACGAGCCCCGAAAGCACCTGTGGGCCCAGCTTGTGCAGCTTGAATTCGAAGGCGGTGACAACGCCGAAATTGCCGCCGCCGCCACGTATCGCCCAGAACAGGTCGGGATGCTCGGCGGTGCTTGCCCGCACCAGCTCGCCATCCGCCGTCACCACATCCGCCGACAGCAGATTGTCGATGGTCAGGCCGAGCTTGCGTGTCGTCCAGCCGAAGCCGCCACCCAATGTCAGCCCCGATATGCCTGTCGTCGAGTTGATGCCGGTCGGCACGGCAAGGCCGAATGCCTGGGTTTCCTTGTCGACATCGGCCAGAATCGCGCCCGGCTCGACCCAGGCCCGCCGCGCCACCCGGTCGACGCGCACCGACTTCATCTGGGAAAGATCGATCATCAGGCCGCCGTCGCACACGGCACTACCGGCGATGTTGTGGCCGCCGCCGCGCACGGAGACGAGCAGCTTGTTGTCGCGCGCGAACTTGACCGCGGCGATGACGTCGCTGGCGCCGACGCAACGCACGACAAGGCCTGGACGGCGGTCGATCATGGCGTTCCAGACGGTGCGGGCCTCGTCATAACCGGCATCGCCGGCATTGAGCACATGGCCGCGCAGGCTTGCAGCGAAAGCATCGAGCACAGGCGCGCTGACGGTCGCCAGCCCACCGTCCAGTGTCGTCAGGTTAAGGTCGTTCATGGGGCTTTCCTCCGAACAGAGAAAAGGCCTCCTCTTGCACCGCAAGCCGTCGATTGTGCGCCTCAGCCGTTCGATGGACAAGGACAAGGGCGGGCCGTTGCGGAAAAGTGATGGCTGCGCTCTGTCGTCGACCGAACCGTGCCGGTCGCCCTCGCGCCTTGCCGTGACGAAACCCAGTCGCCATAGTGTCAAACAGCTCAGCTAGTGGAGTGCTTCGAGCGCGGCGAAATCGGGGACCGATCAAACGATGGGGTGCAGGGGCAGCGACATCGACGAAGGGGCGCTGCAGGTTGGTGCTGGTACACAGAAGCTGAATTCCAGGCTGCGGATACGCAGGCTTGTCGGCTGGGCGGGGGCGGGAACGCCGCTGCTTGCAAGTCTTCTCGCCTGCCAGCAGGCGCTTGCGGCGGACGATCGCATGCTGCTCCTCGACCATGACGGGCTGACCATTCGCATGCATCTGCAGGCCGGCCTGAACGTGGTCGCCGAGCACAATGTGTTCTGGAACTACGCCGATACATTCGCGCCGTCGGCCGGCTTTGATTCGAACAAGACCTGGCTCGAAGGCTACATCCTGCCCGGGCTTAGCTTCACCCGGGAGCTTGGCGGGGTGGTGGCCTACGGCAAGGTCTCCGCCGTTGCCTCGGGCACGCTCGGCATCGATGCCTACGCCACCGGCAACACCGGTCGTGTCACGCTGGAAGAGGGTTATCTCGGCCTGCGTTCGGACGAAAACAGCGATCCGTCATTTGACGTCTCGGTCGGGCCGCGCGAGTTCAAGGCCGGCACCGGCATGCTGCTTGCCAATGGCGGGTCCAGCGGTTTCGATCGTGGCGCGCTCAAGCTTGGCCCACGCAAGGCCTGGGAAATGGCGTCGATCGGCCGCTTCGGTTTCGACAATTTCACCGGCACGGCATTTTATCTCGATGCCAACGAGCAGAACGAAAGCGACAGCCACACCAGGATCGTCGGCGGCGATTTCCGCTATGACGGCGAGGCCAACACCTTCGCCGGCATGACCTTCGGCCATGTGCTCAAGTCCGATTCGCCCTACCCGAAGGCCGCGCCCGGCGGCATCGGCGTACCAACGCTGGTTGCCAATGGCCGCGACGGCCTGAACTTCGTCAATGTCTATGGCCGTGCCATTCCATTCGGCGACAGCTTCGAGAACTTGTTCGTCGCCGGCGACTTCGCCTACCAGTGGAACGAAGACGTCGACATGCGGGCATGGGGCGGCCGCGTCCAGGTCGGCTACACTTTTGCCGAATATTCGTGGGCGCCGACGATCGTCTACTCCTATCAGACGTTTTCCGGCGACGATCCGTCGACGTCGCGGCTGGAACGCTTCGACCCGCTTTATTACGAGGGCAGCCCGAGCTCCTGGTCGACCGGCTCGAAGTCGTCGATGGTGTTCATCAACTCCAATGTCAACGCCCACCAGCTCAGCCTGCGCGTCACGCCGACCGAGCGCGATACGCTGACCCTGCGCTACGCCTATATCAGCGCCAACGAATTGCGCAGCCCGATCCAGTTCGGCCAGGGCACGCATCTCGAAATCATCAATGGCGTGCCCAATCCGGTCGCCGGCGTCTCGGCCAAGCATCTCTCCGACGATATCTTCCTCGAATACAACCGCGTGCTGAACCCCAACACCTATCTGACCGCCGGCTTCAGCGTTTCATTTCCGGGTCCCGGATCTGACTCAGTCGTCAGTTCCAATGCACCCGTCTGGACAGGAGGCTTCGTCAATGTCGTCGTCAATTTCTGAGGCCAAAACAGCAACAAGGCGCAACGGCCTCGCGGGCGCCGTGCTGGCCGCGGCAGCTTTTGCCCTGGCGGTGACGTCTTCGATCTCCCATGCGCAGGAGGCAAATGTGCTGTCAGCCGCAGAGTCCGATCCCGTCAAGCTCGGCTGGATGGTCGGTTCGCCGCCGCCGGCCGACAAGATCATCCGCTTTACCGATCCGGACTATTTCAGCTTCCCCAAGATGCGCTGGACGGTCTGCCACTTCCGCCAGCTAATGCCGACGGCCAATGTCAGCCGCGGGCTTGGCGCGCCGGTCCTGCTCGAACGCAAACTGGACGAGACCATCGATGCGGTGAAGTTCACCCCGCTCGGCGGCGATGCCGAGATGACGTGGGCGCAGTCGCTTGATGCCAACTACACCGACGGCATCGTCGTGCTGCATGACGGCAAGATCGTCTACGAGCGCTATTTCGGCTGCCTCGACGATGCCGGCCAGCATGGTGCGATGTCGGTCACCAAGTCGTTTACCGGCCTGCTGGGCGAAATGCTGGTCGCCGAAGGCAAGCTCGACGAAAACGCCAAGGTGGCATCGGTCGTGCCCGAGCTCGCCAACAGCGCGTTTGGCGACGCCACCGTCAAGCAGGTGCTCGAGATGACCACCGGCCTGCGCTACAGCGAAGATTATGCCGACCCCAATGCTGATGTCTGGATCTATTCGGCCGCCGGCAGTCCGCTGCCCAAGCCAGAGGGTTACACCGGGCCGCGTAGCTATTTCGAATACCTCCAGACGGTGCGCAAGGAAGGCGAGCACGGCAATGCCTTCGGCTACAAGACCGTCAACACCGACGCACTTGGCTGGATCATCGCGCGCGTCACAGGCAAGTCGGTCGCCGAGCTGTTGTCGGAACGGATCTGGAGCAAGATGGGCGCCGAGCAGGACGCCTATTACACCGTCGATTCGACCGGCACGCCTTATGCCGGCGGTGGCCTCAATGCCGGCCTGCGCGACATGGCCCGCGTCGGTCAGCTGTTGCTCGACGATGGCGTTGCCAACGGCCAGCGCCTGATACCTGAGGCGGCGATCGCCCGCATCCGTGCCGGCGGCGACAAGGCGGCGTTTGAAAAGGCCGGCTATGCGCTGCTCAAGGGCTGGAGCTATCGCGGCATGTGGTGGATCACCAACAACGACAACGGCGCCTATTCGGCGCGTGGCGTGCATGGCCAGGCGCTCTACATCGATCCCAAGGCGCGTGTCGTCATCGCCCGCTTCTCGTCGCATCCGACGGCCGGCAATGCTGCCAACGACCCGACCTCGCTGCCGGCCTATGAAGCGGTGGCCAAGCATCTGATGAAGTAGCACGGTCAGCCGGCTTTGGCGGCGGGCTGGCCAGCCGTGCCGCTGGCTTTGCGCGCACCGGACAATCTGGCGGCTAGGACGCCGAGCATGATGATGGCGATGCCAGCCAGCTGCAGGGGTTCGGGTGCGGCGTCATTGGCGCAATAGTCGATCAGCAGGCCGGCGACCATTTGGCCGCAGATCACCAGCACCACCGTCCTGATGGCCCCCAGCCTTGGCAACACAAGGCTGTTGGTGGCGACAAACAACGCCCCGAACGTGCCGCCGAGCCAGGCCAGGGCGGGTGCTGCGGACAGGTTTTCCACGCTCCAACCGCCGAGCACGATCAGCACGGCGGCTAGGAACACAAACCCGATGAAGTGATTCCAGAACGAGGCGCGCAGCGGACCGATCGCCAGGCCGAGTTTTCCGTTCAACGCTCGGCTCAAGCCGATCAGCAGGCCGTTGAGCAGCGCGAGGAATATGGAGCCGCTCATCGTTATTGTCCGCCCATAACGAGCAGCACGCTGCCGCTCAGCACCAGCGCGACGACCACGACATCGGTTGCGGCCAGCCGCCTTTTCGCCACCCCGAACAGCCCGGCATAGTCCATTGCCATGCCGAAGATGACCTGCCCGACAAGCATGAAGGCGATGGTGCCGGATAGCGCCAGCGGGCTGTTTGTGGTGATCGCTGCGAGCACCACCGTGAGCGCTCCCGGTATGCCGCCGAGATAAGCCCAGGCCGGTCCCTTTTGTTGCGACCCGGCTTCCTGGCGCCCAAAAGTCCGCGACCATCCGGCGACAAGCACCAAGGCGACCGCAGCACCGGTTCCATGCGCCACCCAGGAGGCAAGCACCGGTGCGCTGTGTTTGGCCAAAAGGCCGTTGCAGGCGATCATCACCGCCAGCAGCGCCCCTGCCGCCAACGCCGAAAGCCAGTCCGCCGAACGTCCGATCATCTTGTTTGCTCTCCGTGTCGTGCCGGCAGCAGATGCCCGGCTTGAAAATAAGCTCCTGCGACGGCAAGAAAATCGGGCTACAATTCCAAACACTCCGGACATTTTGGTCCGCAATGGGCAGGTCACAAACGATGGATAGGCTGGGCGCGCTCGACGTCTTCATCCAGGCGGCGGAAACGCGCAGCTTCGTTGCGGCCGGGCGTCAGCTCGGTGTGTCGCCCTCGGCGGTCGGCAAGGCCATTGCCCGGCTGGAACAGCGTCTTGGCGTCAGCCTTTTCCACCGCAGCACGCGCAGCATGACGCTGACGGCGGAGGGCAGCCTGTTTCTTGAACGCTGCCGGACCATCGTCGGTGAACTGCAGGCGGCCGAGGAGGAGCTGTCCCAGGCTCACGCCGCACCGCGCGGGCCGCTGCGCGTCAGCCTGCCGGTTTCAGGCACACTGTTTCTGCCGGTGCTTGCCGGCTTCATGCGGGCATGGCCGGAGATCAGGCTGGAACTCGACTTCACCGACAGGCTTGTCGATGTCATCGACGAAGGTTTCGATGCGGTCATCCGCACCGGAGCTGCCGCCGATTCCCGGCTGATGAGCCGCAAGCTTGGCGACTTCCGCCACCGGCTCGTCGCCGCGCCGGGATATCTTGCCGGCCACGGCCTGCCCGAGACCCCGCAAGAGCTTCTCGGCCACGCCTGCCTGCACCATCGTCACCCGGTCACCGGCAAGCTGGAGCCATGGCCTTTGTTGCGCGACGAGGCGTTGCTTGAACTCGAGCTGCCTGCAACCCTCGTTGCCAGCACGATCGAGGCGCGCATCTATCTCGCCGAACAGGGTTTTGGCATCGCCTGCCTGCCGGAATATGCCGTCAAACGCCAGATCGCCGAGGGAACGCTTGTCTCGATCCTCGAAGATTTCGTCCGCGATGCTGGTGTCATGCGTGTGCTCTGGCCGGCCAGCCGCTACCTTTCGCCGAAGATTCGGCTGTTTGTCGACTTCCTGGCGGGAAACCTATTCGCCGACTAAGCATCCAGCAATACCACATCCAGCTGCCCCAGCCGGTCCGGATCGGCGATGGCCTCGATGCCGACAATCCTGTCGCCGTCGAGCTTGAGCATCAGCACGACGCGGAGCTTGCCCATCGGTGCGACCAGCAGGCCGATGGCGCCGTCGACAAGCGCTGGCAGCGCGCCCTGCGCCCGACCCTTGAAACTTTGCGCTACGGCCTGCGCGCCGCGCAGCTCGGCCACCGCGCCCAATTGGGCAGCGACGGCGTCGGCGCGGAACACCACATCCGGGTCGAGCACCTTGAGCAGCCCGGCGAAATCGCCGCCGCGGGACGCTGCGAGAAACGCGTCGACCACCTGCCGTTGACGTGTCCGGTCGGGCGCACGTGCCTCGTCGCTGCCTTGAACGCGGCGCCGGGCCCGGCTCGCCAGCTGTCTTGCTGCGACCGGCGTGCGCTCGACGATGGGTGCTATGTCGTCGAAGGACAGGTCGAACATGTCGTGCAGCACAAAGGCGATGCGCTCCGCCGGCGCCAGCTTTTCCAGCACGACAAGAAGCGCCAGCCCGACGGCGTCGGCCATCGCCAGCTCGCGCTCGGGGTCGATGCCGGCGGTATCGTCGGCAACTTCGTCCGGCCCTTCCACCTCGAGCGGGTCCTCGCGCCGCGATTTGCGCTGGCGCAGCATGTCCAGGCAGACGCGCGCCACGACTGTCGTCAGCCAGCCCGAGAGATTGCCGATCTCGCGCGCATCGGAGCGTGCCAGGCGCAGCCAGGTCTCCTGCACCGCGTCTTCGGCTTCGCTCGCCGAGCCCAGCATGCGGTAGGCCACGGCCCGTAAATGACCGCGATTGGCATCAAATCGCTCGGTCAGAAAAATTTCTTCGTTCATCGGTCACATTCCCTGCTGGCGTTCCGTCATGGCCATGACGAGCGAATCCCGGCCGATGTGACACGAGACCGGTTTAGGGGCAGCGGCGTCAAGATCATCTGGCGCAAAGCCGAAAACAGAACGCAAATTTCGAGGAGAATTCCGATGCAAGCTCGTATGACCAACCCCGCCCTGCTGCTTCCCGATGCCATGCAGGCGCTGTTTGCGCTCAACAAGGCGACCGAAAAGGACGGCCTGTCCGAGGTGACGCGCAAGCTGGTCCACCTGCGCGCCAGCCAGATCAACAGCTGCAGCGTCTGCGTGCACATGCACTCGCTCGAACTCAGGAAGCTTGGCGAGAAGGACGACCGCATCTTCGCCGTGGCCGCCTGGCGCGATACGCCCTGGTTCACGCCGGCCGAGCGCGCGGCGCTGGCGCTGACAGAGGCGGTCACCCGCGTCGCCGACAAGTCCGATCCGGTGCCCGACGACGTCTGGGAAGAGGCTGTCAGCCACTACGATGAAAAGGCGATTTCGGCGCTGTTGCTCAGCATCGCGTTGATCAATGTCTGGAACCGCCTTAATGCCGCGGTCCGCCAGGTCGCAGGTGCTGCCTGGAACTGAGCGACGGATCGTGAGCGGTCGCCGTCCGAAGGCGGCGACCGCCTGTTCGCAACTGTCACGCGGTTCACGTCTTGGCCGTGAACCGCGCCGCCTCTTCCGAACCGCGCGTGGCGTCGCCCGCGCTGTAGGAGTGCGCGCCGGCGCCGGCGAGTTTGCCTCCGTCGACGATCAGATACTCCTCGCGGATCGGCCGGCCCTCGAACCAGCACTCAAGAATTCGCGGGTGCCGGCGGCATAACGCGCCTGGGCGGATAGCGACGATCCCGAAATGTGCGGCGTCATGCCGTGATGCGGCATCGAGCGCCACGGGTGGTCCTTGGGCGCCGGCTGCGGGAACCAGACGTCACCGGCATATGCAGCCAGTTGGCCGCTTTCCAGCGCGTCGGCGATCGCGTCACGATTGCAGATCTTGCCGCGCGCCGTGTTCACCAGATAGGCGCCGCGTTTCATCCTGGCGATCATCGCCGCGTCGAAGAGGTTTTCCGTCTCGGGGTGCAGTGGCGCATTGATCGTTACCACGTCGCAGATGGGGACCATTTCGGCTGCGGATTTGTGGAAGGTGAGGCCAAGCTCCTTCTCGACCGCCTCAGGCAGGCGGTGGCGGTCGGTGTAGTGCAGCTTCACCTCGAACGGCTTCAACCGGCGCAGTACGGCGCTGCCGATCCGGCCGGCGCCGACGGTTCCGATCTGCATGCCTTCGACATCGTAGGAGCGTGCGACGCAGTCGGCGATGTTCCAGCCGCCCTTCACCACCCACTCGTAGGAGGGGATATAGTTGCGCACGAGCCCCAGGATCATCATCACCACATGCTCGGAGACGCTGATCGAGTTGCAAAAAGTCACCTCGGCGACGGTGATGCCGCGGTCCATCGCTGCCTGCAGGTCGACATGGTCGGACCCGATGCCGGCGGTGATCGCAAGCTTCAGTTGGCTTGCCTTGGCGATGCGTTCCTCGGTCAGGTAGGCCGGCCAGAACGGCTGCGAGATGACGATTTCGGCGTCCACGAGTTCGCGCTCAAAGACGCTGCCCGGACCATCCTTGTCCGCTGTCACAACCAGGCTGTGCCCGGCGGTTTCGAGAAACTTCCGCAAGCCCAGTTCGCCTGAGACACTGCCGAGCAGCACTCCGGGTTCAAAATCGATAGCTTTCGGGGTCGGCAGTGTCTGCCCGCCGGGATAGCGGTCGAGCTTCGGCAGGCCGTCCCGCGCATATGCTGCCGGATAGCCGTCGACCGGATCGTCATAGAGGACGCAAACGACCTTTGCCATTTTGTATCTCCCTTCGTCTCGTTGCGACGAGGAAGACGTCCTGGGGCGCGCCACGCATTGCCACCTTGGCAGGCTGTCGGCACAGGTTCACGTAACCGGCAGGCTGGCCTTCTGGTGCTTCCTCGTTTGGAAAGATGCGCGCTGCCTGCAAGGTAAATGGACTAGTTCGCTGCGGTTTCAAGTGCAGCGGATGGGGCCGGAGAGACTGTCGTTGTCCTTTCCGCCAAGGGACAACGCATTCCTGCGCTGACGTCTCGTTCACGCGTCGAACACGCTGCCCTCACGCCTGCATGGCAAGCTCACCGGGTCACGTCAGCATACGGGAGGCCGAGATGGCTTACTCAGTGCATTCCAGCCACAGACAGCAGACGGCGGATCTGACGATCCGTTTCCTCCAGGCAACCGGGCGCCGCATCGCGGCAGCCGAGGCGTGGTATCGCCGCGCCCAGAGCCGGCGCATCATCGCCGCACTCAGCCCGGAGCAGCTGAAGGACATCGGCTATCCCGCCGTCGACGACATTGCCAGCCTCGATGTCGAGGCCGGTCTCATGACCAAACTGCAATCGATGCGTTAGCTCAGCCGTCGCAGGCAACACGTCGCGGGGTGCTGGCCGGCATCCCGCGACGGCGACCCCGTCTACGCTACGTCTTGAAGCGCGCCGCCTCTTTCAAACCGCGTGTGGCATCGCCGGCGCTGGAGGAAAGCAGGTGGCTGCGGGTTCCAGACATCGCCGTCATATGGCAGTTGACCGCTTTCAAGCGCGACAGCGTTTTCAACGACGGCGCGGTCCTCTTGCCTTGCCTGCGAATTGAATTCACCCTCGGCTGGGGCTGTTCAACCGAGGGACGGCGACGATGCGCGAAGCCCAGGTCGCGATATTGATCTTTGTCTGCCTTGTCGCCGCCTCGCTTGGCAGCATGCTGATGCATGAGAGGTTGTCGTCCCGGCATCGCCAGGACGACACCACCGGGGTGGTCAGACTTGTCGCAAACATCTTCGTGGTCATGACCTCGCTGGTCATGGGCCTGATGCTCAATTCGGCCCGGAACACCTTCGAGCAGATCGACCACAATGTGCATGATTACGCCACTCAGCTGATCCTTCTCGACCGCGCCCTGCGCGATTATGGCCCCGAAGCCGAGGATGCGCGCCAGCCGCTCATCGCCTATGTCCAGCGCATGGTCGACAACGAGGCGAGGCCCAGCAACGAGCCGGCGACAGTCGCCAACAAGCTGTCCGAACGGCTGATCGGTGAAATCGGCAGCCGGCTGCGCAACCTCAAGCCGGCCAATGCCGAACAGACAGTGCTATGGCAGGACGCGCGCCAAAATCTGCAAAAGGTGATCGAACTGCGCTGGACCCTGATCGAACATTCGGAAGGCACGATCCCACGGCTTTTGATCGTCATGCTGGTTGCCTGGCTGGTGCTGGTGTTTGCCAGCTTCGGCTTCCGCGCGCCGAGAAACGCCGTCGTTGCGACCACCTTCGTCGCCTCGTCGGCGCTGCTCGCCGCATCGCTTTACCTGGTCCTCGACATGGACGTGCCGTTCGACGGACCGATCCAGGTTTCGCCAGCCCCGCTGGAGCGGGCGCTGGCCGAGTTGAAGGGTTAGCCCGGCCGAACCCGAAACCGCTGCCGGTATCGCGCCGGCGTAATGCCGGTATGGCGCCGGAACAGCCGGCGGAAGAACGCCGGATCCTCGTAGCCGACGATCTCGGCGATGGCGTCTGTGGCCTCAGTGGTGGCCTCCAGCATCTGCTTGGCCTCCTCGATGCGCAGGCTTTGGACATAGTCGACAGGCGTGTAGCCGGTCGCCGCCTTGAAGCGGCGCTTGAAGGTGCGCTCGGGCAGCCCGCTTTCGGCGACCATGCGCGTCACCGGGTTGGCGGCGGTGTAATTGTCGGCGATCCAGACCTGGCAGTTGCCGATCGCCGCATCTTCGTGGCGCTTCGGCTTGGCCATCGTGGCGAAGGGCAGCTGGCCGTCGCTGCGGTCGCCGAGCAGGAACACCTTGGCGATGCGTGCCGCTTCCTCCTTGCCGCAGTGGCGGGCGATCAGGTGCAGCGCGAGGTCCTCCCATGACGACGCCCCGCCGGTGGTGATCAGCTGTCCCTCGGGGTCCATGTCGCAGACGATGCGCTCGGGCCGGAACTTCACCAGGGGATAGCGGTCGCGGAAGATGTCGGCGGCGATCCAGTGCGAGGCTGCGTCCTTGCCGTCGAGCAGGCCGGCCTCGGCGAGGAAGATCGAGCCGGTGCAGACCGAGCACACCGTTGCCCCTGCTGCCAGCTGTTCGCGCACCCAGGCCATCTCTTCGCCCCAGCCGCCAGCCGCGCCACCATCGAGCGGCAGCGCCAGGTCGGTGACGATCACCACGTCGGTGCCCACAGTGTCGGCGAAGGACGCATGCGGCTGGATCGGCGTGCCGATGGCGCAGGTGAACGCCTCCTTGCGCCGTGCCACGATCTCGGCTGAGATGCGCCGTGCCCTGGTCTGCTGCCCGGTCAGCCGGTCCCAGATCGAGCCCACCGCCGACAGCACCTCGAACAGCCCGTACACCGCTGCCGGTGTTGTCTGCGGCAAGGCGAGCAGGCTGATGCGGAGAGGTTCGGCTTGCTGGTTCATGTGCCATGAGTGGCACGTATGCCTTGTTTTTGTCCAGTATCGCTCTCGTGAGCCGGCTTCGACGCCCCTAGTGTCCGTTCAAGCCGCCCAGCGGGCGCGAGGAGACCGAAATGTCAAACCACACCACCCCGACCAGCCGGCGCCGCTTCCTGCTTTCCGCAGCAGCGCTCGCCATTGTTGGCGCAACCCTCAGGAGCAAGGCGATGGCCAGCGAAACCACCACCAAAACCGTCCGCGCCAATGGCGTCGAGATCGCCACCGAAGCCTTCGGCGACCCGTCGGCGCCGCCGGTGCTGCTGATCATGGGCGCCATGGCCTCGATGCTGTGGTGGCCGGAAGACTTCTGCCGCCGCATCGCCGCCAGCGGCCGCTATGTCATCCGCTACGACAACCGCGACACCGGCCTGTCGACCAAATTCGCGCCGGGCAAGCCGCCCTATTCGATGGACGACATGGCGAGCGACGCCATCTCCGTGCTCGACGCCTACGGCATCGAAAAGGCCCATGTCGTCGGCATGTCGCTCGGCGGCATGATCGCCCAGATCCTGGCGCTGTCAGCGCCCAGCCGCGTCGCCTCGCTGACCCTGGTGTCGACCACGCCCATCGGCCTCGATCTCGACCTGCCGCCGCCAAATCAGACCTACATGGAGCATGCCGCGACGGGCGAGGGCGTCGACTGGTCCGACCGCGCCCAGGCAACCGGTTTCATCGCCGGCGAGGCCCGCGTGATCGCAAGCACTGCGCATCCGCATGACGCGGCCAAGACTCGCGCCTTCATCGAGCGCGACTACGACCGCTCCGGCGGTTACCTCTCGGCCACCAACCACTTCATGCTGACCGGCGGCGAAGCGGTGAAGGGCAAGCTTCCCGGCCTGAACGTGCCGCTTACCGTCATCCACGGCACCGCCGACCCGATCTTCCAGATCGTCCACGGAAAGGCGATTGCTGACGCGGTCAAGGGCTCGACATATCTCGTCGTCGACGGCGGCGGCCACGAGCTGCATGAGGACGACTGGGGCGTCGTCATCCCGGCCATAGTCAAGAACAGCACAGCGCCGCGCTGAGGCGCAGGCATGTCGCCTTGAAGCGCCCGGTCCGCCGGGCGCGCCTTGGGCCAGACCGCGCCGATCGCGCGGACAGCGGCCACGGCAGGCGCGAAACCCGTTCACGACACCCGTCGGGGCGGCTATAGCAGTGCATCGCCGATGCATTGGAGCCTGCCATGACCGCCACGACCACCGACACCGTGCTCGACCGCTTCCTCCGCTATGTCGTCATCGACACCCAGTCCGATGCGAGCTCTTCGACCCAGCCCTCGACCGAGAAGCAGAAGAACCTCGGCCGCCTGCTCGTCGACGAGTTGCTGGCGATCGGCCTCAGCGACGCCCATCTCGACGAGCATGGTTATGTCTACGCCACGGTGCCCGCCAACACCGACAAGCAGGTGCCGGTCATCTGCTTTTGCTCGCACATGGACACCGCGCCCGATTTCACCGGCACCAACGTCAAGCCGCAGATCCTGCGCAACTATGCCGGCGGCGACATCCAGCTATCAGGCGACCCGCAGCAGGTCATCCGCGTCACTGACCACCCCGAGCTCAAGAACCAGATCGGCAACGACATCGTCACCACCGACGGCACCACGCTGCTCGGCGCCGACGACAAGGCCGGCATCGCCGAGATCATGACGGCAGCACAGTTTCTCATCGCCAATCCCGACATCAAACACGGCGCGGTCAAGCTTTTGTTCACCGCCGACGAGGAAATCGGCCGCGGCGTCGACAAGGTCGACTTCGCCAATCTTGGCGCCACATTCGCCTACACGATGGACGGCGAGACCGCCGGCCATATCGAGGACGAGACCTTTTCGGCCGACGGCGTCGAGATCGCCATTTCGGGCGTCGCCATCCATCCCGGCTTCGCCAAGGGCCGCATGGAAAACGCCATCAAGATCGTCGGCGCCATCGTCGACCGGCTGCCAAAGGATGTAGCGCCCGAAACCACCGAGGGTCGCGAGGGCTTCGTCCACCCCACCGCTTTGTCGGGCTCGATGGAAAAGGCCTCGCTCAGCCTGATCGTCCGCGACTTTACCGAAGCGGGCCTCGCCGCCAAGGAAAAGATGCTCGAAGACATCGTCAAAGACGTGATGAAGGCCTATCCCGGCTCGTCTTACGCCTTCACCGTCAAGGAGCAGTACCGCAACATGAAGGTGGTGCTCGACCGCCACCCCGAGATCGTCGAAAACGCCCTCGAGGCTGTGCGCCGCGCCGGCATGGAGCCGGTGCGCGGCAGCATCCGCGGCGGCACCGACGGCTCGCGCCTGTCCTTCATGGGCCTGCCCTGCCCCAACATCTTCGCCGGCGGCCACGCCTTCCACTCCCCCCTCGAATGGGTCAGCCGCCAGGACATGGAAAGAGCGGTGAAGACGATCGTGGAACTGGCGAAGGTGTGGGAGGAGAGGGCGTAGAGGGCGAGGAGGGGCTTAGCTTGTTTTGCGCCAGATGCGGACGCCCGGTAGCGAGTTATTGAACGTCTCGATTGGGCGAAAGCGAATCGACGGGTTTCGGCAAAATCGTTGCGGAAGCGGACGCCCATTTGCCTGCATTAGCTCAGCGCCTCAATGAGCAGCGCTACTGGACGTTAAAAGCCCGGAACAGGCTGGGTCTTTCCACTCAATCGAGCGCCAAGCGTCAAAGCCGCAGGAAAATTTTTGATCACTGCGCGCATAACCGTCTCGCTGCCAGGCCCAAGAGCTATTCGGGCAATCAAAGCTGCGGCATGCACACGAGTCGAGAATTGCCGACGCCACGCGCTTTGGTAGCGCCGTCCGGCCTCGTCGTGGTCCTCGTGACTTTTGCCCAGTGCAATCAGTTCCCTCGCAAGGAGCCAGCCGGACTGCAGCGCCATCGAAATACCTTCTGCAATTACTGGATGCGACTCACCTGCGATGTTGCCGACGCGGAAGATGCCCTGATCATAGCAAGCTCGAATACCGGGACGAATCGGTCCTGCGGCGAGCCATGGCCCATCCAATTCGGCACCAGCCAGCACAGTTCTAACGCCTCGGCAGGAGGCTAAGACGTGGCGCCACACCGCGTCCGCCGCCGCAATGTTTCCAGAGCGCCGGCGCAGGCCGGATAGAGCATCTCGGCGGATGCAGCAGGAAAGTGAAGCCCGGCCCTGATCAGCTGTTACCATTCCACCGTAGCCGCCCGGGAACACCAGAAGCGGCATCAGGTCGGGCGCCAGTTTGGCGCCGGTAAAATGCGCTTTGAAACCGAAAAGGTCAGAAGCTTCGCTTGTTCTTTCAATCTGGCTTGGGAGTTTCCCGGTTTCCCAGGATCCATGCGCGGCAATTATTATCGGTGCGCTCAAAACCTTTTGTTGCTGTCCATCCTCCACAGACACAAATTGCAAATCATCGCGGCGACGAATGGCGACAGCCTTGCAAGGCTGGAGAATTTCGACACCTGCACGTTCGGCGGCCTGTAACAGGACGTAGTCCAAACGATCGCGGCCGAGCGCGCGGCCGAGACCTGTCTTGGCGCTCGGCATTGGCGCTTCGACCGACACATCGCCCGAAAAGAACCCGACGCGACGTATTTCCGGGCCGGCTTCCGCCCGCCAACTCTCGCCGACGCCCAATTGGTCGAGCAATGCAAGGCTGGTACCGGACATGAATTCGCCGCAGACCTTTCGGCGAGGAAACACGACCTTCTCGACCATTGCCACCGACCAACCATGCTGGGCTAGCGCAATGGCGGTAGAACTGCCGGCAGGGCCAGCACCGATGACAATTGCGTCGTGCATCATCTGCTGCCGGGCATGCTGGCCCCGACAAAACCTTGAGTGAATAGGCCTTTGCGGCCCTCTATCACGGGCGTTCCACCTGACAGTTGCCACAATTGTGAAAGTTCCGCTCCGCGAAAACCGGCGCGGACACTTTGTGTCGCGTCGTTTTGTGTTACAGCGCAGGCGCCGATCAGCCGCAGGAACCGCGTCGCGACAAATGGCACCTTGGCCCTAAGCGGCTCCGTCGCGACGAGCATCGGAGCCATCGTCATGATTCGAGGAAATAGCTGCAAGAGCCGCGTGTCGTCGAAGTGATGGAGGATAAGGTTAGCGCAAACAAGATCGAAGGGCCTGTGAAGCGCTTCGTCTGCCCATTCGAATATGTCGGCAGTGACAGGTTGGGCCTTCCAACCAAATGCGGCGAAAGAGTTGCACAAGTCCTTGCCCATCAGGTCGACCCTGTCGACCAGGACGATTTCCACGTTGGACCAACATCCCGCCGCCATTAGCCGCGCGACTGTCAGCATAAATTTTCCGTCGCCGGCGCCTATTTCAAGGATACGCAAAGGTGGCGTCTGCACGTTCGCTCGTAAGAGCGATGCCATGATCCTGGCCTGGAACATCAATGCATTGATGCGAACGAGATCACGACGGGACGCGATCGCACGGGGATCACCGGCTGGGAGGCCGTCGAGAAGTTCTGGCTCCAGATGCCGGTTGTTTAGATCGGCCATGCGATGGACCGGAATTTTAGAGCTTCAGTCTGCAGTCGGGCAAATAGAATTCGGTCGTACTTCAACGGCGCAAATCCAAGAGATGCTCCTTACGGGTAGCTCCTCATACGACATGGGAGGCTATGGAGGCTGGTATCATATCATAGTGCTGAGTTTACCGATGAGAGATATGAGAGCCGCGCAACAAAATGCTCATAGCGGCGTTTAACCTTTGGGAAAGCCCTCCCTGATTCCAGACGTCCTATTAGACCCGACTGGGCGCAGACTCGGAGCAAATTTGTCCCCTCAGGCGCATCTGAACCGCATTGCTACGTCTGTCCCAGAATACGACGTGCATCAATTCTTCCTCCGCTACGGGGCTTGGCTGCTTGCAAACGACGCCCAGCGCCTTGCGCTCTTCGAGCGAATGGTCGGTCTGGCCGGCATCGATCATCGCTATTCCTGCTTTGCTCCTGCCGACGATCCGCGCGATGGGGCAATCGACCGCGACGGCACGTCAGTCAGGGGATCATTCGCCAGCACCGCAAGCCGTATGGTGCTGTTCGAAACCGCCGCGCCGGAGCTCGCGCAAAAGGCGGTCGACAAGCTTCTGGTCAACGAAGACCGCTCGCTGATTACGCATTTGATAGTGACGACCTGCACCGGCTTTTCCTCGCCTGGCATCGACCTCGAGCTGATGCAGCGATGCGGCTTGGCGACGTCGGTCGAACGCACCATCGTGGGGTTCATGGGATGCCATGCCGCCATCAACGCCTTGAAGCTGTCACGCCATATTGTGCGCTCCGACCCGAAAGCCCGCGTGCTGATCGTCAACATCGAATTGTGCACGCTGCATCTCAGGGAAGCCACCGAACTTGAGAAGCTGATCTCGTTTTGCCTGTGGGGCGACGGTTGCGCTGCCTCGCTGGTAACGGCCGAACCGCACGGCATCCTGCTCGAAAGCTTCCACGCCATCGTCGCGGCGGAGGGTAAAGAGCTGATGAGCTGGCATATCCGCGACGACGGCTTTGACATGGTGCTGTCCGGCCAGGTTCCCGGCGCGGTGCGAGAGACGCTGCGCAACGACTATCCGGCCATCCTCGGCGGCAGGCCCGTCAAGGCGATCGATTTATGGGCGGTGCATCCCGGCGGCCGCTCCGTGCTCGACGCGGTCGAGCGGGCACTCAAACTGCAGCCGACCGCGCTCGCCGCATCGCGCGAAGTACTCCGGCGATACGGCAACATGTCATCGGCAACCGTGATGTTCGTGATGGCTGAAATGCTGAAGGAGCCTTCGGGCTTGCTCGGGTGCGGCATGGCGTTCGGGCCGGGATTGACCACTGAGACCATGATGTTCCGGACTGCCTGATGACGGCACTGCACAAAAACATATCGCTGCGGCGCCTCGTGCGCGAGATTCTCGATGGTCTGGCGGTCGACGATTCCGCAGACCGCGCATTCTGGACTCGCTCCGAAGCGTCGACGGTGACTTCGACGATTTGAACTCTGAACCTATGGATCACAAGTTCCTTGATGATGCCATCGAACAACGTCCGACACCGCATCCGAGCTTTCGCAGCCCGTCGGCTGGTGCCCTATTTGCCGTATCCGCACTTTATGTGCGTGGCGCCTCTTGACGCCGTGCTGCGCATCCTATGGCGCGCGGAGATCCCTCCCGCTTACTGGCCGCGCTTGGTGTTGCTGCTCCTGCTTTCGGGGATCAACACGGTCGCCTCCCTGCCGGAGCGCTTGATCCTTGGAGCATGGCTGCGGCTGCGACCTCCCCGGATAGAGCGGGATAACGCCCCTGTGTTCGTTCTCGGCTACTTCCGATCCGGGACAACGTTTTTGCAGAACCTGCTGGCAGCCGACCCAGGCCTAAGATCACCGAGCTGGCCGCAGGTCCTGGCCCCTCAGACATTCGTCCTTGGCTGGGTTCTCCTCCGCTACCTTTTCGTACCCTTGCTACCGTTGACGCGCCTCAACGCAGTCGTACCGGTGGGCGCCAAGCTGCCCGCGGAGGACGATTTCGCGTTGAACAATCTGGGTGGGATGTCGGTCCTCGCCGGACGCGCCATGCTTCCCCGCCGGCAAGCCTTCTTCAATCGATTTCACGATCTCGACG
Organism: Aminobacter sp. UC22_36; assembly: GCF_044056035.1. Lineage (NCBI taxonomy): Bacteria > Pseudomonadati > Pseudomonadota > Alphaproteobacteria > Hyphomicrobiales > Phyllobacteriaceae > Aminobacter > Aminobacter sp. UC22_36. The sequence goes on from NZ_CP171996.1 coordinate 376,957, forward strand.
CGCTTTCGAAGGAGGAGTTGAGCCGCTGGCGCTCATATCAGTTCGCATTCCTCCAGAAGCTTACTCTCGTTGCAGGTGGGCGGCGACTTCTGCTGAAGTCGCCGAGCCATACGGCGCGCGTCCGCTACCTTTTGGAACTGTTTCCTGGCGCCAAGTTTGTCCACATCTCCCGTTCGCCGGAAGTCGTGTTCCGGTCCAACCTCCTTCTGGCGCGCGAATTGCAGCGTGCATTCGCCCTGCAGCCGCCACTGCCCGAGGACGAGCAAGAGGAGATCATCACCTGCGAATATCTCGCGACAGAGATGCACTATCTGGCAGATAGAGCTCTGATTCCAGCTGCCGACCTCGCAGAAGTGCGGCTGGAGGATCTCACTGCCGACCCCTTAGGCGAGATGAAGCGGATTTACCGTGAACTGGGCCTGCCATTTTCCCGCGGCTGCGAGGCGCGGATGCCGCAGATCGCCGCGACGTTCGGCAAGCAGGTGCCTAACAGCTATCCGAACCTGACGGAAAGGCAGAAAGCGCGCGTAGCTCGCCTCGAACCGCTGGCTGCCACTTTTGGGCATGCGCCTGCGCTGCACCGACGTGCGCGGGATGCTGCTGAGACGCTCGATATTGACAGCCAACCGCGCATTGGATGACATTGGATCATGACAGCACGCCTTTGGTCGCACACAAGCTGGGCAGCTTTGACCCGGCTTTTTCTCGTCCCTCTGTTGCTCGCGATCTACGCCCCATCGCTTTCGGAAGCTGCGGATGAGCAGAGTGGTGCGGTCGAGTTGATTGAGACCGTGCGCCAGGCGGCCATTGTGCTCGGGCACGGTGGACCTGCCGAGCCACAGCTCCGCTCGATCTCCGCGGCCTTCGATGGGAGGGGAATCGCCCAAGCCGTGCTGGGGACGCATTGGCGCAACGCGAGTGCAGACGACCGCGCTGCGGTGGTCGATGCGCTCTTGTATGCTATCGCCCACAGGCTGGCCGACAGGCTGGAGCGGACGCGGGACACGAATTTCGCCGTGCTCGGCACAAGGGCCCTGGCTAACGGCGACATCCTGGTGCGCAGCGAATTCCGCCGGCCGCTCCACCGCCCAACTTCCGTGGAGTGGCGTGTCCGCCACTGCCGCGGAAAACTCTGCATCGGCGATGTCTTTATCGACGGCGGCTCCGTAACCGTGCAGCAGCGGGACCGCATTGCCCAGATGCTCGCCGGCAACGGCGGCTCGATCCCCGCGCTTGTCGTCGATCTCAGGAAAGGCCGGGTATGACCGCTCGCTCGTGCTCATGTCCTCCCTCGTCGAATTGAGCAACGTCGGCCGCGACTTTGACGGCGGCCGCATTGTCGCTGTCGACGATGTGTCGCTCGCAATCGAAGATGACGAGACCGTCGCCATTGTCGGCCGGAGCGGGAGCGGCAAGTCTACGATCCTGAACCTGGTCTGTGGGCTCGACCGGCCGACGCGCGGCGAAGTTCGGTTCGAAGGGCGGGCAGTCAACGGGAGGGCTGCATGGGCGGCCGTCCGGGCCAGTAAGATCGGCATCGTTTTCCAGAACTTCTTCCTGCTCCAGTCTTTATCGGCGCGCGAGAACATCGAGGTGGCCTTGTTGGGAAACCTCGGCGGAGCGCGGCAGCGTCGCGTTCGCGCGCTGGAACTTCTGGCACATTTCGGTCTTGTCGAGCGCGCTACGCTCCGGCCGGCCGAACTTTCGGGCGGCGAGCGCCAGCGGCTTGCCATTGCGCGGGCGCTTGCTAACCGTCCGAAGCTTCTCGTTGCGGACGAGCCGACAGGAAGCCTCGACGTGCAGACGAGCCAATCGGTGATGGCCATCATTGGCAACGCGCATCGGGAGTTCGGTACTGCAGTGATCGTAGTGACCCATGACGAGGACGTGGCCGCACTGTGCGGTCGGCGCGTCGAGATCTCCGACGGCCGCATCCGTTCGGACAGCCGAATGGCGGCGATGTCGACGCCCGCGCCGGCGTCGCGGATCCGCTAACCCATGACAGAGCTGACCCTTCCCTTGCGCGGCCTCATTGCACGTCCGCTTCGCACCCTTCTCACGGTTCTCGGCATCGCTTTGGCGGTCGCGGGGTTTGTGGCACTTACAGGCCTGACTGCTGGCGTGCAGCACTCGTTTGCTTCGGGAATCGATGAGAACGGCGCAGACCTGGTGGTAAGCCAGCGCAGCGCGTTCAACCTCGTGAGCAGCACCGTGCCCAAGTCGCTGGGCTTGGCGCTTTCTGCGGTGCCAAACGTCGAGGTCGTGTCGGGCATTCTCCTGAACATCACCACCGCTGACGACGCCGCGAATATTGTCATGGCCGGCTGGCCGAGCGGCAGCTTCCTATGGAAAGACATGCACCTCCTAGCGGGGCGAATCCCAGCACCGGCGGACCAGTGGTCCGTGATCCTTGGCGAGTCGATCGCCAGCGCATTGGACAAGCGGGTCGGTGATACTGTCGAGCTCCAGTTCCAGCCCTACCAGGTTGTCGGCATCGCGTCGTTCTCGTCCATGCTGAACCAGAACAGCGCGATCGTTCCGCTCGAAGGGCTGCAGCAACTCCTGTCGCGGGAGGACGTGTTTACCTTGTACGAGGTGAGGTTGAAGCGCCCTCTCGACAAGAACGACATCGCTGCTGCCCGAGCCCGGCTTATCGCCGCCGCTCCGGGGTTCGAGGTAGGCAACACCGAGCAGTTTGCGAACAGCATCCGCATCTTCGATCTGCTTCAAGCGATTGCCCGGACAATTTCACTGGTTGTTATGGCGATGGCCTCCGTCGCCATTGCCAATACACTTCTGATGGCCGTGAACGAGCGGACGTTCGAAATTGGAGTTCTCGCAGCGCTTGGCTGGTCACCGCGGCGGATTCTTCGGCTCATTCTCATCGAAGGCATGTTCATGAGCGCTGCCGGCGGGGTCATAGGAATCATTCTTGGCGCCCTTACAATGGAGATGGCGGCGAAGACAAAGTTCGCGGCTGGTCTGATCGTACCTTACCTCTCGGGCTGGTCGATCGGGCAGGCAATGCTCTTCGTCTTCATCGCGGGGCCCCTAGGCGCCCTCTACCCGGCTTGGCGCGCCACGCGCCTTCTCCCCGCTGAGGCGCTCCGCAGGATCTGACGCTGGAGTATTTGTTGACCAAGCGGATCATTTAGAGGACCCGGAGCGCGGTGACCGGCGATGTCTGCTTTCAGGAAACAGCAAAGCGCTTCTCAACGACCGAAATGAGGGGCGCATTGCTGTCATTCGAAATGGCTGGAGGGCAAAGAGCCCCCAGACCGGAGGCCCCGCCGGCCGACGCGAAAATGCGTCTAACGGCACGAGGGCGGAGCAAGAGCACCGGCGGACGCATGGTGGCGTACCGCAATCAGAATACTGAAGAAGGCGCGTCGGCTTCCCCTGACAAATCCGGCTGGTTCGCCAGGCCGGCGAGCAAGCCATCCGTCAACGAAAGGTTTCCGGCATGAAACAGCCGGTGCGGGTGAGGGGCATGCTTGCGCCGAAATGGGCTTCACGACTGTCGCGGCATGGATCCCCGGGATCTCCGCACTCGCTGCGCTCGCACTCCGACCCGAGGATGACGGATGCCTTGGTGCCTCGCGCAAGCGTCACGAGCATCTCCGCTCTCGTGGGCCCTCGCCAATCGCCAACGCTCGCGATTGGCGGCGACGCCCCTTTCCTCGTCATCCTCGTGCCCGAAGCGGCGAAGCCGCGCAGGGTTACGGGGATCCATGCCGCGACGCAGACGAAGTCCATTCAGTGTAGGATATGGAAGCCGACAATGCGGGCTAGTCGAAGGGCGAGGGGCTAAGGAAGCAGCCGCGCCCCCATCCTTCGACAGGCATGGGATGAGGGCGAATGGGCCCGAGTTGAGAGCAGGGGCAAAACCCCTAGATCACGTTCAGCTCGCGGAACGGCCGCCCCTCTGCGATGCGCTGGTAGCCGAAGGCCGAGCAGTCGATGGTGCGGTAGCTGCCATGGATAAGAAGCTCGGCCAGCGCCTTGCCCACCGCCGGCGCCTGCTGCAGGCCGTGGCCGGAAAAGCCGTTGGCGAAGATGAAGTTTGTAACTTCGGGATGCGGGCCGATGACGGCGTTCTGGTCGAGCGCGTTGTAGTCGTAATGCCCGACCCAGGCTTGGGTCGCCTTGATCGCCTCGAAGGCCGGCACGCGGGTGGCCAGCACCGGCCAGATCACCTCTTCGAACAGCCCCCAGTCAGGGTTGAAGTCGTTGACGTCGGCCGCCAGTTCGCCATCCTCGCTCTCGGCCCCGCCCGTGATGTAGACCGAACCCTCGGGCCGGACATAGACGCCGGAGGGATCGACCATCAGCGGCATGTCGGCGAATTTGTCGCGCGCTTCGAAAACGAAGACGTTGCGCTTGCGCGGCTCGACCGGCAGGGCGATGCCGGCCATGGCGGAGACCTTACCGGCGTTCGGCCCGGCGGCGTTGAACAGCGTGCCGGCTTCCAGCCGCTCGCCGCTGGCAAGCGTGACTGCGGTGACGCAGTTGCCCTGACGTTCGATGCCGGTGACCTCTGATGTGATCAGGTCGATGTCCCTGGTCTTCAGCGCCTTGCGGAACAGGCCGAGCATGGCATGCGCGTCGAACCAGCCTTCGCCCGTGCGGCCATAAGCACCGGCGGAGATACCCTCGGTCGAGATCCAGGAAAAGCGCTTTTGCAGCTGTTCGGCGTCCTCGAGCACGATGTCGGCGCCCTCGGCCAGCTGCGCCTTGTGGTTCGCCTTGAGGATCGGCAGGCCGTTGTCGCCGGCGAGGATCAGATAGCCGCCCTCGCGGAAGCCGATGTCGGCGTCGGGGCCGAACTCCTCCTTGAGGCGGCGGAACAGGGAAAGCGTGAACTGCGACAGGCGGATGTTTTCGGGGATCGAGAATTGCTGGCGGATCGAGGCGCAGGACAGCGTGGTCGCGGCATGGGCGAATTGCGGGTCGCGCTCGATCAGCGCGATCGAGCCGGTGAAACCCTCCTCGCGCAGATAATAGGCGATCGAGCTGCCGACGATCGCGCCGCCTGTGATGACCACGTCGTAGCGTGCCATGAAGTGTTCCCGTCTGTCTGCACTGGAGGACAAAAGCAGTTACGCCACCGCCGGGCAAGCCCTTGCAAGGGCCAGCATTGCCGGGCAAGAAGACCAGATGTCACATTCTGTCTCGCGCCCGCGCCGTTCGGTGCTTTATGTGCCCGCCACCAACGAAAAGGCCCTGGCCAAGCTGTCCTCGCTTGCCTGCGACGCCGTCATCCTCGACCTCGAGGACGCGGTGCTGCCGCACGAGAAGGTTGCCGCCCGCGAACGGCTCGGCCAGTTCCTGGCGCAGCGACCTGCGAGCAAACGCGAATACGTCGTTCGCATCAATGCGCTGTCGAGCGAGTGGGGCGCCGACGATCTTGCCGCTGCCAGCGGCTGGAATGCCGATGGCGTGCTGCTGCCCAAGGTCGCGACACCACGCGACATATTGGAGGCCGGCGACGTGCTCGATGACGCTGCCGCACCCGACGAGCTGAAGCTGTGGGCGATGGTCGAGACGCCGCGCGCCCTGATCAACATCGGTGCCATCGCCGAGCTTGGCCGCGATCCGGCCTCGCGGCTCGCTTGCCTGGTTGCCGGCACCAACGACATCGTCAAGGAAACCGGGGTGCTGATGACGCCCGACCGGCGCTATCTGATGCCCTGGCTGATGCAGATGGTGCTTGCGGCGCGCGCCGGCGGGCTCGACATGCTCGACGGCGTGTCCAACGATTTTCGCGATCTTGACGCCTTCGCGCGTGATTGCGCCGAGGCATCCGCCATGGGCTTCGACGGCAAGACCGTCATCTACCCCGCCCAGATCGACGGCGCCAATTCAGCCTTTTCGCCGTCCGCCGAAGCCCTTGCCGAGGCACGCGCCATTGCCGACGCCTTCGCGCTTCCCGACAATGCCTCGCGCGGTGTAATCTCGCTCGGTGGCAAGATGGTTGAGCGGCTGCATCTGGTCCAGGCCGAGAAGGTGCTGGCGCGTGCGGCGATGATCGCTGAGATGACGGGAGACGAAAAATGAAACTCTACCGCTTCCTGACCGGCCCCGACGACGCCACCTTCTGCCACAAGGTCACCGCTGCGGTGAACAAGGGCTGGCACCTGTTCGGCTCGCCGACCTATTCCTTCGACGCCGAGACCAAGACGATGCGCTGCGGCCAGGCCGTGGTGAAGGATGTCGAAGGCCACGACTACGAGGCCGGCGTCACCAAACTCAGCGATTTTTGATCTTTGGGGCGGCTGCCGCTACTCGGCGGCTTCCTCCAGCCTTTCCATGTCCTCGTCGGACAGGCCGAAATGGTGGCCGATCTCATGGATCAGCACATGGGTGACGATGTCGCCCAGGGTCTCCTCGTTCTCGGCCCAATAGTCGAGAATGGCGCGGCGATAGAGCGTGACGCGGTTGGGGCCTTCGCCGGTCTGCGGGTTCCAGCGCTCGGCGATGCCGCGCCCCTCGAACAGCCCAAGCAGGTCGAACGGCGTTTCCAGCGACAGGTCGTCCATGATCTCGTCGGTGGGAAACTCGGCCAGCTGGATGACAACCTCGCCGGTCAGTTGGCGAAACTCCTCCGGCAGATGGGCATAGGCCTCCAGCGACAGAAGCTCCATCTCCTCGATCGAGGGCGAAAGCTGGTCGTGCCAGGCGCGGGTCTTGTAAATGCGGGCCATTCGTCGTCCTTTTGAGGGGCATATAGCCGTTCGCCGCGCCGCTTACGAGGCTTTTGCCGTCCCGATGATAAATAAGCGGCGAGGAGCTGCTTTTGGGGAGAGGAATAAATTCCCCGTGAATCGGCTTGACTCTCAGCGGCGCCTCTGGAATCTATAAGAACATAACAGGAACAATTAGCCGGAGGCATCGACATGGCGACCAGCGCTGTGGCGCGGGACGTCGTTTTTGCCCTGCGCCAGAAGATAGCGAAGATCGAGGGAACCCTGGCCGAAAGGCTGGAGGCTCCGGTCGAGGCGTCTCAACCGTCGGGTCTGCTGGTCCGCCGCAACGGCGTTGCCTCGGCGCGCGACTTCTTCCTGCCGACCGGGGTCGAGCGGCTCGACGAAACCCTGGGCGGCGGCTTGCCGAAAGCCGCGCTGACCGAAATCCACGGCACCCAGACACGCAATGCAGGGGCTGCCGCGGGTCTCGCTCTTTGCCTTGTCAGCCTCATGCTCAAGGCCTGCCAAAAGCCGGGCGCGCTGGTGCTTTGGATCGGCACCGCCGAAATCTTCAGGGAGGCGGGGCTTCCTTATGCGGCTGGTCTGAACTGGCTTTTTGGCCTTGCGCCGGAACGCCTGCTTATTGCCGAGGCGCCCAAGCCGAGCGACGCACTGTGGATCGCCGAAGAGGCCGCGCGCATCGACGAGATTGCTGCCGTCATCGTCGAGTTGCGCGGCAACCCGCGCGGGCTCGATCTCACGGCGACACGGCGGCTGCACCGTCGCGCCCAGGAGGCCGGCCGGCCGGTGCTCCTGCTGCGCCAGTCAGCCGCGCCGGAACCGACCGCAGCCCCCGTCCGCCTCATCGTCACGCCGGCGCCGGCCTCGCTTCGACGCACGATCGCTGGTCCGCTCGCCGGGTCCATCGGACCGCCTGCCGTATCGGTCGAAATCGGCAAGAGCCGCACGGCGCTTCCCGGCAAATTCATTCTGGAATGGAACCCAAATGCACACGTCCTCGAAGAAAGAAGAGACAGCCCAGAGAATCGTGTCGCTGTGGTTTCCCCATCTCGCGGCCGAGCGGATTCTGCGGCGGCGGCTGGGACGGTCCTGGCGTTCAGGCCCGCGACCGATCCAGCCCCTGGTGATCAGCCATCGCGAGAACAACGCCCAGCGCATCGCCGCCCTCGACGAGCAGGCTGAGGCTCTCAGGCTGCGGCCGGGAATGGGCATTGCCGAAGCGCGCGCCATGCATCCATCGATCGACGTCGCCGAGGCCGAACCCGAGGCCGACCGGCGGCTGTTGGAAAGCCTCGCCGACTGGTGCGACCGCTACACGCCGCTTGTCGCGATCGACGGTGAAAACGGGCTGTTCCTCGACATTACCGGCTGTGCCCATCTTTTCGGCGGCGAAAAGGCCCTGCTCGCCGATCTGATGGCTCGTTTCTTCCATCAAGGCTTTGACGTTCGCTCCGGCCTTGCCTCGACGCCGGGCGCGGCATGGGCTGCCGCACGTTTCGCCGCCGGCCAGATTATTGCTCCGGGCAGCGAGCGCAACTTCTTCGCCCGCCTGCCGCTATCGGCGCTGCGCCTTGATCCGAAAACGAAAACCAGCCTTGAAAGCGTCGGGCTGCGCACCGTCGGCGCGATCATGGATGGGCCGCGCGCGCCGCTTGTCCGGCGTTTCGGCGCAACGCTCATTGAGCGGCTCGACCAGGGTCTTGGGCGGCTGGAGGAGGCGATCTCGCCGCGCCTGCCGGTCGCACCGCTTTCGGTCGAGCGCCATCTCGCCGACCCGCTTTCGCTGATCGAGGAGGTCGAACGGCTGGTTGGCCTGCTTGCCGCCACGCTCAAGGTCGATCTCGAGCGCCGCGAGGAGGGTGCACGCATGCTTGAGCTTTTGCTGTTCAGGGTCGACGGCATGGTCAGCCGCATCACGGTCGGCGCCTCGCGCCCAATCCGCGAAGCTGTGCTGATCCGAAAGCTGTTTCACGAACGGCTGACTGCGCTTGGTGAGACCATCGATGCCGGCTGCGGCTTCGATCTGGTGCGGCTGTCGGCACTTTCGACAGCCCGCTTCGATGCGCGGCAGGGCGATCTTGCCGGTGAGGTCGAAGATGATGGCGAAGGGCTGGCGATTTTCGCCGACCGCGTGACGGCTCGGCTCGGCGAGGCCGCCGTCCTCGAACCTGTTCCGGCTGAAAGTCACCTGCCGGAGCGTGCCGCTGCCGTCGTTTCTTTTGCGCAGGAGGAAAACAGGAAGGCATTGGCAGGCAAGGCGCGGCGTAGCCCCGTCAATCAGCCCGGCCGGCTGGAGCGCCCCATTCGCCTGTTCCGCGCGCCTGAACCCATCGACGTTCCGTTGACCGAGGTACCCGAGGGTCCGCCACCGCATTTCCGCTGGCGCCGTGCGCTGCATCGCGTCACCCGCGCCGAGGGGCCGGAACGTATCGCACCCGAATGGTGGCGCGATGGGGCCGAGGCGCCGACGCGGGATTATTACCGCGTCGAAGATGCCGATGGCCGCCGTTACTGGCTCTACCGGCAAGGCCTCTATGGTGCGCAGGCAGCAGCCCCGCGCTGGTTCCTGCATGGGGTCTTCGCATGAACATCGCGGCTGTCACGAGCTATGCCGAATTCGGCATCCAGTCGAATTTTTCCTTTCTGCGCGGTGCTTCCGGGCCGGAAGAACTGGTGATCGCGGCGAAGTTCCTGGGGCTTTCGGCGATCGGCCTAGCCGACTGCAATACAGTGGCAGGCACAGTGCGTGCCTGGAAGATGGCCGAAACGGAAGGGCTTGCCTACCATCCCGGCTGTCGCCTGGTCTTTGCCGACGGCACGCCCGACATGCTCGCCTACCCTAGGGATCGCAAGGGTTGGGGGCATCTGTGCCGCATGCTCACCCAGGCCAACACCCGGGATGAAAGTGAAAAGGGCGCGCCGCTTCTCTACCGCGCCGACCTTTTCGAATGGGGTGATCTGCTGTCGCTTGCCGTGCTGCCCGACGTCATGGCTGCCACTGAAAGCGATGTCGCGCTTCTGCGTAGCCTCAAGGAGCGGTTCGGTGCCGCCCTGTGGCTGGCGGTTGCTCCGAATTTTGGCGGCGATGATCGTTTCAGGATCGAGCAGGCTGCGGCAATGGCGGCAATGACAGGCTTGCCGCTGATGGCGACCAATGATGTGCTCTACCATGCGCCTTCCCAGCGCCCGCTCCATGACGTTCTGACTGCAATCCGTCTCAATGTGCCGGTCACCGAGGCAGGGCTCGAACTGAAGGCGAATGCTGAACGCCATCTGAAGGGCCCTTCTGACATGAGCCGGCTTTTCAGGCGGCATCCGGAGGCCTTGGCCGAGACGCTGCGCTTTGCCGAAAGCCTGCATTTTTCGCTGAAGGAGCTCAAATACAACTATCCCGACGAACCGACGGAATCAGGCCTCGAACCGCAGGCGGAACTGGAAAGGCTGACCTGGGAAGGGGCGAAGGAACGCTATCCGGACGGCGTGCCGGAAAAGGTGCAAGGCATCATCCGGCATGAGCTCGGCATCGTCGAAGAACTCAACTACGCCCGCTATTTCCTCACCGTGCACGACATCGTCCAGTTCGCCCGATCCAGGGATATCCTCTGCCAGGGACGCGGCTCGGCCGCCAATTCCGTCATCTGCTTCTGCATCGGCATCACCGATGTCGGGCCTGATATCGTCGATGTCCTGTTCGAACGCTTCATTTCAGTGGAGCGTGGCGAGCCGCCGGATATCGACGTCGACTTCGAGCATGAGCGGCGCAACGAGGTCATCGAGTTCATCTACCAGAAATACAGCGCCAAGCGCACCGCGCTCGCGGCTTCCGTCGTGACCTATCGCGGCCGCTCGGCCCTGCGTGAGGTCGCCAAGGCGATGGGCCTGTCGGACGATGTCAGGGGCGCGTTGTCCGGGTCCATCTGGGGCTGGTATTCATCTGAGCTTGGCGAGAAGGAGACGACGGCCGGTGGCCTCGACAAGGCCGATCCGGTGACCAGGCACGTGATCGAGCATGCCAACGGCATCATGGGCTTTCCGCGCCACCTGTCCCAGCATGTCGGCGGCTTCGTCATCACCAGGGACCGGCTCGACGAGATCGTGCCGATCGTCAAGACGGCGATGGACGAGCGCAAGATGGTCGAGTGGGACAAGGACGACCTTGATGCCGTCGGCATCTTGAAGGTCGATGTGCTGGCGCTCGGCATGCTGACCTGCCTGCGCAAAGCGTTCAACCTGCTCGAGGCGCATTACGACGAACGCGACCGGCATGGCCGGCCCTACACGCTGGCGACGCTCCCCCCGGAGGACCAAAGGGTCTACGACATGATCTGTCGCGCCGACACGCTCGGCGTTTTCCAGATCGAGAGCCGGGCGCAGATGTCGATGCTGCCACGGCTCAGGCCACGAGAATTCTACGATCTGGTCATCGAGGTGGCGATCGTCCGGCCCGGTCCGATCCAGGGCGACATGGTGCATCCCTATCTCCGCCGCCGGCAGGACAAGGAAAAAAGTCGAGTTCCCTAAAAAGGAACTCGAGGAGATCCTGGGCAAGACGAAGGGGGTACCGCTGTTTCAGGAACAGGCGATGAAGATCGCCATCGTCGCCGGTGGTTTCACGCCTGGCGAGGCCGACCAGCTTCGGCGCGCCATGGCCACTTTCAAACGTACCGGCACGATTGGCAATTACCGTGACAGGATGGTGAAGGGCATGGTCGCGCGCGGCTACGAGCGCGACTTCGCTGAGCGCTGCTTCAAGCAGATCGAGGGGTTTGGCGAGTACGGCTTTCCCGAAAGCCATGCCGCCGCTTTCGCGCTGCTCGTTTATGCCTCGTGCTGGTTCAAGGCCTATTATCCCGATGTCTTCTGCGCAGCGATCCTGAACTCGCAGCCGATGGGTTTTTACCGGCCGGCGCAACTGGTTCGCGACGCCGAGGACCACGGTGTCGAAATCCGTGCCGTCGACATCAACCGCTCCGACTGGGACTGCACGCTCGAACGCTCCGGCTTCGACCCCAGGCGCATCCGTGCCCGCCACGCCGAAATGCGCGACGTCATCAAGACAAGCCGCGCCGTGCGGCTGGGCTTCCGCCAGATCAAGGGGCTTGGCGACAAGAAGATGCAAACCTTCGTCGAGCGGCGCGGCAAGGGTTACGTCTCGGTGCGCGATGTCTGGCTGCGCTCCGGTCTCGACGTCGGCGAGATCGAACTCCTCGCCCAAGCCGATGCCTTCCGCTCGATCGACCTCGACCGGCGCGAGGCGCTATGGGCGGTGCGTGCGCTCGACGGCAAGAGTGCCGCCGAAACGTTGCCTTTGTTCGACCAGCCAGAAGTTCATTTGACTGACAACGAGCCGCAGATGTATCTGCCCGCCATGCCGCTCGGCGAGCATGTCATCCACGACTACCGTTCGCTCGGCCTTTCACTGAAGGCGCATCCGGTGGCCTTCCTCAGGCAACGGCTGGACAAGGCAGGCATCACCCCGAACGGCCGTTTGCCCGAGGTGCCGGATGGCAGGCGTGTCTCGGTGGCCGGGCTGGTGCTGGTTCGCCAGCGACCGGGCAAGGGCAATGCCATCTTCCTCACCTTGGAGGACGAAAATTCGGTCGCCAACATCATCGTCTGGGCACGCGTCTTCGAGCGCTTCCGGCCTGTCATCATGGGGTCGAAGTTCATCCGGGTCACCGGCAAGCTGCAGGCGGAATCGGGCGTGATCCACATCGTTGCCGACAAGATGGAGGATTTGACGCATTGGCTGGCCGCCATGTCGGAAGAGCTGCAGGCATCCGCCGATGAAAAGGCACAATCCACGCCTGCGAGCGGACCCAGGCAAAGCGCTGCAGACAAGGCGGCAAAGGATCCCCGCGTCGTGCAGACGTATGAACGGCTCGCCCGCAAGGCCAGCAGCGTCATGCCAAAGGGGCGCAATTTTCAATGAAGGAGGTGCGGGCTCAGTCCGTCGACGAGGTGTTCTTTGGCGCGACCTCGCTGTCGAGTATCTGCCGCGCCTCGGAGGGCAGCATGACGGGAATGCCGTCCCGGACGGGGTAGGCGAGGCGGGCGAGCCTGGAGACAAGTTCGCCGCGTTCGGCATCCCACCTCAGCGGCCCCTTGGTCAGCGGGCAGGCCAGCAGTTCGAGCAGCTTGACGTCGATGTCGCGCTTGTTGGTTTCGACCATTCCAGCTCTCCTGGCCGCCGCTGCTACTGCAAGCTCGATCCGAAGTCTTCGTTTTCGCGGGCCAGCGCCATCTCGGTGATGGCGATCAGCGTCTCGGCGCGGGTCTTGAGATCGGGAGCTTCGAGCAGTGCCTGCTTTTCGGCAGCTCCATAGGGCGCCATCATCGACAGCGCGTTGACCAGGATGGCGTTGTCGGCGCGGCTGACGCTCTCCCAGTCGGCCTCGAGTTCGTTGGCCTGCAGGTAGGTGCGGAAAGCTTTGAGCAGTGCCGGCCGGTCGACTTCCGCGCCGGCCTTGTCCTCGCCGAGGTCGGCGGCGAACGAGGCAATCTTACACTGCCGGAACGGCGTCTTGACGGCCAGCTCCTGGGTAACGCGGAAGCGGCAGACGCCTTGCAGCGAGATCAGGTAGCGGCCGTCGCCGGTCTCGGCGAGCGAGGTGATGCGGCCGATGCAGCCGACAGGGCAGAGCGCCGGTTCGCCGTCCGGACGCAGATTGCCGTCAAGCGACGGCTGGATCATGCCGATCAGCCGCGAGCCGGCCATCGCGTCATCGATCATCTGGAGGTAGCGCGGCTCGAAAATGTTGAGCGGCATGCGCCCGCCTGGCAAAAGCAGTGCCGCCGTCAGCGGAAACACCGCCAACGTTGTCGGCAGATCGCGGTCGAGCCGGTAATGCGCGTTTCCTGCCTGCATCTTGTCCTCAGTTGCTACTCATCTGGGGTCGCTGCAACCAAACGCAAGGCCGCGGTGTCGTTGCGACTACGAAAACAGCAACGACGACAGCTTGCGCCTTGTGGCCAGCGTCACCTCGTCGGTGAAGCCCCAGGCTTCGAACAGCTTGAGCAGTTGCGCCCGGGCGCCGTCGTCGTTCCAGGTCCGGTCCGCCTTGACGATGGCGAGCAGATTGTCGGCCGCCTCGCTGCGCTGGCCCTTGGCGTTCTGGATCATGGCGAGATCGAAGCGCGCCTGGTGATCGCCGGGATTCTGCGCCAGCTTGCGCTCGAGCTCGGCGGAATCGCCAAGAGCCGCCGCCTCCTGGGCAAGTGCGATCTTGGCGCGGACCGAAACCAGCGCCGGGGTCGATTTCTTGTCTTCCGACGCGCGCGCCAGCACCTCGTTCGCGCCTTCAATGTCGCCGGCCTCGAAGAGGATGTCGGCAAGTGCTGCGATGGCGTCGATATTGTCGGGCGCCTGTTCGAGCACCGCGTCATAAATCTGCGCCGCTGTCTGAAGGTCGCCGGCGTCGCGCGCTTCCGTCGCGGCTGCAAGCGCCTCGGCGACCTGCGGCTGACCACCATCCTTGCCGGCGATCTTGTCGATGAAGTCGCGGATCTGGCTCTCGGGCACAGCACCCATGAAACCGTCGACCGGCTGGCCGTTCTTGAAGGCGATGACCGCAGGGATCGACTGGATGCCGAGCTGGCCGGCAATCGCCGGATGATCGTCGATGTTCATCTTGACCAACTTCACTCGTCCACCGGCGGCCTGGACGACGCGCTCGATAACAGGGGTCAGCTGCTTGCAGGGGCCGCACCACGGCGCCCAGAAGTCGACCAGCACCGGCTGGTTGCGTGATTCCTGGATCACATCGGCAGGGAAGGCCGCGGTCGTCGTGTCCTTGATGAGATCGGCCGCAGGTGCGACACCATTGGCGGGTGCCGTGCCAAACTGCACGTTGGTGGCGTACTGGCTGCTCATGCCGCCGAAGGGATTGCTTTCGTTGCTCATCTTCACTCTTCCGGTGTGTCGTTCTCGCATGCGCCCTGTTCGGCCGCGCGGCTGTCAGCCAACCATGTGGCGATCAGCCCGAGACTTTCAAGATAACAGCATCGTGGCCGGTTGCCTCGACGAATCGCAGCAGATCGGCATTGGCGATGGAGGTCGTCGCCTCGTTGGTCAGCGGGTGGGCGTTGATCACGGCGTTTTCCATCAAGGTGGCATCGAGCACCAGCTTGACCTTGCCAGAGCTGTCGTTGATCAGCCCGAAGACGGTGACAGCACCTGGCACAACGCCGAGCAGCTCCATCAGTGCTTCCGGTTTGCCGAACGAGACCCTGCCTGACGCTCCGATCAGATGATGGATCTGCTTGAGGTCGACGTTCGCCTCCTCATCGACGGTGACCAGGAAGAAGCTGTCCTTCTTGTCCTTGAGGAACAGGTTCTTGGTGTGCCCGCCGGGGATCGCGCCGCGCAGCGCCTGCGAATCCGCGACCGAGTACAGCGGTGGGTGATCGTGCGTCTTAACAGCGATTCCGAGGCTGTCGAGGAAGGCCAAAAGTTCGGCCCTGGTCTTGGGATTCGTCGCGCCGGTCATGCAAGCCTTCGCCAAAAATTGCTGGGTGCCACGGTTTATGGGCAAAGGCCGCGGCCAAGACAAGCCCGCTCCATTCATCCACAGGCGCGGTTTCCGCAGAAATCCGGGCTTTCGCTGGGGTATGAAAAATAGCGGAAAAAGATCGCGCTTTCCCTGTTGCATTCGCCGCGAGCATCGGCCATATAGGCGCCGTTGCGGCGACGAGCCGCGGCGAGCGGGTGTAGCTCAGGGGTAGAGCACAACCTTGCCAAGGTTGGGGTCGAGCGTTCGAATCGCTTCACCCGCTCCAAATATCCCACGAAAAAGGCCGCGGTTCTCCGCGGCCTTCGTCGTTTCTGGGGGATGGTGAACCTGAAGCTTGGAAAAGACGCCCGACCGCGCATGACTGGCTCGGTCAGGCATCCGGTGCAACACGCGCTGTTCCAGCCACGCCGATAACAAAGACCGGAGGCATGCTGGTGATGCCGGGGCACTGCCAAGCCCGGCTGGCTCAAGTTGGTGGGCTTGCGGGCCTCTTCCGCCATCGGATGGTCAGCACGATCATGGCTTCGAAAGCGACGATGAAGCAAGCAGCCCAAAAGCCAACTCGCGCCAGATCGTGCCCACTGCTGCGCAAGGCATAGCCAAGACACAGAAACGGCGTGTTCCACATCAGGCAGCCAAGCAAAGTCGCAGCCAGGAAGGTTCTGGTTTCAAGCTTCAAGGCGCCGGCGGGCAAGGCAAGATAAATCCGAACCGCCGGAATGACCTGCCCCGACAGCGTCACCCAGAAATGATTGCGGCGGTAGGCATCGGTCAGCCTGTCATAGAACGACAGTTTCACGAATACGCATTTGCCATAACGCGCGACAGCCGCGCGCGCCCGTTGCGGCCCAAGCGACCAGCCGATCGCATACCAGCACAGCCCGCCAATCGCCGATCCTGCTGTCGTGACTGCAATCGTCAGGACGAGTGCCGCGCCATCCGGCACGGTCATTCCCAACAGCATCAGCAAGACGTAGGAGGGAAAGAGAGGGACGAACTTTTCGGCAATGGCGAGACAGCCGATGCCGACGAGCCCAAAGCTTATCAGCTCCGCGACAGCGTGCGGCACTTGCATGGTGAACTCAGGCGCCGTCATCGGATCTGCCAATCCGGTATACGGACGCCGGCGGAACATTCCAGACGGTTCGGCCGACACGCGCTGAACTAAGGTTCAGGTGATCCAGAACGGAATCGGGAACCGGACAGCGTGGGCCATAGGTGATCTGATAAAATGCACCGTTGGGCCTCAGATATTTGAAGGCTCCGCTCAGGATGGCAGTGACCTGATTGGGTTGCATTGCGCGAAAGCCTAGTCCGCTGACAACCGCGCCAACTGAAGCGCGATCAAACAGCCTGATTTCGGCAAGCCGTGTCGCATCCATCTTGAGAACGCGGGCTTGAGGGAAACGCGACTTCAAGAGCTGGACAAAATCAGCGCTGAACTCGACGAGCGTTAGATCTTTCTCGCACACGCCACGCCTGAGCAGTGAATAGGTGAAGGCTCCGGTGCCGGGTCCCAGCTCCATGACGGGACCGGTCGCAGCGTCGATTTCCTGGGTCATCAGTGCCGCGACACGGGCGCCTGATGGGGCCACAGCCGCGATGCTGCGCGGATTGCGAAGCCAGGCTAGAAAGAATGGCGGAATATCAGCGATCGACATGCCGGCCATCCAGGATCGAACCATCGACAGAAGGTGTGAGTTGTCGTTCAGCCGCGAGGCTGGCGGAATTGCGGGGCATTGATCTCGTCCTATCCAGTGAGGAGCTGAGAACTCACACGCCCAGATTGAGAAAACCTGTCACGCAAACATTCGTCGATGGATGGAATGGGCGGCGCCGGAATGGGCCAAAAACCTCCTCGCAAAAGCTTGGTTGCAAGGTTTTCTCAATGCAGCCGTGATGGCACCTGGTTAAACCATCCGAGCGAGCGACGGAGCTTACAGAATGCGCGTGCTGTTGGTGGAAGACGAACAGGCGATGGTCGGTGTGCTCCGTAGCGGACTGGTCCGCCACGACATGGTTGTCGACGATGTGGCAAGCTTGGCGGAGGCTGACGCAGCGCTCTACAACGATATTTACGACGTGGTGGTGCTGGACCGCAGATTGCCGGATGGCGACGGGCTTTCGCTGATCAAGTCACTGCGCGCAAGCGGCAATGTGGTGCCGGTGCTGGTTCTGACCGCGAAAGGTGACCTGATCGACCGGGTTGCCGGCCTCGACAGCGGTGCTGACGATTATCTCGGCAAACCATTTGCCTTTGAGGAATTGCTGGCCCGGCTCAGGGCCATCATGCGCCGTCCGGTCAATCTACAGGCTGACATCGTGCGTATCGGCCGCATGTCGTTCGACTTCACGCACCGCGAGGCGCATGTCGACGGGGTTCATCTGCGGATGCCGCGGCGGGAGTTGCTTGTGGTTGAAGCCCTGATGCGGCGAATGGGCCGCATGGTACTGCGCGAAACGCTGATGGAAGCTGTTTTTGGCATGAATGACGATATCGAGTCGAATGCGCTCGATACCCATATTTCGCGGGCCCGCCGTAAGCTCGCGGATGCCAATGCAGGCGTAACGATCAGCGGCATACGTGGGGTGGGCTATCTCCTGAGCGAGACAGCGTGATGCGATCGAAGCCGCGTTCCCTGAAGTGGCTTCTGGTCAGCAGGATCGTAGCGCTGCAGGCGGCAATGATCGCTGCATTCGTGGTGCTGGTCGTTGCAGCACTTTGGAGCACCGGCTATCTCGTCGAAGATTACGAGGGAGGCAGTCTCGACGTGCTCGCGGATGCGGTTGTGCGAGATGCGAGCGGCGGGCTGGCTCTTCGGCCGACCTCCGAACTTGTTCGTCTTCGGTCCGAAGCTCCGGAGCTCTGGTTCGTGATCCGGGATGCCGAGGCACATCGCTTGTCGGAGGGCAACGTGCCGCCGACCTATGCGCCCGTCGTCGGCATACTCGACAAGCTGAACGACGCCCGGCTCGGGCAGGTGGGAGTAGGTGGAAAGCCTGATGCCGTCATCAAGTGGGTCACAACCGCCGCCGGCAAGGTTCAGATCTTGACTGGCACCCAAGGGCGGATGTCCATCCGTCGCCTTGCCATGGGGGTATCCGGGGGATTTGTCTCCGTCATCTTGCCGGTAATCGCCCTGATGGCGCTGGCGACCTTGGTTGCGACACCTGTTGTCGTACGACGGGCGCTGGCAGGGCTGGGCCGGGCGGTGGCGCAAGCGGCCCGCATCGAATTTGACAAGCGCGGGTTGCAGCTGCCGGTGAACGATGTGCCTGTCGAAATCGGTCCGCTTGTCAGCGCGGTCAACGATGCGCTCCGACGTCTCGATGCCGGATACGCACGCCATCAGCACTTTCTTGCCCAGGCAGCACATGAACTGCGCACGCCGATTGCGATACTGAATGCGCGGGTTGCAGCGTTGCCCTCTGGAGCCGACAAGCGAGGTCTGCTCGAGGACGCCGCACGTCTTGCGACGCTTGCAGGCCAGCTTCTCGATCTTCAGCGGCTCGATCAGAAGTCGAACCACTTCCTGCCAGTTAATCTGGTTGGCATGGCCAAACAGGTGGTCTTTGATCTCGGCCCGCTGGCGCTGACGGCAGGCTATGACATGTCATTTGAACCTGATCGGGGCGAAGTCCTGATCGTGGGCGACCAGACCTCGCTCGAAAGGGCCCTGACCAATCTGGTGCAAAACGCCATCGACCATGGTGGCCGCCATGGAACGATCACGGTTCGTGTCGGTGCCGCCGGCTTCGTCGAAGTGTGCGATGAAGGCAAAGGCATTCCGGCCAATGAGCGGAGGCAGATATTCGAACCGTTCAACCGCTTGAAACCTGACGGTCGCGGTGCTGGGCTGGGGCTTAATCTTGTGCAGGAGATCATGCACCTGCACGGTGGCCAGGTTGCTGTCGTTGACGCTGACAAAGGCGCATGCCTGCGGATGCAGTTTCTGACACCTACCAGCTGACGCCTCTCTCCAATGAAGCGTCAGCGGCTGCGGGTCAGGCGCTCGAAGCTGGACAGGATCAGGATGGCGGTTGCGGCGAGGCCGGCGCAAAGGCCCCACCACACGCCCGTCGGGCCAAGCGGATAAGACAGCGCCACGGCGACGGGAAAGCCGACCAGCCAGTAGCCGACAAGGGTCAGGCCAAGCGTTCGCCTGGCGCGACCAAGGCCACGCATCAGGCCGACGCCGACGTTCTGCGAACAGTCGAAGAGCTGCAGGATGGCTGCCATGGCCAGCAATTGGGCGGCGATCCGCATCGTTTCTGTCGTGCCCGACCCGGTGCCGGCGGCAAAGATGGACAGCACCAGCTGTGGCGCCAGGATGTAGCCGACGCCGATAATTGCCATGGCGGCAATCCCGATACCAACGCCGATCGCGCCATAGCGGCGCTTCAACTGGTTTTGCCCGAGCCCTTGCGCCTCGCTGATGGCCACCGACGTGCCATGCGACAGGCCGATGGCCAGCATGAAGGCAATGTAGATGACCTGGTTGACGATGTTGTGGGCGGCAAGGGCGGCTTCGCCGAAGGTGCCCATCAAAAGCGCGATGGCGACGGTGAAGGCGGCCTCGGAACCATAGGCCGCCGACGTCGGCACGCCCAGGGCCAGGGTGCGTCTCCAGGCCTGCGTGTCGATCCGCAGCAAGGCCGGTACGACGCTGGAAGCATCGTAACCCGGGGTGCGCAGCAAATGGATCGAAAGCGCGGCAAGGCTTGCCAAGTGCACCAGCGCGGCGGCGAATGCCACGCCTGGTGCGCCGAGCCGCGGCAAGCCAAAACGGCCGGTGGCGAGGCCATAGGCGAGAATGGCGTTGAGCGCGATGGAGGCGACGGTGATCGCCAGCACCGGCCCGGGCTTGCGCAGGCCGACAGCGAAGCTGCGCAGTGCGTTGAACCACAGGCAGGGCAGAATGCCCCAGCATGTCGCCAGCAGGTAGATGCCGGCGCGGCGCGCGACATCGGCGTCCTGTCCGAACATCAACAGCAGCGGCTCGGCCTGGGTCATGACCGCCATGGCGACAAGTCCGGCGAGCGTCGAGATCTGCAGGCTCGCGGCGGCGTAGCGCGCGATCTTGCCAGCGTCGCCTGTGCTGCGAGCCTCTTCGGCAACGAGATTGGCGGTGCCCACGGCAAGGCCGACGCCCATCGTGCGCAGCAGGTTGAACAGGCCGATCGCAAGCCCGCCGGCGGCGAGTTCGGCCGAACCAAGCAGGCCGAGCACGATGATCGAGGTCGTCGAGATCGCCACCTGGGCAAGCTGGGTCAGTGCCAACGGCACCGCCAGCTCCAATATGTGGCGCGCATCGGCGATAACGCGCGACAGGTTGGAGGATCTCGCCATGTCGCGCGTCAAGCCATTGCTCAGGCGAGGATGCGGCCGGCGATGGCGCGCGGCGTCTCGGCCTTGAAGGTGTCGGGGTAGAGGATCGCCGCGGCCTCGTTGATGACGACACGGCGGGCGATCGGGCCGTGCGACTCGATCCAGTGGTCACCGACGAAATGGACCTTGCCTTGCTGGACCGCGCGCAAGGACGACCAGATCGGGTTGGTTTCGAACGGGCGATCCGGGCCGTAGTCATAGACGATGATGACGTCGGGATCGGCGACCAGCATGGCCTCGAGGTTCATCTCGAAGGCGGTGTTGTCGGGAACCTCCGGTGTCGGGTTCTTGCCGGCGACATTGACCCCGCCGAGTGCGGTCAGGATCGAGGCGGTGACGTCGTCTTCGTAGAAGGTCCAGGGGGCTTCGCCCGAGCCGTAGAAATAGAGGTACTTCACGCCGCGATCCCTAGGCGCCTTGGCCTTCAGCGCGTCGAACTCGGCCTGGAAATCGGCGATGAGTTTCTCGCCTTCGGCCTTCTTGCCCAGCGCTTCGGCGACCAGCAGAAGGTCGCGCTCGGAATCCTCCGAGGTTTCGAGGCGAACCGCCAGATAGGGCGCGATCTCCTCCAGCTTGGCGGCATTGGCTTCGGTGTAGCGTTTGATGGCGACGATCAGGTCGGGCTTTGCCTGGGCCAGGAGCTCCAGGTTGGGACTGGCGCGTTGGCCGATCTTGGCCACGTCAACGAGCCTGTCGAGCAGGTGATCGGGATTGCGGCCCTCGACCATGTAGGTGGTGGCAACCGGGGTGACGCCCAGTGCCAGGGCGACGTCGGCGCCGAAATAGGAGATCGCGGCGACCCTCTTGGCATCGTCGGCAAGCTTGATTTCGACGCCACGGTCGTCGGTGATCGTGTGCGGGGCGGCCCTGGCTGCGGTGGCGAACATCGCCACCATGCCGACGGCGGTGGAGCGGACCAGGAAATCTCTGCGGTTCATGATGTGGTTCCTTTCAGACAGGGGCATGGCGGGAAGGGGCCTTGATCGACCCGGTGGCAATGAAGACGGGCGGGCTGCCGGTGGCACAGGTGATCGAGGCGCTGACGCGGAACGTGTCGGTCAACAGGCGCTCGGTCATGACATCGGCAGGTACGCCCTGGTCGATGATGGTGCCGCGATCGACGGCAACGAGATGGTTGGCGAAGCGGACGGCCTGGTTGAGGTCGTGCAGCGACAGCACCACCGTGATGCCGTGGGCGCGGTTGATGTGCTGCAACAGCTCAAGCACCTCGAACTGGTGGCCGATGTCGAGGAAGGTCGTGGGTTCGTCGAGCAGAAGGATTTCGGCTTCGACGGCGAGCGCCATGGCGATCCAGGCACGGCGGCGTTCACCGCCCGAGAGCGTTGAGACCATGCGGTCGGCGAGGCTGGTCATGTCGGTGGCGGCGATGGCCCGCGCAACGGCTTCGGCATCGCCAGGGGCGACGCGCCCAAGCAGGCCGTGATGCGGGTGCCTGCCATAAGCGATGAGCTCGGCGACAGTGATCTCCGGCGGGTCGACCATCTCCTGCGGCAGAAAGGAAAGCCGTCGTGCCAGCTGCTTGCGCGGCCATGCCGAGAGCTTTCGACCGTCGAGCGCGATCTCACCCGACATCGGGCGCAGCAGTCCGGCCATGGCGCGCAGCAAGGTGCTCTTGCCGCAGCCATTGGCGCCGATCAGCGCAGTGATTTTGCCTGAGGGAACCGACAGGCTGACATTGCGCAGCACCTGATGTGCGCCATAGCCGAGAGAGATGTCCTGGCAGGTCAGGCCGGTCATGTGCGTCGCCCCAGCAGCACGAGGAAAATCGGCACGCCGATCAGCGCGGTGACGGCGCCAACCGGGATTTCGGCAGGCGGGATGGCGATGCGGCCGATAAGATCGCCAAGCGTCACCAAAAGGGCGCCGAGAAGGGCCGAGATCGGCAACGACCTCGCCAGCGACGAGCCGACCAAGCGGCGCGCGGCATGAGGCGTGATGAGGCCGACAAAACCCAGCGGGCCGACGATCGCCACCGCACTCGAAGCCAGCACGGTGGCAAGGGCGATGGCCGAAAACCTGACGGTGCCGACATGGACACCAAGTGTCGCTGCCGCGTCGTCGCCGATCGAAAGCAGGTCGAGCTTGGCGACCATGACCGGCAGGGCCAGCAGCCCGGCGATGGTCCAAGGCAGCAGATGCAGTGCGTGCTCCCAGCCGCGGGCATAAAGGCTGCCCGACAGCCACAGCAGCACCGTCTCCATCCGCGTCGAACCCCAGGCGGCGAAAATGCCGAGGCCCAGCGCCTGGAAGGTGATGCCGATGGCGATGCCGGCCAGCACCAGCCGGAGCGGGGTCGCGCCGGCGTGCCAGGCGACGAGATAGGTCAAGGTCGCCGCGACCAGGCCGCCGAAAAGCGCAACGAACGGCAAGGGTGCGAGCGGATAAGAGGTCAGCTTGCTGCCGTCGGTCTGGCCCCAATAGACGGTGAAAAGCAAAAAGATCATCACCGCGAGCATGGCGCCGCCGGCAATGCCGAGCACGTTGGGGTCGGTCAGCGGGTTGCGTGTCGCGGCCTGCAACAGATGCCCTGATAGGGCGAGATGGACGCCGACAAGGATACCGATGGCGACGCGCGGCAGCCGGATGTCCCACAAGATGGCGGCGTTGTCGCCGGTGCCGAAGAAAAGGGCATCGAGCCCCTGCCGCAGCCCGAGATCGGCAGCGCCATTGAGCGTTGCAACAAAGGCGAAGATGACCAGCGCGCAAAAGGTGACAACGGCGGTGGGCCAGAACGGAAGCCGGGTCATGCCGTCCTCCTCCAGACCATGTGGATCAGGAACGGGCCGCCGACGATTGCGGTGAGAACGCCGATCGGCAATTCGCGCGGGGCGGCCATGGTGCGGGCCAGCGTGTCGGCGGCAAGCAAAGCGATCGCGCCCAGCATGGCAGCGACAGGCATCAGGACCTGATGCCTGATGCCGACGATGCTGCGGGCGATGTGGGGAATGCACAGGCCAAGGAAGCCGATGGGACCGGCGACGGCGACGACGCCGACCGACAGGACGATTGCGGTCGAGGCACCGGCGAGGCGCCAGAAGCCGACATTGAGGCCGAGCGTTGCGGCGGCTTCGTCACCGAGCGCGAGCAGGTCGAGCGGCCTTGCCAGCACCATACAGGCACACAGGCCCGCGATGGCCCAGGGCAGCAGGATGGTGAGATGTTGCCAACCCCGGCCGGCGAGGCCGCCGGTGAGCCAGAAAAACACCGAGGCGACGGTCGGCCCGGCATGAACAAGTGCCGTGGTGATGCCCGCGGCGCAGAAGAAGGCGACGGCCGAACCTGCCAGCGCCAGCCGGACCGGCGACAGCCCACCGGCGGAAGCGATCAGCAGGCTGGTGCCGCCTGCCAGCAATCCGCCGGCGAGGCCGATGAAGGGGTGGGCGATGGCCGCCACCGACGGCACGAAGACGTAGAAGACAACGATGGCAAAGCTGGCGCCGGTCAAAACACCGGTGAGGTCGGGCGAGGCGAGCGGGTTGCGCGCCACGCCCTGCATGACGACGCCTGAACTGGCGAGCGCTGCACCTGCCAGCATGGCCAGAAGTTCGCGCGGGATGCGCAGCTTCCACAGGATCGCTGCTTCAGGGCCGGCGCTGCGCCCCAAAAGCGCATCGATGACCACTGGCACAGGGGTTGCGACGCCGCCGACGAACAGCCCGCCAATGGCCAGGGCGCCAAGCACGACAAGCCCCGCTACGAGCAGACCGGCGACGCGAAGGCTGCTTGTGCAGCGTCCCGCTCCGGTTCGACTGGCTGAGGCGGCGCCCGGAAGCGATGTCATCGCGCGGCGCTGGTGTTGCGGTGAAGGACCATCATTCGTCGTGCCGGCCGCGCCAATTGATGAGAAAACCAATCAAGTTTTCTCGCCAATCGCCTACAGCGCCCGGCTGCGCAATCGAAAACTTCTCATGCTAGCATGCAATTTTCTCATGCCGAATGCGTCCGTACCGCCCATTGATGGCAACGGCCTTAAGATCGGCGCTGGTTTCAATCAGCGCCTTTGGCATGAGCGGAGGCTTGTAGTGCGATACTACACAGCGGCGGCCTTGGCGGCGCGCAGCAGCATGCCGAACAGGTCGCGCGGCTCGTCGGGATCGGCGAGCAGGTCGAGTTCCTCGAACAGGCCGGTGTCGATCAGCTTGTCCCTGACGTAGCGCAGGGCAGAGAAATCCTCGATGGCAAAGCCGACGGAATCGAACAAGGTCACTTGTGCGCTCGAGCTGCGGCCTTGCGCCTTGCCGGCCATGACCTGCCACAGCTCGATGACAGGGTGGTCGGCGGGCAATTGCTGGATCTCGCCCTCGATGCGGGTCTGCGGCGGAAACTCGACGAAGATGTCCGAGCGCAGCAGGATGTCCTTGTGCAGTTCGGTCTTGCCCGGGCAATCGCCGCCGACAGCGTTGATGTGCACGCCGGTGCCGACCATGTTGTCGGTCAGGATCGTCGCGAGCTGCTTGTCGGCGGTGACGGTGGTGATGATCTGAGCACCTTCGACCGCGTCCTGCGCGTTGTCAGAGATGACGATGTCGAAACCCATGCCGGCAAGGTTGTCCCGGCATTTCCGCGAAGCCGAGGCGTCGATGTCGTAGAGCCGCAGCTTGTCGATACCAAGCAGCGCCTTGAACGCTATGGCTTGGAACTCCGACTGGGCGCCATTGCCGATGATTGCCATGGTGTCGGCCCCTTTGGGCGCCAGATATTTGGCCGCCACCGCCGAGGTTGCCGCAGTGCGCAGCGCCGTCAGGATGGTCATCTCGGTCAGCAGCATCGGATAGCCGTTGCCGACATCGGCGAGCACGCCGAAGGCGGTCACGGTCTGGCGGCCGTCGCGGGTGTTCTTGGGATGGCCGTTGACGTATTTGAAGCCGTAGAGATGGCCGTCGCTGGTCGGCATCAGCTCGATGACGCCATCATGGCTGTGCGAGGCGATGCGCGGGGTCTTGTCGAACTGCTCCCAGCGCAGGAAATCCTCTTCGACATAGGCCGCAAGTTCCGTCAGGAAACGCTCGACGCCGATGGCAAGCACCAGCTTCATCATGTGATCGACGCTGACGAACGGAACGACGTTCAGTTTTTCGGTCATGGTCAAAAACTCCGGGTCGGACGGTCCATGATGCGGCGGCCCATCAGGCTCGCCGTCAGGTCGACCATCAGCGTTGCGGTGCGGCCGCGTTCGTCGAGGAACGGGTTCAGTTCAACCAGGTCGAGGCTGGTGACCAGGCCGCTGTCATGCAGCATTTCCATGACCAGATGCGCCTCGCGGAAGGTCGCGCCGCCAGGCACGGTGGTGCCGACGGCCGGTGCGATCGCCGGATCGAGAAAGTCGACGTCGAAGCTGACATGCAGCATGCCGTTTTCGGCCGCGACACGCTCCAGGAAGGCGCGCAGCAGCGGCGCGATGCCATGCTCGTCGATGGCGCGCATGTCGTGGACGTCAACGCCGGCCTCAGCGAGTGCGACCCGCTCGGCCGGATCAACGCTGCGGATGCCAATCGCGCAGATGCGCTGCGGGCTCACCTTGGCCTGAAGCTTGGGGAAATAACCTTCGAAACCGGACAGGCCGCTGGCATAAGCGAGGGGAACGCCATGCAGATTGCCGCTGGTCGTGGTGTCGAGCGTGTGGAAATCCGGATGCGCGTCGAGCCAGAGCACAAACAGCGGCCGGTCGAGTTCCGCCGCGCGCCTGGCGATGCCACTGACGGTGCCCGCCGACATGCTGTGGTCGCCACCGAGGAAGATCGGCAGGGCATCAGCGCTCATCTGGTAGGCGGCTTCGGCCAGGGCGGCGGTCCAGGCGGCGATCGCGGGCAGGGCTTTCAGCGCCTGGTTGGCATGCGTCAGTGCCGGGCCCGGTGTCGGCACCACCTGTCCCATGTCGGTGACGGAGTGGCCGAGTTCCACAAGTGCCTCGACCAGGCCGGCGGTCCTGAGCGAGCTCGGTCCCATGTCGCAGCCCCTTCGGTCGGTGCCTTCCTGGATGGGTGCGCCTACGATCCGGCAATGCATCTTTGTTCTCCTCAGCGGGCCGCGGCCCGATATGGTTTTTCGAATACAGTCTAGCGACGCAACGCAGGAATGTCGCGAGCCGTGGTCCGCATGGCTGTTCGCCCTAAGAGCGGCGTTGCCCGACCCCGGCCGTGCTCTGGTTTTCGCCCTGGTCCTTGAGCCAGATAACGAAGGAATCGGCAACGCGGGAGCGCGCATTCACCACGGCATAATATGCTCCCAGTGTGGCGTCCACTGACGGGCACAGGTGCCGGATGGTGCCGGCTTCAAGGGCCGAGGTCACGAAGGCCGTGTTGGCCTGGGCGACGCCGAGGCCGCTGAGGCAGGCGTCGATGGCGGCCTCGTCGGTGTCGAAGACCATGCTGTCGCCGTTCGGCTGGAAGGCGATGCCCGCTGCCTTGCACCATTGCCGCCACGACCAGCCGTCTGCGGTGTCCTGAAGCACAGCTAGCGAAAGAACACCCTCGGGCGTGATGGCGCTCATGCCATCGACAAGCAGTTCCGGCCGGCACACCGCCGCGGTGCGATCGATCAGGAATATCTCGCCTGATATGTCGTTTCGCTGGGGCGTGCCCCTGACATATTTGATCTCGACATCGGTGCGCTCGCTGGTCGCTGCGCTGATGGTCTGAAACCTCAGATCGACACCGGGATGGCCGCGGCGGAAATGGTCGATCCTGGGGATCAGCCAGCGCTGCGTCAGCGTCAGCGGCGCGCGGATCGTCAGCCTGGCTGTCCGGCCCGAGACCGCGCGCATGCCGGTTCGGATCTGGGCGAGTGCCCCGTTGGCATGGGCGAGGAAAATGCGTCCGGCGTCGGTGAGCTCGATCGCGTTGTGGCTACGGACGAACAACACCGCGTCGAGGCCCTGTTCGAGCTGCTTGACCTGGCGGCTGACGGCGCCAGGCGTCAGGTGCAGTTCGGCCGCGGCAAGGGTCAGGCTGCCCAGACGTGCTGCCGCTTCGAACGCAACGAGTGTGTTCAGCCAGGGCAGGCGGGCAGTCTCTGAGCGTCCGTTGTGCATTCCAGCCTTACAATTCGTCGATTGCGATGCGCCTTGCCGCCGGTGCGCGCGGCCGAATCCAGCAGGCCGTCATCCAAAGACTAGCACGGCCAGCACCGTTTGGTTAAAGCCCGAACGCGCTGGCCAGCGTCTTCGCCGCAGCGTCATTGAAATGCAAGCGTGTTCCAGCCGGCAGTATCAGCCGAAGCGTAAGACGCGAGGTGGAACCGTCTACCGCAATCGCGCGGCGAGGTGCAGCGCCATAGAATGGCGCTGCGGGCTCAGAGCCCGGCGGTGAAGCCGATGACACCCTTGAAGCCGTAGCCGCCCCGGAAGCTGGTCGAGGCAAGTGCCTCGCCATGCAGGGCATATTTGCCGCCGGCCCATTTGTAGCTGCCGCCGACGCCGATCTCACCGGCGAAGCGCTGCGGTTCGAAGGCGAGGTCGACGCCCGACACCGCGACCGAGGAACCGTCGAGGAACTCGTAGGTCAGGTTGGCGATGCCGTAGACATGGCTGCCGGTTGCGGCCATGTCGTAGTTCAGTGCCGTGCCGATGCGGCCCTTGAGACTGTCGCCTTTTTTCAGCGAGACATTGGCGCCGAACGGATCGGTAAAGGCATCGAAGCTGACCGAGGAATAGGCCAGCTGCGCCTGCGGCGTCAGCGACCAGATGGAGTTCGAGCGCGATCTTGCGTCCGGCTTCCAGGCTCAACGCATAGCCGTTGCCATGGATGCCATTGCCGATCTCGCCGATACCAACGGCGCTCATGTCGCTGCGCAAGCTCGCCACCTGCGCCTGGGCGTCGACATAAAGGCCGCTGGCGCCGTGCCAGGTCAGGTTGGCGCCGATGCCGTAGCTTGTGGTGGTATTGGCGCCGTCGCCCAGGCTGGAGAAGATGTCTGCCGAGGCGCGCGAGTATTGCGCCGTCAGGCCGCCAATCAGCATGCCGGCCGGCCCTTCGTAGAATTGGCCGTCGAAGCCGATCTGCGTCAACGCCGTGTTGGCGTCATAGGAAGCATTGGCGGCACCCGCATCGGCCACGACATGGCCGTGGGCTGCTTCAATGCGCGTCCAGATCGCTGCCGCTGGTGCCGAGATCGCACCAGCACTGCCTTCCGCAGCAACGCGACGGCGGTCGCCGACACGCTGCTCGAGCGTCGGCAGGGCGATCATGCCAAGCAGCACCTGCGGATAGTTCTGGTAAACAGGCGTCGTCGGGGCCAGGCCCGCCGCGCGCAAATACCAGTCGCCGTCGGCCGGGTCCGATATGCCGTTGTGGAACAGCTTGTAGCTGTAGGCGCCACCGATGGCCGGCCCGCTGAGCGCGAAGGCATCGGCTGCGGAGCTGCCGTCGACCTGGACGATCCTGATGCCGTCGCCGGTCGTTTCGGCCCCGACGCCGCCGACATTGATGCCCCGGACCTGGGTCGGACCAGTACCCAGAATGCTGTTGCCGGTGATGACAAGAAGATCGGCTGGAGAACTGTCGCCGCCGAGTTCGGCCTCGACCTCCAATATGCCGCCATTGCTGGTGTAGTTGCCGGCGATGGTGAGAGTGCCAATCGAATTGCCCGGCGCGATAACGCCGCCAAGGCGGTTGATGGTGTTCCCGACAGTTCCGATGCCCTGCAACCGGCCACTGAGCACGTCCATGGTGCCGCCGAGAATGCCGTTGACGGTCAAGGTGCCGGCATTGACGGTCGTCGTGCCGGTGAAGGCCGAACTGTTGCCGGCAAGTGTCTGCTGGCCGCCGGCGAGGATGAAGCTGCCGCTGCCGGTAAATATGCCGGAGAACGTGTCGTTGGCCTGGGCCAGTGTGAGGGCCTGGCTACCAAAATTGACCGCGCCCGAGCCGGACAGCCTCGCGACCGACGTGCCCGACGTTGTCGCGGAGATATCGAACACCCCATCGGCGACGACGCCGCTGGAGCTTGCGAGGCTGGCATTTCCGGATAGAGCGAGCGTGCCCGACCGAATGACCGTCGCGCCGGCATAGCCGATTGAGCCTGTCAGGTTGAGCACGCCGCCACCAGCTACGGTCAAGCCGCCGCTTCCGGCGATATTGCCGGAGAGCGCGGCGGTGTTGCCCTTGGTGTCGATCGTACCGCCGCCGGCTGTCAGAGAAATGGAACGCGCCGATGTGAAGGACGAGCCGAATCGAAGCGTGCCTCCGTCGAAACTCAACCCGCCCGATGCCGCGCCAAGATTTCTGTCTGCGGTCACCTCAACCGTACCGCCATTAAGGAAAGTGCCGCTGGTGTAGGTGTTGGAACCGGAGAGGTAGGTCGTGCCGGCACCCTTGACGATCAGGCCACCGGTTCCCGTTACGGCGTTTTTGAGTAGTTGCCGGTTCCTACGGCATTGAGCGTCAGCATGGAGCTGCCGAGGAACACGAAGCGAAACGCCGTATGGCCCAGCTGAGTGATGCTGCCGGTGTTGCTGTCGATCCGCCATTCCTGGTTGCCACCGAGGGCGATCCGCTCCGACAATGTAATCTGCTGGTTAACCTGGCTGTCGACGCCCAGTCCATCCACGCCGTGGAGAGTGAGGGTCGATGACTGTGAGGCGGGAGTCATCGGCACGAATCCGCTGCCGGTATAGGGAGCCAGAAACACCAACTGACCAGCATTTCTGGCTGCACCCCACATGATTGACTGGCCGGTGCCTGCTTTATTGTAGATCGCCTGGTCGCCGATCCCGGGCAGGGGGTTAGGCCCTTCGAAGCCGCTACCGCCAGACTGCCCCCAAGTGACATTGCCCGACGAAACGAAATGAAAATCGGCGGCCACCGCAGGCCCAGACGACAACAGCGCCGTGATCGCGAGCGTCGAAACACTTGCGGAGATGAGGTGCGCGGTCGAAATTTTCCTGAAGGCAGGCATGCAAAATACTCCCTTCCGGGAGCGCATGTGCGGAGCCCGGTATCGATGGTCCGATACGAGTTGTCCTGCCAGGGGGAATGCATGCAGCAAGCTGCCGCAGAGCTAGTCCCTTGTCATGCCCGCCGCCTCTGTAGGCTCGCATAGAACTGGCCAAGCTGAAGTAGCGCTATGTCTCATTTGTCTGCGCATTTTGTCTCGGGCTATTGATCGGAGTTCTACCGGCGCGTGCCATTATGTCTCGCGCGCACGCCGCGATAGGTGGAGCACGACATCAAATCAGCTTACGCACCGTCATCTGCCGTTTCGACTTGGCGGGGGGGAACGTGCGATGCGGCGAGCCAGGACAGGCGCCCGATAGTGGTCGACGAAGTGCTGCTATCGACTGATTTCGTCGAACCGGGCCTGCGCGACGAAGTCTGGCGCAAGATCGCCAAGCCCTATTTTGAGGCGACGCAGGGCGACGAAGACACCATCCTGGAAGGCTCTATTCTCTCGCGCTCGCTCAGCACGATGCTGGTGGGAGCGACGACGTTCAACTGGCAACACTACAGCCGCGACCGGCGTTTCGTGTTGCAGAGCGGGCTCGACCATTACCTGCTGCAGCTTTTCATCTCCGGATCGCTCATGGGCGATTGCGACGGCCGCATGATCTCTGTCGATCCGGGCGACATCTGGGTCTTCGACCTTGCCCGCATCTTCAAAGGCAGTGCGCGCGCCGGATCGACGATTTCGATCGTCCTGCCGCGCGAGCGCGTCGACAAGGCAGCTGACGGGCGCAGCCTGCATGGTGTGGTGCTCAAGGCAGGGTTGCCCGTCACGCGGCTGCTGACGGATTTCATCGTCAGCCTGTCGAACGTGTCGGCTCAGATGGAGCATGCCGACATACTGGCCCTCGAGGGTGCGGCTATCGACCTGCTGGCGTGCGGGCTGGCGCGCCAGCTGCCGGACGGTGCACTCGGCGACCAGGCACTGGCGCATGTGCTGCGCCGGCGCGTGCTCGACGTCATCGACGCAAATCTCTCCGAACCGGAGTTGGGGCCCGCTCTGTTGATGCGTCGTTTCAGGGTTTCCCGGGCGCATCTCTACAGGACGTTCGCTGCCGATGGCGGGGTCGCCAGGGTGGTGCGCGAAAGGCGGCTCGATGCTTCCTATCGCGAACTTGTCAGCCCAGCCACACCGATCCGCTCGATCACCGAGATCGCCTATCAGCTCGGCTTTTCCGGCAGCGCGCAGTTTCTGCGGGCGTTTCGCGCCCGCTTCGGCATGACACCTAGCGAGGCGCGGCAGGAAGGTGGCACGCCGATGCAGGCCGACCGGCGGCTGGCGCAAGTGCACGAGCATCTGGCCGAGTATGCCCGCAAGCTCGGCGCGTCCTGACGCTCAGTTTTGCTCGCGCAGGGCGGCGGAAATGGCTTCGAGCCCGCCCCGGAGTTGCGCTTCGGTCGGCCAGCCGAAACCGACGCGAAAATAGGTTCTCGGCATTTCGAACCAGTGGCCGGGGCCGACATAGGCACCGTGCTTTTCGAGCAGGCCGTTGTAGAAGCGGTCGAGATCGAAATCGGGGCCGACATTGAACCGGGGAAAACCGACGACGCCGCCTTCCGGCCTGACCCATTCGACCAGCGGTTCGCGGTCGATCCATTGCTGGACCATGTCGCGCCGCGCCTTCATCTCGGGCATCAGCGCGCCGAGGAAGGTGTCGCGGCGCTCCAGCATGGCACGCGCGATGGCCTCGTCGATGACGCTGCCGCAAATGCCGATCTGCTCCTTGGCGGCGAGAAACCGTTCGTAGAGCTCGGCGTCTTGGGTGACCAGCCAGCCGATGCGGATGCCGGGTATGCCGAAGGCCTTGGACAGCGACGAGACGCTGATGGCACGCGCGCTGAGCGAGGCGGCGGCGGGCAGGCGTTGGCCGTAACTCAGGTCGCGATAGGTCTCGTCGACCAGCAGGTAGCAGCCGTGGCGCTCGGCGAGCGCGATCAGCCCGTCGAGGTCGGCGCGGCGCATGATCGTGCCGGTCGGGTTGTGCGGGCAGGTGACGCTGATGTAGCGCGTATTGGGGCGCAGGGCGGCAGCGACTTCCGCCAGGTCGACGGCGAAGTTGTTGTCGAAATCGAGGTCGATGTAGCTGATGGCGCAACCGATGGCGCGCGGCGTCTCGATGTTGGTGGCGTAGTTGGGGCGCACCACCACCAGGTGGTCCTTATCAGACAGCAGGCTGGTGGCGATGATGAACAAAGCGCCGGCCGCACCCGCGGTAACCAGGACGTGGTCGGGCGAAAGCCCGGCATCCTGGCCGGCGATCAGCTCGCGCAGGGCCTTGTCGCCGCGATGCTCGCCATAGAACAGCGTCAGGTCGGGCAAAGACAGGCCGATCTCGGACAGCTTCTGGTCGGCAATCGAGCTTTCCGAGAGATTGTAGCGAATTCGGTCATAGCCATATTCCTCCGGCGCTTCCTTTTCGATTACCATCCTGGCGTAGTTCATCGTCGCGCTCTCCCGTCCCACGGCATGCCAGCCGCTGCGATCATGTCGGCGAACAGCGTTAGTCAGGATCGCCGCGCCTAACCATCCTCCCAAGGGAGGAGGTTTGCCAGCAAAAGGGGACGCAGCAAGGCATGCCGCAGCACGACTATCGCGATGTGGCGGAGCTGGTTGGTGCCATCGGTGCGCCGACGTTTCCGTCGGTCCTGGCTGGCTGGATGCGCAGCCACGTCGCCTTCGACATGATCGCCATCGTCGTCTATCGCGGCAGCCAGCCGCCGCTGCACATCCATGACGACTTCAAGGGCGAGCAGGCGCGCAATGGGCTGAGGCAATATCTGGCCGAGACCTACTTGCTCAATCCGTTCTACCAGAGCCATCTCAAGGGCATCGCCTCAGGCGTCTACCGCATCCGTGATCTCGCGCCTGATCACTATCTGCAGAGCGAGGTCTACCGCTCCTACGAGATCATCATCTCGGAGACGGAGGAGATCGGCTACATCACCAGGGGCTGGCCGCGCGGGCTCGAGGAGATCGACATCGCCGTGGCGCTCGACGAACGCGAGACGACCGAGATCGGCATCTACAGCGCCAAGCCCGGGAGTTTCGATGACGCGGCAATCGAGAGGCTCAACGGCATGCTGCCGCTGATCGAAGCGAGCTTTCGCCAGCACTGGCAACGCATCAAGGCGCGGTATGTGGCCGAGCGGGTCTCGTCTGATGCCGGCTGGGCCGAAGCGGCCTACAACAGCTTCGGCAGCGATCTCTTGACCAACCGCGAGCGCGAGGTCGTGGTGCTGGTGCTGCGCGGGCATTCGTCGGACTCGATCGCAGCCCACCTCGACATCACCCGGGCCACGGTCAAGACTCACCGCAAGCATGCCTATGAGCGGCTTGGTATCTCGACCCAGGCCGAGCTGCTGTCGCTTTTTCTCCAGCATGTCCGCCAACACATGCCGGCAAGCTGAAGGCTACAGTTCCTCGAGTGCATCACCGATGGTTTCGATGCCCCGGAGCCGGGTTCGGCCGGCGGCGCCCGAGCGCTCGATGGCGCGGGTGGCGAGCAGGTGGCAGATCGCCATCGCCGAGACGTGGTTGAACAAGGGGCCCGGGGCGAGTGTCTGGCAGCGGAAATGCCAGGCCGCACTCTGGCGGTGGGGTACGCCCTCGTCGGTGATGTAAAGCAGCTTTGCCCCGCTTTTCTCGATGGCCGACAGCACCATCTCCATGCGCGCGATGCGGCGGCGCAGCCCGAACACCACTGTTACGTCGTCCTTGCCGACGCTGACAAGATGTTCGCCCAGCGTCTGTCCGCCGCCCGGAATAGCGACGATGTTTTCCACCACCTGCGTCATCTGCCACTGAAAATAGTCGGCGAAAGGGTGGCTGCTGCGGAAGCCGAGCACCCAGATCTTGCGGCTGGCCAGCATCGCCTCGACGGCGGCGTCGATCTGGCCGTCGGTGATGGTGGCGAAGGTGCCTTCGATGTTGGCGATGCCCTGGGCGACATGGGCGCCGAGCGACTGGACCCCGGCAGCATCAGTCGAAGTCGTCAGGAACAGGCGCGAGCCGGTCTGCTTTTCCTCGCGCGCATGGCGCCGGGCTTCTTCGTAATTCTCGTAGCCCAGACGTTTGACGAAGCGCGATACCGTGGCGTTGGAGACATTGGCCAGTGTAGCAAGCTCGGACGCGGAATAGCTCGCCAGTTCGCCGGGAAAGTCGCAGACGAAGTCGCCGAGCCGCCTTTCGGCCGGATGCAGCGTGTCGAGCGCCTCGCGCACACGGAAAAGAAATGGCCGATCCTTGGGGTTTGTCATGCCGCCTGCCGCTGAATTCTGGTCGCGCACATTTGCGCCGTTCGGCCGCCACCGCAAGAGTGGAAGCCCTCGAAACCCTGCCGAAACTGCCGCAATCACGAGGAATCACAAAGACATAAGCTCTTTGCCGCACAGCGCAACTCGTCTCACTGCCGCGACGTAAGATTGGGCTATAAAAACAATATTTCACATGTTAGATTGATGAAAATCAGTTTTCATCTGGTTCAGCCAAGGGAGGAGAAACCATGGCAGCGGAAAGTATGGTGCAATCCGGCAAGTCATCGCCGGTCATTCGACAATTGGAATCGGCGCTGAGCCGGATAGGCGTGACAGGCGCTCATAAACAGATCATCGCGCTGGTCCTGATAGGCTGTCTGTTCGACAGCTTCGAGCAAAACACGATCGGCGTCGCCGGTCCAATGCTGAAGGCGACCTGGGGCCTGACCGGCGCCGACATCGGCTTCCTCAATACCATCACCTTCGGCAGCGCCGCCATCGGCCGCCTGCTCTCGGGCATCCTCGGCGACCGTTACGGCCGCCGCGTGATGCTGACCTTCAATCTTCTGCTCTTCACCATCGGCTCGGCCGCCTGCGCACTGGCGCCCAACTTCGCCACGCTGTGCTTTGCCCGCGCCATCGTCGGCTTCGGCGTCGGCGGCGAGATCTCGACCGCGGTCACCATGCTGTCGGAGTTCTGCTCGCCAAAGTTCCGTGGCACGGCGGCAGGCCTCGTCAATGTCGGTGCCGGCGGTTTCGGCAACTTCCTGGCACCGGCTTTCGGCCTCTTGATCTTCACGCTGTTTCCCGGCGACAACGCCTGGCGCTGGCTGTTCGCTTCGCTCGCCCTGCCGGCCCTGCTGGTGGTGTTCTACCGCCGCTACGTGCCCGAGACGCCGCGCTTCCTGGCATCGCAGAACAGGATCGCCGAGGCCAACAAGGTGCTGTCGATCCTTGAATCGGGGTCGCTCCGGCCGCGCAATCTTGTTGTCCGCGAATATCTGACCCACGATCCGGCGCAGGACGAAGCTCCGAACAAGAACAGCTGGAAGGAACTGTTCCGCGCCCCGTTCATTGGCCGGACCGTTCCTGTCGCCATCGCCATCCTGATGAGCTACGGCGCCCAGCTGTCGGTGCTGACGCTGATGCCGATCATCTTCGTCTCGATGGGCTACACGCTGCAGGGCAGCCTGCTCTACTCGATGATCATCCAGAGCGGCAGCGTGCTCGGCGCCATCGCCGCCTCGATGTTCGGCTACTACTTCCCCCGCAAGAAGGTGCTCACAGTCGGTGCCGTCTTCGCCTGCCTCGCAGCCGTGTCGATCGTCTATCTCGGCACCAACATCTATCTGGTGCTGCTGTTCGGCGCGATCTTCCAGTTCTTCGTGCTGCTGCTCAACACCTCGATCTGGATCTATGCGCCCGAGCTGTTTCCAACCCGGATTCGCGCCTTCGGCGTGGCCTTCATCCTGGCAACGGGCTCGGCGGCCGGCTCCTTCATCCCCACCGTTGCCGGCGCGCTGTTCGACAACTACGGCATGGTTGGTGTGTTCAGCCTGGCGGCGGCGATGTACGCGGTCTTTGCCTTCTGCATCCAGTTGGGCCCTGAGACCTATGGCATGTCGATGGAAGACCTGACCCAGCCGGCGGAGGTCGAGACACCCGAAGTGTCGACCCGGCAGGCGCAAGCAAGAGCGTAATGATGACTTCACATATCCTGTTGATCAATCCCAACAGCTCGCAGGCAACCAGCGACATGATGCATGCCATCGCGCGCAAGACTGCAGCAGGACGGGTGGCCGTGGCGATTGCCACGGCCACCCGGAACCCGCCGATGATCGTCAACGGCCCGCAGCTGGAAGCTGCGGCCGACCAGGTCGTCGAGATCGGGTCCGACCACGGCAGGGACTGCCGGGGCATCATCGTCAGCGCATTCGGCGATCCCGGCCTGGCAGCCCTGAGGGAACGCATCGACGTTCCAGTCGTCGGCATCTGCGAAGCCTCGATGATCGAGGCTTCGCGCGGCGGGCAGCGATTTGGCGTTGCGACAACGACGCCTGATCTGGCCGAGGCGATCGCAGGCCGTGCCCGCGACCTGGGGCTTACCCATCTCTACACCGGCATCCGCTGCACGCCGGGCGACCCGATTGCTCTCGCCGGCGACGAAAAGCGCCTTGGCCAGTCTCTGGCCGAAGCGGTGCGCGCATGCATCGAGCTGGATGGAGCGGAGGCCGTCATCATTGGCGGCGGCCCGCTCGGACAGGCAGCCGAACAGCTGCAGCCGCTGTTCGACACGCCTGTCATCGCGCCGATTCCCTGCGCCATGGAACGCCTGCTGGCGCTGCTGCCGGCCGGCGACGGAGAGCTGTCGTCAATGCCGGCGTGAGGGGCTCGCTGGCCTGCGCATGCGGGACGGCGGTGGTTACCGCTGTGCCTTGCGCCTGGCAGCCTTGGCACGACGCTTCTGCCTGAGCCTGCGCTCAAGCAGCGACAATTCGATGCCGATCATGCGCGGCGCGTAGATCGCCGGACCGTGGTTGCCACCGGCCGCGCGTAGAATCTCCTGCAATGCGCGCCGCGACATCAGCTCGCGCAGCTTGCGCAAGGTGCGCCATTTGCCGAACGTCGAAAACAGCAAGGGCAGGTTTTCGGCAATGATGGTCCGGGCTTCCGGTGCCTCGAAGACTTGAAGCGAAGAGACGCCGTTGCTCTCGAGAACCTGGGCGACCGCGGACCAGAATCGCCATGCCCCCATGCGTGGCGAAAGTGTTGCGGCGTCCTCGATGAGAACCCGCATCGCCTCGCGCCGCCGCGCCGGGAAAAACCGCTGGGCAGGGCCTGCGATATCCACCACGCCGTCCAGAGCCGGGTTGCCAGCGAAGAAGTTGTCGCCGTGC
The DNA here is from genome assembly GCF_044056035.1 of Aminobacter sp. UC22_36. Lineage (NCBI taxonomy): Bacteria > Pseudomonadati > Pseudomonadota > Alphaproteobacteria > Hyphomicrobiales > Phyllobacteriaceae > Aminobacter > Aminobacter sp. UC22_36. The sequence continues at coordinate 414,676 of NZ_CP171996.1, forward strand.
AACCGATAGGCCGACAACGGCATGGCGATCGTCGCCGACCCGCCGAATACATGGGCGAGCCGGCAAAAATGGCCGTCTACCGACAATCCGAACATGACATCTGATTTGGCGCGTGGCCGTATCGTTTCGAGCAGGAAACGACGGAACATGTTGGACGTGCCCGGTGACCACAGCCAGCCATTTTCGGTGGGTGGATGAGCGACGATGCTGCGGTCGAGTTGGTCGAATTGCGCCCGGCTGACCTCCGACAATCGCAGCACCAAAAGGAGCTTCGCAGGCCGCCATCGCGCGTATCGAGCTGCAATCCCCTGAGACCGGTCCCCAATACCGCGCCGGCAGCATCGATCTCGATCACCGCGCTCGATGTGAATGCGACACCGCGCGGCAGTGCCAGATGCGCCTGGACATGCATGGCGGCAAAATCCGCCAGCAGATAGTCGTCGGAATCGACGAAGGTGACGAAATCGCCGCGCGCGACATCAAGGCCTTTCAGCGCGCCTGTGAGCGCGCCGAGGTTTTCGTCGAGCCAGATCGTACGAAACCGTGGGTCGTCGGCGATCGCCGCCTCGATCTCGGCGCGGCTGCCGTCGGTCGAGCCGTTGTCGACGACGATGGCCTCGAAATTGGGATAGGTCTGGTTGCGAACCGAGCGGATCGCCGATCCGACGAAACGGGCGTAGTTCCAGTTGCGGATGATGAATGAGACGAGCGGATAGGTCACCGGCTCGGGCACGCGTTCGTTGAGCGACAGCCCGCCCAGCGTCAAATTCGATGCCGACGTCTCGGCCGACAGCTCGTCCAGCTTCTTGTGCACTCACGATTCCCCGGCAAAGGCTGAGCGGGGCAGGCGCTCTTGCTACGGCTCGTCACATCGCATGGCATGCTGGCCTTGGCAACAAGCAGCCGCGCGGGCGTCAATCCAGCGCGCGGTCGAGATGGGTGTAGCCGCCGTCGACGAACAGCCATTGGCCGGTGGTGTGGCTGGCCTTGTCGGAGAGCAGGAAGATGATGGTGTCGGCGATCTCCTGCGCTGTCGTCATGCGTTGTCCCAGCGGAATACGGCGGGTGATCTCCTCCAGCCGCGCTTCGGGATCGTCGAAGGTTTTCAGCCATTTGTCGTAGAGCGGCGTCATCACTTCGGCCGGAATGACCGCGTTGACGCGGACGCCGTCGCCGCGCAGGGCTGCCGCCCATTCACGCGTCAGCGACAGCTGCGCGCCCTTGGCGGCGGTGTAGCCGCTGGTGTTGCCCTGGCCGGTGAGTGCTGTCTTGGACGAGACGTTGACGATGGCGCCGCGCGACTGCTTCAGCCACGGCAGGCAGTGATGCGCGGCCGTGTAGTAGTGGATCAGGTTGCGTTCGAGCGACTCGCGGAAGGCATCCGGCCCGGCCTCCAGTCCAATGCCGTCATTGATGCCGGCATTGTTGACCAGACCGTCGATGCGGCCGAAGATTTTTGCCACCTCGTTGACCGCGGTTTCGATCTCTGGGTCGTGCATCAGCTCGACCTGGACGAACATCGAGCGCGACGAGGCTGCCTTGAGTTTAGCGGCAAAGTCTTCGGCCAGCGGGCTGCGGCCGAAGACGACTGATATGGCGCCTTCGGCGGCAAGGCCGAGCGAAACCGCGCCGCCGATACCGGCACCGCCGCCGGTGACGATGACGACCTTGTCCTTCAGCCCGAGATCCATCTTAGCCTCCGTCAGCCGCGGAACTGGAAGTCTTCGAACGTCGCCGGCTTCATCTCGATGGAGAAGCCGGGCGCTATTGGCGGCATGTAGGCCGCGTTGCGGACGATGCAGGGTTCCTTGAAGTGTTCGTGCAGGTGGTCGACATATTCGACGACGCGGCCCTCACGGGTGCCGGCGATGCAGACATAATCGATCATCGACAGATGCTGGACGTATTCGCACAGCCCGACGCCGCCGGCATGCGGGCAGACGAGCAGGTTGTATTTCGCCGCCATCAAGAGCACCGCCAGGATCTCGTTGACGCCGCCGAGGCGGCAGGAGTCGATCTGCACCACGTCGATGGCGCCGCGCATGATGAACTGCTTGAACATGATACGGTTCTGGCACATCTCGCCGGTGGCGACCTGTACCGGGGCCACGCCCTCGCGGATCTTGCGGTGGCCCTCGACGTCGTCGGGATTGGTCGGCTCCTCGATGAACCACGGCTTGGCGAAGGCGAGGTCGCGGACCCAGTCGATGGCCTGGCCGACCTCCCAGACCTGGTTGGCGTCGATCATCAGCTGGCGGTCGGGGCCGAGCACCTCGCGGGCGATGCGCAGGCGCCTGATGTCGTCGGCCTTGTCGCGGCCGACCTTGAGCTTGACGTGATTGAAGCCGGCGTCGACCGCTTCCTGGCAGAGACGGCGCAGCTTCTCGTCCTCATAGCCGAGCCAGCCAGCCGAAGTGGTGTAGCAGGGGTAGCCTTCGCGCTCGAGAATGGCGATGCGCTCGGCCTTGCCTGAAGCCTTGTCACGCAGCATGGCCAGCGCTTCGTCAGGGGTGATGCAGTCGGTGATGTAGCGGAAGTCGATGCAGCGCACGAGTTCTTCGGGCGACATGTCGGCGACCAGCCTCCACACCGGCTTGCCCGACATCTTGGCCCAGATGTCCCAGACAGCGTTGACGACAGCGCCGGTGGCGAGATGGATCGCGCCTTTGTCGGGCCCGATCCAGCGCAGCTGGCTGTCGGAGGTGACATGGCGCCAGAAGGCGCCCATGTCGGCTGCGACCTTGCCCATGTCAAGGCCGACGACAAGATGGCGCATCGCCTCGATCGCGGCGCAGCAGATCTCGTTGCCACGGCCGATGGTGAAGGTCAGGCCATGACCCTCGATGCCGGGCGCGTCGGTCTTGAGGATGACGTAGGCCGCCGAATAATCGGGGTCCGGGTTCATCGCGTCGGAACCGTCGAGATGCTGCGAGGTCGGGAAGCGCAGGTCGAGCACCCGCATGTCGATGATTCTGGTCATGGTCGTGGGTCCTCTGAGCATGATCCCGAAAGGGCGAAGACCTTTCGGCCAAGATCATACGGCTAAGACAAGAGCGAGATGGCGGCTTAAGACGACGTCATCTCGTTCCATGGGTTCAGGCGGCGACGACGCGCTGCCTCTGGGTGCCGAGGCCTTCGATGCCGAGCGACATCGTCTGGCCTGGCTTGAGATAGACGGGCGGTTTCTGGCCGAGGCCGACGCCGGGCGGGGTGCCGGTGGAGATGACGTCGCCGGCCTGCAGGCTCATGAAACGGCTGAGATAGGCGACGATCTGCTGCACGGTGAAGATCATTGTCATGGTCGAACCGTCCTGGAAGCGCCTGCCGTCGACGTCGAGCCAGAGCTTGAGGTTCTGCGGGTCGGCTATTTCGTCTGCGGTCACCATCCACGGACCGGTCGGGCCGAAGGTGTCGCAGCCCTTGCCCTTGTCCCAGGTGCCGCCGCGCTCGATCTGGTATTCGCGTTCGGAGACGTCGTTGATGACGCAGTAGCCGGCGACGTGGCTCATCGCGTCGGCCTCGTCGATGTAGCGGCCGGGCTTGCCGATGACGACACCGAGCTCGACCTCCCAGTCGGTCTTGACCGAGCCGCGCGGAATTTCGACGTCGTCGTCGGGACCGACGATTGCCGAGGTCCATTTGTTGAAGACGATGGGTTCTGCCGGGATGGCAGCACCGGTTTCAGCGGCGTGGTCGGCGTAGTTGAGGCCGATGCAGATGAATTTGCCGATACGACCGACGCAGGCGCCGAGACGCAGATCCTGCTGCGGTGTGCCGGCAACCAGCGGCAGCGTCTCGACGTTCACAGCGCGCAAGCGCGCGAGGCCCTCGGGCGAAAGCACGTCGCCGGCGATGTCGTCGACGATGCCTGAGAGGTCGCGGACGCGGCCGGACGTGTCGAGGATACCGGGCTTTTCGTTGCCCTTGGGGCCGTAGCGGAGCAGTTTCATCTGGATCACCTTGTTGGGAAAGAAACCGGAGGCGGCAGACCGCCTCCGGGGAGAGTTGCGCAGGATCAGTCGTACAGCACAGCTGCGATTTCAGGCTGATCGATGTTGGTCTTGTCATAGTAGTAGAAGCCGGTGTCGATGTTCTTCTCGACCGCTTCACCCTTGGCTGCCTTGACGGCTGCTTCGACGGTCTTGTAGCCGATACCAACAGGGTTCTGGGTGATGGCGCCGGCCATCTGGCCGTCGCGGATCGCCTGCTTTTGCTGGGCGCCCGAGTCGTAGCCGATGATCACCAGCTGGCGGCCGAGTTCCTTGGCGCCGTTGACGACACCGATGGCCGAGCCTTCATTGGCGCCGAACATGCCCTTGAGGTCTGGGTTGGCCTGCAGGATCGCCTTGGTGATTTCCGTCGACTTGAGGTGATCGCCTTCACCATATTCGATGGCGACGATCTCGACCTTCGGATGGGCTTCCTTCATGCGGTTGACGAAACCGTCGCGGCGGTCGATGCCGGTGCGGCTTGTCTGGTCGTGCACGACCAGCGCGACCTTGCCTTCGTCGCCGATCAGTGCCGCCATCTTGTCGGCCGCAAGGGCTGCCGCGGCGATGTTATTGGTCGAGGCGGTGGCGACCGGGATATCGCCTTCGACACCCGAGTCGAAAGCGACGACCGGGATCTTGGCGTCCTTGGCCTGCTGCAGCAGCGGCAGGGCGGCCTGGCTGTCGAGGGCGGCGAAGCCGATGGCAGCCGGCTTCTTGGCAAGGGCCGCCGCCAGCATGTCGATCTGGCGGTCGACCTGGGTTTCCGAGTCAGGGCCTTCGAAGGTGACTTCGACGCCGAGGTCGGCCGCTGCCTTGTCGGCGCCCGCCTTCACGGCCTGCCAGAACTGATGCTGGAAGCCCTTGGAGATGAGCGGGATGTACATCTTGTCCTGGGCCATTGCCATGGTCGAGCCGTAGCCGAGGATTGTCATGGCGCTGAGAGCGCCAAGCACTGTGCGTCTGGTGAACATGTTTCCTCCGATTGGTCGTTGGTTGAACGTTGCTGGTGGAGCGCTTTCGCTCTCTTTTTGATGTTGGCGCAGCACCACGGCGCTGCGCGAAGCAAGCTTCCTCAAAGCCTGCGGCGCCGCAGAATGTCGGTGTAGACGGCGAGAATGATGATCGAGCCGGTGACCACGGTCTGCCATTCCTGGGCGACCGATAGGATGCGCAGGCCGTTGGCGAGCACGGAGATGATGAGCGCGCCGATAAGCGTGCCGATGATGGTGCCACGGCCACCCGACAGCGATGTGCCGCCTATGACGACGGCCGCGATGGCGTCGAGCTCGTAACCCTGGCCGAGCGCCGGCTGGGCCGAGTTGAGGCGCGAGGCGATGAGCAGGCCGGCGATGCCGCAGATGCTGCCGGAAAGTGCATAGACGGCGATCTTCCAGCGGTCGGTGTTGACGCCGGACAGCCGCACGGCCTCCTCGTTGGAACCGAGCGCGAAAGTGAAGCGGCCAAGGATGGTGCGTTCGAGGATGAAGCTCGTTGCGATCGCGACCAGGAACAGGATCAGCACGCCATTGGGGATCGGCAGGCCAGGGATGACCGTGCCGATCAGCGACCCTTGCGAGATCTGGGTGAAGCCTGGCGTGTTGTTGAAATAGATCGGACGGGTGCCCGAGATGACAAGCGACAGTCCCTTGAGGATCAGCATCATGCCGAGCGTGGCGATGAAGGGCGGGATCTTGAGCTTGGCGACGAAGGTGCCCGATAGCGTGCCGCTGGCGGCACCCGCAAGGATGGCCGCCAGCACGCCGAGGCCGAGCGGCATGCCCCAGAAGGTCAGCACCACGCCTGCGATGACGGCGCAGAAGGTCATCAGCGTACCGACCGAAAGGTCGATGCCGCCGGTGATGATGACAAGCGTTGCGGCGATCGCCAGCACACCGTTGACCGACGTCGCCTGCAGGATGGCGATGATGTTGGAGGTCTGCATGAAATTGGGTGAGGCGAAGCTGAACACCGCGACTAGTATGATCAGGCTGGCGAAAGCGAGCAGCCGGTGCTGGGCGCCCGAGAATCGCGCCGCGGTCGAGACGCTTGCTGTGGATGCGGTTGCACTCATTTGGCCTCTCCCTTTGCCGGCTTATCTTGTTTGTTGACGGCGTCGCCGCGAAGTGTCGCCAGATGCATGATCTCTTCCTGGCTGGCGCCGCCAGGCAGGATGCCGGTCAGCCGGCCTTCGCACATGACGGCGATGCGATGGCTGAGCCTGAGCACCTCGGGCAGTTCCGACGAGATGACGATGATGGCGCGGCCCTGCTTGGCCAGCGCGTTCAACAGCTTGTAGATCTCGTTCTTGGCGCCGACATCGATGCCGCGCGTCGGCTCGTCGAAGATCAGCACCTCGCAGTCGCGCAAAAGCCATTTGGCGATGACGATCTTCTGCTGGTTGCCGCCGGAGAGCAGACGCACTTCCTGCCGGTCGGACGGCGTCTTGATCGCGAGCTGGTCGATGTAGCGTGCGGCCGCGTCGTGCATCGCGGCTTCCCTGAGCAGCCCGCCGGAGCCGGTGAAGCGGGCGAGGCTGGCCAAAACGACGTTGTTGCGCACGTCCATGCCGGTGGCGAGGCCGAAATGCTTGCGGTCCTCGGAGAGGTAGCCGATGCCGGCGCGCACCGCGTCCTGCGGGATGCGGATGTCGACCTTTTTGCCGTGCATGTAGATGTCGCCGCTGTCGCGGCGGTCGGCGCCGAAGACGGCGCGGGCGACCTCGGTACGGCCCGCACCCATCAGGCCGGCGAAGCCGAGGATTTCGCCCTTGCGGACAGAAAGGCTGACGTCGCGGATGACCGTGCCGCGATTGAGGTGTTTGACTTCGAGCACGACCTCGGAAGTGGCATGGTCCGGTATGTCGGGGCGCTCATCGGTCAGGGCGCGGCCGACCATCATCGAGATGATCTTGTCGACGGGCGTTTCGGCGGCCGGCACCGTGCCGATATATTCGCTGTCGCGCATGACCGTGACGCGGTCGGCGATGCGCTTCAGTTCATCCATCTTGTGCGAGATGTAGACGATGCCGACGCCTTCGGCCTTGAGCCTGTCGATGATGGCGAAAAGCTCGGCGATCTCGGCATCGTTCAAGGCAGCTGTCGGCTCATCCATGATCAGCACGCGCGAACGGTAGGACAACGCCTTGGCGATCTCGACCATCTGCTGGCGGGCAATCGTCAAGCCGCCGACCGGCGTGCGTGGGTCGAGCTTGAGATGCATGCTGGCGAAGATTTCCGCCGCTTTGGCATTGAGCCTGGCCTCGTCGAGCAGCAAGCCGCCAGCCTTGCGCGGCTCGCGGCCGATGAAGATGTTCTGCGCCGCGGTCAGATGTGGCATCAGGTTGAGTTCCTGATGGATGATGCCGATGCCGAGGTCCTGCGCCTGGCGCGGCGAGTTGATCTCGACCGACTTGCCGTCGAGCAGGATTTCGCCGGCGTCGCGCCGGTAGATGCCGGCGAGGATCTTCATCAGCGTCGACTTGCCGGCGCCATTCTCGCCCATCAAGGCGTGGACCTCGCCCGCGCGCAGCTCGAGCTGGGCATTGTGCAGGGCGCGCACGCCGGGGAACGACTTGCCGATATCCTTCATGACGACGAGGGCGGTCATGCGCGTCCTCCTTCGAGGCCGTAGAAGCGCTGGGCAGCTCCGGCCAGGATCTGCGTCCGTTCGCTGGCGCTGAGACCGTCCAGCAAGAGTTCGGTGACCTTGACCCAGCCGCCGAAGCTTGCAGCCAGGGTCAGGACCGGCCAGTCCGAGCCCCAGACGATGCGGCGCGGCCCGAACCACGCCAGCAGTTTCTCGACAGTCGGCCGGAGAGCCGCAACGGCCCTTTCCGGCGTCGAGCGACGCTCGACAGGCAATTCGGTGAGCAGGCCGGAAAGCTTGCAGATAGACCTGGGGTGAACGGGCAAGAGCTGCCATGCCGGTCTCCCACATGGCGTGGCGTGGATCGCTGGCTTCAGTGGCGAGTGCCGGCTTGGCGGCGTGGTCGATGATGACGGGCAAGTCAGGATTGGCATCGACGAAACGCTTCAGCGCCGCAAGATGTTGCGGCATGACCAGCGCGTCGAAACGCAGGCCAAGACGCTTCAGCGCGGCGATGGCCTGCGGATGCGGGCGGGTGGCGATCCAGTCGGGATCATCGAGATCCTGCAGCATTGGCCGGACGCCCTTGAATAGCGGGTTTTTCGCCAGGCGGCCCAGAGAGGCCACGCTTTCGGCCGCCGACAAATCGACCCAGCCGACGACGCCGGCCACCGCTTTGTCTTCGCGCCCTTGATCGAGCAGGAAATCCGTTTCGGCTTCAGTGGGGGCGGCCTGGACCAGGATGCGCTGGCCTATGCCAGCTGTCTCGGCGAGCGGCCGCATCTCGGCTGCGCCAAAGTCGCGATAGATCGGCGCGAGATGCGCGGCGTCAGGCGTCAGCCAGCCGTAATCGCCACGCTGGAGCGCCCAGTAGTGACAGTGGCCGTCGATCCTTTCGATCATGGCCGCCGCTCCGCCTAGATGGTGACGCCGCCGTCGACCAGGACAGCCTGGCCGGTGACGAAGCGGGACTCGTCGGACAGCAGGTAGACCACCAGCGGCGCGATGTCGTCGACGGTGGCGAGCCGGCCGATCGGCTGGCGGGCGATGAAGTCCTTCTCCGCCTGCACCGGGTCGGCGGCGGCGGCGATACGGCCGCGCAGCGAGGGTGTGTCGACGGTGCCGGGGCAGAGCGCGTTGCAGCGCACGCCGCGGCGGATGAAGTCGGCGGCCATACCCTTGGTGAAGCCGATTACCGCAGCCTTGGTGGCGCCGTAGAGCAGCCGGTTGGGGAAGCCTTTGATCGACGAGGCCATCGACGCCATGTTGAGGATGGCAACGCTGCCAGTCTTTTCAGCCTGCTCCAGCATGCCGGGCAGGAACGCCCTGGTGGTGCGGTACATGCTCTTGACGTTGAGGTCGAAGCTGAAATCCCAGTCCTCGTCGCTGCAGTCCATGATGGTGCCGTTGTGGACGAAACCGGCGCAGTTGAAGAGCCCGTCGAGCGGTGCCTGCTGCTTGGCGAAGGCGGCGACTGCCGCGCCATCACGCACGTCGAGACGATGGGTCTCGATGCGATCGCTTTCGTTGGCCAGCGCTGCCAGGGCCTCGGCGTTGATATCGGTGGCAATGATGTGGGCGCCTTCCGCGGCGCAGGCCAGCGCACTGGCGCGGCCAATGCCTTGGGCGGCGGCGGAAATGAAGATGCGTTTCCCGCTTAGTCGCATAACCGTTGCCCTCCCAGCAAACTGCTTGCGTCTGTCTATATACGAACATACTATTCATAAATGAACCGACCTTGCAATGGGGAAATGCGAGGCGGATCGACAGGGAGGATTTCGAGCGATGCCAAAAGGGCCTTCAAAGACCGCCAACAGCGTCGACAAGGACGAGCGCTACCGCGCGCCCGCGCTCGACAAGGGGCTGGATATTCTGGAGCTGCTTTCAGAGCAGCCGGGCGGGCTGACGCGCGCCGAGATCGTCAAGGCGATGGGGCGCGGACCGAGCGAGGTCTATCGTATGCTCGAACGTCTTGTGGCGCGCGACTTCGTCAGCCGTTCGCCCGAAGGCGACCGTTATGCACTGACGATGAAGCTGTTCATCCTCGCGCACCGGCACCCGCCGGTGCGCCGGCTGGTGGCGCGGGCGCAGCCGCTGATGGATACGTTCTCGCTGGCCGCCGGCCAGTCATGCCACCTGGTGGCGCCCGACCGCGACGCGGCGATCGTGGTGGCGCATGCCAGCTGCCCCGGTAACTGGGAGTTCGGCATCCGCATCGGCGCCCATATCGAGCTTCTCACCACCAGCTCCGGCCACATCCTGCTTGCCTTCCAGGACGAGCATTCGAAGGCCGAGGTCGCGGCACGCTGGGAAGGCACGAAGCTGGCTGACGTGCGTGAAAAACTGGAGCCGACATTGACCGGCTACCGAGACGCCGGCCATCGGGTCGGCCCGAGCCAGCAGATGCGCGCCATCGACGACATCTCGGTGCCGATCCTGTCGCCCGACGGCTACGCGATTGCCGTGCTGACCTGCCCCTATATCCAGCGGCTGGACGACAAGCAGACCGACATCGACCAGACGCTTGTGCTGCTCAAGGACGTCGCGGCGAAGCTGTCGCTGTCATAGGTATCTTTGGCCAGGGCCGCTCTGCCCCTCACCCTTAGCCTGTCCTCCCAGACGGGGAGAGGGGGCGTCAGCGTTGCCGCTTGTTCCTTCCCCCCGTTTACGAGGAGAAGGTGCCGGCAGGCGGATGAGGGGTAGCTCTAGGTCAACCGAAATGTCTTAAGCGTCAGGCGGCACCACGCCCTTGCGGACGGCGAAGTCAGCGTAGAAGCGGCGCTCCTGCGTCTGGATGACGGCGTAGGCCTTTTTGGCGCGTTCGTAGAAGGCGAAGCGCTCGATGCCGACCATTTTGGTGCCGGTGCCCGCGATCAGCTTGCCGACCTCGCGCTGGACATCGGGAATCTCGTCCGGCTTGCCAACCACTTCCATGCGGCCGAAGGCATCGTCGACGAAGGTGTCGACGGGCATGACCGAAAGCACTGCCTTCATCACGCTGACAATGTCGCCGTCGATGCGCAAGGGACGGCCATAGACAGTTTGCCTGGCCATGGCATCGGCGGGGAAGTTGGCATCGGCGACGATCAGATCGTCGCCATGGCCCATGGCGCGGAGCACGTAGAGCACGTCGGGGCCGAGCAGCGGGTCGATGCCAAGGAGCATTGGAAACACCTGATGTTGCGATTGGGGACGGTTGCCCCTTGATGCCAGAATTGCAGGCAAGTGCTGCCGCGCGCAAGCGGTGTCAGGCGTCGCGCACGAATCCTTCGCTCGCCACCAGCAGGTTGCGTGTGTATTCCTTGGCGACGTTGCGCGTGGCGAGGTCGCCGGCCTCCAGCCGCTCGACCTCCTCGCCACTTTGCATGACCATCAAGCGTTCGCACATATGGGTGATGACGCCAAGGTCGTGGCTGACCATGACGAAGGTCAGCTTGCGGTCGCGACGGATCTGTTCGAGCAGATTCAGCACTTCGGCCTGCACCGAAGCGTCGAGCGCCGATGTAGGTTCGTCGAGCAGAAGCACCGAAGGTTCGAGGATCAGCGCGCGGGCAATGGCGACGCGCTGGCGCTGACCGCCGGAGAGCTGGTGCGAATAGCGGAAACGGAAGCCGGAGCCGAGGCCGACCTCGTCGAGCGCGCGCTGGATGCGCTTTTCGGTGTCGGCAAAGCCGTGGATGTCGAGCGGCTCGAGCAGCAGCCGGTCGACCGTCTGGCGCGGGTGCAGCGACCCGTAGGGGTCCTGGAACACCATCTGCACCTGACGGTAGAATTCCTTGTCGCGGGTCTTGCCCAGGCGCTTGCCGGCAACGTCGATGGTACCAGAGGTCACAGGCGCCAGACCGGCGACGGCACGCAGCAGCGTCGACTTGCCGGAGCCAGATTCGCCAACCAGGCCGAAGGATTCGCCCTGGGCAACCGTCAGGCTGACGTCCTTGAGTGCGATGAACTCGTCGTAGACGACGCGCAGGCGATCGATGGCAAGGGCAGGGGTCAAAGCAGCCACTCCGGCTGGCGGTCGAGCACGGGCAGCGGATGCCGGTCGGAGCCGATCTTGGGCATGCAGTTGAGCAGGCCTTGCGTGTAGGGGTGCTTCGCCTGCGACAGTTCGGAGGCCTTCAATTCCTCGACGATCTTGCCGGCATACATGACGATGACCCGGTCGCAGAAGGTCGAGACCAGGCGCAAATCATGCGAGATGAAGATCAGTCCCATGCCGCGGTCGATGACCAGCCGGTCGAGGATGCGCAAGATGTCGAGTTGGACGGTGACGTCGAGCGCCGAGGTCGGTTCGTCGGCGATCAGAAGTTCAGGACCGGCAATCAGCATCATCGCGATCATGGCGCGCTGGCCCATGCCGCCCGACACCTCGTGCGGGTAGAGATCGTAGACACGCCTGGGGTCGCGGATCTGGACGGCGGCGAGCATGTCGAGCGCGCGCTCGCGTGCTGTCGACTTGCCGATCTTCTCATGCGTGCGCAGCGTCTCGACGATCTGCCGGCCGATGGTCATGACCGGATCGAGCGAATATTTCGGGTCCTGCAGGATCATGGCGATGCGGTTGCCGCGCAGCGCCCGGCGCTCGGCAGCGGAGGCCTTGAGCAGGTCGATGCCGCTGAATTCGAGCCGCTTCGCCCTGATCTCGGCCTGTTGCGGCGTCAGCCCCATGATGGCGCGCCCGGTCTGCGACTTGCCCGAACCGGACTCGCCGACGATGCCGAGACGTTCCTGTCCGAGCGCGAAGGAGACACCGCGCACCGCTTCGACCACCCCGGTGCGGGTGGGGAAGGAGACGCTGAGGTTTTCGACATGCAGCAGCGTGCTCATTGGCCACCGCTGCGTGTATCGAGTGCATCGCGCAGCCCGTCGCCGAGCAGGTTGAAGCCGAGGCTGACGATGAGGATCGCGGCACCGGGCGCGGCCGCAACCCACCATTGGTCGAGGATGAAGCGGCGCCCCGAGGCGATCATCGCGCCCCATTCGGGCAGCGGTGGCTGCGCCCCGAGGCCGAGGAAGCCGAGACCGGCGGCGGTCAGGATGATGCCGGCCATGTCGAGAGTGACGCGGACGATCAGCGAGGAGATGCACAAAGGCATGATGTGGCGCAACACGATGCGCATCGGCGAGGCACCCATCAGCTTGACCGCCGCGATGTAGTCGGAGTTGCGCACTGTCAGCGTTTCGGCGCGGGCGATACGGGCGTAGGGTGGCCACGAGGTCAGGGCGATGGCGATGATGGCGTTTTCGATGCCGGGACCGAGCGCCGCCACAAAGGCCAGTGCCAGCACCAGCTTGGGAAAGGCGAGGAAGATGTCGGTGATGCGCATCAGCACGGCGTCGATCCAGCCGCCGGCATAGCCAGCCGCCGTGCCCACCAGCAGGCCGATCGGAGCGGCGATGACCGCCACCAGCACGATGACCTGCAAGGTCAGCCGCGAGCCATAGATCAGGCGCGAGAGGATGTCGCGGCCCTGGTCGTCGGTGCCGAGCCAATTGGCGGCACTGGGCGCCAGCAGGCGGGCGTTCTTGAGGTCGCCGATATAGGGCGAATGCGGCGCGAGCAGCGGCGCGAATGCGGCGACGAACAGCAGCAGCAAGATAATGCCGAGGCCGATGACGGCCAGCTTGTTTGCGGCAAAACGGCTCCAGGTCAGATAGGCGCGGCCGAGCCGCGCCTGCAGGCGCGATTGCGGCCTGTCGGTGAGAAGCCAATCGCGGCGGGTCATTGTTGTGTCGCTCATCGGATCCGCGTCCTTGGGTCGAGCAGGCGATAGAGCAGGTCGGACAACAGGTTGAGTGCGATGAACACCGAACCGATGACGATCGTGCCGCCAAGCACCGCATTCATGTCGGCGTTCTGCAGCGAGTTGGTGATGTAGAGGCCAAGTCCGGGCCAGGCGAATACCGTTTCGGTCAGCACCGAGCCTTCGAGCAAACCGGCATAAGACAGCGCGATCACCGTCACCAGCGGCACCGCGGCATTGCGCAGCGCGTGACCCCAGATGATGCGGGTTTCCGACAGGCCCTTGGCGCGTGCGGCGACGATGTATTCCTGGCTGAGCTCGTTGAGCATGAACGACCGCGTCATGCGGCTGATATAGGCGAGCGAGAAATAGCCGAGCAGCGAGGCCGGCAAGATGATGTGGGCGAAGATGTCCTTGAACGCCGCCCAGTCGCGGTTGAGCACAGCGTCGAGCAAATAAAAGCCGGTGATCGGCGTGAAGGTGTATTCGAACACCACGTCGATGCGGCCGGGGCCGGCGGTCCAACCGAGCCGGGCGTAGAACACCAGCAGTGCCAAAAGGCCGAGCCAGAAGATCGGCACCGAATAGCCGATCAGGCCGATAATGCGCACGACCTGGTCGGCAAGGCTGCCGCGCTTGACGGCGGCCAGCACGCCGAGCGGAATGCCGAGGGCGGCACCGATGATGGTGCCGACGGTGGCGAGTTCCATGGTGGCCGGAAAGACGCGGCGGATGTCGGCCATCACTGCATTGGTGGTCAGCACCGAGGTGCCGAAATCGCCCTGCAGCACGCCTTTCACATAGAGGTAGAACTGCTGGTAGTAGGGCAGGTTGAAGCCCATCTCCTCACGCGTGCGCTCGACGACATGAGCGGGCGCCCGGTCGCCGACGATGGCGAGAACGGGGTCGATCGGCACGACGCGGCCGATGAAGAAGGTCACCGCCAACAGGCCGAGATAGGTCGTGGCCACGATCACCACAAAACCGGCGACGGACTTGAGAATGGCGGAGGCGCGCCTGTTGGCGCGCCTCGCTTGCGTCTGGTTTTCCATGCTGCTCAACGGACTGATCCTTTTGTGCATGACCCCCGAAAATCGCTACCGATTTTCGGAAAGGATCATGCACAGACTCGTTTGCTACAGCGTCCTTTGCGCATCCAAAGAGGCGCGGCGCTGTAAGAGATCAGTCCTTGGTCACGGGAGCGACGAAGTTCGAGTCGAAGTTCGGCCCGAGCTTGTAGTTCTTGACGTTGCCGCGCAGGCCCGCGACTTCGGTCTGCTGGAAGATCAGCAGGAACGGGCTGGTGTCGAGTGCCGCCTGCTGCAGTTCCTTGTACATGGTGGCGCGCTTGTCGTTGTCGCGCTCCAGAAGGGCCGCCTTGGTCTTTTCGGTCAGCTCCGGCACGTCCCAGGCATTGCGCCAGGCCAGCGTCTTCACCGTGCCGTCGTCGGCATTGTTGGGGTTGGAGGTGAAGGTCTCGGCATTCGAGTTCGGATCCCAGTAATCCATGCCCCACTGGCCGATATACATGTCGTGGTTGCGGGCACGGTACTTGGTCAGCGTCTGCTTGCCGTCGCCGGGAATGATCTCAAGCTTGACGCCGGCCTGGCCGACTGTCTGCTGGAAGGATTCGGCGATGCCGGTGACCGGCTGGGTGTTGCGGACGTCCATGGTGACGGTGAAGCCGTCCTTCAGGCCTGCCTTTTCCAGCAGCTCCTTGGCCTTGGCGACGTCGAAGGTGAATGGGTTCGAGTTCGAGCGCACCGAGCACGCCCTTGGCCTGGTAGGTCTGGCGGATTTCGCCGATGCCCTTGATCAGCGTCGAGCCGATGGCATCGTAGTCGACCAGATATTTGAGCGCCTGGCGCACTTCGGGCTTGGCCAGGTTGGGGTTCTTCTGGTTGAGGCTGATGTAGTAGACCGTGCCCTTGGGCGCGCTGGTGGTGGTCAGTTCGGCGTTCTTGGAAATGGCGTCCAGGTCGCCAGGCTCGAGATTACGGGCGATGTCGATGTCGCCGGCCTCAAGCATCAGGCGCTGGGTCGCACTCTCCTTGACGTGGCGATAGATGACGCGGGCAAGTGCCGGCTTGTCGCCGTAGTAGTTGTCGTTGCGCTCGAGCACGAGGATCTCGTTGGCGCGCCAGTCGCGGATCTTGAACGGTCCCGAGCCGGCATAACCTGTCTTGAGCCAGCCATTGCCGAAGTCATTGTCGAACTTGTAGTCGTCGGTCGGCGTCACCGGGGCGACGTGTTCGAGCACAAGCTTGCTGTCCATCACGGCACCGACGGTGGCGGTCAGGCAGTTGAGCACGAAGGACGGAGCGTAGGACTTGTCGACGGTGAAGACGAAGGTGCTGTCGTCGACGGCCTTGGCCTTGTCAGTGACATTGTCCTTGGTCAGGCCGAACTGGGTGAGGATGAAGGCCGGGCTCTTGTCGAGCTTGACGACGCGCTCGAACGACCAGGCGACGTCTTTGGCGGTGATCGGATTGCCGGAGGCGAATTTGAGGCCGGGCTTGAGCTTGAAAGTGTAGACCAGGCCGTCGTCGGAAACCGTCCAGCTCTCGGCGACGCCGGCGCGTACCTTGGTGGTGTCGCTGATGTCGAGGCGTACCAGCATGTCGTAAGCGTTGCCGAGGAATTCGGCCGGGCTGAGCTCGAAGGACTCAGCCGGGTCGAGCGTGATGGTGTCGTCGATGGCCCAGGCCTGGACCAGCGTGTCGGCCGGCGTCACCGCAAGCGCGGGTGCCGCGAAGACCATCGCCGACAAAGCGGCGCCAGCAAGCATCAGACGGAAATGCCCGTTCATTTTACCGATCATCATTTTTTCAGTTCCCCAGGTTGACGAATTATTTGTTGTTAGGCCGTCGCTTCATGCCAGGCCGAGCGCAAGACCCTCAGCCAGTTGTCGCGGCAGATTTTCGCCAGATCGGCGTCACCATATCCAGCGTTGCGCAGGGCGGCAACGAGGTTCTGAAGCCCTGTCGCGTCGCCGATCTCGGCCGGCATCGTGGCGCCGTCGAAGTCCGAACCGAGCGCCACGCCGTCGATGCCGACATGCTCGACGAGATAGTCGATGTGGCGGATCATGTCTGAGAGCGGGGTGTCGGTGTTCTTGGCGCCGTCCTCGCGCAGCATGGTGACGGCGAAGTTGAGCCCGACCAGGCCGTTGCTTTCGCGCACGGCGGCAAGCTGCTTGTCGGTCAGGTTGCGGCTGATCGGCGTGATCGCATGGACGTTGGAGTGGCTGACAATCAGCGGCTGGTCGCTGAGCTTCGCCACGTCCCAGAAACCCTTTTCGGTGATGTGGGCGAGATCGATGGCGATGCCGATGCGGTTGCATTCCTTGACCAGCCGCTTGCCGGCTTCAGTCAGGCCCGGACCGGTGTCGGGGCTCGACGGGAAGGCAAAAGGCACGCCATGGCCAAATACGGTGTTGCGGCTCCACACCGGGCCGAGCGAACGCAGGCCGGCGGCGTAGAACACGTCGAGTGCGGCAAGATCGGCGTCGATCGCCTCGCAGCCCTCCATGTGCAGCACGGCGGCGAACTTGCCTTGGGCACGCGCGGCGTCGATGTCGGCGCCCGTGCGGCAGATCTTCCAGCCGCCGGCCCGCTCGATCCTGAAGGCGATCGAAGCCATGTCGAGGGCGATGTCGAGCGAAGGCGCGCGTTCGAGCGGCTTGCACAGCGGAATGGCGTAGTGGCCGTTTTCGTCGCGCTGCTCGTCGGGCATGCTGGCAGAGGTGATGTAGATCGCGCACAGGCCGCCGACGAGGCCGCCTTTTTGGGCGCGGGGCATGTCGATATGGCCTTGCTTGGTGCCTTCGATGAACTCGGCCACCGGGTCAGCGCCCTTGGCGGCATTGTTCCACAACCGATAAAGCACGTCGTTGTGGCCGTCGAAAACTGCCTGCATCACCTACTCCTGTCTGCGGCGGCAGTTGGATGATGCGCGGCTGGGCAAGTCAACCTGTCCGCTGCGGCGCGCTGTGCGCCGATGCCGCAAATCCGCTTTGCGCAACCAAGCAGGACCAAAAGGAATCTTGGCCTGGACCATTCGTCTTCGGCCCCCCATTTGGCGACGGAAATATAAGCGATCGGCTGTGTTGTCCGGCCAAAGACAGTTCTGGACCTGACCTTGCGGAAGAGCTGCGACCTTCTTCGGTATTGAACTGTGGTGAATATTTATGCAGGCGGGTGAATGCCTGCGGCGTAGCTGCCGGCTCAGTACCAATTGCGACAGGAAATTTACATATGTCAGAAGTCAGTCTTCTTGATCACGCACTCGTGCGCCTCGACGAGGCAGCGAAACATCTCAACGTCGATGCCGACGTGATCGAGAAACTGAAATTTGCCCGCGAGACCACCAAGGCCCGCCTGATGATCCGCATGGACGATGGCTCGCGCAAATCCTTCCTCGCCTGGCGCTGCCGCTATGACGACACGCGCGGACCGACCAAGGGCGGCATCCGCTTCCACCCGGAATCGACCGCCGACGAGGTCGAGATGCTGGCGTTCTGGATGACCTTCAAATGCGCCGTGATGAACCTGCCTTACGGCGGCGGCAAGGGTGCCGTGCAGGTCGATCCGCGCAAGCTGTCCAAGGCGGAACTGGAGCGGCTGTCCCGTGCCTACAGGCTTTCGCCCGCATCATCGGACCGGATCGGGACATCCCGGCGCCCGACGTCTACACCAACTCGATGATCATGGGCTGGATGGCCGATGAATACGCCCAGATCGTCGGACAGGCTTCGCCCGCCGTCATCACCGGCAAGCCGCTGGCGCTGGGCGGTTCGCTCGGCCGCGGCGACGCGACCGCGCGCGGTGGCTTCTATCTCGTTCGCCATCTTGCCGAGGAGCTCGGCCTCAGGGGCAGCTTGCGCATCGCCGTGCAGGGTTTTGGCAATGCCGGCCAGCACATCGCCCGCTTGCTTGCCTCGGATGGCCACAAGATCGTTGCCGTGTCGGATTCCGAAGGGGCGGTGCAGGCCGCCGGTGGTCTCGACCTCGACCGGCTGTTCGTCGCCAAGGACAGCGGTCGTTCGGTCGTCACCACCGCCGGTCACGCCGGCCACCAACTGCTCGACGGCAATGCGCTTGTCGGCGTCGACTGCGACATCCTGGTGCCGTCGGCGCTGGAGAACATGATCCGCATCGACAATGCCGACCAGGTCAAGGCCCGCATTGTGCTCGAACTGGCCAACGGCCCGGTCACCGCGGAGGCCGATGAGGTGCTGGAGAAGAAAGGCATCGTCGTCCTGCCCGACATCCTGGCCAACGCCGGCGGCGTGACCGTCTCCTATTTCGAGTGGGTGCAGAACCGCCAGGGCTACTACTGGCCGATCGAGGAGATCCACGACCGCCTGCGCACCATCATGGAGCGCGAGGGCCGCGCCATCTGGGATGTCGCCAAGGCCAAGGACGTTTCGGTGCGCACGGCCGCCTATGTCCATGCGCTCGCCCGGCTTGCCGAGGCGATCGAAGCGCATGGCACGCAGAATTACTTCGCCAGTTGATCCAAATCGGTCACGCCGCCGGATCGAAACGGTTCGGCGGCGCAGGCCCAATGGTTTGGCGCGTCCGCGCATTCATCCAGACGCACGACGCTCTGGCCTGTCATTTTCCTGTTGAAGCGCCGAATGGGTGCGGGTAGGGCTTTTGTCTTGAATTCCCCACAACCCTTGCCTTTCAGGCAGAACCGGCGGCCCGACATGACCTTCATTCCCGATTGGTCGACCATCATCCAGTTTGCGATCGCAACCTTCATCATCGCGATCACGCCTGGACCCGACATGACCTTGTTCGTCGGCCGGGCGCTGTCGGAAGGCCGCAAGGCGGGCTTTGCCTGCATGGCCGGGGCGATGACCGGCATCGTCTTCCACACCACGCTGGTGGCGCTCGGGCTGTCGGCGCTGATCGTCGCCTCGCCGCAGGCCTTCATGGCGCTCAAGATCGTCGGCGCCGGCTACCTCGTCTGGCTCGCCTTCCAGGCGATCACCAAGGGCTCGGCATTTTCACCCGATACCACCAAGCGGGCACCGCGTTCGATGTTCCAGAACTGGGCGACCGGGCTCGGCATCAACCTGCTCAACCCGAAGATCATCCTGTTCTTCATGACCTTCCTGCCGCAGTTCGTTTCGGCCCACGATACCAATGCGCCGGGCAAGCTGTTCTTTCTCGGCGCGATGTTCATCATCCTGTCGCTGCCGGTGACGGCGCCGATGGTGATCGCCGCCGACAGGTTCGCCGGCCTGCTCAGGAAGAGCCCCAAGGTGACACGCATCGTCGACTATCTGTTCGCCGGCGTGTTCTCGGCGTTTGCGCTGAAGATCCTTACGGCGCAGGCGAAGTAGGCCTGAGCGTCCCGGCAAAACGGCCGGTGATGAACCAGTAGGCGATGCCGCCGATCAGGCCGCTGCCGATGATCGAGACCGGCAGCAGCGGATCGCGGTAAGCGAAGCCGTGGTCGCCGCTCTGGTAGGCGAAGCCGATGAACACCAGTGCCACGAAGCCGCCGGCGAGTGCGTAGAACAGCCAGTCGCGCTTGCCGAGCAATTCGGCGAGCAGCATGACGACGACCGCCGGCACAAAGCCGAAATAGGCGACGAAAAGCGCGGTGAAGGGGATGGTGAAGACCATCGACCCGGTGGCGACCTCGGGCGGTATGTCGGCGGCCATCAGGCCGGCGGCGCCGAGGAAGACCATATTGAGAAAAGCGCTGGCGGCGAGCGACGCCGCGAGATAGCCCAGCACCATGTGGGCGAACTTGCCGAGATAGAGCAGGACGCGGCTCACGCCTCGCCGTGCCCTGCAATCATCATTGCCTCGAGCGCTAGGCGCTCGCTCTTCTTCATGCGCTCGGATTCCGACTTGAGCTGGCCGCAGGCGGCGAGGATGTCGCGGCCGCGCGGGGTGCGGATCGGCGAGGCGTAGCCGGCATTGTTGATGTAGTCGGCGAACTTCTCGATCGTTTCCCAGTCCGAGCACTGGTAGTTGGTGCCGGGCCAGGGGTTGAACGGGATCAAATTGATCTTGGCGGGAACGCCGCGCAAGAGCTTGACCAGCGCCTTGGCGTCTTCGAGGCTGTCGTTGACGTCCTTGAGCATCACATATTCGAAGGTGATGCGGCGGGCGTTGGACAGGCCGGGATAGGCGCGGCAGGCCTCGATCAGTTCCTTGAGCGGGTACTTCTTGTTGATCGGCACGAGCAGGTCGCGCAAATCGTCATTGGTGGCATGCAGCGAGATCGCCAGCATGACGCCGATCTCCTCGCCGGTGCGGAAGATCTCCGGCACGACGCCCGAGGTCGACAGCGTGATGCGGCGCTTGGACAGTGACAGCCCGTCGCCATCGGAGGCGATCAGCAATGCCTTCTTCACCGCCTCGAAATTGTAGAGCGGCTCACCCATGCCCATCATGACGATGTTGGAGATCTTGCGGCCTTCGGCCGGCACGATGGCGCCGTCGGGCGTGTTGCGCTCGGGGAAATCGCCGAGCCGGTCGCGCGCCGTCATCAGCTGCGTCAGGATCTCTTCCGCCGTCAGATTGCGCACCAGCTTCTGCGTGCCGGTGTGGCAGAACGAGCAGGTCAGCGTGCAGCCGACCTGGGACGAGATGCACAGCGTGCCGCGGCCTTCCTCGGGGATGTAGACGGTCTCGATCTCAACCGGACGGCCAGCGCCGCGTGGCGGAAAGCGGAACAGCCACTTGCGCGTGCCGTCGGAGGAAATCTGCTCCTCGACGATCTCCGGGCGCGCGATGGTGAAGTGCTTGGCCAGTTCTGCGCGCAGGTCCTTGGAGATGTTGAACATGTCGGCGAAGTCGGAGACGCCGCGAACATAGAGCCAGTGCCAGAGCTGCTGGACACGCATCCTGGCCTGGCGCTCGGGAACGGTGCCGGAGGCAATGAGCGCTTCGGCAAGCTCCTCGCGGGTGAGGCCGATCAGCGACTCCTTGACAGCTGCTGTCGCACGGGCGCGCAACGCGTCTCGGGTAGCATCGGTGGTGAGGTCGAGCGAAAGGGTCATTCAGGCTCAGCTAGGTTGATATCTCGGCAAATGTAGGATTTTGGGGCGACATATCACAGGTCTGTCGCCGCGTCACGTTTTGGCGGCCATGCATTTGTGCCGCAGCTTTGCGTTCTGTTAGGCATTGGACGGGATGCTAGGCGGATGAGCAACATCCTACACATCGTCCTGGTGGTGCTCGCCGTCAATGTTGCGGCGTTCGCTGCCTTCTGGTGCGACAAGCGGCTGGCCCGCAATGGCGCGCGGCGCATCCCCGAGAAAACCCTGCTCTGGCTCGCCTTCGCCGGCGGCAGCCTGGGCGCATTGTCGGCCCAGCATCTGTTTCGCCACAAAACCCGCAAGGAGCCGTTTCGCAGCAGGCTTTACGCGATCATTGCCCTGCAGGCGGTCGCCATCGCCGCCCTGGCGATCTGGCTGATTGCGCCACAATGGGCTTCTGGCCTGTTCAACGCGCTGAGCCGCCCGGCTGTATCGTAGCCCGGCCCGGGGCCTCAGCTTGCGCCCGTTTGACGGAGCACCAGCTGGTAGCGCTGTTCCGGCCGGCCGCTGCGTTGGTGCTGCACCAGCTCGCCCAAGCGGCGCCAGCCCAGGCGCTCATAGAGCCTGATAGCGCGATCATTGTCGGCATAGACCGCAAGCTGGGCTGTTTCGAAACCGCGCTCGCGCAGCAATGTCGCGATGCCGGCCAACAGCTCGGCTGCCGCGCCCTTGCCCCAATGGTCCGGGTCGACGCCGAAATAGTGGAGTTCCGCCACACTGTCCTCGCCCGCAATGGGCGCGATGGCGCCAAAGGCAACGGCAGTTCCAGCGTCGGTTTCGGCGACCGCGAGCAGGGCGTGCGGCGAGCTCGCCAGCACGCGCGCGATGACCGGCCTGGCTTCGTCCAACGTGGCGACGTCGGGATCATTGTCGCGCGCCGCCGTCGCCCGCGCCCAGATGGTCGCTGCCGCATCAACGTGGGTTTTGGTTCCGTCAACAATCCTGTGCATCTTCAAGCCTTCAATGCTGCGGTAACAAAAAAGCCGGGCGATCGGATCGCCCGGCTTTCGAAATACATATCGAGCGCTGTTACTTGCAGCTGGTGATCGACGTCAGCGCCGCCGAAATGCCCTTGAGCGAGAAGACGTAGCTTGTCGGGTTGCCGCGGCCGGACTTGGCCGACACCTTCATGTCGGAACCGCCTTTCATGGCGGCGATCAGGGCCGGCTCTTCGGCCGCGTTCTCGACCCAGGCCGATTTGCCCTTGGTGAACATGGAGAAGCTCTTGCCGTCGATGGTGACGGAGACCTTGGAGTTTTCCTGGAAATTGTAGCCGGCAATGAACTGCGGCTCGAACGAGACCTTCTGGCCCGGACGCTGGCTGACGAAGAAGAACATGTCGCCATGGTCTAGCGTCGGCGGCTGCTTGTCGGTCGGCACCGTCAGCACGTAGCAGACCTTGCCGTTCTGGGCCTGGTAGCTGTAGGTGCCCCAGTCGTTGTGCTGGCCGATCTTGGTCGCCGACTGGGCGAGTGCCGGCATTGCCGACACTGCAAGCACCAGACCCGAAATTGTAGCTATCAAACCGCGCATCGCTTTTCCTGTACCTCAAATGGAGCGGGGCAGGCCGACTGCGCGCCCGCCCATTCGCTTCATTTTGATTTAATCTGGGTTACCAAAGGGTGAATGGCTTCTCACAAAGGACATTCACCGCATGGAACCCCGCCGAACTGCCTGTCGTGCACAGGCGCCTTGTCCCTGTCGTGGTTGAAAACCACGAAAACGGCAAGAGTTTGACTTTTCGTTTCAGGATGAAACAAGCGGGCCCGCGCTTCACCGATCCTGCGACAGCGCTTCCTTCGCGGCAAGGCGGTGCGCCGGCGTCATGTGGGCCCGCACCGCAGCAATCGCCGCGGTCAGCACGGCGATGTCGTCGGTGAAGCCGAGGCCCAAGATGACGTCGGGAATGGTGTCGACCGGCAGGATGAAATAGCCGAGCGCCGCCAGAAGGATGCCCTTGGCGCGCAGCGGCGTGTCCTTGTCCAGCGCGCAATAGTAGGCGGCGACAACTTCTTCCATGAACGGCACATGCCGGGCCGCGCGCTTGGCGGTGCGCCAGAATTTCTCGCGCACTTCGCCCTCGCTTGGCGGAACATCGTTCATGCCGCCGCGGAAGCCATCAAAGCCGGGAAACTTCACCATCCAGACAATCTCCTTTGCCCGAACTCTATCTTTTCGCGCATCAAGCTCGCCAAAAACCGGTTTTGGCTTTCGTCCCAATGCGCCGGTAAAGATGTGGGAAAGTCCAAGCCCTGCTGCAAGATGCCAGGCTCAAGAACCGAAATAGCTGTTCATGCGCTTTGCCAGCTTGAAGTCGAGTTCAGTCAGTCCGCCAGCATCATGGGTGTTGAGCGTGACGTCGACGGTCTTGTAGACATTCGACCAGTCGGGATGATGATCGAGCTGCTCGGCGGCAAGGGCGACGCGGGTCATGAAGGCGAAGGCCTCGCTGAAATTCTTGAACACGAAGCGGCGCGACATCGACAGCCCGTCGGCGGCAAGTGTCCAGCCGCCGAGCGCGTCAAGCGCTACCTTCAGCTCCTGTGGTCCAAGTTTCTCTCTGGCCATTTCATGCTCCCGTGATATTCGAAGTGTTCACCAGCATAGCGCGGGATCGATGAGCGAGAAGCCGGTAAAATCAATTCTGTTCGTTTGCCTCGGCAATATCTGCCGTTCGCCGCTTGCCGAAGGCGTGTTTCGAGCCGTGCTCGCCGAACGCGGGCTGGATGGCGAATACACCATCGACTCCGCCGGCACCGGTGGCTGGCACGCCGGATCGGCACCGGATCCGCGTTCGATCGCGGTTGCGGCCCAGCATGGCATCGACATCACGGCGCAGCAGGCACGCAAGGTGGTGGCGCGCGATTTCGAGCGTTTCGACCTGATACTCGGCATGGATCGCTCCAATGTCGACGATCTCAGGGCGCTCGCTCCAGCGGAGTCAGGCGAACGTGTCGAGCTTTTCCTCGGCCATGCCAAGGGTGGGCCACGAGACGTGCCTGATCCCTATTATGGCGGTGAAGACGGGTTTGCGGCGGTCTACCGCATGATCCGCGACGCTTCCGAGGCATTGGCCGACCGGCTTGCGGCGCGGGCGTCGGCACCGTTGAGCGGCCACGCCTCCTCGACGATGTAGGGGCCGCCGCCGACCGAGTCGCGCGACGACATCAGGACAAAGCGGCCGACGCGGAAAGGCACGGTGGCGAAATTGCCGCGTGCCGACAGATAATGCGCGACGTCGAGCGGGCTGGTGTTCCTCAGCCGCGCCAGCGTCACATGCGGCGTGAACTTGCGCGGATCGGATGGGAGACCGAGGCGTTTGCAAATGCGGTCGATCTCGGCCTGCAGCGCATTCATCTCCGGGGACGGCGTGACACCGGCCCAGACCGCATGTGGCTTTTTCTGCCCGAAGGCGCCGACCCCGCAGAGGGTGAGCTGGAAGTCGGGCCGGTCGACGCGGTCGAGCACGTCAACGATCTCATCGGCGACATGGCCTTCGATATCGCCAAAGAAACGCAAGGTGAGGTGGTAGTTCTCGACGTCGATCCAGCGGGCGCCTGACAGGCCGCCCCTGAGCAGGGACAGCGATAAGGCGGCATCACGCGGAATTTCGAGGGCGGTGAAAAGACGCGGCATGGCCAGGCTCCCTTCCTCGAATCGCAATTCGTAGGCTCAGCGAATCATCGATCGCCGTGCTGGGCAAGTGCTTTGTTCAGCGTTTGCCGTTTCGACAATGCCGCGAAAGCGGATGTGTTGCAGCGCTGCATGGCGACGTTCATTTGCCGGCAATTGCCGTTTCCACAGTCGGCAGCGCCTTTGCCACCATCCGGTCGATGCCTTCGGCGGTCGGGTGCATGCCGTCTTCGAGCAGCAGTTTCGGGTCGGCGGCGACGCCGTCGAGGAAGAACGGATAGAGCGTCACGCCGTATTTTTCGGCCAGTTTCGGATAGATCGTCCCGAACTGTTCGCCATAGGCATGGCCGAGATTCGGCGCCGCGACCATGCCGGCGAGCACCACCTCGATTTTGCGTTCCTTGAGCCGGGCAAGCATCTTGTCGAGGTTCTGCTCGACGAGCGCCGGGTCGATGCCGCGCAGCATGTCGTTGGCGCCGAGTTCCAGGATGACCAGCTGCGTTCCGTCGGGAATCGACCAGTCGAGGCGCGACAGGCCGCCGCTGGTGGTGTCGCCCGAGACGCCGGCATTGGTAATCACGACATCGTGACCTTTGTTGCGTAGCGCCTTTTCAAGCTTTTCGGGAAAGCTCTCACCGGGATTGAGGCCATATCCGGCCATCAGGCTGTCGCCGAAGCCGACGATCTTGAATGGTTCGGCCCAAACCGGGGCAGTCGCGGTGAAAAAGGCAAGAGATGCGGCAAAGAATGCGAAAATAAGATGTTTCAATGCCATGTCTCAAAACCCATATGACCAAAATTCCTGCCTCTTACATTTTCATATAGGACAGATTTGCCGTGACAGAAGCCGTCATCGAACTGAGAGACGTATCGTTGACGCTCGGAACCGGGGCTTCTTCAGTACACGTGCTGAAAGGCGTCAGCCTCGATGTTGCGGCCGGCGAGGCGACTGGTATCGTCGGCCCCTCGGGCTCCGGCAAGTCGACATTGCTGATGGTGCTGGCCGGGCTGGAGCGGGTCGACGGCGGTACGGTGAAGATCGCCGGCGAGCTGCTCAACGGCCGCAGCGAAGACCAGATCGCCGCATTCCGGGGCCGCAACATCGGCATCGTGTTCCAGTCGTTCCACCTGATACCCAACATGACGGCGCTGGAAAACGTCGCCGTGCCACTCGAGCTGGCGGGCAAGCGCGACGCCTTCGCCATCGCCGCGCGCGAGCTCGCCGCAGTTGGGCTCGCCGACCGGGTGACGCATTATCCCGGCGAGCTGTCCGGCGGTGAGCAACAGCGCGTGGCGATCGCCCGCGCCCTGGCACCCGAGCCGCGGATCCTGATCGCCGATGAGCCGACCGGCAATCTCGATCAGGCGACCGGCCGGCAGATTGCCGACCTCCTGTTCGCCAAGGCCGCCGAACGAGCGATGACGCTGGTGCTGGTGACGCACGATCCCGCACTTGCCGCGCGCTGCGACCGGCAAGTGGCGATGCGTTCGGGGCGGATCGAGACTGCTGTTGTCGCGCAGGTGGCGGAGAAGGTCCGGGCATGAGGATGGGCCTCCTTCCTTCGCATCCCGCTCGTGGCGGAGATAGCCGCCAGGCAAGGCAACGTGGAGCGTCGATGCCTCAGAGAGAGGCGTCCCCATGCTGAAGGACCTGCCGCTCGCCTTCCGCTTCGCCTCGCGTGAAATGCGCGGTGGCCTGCGTGGCTTCATGATCTTCCTGACCTGCATCGCCCTTGGGGTCGCCGCCATCGGCGGGGTCAATTCGGTGGCACGCGCCATCACCGCCGGCGTTGCCAGCGAAGGCCAGGCGCTGCTTGGCGGCGATATCCGCTTCCAGGTGATCCAGCGCGAGGCGACCGGCAAGGAACAGGCATTCCTCGAAAGTCTCGGCACTGTCTCGCACAATGCCGGCATGCGCTCGATGGCGCGGCTGGAGGACGGTTCCGACCAGTCGCTGGTCGAAGCCAAGGCTGTCGACGACACCTATCCGCTTTATGGCGCGCTGGTCACCGAACCTGTTATGCCGCGCGGCGAACTGTTCGCCGAGCGTTCAGGCGTTTTTGGCGCGGCGGCACCCGACCTGCTGTTTGAACGCCTCGGCCTCAAGCTCGGCGATCGCATCAAGCTTGGCAGCGCGACCTTCGAGCTCAGGGCCAAGCTTGTGACCGAGCCCGACGCGGTCTCCGATGGCTTCGGCTTTGCCCCAAGGCTGCTGGTTTCGATGGAAGGCCTGGGGGCTTCCGGGCTGATCCAGCCAGGCAGCCTCGTCGAGCATGCCTACAAGGTCCGCATGCCGGTGGGCGCCAGCGAGGCCGAGGTCTCCGCCGTGCGCGAGCGGGCGAACGCCGAATTCCCCGAGGCCGGCTGGAGCGTGCGCACCCGCAGCAATGCGGCACCGGCACTGTCGGCCAACATCGAACGCTTCACCCAGTTCCTGACGCTGGTCGGGCTGACCTCGCTGGTCGTCGGCGGTGTCGGCGTGGCCAATGCCGTGCGCGCCTATCTCGACGGCAAGCGCGGCGTCATCGCCACCTTCAAGAGCCTCGGCGCCTCTGGCGGCTTCGTGCTGTCGGTCTACCTCATCCAGATCCTGCTGATATCAGCCGTCGGCATCGCCATCGGCCTCGTTCTTGGGGCGCTGATGCCGTTTGCCGCAAGTGCCGCGCTCCAGTCGGTCATCCCCGTGCCGGCGGAGGCCGGCGTGTACCCGGCAGCACTTGGCATGGCCGCTCTGTTCGGCATTCTCGTCACGCTTGCCTTCGCCATCCTGCCGCTCGGCCGCGCCCGCGACGTGCCGGCGACGGCGCTGTTCCGCGAGATGGGGTTCGAAGGTCGTGGCCTGCCGAGGCTGGTCTACATCGCGACCGCCCTGGCTATTGCCGCCGTTTTGGCGCTGCTCGCCATCTGGTTCGCCGGCGATCGCCGCATCGCCACCATCTTTGTCGGCGCGACGATCTTTTCGTTCCTGGTGCTGCGCGCCGTGGCCAGTGCCGTGCAATGGCTGGCGCGCAAGAGCCCGCGGGTGCGCTCGACAGCCCTTCGCCTCGCCATCGGAAACATCCACCGGCCGGGCGCGCTGACGCCGTCGGTGGTGCTGTCGCTCGGCCTCGGGCTGACGCTGCTGGTGACGCTGGCGCTGATCGACGGCAATCTGCGCCGCCAGATCGCCGGCAGCCTGCCCGAGCGGGCGCCGAACTTCTTCTTCGTCGACATCCAGCCTGATCAAGTCGACGATTTCGCCAGATTGGTCGAGGCCGAGGCACCGGGCGGCAAGCTTGTACGCGTGCCGATGCTGCGCGGCCGCGTCATGGCGCTCAACGGAACTGACGTGCAGAAGCTCAACGTGCCGCCGGAAGGCGCCTGGGTGTTGCGCGGCGACCGTGGCCTGACCTATGCCAAGAAACTCCCGGAGAACTCGACGCTGTCGCAAGGCACGTGGTGGCCGGCCGACTATTCCGGCGAGCCGTTGGTATCGTTTTCGGCGCAGGAGGCGGGCGAACTCGGCCTCAAGCTCGGCGACATGGTGACGGTCAACGTTCTTGGCCGCAATGTGACCGCCAAGATCGCCAATTTCCGCGAAGTGCAGTGGGAATCGATGGGCATCAACTTCGTCATGGTGTTTTCGCCCAACACTTTCGCCGGTGCGCCGCACAGCTGGCTCGCCACGCTCACCGAGGACAAGGCGTCGCCCGTCCAGGAATCGCGCATCCTCAATTCGGTGACGCGCAGCTATCCAGCGATCACTACGGTGCGGGTGAAGGATGCGCTCGACGTCGTCAACCGGCTCGTCGCCCAGCTCGGCACGGCTATCCGTGCTGCGGCGGGTGTGGCGCTGATCGCCTCGGTGCTGGTGCTGGCCGGTGCGCTCGCCGCCGGCAACCGAGCGCGTGTCCACGATGCGGTGATCCTGAAGACGCTGGGGGCGACGCGGCGAACGCTGATATCGGCGTTTTCACTCGAATACCTGCTGATCGGCCTGGCCACTGCGGTGTTCGCGCTTGCCGCCGGCGGCGTGGCGGCATGGTTCGTCGTCGCCCGAATCATGACACTGCCGTCGTCCTTCCTGCCCGAGGTCGCGGTGGCGACGATTGTCTTCGCCCTGGTGCTGACAGTCGGCTTCGGCCTCATCGGCACCTGGCGCGTGCTTGGCCACAAGGCGGCGCCCGTGCTGCGCAGCGAGTGACGAAATGCTGTCGTGGGCTGGACTTCAACGACATTTGTATGAGAAATGTGCCCTCACAGCGGGTTTCAGGCCGTAACGGGCCTTGTTTAGGTCTGAAAGAACCCTCATATTTCGCCAGAGGCATGCTGGAGTCCCGCCAGCGGCGCCTGGGTCTCGGCCTGACACCCGACGGGGCAGAAGCAATAGAGGAAACCATGTCCGACTTTAGAAACTACCAGACGCGCATGGCGACGGCAGGTAGCCGCACCGACGCGTCGATCGACGAGGGCCTGCGCGCCTATATGCTCAAGGTTTACAACCTTATGGCACTTGGCCTCGTCATCACCGGCGTGGCCGCGTTCGGCACCATGATGCTGGCGACCACCAACGATCCGGCAACCGCCGTGGCAACGATGGGCAACGGCAAGATGCTGACCAGCCTTGGCGTCGCGCTTTATGGCTCGCCGCTGAAGTGGGTCGTCATGCTGGCCCCGATCGGTATGGTGTTCTTCCTGAGCGCCCGCATCCAGTCGATGAGCACTTCGGGCGCGCAGACCGCGTTCTGGGTCTTCGCCGGCCTGATGGGCCTGTCGCTGTCGTCGATCTTCCTGGTCTATACCAGCGCCAGCATCGTGCAGACCTTCTTCGTGACCGCTGCCGCCTTCGGCGCGCTGTCGCTGTTCGGCTACACGACCAAGCGTGACCTGACCGCCATGGGCTCGTTCCTGATCATGGGCGTGTTCGGCATCCTGATCGCGATGGTGGTCAACATCTTCCTCCAGTCGTCGGCCCTGCAGTTCGCCATTTCGGCGATCGGCGTGCTGGTGTTCTCGGGCCTGACCGCCTACGACACGCAGAAGATCAAGGAGATGTATTTCGACGGCGACGACGCGCTCGTTTCCGGCCGCAAGGCGATCATGGGCGCGCTGACGCTCTATCTCGACTTCATCAACCTGTTCTCGTTCCTGCTGTCGTTCCTGGGCAACCGCGAATAATCAGGTCTGGACCAGTGACATTCGAAGGGCGGCCTAACGGCCGCCCTTTTCATTTGTGCCAGGCTTTGCTCTAATGGAGGCAGAAAAATGGACTGCCTAAAAAATGAGCATAGTGATACGACACGCCTTGCCCGACGACCTCGACCGGATCACCGAGATCTATGCCGATGCGGTGCTCAACGGTACGGCGAGCTACGAGTTGGAGCCACCGACACGCGCTGACATGGGCACGCGCTACGATGTCCTGATGGACGGTGGCTATCCTTATCTCGTCGCCGAACGTGAGGGCACGATCGTCGGCTATGCCTATGCCGGTCCGTTCCGGGCCCGTCCCGCCTATCGTTTTGTTGTCGAGGATTCGATCTATGTGGCGCCCGATGCCAAGGGCGCGGGCATCGGCAAGGCATTGATGCAGGCGCTGATCGACGAATCGACGACGCTCGGCTTTCGCCAGATCATCGCCGTCATCGGCGACGGCCATGCCGACAGCGCCTCGGTGCGGTTGCATGAGCGGCTCGGTTTCCATCACACCGGGCGCATGGAAGGTTCCGGCTACAAGCATGGCCGCTGGCTCGACACCGTGTTCATGCAGCTGGCGCTGAATGGCGGGGCCACGTTGTCACCGGATCCGGGTTCGATGCCGGAGCGGCGTTTCAGGGCCAAGGGCGGCCAGGGCTGAGCTCAGTCTGTTCCACCGACAAGCGGCACGAAGCGCACCGCGACCAAGGTCTTTTGCGCGTAGTCGGCTTCGCCGTTTCGCACGATCTTGACCAGTTGCTGGTCGCCAAGCGGGCCAAGCGGCATGATCAGCCGGCCGCCGATCACCAGTTGCCGCTTCCAGGCTGGCGGGACGGTGCGCGAGCCCGCCGCCGACAGGATCGCGTCGAACGGCGCCTCCGCTTCATATCCGACCGTGCCGTCGCCAGAGATCACCTCGACGGTCGTGTAGCCCAGCCGGTGCAGGCGGTCTCGTGCAGCCGCCGCAAGCAGATCCACCCGTTCGATGGTGACGACACGACCGGCGATCTCGGCCATGACAGCTGCCGCGTAGCCTGACCCTGTGCCGATCTCCAGGACCTTGTCGCCGGCCTTGAGCTCCGCCGCCCAAGCCATCAGCGCCACGATGTAGGGCTGGGAGATCGTCTGGTCGTGATCTAGGGGAAGTGCCGTGTCGTCATAAGCGCGTTCGCGCAAGGCTTCGGGCACGAATTGCTCGCGGGGCACGGCATTCATGGCTTCCAGTACCGCCAGCTCGGTCATGCCGCGCCGGGCGATCTGGTATTCCACCATCCTGAGGCGTGCTGCCCGGTCGTCGATCATGGCCTTCCTGCCGTTGCCTTTTAACCGGGGCGAGGGCGCAAGGTTCCCCGGCTCGGCACCTGCCGTAGCGTCCGCATGATGCTGCAGCGCGACGACCCTTGCTGCATTGCACAAAATGCAAAGCTCCTATGCAATATCAACACTTTAAATCAGCCCGCAGCGGAGCTAGATATAGGTCATCGAATTTGTCGGGCCTACCTCCTCCCAGGGTTTCCGACGAATAGGTCAGCGCCTACCTCCTCCCAGACGCTGGCCACAAATACGACACCCGCCGGACCTCCTCCCCCGGCGGGTGTTGTTTTTTCAGCTCCCCCACACCGATATCTGCCCAGTCGCACGCACAGCGGCCGATGGACCACGTCAGGCCAAACCGCCGGACAGGATGCCCCGCGCGATCACTGGTGTGGCGCTCAGGTGGCCGATCGGGCTATAGCCAATGCCAAGCGTCTCACGGCGATGCCGTCGAGAAACGAGTGCGCTCCGGCCTGCCTCTGCCACAAGCACGGACATGGCCGAGCGCGGGTGAGGAACCGAGGAAAGGAATTCAGCATGAACGTGATGAGCGAAACGGCAGCGCTTCTGGAGCGGCTGGGTGTTGCAGGTACCGCTTTCAGCGGCGGCGACCTGATCGTGCGCAGCCCGGTGACGGGCGAGCAGATCGGTGCGCTGAGGTCGATCTCAACCGATGAAGCCGGTGCCGCCATCGGCCGCGCCGATGCGGCGTTCAAGGCCTGGCGCAACGTGCCGGCGCCAAAGCGCGGCGAGCTGGTGCGCCTGCTTGGCGAGGAGTTGCGTGCCGCCAAGGCCGATCTCGGCCGCCTGGTGTCGATCGAGGTGGGAAAAATCCCGTCCGAGGGTCTCGGTGAGGTCCAGGAGATGATCGACATCTGCGATTTCGCCGTCGGCCTGTCGCGCCAGCTCTATGGTTTGACCATCGCCACCGAGCGTCCTGGCCACCGCATGATGGAAACCTGGCATCCGCTCGGCGTCGTCGGCGTCATCTCGGCCTTCAACTTCCCCGTTGCGGTGTGGTCGTGGAATGCCGCACTTGCCTTTGTCTGCGGCAACTCGGTGGTGTGGAAGCCGTCGGAAAAGACCCCGCTGACCGCCCTTGCCTGTCAGGCGATCTTCGAGCGCGCGGCCAAGCGCTTCGGTGCGGATGCGCCCGAAGGCCTGTCGCAGCTGCTGATCGGCGACCGCGCCATAGGTGAGGTGCTTGTCGACCATCCCAAGGTGCCGCTGGTCTCGGCCACCGGCTCGACCCGCATGGGCCGCGATGTCGGCCCGCGCCTGGCCAAGCGTTTTGCCCGTGCCATCCTCGAGCTCGGCGGCAACAATGCCGGCATCGTTTGCCCCTCGGCCAATCTCGACATGGCGCTCAGGGCGATTGCCTTCGGCGCGATGGGCACCGCCGGCCAGCGCTGCACCACCATGCGCCGCCTGTTCGTCCATGACAGCGTCTATGACCAGCTCGTGCCCCGGCTGAAGAAGGCCTATGACAGCGTGTCGGTCGGCAGCCCCTTGGAAACGGCGTCGCTCGTCGGCCCGCTGATCGACAAGGCGGCCTTCGACGGCATGCAGACAGCGCTGAAGCATGCGGCCGAAAGCGGCGGCACCATCACCGGCGGCGCCCGCGTCGACCAGGGCCATGACGGCGCCTATTACGTCAAGCCGGCACTTGTCGAGATGCCGGGCCAGACAGGCCCGGTGCTCGAAGAGACCTTTGCGCCGATCCTCTATGTCATGAAGTATTCCGACTTCGACCAGGTGCTGGAACAACACAATGCTGTCGGCGCTGGCCTGTCGTCGTCGATCTTCACCCTCGACCTGCAGGAGGCCGAGCGTTTCTTGTCGGTCGAAGGCTCGGACTGCGGCATCGCCAATGTCAACATCGGCACCTCGGGCGCCGAGATCGGCGGTGCCTTTGGCGGCGAGAAAGAAACCGGCGGCGGCCGTGAATCGGGTTCCGACGCCTGGCGCGCCTACATGCGCCGCGCCACCAACACGGTGAACTACTCCAGGGCACTACCCCTCGCCCAAGGCGTGTCATTCGATATCGAGTGAAGGGGCTGCAAAGCAGCCTGACACATCTCAAGCGCCGTCCGCGAAAGCGGGCGGCGCTTTCGTTTGCCGGGTCAGAGGGCGAGGCCGGGGATGGTCCAGCCCGCCATCTCGGCCTGTGCCGACGGTGCGATCGGGATCAGCCGGCGTGCCTCGAGGTCGAAGCAGATGGCGACCACCTCCATGGCACCGAAGGCACGACCGGAAAACGGGTCGAGCATCCAATTGACGATCGCCATGGTGCGGCTGTCGGCGCAAGCGAGGCCGGAGCGCACCTCCCAGCAATCGCCATTGCCGG
Source organism: Aminobacter sp. UC22_36 (assembly GCF_044056035.1). Lineage (NCBI taxonomy): Bacteria > Pseudomonadati > Pseudomonadota > Alphaproteobacteria > Hyphomicrobiales > Phyllobacteriaceae > Aminobacter > Aminobacter sp. UC22_36. The sequence continues at coordinate 448,534 of NZ_CP171996.1, forward strand.
GCATGTCGTCGACCAGGATCAGGAATTCGAGCGCCGCGGCGCCGAAATGTGGTCCGCGTCGCTCGCGATGATGGGCGCAAAGCTCGCGCAACGGCGTGATGATGTTGCGGACACTGTCGCCGATGGCGCCGACGAAAGCCTGCGGCAACATGCGGCCAAACGGATCGCAGGACTGCTGCAGCACCGCACCCTGGCCGAGCCGGTGCAGGCCAAGGTGTTGCGCCCGCGCGCCCGACGCGGACGTCTTGGCCGGCGGCTTGCCGACGCTGCGCGGCATCGCCAGCCTGGGCGTCTCGACGAGTTCGCCAGCGACACGGGTGGCGAAAGCCTCCGGCCATGGGCTCGAAGTGCGGTCCACCGTGGCGACATGGCCAAGGCCGACGCGGAAGGTCGCGGCGCATTCGCCCGAAGCGCTGTCGAACATCATGGCGACGATTTCGGCGCTGTTGTCGCCGATGGCTGTGAAGCCGGCGGAAATATGCATCGAGCTGCCGGCGCGCGCCTCGCGCAGGAAACGAATGTGCATGGTGCTGACGGCAAGCGTCGTCACTGACGCCGGCGCGAACAGGCGGGGCAAGCCGGCAAGGCCGAACAGCATGGCGATGGCCTCCATGCAGCGCGCCACGTAAAAGCGCGTGTTCATGTGGCCCATCTCGTCGCATTCCCAGGTGGCGACGCCGCCGCGCCAGACATCGCGCTGCCCCGATATGCCTGCAGTCATGCCTTGTCCTCTCTGTCTGGGGATCAGGCGTAGCGGTTGCCGCGCGCCGGCTGATCGTCGCATCGGACGATACCCTGAGCTGCGCGATCTCGGGCGGACTCCGCGCGCCAGATCAAAGAATTTGTCGCAGCGTGGTCCAATTTCACAGCTAGGCCATCGATGGTATCAATGCCGCGTCTAAACGAAGGGTCGCGACGCTTGGTCGGATTTCGCCGCAAGGGAATTGGGTTCGGGGTCGCGCTTGCCGCGGCGCTGATGCTCGTCCTGCAGACGGTGGCCGGCGCGCTGGCGCTTGGCCAGGGCACGCCGCCGCTCGACATTTTTGGCAATCCGCTCTGCATCACCTCGGCGAGCGGCCACACCGCACCCGCCAGGAGCGACCATCCAAGCCTGCCGCAATGCTGTACGCTTGGCTGCAACATGGTCTCGGTGACCACCGGTTCGCCGCCCGAGGGCGCAGGCCTTCCGGTCGTGCGTCCGCTTGAGGCCACGATCGTTTTCGCTTCCCCGAGGCTCGATCCGTCGATCACGCCGGAGCACGACCCCGGCAATCCGCGCGCCCCGCCTGTGGTCTGATACGGCCTGCCGGCTAGAGCTTTTGACGCAATTCCGCACGGAAAACCGCTCCGCACTTTTCCTGGAATTGCCCTGGCGACCGCCGCACGACATCTCCCTACACAGCTTATTTTGCGCCGCATGCGTCGGCGCTCCTTCAAGACACAGGAGTCTTCCATGACCCGTTCCGTTCGCGCCCATGCGCGCCCGCTCTTCCGCAGCCTGGAAGAGCGCTTCGGCATCGCCGTATTCGCGCTGCTGCTGCTGTTCGCCTCGGCCCATCAGCTGTTTGCCCATGGCTTCAAGGCCGGCGATCTCGAGATCGGTCATCCCTGGTCGCGCGCCACGCCGGCCGGTGCCAAGGTCGCCGCCGGCTACCTCACCGTCAAGAACACCGGCGCAGTCGCCGACCGGCTGGTGTCGATCCAGTCGGACGTTTCCGCGAAGGCCGAGATCCACGAAATGGCCGTCGACGCCAAGGGCGTGATGACCATGCGCCAGGTGACCGGTGGCGTCGAAATCCCGGCCGGCAGCGAAGTCGCGCTCAAGCCGGGCGCCTACCACATCATGTTCATCGGCCTGAAGGTGCCGGTCAAGGAAGGCGACACGTTCTCTGCTACACTGGCCTTCGAGAAGGCCGGAACGGTGACTGTCGAGTTCCAGGCCGACAAGATGGGCGGCCAGAGCCAGGACCATTCGGGTCACTGACATCATGGGCACGCGCTGTTCTTCCCTGACCGGGGGCGGCATGGCCGGCGACAGCGCGCGCCTGCTTGTTCTTTTGTGCGCCTTCGTGCTGGCCGGCATCGCCTTCTTCGGGGCGACGCTGGCGGCAAGCGCCCATGCCTCGCTGCTGCGTTCGGCGCCGGCCGAGGGCGCCGTGGTTCAGTCCGCACCAGCCGAAATCGCGCTCGGCTTCAGCGAGAGGGTCACGCCGCTCGTCGTCGAGCTGCTTGCGCCCGACGGCGGCTCGACGCGCCTGACCGCCAAGGCTGCCGGCGCCGACATGGTGATCGCCTGGCCAGCGTCGCCGGCCGCCGGCACCTACCTGCTTTCCTGGCGGGTCGTGTCTTCCGACGGGCATCCTGTCGCCGGCGTGCTGGCATTTTCGGTCGGCAGCCCCAGTGCGATGCCGCCCCAGGCGCCCGAGGCGAACGACAAGACGCTGCACTTCGCCATCTGGAGCGCCAAGCTGGTGCTCTATCTCGGCCTGGTCTTCGGCGTCGGCGGCGCTTTCGCGCTGGCCTGGCTTGCGCCTGGCAGACATTACGGCATCGGACCCATTGGCCTGTTGCTCGTTATGGGCCTCGCCGCCGCACCTGTCTCGTTAGGGTTGCAAGGACTCGATGCGCTGGGCGCGCCGCTCAATCTGTTCGGAAGTACCATGTCCTGGCAGGCCGCGGCGGCCACCAGCTATGGCTTCACCGCGGCGATCGCCTTCATGGCGTTGTCGCTCGCGCTGATCGCCATGGCCGCCGACGCAAGGCTGGCGCGCTGGCTGTCGCTCGCCGGCGTTGTCGGCGTCGCGGCGGCACTCGCCGCCAGCGGCCACGCCAGCGCCGCCGCGCCGCAATGGCTGACCCGGCCGATGGTGTTCGTCCATGGCGCAGGTATCGTCTTCTGGGCCGGGGCGTTGCTGCCACTGGCCTATGCCTGGCGCGAGGGCGGCGAAAGTGCTGAGGCAGCGTTGCGGCGCTTTTCGGCGACCATTCCCTATGTCGTGGCAGCACTGATTGGCGCCGGCCTCGTACTGACCGTCATCCAGGTCAGGGCGCCCGCAGCGCTCTGGAGCACGGATTACGGCCTGCTCCTGTTGGCAAAGCTCGGATTGGCCGCTGCTCTGCTTGTGCTCGCCGGCTTCAACCGCTGGCGCTTGACCAGACCCGCATTGGCCGAGCAGGTGGGCGCCCAACATTTGCTGGTGCGCAGCATCGTGATGGAGGCGCTGTTGATGGTCGCGATCCTTGGCGTCGTTGCCGGTTTCCGCTTCACCCCGCCGCCACGCGTGCTGGCCATCGAGGCAGCCGAACCCGCCGCGATCCACATCCATACTGCGGAAGCCATGGCCGACCTCGCCATCAGCCCCGGCCATGCCGGCACGGTCAGCGCTTCCATTGTCGTCATGTCGGGCGATTTCGGCCCGCTCGATGCGCGTGGCGTGACGCTGACGCTGAGCCAGCCCGGTTCCGCCGAGATCAGTGCTGCCGCACACAAGCCCGGCGATGGCACCTGGCGCATCGACAGCCTCGACCTGCCGTCGGCAGGCACATGGAACGTCGCCATCGACGTCGACATATCGCAGGGGCAAGCGGCGACGCTGAACGGTGAAGTCGCCATCAGGCCGGCCACCGGCTGGTAGTCGATACGGACGATGCCGCACCCGTAACGCCGCCTATCGTCCGGGCATTGTTTGCGAAATGCCCGGGAGTGCGCGCATGAAAATCCTCATCATTGGCGGAACGGGCATGATCGGCGGCCACACGGCCGGCTATCTCAAGGCGCAGGGCAACGAGGTGGTGCTGGCGGCACGCAAGCCAGCACCCGAATCGACTGCGATGGCTGCTTATCCGACCATTTTTGGCGACTACACCAAGGGTGATTTCTCGGCTGCCGATCTCGCGCCCTTTGACGGCATCCTGTTTGCCGCCGGCAACGATATCCGCCACCTGCCCAAGGGCGTCGACGAAAACGAGTTCTGGACCAAGATGCAGATCGAGGGCGTGCCGACCTTCGTTGAACTGGCGCGCAAGGCCGGCGTGCGCCGCGTCGTCCATATCGGCAGCTACTATCACCAGGTCATGCCCGATCTCGTCGAGACCAACGCCTATGTGCGCGGCCGCAGCCTAGCCGACGAGGGTGTGCGCGCGCTTGCGACCGGTGATTTCAACGTCTCGACGCTCAACCCGCCGTCGATCGTCGGTTATGTCGAGGGCCTGCCGACCAAGCGCTACGAGACGCTGATGGCCTATGCCCGTGGCGAGACGCAGCTGCCGATCTTCGCCCCGCCGGGTGGCACCAACTACATGTCGGTGCAGTCGCTGGCCGAAGCGATCTGGGGCGCGTTCCAGCGCGCCGAGAGCGGCAAGGCCTATCTGGTTGGTGACGAGAACCTGACCTTCCAGCAGTATTTCCAGTCGCTGTTCGACGCCGTCGGCAATCCGCACCGGGTCGAAGAGCGCAACGAGGAGCATCCGCTGCTGCCGGATATGTTCATCGTGCCGGGCCGTGGCAATATCCTCGCCTACGAGCCGGACCTCGAGGAGACCAAACTTCTCGGTTATCGCCGCAACGACGTGCAGCGGGCGCTGCGCGAGGTGTTCGCCCAGGTCTCCGGCGGTTGAACCGGGAAGAAAAGCATGGCCGACAATAAGGCAGACCTGCTGATGGAAGTGGCGCTCAGGCGCGTGTCGGAGCGCTATGCCTACGCTGTCGACTCTGGCGACGGCGATTTGCTCGCCGCGCAGTTCACAGCTGATGGCGTGGTGGAATCGCCACGTGGAAAATTCGAGGGGCACGAGCAGATCCGTGGCATCCCGGCGATGGTCGCCGGCCGCTACCTCAAGACCTTCCATGCCGTGCTCAACCAGATGGTCCGGCCGATCGAGGGTGGCGCTGCGGGCGAGACCTACTGCATCGCACGCCACTATTTCCGCGATCCTGCCGGTCGCTACCTCTGCTACGAGATGACCATCCGCTACCTCGACCGCTTCGCCCGTACCTCCGATGGCTGGCGCCTTGCCAGGCGTGAACTGGTGGTCGTTGGCACCCACACCCATGAAGCGCAGGAAACGGCGGCTTAGCCGCCAGGCGCCCAATCCATCGACTGCGGAGGACAGCATGCCCGACGAAATCCTTGGCCTTGCCGGAAAAGTGGCGCTGGTCACCGGCGGCGGCGCCGGCATCGGCCGGGCGACAGCCGAACTCTATGCCCGTGCAGGCATGAAGGTCGCAGTCGCCGAGATCGACCCGGCGCGTGTCGAGTCGGTACGCGAGGCATTGGGGTCCGACCACCTCGTCGTCGAGGCCGACGTGCGCAAGGCAGTCGACGTCGCACACCTGATCGAGGCTGTGCGCGGCCGCTTCGGCCGGCTCGACGTGCTGGTCAACAATGTCGGCGACTATCTTGGCTTCAAGACGCCGTTCGAGCAGTCGACCGAGGAAGAATGGACCGCGCTCTATCACATCAATTTGCTGCACATGTTCCACGTCACCAAGGCGGCAATCCCGCTGATGCGTGCGGGCGGACAAGGTGGCAGCATCATCAACGTCTCGACCATCGAGGCCTTCCGCGGCATCCCGACGACGGTCGTCTACTCGGCCTTCAAGGCGGCGGTCACCGGCTTCACCCAGAGCCTGGCTGTCGAGCTTGGCCAGCACGGCATCCGCGTCAACGCGATCGCGCCCGAGACCACCAATTCGGCGCAGATCGTGGCGACCCCACGCGTGCCGCAGGAGAACCTCGAGCATCTGAAGCGTTGGTTCCCGATCGGCCGTTTCGGTGAAGGTTCGGATTCGGCGGGAGCTGCATTGTTTTTGGCGTCGGAGGTGCTTTCAGGCTGGGTTTCGGGCACGACAATCCATGTCGATGGCGGCGTGCTTGCCGCTGGCGCCTGGATGCGCATGACCAACGACGCCTGGACGCACCTGCCGGTGATCCAGTCCGACGGCTACACGCCGCGGCCGCAAGCGCGCTAAGCCTTCCTAGGCGGCGCTCGACCGCTGGGCGAATTCGCGCATGTTGCCCGGCGCCTCGTTGCGGCCGACGAGGCTTGCGATCTCCGACAGCGGCAGCGGCCGGCCGAACAGGAAACCCTGCATCTCGGCGCAGCCTTCGGCGCGCAGGAACTCGAAGTTCTCCTGCTTTTCAACGCCCTCGGCGAGGACCGGGATTTGCAGGTCGTTGGCAAGCAGGATCGTTGCCCTGACGATCGCCGCGGCCGCGCTGTTGTTGGCGACGTCCTCGACGAAGGAGCGGTCGATCTTGACCCTGTCGAAGGGAAAGATCTGCAGCGTCGACAGCGAGGAATAGCCGACGCCATAGTCGTCCATCGCGATGGTGACGCCGAGTGCCTTCAACTGGCGCACGACATGCAAGGCGCGTTCGCGGTCCTCGATGATGCTGGCTTCGGTGATCTCGAGCTCCAGTCGCGAGGCGGCGAGGCCGGTCGATAGCAGGGTCTCGTGCACGACCTTGGTCAGGTCGGCCTGGACCAGTTGGGCCGCGGCGATGTTGACGGCAATCTTGTAGGGTTTGCGCCACGTCGCCACCTCGGCGCAGGCGGTCTTCAGCACCCATTCGCCGATTGGGAGGATCAGGCCGTTTTCTTCGGCGATGGGGATGAACTCTTCGGGCGCCACGATGCCGCGTTCGCGATGGTGCCAGCGCAGCAGCGCCTCATAGGCGGTGACCTCGCCAGTCTTCACGTCGAGCTGGGGCTGATAATACAGCTCGAATTCATCGCGCTCCAGCGCGTGGCGCAGTTCCATGGCAAGCGCGCTGCGCTCGCGCCGGCCTTCGTCCATCGAGCGGTCATAATAGCAGACCTTGTCGGTCACCCCGCGCTTGGCGCGGTACATCGCAAGGTCAGCGGCGCCAATCAGGTCGTCGGCATCGCCGGCGTGATCGGGATAGAGGCTGACACCGACGCTGGCACCGACCGACAATGTCTTGGCCTTGTTCTGGATCGGGTCGAGCACGCTGGCGACGAGGCGACGCACGAAGCTGTCGACCTCTTGCCTTGAGGAGACATCCTGCTTGACGGCGACGAACTCGTCGCCACCGACACGCGCCACCAGTTCGCCAGGGCCGGTCAGCGCCTTCAGCCGGTTGGCGAGGGTCATCAGCAGCAGGTCGCCTGCGTTGTGGCCGTGGACGTCGTTGATCTCCTTGAAGCGGTCGAGGTCGACGACGATCACCGCGGCCTCCTTGCCGGCGTCGGCGCTGCGCTTGAGCATGGCGGGCAGGTTGTCGGACAGGAAGGCGCGATTGGGCAGGCCGGTCAGCGGGTCGTGCTGGGCGGCATGGCGGAAGCTGTCGACCAGTTCGCGCTGCGATTTGGCGTCCATCACATAAAGCGTCAGCCCGGCAATGATCGCCATGGTGGCAAGCACCAGTACGGCCAGGAATTCGCTCGAAAACACTTTGTCCGGTACTGGCACCGAGGGATCGGGCACGATGGTGGCAGCGCCCATGGCTGTGAAATGCATGGCGCAGATGGCGAGCACCAGGGCAACGACCGACAGCGGCTTGGCGTGGCGGACGCGCTGCCGCGCCGCGAGATGCATGGCGAGTGCGCCAAAGGCCACGGCAAACAGGATCGAGGCCTCGACCAGATTGGCGTCCCATTCGATGCGGCCGGCAATCTCGAAACCGCTCATGCCGGTGAAATGCATGGCAACGATGCCGAGGCCGATAACCGCGCCGCCTGTTTCGACCGGCAGTCCGTTGGGCGGGCTCGCGGAAAGATGCAGCCCGGCGGCGGTGAAGGCGACGGCGATGACCAGCGAGGCGATGGTCAACAGCGGGTCGAATGCGGCGTCGAAAGGCAATTGGAAGCCGAGCATGGCGACGAAATGGGTGGTCCAGATCGCGGCGCCACAGGCAATGCCGGAAAGCATGATCCAGGAGGAACGGGCGTCGGATGAGAGACGAGAGGCGCGTTCGAACAGCCGCATCGTCATGGCGGCGCCCGCGACACAGACGATCGCCGCAACCACGACAAATGAATAGTCATGCTCGTAAGCAAGACAGGAAATGACCCTGAACATCGTCACGCCCCCACACCCGCCAACACTGCCTGGCCGGCCCCGTAGCCAAGTCTCCTCCCGAAAGGTGAAAGAAATTACTAATTTAGCAGCGCTTTTGTTCGCGTCATGCGGCTATCGTCAGGAGGCGCATGCAACGATATCGAGGTGCTCCGCAACTGGCCCCGGGCGCCAGACGCCGCTTCATGCTTGCGGCAACGCGGTTGCGAACCGCGCGGATATCCCTGACAACTGGCTGTCTCAGTCGAAGGAGCAGGGCATGGCCGAGGGCAAGACCAAACGGTTCGAAGCGACGCTGACCGCGTTGCGGGGCATTCTCATTGTCGCGGCGGCCTTGGTTGCCTTTTTCTACCCGGCGCAGGCGGTGCAGTTGCTGGTGCTTGTCGGTGGCGGGCTGCTGCTCGTCGATGGCGTGCTGGGCATGGTGACGATCGACCGTTCCGTGCCGCGAACGACCGGCCAGACGCTCGGGCTGACCCGCAATCTCTTGTCGATCGCGGCGGGCGTGATCGTCCTTGCCAGTGGCTTTTTGGCCAGCGTCTTCACCTTGTCCGCGCTGACATGGATCGTCGGCCTTCTGGCTTTGCTGGTTGGCCTGATCGAGATGGCATCGAGCTTTCTCGACAGCGATCGCCAGACGAGGCTCTGGCCGACGCTGGTCGGCGGCGCTGTCTATGCCGCCTTCGGCCTGGCGCTGATGTTCGTGCCGCTCAGCAGTGCGGCGACGCTGATGCGCTTCGCCACGATCCTGATGCTCGCTTACGCACTGCTGCTGTTTTACCGCGCCTGGCGCATCCGCGCGGCGAGGTGACCAGCGCGCATTTGAGCGCGCTCCAAGTTTTTTGAACCTCGTGCTTTCCGAGAATCGGAACCTATTTTCGGGCCGATGCGCTGGCAAAGCCGGTGAGGAAGGCGGTGAGGTTGTCACCGAGCGCGTCGCAGAGATAGCCGCCTTCCTGGACGATGACGGTGGGCAATCCAAGCCTGGCGATCGCTTCGGCGATGCGCGCAAAACCCGGTGTCGTCACCGACAGCCCGCCGAACGGATCGCCTTCGAAGGCGTCGAGCCCGAGCGCCACGACAAGCGCGTCAGGGGCGAAGGCCTGGATGCGGCGATTGGCGTGGTCGAGCGCTTCGAGGAACTCGACATCGCCTGACTTGCGCGGCAAGGGCAGGTTGTGGTTGTAGCCGAGGCCGGCACCTTCGCCGCGCTCGCCGGCATGGCCCCAGAAGAACGGGTAGAAGCGGCTCGGGTCGGCATGCAGCGACACCGTCAACACGTCGGCCCTGTCGTAGAAGATGCCTTGCGTGCCGTTGCCATGATGCAGGTCGACATCGAGGATGGCGACACGTGAAGCGGTGGCCCGCAGTCGTTGTGCGGCGATGGCCGAATTGTTGAAGAAGCAGAAGCCGCCGGCGACATCGGCAAAGGCATGGTGGCCGGGCGGTCGACATAGCGCATAGGCAGCCGGTTCGCCCGACAGCACGGCTTCGGTGGCGGCCACCGCGCTCCAGGCGCTCCAGCAGGCGCTGTCGAAGGTTTCGGCCGAGATCGGGCAGGCGGTGTCGGCCATGTGGTATCCGGCCTGGCCGGCAGCACCAGCCGGGTAAGTGCCGTTGCGGGCAAACGGATGGATATTGGGGATCACTTCGGCCGAGGCGCCTTCCATGCGCTGCCAGCGCTCGAAGATATAAGTCAGGAACTCGATATATTCCGGCGTGTGGACCGCGGCGATCGGGCGGAGGCCGTAACTGGCCGGGCGGTGGATCGTCGAGCCTGCGGTACGTGCGCCCAAAAGCAGGCGCTCGACCCGCTCGGGCTGTTCCGGATTGGGCTTTTGCGCCCCCATCGACAGGAAGGCCTTGGGATCGTGGCGCTTTTGCTCCTCGGCATAGAAGGTCTTCATTGGGGCTCCCCCGTCGTTTCGCTCAGCGCCGCGAATGTTGGTCCGCTGGCAATGTAGGATCTCTGGTCGCTCGTCCAGGCGAAGCCGAGCCTGGTGTAGAAGGGATGTGCGCGCGCGTTGTCGTCATCGACCGCCAGCCGCATGTAGACGCCGCCTCTGTCCCGGCAAAGCCTGGCGACATGGCGCAGCAGCTGCGCGCCGATGCCAAGGCTGCGGAACTGCCTATCGACAAACAGGTCCTGCACAAAGACGCCGGGGCGGCCATACCAGGTCGAGAAAACAGGGAAGAACAGGCACATGCCGGCGAACGCGCCATCCACCTCGGCGATGACAGCGGCGAAGGCCGGGTTTTCGCCGAAGCCGAAACGCCTGATGTCGTCTTCGGTGCAGGCGACGCCGTCAGCCTCGCCGACATGTTCGGCGAGCCCGATGATCGCCTTCATCAGTGATGGCGAATCGTCCGCTGTTGCTGGGCGGATGGAGACGGCGGTTGGCCGTGCCTCGGTGGGGATGCTCATTCGCGCAGTTCCGCTTCTGGACGCGGAATTGATAGCATCCGAGCCGGCGCTGGCGAGGGGGATTCAGCCTGTGGCCGCAAGCATGGTGCCGTCATGGCCCGATGCTGGAGCCATACCGGCACGTCGAACAACGTTGTGGCAGCTTTGACTTAGGCTTCCACCAGCTTCAGGCGCTTGTCGAAGACGCCAAGCACGCGGGCCAGTTCATGGCCGCGCTTGAGGATCAGCCCACCGGCGGCAACGACCGAGAAGGCGCCCTGCTTGCGGGCGAGTTTGGGATCCTTGACGATCTGGAACAGCGGGGTTTCGCTGGTGCGGCGAAAGACCGAAAAGACGGCGCGGTCGCTGAGATGGTCGATGGCGTAGTCGCGCCACTCGTTGGCGGCAACCATGCGTCCGTAGAGCCTGAGAATCTGGTCGAGTTCCCGTCGCTCGAATGCCACCGGGAGATCCTGGCGCTCCCGACGGGCCTCATGGAGCGGGATCAAAACCGCGGATGTCTCGCCATCCTCCGCCCCAGCACCGCGATCGGTCATCAATCGTTCCCTTGCAGAACACGACTTCGGCTCGTGCATGGCCCCGAAATCGGAAACGATTTTCGGAAAGGATCATGCACAGACTCAAACTGTTACAGCGTCCTTTGCGCGTCCAAGTGGGACGCGCGGTGCTGTAAGAATCGCGCATTCGCACCCGAATTGCAACCCGGGAGGGCGAAGCAACAGCTGTATGAAGAGTGTCGGATGGCTTGCCGCAACGGTAACGTTTGCGAGACAGACTGTCGGAATTGGTGATGACTCGCCACATTCCTGCCGTTTTTTATCCGCGCTGACGCCCCATTGTCCGACGAATTTACCCTCGTTGCCTGAGACGGTTCGGTCCGGCACCGGCTCGTAAACCCCAAGCCCCCCGCCCACGGGCTAGAGTCGGATCGAACCAACCTCGGTTCCTTTTCAGGACCAGGTGCGACGATCCCAAAATCTGAAGCCGACGTCTGGCCACAAGCCTGCGTCGGCTTTTTTGCGTTACAGCGCTGGGACCGGCTTGCGCACCACCGCAGCGCCGAGGATCGGGCCAGGCACACCATCCTTGCCGACGGCCTGCAACAGCACGGCGCAGCCGCCCTTCTTTTCCACTTCGCTCTTGGGCAGCTCGAACCGCTGCGTCTGGCCGTGCCACATGCCGGCGGTGTGCAGGTCGGTCACGGCATTCCAGTAGGTGACGCTGCGGCCCTTGTTTTCGCCTTTCTGCAGGTCGACGACCTGCGGTGGCTGATAATGCACGATCACCACATGGGCGGGACTGGCCGGGCCCTTGGCGGCGCCGACCTCGATGGTGAAGGTATCGCCATTGTCGGTCACCTTGAGGTCGACATTCATGCCCTGGCCGGTCTCGGCGAGGTTGTCGAGCGCACCGGTCACATCCTCGCTCTTGGCGCCGTTGACGTGGGTTCGGCCATTGATGACGGCCTGGGGCGTGTAGACCGAGCGTGCGCCGAAGGCGCGCATATAGGCATATTGCCGTTCGGTGTTGTCGTTGCTGCCGAGCTTGTCTTGCCAACCGAGATAGTCCCAGTAGGTGACGTGATAGGCGAGCGCCACCATGTCGTCTTTGGCGGCGAATTTGGCAAACAGCTCATCGGCTGGCGGGCAGGAGTTGCAGCCCTGGCTGGTGAAGAGCTCGATGACGCCGAGCGGGCGCGCCGTTGCCTTGGCTGTCGAGTCGGCATGCGTCGCGCCGGTAAACCCGGCAAAGGCCAGCGCCACGGCCGCCAGCCGATAATATCTGCGAAACTCCATGACCGATCCAGATCTTCAGCCGACGTAAGCGGCTTTTTTGTAGTTGCTGAAATATGTGGCAGAAGCGTCATTCAACGGGAAGTCACGTTGCGGTGAAATTTCCAACAAATGGAGTTTCCGCTGCGTCAGCCTGTCGGGACAAATTACCATTATGAAAATGGCCTCGTGGCGGTAGAATTGAACCCTGGTGAGGCAAGGTGATGCTGGAACAGTTCAGCCAACATCTCGATCTTTATTGCGAGCGCACTGACATCGGTCTGTGGGCCGAGCCATTCAATGCCTTGAGCAATCTCGCTTTTTTCGCCGCCGGCCTGTGGGGCGTCTACGAGGCGCGCCGGCGCAAGGCGGGTATTTTCGCCGAGGTGCTGGGCTGGTGGGTGGTGGCGATCGGCATAGGCTCGGCGTTGTTCCACACCTTCGCCACCGAGGCGACCAAATGGGGCGACATCCTGCCCATTGCCGGCTTTACGCTCGCCTATTCGCTGTTCAACCTGCGCCGCTTTGCCGGCATGGCGTGGCCCAAGGCGCTGGCGATCTTCTTCGGCTTCTACATCGTTGTCGGTTTCGTCACCTACATGGTGCCGGACTGGTTGCGCGTGGCCTCCAATGGCACCACCGGCTACCTGCCGCCGTTCCTGGCACTGATCTTCTTCGGCGGCGTGGTCATCGCCAATGGCAGCCGCGCGGGCTGGTACAACATCGCCGCTGCTGCGATCTTTCTGGGTGCCGTCACATGTCGGGTCATGGACCCGCTGGTCTGCGACGCCTTGCCGATCGGCACGCATTTCATGTGGCACGTGCTCGACGGGCTGATGCTTGGTGTGCTGCTTGCCGCAACGACGCGCTACGGCAAGCCCCGCACAGGGTGGGCAAGCGATGAAAATCGTGCGCGTATGGCGGCGGACCAGGCCTTATCCGGCCAGTGAAGCCACCGGTTCGGTGTGCCTTTCGGCCCAGCCGTCGAGCCATTCGGCTCCTTGCATCTCGATCAGTCGCGACGACGTGCGGTCGAACTCGAAGGCCTCGTGGCCGCGTTTGCCGGCATAAAGCTTGTCGGGTGTTGTCGCCGCACTGATCACCAGCCTGATGTGCTGGTCATAAAGCGTGTCGACCAAAAGGATGAAACGCTTGGCCTCGTTGCGGTTGGCTTCCGCCAAAACAGGCACATGGTCGACGAAGATGGTCTTGTAGTGGGCGGTGATCGCGAGATAGTCGCGCGCGGCAAGCGACTTTTCGCACAGATCGGCGAAGGAAAAGCGCGCGCATCCATCAACCGCCGCCGGCACATGCACCTTGCGGCCCTTGACCGCGACGGTGGCCGGTTCGGTGGCAGCGCTATGGGTCACTGTTGCCCAGGCCTTGTCCATCGCCTGGTCGGCAACCTCGCCCAGCGGGCTGATGTAGACCGGCACGCGGTCGAGCTTTTCGAGCCGGTAGTCAGTGTCGGCATCGAGATTGAGCACCCCGGTGTTGTGCTCGAGCATGCCGATGAAGGGCAAAAACAGCTGGCGGTTGAGGCCGTCGCGATAGAGATCGCGGGGTGCGACATTGGAGGTGGCGACCAGCACCACGCCAAGCCCAAACAGCGCCGAAAACAGCCTGGACAGGATCATCGCATCGGCGATGTCGGTGACCGAGAACTCGTCGAAGCACAGCACCCACGCCTCTTCGGCAAGTGCCGCCGCAACCGGCGGGATCGGGTCGTCGTCGCGCGAGGTGCCGTTCTTGCGTGCCGCCCGCTGCTTCTGGATGCGGTCGTGCACATCGGCCATGAAGTCGTTGAAGTGGACGCGGCGCTTGTGCTTGACCGGCACCAGCTCGAAGAACATGTCCATCAGCATGGTCTTGCCGCGGCCGACGCCGCCATGGACGTAGAGGCCCTTCACCGGCTCGCGCTGCGGCTTGCGCTTGGCGAACAGCCAGCCCAGCGCGCTCGATTTGCGCGCCAGCCTCTTGTCGGAGATTTCGTCGATCAGCCGGTCGAGTGCGGCCACGATCGTTAGCTGTGCCGGATCGCGGCGGATGCTGCCCAGCTCGACCAGATGGTCGTAACGCTGCCTGACGGTCACATGGGTCTGGAGGCCGTCACGCAGGTGCATGGTTCACTCTGGCACGAATTCGAAAGTCCCCTTGCAGTGCCGCGCGCCCGACAGGGCGCGCCAAGGATGCTGAGCACCTTGAACCTATGCATGATCCTCTTTCGAAAATCGATTCCGATTTTCGCGAGCATGCCCTAGCGGTTGAGCGAAATCGGCAGGCCGTTCGAGGTCTGGCCGTCGAAGCGGCCCTCGCCCGATGAATAGAGCCTGGCCAGCGGTGCGCCGGCTTCATCGAACAGGGTCAGCTGCTTGCCGGCGACGTTCCATGACTTGACGCCGTCGATCGGTGCCGGGCAGCGCAGCGGGCCGGCGCGGAAGCCCTGGCCGAATTTGGTCTGTGGCGTCGCCACCTTGCAGCTCTGGCCCGAAACCGAAGCGCTCCACACGCCAGCCACACTCGTTGCGGTGATGTCGGGTGCGTTGGCTGCTGCGGCGCCACCGTCGGCGGGCAAGGCCGCGACCTGGGTCTGCTGCTGCGGGGCTGCCGGGAACTGCGAGGCGCCGGCGGCACCTGGCGTCGAGGGTGGCGGCAACTGGCCGCTGGTCACCGTGCCAGCGGGTGCCGCGGGCAGCGGGGCCGGTTGGGTGTCCATCGACGAAAGGCGCGTGCTGTTACAGCCAGCGGCCGCCAGAAGCGCCACCAGCGATGCGGCCAGCAGGCCGGTTTTCGAAAAAGCCATTGCATTCCCTCCGTGGGGCAGTTCTGGGGGCGCCCCCGCGCGATCGACAGTTCGCCTCTAAAGCGGCGAAGTTGGCAGAATTTCAACCTGATATGGTTAAAATAGGGTTTGCATATGAAATTGTTGCAAAATTACCTCAATAGGCCGGCGCGCCGCGAGACTGGTAATTCGACGATGTTTCCGCCATATAGGCCCCAAACAGCCGCGAGACTTACCGACCATGGCCATTGAGGCCCCATTCGCCAAGATGAACGGGCTCGGCAACGAGATCATTGTTGCCGACATGCGCGGCCGCGCCGACCGCGTCACGCCTGCCGCGGCGATCGCGTTGGCTGCCGATGCGGCGACCAAGTTCGACCAGATCATGGCGATCCACGATCCGCGCACGCCGGGCACGATCAACTATATCGAGATCATCAATTCCGACGGCACCCATGCCCAGGCCTGTGGCAATGGCACGCGCTGCGTCGTCCAGGCGCTGGCCGCCGAGACCGGGCAGAAGGTATTCACCTTCGAGACTGTCGCCGGCATTCTCAATGCCGAAGAGCATGAGGACGGCCTGATCTCCGTCGACATGGGCATTCCGCGCTTCGGCTGGCAGGACATTCCGCTGGCCGAGGAGTTCCGCGACACGCGCGCCATCGAGCTGCAGATCGGGCCGATCGACGCGCCGGCGCTGCACTCGCCATCGGTTGCCTCGATGGGCAATCCGCACGCCATCTTCTGGGTCGACGAGGACGTCTGGTCCTACGACCTCGACCGCTTCGGGCCACTGCTCGAAAACCACCCGATCTTTCCCGAGCGCGCCAACATCTCGATCGCTCAGGTGACCTCGCGCGAAACGCTGAACCTGCGCACCTGGGAGCGCGGCGCCGGCCTGACGCTCGCCTGCGGCTCGGCGACCTGTGCCGCGGCCGTCAGCGCTGCCCGCACCGGCCGCACCGGCCGCACCGTCACCGTCACCGTGCCGAGCGGCGGGGTGCTCAAGATCGACTGGCGCGCCGACGACCACGTGGTCATGACGGGTCCCGCGGAATGGGAATTCTCCGGCAACTTCGACCCGGCCAGCGGCGCCTGGCGCCGCGAGCAGCAGGACGTCGCCTGATGGCCGTCGACGTCGTCACCTTCGGCTGCCGCCTCAACACCTACGAATCCGAGGTGATGAAGCGCGAGGCCAAGGCCGCCGGGCTCGACGAGCTCAAGGGTGGCGCGGTGATCTTCAACACCTGCGCTGTAACCAGCGAAGCCGTGCGCCAGGCCAAGCAGTCGATCCGCAAGGCGCGGCGCGAAAATCCCGACGCCCGCATCATCGTCACCGGCTGTGCCGCGCAGACCGATCCGGCCGCCTTCACCGACATGGCGGAAGTCGACCTCGTGCTCGGCAACGAGGAAAAGCTCAAGTCGCACAATTATCGCGCCTTGCCCGATTTCGGCATCAACGACTTCGAAAAAGCCCGCGTCAACGACATCATGAGCGTGCGCGAAACCGCCACGCATATGGTGGACGCCATCGAGGGCAGGGCGCGCGCCTTCGTCCAGGTCCAGAACGGCTGCGACCATCGCTGCACCTTCTGCATCATCCCTTATGGCCGCGGTAACTCGCGCTCGGTACCGATGGGCGCCGTTGTCGAGCAGATCAAGCGGCTCGCCGGCAATGGTTACGCCGAGGTGGTGCTGTCGGGCGTCGACATGACAAGCTATGGCGCCGACCTGCCCGGCGCGCCGCGCTTGGGCAAGCTGGTCAAGACGATCCTGCGCCAGGTTCCTGATGTGCGCCGCCTGCGCCTCTCCTCCATCGATTCGATCGAGGCCGACGAAGACCTGCTTGAAGCCGTCGCCAGCGAAAGCCGGCTGATGCCGCATCTGCATCTGTCGCTGCAATCGGGCGACGACATGATTTTGAAGCGCATGAAGCGCAGGCACCTGCGCGACCAGTCGATCCAGTTCTGCCAGGACGTGCGGAGATTGCGTCCCGACATCGTCTTTGGCGCCGACATCATCGCCGGCTTCCCGACCGAGACCGACGATATGTTCGAAAATTCGATCCGCATCGTCGAGGAGTGCGGGCTGACCCATCTCCACGTCTTCCCGTTCAGCCCGCGCGAGGGTACGCCCGCCGCGCGCATGCCGCAGGTCCGCCGCGACATCGTCAAGCAGCGCGCGGCACGTCTGCGTGCCGCCGGTGAGGCTGCCTACAGGCGCCACCTCGAAAGCCTGGTTGGCACGCGCCAACAGGTGCTTGTCGAACGTGAAGGGCTTGGCCGCACGGAAGGCTTTAGCCTCGTCGCACTCGATCAGGGCGCGCCGGGCGAAATCATAGAAGTCGACATCGCCGGGCATGACGGCGAGCGGCTCACAGCGGCACCGGCCGCCGCGCGCGCGGCCTGACGAAAGCGACCGCATGGCATTCGGGTTCATCAAGAAAGTCTTTTCCTTCGGCAAGAAGGAAGCTGTCGAGCAGCCGGCCGAGGACGAGGTCCTGCCGCCGCTGAATTTCGACGCGCTCGAAGCGCTGAGGCCGGCCGAGGAAATTCCGCCGACGCCGCAAACGCCCGTTGTCACTGATGCGCCCGCCGCCCCGGTCGAGGAGCCGAAGCCGGAACCTGCACCGGCAACGCCGCCCTCGGTGCCCGAGCCCAAGCCGGCCGAACAGCCGGTGCCGGTCGAGCCCGCACCGCAGCCCGCTCCGCCGGAGGAGCCCAAGCCCGAACCCGCGCCGGAAGTGCCTGCCGTCGAGCCGGAAAAGCCTGCCGAGCAGCCAGCGCCTGCACCGAGCCCGGTCGAGCCCGCGCCCGCGCCAGTGGAGGTTCCGGCGCCGTCGTCAGAGCCATCGATGCCTGCGCTGCCCGAGGAAATCCCGGCCCAGCCAGTGCCTTCGGCGCTGGAGCCTGCGATGCGTGCTCCCGAGCCGGTCGCCGCGGAACCTGTCGTCGAATCGCCGGAGCCTAAGTCCGCAATCCTCGCCGTCGAGCTGGGTGCCGCCGAGCCGGTCCTTGAAGCGCCTGAGCCCGTCGCCGTCGACGTGCCGCAACATGCCGATGCCTTGGCCGAGGACGAGCAGCCGGTTGCCGCGCTGCGCGAGGCCGCCGTCTCTGAGCCTGTGCCGGTTGAAGCTGTTTCCGTCGAGCCCGCTGCACCCACACCAAAGCCCGCTGCCGGCAAGGTGACCGTCCAGAAGAAGGTCGAGCAGAAGACCGAAATCGTCGAGGAGGCTGCACCTGCGCCGAGGCAGAGCTGGTTCCAGCGCCTGCGTCATGGCCTGTCGCGCTCGTCGAAGGAGCTGTCGGGCAACATTGCCGGCATCTTCACCAAGCGCAAGCTGGACGAAGACACGCTGCAGGACCTCGAAGACGTGTTGATTCGCGCCGATCTTGGCGTCGAGACTGCCCTTCGCGTCACCGATGCGCTCGCCGCCAGCCGCTATGGCAAGGATGTTTCCGACCACGAGGTCCGCTCGATCATGGCGGTCGAGGTCGAAAAGGTCCTGAAGCCGGTGGCGATGCCGCTTGAGCTCGATTTGTCGCACAAGCCACATGTCATTTTGGTCGTCGGCGTCAACGGCACTGGCAAGACCACGACCATCGGCAAGCTCGCGGCCAAGCTCACCGAAGGCGGGCTGTCGGTGATGCTGGCTGCGGGCGACACCTTCCGCGCCGCAGCGATCGAACAGCTCAAGATCTGGGGCGAACGCACGAAGTCACCGGTCATCGCCTCGAAGCTCGGCGCCGATGCCGCCGGACTTGCCTATGACGCGTTCGAAAAGGCCAAGGAGGCCGGCTCGGACGTCCTGATCATCGACACCGCCGGCCGGCTGCAGAACAAGACCGAGCTGATGGCCGAGCTCGAAAAGATCGTGCGCGTGCTCGGCAAGCTCGACCCCGAGGCGCCGCATACGGTGCTGCAGACCGTCGACGCCACCACCGGCCAGAATGCGCTCAACCAGGTCGAGATCTTCCGCAACATCGCCGGCGTCAACGGCCTGGTCATGACAAAACTCGACGGCACGGCGCGCGGCGGTATTTTGGTCGCAATCGCCGCCAAACATAAGCTGCCGGTCTATTTCATCGGCGTCGGCGAACAGGTCGACGATCTCGAACCCTTTTCGGCAAGCGATTTCGCCAAGGCGATCGCAGGAGTCGCCTGACCTATGAATGCACCTATCCTCGAAAGCGATCCGACGGACCCCAAGTCCAAGAAAGAAGACGTCAGCCCGCTGCTCAAGCTGGTGCTGGAACTCGGGCCGCTGGTCGTCTTCTTCTTTGCCAATGCGCGCGGCGAATGGCTGGCGCAGAAGTTCCCGGCACTGGCCGAGCTTGGCGGACCGATCTTTATCGCCACCGGCCTGTTCATGGCGGCAACGGCCGCCGCGCTGATTGCCTCGTGGCTGCTGACGCGGTCGCTGCCGATCATGCCGCTGGTCTCGGGCGTCGTCGTCTTCGTCTTCGGCGCGCTGACGCTCTACCTGCAGGACGACGTCTTCATCAAGATGAAGCCGACAATCGTCAACACGCTGTTCGGCGTGATCTTGCTTGGCGGCCTGTGGTTCGGCAAGTCGCTGCTCGGCTATGTCTTTGCCTCCGCCTTCCGCCTCGACGCCGAAGGCTGGCGCAAGCTGACCTTCCGCTGGGGCCTGTTCTTCCTGTTTCTTGCCGTGGTCAACGAGGTTGTTTGGCGGTCTTTCTCGACCGACACCTGGGTGGCTTTCAAGGTCTGGGGCATCATGCCGATAACCTTGCTCTTCACTTTCAGCCAGATGCCGCTCATCATGCGTCATTCGCTCGAAGAGTCGAAGTAGGGGGGGCCATGGAATTCATCGCCGACAGCGAGGCCTTGCGTCAGCATTATCGGATGCCCGGCGACGGTGCGGTGAGGAAGGAACTTCGCCACCTCGACCATCACGCCAAGAGTTTCCTGGCGCGCAGCCCGTTCGTGCTGGTCGGCTCGTCCGACGACAGGGGCAACGCCGATGTCACGCCCAAAGGCGACAAGCCGGGCTTTGTCGCGATCCTCGACGATAGCACTATCGCCATTCCCGACCGGCCCGGCAACAACCGGCTCGACACGCTTGAAAACGTTCTGGTCAACCCGGCTGTCGGCCTGCTGTTCCTTGTCCCGGGCATGAACGAGACGCTGCGCATCAATGGCGAAGCGCGCCTTACCGCCGATCCGGCCTTGCGCGAACAGCTTGCCGCCGAAGGCAGGCCGCCTGTCACCGTCATGATTGTCGCCATTAAGGCCGTCTACATGCACTGCGCCAAGGCGTTCATGCGCTCCGAACTTTGGGCACCCGCGACCTGGCCCGACCGCGCCAGCCTGCCGACGCTCGGACAGATCCTGCGTGACCAGCTGGCAATTGCCGACAATGCCGAAACGCTCGACCGCTCGCTGGACGAGTCCTATCGCAAGAGCATGTGGTAGCGTCGCTGGATACGATTCGTCCGACGCGGCCACCTTGCTTTGATCGACATTCTCGCCATTTCCGGCAGCCTGCGCGCTGCCTCCACCAACCGGGCGCTTGTTGCTGCCTTGGCGCGCAATGCGCCATCGGGTTGCCGTGTCAGCGTCTATGACGGTCTTGGCCGCCTGCCGATTTTCAACCCCGATGACGAGGGCGGGCGCACGCCAGGCGAGGCGACAACGTTCATCGATGCCGTTACGCGAGCCGACGGTGTGATCGTGTCTTGTCCTGAATACGCCCATGGGGTGCCGGGCGGGCTGAAGAATGCGCTGGATTGGCTGGTTTCACGCGATGCCGCCGTCGGCAAGCCTGCCATGCAGGTTCACGCCTCGCCGCGATCACAATTTGCCCGCGCCGCCCTTGCCGAGATCATGAAGACAATGTCCTTCGACCTTTTCGACGGACCAGAGCTGACCATCACGCTGCTGGGCAAAAGGCAGCACGAGATGGACGAGGTCCTCGCGGACGTCGTCAACATCGCATCGATGCGGGACACGCTGTCGGCGTTTTCCAGCTTTGTTCGCGCGCGTTAACCCGCCATGCGTCCCGCGCATTGCTGCGTTGCAGCATCTTATTTTGCGGCGCAATAGTTCCTATGTCATCATCGGATTGATCAGGGAGGTCAGTTTTCGCCGCATCTTGCGGCGCGATGAAAGGAACCTGCCATGTTTTTTGACAACCTTCTGAGCCGTGCCCGCGAAAGCGCTTCCAAGCGCAAGCAGTACAAGCGCCTCGTGGCCGAGATCGACGGCTTCTCCGGTCGTGACCTGGCCGACATGCGCGCCGACCGCAGCGAGATGCTGTACCAGGCCTACAAGCACGTTTACGGCTAAGGCCTAACCGTTAGATCAGGCCGGCCGATATCTGACCGGCCGTTGCGACAAGGCGCTTGGGCACCCTAAGGGATGCCCAAGCGCCTTTTCTGTTGGCGGTGTCGCTGAAGTTGTAGCTGGCTTCGGCTCAATGCGCCGGCGTCGCTGCCGTCACGCGGGCATGGGACCGTTTCAGCCAGTAACCGAAGATCGCCGCCGTGATGAAGGCGATCAGCCCGTAGATCGCTGCCGGAACCGCCATGGTCGCATTGTTCAGCAGCAGCGGGCTCAGCGCGATGGCGATCGCCAGCGTGCCGTTGTGGATGCCGATCTCCATGCCGATCGCTGTTGCCTGGCGCCTTTCGACGCCGGCCGCGCGCGGCACGAAATAGCCGACTCCGAGGCTGATCAGGTTGAAGGCGAGCGCGGCGAGGCCAACGATCGGCCCCCAGACCTTGAGCGTTTCCCATTCCTGGATCAGCGCCACGGCAACCACCGCAAACAGAAACAGCATCGAGAAGATCTTCACCGGCCGGGCCATGCGCTCGGCAAAGGCCGGGAAGCGGCTGCGCAGCCACATGCCGATCAGCACCGGGCCGAGCACGATGACAAACACCTGCAGCACCTTGGCGAACTGCAGCGGAATCGCCTGGTCGCCCGACAGGAAATGCGCCAGTGACCAGTTGACGATCAGCGGCAGCGTGAGGATCGACAGCGCCGAATTGATCGCCGTCAGCGTGATGTTCAGCGCCACGTCACCATCGGCCAGGTGGCTGTAGAGATTGGCCGATGTGCCGCCCGGGCTTGCCGCAAGCAGCATCATGCCGACGGCCAGTGCCGGCTCGAGGCCGAAGACATAGACGACGCCGAAACACGCCAGCGGCAGGATGACGGTCTGGCAGACCAATGCGACGAGCACCGCCTTTGGTTTTTGCAGGACGTTTCGGAAATCCTGGACCGTCAGCGACAGGCCGAGGCCGAGCATGATGACGCCGAGCGCCAGCGGCAGAAAAATGATGAGCGCGGAACTGTCTTGCATCTACGCCTCCCCTGTAGCCGCTCGCCGCGCCGTCACGGCACGCCTCTCCCCAGCGACTGTATGAAAACGTAGTGGAATTCCAGACGATTCGCACGTGTCGCGAATAGCCGGCTCTGGGGCTATTGTGCCGCCAGTGCCTTTTCGATCTCGGGCATCAGTGTACTGACGACGGCCTCGGTCGACAGTGGCCCGACATGCTTGAAGGCAACCTTGCCGTCCTTGCCGACAAGGAAGGTTTCCGGCACGCCATAGACGCCCCAGTCGATTGCCGTGCGGCCATTCTGGTCGACGCCGACGGCCTTGAACGGATTGCCGAGATCGCCAAGGAAGCGACGGGCGTTCTCCGGCTTATCCTTGTAGTTCAGCCCGGCGATGGCGAAGCGCTGGTCCTTCGACAGCTCCAGCAGCACCGGATGCTCCTCGCGGCACGGCGCGCACCACGACGCCCAGACGTTGACCAGCGTCACCTTGCCGGCGAAGTCGGTGGAGTTGAGGCCAGGCAGTGAAAGTCCTTCAAGGGCGGGCAGTTCGGTCTTCGGCGCTGTCTGGCCGATCAGTGCCGAGGGCACGGCGGTCAGGTCGCGGCCGGACAGCAATTGCGTCAGGAACAGGCCGGCGAGCGCCAGGAACAGCAGCAACGGCAGCAGCACGAAGAGTCTGCGCGGCCGTGCCGGCTTCTGGCTGTCGACGCTCATGCCTTTGCCTTGTCCGAGCGGCGGCGATGGCCGGCGGCTTCGAGTTCGGCCATCTCGCGCTTGCGCGCGCGCTGGTCGGCGAGAATCCAGATGATCAGCCCAGCGATCGTAAGCGCAGAAACGCCATAGGCGGCGGTGACATAGAGGGCGTGCGCACTCATCGGGCACCCTGGCAAGACTTGGTCATGTCGCTGTTTCCGAGCATTCCCTTCACTTAACGGTGGGTGGGCGGCTGCGCAATCGGACGCCGCGCCGCACCGTGGCGGTTGAAGGAAACGTGATCAGTCGGTGCCCGAGCGCAGGGCGACCGCCGCCGCCAGCGGTCCGATGACGGCCAGGAACATGGTCAGCGCGCACAGGATCAGGAACGGCGGGGTAAACGGGTCGGGATCGTTGACGGCACCATAGGCCGCGGTGACGCCGAAGATCAGCACCGGGATGACCAGCGGCAGCACCAGCACCGAAATCAGCAGGCCGCCGCGGGGCAGGGCGACGGTGACGGCGGCACCTGTCGCACCGATGAAGACAATGGCCGGCGTGCCGACGAGCAAGGTGAGCGCTGCGGCACCGATGCCGACAAGCTCCATGTTCATGAACAGGCCGAGCAGCGGGGCAGCGATGACCAGCGGCAAAACGCTCGCGGTCCAGTGTGCCAGGCATTTGACGAAAACGGTCAGCGCCAGCATGTGCCGGTCGGCGTTGAGCACCAGAAGGTCGAGCGAACCGTCCTCGCGGTCTGCCTGGAACAGCCGGTCGAGGCCGAGCAGGCTGGCGAGCAGCGCGCCGATCCACAGGATCGCCGGACCGATGCGGGCAAGCAGGTTGAGATCGGGGCCGACGCCAAAGGGGATGGTGACGATGACGGCCAAGAAGAACAGCACGCCCGTCAGCGCCCCGCCGCCGGCACGCACGCCCATGCGCAGGTCGCGGAGGTAGAGGGCTAGCATGGGTGCCCTCCATAGAGATGCGCGGAGCTTTCAAACATGCGCCCGCCCCATCTCCAACGTCTTGGCGTCTGCCAATCCCAGCGGCAAATGGGTCGCGGCGATGATGATGCCGCCTGATACGCAATGAGCCTTCATCAGCTCGGCGAAGCGCGCGTCCGAGGCCTTGTCGAGGCCTGATGTCGGTTCATCGAGCAGCCAGACCGGGCGGTGGCTGACGAGTAGCTTGGCGATCGCAGCGCGGCGCTTCTGGCCGGTCGAGAGATAGCCGAAGGGCAGGTGGCCGAGGCCGCCAAGCCCGACCTCTTCGAGCGCATCTGCGATGTCGAGCTTGCCGTCGCCAGAGAAGTCGCGCCAGAAGGCGAGGTTCTCCCGTACGGTGAGGGCTGCCTTCATCGCGTTCTGATGGCCGAGATAATGGCAGGCCGAAGCAACCGTGGGAAATTCCTCGCCGCCGCCCTCGACGGTGATTCGTCCCGATGCGTGCGGCAACAGCCCGGCGATCACGCGCAGCAGTGTCGACTTGCCCGAACCGTTGGGGCCGGTGACGACGAGTGCTGCGCCGTCCTCGAGCGAAAAACCGACGTTGGTGAAAACCGCCTCGCCGCCGCGTTCTCCGCTCAGATTTTCGGCGATCAGCCGCATTCGTTCCCCATCGCCGAAAGTCTTGTCCCCGCCGCTTCGCGCCGCAGCAAAATAGGCGAATCTCGGTCTAGAACTATTCCAATAAATTCTCTATATGCCACTCGACCATGCCAGCGGTCGGCATGGAAACAGAATTTGCGCCGAACCAGCGCACGCGCCGCCTTGAACGGCTCGGGTTGCTTGGGACCGGACAGCGGAAATGGCCGTACCCGCACCTTTGCGCGTGATTGCATGCCCATCGGAGTCCGTTCCCTTTCAGGCTGAACAGACAAGGATGGATCGCACGTGTCCAAATCACTCGACAGTTTCAATTGCCGCCGCACCCTTACCGCGGCTGGTACCGACTATGTCTATTACAGCCTCATCGAGGCCGAGAAGAACGGCCTGACCGGCATTTCGCAGCTGCCCTATTCGATGAAGGTGCTGCTCGAAAACCTGCTGCGCAACGAAGACGGTCGCACCGTCACCAAGGAGGCCATCCAGGCCGTCGCCGGCTGGCTGACCGACAAGGGCACCGCTGGCGTCGAGATCGCCTACCGCCCGGCCCGCGTGCTGATGCAGGACTTCACCGGCGTTCCCGCCGTCGTCGATCTCGCCGCGATGCGTGACGGCCTCGCCTCGCTCGGCGGCGACCCGCAGAAGATCAACCCGCTGGTGCCTGTCGACCTGGTCATCGACCACTCGGTCATCGTCGACGAATTCGGCACGCCGCTGGCCTTCGCCCGCAACGTCGAACTCGAATATGAGCGCAACGAAGAGCGTTACAAGTTCCTGAAGTGGGGCCAGCAGGCGTTCCGCAACTTCCGCGTCGTGCCGCCCGGCACCGGCATCTGCCACCAGGTCAACCTCGAATACCTCGCCCAGACCGTCTGGACGAACACCGAGGACGGCGTGACGACCGCTTATCCCGACACCTGTGTCGGCACCGACTCGCACACCACTATGGTCAACGGTCTGGGCGTGCTCGGCTGGGGCGTCGGCGGCATCGAGGCGGAAGCCGCGATGCTCGGCCAGCCTGTTTCCATGCTGCTGCCCGAGGTCATCGGCTTCCGCCTGACCGGCAAGCTCAGGGAAGGCGTCACCGCAACCGACCTCGTGCTCACCGTCACCCAGATGCTGCGCAAGAAGGGCGTCGTCGGCAAGTTCGTCGAGTTCTTCGGCCCTGGCCTGTCCAACATGACGCTGGCCGACCGCGCCACCATCGGCAACATGGCGCCGGAATATGGCGCGACCTGCGGCTTCTTTCCGGTCGATGTCGAGACCATCCGCTACCTCAACATGTCGGGGCGCGCCGAAAACCGCATCGCGCTGGTCGAGGAATATTCCAAGGCGCAGGGCATGTGGCGCGACACCTCGTCGGCCGATCCTGTCTTCACCGACCTGCTCGACCTCGACCTCGAAACAGTCGTGCCGTCGATGGCCGGCCCGAAGCGTCCCGAAGGCCGCATTCCGCTCGAAGGCATTGCCTCGGGCTTCGCGACCGCGCTCGAAGCCGAGTACAAGAAGACCGTCGACCAGTCGAAGCGCTACGCCGTCGAAGGCGAGAACTTCGACCTCGGCCATGGCGACGTGGTGATTGCCGCGATTACCTCCTGCACCAACACCTCGAACCCGAGCGTGCTGATCGGTGCCGGCCTGCTGGCCCGCAACGCCAACCGCATCGGCCTGAAGCAGAAGCCGTGGGTCAAGACCTCGCTGGCGCCTGGTTCGCAGGTGGTTGCCGAGTATCTCGAAAAGGCCGGCCTGCAGAAAGAGCTCGACCAGATCGGCTTCAACCTCGTCGGCTTCGGCTGCACGACCTGCATCGGCAATTCCGGCCCGCTGCCGGCGCCAATCTCCAAGACCATCAACGACAAGGGCCTGATCGGTGCGGCCGTGCTTTCGGGCAACCGCAACTTCGAAGGCCGCGTGTCGCCCGACGTGCAGGCCAACTACCTGGCTTCGCCGCCACTGGTCGTTGCCTACGCGCTCGCCGGTTCGGTGACCAAGGACCTGACATCAGAGCCGCTGGGTGAGGATCGCGACGGCAACCCGGTGTTCCTGAGGGATATCTGGCCGACCAATGTCGAGATCGACCAGTTCATCGCCGAAAACGTCACCCGCGAGCTGTTCGCCCGCAAATATGCCGACGTCTTCAAGGGCGACGAGAACTGGCAGAACGTCCAGGCGCCGGAAGGCCAGACCTACGCATGGGACGACAAGTCGACCTATGTGCAGAACCCGCCTTACTTCGTCGGCATGGGTGCGAAGCCGGCCAAGATCGGCAAGATCGAGGGCGCACGCGTGCTCGGCCTGTTTGGCGACAAGATCACCACCGACCACATCTCGCCGGCCGGTTCGATCAAGGCGGCTTCGCCCGCCGGCAAGTACCTGACCGACAACGGTGTCGGCGTTGCCGACTTCAACCAGTACGGTACGCGTCGTGGCAACCACGAGGTAATGATGCGTGGCACCTTCGCCAACATCCGCATCCGCAACCACATGCTCGGCGAAAACGGCCGCGAGGGTGGCTACACCTTCCACTTCCCGTCGAAGGAAGAGATGCCGATCTACGATGCCGCGATGCAGTACCGCGCGGAAGGCGTGCCGCTGGTGATCTTCGCAGGCGTCGAGTACGGCAACGGCTCGTCGCGCGACTGGGCTGCCAAGGGCACCAACCTGCTGGGCGTGCGCGCGGTCATCGCCCAGTCGTTCGAGCGCATTCACCGCTCGAACCTGGTCGGTATGGGCGTGATCCCCTTCACCTTTGAGGAAGGCACGACCTGGAAGACGCTTGGCCTCAAGGGCGACGAGCAGGTGACGATCGACGGCCTTGAGACGATCAAGCCGCGCCAGAAGATGATCGCCAAGATCACCTTCGCCGATGGTTCGGTGAAGGACGTTCCGATCCTGTGCCGCATCGATACGCTTGATGAGCTCGACTACTACAAGAACGGCGGCATCCTGCAGTACGTGCTGCGCGACCTCGCCGCGTAAGTTCGACGCGCGATTCATGTGAAACAAACCGCCGGGGCGAAAGCTCCGGCGGCTTTGTTTTGGGGGCGGATCAGAAGGGGGTGAAGGATCGCAACGGTGAAAGGCAAACCGCCGAGAAAAATCACTCACTTGGACATCTCCACGCTCCTGCCTGCCCGTTCAAGGCGAGCGTTCGGCCGCACCGGCTGATCGAAGCCAACCGCTGCAGAGTCTTAGGCGACCGACGCGGGAGCAGTTGCGACCAGCCAAGGCACTGAATGCGAACCGCCAACACGCCGAAATACGCCATCTGCCGTATTGCCCGGCCCGTCGCTGCCGGGACATCTGCCCACCTGACGGACCCCGTTGTCGCGGGTCGAGATTGACGAAGGAGCAGGTTCAATGAGGTTGATGACGTTTGGCGCAGCGTGGCTGGTTGCCATATCCAGTGGTGCGGCACTGGCTGCGGATGCTACGTCGGCGCAGCCGGCTGCCGGCTTCGTCTGGAGCGGCGGTTATGTCGGTGTGCAGGCCGGTCATCTCTGGGGCAATGGGCGGACGACGGCTGAAACCGGCTGGAATTCCAAGCCCGATATCGAGGGTTGGCTTGGCGGCGTTTATGCCGGCTACCACCATCAGCTGGCGAACCAGGTCGTGATCGGTATCGAAGCCGACCTTGCCTGGAGCAATGCCGATGGTTTCGGGCAGGCGTACGACGGATCAGGCACGCCCTTGCCGCCACCCGTCATTGGCGACGTCTATGAGCTCAACTGGTCGGGTGCGGCGCGCCTGAAGCTGGGTTACGCAATGGACCGCCTGCTGCCTTACGTTGCCGGCGGCGTTGCGTTCGCCGACGTCAACGTCCACGCCATCGACGATGGTGTCCGGATCAGCCCTATCGTTGGCGACACGATGGTCGGATGGACGCTCGGCGCCGGTGTCGAATACGCATTCACCGATAATCTCATCGGCCGCGTGGAGTACCGATACACCGATTTCGGCGACTTCGACCTGTCGTCGTTTGCGACGGCGGAGCTTACGACGCACGACGTTCGTCTCGGCGTCGCCTACAAGTTCTGAGCAAGGTACCTCCGCCGACCAAACCCCGGCCTCGTGCCGGGGTTTTTGCTTGATCAGGGATGCTTGAGAGGCAGTACCGTGCCGTGGACACGCCAAGCACATGATCCGGCGAGGCACGATCTCAAGCGCCGTCGCTCAGATCGTAGAGATACATGACGAAGGTCTCCGCCGGTTCGGCCGATTCCTTGCGCCGTTCATAGAGCGCGCGGGCCGGAACGTTGTCGGGTTCGGTGCCGAGCCAGGCCTCGGCGCAGCCCAGTTCGCGGCCGGCGGCAAACAACGCGTCCATCAGAAGATTGGCGATGCCACGGCGCTGCCAGGCCGGCGAAACACCCACCTCGTCGACATAGAGTTCCGACGGCTTGTCTGGATGACGGTGAACCATGCCGGCAGCCTGCGCCACAACCTGGCCATCATCGAGGGCGACGAAGAGCAGGTGGCCTGATGAGGCGAGGCAGGCCTTCAGGCGGGCGGCATCGACCGGCTCGTCGAAGACGTCGGCGGCGACACTGTCGAGCAGGTGTTCATCGCCCGGCTGGAGCCGGCGGATCTCGATGGACGGCATCGTGGTCTTCATCTTTTCTTCGTAAAGTCGTCACAAAACTTTGACGTTTACGTAAATCCCGTTGTTTCTAACCGATTGAAAAAGTTGAGGTTGAAATAATCGGTTGAATTTTTTTGGCCACGGAGCTATTGCGAGCCGCTATTTCTGGCTGCATTTCCGCGGCCTCTCTGGCCCAAACCTACTCCACCCCGCCGCCACGGCGTCGTTAAAGGCAAAGGGAAATTCCTTCATGGCACGCAACAAGATAGCCCTCATCGGCTCCGGCATGATTGGCGGTACGCTCGCCCATATGATCGGCCTCAAGGACCTCGGCGACGTGGTCCTGTTCGATATTGCCGAAGGCACCCCGCAGGGTAAAGGCCTCGATATTGCCCAGTCCTCGCCGGTCGACGGCTTCGACTCGCGCTTCACCGGCGTCAACGACTATGCCGGCATCGAAGGTGCCGACGTCTGCATCGTCACCGCCGGCGTGCCGCGCAAGCCCGGCATGAGCCGCGACGATCTGCTCGGCATCAACCTCAAGGTCATGGAACAGGTCGGCGCCGGCATCAAGAAGTATGCCCCCAAGGCCTTCGTCATCTGCATCACCAACCCGCTCGACGCCATGGTGTGGGCGCTGCAGAAGTTCTCGGGCCTGCCCAAGAGCCACGTCGTCGGCATGGCCGGCGTGCTCGACTCGGCGCGCTTCCGCTACTTCCTGTCGGAAGAGTTCAAAGTTTCGGTCGAGGACGTCAGCGCCATGACGCTGGGCGGCCACGGCGACGACATGGTGCCGATGGTGCGCTATTCGACGGTTGCCGGCATTCCGCTGCCGGACCTGATCAAGATGGGCTGGACCAGCCAGGACAAGCTCGACGCCATCGTCGAGCGCACCCGCAAGGGTGGCGGCGAGATCGTCGGCCTGCTCAAGACCGGCTCGGCCTACTATGCGCCGGCCTCGTCGGCGATCCAGATGGCCGAGGCCTATCTCAAGGACAAGAAGCGCGTGCTGCCTTGCGCGACGCACCTGTCGGGCCAGTATGGCGTCAAGGACATGTATGTCGGCGTGCCCGTGGTGATCGGCGCCGGCGGCGTCGAGCGCATCATCGAGCTCGACTTCAACAAGGCCGAGCAGAAGATGTTCGAAAAGTCGGTCGACGCGGTGAAGGGCCTGTGTGAGGCCTGCGTCGCGATCGCGCCGAACCTCGCCAAGAAGTAAGGGACAACGCGCATGAACATCCACGAATATCAGGGCAAGCAATTGCTCAAGGGTTTCGGTGCTCCCGTCGCTGACGGCGTGCCGGTGTTCAAGATCGAGGAAGCGGAAGCGGCGGCCAAGGCGCTGCCGGGTCCGCTCTACGTCGTGAAGAGCCAGATCCACGCCGGCGGCCGCGGCAAGGGCAAGTTTAAGGAGCTGCCCGCCGACGCCAAGGGCGGCGTGCGCCTCGCCAAGTCGGTCGACGAGGTTGTCGCCTTCGCCAAGGAAATGCTCGGCAACACGCTGGTGACCAAGCAGACCGGCCCGGCCGGCAAGCAGGTCAACCGCCTCTACATCGAAGACGGCGCCGACATCGACCGCGAGCTGTACCTGTCGATCCTTGTCGACCGCTCCGTCGGCCGCGTTGCCTTCGTGGTTTCGACCGAAGGCGGCATGGACATCGAGGCGGTTGCCCACGACACGCCGGAAAAGATCATCACCGTTGCGATCGACCCGGAAAAGGGCGTCACCGCTGACGACCTCAAGGCGCTGAACGGCGCGCTGAAGCTTTCGGGCGATGCGGCCAAAGACGGCGAGAGCCTGTTTCCGATCCTCTACAAGGCGTTTGTCGACAAGGACATGAGCCTGCTCGAGGTCAACCCGCTGATCGTCATGAAGGACGGCCGCCTGCGCGTGCTCGACGCCAAGGTGTCGTTCGACAACAACGCGCTGTTCCGCCACGCCGACGTGCTCGAGCTGCGCGACACCACCGAAGAAGACGCCAAGGAAATCGAGGCGTCGAAGTATGACCTCGCTTATGTGGCGCTGGACGGCAACATCGGCTGCATGGTCAATGGTGCCGGTCTCGCCATGGCGACGATGGACATCATCAAGCTCTACGGTGCCGAGCCCGCCAACTTCCTCGACGTCGGCGGCGGCGCTTCCAAGGAGAAGGTGACGGCGGCGTTCAAGATCATCACCGCCGATCCGGCCGTGAAGGGCATCCTGATCAACATCTTCGGCGGCATCATGAAGTGCGACATCATCGCCGAAGGCGTGATCGCGGCCGTCAAGGAAGTCGGGCTCAAGGTTCCGCTGGTGGTTCGCCTCGAAGGCACCAATGCGGAACTCGGCAAGAAGATCATCAACGAGAGCGGGCTGAACGTCGTTTCCGCCGACGACCTCGACGACGCGGCGAAGAAGATCGTCGCTGCGGTGAAGGGGTAACAACGAGCATGCTTCGAGCCGCGCAAATGTCGGTGCTGTCAGCCTTCGGGTTGGCGTCGCCTTCGTTTGCGGGCGAGGCAACAGACGCGGCAGCCCTCTTTCGCGAAATATGCCTCGCGACTGAGGGTGATCTGGTCGTTGCGAAGGAACGAGCGCAGGGGCACGGCTTCGAATTCGATGGCAGCTATGGCCGACTTGCAGGATCGAAGGGATGGCCAATGGTCATGCTCACGCCTACAGGCGATGGCAACATGCATGACCGGTGCGCAGTCGCTGGCGAAACCGTCGCTGAAGGGGCGATTGCTGACGTTGCCTTGTCAAAGGGACTGGTTGAGGTTCCCAAGGAAAAGGCCGTGGGGCGGCCCTCCGAGGGCTTGGTAGTCCGGACTTTCGTCAGCCGCGAATGTGCTGAGGCGTCTGAGTTTTTTGGCTCTTGCGAGCTGATTCAGTTCCTTGGCGACGAAAGACCAGAAGGGGCATCGTCAACGCCGTTCTTTCGCAAGTTCAATTACGTACCCAGCAGGAAACCGGTTAGCTGACGATTTTGAGCCAGCCTGATCGAACAAATTAAAACTTACTCGGAAAAAGGACTTTAGATGTCCATTCTCATCGACAAGAACACCAAGATCCTGGTGCAGGGCCTGACCGGCAATACCGGTTCGTTCCACACCGAGCAGGCGCTGGCCTATCACGGCACCAAGATGGTCGGCGGCATCCACCCCAAGAAGGGCGGCGAGAAGTGGGACGGCTCGGTGCCGCTGCCGATCTTCTCGACGGTTGCCGAAGGTAAGGAAAAGACCGGCGCCAACGCCTCCGTGGTCTACGTGCCACCGGCAGGCGCTGCTGCTGCGATCATCGAGGCGATCGACGCCGAGATCCCGCTGATCGTCTGCATCACCGAAGGCATCCCGGTTTCCGACATGATCAAGGTCAAGGCGCGTCTCGACCGCTCGGCCTCGCGCCTGATCGGCCCGAACTGCCCGGGTATCGTCACGCCCGACCAGTGCAAGATCGGCATCATGCCGGGCAACATCTTCCGCAAGGGTTCGGTCGGCGTTGTTTCGCGCTCCGGCACGCTTACCTATGAAGCGGTGTTCCAGACGACGAACGCCGGTCTCGGCCAGTCGACGGCTGTCGGCATCGGCGGCGACCCGGTCAAGGGCACGGAATTCATCGACATGCTCGAGATGTTCCTGGCCGACGACGAGACCAAGTCGATCATCATGATCGGCGAAATCGGCGGCTCGGCCGAAGAGGACGCAGCGCAGTTCCTCATCGACGAAGCCAAGCGCGGCCGCAAGAAGCCGATGGCCGGCTTCATCGCCGGACGCACCGCACCGGAAGGCCGCACCATGGGCCATGCGGGTGCCGTGATCTCGGGCGGCAAGGGCGGCGCGGAAGACAAGATCGCGGCCATGGAGGCAGCGGGCATCCGCGTGTCGCCGTCGCCGGCACGTCTCGGCACCACGCTGGTCGAGGCGATCAAGGGCTAAGGCCAGGTGAATAGGGGAGTAGGGCAGTAAGGCAGCAGGGAATTCCGGATCATTGCCCTACTGCCTTACTGCCCTACTCCCTTCAAAACAGGAGAGGAGCCAGAGGCTCCGCAGGACAAAATGGCACGATCAGATCAGGCCAACGACCAATTTTCCCTCACTTCGTTCCTCTATGGCGGCAATGCCGACTATATCGAGGCGCTGCACGCCGCCTATCTCGACGACCCTGAATCGGTCGATCCCGAATGGCGCGACTTCTTCGGCGCGCTGAAGGACGACGCCGTCGACATCCGCAAGAACGCCAAGGGCGCTTCGTGGTCGACGCCGAGCTGGCCGCTGCAGGCCAATGGCGAACTGGTTTCCGCGCTCGACGGCAACTGGGGCATGGTCGAGAAGCTGATCGAAAAGAAGGTCAAGGACAAGGCGGTCGCCGTCACCGGCGCCGAGCCGTCCAAGGCCGACGTGCTGCAGGCGACGCGCGATTCGGTGCGCGCCATCATGATGATCCGCGCCTACCGCATGCGCGGCCACCTGCATGCCAATCTCGACCCGCTCGGCATCGCCAAGCCGCTCGAAGACTATAACGAGCTGTCGCCCGAGGCCTATGGCTTCACCGCCGCCGACTATGACAGGCCGATCTTCATCGACCATGTGCTCGGGCTCGAATACGCGAACATCCGCGACATGCTCGAGATCCTCAAGCGGACCTATTGCTCGACGCTCGGCGTCGAGTTCATGCACATCTCCGATCCCGAGGAGAAGGCGTGGATCCAGGCCCGCATCGAGGGTCCCGACAAGGCGATCGAGTTCACGCCCGAGGGCAAGAAGGCGATCCTGTCCAAGCTGATCGAGGCCGAGGGCTTCGAACAGTTCATCGACGTCAAGTACAAGGGCACCAAGCGTTTCGGCCTCGACGGCGGCGAAGCGCTGATCCCGGCACTCGAGCAGATCCTCAAGCGCGGTGGCGCGCTCGGGCTGCAGGAGGTCGTGTTCGGCATGGCCCACCGCGGCCGCCTCAACGTGCTCAGCCAGGTGATGGCCAAGCCGCACCGCGCGATCTTCCACGAGTTCAAGGGCGGCTCCTACGCGCCTGACGACGTCGAAGGTTCGGGCGACGTGAAGTACCATCTCGGCGCGTCCTCGGACCGCGAGTTCGACGGCAACAAGGTCCACCTGTCGTTGACCGCCAACCCCTCGCATCTCGAGATCGTCGATCCGGTGGTGATGGGCA
The DNA here is from genome assembly GCF_044056035.1 of Aminobacter sp. UC22_36. Taxonomy (NCBI): domain Bacteria; kingdom Pseudomonadati; phylum Pseudomonadota; class Alphaproteobacteria; order Hyphomicrobiales; family Phyllobacteriaceae; genus Aminobacter; species Aminobacter sp. UC22_36. The sequence goes on from NZ_CP171996.1 coordinate 482,896, forward strand.
AGGCGCGCGCCAAGCAGGACCAGCTGTTCGGCCGTGCCCGTGGCGAGATCGTGCCGCAGGAAGAGCGCGCCAAGGTGATGCCGCTTCTGCTGCACGGCGATGCGGCATTTGCCGGCCAGGGCGTGATCGCCGAAATCCTCGGCCTGTCGGGCCTGCGCGGCCATCGTGTTGCCGGCACGCTGCATTTCATCATCAACAACCAGATCGGCTTCACGACGAACCCGCGCTTCTCGCGCTCGTCGCCCTATCCGTCCGACGTTGCCAAGATGATCGAAGCGCCGATCTTCCACGTCAATGGCGACGATCCGGAAGCTGTGGTGTTCGCCGCCAAGGTGGCGACCGAATTCCGCATGAAGTTCCACAAGCCGGTGGTCGTGGACATGTTCTGCTACCGCCGCTTCGGCCATAATGAAGGCGACGAGCCTGCATTCACCCAGCCGATCATGTACCGCAACATCCGCACCCATAAGACCACGGTGCAGATCTATGCCGACAAGCTGATCGCCGAGGGCCTGATCGCCCAGGCCGAGCTCGACAAGCTGCGCGCCGACTGGCGTGCGCATCTCGAAACCGAGTGGGAGATCGGCCAGGCCTACAAGCCCAACAAGGCCGACTGGCTGGACGGCGCCTGGTCGGGCCTGCGCACGGCCGACAACCAGGACGAACAGCGTCGCGGCAAGACAGCGATGCCGGTCAAGACGCTGAAGGAAATCGGCAAGAAGCTGACCGAGGTGCCGGCCGATTTCGAGGCGCACAAGACGATCAGCCGTTTCCTTGAAACGCGCCGCAAGATGATCGAATCGGGCGAAGGCATCGACTGGTCGACGGCGGAAGCGCTGGCGTTCGGCTCGATCCTGCTCGACGGCAACCCGATCCGGCTTTCGGGCCAGGATTCGGAGCGCGGCACGTTCTCGCAGCGCCATTCGGTGCTGTACGACCAGAAGGACGAGACGCGCTACATTCCGCTCAACAACCTGTCGGCGGCGCAGGCCGGTTACGAGGTCATCAACTCGATGCTCTCGGAAGAGGCCGTGCTTGGCTTCGAATATGGCTACTCGCTGGCCGAGCCCAAGGCGCTGACGCTTTGGGAAGCGCAGTTCGGCGACTTCGCCAATGGCGCGCAGGTGGTGTTCGACCAGTTCATCTCCAGTGGTGAACGCAAGTGGCTGCGCATGTCGGGCCTCGTGTGCCTTTTGCCGCACGGCTATGAAGGCCAGGGACCGGAGCATTCGTCGGCACGCCTCGAACGCTTCCTGCAGCTCTGCGCCGAAGACAACATGCAGGTCGCCAACGTCACCACGCCGGCCAACTACTTCCACATCCTGCGCCGGCAGCTGAAGCGCGACTTCCGCAAGCCGCTGATCCTGATGACGCCGAAGTCGCTGCTGCGCCACAAGCGGGCGGTGTCTTCGCTGTCGGAGATCTCGGGCGAAAGCTCGTTCCACCGCCTTTTGTGGGACGACGCCCAGTACCTCGGCAACGAGCCGATCAAGCTGGTCAAGGATTCGAAGATCCGCCGCGTCGTGCTGTGCACCGGCAAGGTCTATTACGACCTCTACGAGGAGCGCGAGAAGCGCGGCATCGACGACATCTACCTGTTGCGCGTCGAGCAGCTCTATCCGTTCCCGGCCAAGGCGCTGATCACCGAGCTGTCACGCTTCCGCAATGCCGAGATGGTGTGGTGCCAGGAAGAGCCCAAGAACATGGGTGCGTGGTCGTTCATCGACCCGTATCTGGAATGGGTGCTCGCCCATATCGACGCCAAGCACCAGCGCGTGCGCTACACCGGCCGTCCGGCCGCCGCCTCTCCGGCGACGGGCCTGATGTCCAAGCACCTGGCGCAGCTCCAGGCATTCCTCGACGACGCCCTCGGCGAATAACCAAAGAACGGACAGGCAAAAAATGGCTACCGAAATCCGTGTCCCTACCCTCGGCGAATCCGTGTCCGAGGCAACGATCGGCAAGTGGTTCAAGAAGGCTGGCGACGTGATCGTCGCCGACGAGCCTTTGGTTGAACTCGAGACCGACAAGGTCACCATCGAAGTGCCGGCCCCTTCTGCCGGCGTGCTGGTCGAACTGACCGTCAAGGAAGGCGAGACCGTTGGCGTCGGCGCATTGCTCGGCACCATCGGTGCCGGTGACGGCGCCGTTGCCGCTCAGAAGCCCGCAGCTGTCGCCCAGGCCACGGCCTCGACCGTCAAGGAAGCCGTGGCGCAGACCGCTTCGGTCGCCGGCGCCCCGGCGATCGAAGAACGCAAGATGCCGCCGGCACCGGCCGCCGCCAAGCTGCTCGCTGAGACCAACCTGTCGGTCGATCAGGTCGCCGGCTCGGGCAAGCGCGGCCAGGTGCTGAAGGGCGATGTGCTCGACGCCATCACCAAGGGCATTTCCGCTCCCGCCGCAGCCCCGGTTGTTGCTCCGGTGGTCGCCCGCGTTCCTTCGAGCGCAGTCGATGCCCCGCGCGAAGAGCGCGTGCGCATGACCAAGCTGCGCCAGACGATCGCGCGCCGCCTCAAGGAAGCGCAGTCGACGGCTGCCATGCTGACCACCTTCAACGAGGTCGACATGAGCGCGGTGATGGCGCTGCGCACCAAGTACAAGGACATCTTTGAAAAGAAGCACGGCGTGAAGCTCGGCTTCATGGGCTTCTTCACCAAGGCGGTGACGCATGCGCTGAAGGAAATCCCGGCCGTCAATGCCGAGATCGACGGCACCGACATCATCTACAAGAACTTCGCCCATGTCGGCGTTGCCGTCGGCACCGAAAAGGGTCTGGTGGTTCCGGTCGTGCGCGATGCCGACCAGATGTCGATCGCCGAGATCGAGAAGGAAATCGGCCGCCTCGGCCTCGCCGCACGCGATGGCAAGCTGTCGGTTGCCGACATGCAGGGCGGCACCTTCACCATCTCGAATGGCGGCGTCTACGGGTCGCTGATGTCGACGCCGATCCTGAATGCGCCGCAGTCGGGCATTCTGGGCATGCACAAGATCCAGGACCGTCCGGTCGTGGTCGGGGGCCAGATCGTGATCCGCCCGATGATGTATCTTGCGCTGTCCTATGATCACCGCATCGTCGACGGCAAGGAAGCCGTGACCTTCCTCGTCCGCGTCAAGGACAGCCTGGAAGATCCGGAACGCCTGGTTCTCGATCTCTGATCCGACCGAGGAAAGGTGCCCGGACAACCGGGCACCTGCTCCAGTCGGCAAGGTCTAGAGCCTCAAAATGCGAGGGGCGATGGAAGCGGCAGCAGCGTCGACTGAAATCTGGGTTCTCGGCTGGAGTGTCGTGCTGCTGATCGTGCACATACTGGTGCAGGCGCTGTCGCTCGACCTTTCCGGCGATCTCAGCATCAAGTATCTGCTCAGCCCGCGCGACGAGGGCAGGGCTTCGAAAAGCCTGATTGCGGGGCGGTTGCAGCGGTCGCTCAACAACATGCTCGAGACCTATCCCGCCTTCATCGCGCTCGCGCTGGCATTGGCGGTGACAGGCAAGACGGGCGAACTGGGGGCTGCGGGTGCCGTGACCTGGATCCTGGCGCGCCTGGTCTATGGCGTGCTTTATGTCGCCGGTGTTCCCATTTTGCGCACTATCGTCTGGTTCGTTTCGATCGGCGGGCTGGTCCTGATGGTCGTGCGCCTGATGACGTAAGATCCGCGCCTGAAGAAACCGAAACGAGACGGTCGCATGGCTTTCGAACCCGACATTCCCGCAATCCAGGTGCATCTGTGCGTCAAGGACGGCAAGGCGGCGATCGCCTTCTACGAAAAGGCCTTCGACGCGGTCGAGACCTTCGAGCAGATGGCTGATGACGGGGTGCGCGTGCTGCATGCCAACCTTGCGATGTTCGGCAGCGAGGTGATGCTGCATGACGAGTTCCCCGAATTCGGCGTGGATGTCTTGTCGCCGTTGAGCCGCGGTGGCGCCAGCATGACCGTCAACATCAACCTGAAGCTGCCCGGCGAGGTCGACCAGGCCGTCGAGCGCGCCACGGCGGCCGGTGCCAAGATCGTCATGCAGCCCGACGACATGTTCTGGGGCGCGCGCTACGCCAAGATCCAGGATCCGTCCGGGCATGTCTGGGCTTTCAATGCGCCGTTGGGCGCGCCGGCAAGGAGTGACCCGTCATGACGCAATACGCGTTCGAATTTGCCGGCTTGATGGCCGTCTTCGCGGTGCTGATGGTGGTGCCGGGCGCCGACTTCGTCATGGTGGTGCGCCAGAGCGTGGTGCATGGCCGCCGCGCCGCCATCGTCACCAGCTTCGGCATCGGCGTGTCGCTGCTGTTCCACGTCAGCTACACCATCCTGGGTATCGGGCTGATCGTGTCGAAATCGCTGCTGCTGTTTTCCCTGATCAAGTGGGCCGGTGCGGCCTATCTCGTCTATCTCGGCATCAAGGCGTTGCGCGCCGGGCCAATGGAAATGGCGCCGGTCGAGGTGCAGGAAGGCGGCGGCCAGCCCAAGGAAATTTCGGCGCTGCGCTGCTTCCTGATGGGCTTCGTCACCAACGCGCTCAACCCCAAGGCGGTGTTGTTTTTCCTGCCGTTGTTTACGGCGATGGTCAGCCACGAGACGCCGGCAGCGGTGAAGGGCGTCTACGGCCTGCTGATGGCCGTGGTGCTGATCGCCTGGTTCGTTGGCGTGTCGATGTTCTTCACCATGGCCTCGGTGCGCGAGCGCTTCGTTACCTGGGGCCGCTGGTTCAACAAGGCGACCGGCATGATCTTCATCGGCCTTGGCGTGAAGCTTGCCACGGTGCAGGCCGGCTGATGCGGTTTCAGGCGCTGATCGCGGCTGTTGCAGTGCTGTCGGCGACGACGGCCGAAGCGGCGTGCCCGATCGAGCTTGCCGTCTATGGCGACCGCGATGGTGCCGCCGAAATCGACTTCCGGCCGACACTGGAATCGGCAACGGTGACCAACAGCTTCAAGATGGTGCTGGACAATTCCGTCGTGCTCGACGGCGTGGTGATGTGGTCGCAGGACGTGGCGCGGCCAAATGGCATGCTGATGCACCAATGCCCCGAGGGCGACGTGACCGGTGAGGAGATCGAGGCCTGCACGGTATGGCAGGGCGTGATCTACAGCGTCGACGAGCAGGGCAATGTCGGGCTTCTGCCGCGCGAGCGAATCGCCGCGGCTGCGCCGAAGAAGCTGATCTTCTCCGACCTCGGCCATGGCCTCAGGACATCTGCTGCCTATGGTCCCGACGGGTTCTCCAAAGTGCCGTGGGACGTGTTCGAGCTGAAGGGGTGCCAGGAATGAGTGCGCTGGGAAAAGTCCTGCTGGTAACCGGCGGCAGCCGCGGCATCGGGGCTGCGATCTGCCGGCTTGCCGCCAAGGCCGGCTACCGCCTCGCCATCAACTATGCGTCGAACGAAGCCGCCGCCTCGGCACTTGTGGCCGAGATCAAGGCATCAGGCGGCGAGGCCATCGCCATCAAGGGCGATGTCGGCAGCGAAGCCGACGTGCTTGATATGTTCGCCGAAGTCGACCGGGCCTATGGCCGGCTCGACGCCTTCGTCAACAATGCCGGCGTTGTCGACATGAAGGCGCGCGTCGACGAGATGAGTGCTTTAAGGCTGGAGCGCATGATGCGCATCAATGTCGTCGGCTCGATCCTGTGTGCCCGCGAGGCGGTCAAGCGCATGTCGAGCCTGCATGGCGGCCAAGGTGGCGCCATCGTCAACATCTCGTCGGCGGCGGCGACGCTCGGCTCGCCCGGCGAGTATGTCGATTATGCCGCCTCCAAGGGAGCCATCGATACCTTCACCATCGGACTTGCCAAAGAGGTTGCGACCGAAGGCGTGCGGGTGAATGCCGTGCGCCCCGGCATCATCGACACCGAAATCCATGCGTCGGGCGGACAGCCGGACCGGATCGCGGCCATTCGCGGCCTGGTGCCGATGAAGCGCGAAGGCAAGGCACAAGAAGTTGCCCATGCCGTCATCTGGCTTTTGTCGGATGAGGCATCATATACGACGGGCTCGATTTTGAACGTGAGCGGCGGCCGCTGACCGCCCCAGGCAAGAAGGAAAGAACAATGGCATATGACGTCGTCGTAATCGGCTCGGGCCCAGGCGGCTATGTGTGCGCCATCAAGGCAGCACAGCTCGGATTGAAGGTCGCCGTGGTCGAGAAGAACGCGACCTTCGGCGGCACCTGCCTGAACATCGGCTGCATTCCCTCCAAGGCGCTTCTGCATGCCTCTGAGATGCTGGCCGAGGCACAGCATTCCTTCGACGCGCTCGGCGTCGAGGTCGGCACGCCGAAGATGAACCTGAAGAAGATGATGGCGCACAAGGATGCGACTGTCGCCGCCAACGTCAACGGTGTGTCGTTCCTGTTCAAGAAGAACAAGATCGACAGCTTCCAGGGTACCGGCAAGGTGCTCGGCGCCGGCAAGGTCGGCGTCACCGGTGCCGACGGCAAGACGCAGGAAATCGAGACCAAGAACATCGTCATCGCCACCGGCTCGGACGTCGCCGGCATTCCGGGCGTCGACGTCGCCTTCGACGAGAAGGTGATCATCTCGTCGACCGGCGGCCTGTTGCTGGAAAAGGTGCCTGGCCATCTGGTGGTTGTCGGCGGCGGCGTCATCGGCCTCGAGCTCGGCTCGGTCTGGGCGCGCCTCGGCGCCAAGGTAACCGTGGTCGATATCTCGACACCATTCTGGGCGGCATGGACGGCGACGTCGCCAAGCAGTTCCAGCGCATGCTGGCCAAGCAGGGCTTCGAGTTCAAGCTCGGCTCCAAGGTAACCGGCGTCGCCAAGGCCAAGAAGGGCGCGACAGTGACCTTCGAGCCGGTGAAGGGCGGTGCGGCCGAGACCATCGAGGCGGATGTCGTGCTGGTCGCCACCGGCCGCAGGCCCTACACCGACGGCCTCGGCCTCAAGGAAGCCGGCGTCGAGATGGACGAACGCGGCCGGGTCAAGACCGACGGCCGCCTGCGCACCAACGTTGCCGGCATCTATGCCATCGGCGACGTCGTCGTCGGTCCTATGCTGGCGCACAAGGCCGAGGACGAAGGCGTTGCCGTCGCCGAGATCATTGCCGGCCAGGCCGGACACGTGAACTACGACGTCATCCCCGGCGTGGTCTACACCAGCCCCGAGGTCGCTTCGGTCGGCAAGACCGAAGAAGAACTGAAGAAGGCTGGTATCGCCTACAAGGCGGGCAAGTTCCCGTTCACCGCCAATGGCCGGGCGCGCGCCATGCTGCACACCGACGGCTTCGTCAAGGTGCTGGCCGACAAGGACAGCGACAAGGTGCTGGGCGTTCACATTGTCGGCTTTGGTGCCGGCGAGATGATCCACGAGGCGGCGGTGCTGATGGAGTTCGGCGGTTCGTCGGAAGACCTCGGCCGGACCTGCCATGCGCATCCGACGATGTCGGAAGCGGTCAAGGAAGCAGCACTCGCCGCCTTCTTCAAGCCGATCCACATGTAATCAGGCGGATCGGGTCGATCCGCAGTGCGAACCAAAGTGAAACGGCCCGCTCGGTGAGCGGGCCGTTTGCTTTTCAGCAGCCGTTAGCCACCGGAAGGTGCCGGAGCCGGTGCCGTGGTGCCGCCGCCCGAAGGCGCGGGTTCGGCCGGAGCCGGAGTGGCAGGTGCGGGCGCAGGCTCAGCAGGTGCAGGCGCCATGGTACCCGACGGTGCCGGGGCAGGCTCGGCCGGAGCAGGTGCCGGGGCCGGTGCTGTCGCCGCCGGCGGTTCGGCCGGTGCCGGGGCTTCCGCGGTCTTGGGACCGAAGATGTAGTAGGCCACCGCTGCAAGCAGCACGACGATAATGGCTATCAGCCATGTGCTGCCCATGCTCGACTGGCCGGCTGGGCGTCCTGGATCTGGATTGTTCACCATTGAGATCTCCCTCAGCTGCGCTCCGCAATCATTGCGTGAACATCGCAATCAACGCGCGAAGGGCGTTTCGGTTTCACATTGACGTGAAATTTTCGAAACGAAGATTCCAGCGGCGGCGTTTCGCCACGCCGCCAAGGCCAAGAAAGAGGAATAGGCTCGACCAAGTTGCAGCGAGCCGAGGCTAAAAACATGCCCGTGGTGCCTGTCCTGTCCAGTGCCGAGCAAATTCTGCCCGGCGCCCGGTTCACCGACAGATTCGCGGTGGTGGTCAGTGGCCAACGCCTCGACGTCGGCACCGCGGCCGAGCGGGTGTTTCGTCATCGGCCGAGCTGGATCGGCGCGCTGATGGCGCTGCGCAACCTTTTGGTCAGGCCGTTCGGGCTGAAGACGCGCGATGAGGACCTTGCGCCGGAACTGGAGCGCAAGGGCATGTTCCCGGTGCTGAGCCAGTCGGCGCAGCGGATGGTGCTCGGGCTGGACGACCGCCATCTCGACTTCCGCCTGCTTGTCGAATTGAAGGAGCTTGGCGACGGCCGCCAGGAGGTGAGCGCCACGACGCTGGTCAAGCCGCACAATCTGCTGGGGCGGGCCTATCTTTGCGCCGTGATGCCGTTCCACAAGATCATCGTGCCGGCCATGCTGGCGCGCGCCGCCAAGCCTTAGAAACCTGCGTCCAGACGGGCGCGTGGCAAATTTCAGCGATCGGCTGATGTGACGGTGTAGCCGGCCTTGCGGAACAGCTCGACCAGCCCGTCGGGGCCGGGCAGGTGCAGCGCACCCACGGCCATGAAGGCGTCGCCAGCACTGATGAGCGGTTCGGCGCGCTCGACCATCGTCTTGTTGCGCGTCGTCACCATCGCCTCTTCGAAGGCGGCGTAACTCGCTTCATCGCCGCCCGTGTTGGGCAGCGCGTTGCGGAACAGCGGCCAGAACATGCCGGTGTCGCCGCGCTGGTAGAGCACGACCATCGTTTCGATGACATCGTCCATGCGATCGCCGAGCTTGAGGGTTTCGACTAGGCCCTTGATGTGGAATTCGAGCGGCAGCGAAGCCATCGCCGAGAGCTGGTCGGCAGCACTTTCGAGGCCCTTGACCTGCTTGCCGGCAGCTTTTGCCTGCTGCGCCAGCAGGATGTCGAGCACCGGCGCACCGCCAGACTTGCGGGCAAGCTCGCAGGCCGGAAGTGCGACCATCGCCGACAGCATCCACGGCTTCATCTTGGTGACGCTTGCGGGCGGGATGCCACGCGCCTCAAGTGCCGCATTGACGATCCTGGCGTCTTCCGGCGACAGCAGCGATGGCAGCGTGGTGGCGTCGGTGAACATCATCAGTTCTGGCTGCTTCATCAGGTTGGCGACCATCGCCTGCTGATCGAGCACATCGGTGGTTTCGATGACCAGCGTGTGGGCGGCGTCGAAGGCCTTTTGGGCCGCGGGTTGAAGGCTGGTGACGCGCGGGTCGGTGACATGCATGGTGCCGTAGAGCCAGGACGGCTTCTGGCCCGGCTTTTCCAGTTTCCACAACAGGCCCTGGCCGTTGAGCGTTTCTTTCGCCTCGGCCTCGATCTTGCCGAGCAGTGCCGGGTCGTTGTTCTGCAGCTCGGCCAGCATGTCCGAGCCGGTGCAGACAGGTGCCTCGGCATGCGCCTTGCCGGCGAGCAAGAGGGCGGCGGCGAAAAACAGGATGAAGAACAGCAGGTTGAGCGCTGCAAGCAGCTTCAGCGACAACAGCGAGGCGCGATCGGCAAAGGCAACGAGACGTTTCATGGCCTTGGTGTAGCGGCCAAAAGCGGCAAAACGGTTAATGCTGTGGTGACAATTGTCGGGTCGCAGGTGCTAGGCGCGCGGGTGCGCCGCCTCGTAGATCTCGAGCAGCCGGGTGGTGTCGACGCCGGTGTAGATCTGGGTCGTCGACAGGCTGGCGTGGCCAAGCAGTTCCTGGATGGTGCGCAAATCGCCGCCGCGCCCGAGCAGGTGGGTGGCGAAGGAATGGCGCAGCGCGTGCGGCGTCGCCGTGTCTGGCAGGTTCAGTGCTGCGCGCATCTTGCGCATCTCGCGCTGGATGATCGCCGGGTCGAGCTGGCCGCCGCGCGCGCCGCGAAACAGGGCGTTGTCGGCGCCGAGAAGGTAGGGGCAGAGCTTGCGGTACTCGGCGACGGCCTGGAGCGCGACGGGCAGGACGGGCACCAGGCGGGTCTTGCCGCCCTTGCCTGATATGCGCAGTACGGTGTCACTTGGCGACGCCAGTTCCGCTCCGGACAGGTTAAGCGCTTCGGAAATGCGCAAACCCGAGCCGTAGAGCAAGGTCAGCACGGCGGCGTTGCGCGCGGCGATCCATGGCTCTTCGGCGAGTTGCTCGCCAACTGAGACGACTCGCTTGGCGTCGACCGCCGTGAGCGGCTTGGGCAGCGATTTCGGCTGCTTCGGCGCCCGCAGCGCCGACGAGCCGGCGGCATTGACCAGGCCCTGGCGTTCAAGAAAGCGCAGCAGCGAGCGCACGCCGGCAAGGCCGCGCCCGAGCGTGCGGGCACCGGCGCCATCGGCGCGGCGGGAGGCAAGGAAGCCACGCAGATCGACCGGTCGCAGGTCGCTGATGTCGGAGATGCCGGGCGGGCCGCCGTTGTGGCCGGTGAGGAATTGCAGAAACTGGCGCGTGTCGCGCTCATAGGCATCGACGGTCGATGCCGACAGGCGGCGCTCGCCGGCAAGCGACTTCAGCCAGCCCTGACGGGCCGACTGCAGGTCGGGTTTTGCGGCGATGAGGAATTCCTGCATTGGCAGTCGGCGTCCGATTGGAATATGGCAGTGTTGAACGAGTGAAGTTGACAAGCAGTGAAGCAGGCGATGGCCAAACCTCAAAACCCTATCCAGATGGCCGTGATCGGCGCCGCCCACGGCATCAAGGGCGAATTGCGCGTCAAGACCTTTACCGGCGACCCGCTGGCCCTGGCCGACTATGGCCCGCTTTACGCCAAGGACGGACGCGCCTTCGAAATCGCCGCGATCCGGCCGGCCAACGAGGTGGTGGTGGTGCGCTTCAAGGGCGTTGCCGACCGCAACACGGCCGAGGCGCTGACCGGCACCGAGCTGTTCGTCGACCGGTCGGCACTACCCGATGATGGCGACGAGGGCGAGTTTTATCACGCCGATCTCGTCGGACTTGCCGTGCGTGACGAAAATGGCGAGCCGGTCGGCAAGGTGTTTGCCGTGCAGAATTTCGGCGGCGGCGACATCCTGGAAATCCAGTACCAGGGCCGCAAGGGCGTGCTGATCCCGTTCACCCAGGCAGCGGTGCCGGTGGTCGATGTGTCAGGCGGTTTCGTTGCCATCGACACGGTGGCGGCCGGGCTGGTGGAAAACGAAGACGATGATGACGCGCCCTCCGATGGCGAGTTCGACAAGCGCCCGCGCGGCCCCAGGGATGCCGGAGGCAACCGCTGATGTTCCGGGCCACCGTGCTCACGCTCTATCCCGAGATGTTTCCGGGCGCGCTGGGGTTGTCGCTGGCGGGGCGGGCGATGGAGCGCGGCGACTGGGCGCTCGAGGCGGTGCAGATCCGCGACTTCGCCACTGACAAGCACCGAACTGTCGACGACACGCCGGCCGGCGGCGGCGCTGGCATGGTGATGCGCGCCGACATTTTGGCCAAGGCAATCGATCACGCCTCATCAGAGGGGGATACGCGCCCGCGCATCCTGATGAGCCCGCGCGGCAGGCCGCTGACGCAAGAGCGCGTGCGCGAGCTGGCTGCCGGGGCGGGCGCGGTGATCCTGTGCGGGCGCTTCGAAGGCGTCGACCAACGCGTCATCGACGCGCGTGAACTGGAAGAGATTTCCGTCGGCGACTTCATCCTGTCGGGCGGCGAGCCGGCGGCACTGGTGCTGCTCGATGCCGTCGTCAGGCTTTTGCCCGGCGTCATGGGCAACGAGGTGTCGGGCGAAGAAGAGAGTTTTGAAGGCGGGCTGCTCGAGCATCCGCACTACACAAGGCCGCAGGAGTTCGAGGGTCGCGCTATCCCCGAAGTGCTGACTTCGGGCAACCACGGCAAGATCGCCAAATGGCGCCGCGCCGAGGCCGAGAAGCTGACGGCTGAACGGCGGCCGGACCTTTGGGCCGGGCGGGTCAAGTCGAAGTAGGATTTGTCGTCCGCCGTCAGGACGCCCCTAACCCCCCGTTTCATGTTGGAGAGGAACCCAATCCTGCGAGGTCGCCACCTTGGAGATTCGCGTTTCCTCTCCTTCGCGAAGTGGGTGGCGAGGCGCGGCCGAGCCGGTGAGGGGCGGCCTTACCCCTTGCTGAAATAGTAGCCCGCCAGAAACAGCCCGACCGCGACGACAAGGGCGCGGACGATGCCTTGCGGCACGCGCCGCGCGGTCCAGACACCGGCATAGCCGCCAAGCGCCACGCCCGGCACCATGATCGCGGCCTGCGTCCAGGCGACAACACCGCCGGAGGCGAAGACGGCGATGGCGATGGCGGCGATGACGATCGACAGCAGGTTCTTCAACGCGTTGAGGCGGTGGTAGTCGCCGCCTTCGGTGAGGCCGAGGGTGGCGAGCATCATCACGCCCATGCCGGCACCGAAGAAGCCGCCATAGATCGAGGTAAAGAACTGGACGAAACGGCCGGCGAGCGAGGTGGGGGCGCCTTCGGGCCGATCGGCCAGCTTCTTGGGGCGCAGCCAGGGGCCGGCGGCGAACAAAGCGGTCGCGGCGAGCAGCAGCCACGGCACCAGGGCGCCGAAGGCGACATTGTCGAGCGACAAAAGCGTCAGCGCACCGATCAGCGCGCCAATGGCCGAGATGACGGCCAAAGCAAGCGCGCCGCGCCACATCAATCTGATGTCGGCGAGATAGGCCCAGGTCGAGGTGATGTAGCCGGGGAACTGGGCGATCGAGGAGGTGGCATTGGCCGAGATCGGCGGTACGCCGAGCATGGTCATGGCGCCGAAGGTCAAGAAGGTGCCGCCGCCGGCGATGGCGTTGACGACGCCCGACAGGAAGCCTGCGAGAAAAAGGATGCCAATGGCGATGAGGGACACGGGCTGCCTGCCTTGCTGGTACGTGAGCCCGGTCTGTAGGAAGCTGAGCCCAACGATGCAAGCCATGGCTTGCCGATGGCGGCTAGGTGGTCCAAGGTACATCTGGCAGCCATATTGATACCGCTGCACGCCAGACGCGCAAAAAAGAAGCGGCAAAGGCGTGACAAATGGCCGAAATAGCGGTATGTGCCCGCCCGAACCGGACGAATAATCGACCGGACCCGTCAACAATGACGGTGTAGTCGCCCCTGCCAGAAGACCCGCGAGGGAAGAAGGCATAACCGAGCGGTCATTGGAACTGCAAGGCGAGCGTTGGGCGCTCTGGCTGTCGGAAGAACAAGAAGTGGATTTTTGAGATGGATATCATCCGCCAGCTCGAGGCCGAACAGGCCGCCAAGATCGAAGCCAAGCGCACGCTGCCTGAATTCCAGCCCGGCGACACCGTCCGTGTCCAGGTGCGCGTCACCGAAGGTACGCGTACCCGCGTCCAGGCCTATGAAGGCGTCGTCATCGCTCGCGCCGGCTCGGGCTTCCAGGAAAACTTCACCGTCCGCAAGATATCCTATGGCGAAGGCGTGGAACGCGTGTTCCCGGTCTACTCGCCGATGATCGAGGGCGTCGAGATCGTCCGTCGCGGCAAGGTGCGTCGCGCCAAGCTGTACTACCTGCGCGATCGTCGCGGTAAGTCGGCTCGTATCGTCGAGAACACCGGCGTGCGCGCCCGCAAGCTGAACGACGCCGAGCGCGCAGCACTGGTCGCCGAGAAGGCCCGTATCGAAGCCGAGAAGGTTGCCGCAGCTCAGGCGCTGGCCGCCGAGAAGGCCGCCCAGGAAGCCGCCGAGAAGAAGGCAGCAGCCGAGGCCGCCAAGGCAGCTGAAGCCGCTGCCGAGACTGCAGCCGAGTAATTCCGGCACACTGTTTTCGAAAGGGCGGCTTCGGCCGCCCTTTTCGTTTGGGGCGGATGCTGATCTTCAAGCCGGCTGACGCGGTTTCATTCCGGCCAGCGCGGCAAAAGCGGAACAGATACAGCCAATTCAGCGCGACTGGCGCATCGTCCATGCTTGCAAGCAGGCTTGGGACGGCTAAAGTCTGGCGCAAATCGACCGGCGCCGCCGGTCTTGTGTTTTCGGGGAATCATGTCAAACTTCAAATTGTCGCTGGCCGGCGCGCTGGCTGTCGTGCTTGTGCCTTTTGCCGCTATGGCCCAGAGCCTACCCGATCTCGGCGGCAAGTCGGTCGTCGTGGTGACCGAGAACGCCTATCCGCCGCTGCAGTTCATCGACCCCAAGACCGGCAAGCAGATCGGTTGGGAATATGATGCCATGGACGAGATCGCCAAGCGGCTGAACTTCAAGATCGAGTACCAGAACACCAGCTGGGATGCGATGATCCAGGCGGTATCAGACGGCCAGTACCAGGTCGGCATGACCGGCATCACCATCAAGGACGAGCGCAAGGAAAAGGTCGACTTCTCCGATCCCTACATGCGTTCGCAGCAGTTCATGCTGGTACGCGCCGACGAGAGCCGCTTTACCGACGCCAAGAGCTTCGGTGCCCTCAAGGACGGCCTGATCGCGGCGCAGCCGGGCACCTCGCCGTTCTACACCGCGGTCTACGAGATCCTCGACGGCAACGAGCAGAACCCGCGCATCAAGCTGTTCGAGACCTTCGGCGCCACCGTGCAGGCGCTCAAGGCTGGCGACGTCGACTTGGTGCTGACCGATAGCGTCGCAGCTCAGGGCTATGTCGACGCTTCCGAAGGCAAGCTCAAGGTGGTGGGCGCGCCGCTGGGCAGCGAGGATTTCGGCTTCATCTTCAAGAAGGGCTCGGACCTCGTCGCGCCGATCAACCAGGCGATCGCCGCGCTCAAGGCTGACGGGACCTTCGATGCGCTGAACAAGAAGTGGTTCCTCGACTACAAGATGGGCCAGTGATTGTGCTGCCGTCTCCGCTTCTCGGCGGAGACGGCAAGCCGCCGTCGGGCCTAGGATCCGTAGCGGCTGGCGCCGGCGTGGTCGACGACATAGAGCCAAGTGCCGTCGGCCTGCCTGCGCACGATCTCGGCGGTGAAGCCGGAATAGAGGGTAAGACCTTCCTCATCGACGATTGCGAAATCGGCGCGCAGCAGCGCCAAGTCACCGTGCTCGACGCAGAAGGTGTTTCTCGACGTCATCGTGCCCGGCATGCGCACGAGCCTTTCAAGCTCCCCGGCGATCGCGGCCTTGCCGGCAAAGCCGGAACCGCCGGCAGCAACCAGCAGGCGGGCATCTTCCTCGTAGAGCGCCAGCAGAGCCTCGACATCGCCGCTGTTGCGGATGGTGGCAAAGGTTTCGTTCATGTCGGCTGGCCGGTAGACTTTCAATGACATTGGCTTTCTCCTGTTTCGGCGACCAGAACACGCCGTTTCAGAACTATCCAAACGGGTACCCCGAATGAGTGCAGAGATGACCGCGACCAGCGAGCGCGAGGTGCCGACGCCACGGCGGCCGGAAGTGTGCCCGGTCGAGGATTGGCTTTCCTTTCTCGGTCACCGCTGGAATGCGCTCGTGCTGTGGCAGCTGTCGGTGGGGGCGAAGCGGCATGGCGACCTGATGACACAGCTGCCCGGTATTACTGCCAAGGTGCTGTCGGAGCGGCTGGACGGTCTGTTGCGGCGCGGGCTCATCGAGCGCGACGAGGCCGCCGCCTTTCCGCGCGGCGTGGTCTATTCGTTGACGGCGGGCGGTCGCCGGGTGGTTGCCCTTCTCGACCAGTTCGAGACACTGCCGCATTCCTTTGCCGGGCCGCGGCAGGACGCGGCATGAGCCACCGGGTCAAGAAGGACGACTTTCCGTGGTGGCTGGTGGCCTCCGTGGCGATCGGGATTGTTTCAGCGGTGACGATCGCGGCCAGCGATGTCTACGGCCAGATCCTGACGACGTTGGTCAAAGGGCTTTGGGTGACGCTTTTCGTCACCATCGTCGCTTTCGCCATGGCGTCGGCGCTGGGCCTGTTCATCGCATTGCTCGGGCTATCGAATTCCAAGGTGTTGCGCCAGGTCTCGCGTTTTTATGTCGAGATCATCCGCGGGTTGCCGATCCTGGTGCTGCTGTTCTGGATCGCCTTCGTTGGCGCGCCGGCCTTCGTCGTGGCATGGAACTGGGTGTCCATCCCGTTGCAGTCGGCCGGGCTGGTCGAGCCGATGCAGGTGCGCGACTTCTCGCTGCTGTGGCGGGCGATCATCGCCTTGATGATCGCCTATTCGTCGTTCATCGCCGAAATCTTCCGCGCCGGCATCCAGGCCGTCGATGTCGGCCAGATCGAGGCGGCAAAGGCGCTGGGGCTTTCGCGTTACCAGCGCTTCCGGCTGATCGTCTGGCCGCAGGCGTTCAAGACCATCCTGCCGCCCTACAGCAACGACTTCATCGCCATGGTCAAGGATTCCTCGCTGGTCTCGGTGCTCGGTGTGGCCGACATCACCCAGATGGCCAAGGTCTATGCCTCCGGCTCGTTCCGCTTCTTCGAAACCTATTCCATCGTGGCTTATGTCTACCTGATCCTGACGCTGGGGCTGTCTCTGGCCCTGCGCGCCCTGGAGCGGCGGCTGCGAAGAGATTTCACGCCATGATGGGAGACGCCGACAAGACCGCGCTCGACATGGTTTATCAGGCGGAGACGGAAACGGAGCTTGCCGCGGCCTATGCGGCATGGGCAAACGGCTACGACACCGAGACGGCAGCGCTTGGCTACTGCCTGCCCTTCATGATCACCGCCTGGGTGGCGCGACATGTGCCCAAGGGTGACGGGCCGCTGCTCGACGCCGGCTGCGGCACCGGGCTGTCGGGGCCGTATCTCCAGGCGCTCGGCTATGGCGACATCGAAGGGCTCGACCTGTCCGAGGAGATGCTCGACCTGGCGCGGGCGCGGGGCGGCTACAAGGCGCTGACGCAAGCAGCCCTCGGCGGGCCGTTGCCTTGGGCCGACGGGCATTTCGCAGCTGTCTTCTCGACGGGCGTTTTCACGGCGGGCCATGCACCTGCCTCCGGCCTGGACGAACTGGTCCGGATCACGCGGCCGGGCGGGTTCGTCATCTTTACCGTGCGCAGCATGGTGCTGGAAACAGGTGGTTTCCGCGGGAAGTTCGCCGAGCTGGAAACTGCAGGCAGATGGCGGGCGGTCGAGGAAAGCCCCGTTTTCCGCGCCTTTGCCGTGGCCGAGCCGGATGTGCTGGTCAAGGCGTACATATTCAGGGCTGTCTGATATGTCGCGCGTCATTAGGCCTCTGCGACCGGATGGACGATTGCGGTTGGCTATGTCGCGGACAAATCTCGCGGCATGGAAACCATTCGCCAGGCCCTCGCCAATCCACTTTCCCGCCTGCGTCTTGCAGGCCTCTTCGAAGGAAGCACCCTGCTCCTCCTTGTGCTGGTCGCCGTGCCGATGAAACATCTGGCCGGCTATCCCGCGATCGTCAGCGCATCCGGTCCGGTCCACGGCCTTGCCTTCGTGCTCTACGTCGTTTGCCTGGTCGACAATTTCTCCGGCGGCGGCTGGTCGCCCAAGGAGATGCTACGCACCGGGCTTGCCTGTCTCGTACCTTTCGGCACCTTCATCAACGACCGCTATCTTGCCGTCCGGGCCGCGAACCAGGCGGCTGGGCTATGAGCTATCTCGTCATCAAGTCATTGCATGTCGTGGCGATGGTGGTCTGGCTGTCGGGCATGATCTTCGTGCCGCTGACCTTGTCGCGCATGGCCGCAGGCGGCGGCATCGATGCCAGACAGGCGGCACAGCTGCGGGCGGGCTTTTCCGCGGTGGTGACGCCGGCAATGCTGGCGGTGTGGGGGCTGGGGCTCTATCTCGCCTATGATGTCGGCTATTTCAGCGACGCATGGTTGCATGCCAAGCTTGCGTTTGTCGTGGCGATGTCGGGTCTGCATGGCGTCTTGTCCGGCCAGCTCAGGCAGATGTCGGGGGCGAGGTTGGCAAAGCCGGCGCCGTTCGTGCTCAGGCTGCACTGGGTCGTTGGCCTGCTGTTGCTTGGCATTGTCGGGCTGGTGATCGTCAAGCCGTTTTAAGTAGGGCCGTTTTAAGTGGGGCGCTTTGAGTGCAGCCGTCCTGGACGAGGCGGGGCGCGGGTGCGCCGCGCCTTTCAGGCTGGGCCGGCGGAACCACCCTTGCCATGGCGCGTTGGGGGCCGAACCAGAATGAGGCCCTCATGGAACAGCTCGTCGAAGAATTCGGCCATCCGACCTACACTTCGTTTCCCGTCATCGTCGCGCGTCTGCTGCTGGCAACGATCTTCGGCGCCGTCATCGGTTTCGAGCGCGAATGGCGCAACCGGCCGGCCGGCCTCAGGACCCATGTGCTGGTGTGCGTGGCAGCCGCGACCTTCGGCATACTGACCATCGAGATCGTTCATGCGCCGATGTTTGCGGCTGCCGGTATGAAAGAGATGGTCAAGGTCGACCCGATCCGCGCGGTCGAGGCGGTGACGGCGGGCGTCGCCTTCCTCGCGGCGGGTACCATCCTGTTTGCACGTGGCGAATTGCAGGGCCTGACCACAGGTGCCGGCATGTGGCTGGCCGGCGCCATCGGTCTCGCCGCAGGGCTTGGCTTCTGGCAGATCGCCGGCTTCGGCACCTTCATGGTGCTTGTCGTTCTCGGCCTGATGCACTCGCTCGAGGTGAAGTTCGACCTGAGCGAGGACAAACGCGATGAGAAGCCGGTGGCGCGCAAGGCAGCGGCCAAGGGCAAGCGCGCCTAGCTGCCGTCAGGCTTCGGCGCCTGGTCGTGTCGGCACGTCATCCCGCACCTTTTCGAACAGCAGCCTGAGCGCCTGGCGTAGTGTCTCCATTTCGTCCGGGCTGGTCAGTTCGGCCCAGCGCGCGTCGACCTTGCGCCCGGTGGCGGAGGCGATGGGACGCACGGCCTTGCCGCGCTCAGTGAGAAAGACCAGTCGTCCGCGGCGATCGTTGGGATCGGGCCTGCGCTCGACATAGCCAAGCTTCTCCAACTCCTCGACCGCCTGGGTCATCGTCTGCTTGCGGACATGGGCGAGCTTGGTCAGTTCGCTGACCTGGATGCCCTCAGGCGGGGTGAAGGTGAAGACATTGGCGTGCGGCGGCCGGATGTCGCCGAAGCCGGCGTCGTCGAGTGCTGTGTCGACGTACGCCTGACCGACCTGACACCAAGGGCCGGTGCGGGCGGGACGGCGGTTCCATCCGCTGCTTTTTGCGTCCTGCCACGCTCCAATTGCCGGATAGGGAAAAGATTGATATGAGCAGGCCATGGAAGAGCTCTTTGGAGATCCGGCCTACAAGGGTTTCGTGCTGCAGGACCACAAGCGCCTGCCGTCGCGATTCTTTGCCCGGATTTCAGGCGCGTTGACCAGCCGACTTATTTAGTCGTTTTCGCCGAGCCGACGGGCTTTCGGCGCCTCAGCCTTCCCATGTTCATATCGACGGATCCAAGATCATGAGCGCACCGCGCACCCTCTACGACAAGATATTTGACGACCACATTGTCGACCGCCAGGACGACGGCACTTGCCTGCTCTACATCGACCGCCATCTCGTCCACGAAGTGACGAGCCGCAGGCATTCGAAGGGCTGCGTCTGACCGGCCGCACCGTGCGTCACCCGGAAAAGACACTGGCCGTCGTCGACCACAACGTGCCGACCTCGCCGGACCGCAAGAACGGCATCAAGAACGAGGAAAGCCGCATCCAGGTCGAGGCGCTGGCCAAGAACTCGGCCGATTTCGGCGTCGAGTACTACTCTGAAAACGACAAGCGCCAGGGCATCGTCCACATCGTCGGACCCGAGCAGGGCTTCACCCTGCCGGGCATGACCATCGTCTGTGGTGACAGCCACACCTCGACGCACGGTGCGTTTGGCGCCTTGGCGCATGGCATCGGCACGTCGGAAGTGGAACACGTGCTGGCGACCCAGACGCTGATCCAGAAGAAGGCCAAGAACATGTTGGTGCGTGTCGACGGCCAGCTGCCGGACGGCGTCACCGCCAAGGATATCGTGCTCGCCATCATCGGCGAGATCGGCACCGCCGGCGGCACCGGCTATGTGATCGAATATGCCGGCGAGGCGATCCGCGCGCTGTCGATGGAAGGCCGCATGACGATCTGCAACATGTCGATCGAGGGCGGCGCCCGCGCCGGCCTGATCGCGCCTGACGAGACCACCTACGCCTACGTCAAGGACAAGCCGCGCGCGCCGAAAGGCAAGGCGTGGGACATGGCACTGGAGTACTGGAAGACGCTGCAGACCGACGAAAGCGCGCATTTCGACAAGGTGATCGTGCTCGACGCCGCCAAGCTGCCGCCGATCGTCACCTGGGGCTCGTCGCCCGAGGACGTCGTCGCCGTCACCGGCGTGGTGCCGGATGCGGAAATCATCGAGGACGAGAACAAGCGCAACTCCAAGAAGCGCGCGCTTGACTATATGGGCCTGACCGCCGGCACCAAGATCACCGACATTTCGGTCGATCGCGTCTTCATCGGCTCGTGCACCAACGGCCGCATCGAAGACCTGCGTGCCGTCGCCAAGGTCGTCGAGGGCCGCACGGTCGCCTCGACCGTCAGCGCGATGATCGTGCCGGGCTCGGGCCTGGTCAAGGAGCAGGCGGAAGCCGAAGGCCTCGACAAGATCTTCGTCGCTGCCGGCTTCGACTGGCGTGAGCCGGGTTGCTCGATGTGCCTGGCGATGAACGACGACCGGCTCAAGCCGCATGAACGCTGCGCCTCGACCTCGAATCGCAACTTCGAGGGCCGCCAGGGCTTCAAGGGCCGCACTCATCTGGTGTCGCCGGCCATGGCTGCCGCT
This sequence comes from Aminobacter sp. UC22_36, assembly GCF_044056035.1. Classification (NCBI taxonomy): domain Bacteria; kingdom Pseudomonadati; phylum Pseudomonadota; class Alphaproteobacteria; order Hyphomicrobiales; family Phyllobacteriaceae; genus Aminobacter; species Aminobacter sp. UC22_36. The sequence continues at coordinate 503,617 of NZ_CP171996.1, forward strand.
GCCGCGATCGCAGGCCATTTCGTCGACATCCGCGACTGGCACTGAGACGCGGCCGGCACGCCCGGCGATGAAAAAGGACAAGGCGGCGGAGCAACTGTTCCGTCGCCTTTTTCGTTTCAGGTCTTGGGGATCGCCCGCATTTCGTGCCTTGCGTTAACGTCTTTTTCGCCGGCTTGTGGTGTCATCCGCGCGAAGGAGATTGCTGGCGACGATGACCGGTGCGGAGTTCATTCTTGCGATCAACGTGTTCGTAGCCGGCCTTCTGGCCGGCGCTTTCATGTCGATTGCGCTTTATGACGAACGGCGCATCCCGGCGCGCTGGTTCGCGCTGTGCTATCTCACCGGGCTGCTCTACATCGGCACCGAATTCGCGATCCCGATGTTTGAGGACACGCGGCTGATCGTCACCGCCAACTTCGTGGCATTCCTCGTGACGCTGCTGATCATGAATGTCGGGCTGGCCAGCCGCTACGACGCACAGCCGGCATGGTGGTTGATGGCGGCGTTCCTCGTGCTGTCGACGATTGCGGTCTTTGCCACGCAAGGATTGCTCCGCGATTCGCTGCTGCGCATGATGACCTACCAGACACCTTACGCCGTAGCGCAGGCGGTCGGTGCGGCAACCATCCTGCGCTCGCGCCGGCAACTCAGCCAGTTCGACTACGTGCTGGCGGGCGTGCTGCTGGCGAGCGCGCTGCAGTTCTTCTCAAAACCCTATCTGGCGCTTGCCGTGGGCGGTCCGGGCTCCGATCCGCACCACTATCTCCAGAGCACCTATGCGATGATCTCGCAGGCGCTCGGCACGGTGTTTGCGCTGTCGATCGCGCTGATGCTGATGGTGATCCTGGTGCGCGACATCCTGCTCGATGCGACGCAGAAGTCGGAGACAGATGCGCTTTCAGGCCTGCTCAACCGTGGCGGTTTCCAGCGCCGGGCAGCCAGCGCCATGCGCGATGCGGTGCGCCAGGGGCTGCCGATCACGCTGGTCATCTCCGATCTCGATCACTTCAAGTCGATCAACGACAGCTACGGCCATGCTTCCGGCGACCGTGTCATCGAAGCCTTCGCGCGCTTCATTCAAGAATCAAAGGCCGGGCATCATGTCGCGGGGCGAATCGGCGGCGAGGAGTTCGCGATCATCCTGCCCGGTGCGCATCTGGCGTCGGCGCGGTTGTTCGCCGAGGGCGCACGTTCGGCATTTTCAGGCATGCCGGTCGACGGACTGCCAGGCGATTGCCGCTTCACCGCAAGCTTCGGCGTTGCCGAGCTCGTCGCCGGCGAAAGCATCGACCAGCTGATGGTGCGGGCCGATGCCGCGCTCTACGAAGCCAAGAAGGATGGGCGCGACTGCGTCCGGGTGTGGGGTTCGATCGCGCTGTTTGCGGATTCGACCGTCGTGCCGTTCGGCATCAAGCCGTCGAGCAGATAAACTCAGCGGCAAACCAGGCCGGGTTGCGGAATCTCGCCTTCGGAGAAGCCGTACATGTAGCTGCGGCCCTTGAGCAGCATGGGCGGGCGATAGCAGCGTGCAACCTTGCGGTCCGGCTCGTCGAGATAGATGACCTTCGGCCTGGTCGAGCCGGTGAATGCGGCGAGCTTGCGGGCCGAAGCGCCTTCGCCGACAATGATACGCTTGTACCCCACGGTGCTTTCGACGATCAGGTTGCCGAAAGAATCGGCATAGACGCGTTCGTGGCTTCCGCCGGCTGCGGCTGGAGAGGTGAATGCCATGCCAGCGGCAAGCATGAGGGATGCAGTTGCGGTCAGAGCCAGCGCGGAACGCATCGGGCAAATCTCCATGTTCGGTCGGACAGGAGATTAATGATTTCTTAATCTTTGTTAAGGCTTCGGGCCTTCTTGCGCGGAAAAGATTAACAAACATGGTTAATTTTTCCTGAATGCGAGCCGGTCGCCGGTCAACGCCAACGAACGGGTAGCCGCCGCGTCGTCCCGATGGGGGATGCCTTCGCTACCGATTCTGCCCGCACGTTCCGCACCGACTCACCCATGCGGGTAGCGGCGGCATTTGTTCAATCGATTGAAGCCGTGATGCGACTAAATAGATGAGCCAGAACGGTTTTCCGACTTTGACGCGGTGCAAAAAGAGCTTTAGAAAGCGCGCAGTTCCGACGTCGCAAAACGGTGCGGCGGCGCCGTATTCAAAGATAGCCACGCTCGGATGCAGACCGGGGGAGCCATGAGCAAATCACAAGCAACCCAAGCCACGTCGCGTGCGCGGCCCTTGTCGCCGCATTTGACCATCTATCGCCCGCCGATCACCATGACCACGTCGATCCTGCACCGCATCACCGGCTGCGCGCTCTATTTCGGCACGCTGCTGGTCGCCTGGTGGCTGATCGCTGCGGCGACCTCGCAGCACTATTTCGAATTCGTCAGCTGGGTGTTTGGCAGCTGGATCGGCCAGCTGGTCCTGCTCGGCTACACCTGGGCCTTGATGCTGCACATGCTGGGTGGCCTTCGCCATCTGGTCTGGGACACCGGGGCCGCGCTCGAAAAGCACACCGCCTCGAAATTCGCCTGGGCGACGCTGGCCGGCTCGGTGGTGCTGACGGCGCTGATCTGGATCGCCGGCTACATGGCGCGAGGGATGTGAGATGAGCGGCTCCAACAACGACATGCGCACGCCGCTTGGCAAGGTCCGCGGCCTCGGCTCCGCCCGCGAGGGCACCGAGCATTTCTGGCGCCAGCGCCTGACTGCGGTCGCCAACATTCCGCTGATGCTGTTTTTCGTCGGCCTTTTGATCGCGCTCAACGGCGCCGATTTCGCGACCGTGCGCGCCTCGCTGGCCAATCCGCTGGTTTCGCTGGTGCTGGCCCTGGTGCTGGTCTCGGGCCTCTACCACATGCGTCTCGGCATGCAGGTCGTGATCGAGGACTACGTGCATGGCGAGTTGCTCAAGGTGACGCTCATCATGCTCAACACTTTCTTTACCGTAGCTGTCGGCGTCGCCTCGCTCTTCGCCCTGCTCAAACTGGCATTTGGAGGCTGAACGGTGGCCAAGGACGGCAAGACCAGCGGAGCTTCCGCCTATACCTATGTCGATCACAAGTTCGACGTCGTCGTTGTCGGTGCCGGCGGTGCCGGCCTGCGCGCCACGCTCGGCATGGCCGAGCAGGGGCTGAAGACCGCCTGCATCACCAAGGTGTTCCCGACCCGCTCGCACACGGTCGCGGCACAGGGTGGCATTGCCGCCTCGCTGCAGAACATGGGCCCGGACTCGTGGCAGTGGCACATGTATGACACCGTCAAGGGTTCGGACTGGCTCGGTGATGTCGACGCGATGGAATATCTGGTGCGCGAAGCACCTGCCGCCGTCTACGAGCTCGAGCATTACGGTGTGCCGTTCTCGCGCACCGAAGAAGGCAAGATCTACCAGCGCCCGTTCGGCGGCCACATGATGAACTATGGCGACGGCCCGCCCGTGCAGCGCACCTGCGCTGCCGCCGACCGCACCGGCCATGCCATCCTGCACACGCTGTATGGCCAGTCGCTGAAGCACAACGCCCAGTTCTTCATCGAATATTTTGCGCTCGACCTGATCATGGAGCCGGACGGCACCTGCACCGGTGTCGTGGCCTGGAACCTCGATGACGGCACCATCCACCGCTTCTCGGCGAAGATGGTGGTGCTGGCGACCGGCGGTTACGGCCGCGCCTATTTCTCCGCGACCTCGGCGCATACATGCACCGGCGACGGCGGTGGCATGGCGTCGCGCGCCGGCCTGCCCTTGCAGGACATGGAGTTCGTGCAGTTCCACCCGACCGGCATCTACGGTTCAGGTTGCCTGATCACCGAAGGCGCACGCGGCGAAGGCGGGTATCTCGTCAACTCCGAGGGCGAACGCTTCATGGAGCGCTACGCGCCGTCGGCCAAGGACCTGGCGTCGCGCGACGTCGTTTCGCGCTGCATGACGCTGGAGATCCGCGACGGCCGCGGCGTCGGCAAGAACAAGGACCACATCTTCCTGCATCTCGACCATCTCGATCCGGCGGTCTTGCACGAGCGGCTGCCCGGCATCTCGGAATCGGCGAAGATTTTCGCCGGCGTCGACGTGACCCGCGAGCCGATCCCGGTGCTGCCGACGGTGCATTACAACATGGGCGGCATCCCGACCAACTACTGGGGCGAAGTGCTGAACCCGACCAAGGGTAACCCCGACCGCGTGTCGCCCGGCCTGATGGCCGTCGGCGAGGCCGGCTGCGCTTCGGTGCATGGCGCCAACCGTCTCGGTTCCAACTCGCTGATCGATCTGGTGGTGTTCGGCCGCGCGGCGGCAATCCGCGCCGGCGAAGTTGTCGACCGCAACGCGCCGATCCAGGCGCCGAACGCGGCATCGGTCGAAAAGATCATGGACCGTTTCGACCGCCTGCGTCATGCCAATGGCGGCACGCCGACGGCGGTGCTGCGCGAAAAGATGCAGAAGGCGATGCAGGAAGACGCCGCCGTGTTCCGCACCCAGGATTCGCTGGAGCAGGGCTGCAAGCGCATCTCCAAGATCTGGGGCGAGATGAAGGACATCAAGGTCTTCGACCGCTCGATGATCTGGAACTCGGACCTGGTGGAGACGCTGGAGCTCGAGAACCTGATGTCGAATGCGATCGCTACCGTTTACGGTGCCGAAGCGCGCAAGGAAAGCCGCGGCGCGCATGCCCGCGAGGACTTCTCGGCCCGCGACGACGTCAACTGGCGCCAGCACACGCTGGCCCATGTCGCCGAGGACGGCGAGGTGACGCTGAGCTATCGTCCTGTTCACACCGAGCCGCTGCTCAAGGAAGAAGACGGCGGCATCAGCCTGGCCAAGATCGCACCCAAGGCGCGGGTGTACTGAGCCATGGCCGAGGCGCGACGCAGCGTTTGGCAAGCAGGAGGGCCTGAAGCGGCCGTCCTCGCTTGCGCGCGCGCCAACCGTCGCCGGGAGTGCCGGCGATGAGCGAACTCGGCTTCTTTGCCATCAATCTCGACCGCTCGCCGCATCGCTGGGCCGAGATCCAGCGGCTGTTCGGCGCCATGCCGTGGCCGCTCGAACGCGTTGCCGCTGTCGATGTGCGCAAGCCCGACGACGTGCTTGCCGTGCGTGGCCAGACGCTGACCATGCGGCCCAACGGCATTGGCTGGAACCCGCTGCGCAACCGGATGTTCGCACTCGTCGAGGAGGCCTGCTTTGCCAGCCACATGCTGGCGCTGAAGGCGTTCCTGGTATCCGGCCACGATCATGCGGTGATCCTGGAAGACGACGCCGTGCCGCTCGACGGTTTCGCAGAGACCATGCGGCGGCTGCTTGCAAGCGGTGTGGCCTTCGACATCGTCAAGCTGGAAGGCCTGGTGCGGAGCGGCGGCCGGCTGTCCGTGCCGGTGGCCGATCTTGGGCGCGCCAAGCTGGTGCGCTCGCTGCGCCCGTCTTCCGGCGGCGCCGGTTATCTGGTGACGCGCAAGGCGGCTGAACAGCTGCTCGCCAAGGCCGGCAAGCTTGCGGTGCCGGTCGACGACTTCATCTCCAATCCGGGCCTGCATGGCTGCGACGTGATGCATTCGTCGCCCTGGCTGATCGTCCAGGCCGGCGCTGACACGACGATGGGCGAGCTGCGCACACCGCATCGCCACGTCAAGCGGCGCGACCCGTTCCACTTCCTGCAGCAGGGTCTCGTGCGCGGCACGCTCAGGCTCAAGCTCTGGCTCAACGCCGTGCATGGTTCGCCGCTGTCGCTGCTCAAGATCTACACGGCGCCGTGGTCTCCCGCAGACATTGTCCAGCAGATGCGCCGTCTGACTGCGGAGGCGGCAGCATGATGGCTGCGACATTGCCCGTAACAGGATATTCGGCAACGCCGCTGGCGGCCAAGCTTGGCCTCAAGGACGGCCAGAGCGTGGTGTTCGTGAACCTGCCGGGCGATCTCGACGGACTGGTTACGGCGCGCGACTTCGCCGCGACGACGCTGACCGATTGGACAGCGCTTGGCGAGGCGGGCGAGAGGCATGACATCGTTCATGCCTTCACCGGCAAGCGTGCCGATCTCGAAGCCAATGTCGAGACATTCAAGAAGATGATCGCGCCCGATGGCGCTGTCTGGATCTCCTGGCCCAAGAAGGCGTCGAAGATCGCCACCGACATCACCGAGGATGTCATTCGCGACGTCGTGCTGCCTAAAGGGCTGGTCGACGTGAAGGTCTGTGCCGTGGACGCCGTGTGGAGCGGGCTCAAGCTCGTCATCCGCAAGGAACTGCGCGCCAAGCTGTGAGGAACCGATCGTGGTCGAACTAACACTCCCCAAGAACTCGCAGATCAAGCAAGGCAAGACCTGGCCGAAGCCGGAGGGTGCCACCAACCTGCGTGAATACCGGATCTACCGCTGGTCGCCCGACGACGGCGAGAACCCGAGCATCGACACCTATTTCGTCGATGTCGACGATTGCGGCCCGATGGTGCTGGACGCGCTGCTCTACATCAAGAACAAGATCGACCCGACGCTGACGCTGCGCCGCTCCTGCCGCGAAGGCATCTGCGGCTCCTGCGCGATGAACATCGACGGCTCCAACACGCTCGCCTGCACCAAGGGCTGCGACGACATTTCGGGCGCGGTGAAGATCTACCCGCTGCCACACATGCCTGTCGTCAAGGACCTGGTGCCCGACCTCACCAATTTCTACGCCCAGCACCGTTCGATCGAGCCTTGGCTGAAGACGGTGTCGCCGGAGCCGGCGAAGGAATGGCTGCAGAGCCATGAGGATCGCCAGAAGCTCGACGGCCTCTACGAGTGCATCCTGTGCGCCTGCTGCTCGACCTCGTGCCCGAGCTACTGGTGGAACGGCGACCGCTATCTCGGCCCGGCAACGCTGCTGCAGGCCTATCGCTGGCTGATCGACTCCCGCGACGAAGCCAAGGGTGAGCGCCTCGACAATCTCGAGGATCCATTCCGGCTCTATCGCTGCCATACGATCATGAACTGCGCCCAGACCTGCCCCAAGGGTCTCAATCCGGCCAAGGCGATCGCCGAGATCAAGAAGATGATGGTGGAGCGCCGGGTTTAGTTCGGCGATCGGTTTTTGGCTGCGCGCCTGTGGCGTCGCGGCAGCCGAAATCGAGAAGATGATGGTGGAACGGCGGGTGTGAGGTAGCAGCTGATATGACGGACACGGACCTTCCCCACCTCACCCCGGTCGAAGCACGTGTTCTCGGCTGCCTGATCGAGAAGAAGGAATTGACGCCCGACGTCTACCCGATGACGTCGAATGCGCTGGTTGCCGCCGCCAACCAGAAGACGTCGCGCGAGCCGGTCATGGCCCTGGAGATCGTCGACATCACCCGGGCACTCGGCATGTTGCAGGCGAAGGGGCTGGCGAAGCAGCAATTCGCCTCGCGCGTCGAGCGCTACGAACATCAGATGGCGCAGAAATTCTCGCTGACACGCAACCAGAGCACGCTGATCGGCCTGCTTCTGCTGCGCGGACCGCAGACGGTCTACGAATTGCAAGCCCGTACTGAGCGCATGGCGAACTTCGCCGATGCCGACGCCCTGCGTGGCGAACTCGACATGCTGATCGGCCGCAGGCCGGCCCTGGTCAAGGAGATCGGCCGCGCTCCCGGCCAGCGCGAGGATCGCTTCGCGCATCTTTTGTCCGGTGATGTCGATGCCGCTGTTGTCACGACAAGTCGGGCCCCGAGCGCTGCTGCCCCCGTTGTCTCGGAACTCGAGGAACGCGTCCGGCTCCTGGAAGAGGAAGTCGCCGCGCTGAAGGCGCGGCTCGACGCGGTCGGCGGATAGGCGGCGCGGAACGCCAGCTGGCGATTGGCATTGCCACCCGACTGATCGACCTTGATCCATCACATCTGCTATAGCGTTCGGCAGCGATGGGCGTGCGAGGGGGCAGGTTTGATCGATCGGCATTTTCCAGCATCTATGGATCCGGCAATCGTGGCCGAGATCGACACCCGCCTGGTCGACATCGAACGTCAACACAATGTGTCGATCCCCTTGGCCGTCGAAAGCGGAAGCCGAGCCTGGGGATTTCCTTCGCCCGATAGCGACTATGACTGCCGATTTGTATTTGTCAGGGCAGTCAGCGAGACCTTCACGCTGTTCCCCGAGCGCGATGTCATTGAAACGCCGTTGACCTCGATCCTTGACGTCAATGGCTGGGAGCTATCCAAGGCTTTGAAGCTCCTGCTCAAGGGCAATGTGGTGGTGGTCGAGTGGCTGACGTCCCCCTTGACCTACCAATGCGATACCGAGTTTCGCGAGGCGTTCCTGAAGCTTGGCGACGAAGTCGCTGATCGCACATTGACCGGCCGGCACTACTATCATCTGGCAGCCAATCAGTTCGACCGCTTCCTGACCACGCCGGATCTGGTGCCATTGAAGAAGCTATTCTATGCGCTGCGTCCGTTGATGGCCTTGAAATGGCTCGACGAGAATCCGAACTCGGCAATTGCTCCAATGAATTTCCCGACCCTTTGCGCCGGAGTGCCTCTGGAGTCCTCCGTCATCGATGCGATTCAGGCATTGATCGCGCGCAAGGCCGAGACGCGAGAACTCGGTGACGGCCCGGTTCCCGGCCCCATTCTGGGGTTCCTGGCTACGGAGTTCTCCCGCGCGCAGATATGGCGTGATGGGGCTGAGGCACGCCGACCTGGCAGCGAGCGACTCGTCGATGATTTCTGGCGCACATGGAGCCATCGCCTCGCGCCAGCAGGCCGGGTGTAAGTCCGGCGTTTTTCGTATTGCGTAGGCCCCGTTAGCCTTTGGGACGGCCGCGTTTAGGTGGCATCGTCGCTGCATCGCCGCGCATCTCCTCGACGCAGCTGACCGCGAGATCGGTGCTGCGCTTGAGGAAGTCGACGATGGTGGCAAGCTCGGCCTGGCTGTAGCCCGACCACAGCTTCTGCATGCGCGCCTGCATTGGCCCGTAGGCCGCCTCGATCGGCTTGATCGCTTCCGCCTTGATACGTAGCAGCACGCGGCGACGGTCGCCCGGATCGGCCTGGCGCTCGACATAACCGGCGCGTTCGAGGCGGTCGAGCAGGGCGGTCATGGCGCCCGAACTCAACCCGGTGGCGGCAGCGAGTTCACCTGGTGTCGCCGCCTTGCGCATGAACAGCAGATCGAGGCATTCGAGATCGGTGGTGTGCAGGCCGAAGCGCTCGGCCACCGTCTGGCTGGTGACGATGTTTTGCGCGCCCATGCGCCGCATCTCCCGGTCGAGCGCGGCGATGAGGTCGTGGTGGGCGGACGCGTCTTTTTGCATCCGCTACTCATAGCGACCGGATGACGGTGGCGAAAGCCAACAGCATCGACAAGCCAACCACCAGATCGAGCGGCAGGCGCAGCCTGCTACGCTGCGTCCAGCGCCGGGCGGCGTCCTGGTCCATTGCCTTCGACGCCAACCTTTCGAAGGCCAGGGCCTTGGGGATGAAATCGAAGGCCGACCAGACACGCATGACGACGTGCGTTGCGAATGCGATGAGCAGCCAGAAGCGGGCGTCGGGGGCCGACCAGCAGGCAATCAGTGCGACGATCAGGGCGATCTCGAAGGCGGTATGAGCCGGGATCCAGAAGCGGCGGCGTGACAGGCCGCCGAGGTCCGGCTGGATCAGGTCACGACGTTCGGGCCAGGCCGGATCGACGACCGAGAATTCATAGAGGCCGCCGCCGATGGACATCAAAGCGAGTGCGGCGGCAAGGCCGGTGGAGATGAGCGGAAATGAGAGCATTGTTGAACCTCTGGGAATGGCCAATTAGCTCTATAATCGAATATCTTGATAATCAAGATATATGATGATGGAGAAATTCGCGCGGTTTCACGACGTCGGGATGGACCCTTTCTATGACGGTCGGCTTGGAGGGGGTGCAGCAACAAGGGGCGATTGATGGCGGTGCCGGCAGCGACCTGTCGAAGGGCGAGCCCTTGACAATAGTCGAACGAAAAACGGCCCGGCTGCGAAGCAACCGGGCCGTTTTGCTTGTTTATGATCGAAGGGAGATGCGATGCGAATGCCCTTCTCCCGCAGGGCAGAAGGGGAGGCCGGCGCTTACTTGCGCGCCGCTTCGACGATCTCTCGCGCCATGGCTTCGGCCACCGCGTCGGTGGTGCGGCCTTCGCTGTCGGCGCGCTGGAAGATCGCGGTCAGCGTGTCGGCGATGCGGGCGACGCGCGGGTTGACGGTCGCGACGTCATAGCCGCCAGCAGCCATTTCAGCGGCGACGTTGATGACGCCGCCGGCGTTGATGACGTAGTCGGGCGCGTAGAGGATGCCGCGTTCGACAAGGCGCTGTCCGTCCTCGGCCGTCGCCAGCTGGTTGTTGGCGGCACCGGCGACGATCTTCGCCTTGAGCAGCGGAATGGTGTCGGCCGACAGCATGCCGCCCAGCGCACAGGGCGCGAAGATGTCGACGTCGGCTGCGATGATGGCATTGCCCTCAACGACGGTGGCACCGAACTGCTCGGCGGCGCGGGCGGTTCTGACAGCATCGAGATCGCAGACGGTCAGCACAGCGCCCTCGGCATGGAGCTTCTGGCACAGCGACCAGCCGACCGAGCCGAGGCCTTGGACGGCGACGCGGACGCCAGCGAGATTGTCGCTGCCGGTGCGGTGGCGCAGCGCTGCCTTGAGGCCAACGAAGGTGCCTTCGGCGGTGAAGGGCGAAGGGTTGCCGCTGCCGCCCTTGGTGGTGCCGCTGACATTTGAGGCGCGCTCGGCGAGGAAATCGGCGTCGGCCAGCGTCATGCCGACGTCCTCGGCGGTGATGTACTGGCCCTGGAGCGTGGTGAGCATCTCGGCATAGGCCTCGAGCATCGCGGGCGTCTTTTCGGTCTTGGCGTCGGCGATGATGACCGCCTTGCCGCCGCCGAGCGGCAGACCGGCGATGGCCGACTTGAAGGTCATACCACGCGACAGGCGCAGCGCGTCGATGACGCCGGCTTCGAAGCTGTTGTGCGGCCAGATGCGGGTGCCGCCGAGGGCGGGCCCGAGAACGGTGGTGTGGACCGAGACGATCGCGGTCAGCCCGCGCGCCGTGTCGCGGCCGAGCCAGACCTGCTCGTGATGGTCGAAGCCGTCGAGATGGCGGACGTCTGAGGTGATGTCGGTGATTTCGAGCGTGGTCGCGACCGATGGCTGCGGATGACGCGGTTCAAGGACGTTCAGCATGAGGGTTCCTCCCGGGTGCGCTGGTCCCCTCGAAAGCTAAACATTTCCGGCGATTTTTGGTTTCGAAGACGGGGCGCGGCGCGACCGCGCATTGCGCGCTGCCGCTTTGCCGCGCAACAAACGCAAAACGCCGGGGCGAGCGGAAGGGTGGCCGGGCGCGGGACTGCCCCCCACGCGCCCGGCCTGCCGGCTGGTCGGAATGCCACTGCCCTGGCATTCCTTGCAGCCAGACTCCGTCAGCCGCCGGCGCAAGGCGCCGGCGCTTCAGAGCCTGTCCTGGTGGATCAGGCCTCCGGTTCCTTGTTCTCCTTCGGCTGCCGCATCTCAGCCGGTTCGGGGAGCTTTCCGCCAAGCGCCATGGGGGCAAGGAAGGCGCGCGGGTTGAAGCCGGCCGCGGCGAGCGCCACGAGCGTCTTCCAGAATTGCAGGCGGTACATGTCCGTCACCTCGTTTGCTGGACTGACCACTTCGATTCGTGAGCGCAAACTAGACGGGCGGACGACGCCGTTCTTGGACTGCGCGGCCCCTTCTTCGGGTCTCGACGGTACGGGCTTGACCTATTCATTGACGCGAATTAGAAAGAGTGTCTGCCCGCCTTGGTTGTGTATCGTTGAGTAGACCAATGACGAATTCTGACGGGCAGAACGCCTCTTTTCGCGTGTTGACAGACGACCTCCCGGCGCAGGAGCGGCTTGCCGTGCTGCGTGAGGTCTATGGCCGCACCATCCTCAATGCCGATCTCGAGCCGGTCGACGGCGCGCCTGTCCACATGGACATGCGGGTGCGGCTGCTGCCAGGCGTCGGCATCGCCACCGGCTCGGCCTCGCCGATCAAGGTCGGCATCGGCAAGGAGATGATCGACAATGACGACGTGATCCTGCTCGCGGCACTGTCAGGCGGCAGCCACATGCAGGTTGGCGGCCAGGACGAGAGCATCCGCCCGGGCTGCGCGATGTTCGTGCCCGGAGGGCGGGCCGGCGCCAATGTCACGCGCCCCGGCTTCACCTATGTGAACCTGCGCTTCGACAGGAAGGCACTGCAGCCGCTGCTCGGCGACGTCTCCAGGATGATGATGCGGCCCATCCCGATCAGCCATGGCCCGATGCAGCTGTTGATCACCTATGCCACGGCGCTGCAGGAGCTGGACGAGCCGCTTCCGGGCAACATGGCGCGCATGGTGGCGAGCCATCTGCTCGACCTGACGGCGCTGACGCTGGGTGCTGAACGCGACGCCGAACAGGTGGCGCTGGGGCGTGGTTTGCGCGCCGCCAGGCTGGCGGCGATCAAGTCTGATATCGCAGCGCGGGGCGACCTGCGCGGGCTGTCGGCCGAGGCGATCGCCGCCGAGCACAAGCTGTCGCCGCGCTATGTCAGAAAGCTGTTCGAGAGCGAGGGGCTTTCGTTCACCGAGTTTGCGCTTGGCCAGAAGCTGAAGCGGGCGCACCGCATGCTGGCCGACCCGCTGTGGGCACAGCGCAGCATCACCGACATCGCCTACGAAGCCGGGTTCAACGACCTGTCCTATTTCAACCGGGTGTTTCGCCGGCGCTTCGACGCGACCCCATCCGAGGTGCGCGCCGAAGGGCTGGCTGCCTGAAGCGGCAAAGGGCACCGGGCCTGGCGCATCGTGCTTTCCGAGGGGCGCAAGCGACGCTCGGGCCGATGGCGCGCCCGGCGCCCCGCAGGGCCTTGGTCAGGCGAGGCTGGCGTTGAGCGAGACCTTGATCGCGCCGAGCGCCTTGGAAACCGGGCAGCCTTCCTTGGCCTTGGCCGCAAGTTCCTGGAACTTGGTATTGTCGATGCCGGGCACGGTGCCGACAAGCGTCAGCGCGCTTTCGGTGATGCCGGTGCCGGGGATGAGCGTCACCACTGCCTTGGCGTCGAGCTTGTCGGCGGGCGTGCCGTTCTCGGCGAGGAAGTGCGACAGCTGCATGGCAAAGCAACCGGCATGCGCTGCGGCGATCAGCTCCTCGGGGTTGGTGCCCGACTTGCCGGTTTCGTCCTCGAAGCGGGCCTTGAACGAGTAGGGCTGGTCCTTGATCGCGCCGCTCTGGGTGTTGAGCGTTCCCGAGCCTTCCTTCAGATTGCCTTTCCAGACGGCGTTGGCGCTGTGGTTCATGATGTTCTCCATGATTTCTGACGGGGCCAGGTGCGGCAACCGGGTGAGACTATAGCGCTGCCGCGCGCGCCTGCCAGCGTTCCGTCGCCGGGAAAGCGGCGCCGTGCGAAAAAAGTCTCTCGCGAAAATGTCTGCTTGTCTTCACTGCCAGCGTCCTTGTGGCGAGCACGGTCCAACCCAAGGAGAGCATCCGTGAAGTATGTCTGCCTGGTCTATCTCGAAGAAGGCCTGTTCGGGACGCTGTCGCCCGAGCAGAAGGAGAAGCTCGATAGCGACTCGCTGGCCTATGACAAGCAGCTGGAAGCCAAGGGCAAGCTGATCGCAGCCGAGGCGCTGCAGTCGGTGAAGACGGCGAGGTCCGTGACGCGGCGCAACGGCAAGAGGCTTGTCACCGACGGGCCGTTCGCCGAGACCAAGGAACAACTGATCGGCTTCGTCATGATCGAGGCGGCCGGCGAGGACGAGGCGCTGGAGATCGCATCGCACATTCCGCTAGCGGCAATGGGCAAGGTCGAGGTGAGGGCGATTTACGATATTCCGGGGGCGTGACCCGGGGGGCGTGACGCTGTGGCTCGCCCAGATGACGAACTGTAGCGATCAGATAGCCTCGCCCTTGAGCAGGCGCGGGGTTTCGCCCGTCAGGCCGGAGGCCTGGCGGATGAAGTAGTCCTTGAGCCGGGGGACACGGTCGACGAGACCGAGACCGATGTCGCGGATGGCGCGGACCGGGGCAATGTCGTTGGAAAACAGCCGGTTGAGCACGTCGGTGGTGATGCCCATGCGCACGGTGTCGAAGCGGCGCCAGGTTTCGTAGCGTTCGAGCACGTCGAGCGCGCCGATGTCCTGGCCGAGACGGTCGGCCTCGACGATGGTTTCGGCAAGCGCTGCTGCATCCTTGAAGCCGAGGTTGAGGCCCTGCCCGGCGATCGGATGGATGCCGTGGGCGGCGTCGCCGGCAAGGGCGAAGCGCGGGGCGACGAAGGCGCGCGCCAGCGTCAGGCCGAGCGGCCAGGCGCGCGGCTTGCCCTCGACGCGGATCTCGCCAAGCTTGAGGCCGAAGCGCTGTTCCAGTTCGATCTCGAAGACGAAGGGGTCACCCGAGACAAGCTTGTCGGCGTCCGCAGTGCGCTCGGTCCAGACGATGGAGGAGCGGTTGACGCCATCCCTTGTCGGCTTGAGCGGCAAGGTGGCGAAAGGCCCAGCCGGCAGGAAGTGCTCTTCGGCGCGGCCGCCATGCGGGCGCTCGTGGATCACAGTGCAGACGATGCCGGACTGGCCGTATTCCCAGCGCGCGATCTTGATGCCGGCCATGTCGCGCAGCTTCGAATTGACGCCGTCGGCGGCAACCAGAAGCCTGGTGTCGATGCTGACGCCGTCGGCAAGATGGACCTTGGCGCCGGCGATGCCGGCTTCGAAGGCCTGGACGGCGACGCCCTCGATGATGTCGATGCCGAGTTCGGCGGCGCGGCGGCGCAAGGCGCCGTTGAGCAACCTGTTTTCGACCATGTGGGCGAAGGGCTCGCCTGCCTCGAGTTCGCCGTCGAAGGTAAGGAAGACCGGGCGGACGGGATCGGCACTCTTCGAATCGGTGATGATCATGTCGGTGATCGCCTGCGCCTCGGGCGCGATCTCTTCCCAGCAGCCGAGCTGGTCGAGCATGCGGCAGGCAGCAGCGGCGATTGCCGAAGCGCGGCCGTCCTTGCGCCAGACCTCGGCCGGGGCGGCGTCGACGATGGCGATGTGCAGATTGGGCCGCGCCTGCTTGATCGAGACGGCGGTGGCGAGGCCGACATAGCCGGCACCGGCGACCAGCACGTCGAGCTGCGTCGATTTGTTGTCGTCAGATTCGCGCGTGACCATGGCGGCGTCCTTTACGGCTAGGCTTCCCGCCTTGACTCGACGGGGGCTTCCTGCTGGAAACCGGGGTATACTTCGTCCCGAAAAGGGGAAAGCATGCCGGCCGGAATACAAGAGCTTCTCAGCATTCTCAATCTCGAGAAGCTGGAACACAACCTGTATCGTGGTCGCAGCCCGCAGGTTGCCTGGCAACGCGTCTTCGGCGGCCAGACCATCGCCCAGGCGCTGGTAGCAGCACAGCGCACCGTCGAGCCGGACCGGCACGTGCATTCGCTGCATGGTTATTTCATGCGGCCGGGCGATATCACCGTGCCGATCGTCTACGAGGTCGACCGCATCCGCGATGGCGGCAGCTTCACCACGCGGCGGGTGGTAGCGATCCAGCACGGCCATGCGATCTTTTCGCTCGAGGCTTCGTTCCAGGTCGACGAGGTGGGCCTCGAATACCAGATGCCGATGCCGCTCGACGTGCCGCCGCCGGAAGAGCTGAAATCGCAGCGTGAGCTCTTGGCCGAAGCCACCCATGTGCCCGAGCAGATCAGGCTGTTCTGGGCCAAGGAGCGGCCGCTGGAGCTCAGGCCGGTCTATGCCGAGCATTATTCGAGCCGCGACAAGCTGGCGCCGCTGCAGAAGGTGTGGATCCGCCTGACAGGCCCGGTGCCGAATGACCGGGCATTGCGCTGTGCGGTGCTTGCCTATCTTTCCGACATGACGCTGCTCGATACGGCAACCTTTGCCCATGGCCGCGGCATCTTCGATCCTGACATCCAGGCGGCGAGCATCGACCACGCCATGTGGTTCCATCGCGAGCATGATCTCGACGGCTGGCTGCTCTACACCCAGGACAGTCCCTCGACCTCGGGTTCGCGCGGTTTCACCCGCGGCGCGCTCTATTCCCAGGACGGCACGCTGATCGCTTCGGTGGCACAGGAAGGGCTGATCCGCCTGCGCACCAAGCCTACGAAATAGGCATTTTAGGAATTTTGCACATTATGTAAGCAGGTGCTTTGCTGCACCTGCGAAGGATGTTGCTTGCCCCTGAGGCATTACCCTTCATTTTCAACACCTTAACTTGCTCCAAACCAAACTGGCACGGAGCTTGAATAGCCTAGGTCACTCACCGGTGGTCTTCGGGTCCGCTGGCGACGTCTGCAACGCGGGGGACCCGCATCAGCAAGGGGTGAAACCTGATGAAAATCGTGATGGCTATCATCAAGCCGTTCAAGCTCGACGAGGTGCGCGAAGCGCTCACCAATGTCGGCATCCAGGGCCTGACCGTCACCGAAGTCAAAGGCTACGGACGGCAAAAGGGACATACCGAGATTTACCGCGGCGCCGAATATGCCGTGAGTTTCCTGCCCAAGATCAAGATCGAAGTCGCCGTTTCGACCGACCTCGTCGACAAGGCGGTCGAGGCGATCACCGGGGCTGCCAAGACCGGCCAGATCGGCGACGGCAAGATCTTCGTCTTCGGCATCGACCAGGCCGTGCGCATCCGTACCGGCGAAACCGACACCGACGCGCTCTGAGCAGGCCAACCAATTCTCATGGAGACCTCAATGCAAATTCCAACCTCATTGAAGACGGTGGCGCGCTCGGCCCTTGTCGGCACGCTCGCGCTCGCCGCCCTGGGAACGGTCGCGGCCTTCGCCCAGGAAACCGCACCCGCAGCGGCCGATGCCGCCGCAGCGGCAGCTCCCGCACCGGCTGATGTCATGGAGAAGGGCGACGTCGCCTGGATGCTGACCTCGTCGCTTCTGGTGCTGTTCATGGCACTGCCGGGCCTGGCGCTGTTCTATGGCGGCCTGGTGCGCGCCAAGAACATGCTGTCGGTGCTGATGCAGTGCACGATGATCGTCGCACTGGTGATCGTGATCTGGACGTTCTGGGGCTACTCGATGGCCTTTGGCGACGCGCCGAGCCCGTATTGGGGCGGCCTCGGCAAGGCCTTCCTGGCCGGTGTGACGCCTGAAAGCATGTCGGCGACCTTCACCAAGGGTGTCGTCATTCCCGAATACGTCTTCATCGTCTTCCAGATGACCTTTGCCTGCATCACGCCGGCGCTGATCGTCGGCGCGTTTGCCGAGCGCATCAAGTTCTCGGCCGTGCTGCTGTTCGTGGCGCTGTGGGTCACCTTCGTCTACTTCCCGATCGCCCACATGGTCTGGGATTCGGACGGCCTGATCTATGGCTGGGGCGCGCTCGATTTCGCCGGCGGCACTGTCGTCCACATCAATGCGGGCATCGCCGCACTGGTCGGCGCGCTGGTGATCGGCAAGCGCACCGGCTACGGCAAGGACAACATGGCGCCGCACTCGATGACGCTGACCATGGTCGGCGCCTCGATCCTGTGGGTCGGCTGGTTCGGCTTCAACGCCGGCTCCAACCTTGAGGCCAATGGCGGTGCTGCACTTGCCATGATCAACACCTTCACCGCGACCGCTGGTGCGATCCTCGCCTGGGTGATCATCGAAGTGGTTGCCCGCGGCAAGGCGTCGATGCTGGGCGCAGCCTCGGGCATGGTCGCCGGCCTCGTTGCGGTGACCCCGGCCGCCGGCTTCGTTGGTCCGGTCGGCGCCATCGCACTCGGCGCCATCGCCTCGGTCATCTGCTACTTCTTCGTCGCGGTGGTGAAGATCAAGCTCGGCTACGACGACTCGCTCGACGTATTTGGCATCCACGGCGTTGGCGGCATTATCGGCGCCATCGGCACCGGCGTCTTCAACGCCAAGGCGCTGGGCGGCATCGGCTACGGCGAGATGTCGATCGGCGGCCAGGTGTGGACACAGTTCCTCGCCGTGTCGGTGACGGTCATCTGGTGCGGTATCGGCTCGCTGGTGCTCTACAAGCTGGTCGACCTGCTTGTCGGCCTGCGCCCGACCGTCGAAGCCGAGCGCCAGGGCCTTGACCTGACCTCGCATGGCGAAGTGGCCTACCACTCGTGATGCCTGTTGGAGCGTGGTCCTCCCCCTAGGGATCATGCTCCGACCGCGCGGCCAGGGTAACGGCCGCGCAACATCCTCCCAAATCCCGTCGTGGCCGCTCGAAAGGCAGCTGCGCTTTGAGGCCCGGAGCTATCCGGGCCTCCTTTTTTAGTCGGGCTTGAATTTTAGTCGAGCTTGAACGCCGGATCGAGCGGGCGCTTGTGCAGGAAATTGCGGAGATTGCGCGGCGTGCGAGGGTAGCTGGCGCCCTGGTATTTCGCCGGGTCGCGATAGACGCTGAGGGTCGAGGGATCGCGTCGCGCGCCGCTCGGAATGGCGCCCCAGCGACCGGCGTCATAGAAATCGACGAGGAAGGCGTAGTCGTAGCGGCAGAAGCGCAGTGCCTTGGCGAGTGCGGCCGGCGACAGGTCGGACGGTTTGGCCTGGCCGCTTTTGGTCTGGCCGCTGGAGACGTGGATATGCGGCATCGACACGGTCTGGCCGACGATGTCGCTGATGTAGGCGGCGACCTGGTCGACCTTCTCCAGCTTGAACACCTTGTCGAACAAAAACAGGTTGCTGCCGAGGAAATAGCGCGGCGAGGCGACGTGGAAGCGGACGTCGCTGCAGATTTGACAATAATCCTCGACGTTGAGGATGAAGGTCTCGAGATCGGGTTCGAGCGAAAGGCCGAGCTGGCGCGCCATGTCGGCGTCGGCCTCGTCGCCGGTCAGAAGCCTGGCTTTGACGACACGGTCGAAATAGGCCGACAACAGCCGCTCGACCGGATCCCTGACGATGGTGAAGGGCCTGGCGTCGGCATTGTGCATTGGCCGAAACGGATCGACCAGCGAGGTCGGAAGCCGATGGTGGACGTCGTCGTCGGGGTTTTCGAGCGCTTGATGCTGGCCGGCAACCTGCATGAGCAGATATTTGACGCTGCTGCTGCCGCTCTTGGGCACGGGATAATAGGTGGCGTTGAAGAATCTCAGTCCTGTCGGCATCTGGCTCCTGGCGTTGTGGCTTGATGCGAAGAAGAGTTGCGACGTTGCCGTACCAGCAGGGCGCCGGGACAGCGGAGAGAACATTCAATGTTTCTAATGTGTCTATCGTTTGGCGCTGACTTGAGACCGGGGCCCAGGCGAGCCGGGCCCACGCAGGGAGTACTCAGGTCGACAGCGACTATCGTTGCGCTCAGGCGAAGAATGCCCGGATGCGTGGCCACAAGCCGATCGCCGCGCGGACACGGCGGGCGGCGCTGGCGCCCCTGACGGCATCGCCGAAATGGCAATAGCAGACGATGTTGTGTAGCTGCCGGTCGGACAGGTCGAAGAAACGCTTGGCCTCGCCGTAGCTGTCGTCGCCGAGGCCCGTTGCCCGGAAGGCGGGGTCCTCGAATGCCACCGTGATGGGCGAACCCGGTACGCGCATGGCAAGCCGTTCGGCGCGCGGGGCATATTCGGTGCCGGAAAGGGTACCCAGGCGCCGTTCCGGCTGGTCTTCAAGCAGTCGGGCCCAGCGCTCGAGACGCTCGGTGCGCGTCATCGGCAAATAGGGGCTGAGCGGCTGGACGTCGGCGAAGGCTTGCAGTTGCTCGATGCTGTGGTGCTTCATCGCTGCCTCCATTAGATTTTTCTAATATGGAAAACTATGGCGATGCGGCTCCTGCGGCAAGCCTGTTTTGCACCTAGGAACGGAAAAACCCCGCCCTAAGGGGCGGGGTCCTTTTTCATGCCAGGCAGATGGCCGGATTACATCGCCGATGTCGTCACCGCCGTGACCTTGGTGGCGTCGTCATCGGCAACCGTGATCGATACCTTCATGCCTGCCGCCAGATCGGCCGGCAGCGCGACATCAGCAGGAACGGTATAGGTCTTGCCGTCCTCCAGCGTGATGACCCGGGTGTCCTTGTTGAACTCCTTGACCACGCCGTCGGCCGAAGCAGCCCAAGCTGCGCCGGCCATCAGTGCCGCGGCTCCCAAAGCCAAAATGAGCTTTCTCATTCTGTTTCTCCTGGTTTGAGTCCCTTCCGGCAAATCCAACGCCAAAGCGGTGGGATGGTTGCATCAAAAATACCGCTGCCGGGCCGAGGCCGCGACCCATTCCCGAGGTTCGCGGCAGCGGCAACATGCCTGTCATGTGAACAATGGCTTAACCTTAATGCCGCCTTAACCTTCGCCCCGATAGTCTGACGACCGAATCTGCCCGCGATGCGTTCGCATGCGGGCTACGGCATCAATGGACGGGGACGAGGCATGCGTTCTGGGGTTTCCTCACCGCTCGCGCTGACCGAGACGGGGCACGGCATTCAGGCATTCGCGCGACGGCAAGCAGGCCGCGCGGCGGGTCTTGGCCTGTTTGCCTTCGTCGCCTTCGGGCTCGCGGCGCTCGGCACCTGGAACGTTGCCGATCCAAGCTTCAGCCACGCCACCGACAATCCCGTTACCAACGCCATGGGTTATCCGGGTGCGGTGTTCGCCGACCTCGCGATGCAGTTCTTCGGGCTGGCTTCGGTCGCTGCGCTGATGCCAGCGGTGATCTGGGGTGTGCTGTTCGCCACCGCGCGCGGCGTCGACCGCATGCCCAAGCGCGGCCTTGTCTGGTTCGGCTCCGCACTTCTTGGCGCAGCGATTGCCGGCTGTGTCGGCGCACCGCCGACCTGGCCGCTGCCGACCGGCCTTGGCGGCGTGTTCGGCGACATGGTGCTCAAGGTGCCGGGACTGTTCATCGGCGGTTACCCGACCGGGCTGATCGCCACGGTCATCGGCGTTTTGCTGATCGCACCGGCGATCTGGCTGTTTGCCTTCGGTGCCGGCCTGCTCAACCGCGAAAACGGCTTTGCCGTGGTCAATCCCAAGCCCAAGCCCGACATGCGCGAGCAGGATTTCGCCAGCTTCGACGACGAGGACGAGGACGAAAACGAGGGCGTGCTGGCGCTTGGTGCCATCACCCATTGGTGGCTGTCGGCCAAGGCCTATCTGCGCCGCCGCGCCGCCAAGCGCCGTGAGCTGGAAGGCTACGACATGCCGCCGGTCAAGCGCGAGAGCGCCTGGCGGCAGGCGGCCGAGCGCGTCGAATCGGCCGAGCGCGCCGAACAGCGGGTTACAACAGGCGGCCGTGCGCGGGTCGAACCCGAATTCTTTGCCCAGATGGTGTCGCAAGAGCGTGCCGTTTCGATCGATCCCGACGACCAGGATGTCTTCGGCGACGACGACATGGACATGCCACCAGTGCCGGCCGAACGTCGCGGCGCCAACGCCCAGGTGCAGAATTTCCGCTCACCGGCGAATGGGGCGCCCGCCCCGGCACGGGTCGAGGCACCAGCACCCCGGCCCGCGCCCGGCGCTCGTGTCCAGCGTGAGGCGCAGACCACGCTGATCGGCGCCGAGACCTTCGAGATGCCGTCGCTGCATTTCCTGGCCGAACCCAAGAACGTGGTGCGCGACGCCTCGCTGTCGAAGGACGCGCTCGAACAGAACGCGCGCCTGCTCGAAGGCGTGCTCGAGGATTTTGGCGTCAAGGGCGAGATCATCCATGTCCGCCCCGGCCCCGTCGTCACGCTCTACGAACTCGAGCCGGCGCCCGGCATCAAGTCGTCGCGCGTTATTGGCCTTGCCGACGACATCGCGCGCTCGATGAGTGCGATCGCCGCCCGCGTCGCTGTCGTGCCGGGGCGCAATGCCATCGGCATCGAACTGCCCAACGCCAAGCGCGAAACCGTTTATCTCCGCGAGATCCTGGCAAGCCGCGACTTCGAGACGACCAAGTCGAAGCTGGCGCTGGCGCTCGGCAAGACCATCAATGGCGAGGCGGTCATCGTCGACATCGCCAAGATGCCGCACGTGCTCGTTGCCGGTACCACCGGCTCGGGCAAGTCGGTGGCGATCAACACGATGATCCTGTCGCTGCTCTATCGCATGACGCCGCAGGAATGCCGCCTGATCATGATCGATCCGAAGATGCTCGAACTGTCGGTCTATGACGGCATTCCGCACCTGCTGACGCCTGTCGTCACCGACCCGAAGAAGGCGGTGGTGGCGCTGAAGTGGACGGTGCGGGAGATGGAAGACCGCTACCGCAAGATGTCCAAGGTCGGCGTGCGCAACATCGACGGCTTCAATGCGCGTGTCAGCCAGGCCGAGAAGAAGGGCGAGCAAATCTCGCGCACGGTGCAGACCGGTTTCGACCGCCAGACCGGCGAGGCGATCTACGAGACCGAAAACCTCGACCTGGCGCCGCTGCCCTATATCGTCGTCATCATCGACGAGATGGCCGACCTGATGATGGTCGCCGGCAAGGACATCGAAGGGGCCGTCCAGCGCCTGGCGCAGATGGCCCGCGCCGCCGGCATCCATGTCATCATGGCAACCCAGCGTCCGTCGGTCGACGTCATCACCGGTACGATCAAGGCCAACTTCCCGACCCGCATCTCGTTCCAGGTGACGTCGAAGATCGACAGCCGCACCATTCTGGGCGAGCAGGGCGCCGAGCAGCTGCTCGGCATGGGTGACATGCTCTACATGGCCGGCGGCGGCCGCATCCAGCGTGTCCACGGCCCGTTCGTCGCCGATGAAGAAGTCGAAAAGGTCGTCGCCCATCTCAAGCTGCAGGGCGTGCCGGAATATCTCGACGCCATCACCGAAGACGACGGCGAAGACGAGGACGAGCCGTCGGGTAAGGGCGGTGGCGGCAACGGCGGCGGTGGCAACTTCGAGGATTCGGACGATCCCTACGACCAGGCGGTGGCCGTGGTGCTGCGCGACGGCAAGGCGTCGACCAGCTACATCCAGCGCCGGCTCGGCATCGGCTACAACCGTGCCGCCTCGATTATCGAGCGGATGGAAAAGGAAGGCATCGTCGGTGCCGCCAACCATGCCGGCAAGCGCGAGATTCTGGTGCCGACCGAAGACGACAAGATGTAGGATCAGGTAACCGGCGATCACGTTTTCGCGTTCAGGGACGTGTGGCGTGAACCATGTCAAACTTCAGCCCTACTAAGTGCCGATACAACCGTCGAACTGGAATGAGAGAGTAACCGGCATGAACGACGACATCCGCACCCCGACCCGCCGACGCCTGCTCGGTTTCGCGGCGGCGATCGCCCTGACAGCGACACCGCTGATTGCATTGCAGACCCCTGCCCAGGCACAGGCGCAAGGCTCCGATGCAGCCCAGCGCATCGCCGACCATTTCTCG
Source organism: Aminobacter sp. UC22_36 (assembly GCF_044056035.1). Lineage (NCBI taxonomy): Bacteria > Pseudomonadati > Pseudomonadota > Alphaproteobacteria > Hyphomicrobiales > Phyllobacteriaceae > Aminobacter > Aminobacter sp. UC22_36. Next base: position 526,878 of record NZ_CP171996.1, read on the forward strand.
AGCGTGCGCTCGATGTCGGGCGAGTTCGTGCAGTTCGGCCCGCGCGGCGAGCAGACCGGCGGCAAGTTCTTCCTGCAGCGTCCGGGCAAAATTCGCTTCAACTACGAGGCGCCATCGAATTTCAAGGTCATCTCGGACGGCCAGTCGGTGGTCATCCTGAACTCGAAGATGCGCACATCCGACCTCTATCCGCTGTCGAAGACACCGCTGAAGCTGTTGCTCGACGAGCGCATCGATCTCTCCGGCAACAAGGTCAGGAGCGTCACCGAAGAGGACGACCTGACCACGATCAAGCTGTCCGACAAGCAGGTGTTCGGCAATTCGACCATCACCATGATGTTCGACCCCAAGTCCTACGAGCTGCGCCAGTGGACGATCACCGACGCGCAGGGCAAGGACACCACGGTGATGGTGTTCAACGTCAAGCAGGGCGGTTCCTTCCCTGGCGATACGTTCAAGATCGACTACAAGCTCAACCGCGAGCTGAACGTGCAAAAGAAGAGCGACTGATAAGCTGCTTGCCAAGTCTACCTTGCCGGTCATCTGACTTGGCAGGTTTCGACCTTGGGTTTGCCCGGCTTAGTTGTGGACAGCGGCGCTCGTGGCGCCGCTTATGGCATCGTGCCTTGTCATCGCAGGCCCGTGCTGGCAGGTTCCGCCGCAACTTCGTGCCGGAACCCGCCATGCCCTTTTCCATCGCCACCTGGAACATCAACTCCGTACGCCTGCGCATGCCGCTTGTCGAGCGACTGCTCACCGAGTATGCCCCCGACGTCCTGTGCCTGCAGGAAACCAAGTGTCCGGACGACCAGTTTCCGTCGGCGGCGTTCCGCAAGATCGGCTACGAACACATCGCGATCCACGGCCAGAAGGGCTATCACGGCGTCGCAACCGTGGCGCGGCGCCCGCTGGAGATCGTGGAAAAGCGCCGCTTCTGCGAAATCGACGACAGCCGGCATTTGTCGGTGCGCTTCGACGCCGGCGGCAAGAAGGTTGTGCTGCACAATTTCTACGTTCCGGCCGGCGGCGACGAGCCAGATGTCGAGATCAATCCGAAGTTCCGCCACAAGCTCGGCTTCGTTTCGGAAATGAACGCAATCCGCGCCGATCATGACGAGAACTCGGCATCGGTGCTTGTCGGCGACCTCAACATCGCGCCGCTGGAGCACGATGTCTGGTCACACAAGCAGTTGCTCAACGTCGTCAGTCACACGCCGGTCGAGACCGAGAGTTTCGAGGCGATGCGCAACGCCGGTGCGTGGGTCGACCTGATGCGGCTCAACGTGCCCGACGACCAGAAGATCTACACCTGGTGGAGCTACCGGGCGAAGGATTGGGAGATCTCCAACCGCGGCCGCCGGCTCGACCATATCTGGTCATCGGCGAATCTCGCGCCGCGGCTGACGGGCATCGACATCCTGAGTGCTGCGCGCGGTTGGGAGCGGCCGTCGGATCATGTGCCGGTCATTGCGCGGTTCGACCTGGACTGAGAAAACCCGCCCAAGCGGACATCTGCCGCAGCTTTCTGCGTTTCCGGTGCTCACGGACCTGAACGTCCGCTCCGCTCCGGTTCTCGAAAGCCGCACCAGCTGTCTCACCGGAACGCGTTTTCGAGCGCTGTGCGAAGCTACTTCCCGAATCTTGGCGCCAGGCTTTCGATGCGGGCGAGCATGTCCTGGAGGTCTTCGAGGATGTGCTGGTGCAGGCGGGCCGCGGCCTCGGGGTATTCCTCGAGAATGCGGTGGAACATCTTGCGGTTGAGCCGGATGATTTCCGAATCGATTGCGGCGGCGGCACTGGTCAGGCGCCTGGTGTCGGCGATGAGGGCGAGTTCGCCCAGCATCGAGCCGGGGCCGGCAGTGCCGACTTCGGCGCGTATGCCGTCAACCTCGCGGTAAAGCGCTATACGTCCCGATATCACGACATAAGCCGAATCGGCCTCGTCGTCCTCGCGGTAGAGCTTGCGATCGGCGGGGAGGTTCACATTCTCCGCACCGAAGGCCAGCAAACGCAGCTGTTCTTGTGTGAAGCCCTCAAACAGCCTCACGCCGGACAGGATGCGGATGTCGTCATCCAGCGCCATTATGTCCCCGACTTCTCAGACTGGCTCCCTTCCCTGTTGTTAGCCGGTTCCCCGCTCCAAACTAACAACATAATCCGCTTATCCCCCCGAAAACCAAAGCCGATTTTCGGGTCGATTCAGCAAACCAGTCAGGGGACCAGCTTGTATCCGCCGCTTTCTGTCACAAGAATTTCCGCATTGGAAGGATCGCGCTCGATCTTCTGGCGCAGCCGGTAGACATGGGTTTCCAGCGTGTGGGTCGTGACACCCGAATTATAACCCCAGACTTCCTCGAGAAGGACGTCGCGGGTGACCACTTTCTGGTCTGCGCGGTAGAGATATTTGATGATCGAGGCTTCCTTTTCGGTCAGCCTGACCTTGCCGCCGCGCGCATCGATGAGAAGCTTCTGGCTCGGCTTGAAGGTGTAGGGCCCGACCGAGAAGGTGGCGTCCTCGCTCTGCTCGTGCTGGCGCAGCTGGGCGCGGATACGGGCGAGCAGGACAGCGAAGCGGAACGGCTTGGTGACATAGTCGTTGGCGCCGGCTTCGAGGCCGAGGATCGTGTCCGAATCGGTGTCGTGGCCGGTCAGCATGATGATCGGCGCCTTGTAGCCGCCCTTGCGCAGGATCTTCACCGCCTCGCGCCCGTCCATGTCGGGCAGGCCGACATCCATGATCAGCAGGTCGATGAGGCCGGCGCGCGCCGCGTTGACGCCCTTGGCCGCCGTCGCTTCCTCAAGGACTTCGAATTCCTCGTAGAGCGCGAGCTGTTCGACCAGCGTGCTGCGCAGATCGTCGTCATCGTCGACGATGAGGATGGTGCGTGAGGTCATGGATCAATCCGTTGTTTCAAAATCAGTATTCTGTTGACCGCGGCAATCGAATGCGGAAGCTGATCGCCACAACTTTCAGCGGTAGTGATTTGTTCCGCAAGGCGATCATACAAGAAAAATCAAAGGCGTAATTGGGGCGGGTGATTTTTTGCGAAATGGCATTTCCACCATCGTCGTGCGGGCCAAGCCCGGCGACCCGACCAAGGGGCTGGTGCAAATAGGGGGCACGGTGTTCCCGTGCGCGCTCGGGCGGGGCGGCATCACCGCAAACAAGCGCGAGGGCGACGGCGGCACGCCGCTGGCCGCGATGCGCCTGTTGTCGGGTTATTTTCGCCGCGACCAGTTCGTGGCGGGGCGAAGCCGCTTGCCGATGAGCCCGATCGGCGCCGATCTCGGCTGGTGCGAAGTGCCAGACGACCGCAACTACAACAGGCCGGTGAAGATACCTTATGGCGCGAGCCATGAGCGGATGAAGCGCGACGACCGGCTCTATGACGCTTGCCTGGTGCTCGACTGGAACATCAGGCCACGGCGGCGCGGACGCGGCAGCGCGATCTTCTTCCATTTGACGCGACCGGGCTTCACGCCGACACAAGGCTGCGTGGCGGTCACAGCGCAGGTGATGGCGCGGCTTCTGCCGCACCTGTCGAGGCGCACGGTGCTGAAGGTGGTGCGCTAGGCGCGTGGCCGCAGGTCGCGGTCTGATTTCGGAAGGGAGCGCTCTGGCGCATCCATGCGGGCGCCGCAAAGAAAGCGGCCCGAAGATCGGGAGACATGATCCTCGGGCCGAGTGTGCTCCCAGAGTGAGCTTGGGAGATGGGGTTCAGCGGCGGTTTTGGCGGCGTGGTGGCTGCCAGCCGATGTCGAGCAGGCCGAGCCGACCAAGATCGGCGTCGACGGCCTTGGCGATATCCTTGCTGGCAATGCCGGTGTCGCGGCGATAGTGCTCAGACAACTCGGTCACATCCTGCACCGGCACGTTGAGCGCCGATTTCATCTGGCGAAACCAGTCGAAAACCGGCTGTAGCCGGGACGGCTGGGCAAATGGAGCTCTCAGGACAGCGGTAGACATGGTCGGTTCCGTTTCGTCCGGACATCAAATCCGGTTTGACATTGATTGAACTGGGCTCATGATGCGACTTTGAAAGTCAAAAGAGAAACGAGTAGTTCTTTCTCGATCATCAAACCAAATTTGAAGATCATGCGATGCGCTTCGTACCCGGAACACGTGCACTGCGGACGCTGGAGGCAGCCGGCCGGCATCTGAATTTCACCCGTGCCGCCGACGAACTCGGCCTGACGCCGGCCGCTGTCAGCCACCAGATCAAGGAAATCGAGGACCAGCTCGGCGTGGTGCTGTTCACCCGCACCAGCCGCAGCATCCGGCTGACCGAAGCGGGGGCGGCGCTGGTGGATGCTTCCGTCGATGTGCTCGACCTGCTCAACCGCGCGGTTTCGCGGGCGCGCAAGCTGACGCGCGGGACAGCTCTGCTCAAGGTGACGCTCGACGCGCAGTTCGCGGCCAAGTGGCTGATGCGGCGCATCGACGCTTTCCGCAAGCTGCACCCTGATATCGATCTCAGGTTCGACATCAGTTACGAGGTGCGCGATTTCGACCTCGACGACGTCGATGTCGGCATCCGCTTCGGCACCGGCAAATATCCGGGGCTCATTGCCAACAGGCTGTTCGACAACATCATCATTCCGGTGTGCAGCCCGGCCTTGCTGGCGTCGGGCCCGCCGCTGCGTGTGCCGCGCGATCTCTTCCACCACACGCTGGTGCACATCGAATGGTCGCAGCAAGGTGTGACATGGCCGAACTGGCGGATGTGGATGGCGGCCGCCGGCGTCGACGATTTCGACGACAGCCGCTCGGTGGTGTTCACCACCTCATCCGATGCGGTGCAGGCAGCGCTCGACGGCAGTGCGGTGGCGCTCGCCGACTTCGCCATGGTGGCCAACGACCTGTCCGAGGGGCGGCTGGTGCGGCCGTTCGAGCTGGGCATCAAGGTGGCGCGAGAGTTCGCCTATCACCTGGTCTATCCGGTCGCATCCGCCAACGATGCACGGGTCATTGCCTTCAAGGACTGGCTGCTGAACGAAGTCCACAACCCGCAGGCCGATCCGACCCGGCGAAGCTGGGACGATTTCAGGCCGTCATAGGCAAGCGAAGATCAGGCGAAGCGCCAGACGGTGGTGCGCTTGACCTCGGCATCTTCGAGCGCGCGGGTGACCGGCACCTCGTAGGTGGCGAGTTTCTCGAGCCGGTCCTTGGGCAAGTAGGAGCGGCCCGGGTCGCCGACGAGCACGTCGGCGCCGCGTGCCCGGAGCGCTTCGAACCACGGCACGAGCCGGTCGGCGAAGGGTTTTTCATAGAAGACGTCGCCGGCGAGCACGACATCCCAGCCATCGTCGCGTCCGACCTGGTCGATGCCAGTGAAATGGACCGCTACAGCATTCGCCGCCGCGTTGAGGCGGATCGCCGCTTCGCAGAACGGGTCGATGTCGGCGCCGACGACTGCAGCAGCGCCCGCCTGCATCGCTGATATGGCGACGAGACCGGAGCCGGAGGCGAAGTCGAGCACGCGCTTGCCGGCAACGGTTTGGGGATTGTCGAGCACGTATCGCGCAAGTCCCTGGCCGCCGGCCCAGGCGAAAGCCCAGAAGGGTGGCGGCAGGCCGATTTCGGACAGCTGCTCCTCGGTCCGGTGCCACAGATCATGCGCCTCGTCGGCGAGATGGAGCGCGATCTCAGGCACATGCGGCGGGCGCATCAGCGCCGTGTTGGCGCGGATGAAGGTTGCAGCAACCTCGGGTGTGAGCCTTGTCACGGAAGCCGTGGTCACGGCGCCTTGTCGAGCCCGGCCATGCGGCAGACTTCCTGCCATTCGTCAGAGGTGACCGGCTGGACGGACAGGCGCATCGAGGTGACCAGCGCCATCTTTTCCAGCGCCGGGTTGGCCTTGACGTCGACAAGGGTGACCGGCTTCGGGATCTCGCTGTGGTAGCGGATGTCGACGCATTCCCAGCGCGGATCTTCGGTGGTGGTGTCGTGGTGGGCGAGCGCACAGACCTCGGCGATGCCGACAACCTCGAGCCCTTCATTGGAGTGGTAGAAAAAGCCGAGATCGCCGATCTGCATGGCGCGCATGTTGTTGCGGGCGAGGTAGTTGCGCACGCCGTCCCATTGCGTGCCCTCCTTGCCCTTGGCCTTCAGCATCGCAAAGGAGAATTTAAACGGCTCGGATTTGAACAACCAGTAATTCTTTTCGCTCATGTCGTCCCTCTAGGCTTGTGGTTCAGGCGCTGGCCGGGTTGTTGAACACCCAGTTCCAAGGCCGGATGTCGACGCTCGCAAACAGGCCGGCCTTGGCATAAGGATCGGTGCCCGCAACTGCCTGCGCCGCCGCCGCATCGGCGGCTTCGATGACGACAAGCGAGCCGTCCGGCTTGCCGTCGGTGTCGAGGAAGGGGCCGGCGAATTTCAGCGCACCCTTGGCGTTGAGGTCGTTGAGGAAGGCAACGTGGTCGGGCCGCGCGTCGAGGCGGACCTGGAGATGGTTCGGCTTGTCCTTGCAGATCAGTGCGAAAAGCATCGTTGTCTTTTATCCTCCTGGTGCAAGATCCCGAAAATCGGAATCCATCTTCGGAAAAGGATCATGCACAGATTCAAAGTGTTACAGCGTCCTTTGCGTGTCCAAAAGGACACGCAAAGGACGCTGTAACGGGTCAATCGGCTTCGGCGCGCAGCGGACGGGTCATCAGCCCGGCGACGGCCTCGTTGATGGTGATGGCGTTGTCGAGCAGGGCGGCCACGGCCTCGATGATCGGCGCGTCGAGGCCACGTTCGCGGGCGATGCGGGCGGCGATGTAGGACGTGGCGACACCTTCGGCGAGCGGACGTCCGGCGAGTTCCTCGCCTTTTCCGAGTGCGACACCATAGGCGAAGTTGCGCGACTGCACCGACGAGCAGGTCAGCATCAGGTCGCCGAGGCCGGACAGCCCCATCAGCGTTTCGGGCCGGGCGCCGAAGGCAGCGCCGATGCGACGCAGTTCGACGAAACCACGGGTGACAAGCGCCGCCTGGGCCGATGCGCCAAGGCCAGCACCGGTGACGGCACCGGCGGCGATGGCGAAGACGTTCTTGAGTGCGCCGCCGATTTCGACGCCGATGAGATCGTCGCTGGAATAGCAGCGCAGGTTGGCAGCGGAGAAGCGGGTCGCAAGCGCGGAGGCTCGCGCCTCATCCTCCGACGCAACGACAACGGCGGTGGGCAGGCCACGCGCCACGTCGGTGGCGAAGCTTGGTCCGGAAAGTGCTGCCACGGGATTGTCGGGCAGGATCGCGTTGGAGATATCGGACAAAAGCCCGCCGGTGTCGCGCTCGATGCCCTTGGCGCACAGTACCAGCGGCACATGGTCCGCGATATGCGGCTTGATCTCGGTCAGGACGCTGCGCAGCGCCTGCGCCGGCGTGACGACCAGCACGCAATCGGTGCCGGCAAGACTTGCCGCGAGATCGGTTGTGGCGGCAATGCCGGTTTCGAAGGTGATGCCGGGGAGATAGCGCGGGTTTGTGCCAGTGCGGATAGAAGCGACGCTCTCGCTGTCGCGGGCCCAAAGCGTGACGGCATGGCCGGCGCGCAGCATGGCGAGTGCCAGAGCCGTGCCCCAGGCGCCGCCGCCGAGAACCGTGACCTTGTATGCGCTCATGCCTTGGCTCCCCGCCTGCCGGATCCAACCACCGGCGCCGACACGCTGTCGAGCGGCCAGCGCGAGCGCGGGACAAAATCGAATGCGTCCGGTTCAACGAGATTGGCGCGCAACCGCTCGATGCCGGCCCAGGCGATCATCGCGGCGTTGTCGGTGCACAGCGCCATCGGCGGCGCGATGAAGGCAAAGCCGTTGTCGGCGCAAAGCTTCTCCAGCATGGCACGGATCTGGCGATTGGCGGCGACGCCGCCGGCAACGACGAGAGCGGGCACGGCCGTATCGGGGAACTCAGCGCGGAAACGGGCCAGCGCGCGCTTGACCCGGTCGCCGAGCGTATCGGCAACAGCCGCCTGGAACGAAGCGCAGATGTCGGCGACATCCTGGTCGCTCAAGGGAGCCACGGCGGTTGCCGCCTGGCGCACCGATGTCTTGAGGCCGGAGAAGGAGAAGTCGGGCTGGGCCGAACCTTTCATCGGGCGCGGGAAGACAAAGCGGGTGGCGTCGCCAGACTGGGCTGCCTTCTCGACATTGGGGCCGCCGGGATAGGGCAGGGCCAGCATCTTGGCGGTCTTGTCGAAGGCTTCGCCAAGCGCGTCGTCGATGGTGGTGGCCCAGCGCTGGTAGTCGCCGACGCCCTTGACCAGAACGATCTGGGTGTGGCCGCCTGAGACAAGCAACAGAAGATAGGGAAATGCGAGGCCGTCGGTGAGGCGCGCCGTCAGCGCGTGGCCTTCGAGATGGTTGATGGCGATCAGCGGCTTGCCGGCGGCAGCGGCTATCGCCTTGGCGGTCATCAGCCCAACGATCAGCCCGCCAACGAGGCCGGGGCCGGCGGTGGCGGCAACAGCGTCGATGTCGGCGAGCGACAGGCCGGAATCCTCAAGCGCTGCCTCGACGATGCCGTCGAGCGCTTCGACATGGGCGCGCGCCGCGATCTCCGGAACGACGCCGCCAAAGGCCGCGTGCTCCTCGATCTGGCTGAACACGGTGCTCGACAGGATGCGCGGCGGCTGGCCGGCTTCAAGCGCAACGACGCTGGCCGCGGTTTCGTCGCAGCTTGTCTCGATGCCCAGAACACGGATCAATTGGTCGCTACCCTGCATGATTGCCCGGTGGTAATTTCCTAGATAGGAGGTACGGGAACGCCCCGCCAGCGCGGGGTTATCACGGACCAAGCGCTATGCAAACTAGAGCCTTGAGAATCGGAACCCGCGGCAGCCTGCTGGCGCTTGCGCAGGCGCATGAGACGCGTGCGCGGCTGATGGCGGCGCACGGCCTGCCGGAAGAGGCGTTCGAGATCGTGGCGATTTCGACCAGTGGCGACCGCATCCAGGACCGGCCGCTGTCGCTCGCCGGCGGCAAGGGCCTGTTCACCAAGGAACTGGAAGAGGCGATGTATGCCGGCGAGATCGACATCGCCGTGCACTCGTCCAAGGATATGCCGACGCAGCTGCCCGACGGGTTGGAGCTCTCGGCGTTCCTGCCACGCGAGGACCCGCGCGACGCCTTTATCGGCCGCGCGGCGCCGACGATCATGGATTTGCCTGAGGGTGCTGTCGTCGGCTCGTCGTCGCTCAGGCGGCAGGCGCTGATCCGGCGCATGCGCCCTGACCTCGACGTGGTGATGTTCCGCGGCAATGTGCAGACCCGCCTGCGCAAGCTCGACGAGGGCGTGGCGCAAGGCACGATCCTCGCCAATGCCGGCCTGCGCCGCCTTGGGCTTGAGAATGTCATCACCGACCTGATGCCGCTCGACATCTTTCCGCCAGCGCCGGGGCAAGGCGCGATCTGCATTGAAAGCCGCGTCGGCGACACCGATGTCACCGGCATGCTGGCAGTGATCGACCACAGGCCGACCGGCCAGGCACTGGCTTGCGAGCGGGCGTTTCTGGCCGCCCTCGACGGTTCGTGCCGCACCCCGATTGCCGGATACGCCGAGATCGATGGCGACAGGCTGTCTTTTCTCCGGGCTTATCCTGACGCCAGATGGTACGCTGTGGCACGAGGCCAGGGCCGAGGGCCGGGTGGCGGATGCCGTTGAAATCGGCTGGAACGCCGGCGATGAGGTGCGGGCACGGGCCGGCACGACATTCTTCGAGGGGTGGAGCTAGATGGCACAGCGCGTGCTGGTGACGAGGCCGGAACCCGGCGCCACCCGCACCGCGCGGCGCCTTGAGGCGCTCGGCTTCGAGCCGGTGCTGCTGCCACTTTCCGAAACGCGTGCCCTGCCAGTGGCACGCGACAGCGTTCCAGCCGATGCGACCGCGATCGCGGTGACCAGCGCCAATGCTCTGCGGCATGCACCAAGCGGTCTGATCGAGCGCTTGCGGCGCCTGCCTTGCCATGCGGTCGGCGCACGCACGGCTGAAAGCGCACGCAAGGCGGGATTTTTCTCGGTCAACGAAGGCCCTGGCGACGCTGCCGCTCTTGCCGACATGATATCAATCGAACTTGGCGAGACGACGCTGGCCTATCTCTGCGGTCGGGTGCGGATGCCGGATTTCGAGCGCCGGCTCGGCAGCAACGGCACCAGGGTGGTGCCGATCGAGACCTACGACACGATCGCGCTTTCGCCCGATCCTTCCTTCGTACGCCAGCAACTCGGCGGGCAGCCGATCGACGCGGTGCTGATCTATTCGGCAAGATCGGCCGCAGCCTTCGGTACCTTGATGCAAAGACATGCCGAGGCTGATTTGCTGATGCGCGGGGCGACGTGTTTTTGCCTGTCCGGGCGTATTGCCGCTGCACTGGTCGATGGCCTGCGCGTCGAGGTGGCGCTGGACCCCAACGAGGACGCACTGCTTGATCTTCTCGGCGTGTCCGACTGACGTCGCGTCGACGTGCCATCACACGGCCTTTTTTCGCGGGACGGTGGTGTGTTACTTGTCTTCTTCTTCGCCCCCGCAGCGTTCGCGGGATCCAGGCCAATGAAATCGCGGAGCTTCAAGCATGGTCAAGACGCCCAAGACGCGCCATTCGAAAACGCATCGTGAGCCGGTGACGATCGAGCTGGAGCCGGGCGCGGTTTCGCGCGTTACCGAAGCTGAGGCGACGAGCGAAGCAAGTGCTGCATCCGACAGCGCAACCTCCGAGGCGTTGGCGCAGGCATCCTCTGCTTTCGGCGACGAGACAAGTTCAAGCATGAAGGGCAGCCAGGCAAGCCATGACTACAGTTTCGACAATGAGCAGCCGGCGCGACCCGACCAGCCCGAGGCCGAGGCATATCAAGCTGCAGCCAGGCCGAGCTCTGCTGCCTATGGCGGCGCAACGATGACCGTCGAACCACGTCGCGGCAGCGCGTCGACGCTTGCGGCCGGACTAGTCGGTGGCCTGATCGCCGCGCTGGGCTTTGCCGGGTTGCAATATAGCGGGGTCCTGGGCACGCCGGCTTCCGGCGTCGAGCAGGTGCAGACCGAACTTGCCTCGCTGAAGTCGCAGCTTGCCGATCTCAGCGCTGCGGCCAATGGTGGCGGTGCGCTGAAAGGCGAGGTCGAAGGCCTTTCCGCAGCGCTCCAGCAGGCGAAAACCGAGATCGAGGCGCTGAAATCGACGGCCGGCCAGGCCGGATCGGGCGAAGCGCTTGCCGGGCTCGACGGCCGCATCAAGCAGATCGAAACGGCGGTGACCGCGCTCAGCCAGAACAGCGGGGCCGCGACCGAGATCGCGACGCTCAACGAGCGGGTCGCGGGGCTGGATGCCGCGGTGAAATCGGCAGGTGCCGCCGCAACGGCAGACGACGGCAAGATCGCGACGCTGGAGCAGTCGATTTCCACCCTGACCTCCAAGGTCGAGGCGCAGGCGGCGCAGCCCAAGATCGCGCTGGCGATTGCCGCTTCCGCACTGAAGGCTGCGGTCGACCGCGGCGCAGGCTTTGGCGCCGAGCTCGAAACCTTTACCGCCATTTCACCTGAAGCGCCGGAGCTTGTGGCACTCAGGGCGCATGCCGAAAAGGGCGTGCCGACACGCACGGACATCGTGGCCGAAACCGATGCAGCGGCGAATGCGATGATCGCGGCGGCGAAACCCGTCAACGCCGATGCCGGCATTCTCGAGCGCCTGGTGTCGAGTGCCGAACAGCTGGTGCAGGTGCGGCCGATCGGGGCCGTCGAGGGCACCGGCGTTCCGGAAACGGTGGCGCGCCTGGAGGTTGCGGTCACCCAGGGCGATTTCGCCAAGGCGCTGGCCGAATACGACACGCTGCCCGACACGGCCAAGGCCGCTGGCGCCAACTTCGCCGCCAAGCTCAAGGCGCGGCTCGATGTCGAAACGCTTGTCGACAAGCTCGTCGCCGGCGCGATGAAGGCATGAGGGACGCCAGATGATCCGCATCCTGTTTTATCTGGCCATCGTCTTCGCGCTCGGGCTGGGCTTCGCTTGGTTGGCCGACCGCCCCGGCGACATGGTGGTGACCTTCAGCGGCTACCAATACAAGGTCAGCCTGATGGTGGCGGCGGTGGCGATCACCGCCATCGTCGCGGCGGCAATGCTGACATGGTGGCTGACCAAAGCGGTTTGGAATAGCCCTTTCACCATCGCCCGGCATTTCCGCGCCCGCCGGCGCGACCGTGGCTACCAGGCGCTGTCGACCGGTATGATCGCGGCAGGTGCCGGCGATGCGGCACTCGCACGCAAGAAGAACAAGGAAGCCGTCAAGCTGATCAGTTCCGACCAGGAACCGCTGATCCATCTGCTCGACGCTCAGGCGTCGCTGCTCGAAGGCGACCATGACAGCGCGCGGCAGAAGTTCGAGGCGATGCTCGACGATCCCGAAATGCGCCTGCTTGGCCTGCGCGGACTATATCTCGAAGCCGAGCGGCTCGGCGACCGGGCGGCGGCGCGCCACTATGCCGGCCGTGCCGCAGGCCTTGCGCCGCAGCTTGGCTGGGCCGCCGATTCGACGCTCGAGGAAAAGACCGAACGCGGCGACTGGGACGGGGCGCTGGCGCTTATCGATGCGCAGAAGTCGACCCGCCAGATCGAGCGCGACGTGGCTAATATCAGGCGTTCGGTGCTGTTGACGGCCAAGGCGATGTCGCTGTTGGAGAGCGATTTCAACGCTGCGCGGACCGCTGCACTTGAGGCCAATCGGCTTCGTCCCGATTTTGGCCCGGCAGCGATCATCGCCGCCAAGGCGCTGCTGCGCCAGAACGATGTGCGCAAGGGCTCGAAGGTGCTTGAGACCGCATGGAAGGCAGAGCCGCTGCCCGACATCGCCGAACTCTACGTCCATGGCCGCCCCGGCGATGCCGTGCTCGACCGGCTGGCACGGGCGAAGAAGCTGCAGTCGCTGAAGCAGAACCATGCCGAATCCTCGCTCGCCGTGGCGCGGGCGGCGCTGGAGGCGCAGGACTACAAGCTGGCGCGTTCCGAGGCGGAGGCTGCCGCGCGGATGCAGCCGCGCGAGGGCGCTTACCTTTTGCTCGCCGATATCGAAGAAGCGCAGAGCGGCGACCAGGGCAAGGTGCGGCAGTGGCTGTCGCGCGCCGTGCGTGCGCCACGCGATCCCGCCTGGGTGGCGGACGGTGTGGTTTCCGAGCGCTGGGCACCGTTCTCGCCGGTTACCGGCAGGCTCGACGCCTTCGAGTGGAAGGCGCCGGAAGAGCGGCTCGGGCATCTGATCGAACAGGATGACGAGCCGGCCGAACGGGTGAAGATCCCGAGCATTGCCGCAGGGCAACCGGCCGGCGACGATATCGTCGACGTGATCGTCGAAAGCGATGCCGAGCCTGAAAAGGTGGTCGAGCCGTCGAAGGCGGTGCCGCCCGCTCCCGACGGGATCGCGGCGCTTGTCGACGACGACAAGGCGGAACCGATCCGCCTGCCCGACGATCCGGGCGTCGATCCCGAAGTGGAGCGGAAAACGCCCAGAAGCGGTTCCGTTTGTTTTGATTTCCCCTCGTGCCTGGATCTAGGCTTGGTTCAAACAGGATTCGACGATGTTCGAACGCATGATTTCGTTTCTGAAGGACCTGCCGGCGGCGGGCTCCAGGGTCGCCCGCGAGGACGATCCGCGCGTTGCCGCGGCGGCGCTGATGTATCATGTCATGGATGCCGACGGCGACCGGCAGGACGTCGAATGGGAGCGGGTCAAGCAGCTGCTGAGCCAGAGCTACGGTATCTCGGGCGCGGAACTCGACCGGCTGGTCAAGGCCGGCGAGCAGGCCGACAATGAGGCGATCGATCTCTACGCCTTCACCAGCGTGCTCAAGCGCAGCCTCGACGACCAGGCGCGCAAGGACTTCATCGGCATGATGTGGGAGATCGTCTATGCCGATGGCGAGTTGCACGAGATGGAAGACAACACCATCTGGCGCATCGCCGAGCTGATCGGCGTGGAAAGCCGCGACCGCGTCGAAGCCAAGCGCAAGGCTGCACAGAAGGCGCAGCGCTCATTCGGACCCGAAGCGGACGAGTGAGCGGCCAATGCCGGGCAAGGCGCGCCCCAGGGTCCTGGTGGTACTGCATCAGGAGCATTCGAGTGCTGGCCGCGTCGGCCATGTGCTGATCGAAAACGGCTTCGATCTCGATATCCGCCGGCCGCCGCTTGGCGATCATCTGCCCGAGACGCTCGACGAACATGCCGGCGCGGTGGTCTTTGGCGGGCCGATGAGCGCCAACGACCACGACGAGTTCGTGCGGCGCGAGACCGACTGGCTGGCTGTGCCGCTCAAGGAGAACCGGCCGTTTCTCGGCATCTGCCTCGGCGCGCAGATGCTGGTCAATCATCTTGGCGGCAAGGTCGAGGGACATGGCGAGGGGCTTGTCGAGATCGGCTGGTATCCGATCAGGGCGACCGAGGAAGGCCGCAAGCTGATGCACTGGCCCGAGATGGTCTACCAGTTCCACCGCGAGGGTTTTTCGCTGCCGCGCGATGCGGTGCTTCTGGCTTCATCCGATAGCTATCCCAACCAGGCGTTCCGCTATGGCGACAATGCCTGGGGCATCCAGTTCCATGCCGAGCTGACGCGGGTGATGATGCAGCGCTGGGTGGTGCGCGGGGCCGAGCGTTTTGTGTTGCCCGGCGCCCAGCCCGGCCGTGACCATCTCGGCGGTCGGTTGATCTGGGACATGCATCTCAAACGCTGGCTCGACGAATTCCTGGTCAAGATCTTCGGCGAGCCGGCCAAGGGCTAAGCCTGTTTCTTGCCGTCACGAGCGTCGATTTCGTCCTGCTGGGTGTCGATGGCCACGGTCTGCACCTTGGTGTTCTGGCCGGCGCCGCTCATCCAGCGGCCACCGTCCTTGACCAGCACATAGAGCGGCGAACCCTCGAGTTCACCGGCGATAGGCGTGCCGTCCTTGTGGACCGGGCGCTGGCGGATGTTCACCGCCGCTACCTCCGGGCTCAGCATCGTGACATGGGCGACGTCATAGCGGGCGTATTGGTCGCCCAGGTCGGGCGTCAGCACCTTGCGGGTGAACTCGGCGATCTCGACCTTGCTGGAAAAGCGCCGGCCGAAGGCCGTGACCCAGACAGCGTCGGGGCGAAACAAAGCGAGGAAATCGTCGGCCGAGCGCTCGTTCTGCGATCGCTCGACTTCGGAGATCAGCTTGTTGATCAAAGCGAGGTCGTTGTCGTCCACATTGGCCATGGTCATTCCGCACTATCCCGATGCTCGCACAGTGTTCTTCATTGCCGCGATCTGGCGGGGCAAGCATCGCAATCGCCTAATCGATGTAGGGGAATGTATGAATACGTTGCGATATTTACAACGCCGGCAAAGCAGCCAGGATCGGAAAGTTCAGACGCGCCCGTCGAGACGCCTGACCTTGCGCAGGGCGGGAAATGTCCAGGCCCAGATGCAGGCGACAGCAATGGCGCCAATGCCGCCGAAGACGACGGCCGGTGCCGTGCCGATGAGGGCGGCCATGGTGCCGGCGCGGAACTCGCCGAGTTCGTTGGAGGCACCGACAAAGACGCCGTTGACCGCATTGACGCGGCCGCGGACATGGTCGGGCGTCCATAGCTGGATCAGGGTCTCGCGGATGTAGACGCTGACCATGTCGGTGGCGCCGATGAAGGCGAGGGCAACGATCGACAGCCAGGGAATTGTCGAGAAACCGAAGATCGCGGTGAAGACACCGAACAATGCCACGAACACAAACATGACCAGGCCGGCGTGGTCGCGGATCGGATGGCCGGCGAGCCAGACGGCGACGATGATGGCACCGACGCCCGGCGCGGCGCGCAGGAGGCCGAGGCCCCATGGCCCGAGGTCGAGGATGTCGCGGGCATAGACAGGCAGCAGGGCGACGGCGCCCGACAAAAGCACGGCGAACAGGTCGAGCGAGATGGCGCCGAGCACGATCTTTTCGCCCCAGATGTAACGGAAGCCGGCAAACAGCGTCTCGACCGACGGCTTGTCGGTCTCGCTGCGCTGGACAGGCTTGGGAATGGAGAAGACCAGCGCTGCCGAGGCAAGCATGAGGATGGTCGCGGCACCGTAGGCGGCTTCGGGCGAGACGCCATAGAGCAGGCCGCCGGCGACCGGGCCGACGATGGTCGCGGTCTGCCAGGCCGACGAATTCCAGGCGACCGCATTGGCGAAATCCTCTGCTGGCACGAGATTGGCGACCAGCGAGGCCGAGGCCGGGCCGAAAAGGCCCGCGCGATGCCGAAGACGGCGAGCACGACGAAGATCGGCAATGGGCTGGCGAGGCCGTGGAAAGTCAGCGCAAGCATGGCAGCGGCACAGGCGGTCTCGACCAGGGCTGACAGGCCCATGATCAGCCTGCGGCCGAAACGGTCGGCAACGACGCCGGTGACTAGCACCAGCAGCAGTGCCGGCGCGAACTGGATGACGCCGACGAGGCCGAGGTCGAAGGGGTTGCGGGTCAGGTCGTAGACCTGCCAGCCGACGCCGACCGAGATGATCTGGGTCGAGAAGGTGGCGAGGAAACGCGCGATCCAGAAACGCGAGAAGGCGCCATGGCGAAAGGCGGCGAAGCGCTGTTCAGGTGCTGTGACGGGCTGGGATGTCATCGGCGCGGCGCGGAGAACCTGTGTGCGGAGCCGGTGCAAATCGCGTCAACCGACCGCCGCTGCCATAGCGCAGTTTGGCGCTGAGTGGGCGCTTTTGTGCGGCTGGATCAAAGTTTTTTCGGAGGCAGTGGCCTGCGTGGCCCGACGCTTCAAGCCGTCGGGCCACGCCGCGCGGTCCTGGCAAGGCTGTTACCTGACAAAGACCGTAACCGAGCCATCGGCACCAATGCTGGCGGCGACAATGGCCGAGGTCTCGACCATTTCCGCGTCGAGTTGCGATTTCAGGGCGCTGTTGGCCATGATCGCAGCCTGCACGCCGGTGATGTCCGCTTCATTGTCGCTGACGGCCTTGTCCAGCGCCTGCTTGTCGCCCTTGGCAATTTCCGACAGCGTGACGATCTGGACGCTGCCGACCGTCGTCATCGCCTGGATGGCCCTTGCGGTGCTGCTGCTGGCCTGGATGGCGGACAAAACGGTGCCGAGATCGGCCGTGGCGCTGGTGCTGGCCGTGGTGGATGTGTCCACCTGGGCGGCTGGCCTGGCGGCGTCCTCGGCAATAGCTGGCGCGGCCAGCGTCGTGGATGCGAGCAGGACCGCAGTGGCGAGTGAATGTTTCATCTTCTTCCTCTCGAATTCATGCCCTCGCGTCGGAGTAACTGACCGGAGCGGCATGGGTTCCGCCCAAAAGAGGCCCGAAAGAGGCATTGAAGAAAAAGCCGGGCTCGATGTTATGGGCGACAGCAGGCGCAGTGCCTTCTGTTCCATGGTGTTGCGCCGGATGGGGCTCGGGCGCGCATGTTGCATTGCAACATAGTTTGAATTGTCCTCACCGATCGCGTCGCCGATCCTGCGGCATGTCCAGCAGGCTCACCGCAAAGACATGACAGCACCCGCTTCGTCGTTTTCGCCCCGACATCGAGGGCCTGCGCGCCATTGCTGTCGGTGGCGTGGTCGCCTTTCATTTCGGCATGTCGGACCTGCCGGGCGGCTTCATCGGCGTCGACATCTTCTTCGTCATATCAGGCTACCTGATTACCCGGCACCTGATGCAGGAGATCGGTCGAAGCGGGACTGTCGATCTGTGGCGTTTCTACGGACGCCGCGCGCGGCGGCTGTTGCCGGCATCGCTTTTGGTGATCGCGGCAACGCTTGTCGCGGGATACTTCATCCTGGCGCCATCCGAACAGCAGCTCTACGCCAAGGGTGCGCTGTTTGCTTCCAGCTATGTCATCAATCTGTGGCTGCTGCGCTGGTCGTTCGAGTATTTCGCCGCCGATACGGCCAGCAACCCGTTCCTGCATTTCTGGTCGCTGTCGGTCGAAGAGCAGTTCTACCTGCTGTGGCCGGCCTTCCTGCTGCTGGTCGTGTGGTTGCGGCCGGGCGCAAGGGGCATCGCATTCATGCTGGGCGTGGTCGCAATGGTCTCGTTCGGCGCCAGCGCCTGGATGACCTCGGTTTCGCAGCCCTGGGCCTTCTATTTTTCGCCGCTGCGTGCGTGGGAGTTCGCCGTGGGTGGGCTCGTTTCGCTTGGGGTGGCCGAGCGCTGGGCGTCGGGTTTTCGTCTCTCGCCCGTTATGGGCTGGATCGGCATCGCATCGATCGCCACCGCCTATCTGACCGTGTCGGAAACAGATCCGTTTCCCGGCTTCATCGCGCTGTTGCCGGTTGCCGGAACGGCGATGCTATTGCTGTCAGGCGCCCGCCAAAGCCCCGTGGGGCCGGCTGCGCTGCTGTCGCTGCCGCCGTTTCAATGGACCGGGAAGCTCTCCTACTCGCTCTATCTCTGGCACTGGCCTGTCATCGTCTATGCGACGATCCTGTGGCCCGACCTTGCGCTCACAGGCCGGCTCGCCTGCTTGCTGGCGACGGTCGCCCTGTCCTATCTCAGCTATCGTTTTGTCGAGAACCCGGTGCGCTCGAACGGCTGGCTGTCGGCAGGCGCGGTGCGGTCGCTCGGGCTCGCGGCAGTGCTCACCTCTGTCGGCGTGACACTGTCTTACGGTGTTTCCCTGCTCGCGGCACGCAGCGTCGACCCGAACCAGAAGCTCATCGCGGAGAGTGCTGCCCGGTATTCGTCGGCGCGCCAGATCGACACCAATTGCGTCGCCAGCCTGGAGCAGACCAAACCGCGCAGCTGTAGGCTCGGTGCATCGCAGCCGCAGAAGACGATTGTGCTGTTCGGCGATTCACATGCCGACCACTGGTCGACGCCGCTGGCCAAGATCGCCGAGACGAACAACTGGCGGCTGGTAACCTATCTGAAGTCGTCCTGTTCGGTGGCGGCGGTGCCGACATGGAACGTTCGGCTGATGCGGGCCTATTCAGAATGCGATGCGTGGCGGCAGGCGGCGATAAAGGAGATCGCCAGCCTGCAACCCGATGCGGTGATCGTTTCGCAGTTTTCGTACAGCTACGTCGAAAATGACGTCAATGGCGAGCTGGAGCATCTGGTCAGCCGCGACGTCTGGGCCGACGGCTTGAGGGCGTCGCTTGCGGCGCTTCACAAGACCGGCGCCGAGGTCGTGCTGCTCAGGGACGTTCCCGTGCACAAGTCATATCTCGACCGCTGCGTCGCCCGTTCGTTGTGGCAGGGAAGGAGTGCTGCTGTCTGCGACACGCCGCGACAGGAGGCCATAGACGAGCGGGTGTCGGAGACCGAACAGGCCGCGACATCTGGCCTGCCTGGCGTCAGGTATGTCGACCTGACCGAACTGTTCTGCAACGAGACGACATGCCCGGCGATGATCGACGGCAAGCTGACCTTCCGCGACCGCCACCACATCGCCACGCCTTATGCGGCGACGCTGGCTGGCTCGATGCAGCGCGCGATCTTCGGTGACCAGCTGGCGGCACACTGGCAGTAGCCGTCATTCGCCGGCCCTTAATCCCACGTGAAACCGCTAAAGCCGGATACCGGTGGTGCTGAGGCCTTTGGTGATGCTGCCGGAGGTCGGCACCAGCGGGATCAGGCAAGCCTGCAGCGCGTGGTAGATGTCGGGCTTGCCATAGAACGGGCCGGCATTGGGCTTGAGATCGCTGTCGAGCTGGGCGTGCCAACCGCCATTGGTCCGGTCGATGAAGCGGCTGGCGCAGAAGCTCCAGATGCGGCGGTACCACTCTTCATAAACATCGTCGCCGCCGATGGCGTTGAGCACGGAAGCGGCGCCGATCGCCTCGCAGCATGGCCACCAGTAGCGGTCCTTGATGCGGGCCGAGCTGTCCCATTCGAGCGTGTAGTAGAAGCCGCCCTTGGCAGCGTCCCAGCCATCGGCGGTTGCCTGGCCAAACAGGTTCTTGGCTGCATCGGGCAGCCAGGCGAGCTTGCGGCCGCCGAGCTCCCAAAGTTGCAGCAACAACCGCGCCCATTCGAGCGAATGGCCCGGTGTGGTGCCATAGGGGCGGAACATCGGGTCGCCGGAATAGTCGCGGTCGAGCTCCCAGTCTGATGTGAAATGCTCGGGCAGGCGCCAGCCTTCGGCGGCCGAGTGGCGGCGGATGATCAGGTCGGCGATGCGTTCGGCCATGGTGAGGTAGGTGCTGTCGCCTGATGCCTCGAAGGCCGCCATCAGCGCCTCGGTCAGGTGCATGTTGGAGTTCTGGCCGCGATAGCTGTCGAAGGGTTTCCAGTCGCGGGTGAATTCTTCCGCCACCGCGCCGTGTTCCTCTTCCCAGAATTTTTCGGACAGGATCGTCGAAATGTCGGTCAGCAGGCGGTCGGCGTCGGGGTGGCCGGCGACCTTGGCGCTGGAGGCGGCAAGCAGAACGAAGGCGTGGCCATAGGCCTGCTTGGTGTCGTTGGTCGGACCGTCATAGCCGACGCCCCAGAAATAGCCGCCGTTGGTGGTGTCGCGGTGACCGTTCCACAGAAAATCCATGCCGTGGTCGACAAGCGTGTCGGCGCCAGGCCGGCCGAGCAGGTGGGCAATCGCGAAACAATGCACCATGCGGGTGGTGACATGGATCTGGCGGCCGGCGAACTTGCCGGGCACCGCGCCCGGCGCGAGCGGGTGGCCTTGGTCATCGAGGTCATGGAAGCCGCCGAGAGGATTGAGGCTTGCGCGCTCAAAGAAGGAAAACAGCGCGTCGGCTTGCTGCAGCAGCCACAAGCGGTGGCTTGTCCGGGTGGTCCATTTGGCCGCGCCGGCGGAAATTTCCAGTGAAGCCATGAAGTTCCCCTGCGGCTGATTGACTGCCTCGACCTGAAACCACGACCTAAAACGTTATGGCGCACGCACTCAACAGGAAAACGCCATGATTTGCGTCCAGCGGTGCATAGACGCTGGATACAGCTAATATGCCACGGTGGTGCCACTAGCCATGGCGCTTGCCGCGCATTATGGACAAATGGCGCGCTTGACCGAGTTGGCAGCGAGATTTCGGGGACTAAATGACGAAATTGATGTCGTCCAAGGCGGACGGCCTGCCCAAAGGGTCTGCCCAGGCTGCAGATCATGCGGCCGAAAAGGCGCTCGTTCGCCGGCTTGCATCGCATTGCAATCGCTTTCGCGACCCAGACGACCGCCGCGCGGCGTTCGAACTGGCGGTGACGCTGGTGCCCTTCCTGGCGATGGGGGCCGTACTTGTCTGGCTTGCCGCCTATGCCGAGCCGGTGCTCGGCGGCTGGCGCTGGCTGGCGCTGGCCGGTCTGGCGCCGGTCTGTGCGGCGTTTCTGGTGCGGCTGTTTGCCATCCAGCACGATTGCGGCCATGGCTCGTTCACCAGTTCGCGCGAAGCAAACCGGATGATCGGACGGCTGCTGAGCGTCTTCACCTTCACACCCTATACGCTCTGGCAGAAGGCACATGCCGTGCACCACGGCGGCTCGGGCAATCTCGACAAGCGCGGCATCGGCGACATCGATACGCGCACGGTGGCCGAATATGAGGCGATGACCACCAGCCAGCGGCTGATGTACCGCATCTATCGCAACCCGATCATCCTGATCGTCATCGGCGTACCGATCTATTTCCTGATCATGCACCGGCTGCCCTACAATGATGCCATTCCGCGCGTCGAAGCCTGGCGTAGCGCCGGCGGCCTCAACGTGGCGCTGGTGCTCGTCTATGGCGGGCTCGTGCTTGTGGCCGGCTGGGCGGTGATGTTGGCGGTTCTGCCTGTCGTGGTGATGGGTGCCTGGGCCGGTGGCTGGCTGTTTTATGTCCAGCATCAGTTCGAAGAGACGCGCTGGGATGCCGGCGACGCCTGGGACCTGCATGTCGCAGCGTTTGGCGGCAGCTCGTGGTACGCCTTGCCCGCTGTGGCACAGTGGATCACCGGGTCGATCGGCCTGCACCACATCCACCACCTGTGCAGCCGCGTGCCGTTCTACCGCCTGCAGGCCTGCTTCGACAGCAATGCCGAGCTTCGCGATGCCAGCCAGACCGTCAAGCTGACCTTCTGGAAGAGCGTCGGCTGCATCAATCTCGCACTGTGGTGCGAGGATCGCCGCCGGCTGGTGACGTTCGCCGAAGCGCGGGTTTAGCCACGCCGTAGATTTCCGTCAGTTCGACAGCCGACTGCGCCAGAGCGCAGCGGCCTCGTCGCGCGCCTCATTTCTAGGCTTGCGGCTTACCGGGCCGGCGCCGGCGATGGCATGCCGGCGCGGATGAGCTGCGAAAAGTCCGGCGTCAGGCCGGCAGCCAATGCGCGCGTGGCGATGTGGGCACGCGCGCGCAGTTCCTGCACCGAGAGGCGGGTGTCGAGCGCGCCTCGGTCATAGGCGTATTCCGGCAGATAGCCGTTGACGATCAGGCGCCAGTCGAACGGGGTCACGTCGCCGACGGCGCGCATCATCCTGAAGATGACGGTGGTGCAGTTGGTGGTGATCGAATTGTAGAAACGCGGCGTCGCGGCCAGCGCATTGGCATCGGCGACATAGCCGAGCAGCAGCGCCCGGGCGTCCTTTGCGGGCACGTTCAGCCGGTAGAGCTGGACGTCCTCGCCGCGGATGTTCGAGCGGACGCCAACGACGTCGCGCTCGTCGGCTGCAACGATGACCAGTGGGTTGGCCTTGAACAGGTCGGCGATCGGCGAGAATTCGCCGCCATTGCGCCTGCGCACCTCGACCGACCAGGCGAGCTGGTCGCCGCCTTCGAAGCCGAAACTCATGATGACATGGGCCATCTCCGGCCCGGCCCAATAGGACATGAACAGGTCGAGCGTCTCGAGCTTGTTCAGGTCATAGCTGCGCGTCGTCCAGCGCTCGGTGAAATCGGTGTTGCTGCGCCATTCGAAGTCGCGGACGTTGGTCAGCGTCAGCTTGTCGCCCTCACGTAGCCCGGTGACCTGGCGCGCGACATCGGGGGCAAAGTCGGCGTGCTCCGGTGGGGCGATGGTGTTCCACCACACCATGACCGCAGCGAAGGTAATGACGAACAGCGCCAGCGCGTGCAGGCGCCAGGGGCTGAACAAGGCGATGGCGGTGGCGATGCCGAGCAGCGCGAACAGGCACGCCGCGAGGCCCCTGCCGATCTCGGGTGCGGGCAGGCGATACCACAGCGCCAGCGTCGCCCAGGCGGCCGCGAGCGCTATCGCCAGGACAAGGACGATGGCCGAAACGATCAAGCCCACGTTGCGCAATGCCATCTCCGGTCGGGTTTAGTTCCATCCACTTAGCCGAGATCGCAGATCAGCTGCCTTGCGGCAAGCGCAGATCGCCAGGCGCCGGCGATGTTGGTGGTGTCTGGAGCTCCCCTCGCTGGTGGGGTGGGTAGCTCTGAGCGGATCGGTCCGCGCCGACGAATATGCTGATAGCCCCAAAAGCTCAGGGAGTTTCGGCACCTTTTGCCTTCAGGAGGTTGCGCCGAAATTCACAGACTTGCGCCCGCGCGGGAAAGGGCAGCTGCTTTTCGTCTCACCACTCGGCGACCGAACCGTCCTTGTGGCGCCAGATGGGGTTGCGCCAGCGATGGCCTTCCTTGGCGCGTTCCTTGACGTATTCCTCGTCGACCTCGATACCGAGACCGGGGCCGTCGGGGATGGTGACGTAGCCGTCTTCGTATCGGAACACGTCCTTGTTTTTGGCGTAGTCCATCAGATCGTTGGTCTTGTTGTAGTGGATGCCCAGGCTCTGTTCCTGGATGAAGGCATTGTAGCTCACCGCGTCGAGCTGCAGGCAGGCGGCGAGCGCGATCGGGCCGAGCGGGCAGTGGGGGGCTACGGCGACATCATAAGCCTCCGCCATGGCCGCGATCTTGCGACATTCGGTGATGCCGCCGGCATGCGAGAGATCCGGCTGGATGATGTCGACAACGCCTTCCTGGAGCACGCTCTTGAAGTCCCAGCGGCTGTAGAGGCGTTCGCCAAGCGCGATCGGCGCCGATGACAGCCCGGCGATCTCCTTCAGTGCCTCGCGGTTTTCGCTGAGCACCGGCTCTTCGATGAACATCAGCCTGTAGGGCTCGAGCTCCTTGACCAGCACCCTGGCCATTGGCCGGTGGACGCGGCCGTGGAAGTCGACGGCAATGCCGACATGCGGGCCGACTGCCTCGCGGACCATGGCGACACGCTCGATTGCCGCATCGATCTTGTCGTGGCTGTCTACGATCTGCAGCTCTTCAGTCCCGTTCATCTTGAGCGCGGTGAAACCGCGCGCGACGACGTCCTTGGCACCTGCCGCGACTTCCGATGGTCGGTCGCCGCCGATCCAGGAATAGACCTTGATGCGGTCGCGGCAGCGCCCGCCAAGCAGTTCATGCACCGGCACGCCCAGCGCCCGGCCCTTGATGTCCCACAGCGCCTGATCGACGCCGGCAATCGCACTCATCAGGATCGGGCCGCCACGGTAGAAGCCGCCGCGATACATGACGTTCCAGTGGTCCTCGATCAGCCGGGGATCCTTGCCGATCAGGTAGTCGGCAAGCTCATGCACCGCCGCCTCGACGGTGTGGGCGCGGCCCTCCACGACTGGTTCGCCCCAGCCGCTGACGCCTTCGTCGGTTTCGATCTTGAGGAACAGCCAGCGCGGCGGGACGATGAATGTCTTGAGTGCAGTGATCTTCATGGTGTCGGCACTACTCCAATGTATGCGCCCGCTCAGTCTTGCTTCTTCTGGCTCTTTGCCCGCGCGAGATCGCGTGCGGCGAGGTCCAGAATCTCGTTGGCGGCACGGCGCGCGGCTGTGGCGTCGCGCATGCGCAGCGCCTCAACCACGCCGTAGTGGACCCTGACGGCCTCGTCGCGCCGGTCGACGGAATTGGCTGTCGCCTCCAGCGCGAAATTCAACGCAGTCTCGATCATCCCGCCGATCTGGCGGAAGATCGGGTTGTGGCAGGCCCCGTAGAGCACCTGGTGAAAGGCCGCGTCCGAGCGGGCAAAGCGCGCAACGTCGCTTCCCGCGTCCTCCATGCCTTTCCAGGCCAGCTCAAGGTCGGCGATCTCCTGCAGCGACGCTCGTGTCGCGGCAAGTTCGGCGACCAGCGGCTCGATGGCGCGGCGGGTCTCCAGGATGGAATCGAACAGCTTGGGATCGAGGGTGTTCGGCGCGTGCCACTCCAGCACCTGCGGGTCGATGATGTTCCAGTTGTCGCGCTCGCAGACGACGGTGCCGATGCGCGGACGGCTGAGAACAAGGCCTTTGGCGGCGAGCGTCTTGAGTGCCTCGCGGATGACGGTGCGGCTTACGCCGTGTTCGGTGCAGAGATCGTTCTCGCTCGGCAGTGAGCTGCCGACCGGATAGTTGCCGGCAAGGACCTCCGCGGCAATCGCACGCACCACGTCCGGCAACACGCGCGGGCGGCGCGATTTCGCTACCGCTGCTGGCGCCTCTTTGATGTTCATGCGTTCTCCTCCCCCAAGAGCGTTTTCTCGTTCTTATGTCCGCTTCGCATGCCGGACAATGCGCCCTGCGATCATCCATGGCGGTGTCGCAAAATGAAGCTAGCTCATTTATCATACCAGTGCAATTGACTGGTATGATAAAAGACGCTAGCGTTTGTCATCCGGGCTGAGCGCCCGGCACCTTTGGGAGGAGTTCACATGCGATTGTTGAAGACGGCGCTCGTCGCGGGCGCCTTAGCGGCTCTGTCTGTCACCACCATCGTTTCTGCCTATGCGCAGGAGACCAAGATCGGCTTCATCGTGAAGCAGCCTGAGGAGCCGTGGTTCCAGGACGAGTGGAAGTTCGCCGACCAGGCCGCCAAGGAAAAAGGCTTCACACTGGTCAAGATCGGCGCCGAGGACGGCGAGAAGCTGATGTCGGCGATCGACAATCTCGGTGCCCAGGGCGCTCAGGGCTTTGTCGTCTGCACGCCCGATGTCAAGCTCGGGCCTGGCATCGTTGCCAAGGCGGCAGCCAACAACCTCAAGGTGATGACCGTCGATGACCGTCTGGTCAGCGCCGACGGCAAGCCGATCGAGGAAGTGCCGCATATGGGCATCTCGGCCACCAAGATTGGTGAGGCCGTCGGCCAGGCGATCGTCGACGAAATGAAGGCCCGTGGCTGGAAGGCCGAAGAGGTCGGTGCGATCCGTGTCTCCTATGACCAGCTGCCGACCGCCGTCGATCGCGTCGAGGGCGCCATCTCGGTGCTCAAGGCCAACGGCTTCAAGGCCGAGAACATCTTCGACGCGCCTCAGGCGAAGACCGACACGGAAGCCGCGCTCAACGCGGCGACGGTTGTCCTGAACAAGAACGCCAACATCAAAAAGTGGGTCGCCTTCGGCCTCAACGACGAAGCGGTTCTGGGTGCCGTGCGTGCATCGGAAGGCGTCGGCATCGCGGCTGACGGCATGATCGGTGTCGGCATCGGCGGCGCGGACTCGGCGATCAACGAGTTCAAGAAGCCTTCGGCTACCGGCTTCATCGGTTCGGTGATCATCTCGCCGAAGCGCCATGGCTATGAGACTGCGCTCAACATGTATGAGTGGGTCGCCAACGGCAAGGAACCGGAGAAGCTGATCCTGACCGCCGGCGCGCTTGCCAAGCGTGACGACTTCGAAAAGGTCCGTGCGGAACTCGGCATCGAGTAATCACCGCTACATTGAACGGTGTCCGACGGCGGTGCTTTGCTGCCGTAGGACATTCAGGAGGACCGTCGATGTCATTTCTCGAATTTTCTCACATCTCGAAAGCCTATCCTGGCGTCCAGGCGCTGTCCGACGTGTCGTTTTCCGTCGCAAAGGGGGCCGTCCATGGCCTGATGGGCGAAAACGGCGCCGGCAAGTCGACGATGATCCGGGTCCTCTCGGGCGACCAGCATGCCGATACCGGCGACATCATCATCGACGGCCAGGTCCAGAAATATGCCTCGACGCGTGACGCCTTTCATGCCGGCGTCATCGTCATTCACCAGGAACTGCAGCTGGTTCCGGAGCTTACCGTCGCCGAAAACCTGCGGCTCGGCCGCTTTCCGGCCAATGCCGGTGTCATCCAGTCACGGCAGATGTTTTCAGAGGTCGGCGACAAGCTGAAATCTGCAGGCATCGACATCGACCCGCGCCGCAAGGTCAAGACGCTGTCGATCGGCGAGCGGCAAATGGTCGAGATCGCCAAGGCGATCATGCTCGATGCACGCGTCATCGCGCTGGACGAGCCGACCTCGTCGCTGTCGTCGCGCGAAAGCGAAATTCTCTTCAGCCTGATCGAGCGCCTGCGCGCCGAAGGCAAGGTCATTCTCTACATCTCCCATCGCCTCGACGAGGTGTTTCGGCTCTGCGACAGCCTGACCGTGCTGCGCGACGGCAAGCTGGCCGCCCATCACCCGAGCCTCGAAAACGTCACGCGCGAACAGGTGGTGGCGGAGATGGTCGGTCGCGAGATCTCCAATGTCTGGGGCTGGCGCGCCCGAACGGTGGGCGATGTCAGGCTGAAGGCGGAAGCCATCGCGGGCGACAAGCTCGTGCAGCCGGCGAGCTTCGAGGCCAGGGCCGGCGAAATTCTCGGCTTCTTCGGGCTGATCGGCGCTGGCCGTTCCGAGTTGATGCGCCTGATCTATGGTGCTGACCTACGCAGCAGCGGAACGATCAAGATCGATGGACAGGCAGTGCACGCCGTCGACCCGCGCCAGGCGATACGCGCGGGCATCGTGCTGTGCTCCGAAGACCGCAAGCATGACGGCATCATCCAGGGGCGCTCGCTGGAAGAGAACATCAACATCTCCTCGCGTCGCCACAACACGCGCTTCGGCATCCTCAATCCGCGCAAGGAAGCCGAAATCGCCGAGACCTACATCAAGAAACTCAAGGTCCGCACGCCTTCGCGCAAGCAGGACATCCTGAACCTATCCGGCGGCAACCAGCAGAAGGTCATTCTCGGCCGCTGGCTGTCCGAACAGGGCGTCCGCGTCCTGATCGTCGACGAGCCGACACGCGGCATCGATGTCGGCGCCAAGTCCGAAATCTACGAAATCCTCTACCAGCTTGCTGAGCAAGGCATGGCGATCATCGTCGTTTCCAGCGAACTGCCCGAGGTGATGGGCATCTGCGACCGCATCCTGGTCATGTGCGGCGGCCGCATCTCAGCGCATATCGACCGCAACGATTTCAGCGAGCGTGCAATCCTGGCGGCAGCGCTTCCCGACAAGAAGACGCCAGACGCAATCGCTTCCTAAGGGGACTGAGCATGACAAACTCTTTCAAGAAGGTACTGCTCGGCGACCAGGGTCTCGTCGTGATCTTCGTTCTGGCCTTTGCGCTGGTGTCGATCTTCGTTCCGAACTTCCTGACCGAGCGCAACATGCTCGGCCTGCTGCAGTCGGTCGTCACCGTCGGCATCGTCGCCTGCACCATGATGTTCTGCCTGGCGGCGCGGGATTTCGACCTGTCGGTCGGCTCGATCGTCGCCTTTGCCGGCATGGTCGCCGTCATGGCCTCGAACGCCACCGGTTCGATCATGGTCGGCATCCTCGCGGCGCTACTTTGCGGCGGCGCCGTCGGCCTGATCAACGGCGTGGTCATCGCCAAGTTCCGCATCAATGCACTGATCACCACGCTGGCGACGATGCAGATCGTGCGCGGCCTCGCGCTGATTGCGTCGGACGGCCGGGCAGTCGGCATCAATGATCCGAATTTCTACCAGCTTGCGCTGTCCAAGCTGCTCGGCATTCCGACGCCGATCTGGGTGTTGGCGACCCTGTTCGTGGTGTTTGGCTTTGTGCTCAACCGCACCGTCTTCGGCAAGAACACACTGGCCATTGGCGGCAATCCGGAAGCGTCGCGTCTGGCTGGCGTCAATGTCGACTGGACGCGCATCTGGATCTTCACCCTGCAAGGCATGGTCTGCGCCATCGCCGGCATCCTGCTCGCCTCGCGCATCACCTCGGGCCAGCCTAATGCGGCCATTGGCCTGGAGCTTTCGGTCATCTCGGCCTGCGTGCTTGGCGGTGTGTCGCTGGCCGGTGGCCGCGCGGCGATCGCCGGCGTGATCGTCGGCGTGATGATCATGGGCATCGCCGAGAATGTGATGAACCTGCTCAACATCCCGGCCTTCTACCAGTACATCGTCCGTGGCGTGATCCTGCTGCTCGCCGTGTTGCTCGACAATCTCAGGTCCAGCGCGCTCGGACGCCGTTGAGATGCAAGGGTTTGTCGAGCTTGAAGGCGAGCGCCTGGCGCTCCGGGTGAGCTTGAAGGGCGGGGCGGTCGATGACGGCCAGACAAGCGATGGCCGGCCCTTCCTGCGCCGACACGGCGACGGCGCGTTCGACGTCTTGCGTTCGGCCTGCTTTCCGCTGGTTCCGGTCGGCAATCGCGTCGAGGCAAACAGCTTCGAGCTGGGCGGCAAAAGCTATCGCTTCACGCCCAATACAGCCGAACCGAACTACATCCATGGCGACGGCTGGCTGGCTGAATGGAACGTTGAAGATGCCTCGACCACGCATGTTCGGCTTGCCTTCGGCCAGCTCCACCCTGTCAATTCGCCCCATATCTATCGCGCGGTTCAGACCATCACGCTCGACGGCGCAACCGTGACCTTAGCACTTTCGGTAACGAACCTGGGCAGCGAGACACTGCCGTTCGGCATCGGCTTCCATCCCTATTTTCCCCGCACCGACGCCACCCGGCTCATGGCCCCGGCGATGGCTTGGTGGACCGAGCGCGAGGGTTATCTGCCTGGCGTGCGCACGCCGATCCCAGACAGTGCCGATTTCGTGACACCGCGCCGGCTGCCGCGCCGCAGGCTGAACAATTGCTTCGAAGGCTGGAGCGGCCAGGCACGGATCATTTGGCCCGAGATGAAGCTCGCCGCAGACATCGCCGCCGATGCGTTGTTCTCGCGCTACATGCTCTACGCGCCGGAAGACGACTGCAGCTTCTTCTGCCTGGAACCAATGTCGCACACGCCCAATGCACTGGCGCTTGCCGGGCCGGAATCGCTGCATCTCTTGGCACCCGACGAGACGCTTGCCGGCACCTTTTCGATCACTGTTTCTGACTGCGAGGACTTCCAATGAGCGACCGTCTTGTCGGCAAACGCATTTTCCTGACCGGTGCAGCACAGGGCATTGGCCTCGCCATAGCCCAGGAATGCCTGAGGGAAGGCGCGAAACTTTTCATCGTCGACCGTGATGGTCCGTTGCTGCGCGAGACTGTTGCCAGGCTTGGGGCATCCGAGGGCGCGCTTGGTCATGCCGAGGCCGACATTTCCGATATGACCGCGATAGCTGCCGCCATGACAGCGGCGGAAAAGGCGATCGGCCCGGTCAACGCCCTGATCAACAATGCCGGCATCAACGTCTTCAGTACGCCGCTCGAAACCACCGATGCCGAGTGGCAGCGTTGCTTCGACGTCAATCTCAAAGGCTCATGGAACTGCTGCAAGGCAGTGCTGCCAGGCATGATTTCAGCCGGTGGCGGAGCGATCCTCAACATCGCCTCGACGCATTCCTTCACCATCATTCCGCACACCTTTCCTTATCCGCTGGCCAAGCACGCGCTGCTTGGCCTCACCAAATCCCTTGCGCTCGAATATGCGGCTTCCGGCGTGCGGGTGAATGCGCTCGCGCCCGGCTATGTCGAGACGCAGAAAAACATCGACTACTGGAACAGCTTTGCCGATCCGGCAAAGGCGCGCGCCGAAACCCTGGCGCTGCATCCCGGCAAACGCATCGCCACCCCCACCGAGATCGCCAAGGCGGCCGTGTTCATGATCTCGGACGAATGCCCGTTCATGAACGCTGCCTGCCTTGTCGTCGACGGCGGCCTGAGCG
Organism: Aminobacter sp. UC22_36; assembly: GCF_044056035.1. Taxonomy (NCBI): domain Bacteria; kingdom Pseudomonadati; phylum Pseudomonadota; class Alphaproteobacteria; order Hyphomicrobiales; family Phyllobacteriaceae; genus Aminobacter; species Aminobacter sp. UC22_36. The sequence continues at coordinate 557,616 of NZ_CP171996.1, forward strand.
TCCTCCAGCACGCCGCGCAGTGAGGGGTACGATGACCGCAGCACCCGTCATCGTGGCGATCGATTGGGGAACCACCCGCATGCGGGCATGGCTCCTTAATGCCGAAGGGGCCGCCCTTGCCGAACATCGCAGCGACGAAGGACTGACCACCGCCCAGACGGTCGGCTTCGAGCCCATTCTCGAACGGTGCCTTGCTGCCTTGCGCGCGCCGGACGGCGTGCCGGTCATCATCTGCGGCATGGCCGGCGCGCGCCAGGGATGGATCGAGGCGCCTTATGTCGACGTCCCGTCCTCAATTGCGGCGATCCTCAGGGGGGCGGTCCGCGTTCCTCATGCGGGACGCGACATCCGCATTGTGCCGGGCCTTGCCCAGCGCAGTGCCGAAGCCCCCGACGTGATGCGGGGCGAGGAGACGCAACTGGCCGGCTCGAAGCTCGAGGCTGCCGGCCGCCATGTGGTCTGCATGCCGGGTACCCACTCCAAATGGGTGGTCGTCGACAGCGGCGCCGTCGAGACTTTCCGGACGTGGCCGACCGGCGAATTGTTCGCGCTGCTTTCAAGCCACTCCATCCTGCGCCATTCGATTGGCGAGACGCCGGGCGCCATCTCGGCGGAGAGCCCGGTGTTTGCAAGTGCCTGCGAGATCGCGCTCGCCGAAGGCGGCGATTTCGCCTCGCGACTGTTTTCGATCCGGGCCGGTTCGCTGCTTTACGGTCTGACCCCCGAAGACGCGGCGGCCACGCTTTCCGGCTTGATGATCGGCAGCGAAGTGGCGTCGGCCCGGCGACAATTTCTCCATGACGATCGAAGCCTGACCCTCGTCGCTTCCGGCACGCTCGCCACGCTTTATCGTCGTGTCTTCCAGGTCGCCGGGTTCGAAGTCCGCGACATCGATGCCGACATCGCGGTGCGCATCGGTCTGTTTGAGGCAGCGCGCCAGAACGAAATGATCGATGGAGTGCCGGCATGACCAGAACAGCGGAATTTCCGAAATTGCGGCGCGGGCTTGTCGCGATCCTGCGTGGCCTTACCCCCGATCAGGCCGTTGCGGTAGCCGGCGTGATCTACGAAGTCGGCATCGAGGCAATAGAGGTGCCGCTCAACTCGCCGGAGCCTTTTGCCTCCATCGCTTCCATCGTCGGCAGCCTGCCAGCTTCCGCGTTGATCGGAGCAGGGACCGTGCTTGAAGCGAGGCAGGTCGATCGTCTCGCCGAGGTCGGCGGTCGCCTTGTCGTCAGCCCCAACATCGATGCCGAAGTCATGGCCGCAGCCGCCCGCCATCGCATGGTGACCATGCCTGGAGTGATGAGCCCAACCGAGGCGTTCAAGGCACTGCAGCTGGGGGCCTCGGCGCTCAAGTTTTTTCCTGCCAGCGTGCTCGGTGTCGGCGGTATCGCCGCGATGCGCGCGGTGCTGCCCAAAGACACTGTTGTCGGCGCCGTCGGCGGTGTTTCCGATCGCGACTTCGCCAGCTATCGCGCAGCCGGCGTCAGCGCCTTCGGGCTTGGCACGAGCCTGTTTCGTCCCGGCATGAGCATCGAGGAGGTGGCGACGCGGGCAAGGTCCGCGGTTGCCGCCTGGGACGCGGCTTTCGGGGACGACAACGATGCCGGCTGACCTCGTTTCGGTGTTGTCCGACCATGCCTGCGAACTTGGTGAGGGACCGAGCTACGATCCGGTCAGTGACACGCTCTACTGGTTCGACATCGTCAACGGGCTGCTGCTGGAGAAACGTTTCGGCGAAGACCGCACCATAACCACCCAGCTCGGCCAGATGGCGAGCGCCCAGGCGATCATCGATGGCGAGCGCCAGCTGATCCTGACCGAGACCGGCCTTCATGTCAGGGACAGGACGACAGGCCGCCTGGTCCTTCACACAGCAGTGGAGGCGACAAACTTGGCCACGCGCTCCAACGATGCCCGCGTGCATCCATGCGGCGCCTTGTGGTTCGGTACGATGGGCAAGCGGGCGGAGACAGGTGCCGGCAGCCTCTACTGGTTTTTTCGCGGCGAGCTGCGCCAACTTTACAGCGGCATTTCCATCCCCAATTCGATCGCGTTTTCCCCTGACGGCACCATTGCCTATTACGCCGACACCGCAGTTGGGCGGATCATGCGTGTTGTTTGCGACGCAAGGACCGGCTTGCCTGCAGGCGAGCCCAAGGTTTTCGCCGAAAGCCAGGGTGCGGGCGGCTTCGACGGATCGGTGGTCGACGCCGATGGAACCCTGTGGAACGCGCGCTGGGGCGAAGGGCGGCTCGCCGCCTATGCCCCCGGTGGCGAACTTGTCCGCTCGGTGCTGTTTTCGGTGAGCCAGCCGTCATGCCCGGCATTCGTTGGCAAACATGCCGACCGTCTTGCGGTGACGTCAGCCTGGATCGGGCTGAGCGATGACGCGCGCCGTGCCGAACCGGATGCCGGAAGGACGTTTCTGGTCGACCTGCCGGTCAAGGGCCGGCTCGAGCCTGATGTGCTGATCTAGCGGCATAGCCGCGCCGGCCGCCGCTGGCGGCTCTCCAACCACAGGAACATGACAGTGACACGGAAACTGCGTTCGCAGGCCTGGTTCGGCGGCTTTGGCAAGGATGCCTTCATTCACCGCAGCTGGATGAAGAACAACGGCCTGCCCGACGATGCTTTCGACGGACGGCCGGTGATCGGTATCTGCAACACCTTCTCCGAACTCACACCTTGCAATGCGCACTTCCGCGGCCTGGTCGAGCATGTGAAGGCGGGCATCCTCGAAGCGGGTGGCCTGCCGCTCGAGTTTCCGGTCTTCTCGTGCGGTGAATCCAATCTGCGTCCGACCGCGATGCTGTTCCGCAATCTTGCTTCGATGGATGTCGAAGAGGCAATCCGCGGCAACCCGATGGACGGTGTGGTGCTGATGGCCGGTTGCGACAAGACCACGCCGTCGCTGGTCATGGGTGCTGCGTCCTGCGACGTGCCGGCGATCGTTGTTTCGGGTGGCCCGATGCTCAACGGCCGCTTCCGTGGCAAGCCGATCGGCTCGGGCACCGATGTCTGGAAGTTCTCCGAGGACGTGCGCGCCGGTCTGATGAGCGAGCAGGAATTTGCCGCCGCCGAGAGCGCGATGTCGCGCTCGCCGGGCCATTGCATGACCATGGGCACGGCCTCGACCATGGCGTCGATGGTCGAGTCGCTCGGCCTGGCTTTGCCTGGCAACGCCGCCTATCCCGCCGTGGATGCCCACCGCGCGCGGCTCGCCCGTCTTTCCGGCCGGCGCATCGTTGCGATGGTCAAGGAAGACCTGCGCCTGTCCGCCATCCTCACCAGGAAGGCATTCGCCAATGCCATCCGTATCAATGGCGCGATCGGCGGCTCGACCAATGCGGTCGTCCATCTGCTCGCCATCGCCGGCAGGATCGGCACTGAGCTGACGCTCGAGGACTGGGACCGTTATGGCCGCGACATCCCGACCATCCTCAATTTGATGCCGTCCGGCAAGTTCCTGATGGAAGAGTTCTGCTACGCCGGCGGTCTTCCTGCCGTCATGAAGGAGATCGCCGACCTGCTCGACCTCGACGCGCTGACGGTGACCGGCAAGACGGTCGGCGACAACATCGCCGGTGCCGAGAACTTCAACGACGAGGTGATCCTGCCCCGCGACAAGGCGTTGACCCAGCAGGGCGGCATTGCCGTCCTGCGTGGCAATCTCGCACCCAATGGTGCGATCCTCAAGCCTTCCGCTGCGTCGCCGGAACTGATGCGCCATCGCGGCCGCGCCGTGGTGTTCGACAACATCGAGCACTACAAGGCGCGCGTCGACGACCCTGGGCTCGACATCGACGAGACCTGCGTGATGGTGCTGAAGAACTGTGGCCCCAAGGGCTATCCCGGGATGGCGGAGGTCGGCAACATGGCGCTGCCGCAGAAGCTGCTGGAAAAGGGCGTGCGCGACATGGTCCGCATTTCCGACGCGCGCATGTCCGGCACCGCGTTCGGCACGGTTGTGCTGCATGCGGCACCCGAGGCCGCCATCGGCGGCCCGCTGGCGCTGGTCGAGGATGGCGACATGATCGAACTCGACGTCGAGAACCGCCGTTTGCACGTCGAAGTCAGCGACGAAGAACTGGAGCGCCGCCGCAAGCTGTGGACCCCGCCTGTGCCGGAGATGCAGGGCGGCTACCAGAGCCTCTATGTCGAGCGTGTCATGCAGGCCGATCGCGGTGCCGACCTGGACTTCCTGGTCGGTTGCCGTGGCCATGACGTGCCGCGCGAAAGCCATTGACGGAGAGGCCGATGCGCCGTTTCGCTGTCGCCGACTTGCACGGCATCCACGCCATCCTCTACGCGTTGTTCGATGACCAGGAGCGGCTCGACCGGGCTGCCATGCGTCGGCAGGTCGAGCTTTGCCTTGAGGTCGGCGTCCACGGCATGGCCGCACTCGGCCTTGCCACCGAAGTGTCCAAGCTGACGGATGCCGAGCGCCGGATGGTCATGGACTGGATCGCCGAAGACACCGGCGGAAAGGTGCCGCTGGCGCTCACCATCTTCGGCGCGTCGGTGGCCGAACAGATCGCGCAGGTGCGCCACGCCGAAAGTGTCGGCGCCGACTGGCTGATCCTGCAGCCGCCGATGGTCGGCCAGTATGGGGCGGCCGAATACATCCGCTTCTTCGGCCGCGTGGCCGAGGCGACCGATCTGCCAGTCGCCATCCAGAATGCCCCGGCCTTCATGGGACGTGGACTGAGCTCAACTGAGATCAGCGACCTCGTTCGCCAGCACCCGAACATCCAGCTGGTGAAAGGCGAGGGTCCGGTGGTCGACATCGCCGGCCTTGTCGAGGCAACCGGCGGCAAGCTGCCGATCTTCAACGGCCGCGCCGGGTTGGAGATGCTCGACAATCTGCGTATCGGTTGCCGCGGCCTGATCCTGGCGCCGGATTGCATCGACTATGCCGTCGCGGCCTATGACAGCTTCCGGGCCGGTGATGAGGACGGTGCGCTTGCGCGCTGTCGCCAGATGTTGCCGGCGGTCGTTTCGACCATGCAGGGACTGGAGAACCTGTTGTGCTATGGCAAGCGGCTGTTTGCGCTACGCAGCGGATTGGCTGTGCATGATCGTGGTCCAGCGCTGCGCCCGAGCGCGACCGGCCTTGCGATGATCGAGCGCTTCGCCGCGGAGATGGGGCCGCTGCAGCATCGGACGGCGAGCATCAATTCGACAAGCCGGTGATCTGGCAACGCGCCATGCCTGCAGTCTGAAGCCTGGCCTTCAATGGCGGTAGACTGCCTTTCAGCCGAGCGCGGGCTCGCCAGCAGGTAGGCACTTGAACATGGCTCCGGCATGCGCCCGCCTGGGAACTGCTCGGTCAGAAAGGTGGCGGCGGCGCCTGATGGCGCGCCGCCGGTACGTTCGGTCGTGTTGCCAAAGCAGACTTTACGTCGGCTGATTGACGAGCACATCCTCGATCCGGATCGGGAAACGCCGGACCCGCACGCCGGTCGCATGCCAGACGGCATTGGCGATCGCACCCACGGTGCCTGTGATCCCGATCTCGCCTACGCCCTTCACGCCGAGCGGATTGACGTAAGGATCGTCTTCCGGAACCAGGATAGCCTCGAGCGAGGGCGCGTCGGCATTGATTGGCACGTGGTACTCGGCAAGGTCGGCATTCATGATCCGTCCGGTCCTGCGATCGGTGATCGCCTCCTCCAGCAGCGCAAAGGAGATGCCCCAGATCATGCCGCCAAAATACTGGCTACGCACCAGGCGGGGATTGATGATGCGGCCGGCTGCGAAAGCGCCAACCAGGCGCGTCACCCGCATCTGGCCGAGGTCGGGGTCGACCTTCACTTCGGCGAAGACCGCGCCGTGCGAATACATCGCATGGGTCGAGGCGGCCGCTTCGTCGCGTGCCGCCCTGGCCTTTCCGACCACCTCGGTGCGACCGGCGCGGGTAAGGATCTTCGCATAGGTTTCGCTGCGTCCGCTGTCGTCGCGGCGATGGAGTCGGCCGGAACGGGCGACCACGCCGATGTTGCCAGCGCCGAAGAGCGGCGATGCGGGATCGGCGGTGGCGAGCTCCGCAAGTCTGGCGATCGCGTCCTGACCGGCATTGTGGAGCGCCAGGCCGGCGCTGGCGGTATGGCCGGAGCCACCGGCGATGCCGCCGTCGGGCAGACTCGATATGCCCGAATGGAGCTCGACCTGATCGGGATCGAGGCCGAGCGCTTCGGCCGCGATCTGGGCAAGTGCTGTCCAAGCGCCTTGCCCCATGTCGGCGCCCGCCGTTTCCACCAAGGCCGTGCCGTCGGCACGCAAGGTTGCGCGAGCCTCGGCTGGGAAATGCGGGCAAGGAAAGACTGCGGAACCCATGCCCCAGCCGACGAGAAAACCGTTCTCGTCGCGCATCTGGCGCGGCTCGATCGGCCGACCCGCCCAGCCGAAACGTTTGGCTCCCTCGGCGTAGCATTCGCGAAGCGCCTTGGATGAAAAGGGCCTGCCGGTGCCCGGCTCGGTCTCTGCATAGTTGGCAAGCCTGAATGCGAGCGGATCCATGCCACAGGCTTGGGCTGCCTCGTCCATGGCAACTTCGAGTGCCGCGGACCCGGAGGCTTCGCCCGGTGCGCGCATTGGCCCCGGCGTGCCTATGTCGAGGCGCAGGCCCTCGTGTTCGGCAAGGATAGCAGGGCTGGCATAGAGCGGCAGCGACGCATTGGCCGCCGGCTCGATGAACTCGTCGAAGCTTGATGTGGCGCAGAGCGCGCGATGGTGAAGCGCAGTGAGGCGCCCGTCATGATCAGTGCCTATGCGCAGCTTCTGCCAGGTGCGGCCGCGGTGTCCGACTGGGCCGTACATCTGCGCCCGGGTTAGCGACAGCTTTACCGGGCGGCCGAGCATGCGGGCAGCGAGGACGGCGAGGATCTGCGGCCCGTTGAGAATGGCCTTCGAGCCAAAGCCGCCACCGAGGAAGGGCGATCGGATCAGCACGTTCTCCGCCGGAATGCCGAAATAGGCAGCATAGGCCGCGCAGCTCAGCGCCATCGCCTGATTAGGCATGTCGATGGTCACCCGGTCACCGTCCCATTCAGCGACGATGGCATGTGGCTCCATCGCATTATGGTATTGCGATGGCGTGACATAGTCGGCCTCGGTCACCTGGGCGGCAGCCTTGAGGCCTGCCTCGACGTCGCCATGGGCCGTGCGCGGCGGCGCGCCAATGCCGATCGCAGCGAGGTCGTAACGTTTGCCGCTCTTCAGCTCCGTGCGGGCGCTTTCGACCTCATATTGTGGGTCGAGCAATGCGGCCGCTTCCGTTGCTGCCTCCCACGTCTCGCCAATCACCATGGCGATCGGCTGGTTGACATAACGCACGGTGTCGTCCTGCAGCACCTCGACGCGAAACCCGAAGGGCGGCATCTTCTCGTCAGGATCGTGGGCGAGTGGCGGCCGGTTTGTCGGTGTCAGGACTTCAACGACGCCGGGATGCGCCATGGCGCTCTCCACATCGAGTGCAGTCACCCGCCCGCGCGCGATCGTGCTGACGGCGATGACGGCATAGAGCATGCCGTCGGGATGGTTGTCGGCGGCATAGGTTGCCCGGCCGGTAACCTTGAGCACGCCGTCGCGGCGGGTCAGCGGCTGGCCCATGTTGGATCCGTGCCGGCGATGCTGAGGGGATGGGGAAGCGGGATCAAGCGGCATGGTTCGCTCCGGAGGTGATAGCGAAAGGGGAGGCCGGTAGCGCGGGCATGACTTCCGGCGTTCCTTCCAGTGCAAGGCTCAAGGCGCGCACGACGATGCGGCGCGCCAGTTCGATCTTGAAGGCGTTGTCGCCAGACGGCCGCGCCTCGGCGAGTGCCAGATCGGCGGCGATTGCGAATGCCTGCGGCGAGGGGCGCTGGCCCTCCAGCGAAGCCTCCGCCGTGCGCGCCCGCCAGGGCTTTGCGGCGACACCGCCGAGCGCGATGCGCGCCCTGCGGATAGCGCCATCTTCGATCTCCAGCGCGGCTGCCGCCGAGACGACGGCAAAGGCATATGAGGTGCGCTCGCGCAACTTCAGATAGCGCGCGTTGCGCGAGAAGCCCGCGGCTTCTGCCGGAAGCCTGAGTCCGACGATCAATTCGCCGGGCGACAGTCCAGTTTCCCGTTCCGGCGTGGCGCCAGGCAGGACGTGCAGCAAATCTATCGGAATCTCGCGGGCGCCATGCAGGCCCTGCACCTCGACCACCGCATCCAGCGTCACCAGCGGTACGCAGAAATCGGAAGGGTGGGTGGCAATGCACTTCTCGCTCCATCCAAGCACGGCGTGGAGGCGGTTCTCGCCGTCGCGCGCGTCGCAGCCCGATCCCGGCGCGCGTCGGTTGCAGGCGCTCGCCATGTCGTGGAAATAGGCGCAGCGCGTACGCTGCATCAGATTTCCGCCGACGGTTGCAGCGTTGCGAAGCTGTGCCGACGCGCCCGAAAGCAGTGCTTCGGCAATGGCCGGGAAGGTGCGCGCGAAGCGCTCGTCATAAGCAAGGTCGGAATTGCGAACCAGCGCACCGATGCGTGCACCACCGTCAGGCAGCCATTCGATGCGGTCGAGGCCGGGTAGCCGCGTGATGTCGACGATCCGCTCGGGCCGTGCGGTGCCCGCCTTCATCAGGTCGAGCAGATTGGTGCCGCCTGCGAGGTAGGACGATCCCGGCACAGCGGCGGCCGCCACGGCCTCCGACACGCTGTTCGGCCGGATGTAGTCGAAACGGTTCATGCCGCGTCCCTCCGGTTGGATTCTGCGAGGGTCTGCTGCGCTTCGAGTACCGCTTCGGTGATGCCCTGATAGGCGCCGCAGCGGCAGATGTTTCCGCTCATCAGCTCGCGGATGCGCTCAGGGTCGTCTCCGGTATGGCCTTCGGCGATGAGGCCGACGGCGCTCATGATCTGGCCCGGCGTGCAGTAGCCGCACTGGAAGCCATCATGTTCGATGAAAGCTGCCTGGACCGGATGCAGCGTTTCGCCGTTTGCGAGCCCCTCGATGGTGGTGACTTCAGCCCCGTCGAGGCTGGCAGCCAGAGCGAGGCATGAATTGATGCGTCGCCCATCGACGAGCACGGTGCAGGCGCCGCACTGTCCCCGATCGCAGCCCTTTTTCGTGCCGGTCAGGTCGAGGCGCTCACGCAACAGGTCGAGCAACGTTACGCGCGGGTCGTCGAGCACAACTGTGCGCAGCTGCCCATTGATGGTGAGGCCGATGGAGAGTGACATCAAGGTACTCCATTCAGTGATTGTGATGTATGGATCGGAGCCGCCGAGTGGCAGCCGCGGATGCGGGCGCGGGAAAAAACCTGGCGCGAACTGTCTGTTGGCCGTGACCGGGAATGCGTGCTTTTGTGCGGTTTCCCGATGCGCAATCTATTTATACGGAGGGTTCCTCCGTTTATCAAGGGGCAACAAGTCCCGGCTGGAAGAAACATGGGACCTGAGACCGCAAAGACAAGACGCAAGCCGCGTACAGACGCAATCCTGAATCGCGAACGCCTGCTCGAGGCGGCAACGCAAGTCTTCAGCGTCGGCGGCCCGCAGGCGAGCCTGGAGGCGGTCGCGCGGCAGGCCGGCGTCGGGATCGGTACGCTCTATCGCCATTTTCCGACGCGCGAAGCGTTGTTCGAGGCCGTCTACCGCCATGAGGTCGACCACCTTGGCGAACTCGCAGAGCAGCTTGCCCGCGACAGCAATACGGTCGAAGCGCTGCGCAAATGGTTGCATGCCAACGTCCGCCTCGTCGCCACCAAGAAAGGCATGGTCGAGGCGTTTCAGCTCGTCGCGTACGGCTCTTCCGAACTGAAGGCCTATTCCTTCGAGCGACTGACCAACGCCATCGGACTGCTGCTCGATCGCGGGGTCGCGGCGGGTGAGCTGCGTTCCGACATCACGCCGGAAGACCTGCTGCGGACCCTCGTCGGTATCTTCTATTCGCAAGGCACGGCCGACTGGCAGCCGACGGCCCTTCGCCTCGTCGACGTCTTCGTCGACGGGCTGCGCAAGCGCTAGCAAAGGGTCGGCGGCAGGGGATATCTAACGTCTGCAGCGGCTACGGAGCAGCGCTCCGCTGCCGGCGTGAAGCAGGCACAGGGTCGCAACGAAAGCTGCACGGCAATGGCCGAATGTCCGCCAGCAGCTGACGCACTTCCGACAGTGTCGTGGCGAAATTCTGAGCAAGGGGAGAAATGGCAGTTCGGCAATATTCCGCTGGTGGAGCTGAGGTCCACCGAACATGCGTCCCACCATGTTTCAGCCCGTCCCCGATTGCCTTGTGCCATAAGGCCTAAAGAGCATTTTGTGTCTTGGGTCGTTTCGTGTCGTCCTGTACTATCCCCACTTCGAAGTGGGGAAGTAAGTGGGGAATGGCTAGGACGCTTAGCAAACTGTCGGACGCATCCGCCAAGGCTGCAAAGAAGCCGGGCCGCTATAGCGATGGCGGTGGGCTCTATCTCAATGTTTCACCATCGGGCGCGAAGTCGTGGGTGTTCATGTGGGTGAAAGACGGCAAGCGCCGTGAGATGGGTATGGGGAGCTATCCGCTCGTCACGCTCGCGAAGGCACGCCAGAAGGCAAACGAACATCGACTTGCCGTGCAAGAAGGCCGTGACCCGATAGCCGAGAAGTCGAAAGAGGCCGAACCAACCTTTGGCGAATGCGCTGATCGATACATTGAAAGCATCAGATCCGAGTGGCGCAACGCCAAGCACGAGTACCAATGGAAGCAGACGCTCGGGGACACCTACTGCAAGTCAATCCGCACCAAGCGTGTTTCCCAAGTCACAACCGATGACGTGTTAAAGGTGCTTTCGCCCGTTTGGCAGGCCAAGAGCGAAACCGCGTCCCGCCTTCGCGGTCGGATGGAGCGTGTTCTTGAATTTGCTAAGGTCAAAGGCTGGCGCTCTGGTGAGAACCCCGCAGCGTGGCGCGGCAACCTTCGCAATCTGTTACCCAAGCGGCAAAAGCTCCAGCGCGGCCACCAACCGGCGATGCCCTATAAGGATGTGCCGGGCTTCATGGCCAAGTTGCGGAAAGCAGAGGGAATGAGCGCAAGAGCGCTGGAGTTCACAATTCTGACTGTTGCCAGGTCGGGCGAGACGCTCGGGGCCGGCTGGACGGAAATCGACTTCCCGCACAAGCTATGGAAGGTTCCGGCAGAACGGATGAAGGCCGGCGAGGCCCACACAGTCCCGTTGTCAGCGGCTGCAATGGCCATGCTTGAGACGCTTAAAGAGAACCGCACAGGGGATTACATTTTCCCCGGCTTGCCACGGCCAGGGAACAAGAAGGACGCCAAGCACGGGCGCCCGCTCTCTAACATGTCCATGATGATGATGCTTCGGCGGATGAAGCTTGGCGAGCTTTCCGTGCATGGGTTCCGGTCCAGCTTCCGCGATTGGTGCGGCGATGCCACGTCGTTCCCACGAGAAGTTGCGGAGGCGGCACTAGCGCACAAAGTCGGCAATGAAGTTGAGCGCGCCTATCGCCGCTCCGATGCTCTGGAGAAGCGCCGCAAGCTGATGCAGGCGTGGGCAGACTATCTGGCAGCGGCGAAGGCTGGAAACGTGTTGAAGTTTGATGAGGCCCGGACTCGGGCTTGAATGAAACCGCAGGGATAGGACGGCCATCCGACAAGCCGGGGTTAGCACCTCCCGGTTTCCCTGCGGCCCCTAAAGGTGCATCGCAAAGGTGCTGCGGTGACGGACCCAATTCCTGATGGCTACATGCCCGTGCGAGAAGCATTTGAACGATTTCGACAAGCCCTATGGAATGGCCTGAACACCGAGGGAAGCCCTCAGTCGCAATCCCGCTAATGACGAATTGATGGCGCGCTTCGGGCGTCTGGAGGATGTCGAACGTGGGGAATTCGTTGGGGTCCTTGCGAAGGGCGAATTGAAAGCTCTGGTTCGTTTCCCGGACAAGGCCGACAACTACCGGCTACCGGCAGATTCTTGGCGCGATCAATTTTTCGCCGAACGAACACTCCTGGCTGACGAAATTGCTAATCCGATATCCGGGCCATGGGAGGCCTTTGCCGGACGCACGCCGTTCATTCACGAGCCCGAATTTCAGGCATGGCTAGAGGGTTTCAAAGGGGAGGCGCGCAATCGCGAGACCACGTCGGGTATGTGCCTTAGGCTTGCGAAAGACGAATTAATCGACGCGGCATTCTATGGGCGCGTCTCGCCAGCTGACGCCCTTTCGCTAACTGAGAAGTGGGGATTGCCCCCATTGGATAGGCGGCCCAACGCGGCAAGTTTCGATCCGATGCGCCAAGCAAAATGGACCCTTGCGATGACAGTCGCATGGATCGTGTGGCGAACTTCGGAAGCAGTGCGTGATAATTGGGATTCTTACCGCATTGAATGTTGGGAATGGCGCGGCCATCGCTCGCGACTGCCGGTGAATGGCGGTAGTGAATGGCAAGAGGTCGAGGGTTGGGAGCTTCGGCACCAAGAACCCGCCACATTGATGCGATTGGGAATTGTCGAGGCTGTCGAGGACCCATTGAAAGATGGGCACGAGGAGATTGTTTCGGTCGCGAGCGCCAGGAAGGAGCTTTGGGACCGGCTGGCCGAAGGAGCGCTTATTGCTACAGGCGTTCCCGAGGCCACAAGTCGGCCAGTTCAGGTGCCGGCCCATGAGTGGGCATATCTCGTGGCAACTGCGGACAAAAATCTATCTGACCAGCTTAGGTTCAAGGACTCCCCGCTGAAGGTCGAATATCGAGAAGTCATGTTCTCTCGTGACGACGTGCAGCGCCTCTGGAACCAGCCGACGCCCAAGCGCTCATTGCCCGCAGCCTCGCCAATGAGGGTAGAGCACGGTGCTTTCATGTTCCTTGGTGAGGCAATCGATTGGATTATCTGCAGAGGGCTGCCTTTGCCCTCGCAGGAGTTTGCAGATCGGTGGGACGAAGCAGAGCAAAACCTCTTCGCCGTCCTCGACACCAATGTAGTCACCGTCCAGGGATATCCTGCTCCCAACATGCTCCGCGTGTATGAGGATCTGCCGCTCGGAATTTGGGCGCGCATGAACAGGGGCGGAAGCGGCGACCCTATGTTTTCATCGGTTGATGACAGTGAAGAGCGGGAAGATGGCGGCAGTGTCTTTGTAGGCGACCAAAGGTGGGATGGTGTCAGGCTGCCAACAACCTTCGTGATGAGGCAGTGGCCAACCTTTCCCGAAGGTTCGGGTGTGGATGATGCTCCCCGCCGTAGGGGGCGGCCCGCCCGATATGATTGGGCCGCGTTCGGGGCCAAGGCGTTGAGCTTGTTGGAGGAAGAAGGGGATTTTGACCCAGCCGTGGACCCAAACTGGAACCAAAGTAAGCTGGAACGCCTCATGGCAGATTGGTGCCTGGAAAGGTGGGGAACCCAACCGAGTGAGTCAGTAATTCGGATCCGGGTCAAACCGGTAGTGGTCGAGTACCGGCGAGGCCGAAAAGGGTAGCAATTACTGGCGAGCCTTTTAAGCCTTACCGTCCGACTTTCCCCGGCTAACTCGTCAATTTCTCCGCATGCACCGTGATGTGTTCCGGTGCATCCAACGGAGAAACACTATGCAGAAACTGTCAGTCACTATCCCCGAGGCGGTCACAATGACCGGAATCTCGCGGACGTCGTTCTACAAGTTGTTTGCAAACGGTACCCTAGTTCGCCGCAAGCATGGCAAACGTTCGTTGATCTTGGTCGAAGACCTTGAACGCGTCGTCCGGGCGCTTCCGGCAGCGGAGGTGTGATCGATGCACCTCAATAGCGAAACCGCCGCTCCGAAGGGCTCAATCTTCGGGAACGGCGGCTTGGTAATTTCTAAAGCTGTGGTGGCTCAGAATTACCCCAACACCCCCGCCAGTGCAACGGAAATCGCCGCCGCTGTGGTGGCCGCTCGGTTCCGCGTTTCCCCCTGCATCGCTCGCGTAATTTGCGAGCTTGCACAGATCGGCGGGAGGCTCGCATGAGCAAGAAGCTACGATTAATCGCCAAGATCGAGCCGGACGGCGCCGTCAATGAAGTCGTTGGACGCGATGCATGGGCGCTCAAGAACCTGAAGGCAGCCGGCAAGCGTGGTTGCACGCCGATCGATCACCCGGGGCCGCGCTGGAGCCACTACGTCTACAAACTGCGTGGCATGGGCTTCGTCATAGAGACCATCCACGAAGCCCATGACGGCCCGTTCGCCGGTACCCATGGTCGTTACATCCTGCATTCGGAGGTAACCATCATCGGCGAAAGGGGTATCGCGGCATGAGCAATTCAATCCCCATTGCCGTTGTCGAGAAGAACCGAACAGAGGAAGTTCGCATCTCACTCGACGTCCTGCACGGTCGGCGGTTGTTCAACACCCGCGTCTACTATGAGGTAGGCGACGGTACAAAGCGACCGGGTAAGGCAGGGCTGGCGTTACGCCTTGAGTGCCTGGAGAGTTTCGCAGAAGCCGTCACCTCGGCGCTTATGACAGCCAGGGCCAAAGGCTACCTGAAATGAGCAAGCGCGAGTTCTCCAAAGTTTCCCCGGCCGTATGGCGGTCGGGGAGGTTCACCGGGCTGGAGTGCAGCGCCGCCCAAGTCCTGTACCTCTATTTCCTCACCTGTGAGCACCAAAACAGCGCCGGCTGTTTTCGACTGCCAGACGGGTACGCCTGCTCCGACTTGCGGTGGGAGCCTGCAATGTACACTGAGGCTCGTGAGCGATTGGTTAGAGCCGACCTGATCACTTTCGATCCTGCGACCGAGGAGATCTACATAGATCGCTGGTTCAGACACAACGCTCCGATGAACGAGAAGCATTCAGTCGGAACGCGACGTATCATCGAGGCCATCGAAAGCGATGTTGTCCGCGAAAAAGTGGAGCACGAGTTCCTGGTAGCGGATGAGATCCGCACCGCCAAGATCATGCCGCCGCCGAACACCCCATTCCACACAGCCGGCCTTTCAAACAGCCGCCTTGTAAAAGGAGGGCGCTGATAATGCCCATACTCTCCCCATACGGTATCGAGACCCTATCGATATATAGAGACAGAGACCTGAGACAGAGACCCAGACCGAGAGGAGACCCAGACAAAAACCAAAGAATAGACCTTGAGACCGCGATTCGCGCTTTCGAAGGAACGCCAACCGGAACCGTTGGCGAAACGAGGACCGTTCGCGACATTGGGCTTAGGAGAGGTGAGCTAGGCCCGTCTCCTGCAGCGCTCGTCACGGGAGATGGCCATGGACCGGAGTAAGCGTCTGACGCTAAAACAGGCTGCCGGCATTGCCGGGGTGTCTCCAGATACGATTGCCAGATGGTGCAAGCGCTATGGCATCGGGAGGCAGTTGCACCGTAATGCGCCGTGGCGGGTTGACCCAGTCGGGCTTGCGATTATCTCCGATGGAGATCAAGCAGCGCTAGCGAAATACCAGCGCGGCGATTGAGGATTTGGTCAGCGAAAGTCAGGGCATCAACGAGAAGAAACGCGAACCTGGAAGCGCGCCGAACGAGAGCCTCAAAGCCTTGAGGAAGCGTCAGATGAGCTTGATGAGTGGCTTCAACACATCAACGGTTTCCGTCAGGCCCCGGGCTTCCATTTGCAGCAGAAGCGCCTCTGCGGTCATCTCCGGCCTTTTAAGTCGCATCCTCATCTCTTTGATCGCGGCACCGGCTCGGCCAAATTCAAGGGCGATGGTGTCGGCGATGAAAGCGTCCCCGGACTTGGCTTCCACAACGTCGTCTCAATACTGCCGTCCGCCGCTTCCTTCGTCTTCACGCCAATCTGTGTGGTGTCCGCGATGTCGAGGATGTCGTCGAAAAGGGCGTCGGCCTGAGCTTCCCTCGCGCGCGCGTATTGGTCCGCAAAGGAGATCAGCGCCGCTGCGAGAACGTGGGTATCTTTGGGATCGGGCAGCCCTGCGCACATCGGCAGAAAGGTGTCAAAGTCGAGAATCGTGGCATCCTCGAATGCCTCTTCCATCTGACGTCTGGCCCTTGCGGCGTTTTCAGCCGCGTCTGTATGCCCCTTACGTTGACGAATCTGCTCGATTGCGGCTTGGGTTTCATCCAGCACCTGGGTGGACCATCTGAGGCGGAAGAACTCTGCTTCTGCGAGGGTCAGCAGCAGATTCCGCCTCAGCGTGTCCGCAAGGGTGCACGCATCTATGAGCGCGGTGTAGCGATTGGCGAACAAGGCTACAGAATGTCCGCGTCCAGCTCGGCAAGTTCCGCAAGCGCCTTGCCGCGCTTCTGGTCACGGTCCCGCTTATACTGAAACAGATTCTCAGCCATAATTCGACGGTGTCGCCCGACCGTTGTGAACTGGATTTCACCCTTCTCCAGTAGTGAAATAAGAAATGGACGAGAGACATTCAGAATATCGGCAGACTGTTGCGTAGTGAGCATCTTCGATACCGGAACCAGCGTCACTGCATCGCCATTTCCGATATGGCGCAACAAATCCATCAATAGCCCAGATAAGGCTGGCGTCAGAACTATTTCTGTCGGCTTCTTCGTTTCCTCGTCCAGAACACGAAGCTTGGCATTGTTTGTGGCGTTTGCGGCTATTACCTTTCGCAGTTGGTTCGCGGCAGCCTTCTCGCCTGCGGAGGGAAGACGGTCGCCGAACTGGCGGGCAGAGGCTGGAATGGTCATGGTGAGTCGCTCTTCCGGTGAATCTTCACTTTAGCTGAGATTTGCGTTATTCGCAATAATCGAAATGAACGCAATAAGCGAAAGTCGCAATCCGACGCGCATGGTTATTCTCTTGTCATGGCTTTCTCTGTCGCAAACCTGACTCTTGGCCCTCAGTCCGGTCGACTGCGGACTTTGCGGACAGTGCCGTACATTGCCGATGATACGGAACGCCTGCAAGGGCGCCGCCTGCTAGATTCCTTGTTCGCCAACGAGGGACAGGGCCATGCGGCTGACTGCTGCGATGATCGAAAACATCCGACTCCGTGTCACGCCCGAGGAGAAGCGGCGCTTCGCGGAGGTTGCGCGTAAGCGCGGCGTAACACTCAGCGACCTGGTGCGCCTAAGCCTGACCGAAGCCACTAAGCGCGTGGCCGCATGATGGCCGCTACTGCTTCCCCCTACGAAATGAACCTCATGGCGCTTTGGCTGCGGCATCGCAACGAGTGCCGTTCTGTCGGCCAGATTGTGGCTGACGCGCGCGCCGGCCTGCTGCCGGGGGTTTACCTCCAGGGGCGCAGCTACCTGATCGATGACGAAACGGCGGCCCTAGCGGCAATGAGCAAGGGTGCGGGCAACGGTGGAGGCTATTGCTAGATGTTGCTGTTCATAGACAACCGCCCCGTTGTTCACTTGGTAACGCAAGCCGTCGATACCACCGATCGGTTGGGCTCTTACACGTTCTCCGGTCTCAACTTCGGGGATGACTTTAGCAATCGCACGCTAGTCGCCCTCATTCATCTGGTAGCCAGCGGTAACAACCGGATTGATCAGGGTAGCTGCACAATTGGCGGTGTAGGCGCCGCAGGTGGTGATTCCGGCGATGCCGGCTCTTCCCCGGTGGGGGGCGCAGGGGCTGGCGTGTGGGCTGCCAGGCCTTCGGGAACCTCGGGTAATGTCACTGTCAACTTCTCCACCGCAGCGGCCAGCGCTTGCGCAATCTACCTCTACGCCGTGACAGACTTGGCTTCCGCAACGCCGTTCGCTGAATCGTTCGGATCTGGCGGCGGTGGCGGCATAACCAGTGACCCGAGCTATCCGGCGAGCATGAACGGAACGCTGAATGTCCCGAGCGATACCGTGCACGGGGCGGTGATTTTCGGAGCAGCGAGCCGGGCGAACAACACGAGCGCAATCACCCTCGTAGGCATGACGCAGCAATACGACACCACCCTTGACGGCTCGCACCGTATCGCGGGCGGCTATGCCTTCCGGCTACCCCAAGAAACCAACCGCACAGTCGGGCTCTCGACCGGCGCCGGCAACGTCATCTTTGGCATGGAAGCCAGGTCATTCAGCTAGGAGAAAGAGCAATGCTTCCAGGAATCGGCACGTTCCTTGTGCAGGCCCCAAAAATCGATTTGGTGGCGCAGGCGGTAGACACCACCGACCGCTCAGGGTCTTACACAGTCTCGGGGCTAAATTTCGGGGCTGAATTCAGTAATCGGGCCATCATAGTGGCGGCGATGCTCGTCAACTCGGCGAACTCAGTCGTCAACCAGAGCGGGGCAACGATTGGGGGCGTGGCGGCCTCTGGGAACGATTCCGGCGATGCTGGCACTTCGCCCACGGGCGGCGCCAGTTGTGGTGTATGGGCCGCCAGGCCTTCGGGAACCTCGGGAAGCGTCAGCGTAAGTTTTGGGGCCACCTCTCAGGCATGCGCCGTGTTCGTATTTGCGGCAGAAATAGCGTCAACGACCCGTTTCGCTGAATCTGTCGGCAGCGGCGGCGCGGGCGGCATCACAAGCGACCCCAATTTCCCGGCGAGCGACAGCGGGACCATCAACATTCCGCAAGATGGGGTGTTGATCGGTGGCGTAGCCAGAGCAAACACAACGGCCCCTATCACCCTAACCGGCTTCCATAGTCAGAGAGAAATGGCGCTCGACACGGGCCACCGCATCGCGGTCGGCTGGAAGTGGTACATGCCGGCTCAAACGGCCTACCCCATTGGCTTCACCACCAGCGCGGGCGGCGTCATCTACGGAATGGAAGCGCACTCATTCGCCTGACCATTTGAGCCGGACTGAGAGGCCTGAAAACATGTCGAAAAGTAAGGGCAAATTGCGAGTCGTGAAGACAGATGAGCCGTCAACAGAAGTAGCTAAGTCCTATGAGCCTACCGAGCGCGAACAGCGCGCTATGGCGAACTTCAGGGAACGCCGGGACGGTCGGTGCCCGCTCCCCAAATTCAAGACCGAAATGAAGCCCTCGGGTGACGGTAAGTCTTCGGTCCAGGTCGATATCGACCATGAGGATTGGCTGACCGGATATGAGTTGCAGAGCGAGGCCATCAAGTCGAATAGCAATTCATACTATATCGGCACCACTGACGCCTTGGCTCAGCTCTCTCGCATCGGGGACAAGGTACACGAGAACACCTTCAATTATGCCTTCGCACTCATCGCCGGCATCGAGCCAAAGGACCAACTAGAATCCATGCTCGCCGTGCAAATGGCTGCGGTGCACATGGCCACGTTGAAGGCCGCCCGTACGCTCCAAACAGCGCAGTACGTCGAGCAGCAAGACAGCGCTCAGCGCACTTTTACCAAACTGGCCCGGACCTTCGCCACACAAGTCGAAGCCCTCAAGCGATACCGTAGCAAGGGCGAGCAACGGGTGTACGTGGAGCGGGTGACGGTCAACGAGGGCGGGCAAGCTGTAGTTGGTAACGTCGCCAGCGGGGTGGGGGTACATGAAAAAAAGTCCGCATAATCCCATGCACAGCGCTCACTCTGCCCCCAGATGCGGCGCCAAGAGTAAACGTAGCGGTGCCAGGTGCAATGCACCAGCGGTACGTGGCAAGCGCGTGTGCCGCATGCACGGGGCTTTGGCAGGCGCCCCAAGGGGCGATGCTCATGGCAGATTTAAGCACGGATTGTACACTTGTGAGAAATTGGCCAGCGAAAGGGCCATCGCCGAGTTGCTCCTCGTGTCACGGCGCGGCCTGCAAGACTTAGATCACCAACCACCCGGCGAATCACATTAGATAAATGGCTACCAGAGGGACATGGGGGGCGGTATGGCGAAGTGCATCTATCGGGAAGTAGTCTTAGACTCAAGCAATAACCCAGAAGATGGGGATGCCTCATCTGTAGAGCATATTATCCCTTGGGCATTGGGGGGCTCGAATGCCTTCACGACAAATGACGCGTCGAAGTTCGCAAACAACAGTCTAGGTTCGGAAGTGGACGCTCGGTTTGCCAACACCCTTCCCATTGCAATCATGCGTCACAGATTGCAGCTGAAGAGCCAGAGTGGGAGCATCGCACCCATAGTTTGGCATGGGGAGAGCCCAGAGGGTTTTGGCGGAACGGTGACAATTCATCATGACGGAAAGGTTGATACCGTTCTTGATTCTACCGTCAATCGACCGCAAAAGGGCCAGCCCGGACCAATATCTATCGCAGGGCCTCGTGAGCGCATCGAGGGTATACTGGATGGTATGCTCAGCGGAATGAATAAGAGAAAAGAAGTAGCGTACTCTGAAGATGGAAACTTGCTTAGTTCGCTAGACGATTTTTTTGCAATTTCGAAAAAAAGCTTGGTAGATAAGCTATCTCTTTCTGTAGAGTATTTTAATCAAGAGGCTTGGACTAGAGGAATACTGAAAATTGCCTTGGCTTCTTGTCACAAGATTCTCGGAAGCGAGTGGACATTTTCTGCCGACGCATCCGGCATCCGTCAGGCGGTTATGAACCCCAGAAAAGACTGGACCACTTTGCCCCGTGGCTTTATCGCCGGTGAGTTGGATCGCCGGCTGAGGTTGGCCATGGGGAAGACCGCCAAAATGCGGGACACATTCCAACACATCGTGACTGTGTTGCCTTCCGACAAATACGGGCGAGGCATCGTGGTCGTATCTCTTTTTGGTGGCAACGGCGTCCCGGAATCACTGATTGATATAGGTCAACTGCCCCCCTCATTTTGTGAGGCTCTCAATCGTGAAAACAACGGAGACACAATAGTGGGTTATCGAGTTGACCCAAAGACGCGAGTTACTGTCCCCATAACATTTCGCGAAGTGGATCGCCGGATGGCGACACAAGGGCCTTCTGATAAGAAATCTCTGCAGATTTATCGCGACCCAACCCTGCGCTAGTTGAACGGATCTATCCTTCGGCACGGAACCTCAAAGTCAGGGCTGGGGTACGGGATGCCTCCACCCGTTACAGTGGCCGCGCTCATGTCGAATAATGGCGCTGGGCGTTGCCCGCTTGTACGTCTCTGACGACACAATCACGAGACAGTAGGACTTCGACACGGGGCGCGAGCATCCGCGTAGGTCAAACAGGTGCCGCAAGCCCGGGCCGATCCGGTGGCATTCCTTAACGACCAGATGCTGCGGGAAATACCGCACCTCCATCTTGCCAGGGAACGGATAATCGAACTCCGGGGGCGGATTCCATGTCGGGTCCTCCCGGCCAGCTAACGCATTCGAGGGGATAACCGACGTTGCAATGACCAGTGCAGCGAGCAATTTGCCTGCCATAACCATCTGAATGTCTCCCATCGGAACCATTCAGTGTTATATAGGACGCAAATCAGTTCGGAAACAGACAAAATGTCAGGTATCGTTGCCAGATTGACTGCCGCTGAATACAACCCGGTTATGGAAGGCCGTCACATCAAAGCCGCCCGCGCCATGCTGGGCCTAAGCCAAACCGACCTGTGCAAACTGGCCGGGGTGAGCCGCGCGACTTTGAACGACCTGGAGAATGATACCGGCGACCCGCGTCGGTCATCCGCGCTGGCAGTAGAGGCGGCTTTGCGCGAAAAGGGCGTCAACTTCATTGACGATGGCGACTCCATCGGTGTGACTATGCCCAAGAGTACAAATAGGACCTGACACAGACCTTGGGAGGGATCTGTTGGCATCAAGACATTACCTCTTCCCGGACGAGGGTGAGCCGGTTCGAGTATCGCTTGAATTGCTCAACGGCCTTATCTCAGGCCGCGACGCGCTACCTCAGTATGCTGGAACGCGGCAACGTGTTCTCGGGGTAATCTTGGATTTGGAGGACGGCAAGCCGTCTCGGGTAGCTCATACCGAAACAGGGATTTGGATTTTTGACGAAGACGGCCGGATTTCCTCCGGCCTACATCGAGCGGTTGCGCTCGCGATGGATTCGATGCCGAGGCCTAGCCGACACTCCGCGACCGTGGTCGAATTGCACCCCCGCGCCAGTGAACGCATGTTCGAGAAAGAGTTTCGTTGGCAAGCTGAAAAGTCTGACATCGACCGTGTCCTGGCAGACATATGGCCTAAGCAGAAAACCGACCGCTTGAGCACTATCAAAGGTGTGTCTAAGCGAAAGCCGTCGCTGAGCTTTGAGGCAAGACATGCGCTAAATGAAATATCTGAAGGGTTCTGGAAAATACCCCTAGCTATCGAGCGTCTAAAGGAGCCAAGCCAAAAGGCATTCGGCTACGAGGCACGTTTACGCGCTGAAAGCGACCCCGATTTTGCCCCCCTGTACCGTGCCATAGCTGACATGTCCGATTGGCAGCTCGACGTTCAGAAGCGCCGACGCACCGGCAAAGGAGTCTGGTATGCCGTCGTTGAAGTGATGGCCTGGCATGATGGGGTCGGAGAGGCTGTTGCGCGGTATCACCAACGCTGCAACAGTCGCAAGGAGGCGGTGCTGGCGGCAAGGGCACTGCTTTCTGAACATGTCGCCAAATTCGACGACGATAGAACCGTTGAGGCACTACTACTCACCGAGCCTGAATGGGAGAAGCAGTCTTCTGACGACATCGGCTCAAGTTGACGGCTACCCCGCTTGATATGGGCAAACGTCGCCCCATAGCCCAGGGGAAGAGTGCCAGCCTTTGGGTTGGAGGCCCCGGTCGAGACGGCGCAGTTGATGCGACTTTTCGAGCGATACCTCAATTATCGCAAATGGCGTCCAACATCATCGACATGAGTTTGTCGCGCGCCTTCGCCTGTAAGGGTCCGATTGGCTCTGAAGTGAGCAATTGGTCTATCGAAAATCGCCGATAAGGCGGGCGTCCTGTGCCGACGTAAATCTGCCCTCGATCCCAATTGAAAACCAGCTTCCAGCTTGCGCTCTCATCTTCGGCTAGGACGCACGTAAGCGGCTTCATGCGAAATACTCCCTTGAAAAGGAGAGACTGCCAAAGCATTGGAGGCTCCGCTGTCGCCAGATCTGGCTATTGACTTCCCTTCGCTACCGAGGGGTGGTGGCTAGGCTTTTTAGGTTAGGCTAATATTAATTGCCCTCGATGCATCCTGAGCATCTGCGGGCGTGTATCGAGTACCCGCGCGGCGCGAAAGCGCCCAGGCAACAGGCTCCGTCATCGGAAGGTGACGGAGCCTTCTCATTCGTGCTTCGCGCTACGCGCAACAGTTCGCGGCTTGAGGGCCGAAGGCCAGCCAATCGCTATCTTACGGCGCCGTAAGCGTCGGGGTTTCCGCTGGGATTGTCTCCCCGCCCTTTAGGAATCGCTTAACTACGACTTGCCCCGATCATGGCGACAGCGACAATGCACGTTGACGTATATTAGCGACTCTCTATTCCTCTCTTGGCGGCACTTGCCCGTCCCTCAATCGGCGCCTTTCAAAAAGGAAACCCGAATGCGTTCGAAGTCACTCCTCCACGTTACCACCGTCGCCTCGGCAATCGTGAAGCTATTCAAATAGCCTGGAAGTCGCCGACGCGGTCGCGAGAGTCATTCCATGTCGGGCACTTCGCCAGCCCGGTAGAGGATTATGGGCTCCCCATATTCACCGATGGAAGGGTTGGCCTCTCGCGACCAAGCGACAACGCCGGCATGCTCGCTCTCGATCATCTTGGCCAAGCGAACGGCCGCATCCTCGCTCTGCATCTGGCGCGGATCGAATGCCGGCTGAAGGTTACCTTCGTCATCGCGATTGAAAGCCGCCACCACAATCAGTTTCGGCATTTTCTGTTGCGGGAGGACGTGACCGGTATTCGACATCGAGCGGTCTCCTAGATCAACGAGCCTTGGGATTGAGGCAAAATGAATTGGCTCGGTGGAAGCTCCAGCATGTTGTCAGCCGGGAGGGCTCTCACCGTCCTTGTGGTATTCAAGCGACGACATGCCGGGCATCTTGTCCTCGGGCCAGCCAACACAACAGGCGTCTATGGCGGCTGCCTCCGCTTCAAGCCACACGCTGGCCGCTTTCCCATCCTCCTCGCTAAGTTCTCCCTGAAATCCATCGTCATCCCAGCATTCCAGCGCGAACATCCCTGAGCAGGCGCGTTGAGCTGTCATGCTGGCGGCATCGATCACCGCCTGCGCCGCAGCGATGCCGCGTTGCATATCCTCCGGGGAAACTCCCTCGATTCTCAGGTGCAATCCCATCAGGGCCTCCATCGCTGATGCCCATACGTTAGCGTGATGTGAATTGACTCCGCAAGGCATCTGTTCCTATTTTGTTCTCATGCCACTGCTGTCTGAATTCCCGTCCGATAAGGTCGTCATCTCGTGCGAGAAGTGCGGAATGCGGAAGCAATACGACCGAGACGCCATGGTGCGCACGGGCGGGGACCGCACGCTAGCTCACTTGTTGGATGAGATTGTCGCCCGCGTTGGCTGCCCTAAAGCCAGCAGCCTAAGTGTCTACGAGCGGTGCGGCGCCAAGTTTGAGGAGCTGCTGGCACTGTTGAAGGGGCGGCGGGAAGAATGACGGCTGCGAAGAAACGAGAGAACTCAAAGCGCTGGCATATCCGCCAGAACCTGCCGCATCAGGTCGCGCTGCCGAACGACCTGTGCTGCATGGAGAACTATGACCTGATAGCTGCTTTCTGCCGCCGGTTCGATACAGAGCCGATGATGCAGCATGTGGTGGCCAAGTGGCCGAACGGCAAAAGCGAGGAGTTCCGGCTTTATTGCTTTGCGACCCGGGCCGATGCCGAGGTGTTCGCGGCCCATTTCGAAGGTGCGCACTTCGACCCAATCAAGGACCGCGAAAAGGGTAAAATCAACGGCGCCTGGCTGCGAACCGACGAGTGGAAGCCGTCTGAGCGGTGCGGGCCGTTGGAGCTGCCGCGCTTCTTCCGAGAATACGGGGGTAGGCCGAGCGGGCTACGCCGGGCCGCTCTCAGTCTTTCATGTCCTTGCGCCACCAGCGATTACCCATCCTATCGCCCGCAACACACCGTAGATAAGAAGTCCTCCGAGAATGAAGGCGACGGCGAAACTGCCCGATTGAGACAAGTTTGAATGGTGTCTCGCGGCGAAGATTTCATTCTGCGCCTGGAGCGCGCGGTCTAGCGATTCCGTTGCGCCGCTTTGGTAGCGGATAACCTCTCCATCCAGGCGGGGGCGTGGGTAGGTGCCATAGAAATCGATGTCCGAGAACGCTATAGCCACGCGGGGCCCTCCGACCCACGAAAAGGCAAATGCCGCCGCCCAGAACACGCCAATAGCGATGGATATCCCACCTAACACTACCCCGAGCCGATGGAAAACGCGGTGAATTCGTCGACCGGTGGAGATAGGGCTGTCGTTCACTTGCAAACCACCCACTCTTGTTCGGAGTTAATCCAACAGTAGCCGTTAGCGGTGAGCTCCCTGCCAAGCCGATCCAGGGCAGTGCAACTGGCCGCGCTCTGGTTGGCGGTAAGGATTTCACCGGTTGCGGTTTCGCCTTGGCGGCACTCAGGGCGTAACTTGTAATAATCCTGAACAGTTTTCGGGCCATCGAAGGCGAGCGCCAAAGGCAACGTGAATAAGCTAAGTGCTAAAGCAACGATAAGGCGCATTCCCTTAGCCTAATGTGACCTCCGTCGTCTTTCAACTTGTCCGTTAGGCAAGAACAGCAAGGCGGTAGACCTATCGTGAGCGGCGCGCTTCCCAAGGCTCGAGAAAATCGCCCTGCCAAAGACCGCGCCGATCCGCCTTTGCCTTGGCCTGCTCGGGTGCATAAGCGCCACGGCTGTACCGTGGCCAATCCAGTGCATGGCCGTTGCGCACAAGCCAGCGGGCCACGCTCTCGCCGTCTGCCCGGTAGCAGTCGCCCACAAAGCGCTTGTAGCGGTCGCGGCTATGGTATTCGCACCTGGTAGGGCGAGACGCGGCCAGGAACTCGTCTAGGGCATTAGCGGCGGCCTGTCCGCATCTGTAGGCCTTGCCGTTGCCATCGTGGCAAACCTGCCAGCTTTCAGGAGCATCTACGCCATTGAACCGAATGCGCTCGCCGGCAATCTCTACCGTGTCGCCGTCCACAACAGACGCTCGACCCACGACGGGGCCTTGCGCAGCCGCTTGGGCGAGGCTCAGCAATAGCGCAAGCACTGCCACCGACGATTGTGACATCGTTGCCTGACGTGTCGAATAGCGCCTCATTTTGCTGACTTGGGCTGCGCCAGCCTGACGCCGGCCCCGCCACCATTCTCTGGTATGAACACCACCCCGGCCTGTTCGAATGTGAGGCCGATTAGCTTCCTATTGGCGTCCCGCATGTCGCCACCTTTTTCAAAGGCGCGAATTGAGACGGCGCTGATTGACACCCGTTCCGCTAGGTCACCCTGGGTCCAGTTCAGTAGGGCACGGGCGGCTCGACACTGCTCAGGGGAAATCATTAACTTTCCTTTTTCGCAAGTTTAGGCTTGAAACCGAAACTTACATGGGTTATGAAAAAAGCAAGTTAGCGTTCAATTCCACAAGTTACAAGCGGAGTGTTCGTGCAATGTTCTCCCGTTCACAGATACTATCGACCGCATGGGCTATGTACCGCAGGCACTTTGCCGCTCGGCCGCATCTGAAATTCAAGTTCGATCGCTCCGATTTCGGCTTCTACCTCGCCACGGCGTGGCGGAACGCAAAGGCCTCAGCGTTGTCGTTGGTAGAGCGCCGCACCGAAGCCCTCGCCAACCAGATCGAAGCCTTGAGCTTCAAGACGCTGCGGTATGACACCGCCCCAATGCGCCGGGCCTTGGAAAGCCAGATGTCCGCGTTTTCAGCCTAGGCGCACAGCGCCCAACCTTAACAAAACTCAACATCAGGGAGACAAAACAATGTCCACGCGCAAGGTGGCAGCCGCCGAAGGCATGCCCGAAATCAACCGCCGCACCGCTCTTGTTGCTGGTGCAAACCTCGCCCTCTCCACCGCCGTCCTTGGGGTGACGGTTTCCCCTTCCGAGGCCGCCGAGCCAGAACAACCTTGGGTGAAGGCCCGTAGGTTGGCCCGCGAACTCTCCGACACCCTGGCCCAATGCGATGACGGGCACACTATGGCCTACATCTACCCGGCGTCTGCAGGGTTTCACAGCAATATACTTTTTGGAGACATGGAGGGCTCTGCCGAGCACCGGCTAGAGTTTCACGCCAAGGCCTACGCCATGGCAGCGCGCGATATCGATCCCACCGCGACCTCTCTTTGGATGGGCCGAGCCGTCGACCCTGACAATCCGCAGCGCTTCAACATCGTCATCGTGCAGGAGGCCTGACCATGGCCAACAATGTCGTTGTTCTTGCCGCTGTGCGAGCCGAGCGCGTACCCGAGGCGGTCATGCCCGACAGGCTCGCAGCGTCTTGGGCTGAGGGTTGGGCTCGCGTCCAGATGTGCCACCATCAGCGCGAGGTGGCTTGGTGGCGCTATCGCCTTGCCGTCAACGTGCACGGCCTCAATAGCCTAGAGGTTATGCAGGCCAAGCGTTACCGAGTGTCGGTTGAGCGGGCATGGGAACACGAGGCCTATCAACTCCTGTTCGTTCCGGCGCCGGCCGTTCGATTTCTTCGCTGGAAAGAGCGCTTCGCCACGGGCACCCGCTGGAGCCCTCACGTAGAGGCGGCACTTATGCGCGACCGCAAAACGCACGCCGTCCGCATCGAGGGTAGCCGCAAAGCCGCAACCACCATGAGAGCAAGGAAGGGGGCCTAACAATGACCCGGCTTATTCCGCAGAGCGACATGAGCGCTGACGACCTCATGAAGTGCAGTTACCAAGCGCAGTCGATCCTATCACTTTGCATCCGGGTGGCCGACGACGCTTCGCTAGGGAAGGCCGCGCCTGCTCCCAGCGCGGACATCTCCCAAGCGCTTACGGTCGCATTGGAATTGGTCGGGGCCATGCACGACGCCCTTGAATCCCATGAGGGTCTGAAAGGCGGTGTGCAATGACCTATCGCGACAATCTCACGTCTAGCCTCGCCAATACCATGGAACTGGCCGCCGACTTGGCCACCGAGATCCATACGGCACTTGAACGGAGCGCGCTCAAATGAACATCACCCGACGTCTGCTGCTTCAGCGCGGCATGGCCGGAGCCGTTGCCGCAACTGGCGCAGCGACCGATGCAGAGCCGACCCCGCGCCAAAGGCTTGAGGCTGCGGTAGTCGAACTAAAGGCAGCCGCAACCTGCATATGGCCCACGGCGAATGACTGGATTATCAATTTAGACGGCACTCCGTCCGTCCCGCTGCTTATCACCAACTACGATCCAGACGCCAAGCCAAGGCGAGGTAGCGCCAGGGCTAGTTGGGAAGCCAAGGACCGAGGGGCGCCGAAATGAGCAACCGCCTCAATCTCCATGACGCAAACGTTCGCCGTAGTATCGAGAATGAGATCGAGCGGCTGATAGCTAAAGTCGGCCCGAATTGGCGCTGTCTTGATTTTAATCAAATGAAATCAAGCAAGTGTCATTTCGAATCCGTAATGATACTGCTCTCAAGGTGAGACGTCACCAAGTTCCACCAGTGGGTCAGCAGGGTCGACCACAATCTTTGACATATCAACGGGCGCTGACTGGCAGTGTATCAGGCCGAAGAGTCGGCTAGCCGCAAAAGGCAGGCCGGCGCCGACACTGGGAACCTGCATGCAAACGCTTACATCTGTGCCTTTTGATACCTCCCAAAAGAAAGCTGGTCTGACGACGCCCGGATCACTCCCATTGGCTGGGTTGAAATATGGGGCTTGTATCTTGAAATCTGTGATTGGCCCGCTTGCAGGAGCTGTCTGCACGGGTCGGCAATAAGCGTTATGTTGTTCGTTCTGATACACGGAATTGAGGAGCGTATAATCCAGTGACGCCTTGCATTCAAAAATGATGTTTGTGTCTACGTCTATAACCAATGTATATGACGCAAGAGAAGTGTGGGAATATTTTCCGCCTACTGCATTGTTAGCAACAATATGAATAGCAGATCCCGACACGTCTGGGATAAGTTCGAGTTTTGTTGCGGATGCTGGCAAGGCCATCAGGCTGGCAGTCACAAGTCCAGCCATCAATACAAGATTGCGCATGGGGCAGTCCCTCCGACTGTCAGATATCTTGCGCCTTGTCATGTTAATCAGCAATAGGAATCCAGGGCGACTTCTTGAGGCACCCGCCAACTTGGGCGCCACTTCCTGGCGAAGCGTCCTAAGGTTGAAGCACTCGACCGAGAAAGCACGCGGCGCGCAAAGCCAAAGGCGAGAGGCGAAGCGGTTTCGAAGCTGTCGGCTTATCTGTCTCCTTTCCATCTTTCGAAAGGGTCGATTCCGTTCTTGAGCCAATGCTGCGAGGTATGTCTCACTAAGTCATAGGGGCCTTGAGTACGGTACTCGAACGATTGAACCACATCCGGCCTACGCATGCTCTCCCACAAGTGTGCGGTCAGTGATCGGGAGGTCTTCGCCACAGCATGTTCGCGGGCAACTTCGCCATCTGAGAACTTGCCAATAAAGAGTTCAACTGCAGCCACTAGGCTGTGGGCATCGTCATGCGGAACGAAGCGGAGGTGGTCGAGTTCAAGTAATGCGCGGGCTTCCCGTTCTTCCTCAAACTTTTCTGGACTAGAAATCCATCCAATGCCGCCGATGGACACCTCCAGCGTTCCCATCTGGCACGCGTTGTAAAAAACACGGTACCGCCTGCCATACTCAGGCCCGTCGCTTAGATAATCTCTTATCTCGGTGTCTCGAAGCTCTTCGATTGCCCATGGATCAGCTATGTGCCTGTTCAACATGACCCCAAACCATTTGAAGTCGTCGAATAGAATATGGTGTGCGGGCGTAATGAACGACTTCACGCCATTTTCACAGATAGAGGAAGGAAGCTGGTGGACCGGCGCGTGGCGCTCACCATCCTCGATGGCCGCCACAATGCCTGAGTAATCTTTGTGGATGACCCGTTCTTCGACGAGATCGAGGCGATGCGCCAAGTTGTAGAGCGCAACAATCAGCAACAGGGCCACAATCGCCCAGCTGAACGTCTGGTCATCAATGCCAAACAGATCTTTCGCCCAGTAGACGATAAGAGCCCCAAACCCGATACCAGCCCATACCAGCATTTGCCGAGTCATTCAGACCGCCCCCAACGCATTTCTCAAGAATGCTCTCGGGCCTACTCGACGGCAAGACTGGACCTTCGAGTCGCTAATCCTGGGTTCCACTGTAACTAGGAAAGGCATTTCAGAATGCGCATCCCGTGGAGAAATCCAGTTCACACCGTTTCGAGCGCGAAATAGAGGGCTGCAATCCATCTAAGTGGGGAAGAAAGTGGGGATCGGCCAAGCTTTCCTTAGAAAGGAAAGCAAAATCAATTTTTTAGGATAATCCGCTGGTGGTGTGCGCAGTCTCTCGCGAACGGGCCTCAACCGACGATTAGCCTGATAGCACCCCAAATTCAGGGAATTTCGTCACGTTTCAGGTGCTTCATCGGTTCTGTGCGACGAATTGTTGAGGCAGCGCAGAGGTTTACGTCGCAATTCCCTATGAAACGGAACAGGGAATGTCTTTCAGCCTAGTAGGGAATTTCGGTATCCGTGCAGGGTAATGGTCTGAGCCGCCGCGACACCCTTCAGAGGTGCTGTCGTCTCTTGGTTGACGAGATCAAACCGGCACGGCTTGCAGCTTTCATGAAAGCCTTTCGGGCCTCTTTCGGCGCTCGCCAGCCATCAAGAGCGTCGCGGCATGCGCGATAAGCGGCTCGATACGAGCGACCGCGAGCCCAGTCAGGCCAATGCTCGTTCATAAACTCGATCGCTTCCAACGAACTTGCAACGACACGTTCGCCCCAGGGCCTCAGCGTCAGCTTAACCGGATCTGGAAAGCGCACATCGTTCATCGCTTTATCCATCAGGTTTGCTTCGCGGACCATGTTGGCACGCTCGCGCCGAGCTTGGCCGCCATTCAGTGCATTGTGGCCGCACCGAATTCGCCAATCGAAGGGGTTGGGGCTACATTTTCGGATCGTGGGGCAAGAAGGTCATGTCTCCGGGCAAAGGCGACAAACATGCCGCGGGCGGTTTCCGCTTCGATCTCACCGGCGAGCGCTGCCTTGCAGGCGTGGAAAGCAATCACATGCGCCGGATCCCTTCTTGACGGTGGCCATTCGTAAAGAACTGCGATGGCTTCAGTCACGGACTTGACCTCCGTCGGGAAACCGAGACCGACGAGGATGGTGACGGGACGTTCGAACAGGTTGTGTTCCATTGGTTTCCTCCTTTCTTCATCGGACGCTTTGGCAAGCGGTATTGTCTGTAACTCGCAGCGCTCGGATATTTCATGCACGTTGCGAAGCGGGGGCAAGGCGCTGTAGGCCTTCACCGGTGCCTCGAGCCATGCCGTCAAGGCATAGCGGATGCTCGCGACCGTCTAGCCACGTTCTTACTTCCCCGATGCAGTAGGCCGAGGCATCGGGGAGATCAGTATCCCGCCTTCGGAGGGCGCCGAGGCAATGATTAAGACGCGTCGACGTCATGCCCTGACCTCCTGGCGTTGGAAGACGACATAGGCAATGGTGAAGAGCAGGATCATTGCAGCGACCAGCCCTGAGATCTGTGGCCATACGATCAGAAGGCTCTGCATTGTGGGTAGCGGCGCGCCGACGATTGCACCCTGGACCTGATCGAAGAACAGCGGACCGACGGAACGGGCGGCTGGGTCGAGCAGCATCGCTGTCACTTCACCGTAGAGCATCTGCGGCGACAGTCTTGCAACAGCCTGCTGCGTCTCAAACTGCGTGATGACACTCATCGGGTCGAGCGGATCGATCGGAGTGAAAGCATTTGCTATCAACGGGGCGATCATTCCCCAGAACACTGTCAGCACCAGCCAGACCGACAGCGCCGCCAGCGCAGAAGTGGCGGGCGAGCGAATGACCGTTGAAAACGTGATCGCAAGCGCCAACCAGACGCCAGCGTATGCCAGTGTCACCCCCAGATATGCGATGCCGCGAACGAGGTCTCCAGCCAACGGCGGAAGGCCAAGGAAAAGGATGCCGAGGCCAACCATGAGAAGCCATAGCGTCAGCAGCGCGATCGCAATGACCAGCAGTCCACCCAGGAACTTTCCGAAGAGCACAGCGTCCCGATAGATCGGCTGCGAGAGGAGCCGACTCATGGTCCGGCGCGAGTGCTCGCCGTTGATGGCATCGAAGCCGAGCGCGATTGCCACGAGGGGCAGCAGAAAGCCGAGGAATGCAGCGAACGACGGTAGGGGCTCTTGAGCGACGGTCAACAACTTGAGGAACAGGTAGGGATCCTCAGCCGTGGTTTGGCTGATGCGACCGATCGCGCCATAAACAGCGCCGATGGCGGTGAGCAGGACAAGCAGCATGATCAGGTGCATGCGTGCGCTGGTCATGTGATCGGCCGCTTCCTTGAGGGCGATGGTCGCGACCCCTTTGAAGGGGGAGCCTTCACGCATCATGGCCAACCTCCCTGAAATAGCGAGTGTACGCCTCGTCGAGGCTTGCCTGACGCAAGTCGAGGTTCTTCAACGCTCCGCCGCCTTCAACGACGAAGCGAGCTAGTTCCGGGCGCACGTCGCGTTCCGCTTCGACCAGCCAGTGTCCATGTCGTCCCGGGACGACAGATCGTACCCCCAGCGCCATCCCGGCCGCCTTGGCGAGATCGATGCCGTCCGCCTCAACGTCTACGATGAAGGCGCCGCCACCAATTTGCGCTGCCAGCTCCTCTATCGTGCCCAGAAAGCCGATCTTGCCTTTATTGAACAGTGCGATGCGATGGCAAATCGATTGAACCACGTTGAGCATGTGCGACGACAACAAAATGGTCATGCCGTCGCGGCTCAATGCCTGGATCAGGTCGAGCAATTCCTGGGTCGACTGGGGATCGAGACCCGAAGTCGGCTCGTCGAGAATGGCAACGCTGCATTTGCGCATGAGAAGTTCTGCAATGCCAAGACGCTGCCGCATGCCACGGGAATAGGTGCCGACCTGCCGATCGGCGACCTCAATCAGTCGCACCTTTTCGAGGGCCGCGGCGATCCGTTCACGAGCAAGATCCTTTGACATGCCTGCGAGACGGGAGGTATAAGCCAGGTTCTCGCGGCCGGACATGGCATCGTAGAAACCGACGGCGTCCGGCAGGTAGCCAACCTCTCTTTTGACCTCAAGGGGCTGGCGCAGAGGGTCCTTGCCAAGGATGCGTACGCTGCCTTCACTTGGCTCGGTCAAGCCGAGCAGCATCAGGATTGTGGTTGTCTTGCCCGCGCCGTTCGGCCCGAGCAGTCCGACAACTTCTCCGGCTTCAACCGACAGATCTATTCCTGCGACCGCGGTTGCCGTGCCGTAGCGTTTGACCAGTCCAGTTGCTGTTATGACTGTGGTGTTCATCATCGCCGCCCATACCTCATCACAGCCATGCCGAGGACGAGTGCGGCCGCGGCAATGACGCCGAGCCCGGCAACGCCCCACATTGTCGATGTATTGACCGTCACGCGGAACTGCGCCGATTCCGACACGCTTCCACCGCTGGCGCGAACATTGATCATGTAGTCGCCGGCGATAGCACGCTCGGAAGGGGTGATCTTTACGTTGACTTCGCTTGTGGCGTTCGGCGCAAGCGTGCCAACGGTCTTGGGCTCGAATTCCACCTTCCAGCCAGTGGGTGGCGAGGCCGAAAGTTCGACATCCGTCGCTGGCGCAGTCCCAGTGTTGGCGAGCGTAAAGGGGAAAGTCGTTTCCTTGCCGGCAACCGCTTGGCCCGAAAGCCGTTCCTGAGGGCCGCTCAACGCGACCTCCGGTTGACCCGTCACCTCAATGCTGAGTTCTGTCGCGGCGCTGGCGCCACCACCCGCAACTTCCATGGCGATCGGATAGCTGCCAGCTGGCGCGGCGCGTGCCGGTGTGACCTCGAGCGTAATGTTTTGAGTGGCGCCGGCTTCGATTGGCAAGCCGGTGATTTCTTCCGAGCCATACCCGCGCTTAAAGCGTGTCTGGAAGCCTTCGGGGGCAGTGGCGGCCAGGTTGACCAAGCTTTCCTCGGCGCCGTTGTTGGTCACTTCGACCTTGAAGCTGAAGGTCGAGCGCGCAGTACCCCGCAGCGCCGGCAATTCCGGTTTCAGTTCCAAGCCGCCCTCGGATGCATCCGATAGTTTCACGGTAATCGGCAAATCGGCCGTTTGATTGCCGTAGCGAGCCTTGACGTCGATCGGCACGCTCGTGCCGGTCGCACCCTCCGGTGGCGTCAGCTCGAGCTTGACCTCTTCCGTGGCATTGGGCGACACAATGACGGCCCCAACCTCGCGGTTGCCACCCTTGATCGACCATTTCCAGCCATCGGGAATGCCTGACACCTCCAGCGACGCACGCTGAGGCGGCAGATTGTGGTTACGCAAAGTCAGCGGGATCGACTCGGTCTCGCCGGGTCGGATCGCCAGGTCAGGATGCGGTGTCGTCAGCCAGAAGCCGGTTAACTCTTGAGGATTTGCTGGTTGATCCTGCGCGAGCGCCGGAACCGGGATCAACGCCGCTGCAATGGCCGCTCCTGCGGCGATTATCCATCGAACAGATTTTTTCATCTCCTTCTCCCAATCGATGAACACGTTGCTCTACTCGGATGCTCCTAGCGGATAACCAGGAAGAGCTTGTTCCCACCACGAAACAGATCCAGCGCGATCGTGCCGGCGGTGTTGCGCAGTGCCGTGGCCAGTTCGACCGTGGTTGTGACCGGCTGCCGGTTGACCGCGACAATCACGTCCCCAGCTCGCAGGCCGGCACGGGCTGCGGCGCTGCCTTCGTCGACGCGGGAAACGAACACGTTTCCAGCGGCATCTTCGATTTGCGCGCCCTCCAGACGATCGGGCAGCGCCGCCGTTTTTGCTCCCTTTTCAGGTTCGATACGCACAGTGACAGACTTTCGCGCGCCGTCGCGCAGGTACTCGATGCCCACCTC
Organism: Aminobacter sp. UC22_36; assembly: GCF_044056035.1. Classification (NCBI taxonomy): domain Bacteria; kingdom Pseudomonadati; phylum Pseudomonadota; class Alphaproteobacteria; order Hyphomicrobiales; family Phyllobacteriaceae; genus Aminobacter; species Aminobacter sp. UC22_36. Next base: position 592,381 of record NZ_CP171996.1, read on the forward strand.
CGATCCGGCGGGTGCCAGGCCAACCCGGTTTCGCAGATCGGCTGAGCCGGAGATCGGGTGCTGATCGACACTGATGATCACGTCGCCGGCCAGTAGCCCGGCTTGGGCAGCAGGCGAGCCGTCTTCGACGCTGCTGACAACGGCGCCGGAATTCTCGGTGAGTTTGAGCGCGTCTGCGAGGTCCGGCGTCAAATCCTGGATGGCGATGCCGATACGACCCCGACGCACCTCGCCATGCTCAATGAGTTGCTTCATCACAGTCGACGCCATCGCGATCGGGACAGCGAAACCAATGCCGATATTGCCGCCGGCCGGCGCGATGATGGCAGTGTTGATGCCAACCAAACGCCCGTCATGTGTCACCAATGCGCCGCCGGAATTGCCCGGATTGATCGAGGCATCAGTCTGGATAAAATCTTCGTAGCCCTCGATGTTGATGCCGCTGCGGCCAAGCGCACTGACGATACCAGCGGTAACGGTTTGGCCGAGACCAAATGGATTGCCGATCGCCACGACTGGTTCACCGACGCGCAGCGTATCGGAATCACCGAAGGAGAGGGCTGTGAGCCGGTCGCCCTTGATCCTGAGCAACGCGATGTCGGTCGCCTGATCGCTGCCGATCAATTCAGCTGTGAAGCGGCGTCGATCCTTCAGCGTCACCGTGATCTCGCTGGCGTCGGCGACGACGTGATGGTTGGTGAGGATGAACCCCTTTTCGGCGTCCACGATGACGCCCGATCCGGCGCTCAATCTGGGCTGCGCATCGGGCATGTTGAAATAGCGACGAAAGAAGGGATCATTGTAAAGCGGATTGGTCTGGGCTGCGGAGCCGGAAGTGACTGAGATGTTGACGACAGCCGGTGTCACTTCTTGCAATACATCGGGAAGAGGGCGCTCGGCGCTTGCGCTAATGACGGGCTGCGGTGCGGCTGCCAATGCGGGCGCCGGCGCCAGAACAAGAAAGACTGCCGAAAGCGCAAGATAGCTAGACCAACGCGTAGTCATTTTTCGGCCCCGAACTCTAGATTTCTCCTTTCGACGCCACCGGCTGGCCATCGGGTCTACCGTGAACGGACGATATTGTCCGTTCCTCTCATTTGCCGGCGAACGCCAGTTTCAGTTTGCGACCGCGTCAAACATCCGTTTTCGGGTTCGCTTTTCCGTCCGACAGCTGCCGCGCCGCCAAGAACATCACCGTGTACGCTGCCTTCCGCCGGTCCCAGCCTGCGGATTCAGTCATGTCGAGCACCTCGGTCAGCACCGGCTCCAGCACGGCTTTTAGATCGGCCTCATAATTCATTTCGGTCGCCGCACGTTGCGGCGGCGCAATCTTGTTGATGTTGATCGTATCCATGGCATCACCCGTCTGGGGCTGTGTCCGCGCCCGGATGGACGCGGACACAGCCTCTCTGTCTCTTAGAAGTCCATGCCACCGCCGGGCATCGCTGGCAGCGGCGCGTCCTTCTTCGGTTTCTCGGCCACCATCGCCTCGGTGGTGACCAGCAAGCCAGCGACGGACGCGGCGTCCTGAAGTGCGGTGCGCACCACCTTCACCGGATCGATGACGCCCTGTGTGTAGAGGTCGCCAAACTCGTTGGTTTGTGCGTTCCAGCCGTAGCCGAACTCGGCCTTGTCGCGCAGCTTGCCGACGATGATCGAGCCTTCGGCGCCAGCGTTTTCCGCGATCTGTCGCACTGGGGCTTCGAGGGCGCGGCGCACGATCTCAACGCCGTGTTTCTGGTCGGAGTTGTCGGCCTGGACATTGTCGAGCGCCTTTACCGCGCGCAGCAGGGCAACACCGCCGCCCGGCAGCACTCCTTCTTCAACTGCCGCCCGAGTTGCATGCATCGCGTCATCGACGCGATCCTTGCGCTCCTTCACCTCGACCTCGGTCGAGCCGCCGACGCGAATGACGGCGACACCCCCGGCGAGCTTGGCCAGGCGTTCCTGCAGCTTCTCACGATCGTAGTCCGAGGTGGTCTCCTCGATCTGAGTCTTGATCTGGGCAACACGCCCCTGGATCTCGGTCTTGGAGCCAGCGCCGTCAACGATGGTGGTGTTATCCTTCTCGACAACCACCTTCTTGGCGCGGCCGAGCATGTTCAGCGTCACGTTTTCGAGCTTGATGCCGAGATCTTCCGAGATCGCCGTGCCGCCGGTCAGAATGGCGATGTCTTCCAGCATCGCCTTGCGGCGATCGCCGAAGCCAGGCGCCTTGACGGCAACGACCTTGAGGCCGCCTCGCAACTTGTTGACGACAAGGGTAGCCAACGCCTCGCCCTCGACGTCCTCTGCGATGATCAGCAGCGGTTTGGAAGACTGGACCACCGCCTCCAGAACCGGAAGCAAAGCCTGCAGGTTGGACAGCTTCTTTTCGTGGATCAGAACATAAGGCTCTTCCAACTCGACGCGCATCTTGTCCTGGTTGGTGACGAAATAGGGGGACAGGTAACCGCGATCGAACTGCATGCCTTCGACGACTTCGAGTTCGGTTTCGGCGGTTTTTGCCTCCTCGACCGTTATCACACCCTCGTTGCCGACTTTTTGCATCGCCTCGGCCAGGAAGCGGCCAATTTCGGCGTCGCCATTGGCCGAAATCGTTCCGACTTGAGCGATTTCGTCGTTCTTGGTGACCTTGCGAGCATTGACCTTGAGTTCCGCGACCACGGCGTCGACCGCCTTGTCTATGCCACGCTTCAGGTCCATCGGGTTCATGCCGGAAGCGACAGCTTTGGCACCTTCCTTGACAATCGCCTGGGCAAGCACTGTCGCCGTTGTGGTCCCGTCGCCGGCGATGTCGCTGGTCTTGGACGCGACTTCGCGCACCATTTGCGCGCCCATGTTCTCGAATTCGTCCTCCAGCTCGATCTCCTTGGCGACGGTGACACCGTCCTTGGTGATGCGAGGGGCGCCGAACGACTTGTCGATCACAACGTTGCGGCCCTTGGGACCGAGCGTGACCTTCACAGCGTTGGCGAGAATGTCGACACCGCGCAGCATCTTCTCGCGGGCTTCGGTATGGAATTTGACTTCCTTAGCAGCCATTTTTCTTGCTCCTTCTTAAATGCCGGGTGCCACCTTAGGCGGCCTTCTTGGCCTGGGCCGCGGCATCGATCACGCCCATCACGTCGGACTCCTTCATGATCAGGAGATCCTCTCCATTGAGTCTGATCTCGGTGCCGGACCATTTGCCGAACAGGATGCGGTCGCCAACCTTGACGTCGAGCGACAGCAACTGGCCGCTGTCGTCGCGGGCGCCCGGACCAACGGCTATGACCTCGCCTTCCTGCGGCTTTTCCTTGGCAGTCTCGGGGATAATGATGCCGCCGGCCGTTTTTTCCTCGGCCTCGATGCGGCGGACCAAGATACGGTCGTGCAATGGACGGAACGTCATGTCGTTCTCCTCATGGACAAACAGATTTTTGAGGTTCCTCCGCGCCGCATCCGAAGCGGATCCGGCGCGGGGTGCGCGACCCTTTTTCGGCATCGCACGCAATCGATCTGGGTGAGGTGTATTTGAGTTTCAAGAGGTGGCTGCAAAAATTTTGGCACTCGGGCATGCCGAGTGCTAGCGCGCTGAATTCATGCAGCTATCCGCCGCGAATGCGCGATTGAGGGGGCTTGAAATTTCGTTCGAATCCTCCAAAGTTTTTGTCCGACGATGGTCCGCCTAGGACCACCGTCGAAACGTCAACCCAAAGGAGATTGTTGTAACGGAGGACCATCGATGGAACGAACCGTCCCGACGATTATCCCTTCGATCGCCCCTGAAACCACGGATCTGTCACTGGACCGTCTGCTTTTCCCGGCCCGGTTCTTCGGCCATCCCGACGATGTGGTGACGGACGATCAGCTCGACATTCAGGAAAAGCGTGCCATTCTTGCCTCCTGGGCATCGGATGCATGCGCGGTCGAATCCATACCGGCCCTGCGCAAGCCACCAGGCGTTGCGGCCCCGGTGACTTTCGATGCCGTCATGGATGCGCTTCGCCGGCTCGATGAAATTCGCGCCGACGCCGCCTCCAAATTCGACCAGGGCGGCAACCGCGAACGTCCGGAAAGATTGGACGCTTGATGGTGACCGAGAACAAGCTTGTGCTCAGCAGAGAATTCCGGTTGCAGATGGAGGGTTACGGCCTCACGACCGCGGAGATCCATTATCACCTTCCTGATTACCCGCGGTTGTTGCAACTTTTTGTCTGGCAGGAATACGACCTCGCACCGGAATTCCCGACGCTGAAAGGTTTCCTCAGCTACTGGGAACAGGAACTTGAAGGCGCGCTCCATTCAGTGCGCGTTGCCCATCACCGCCTGATCAAACCTGCGGAATGGCAAGCAGTGGACGGGGTGTTTACGATTCAGTGAGCACCAGGGCCCGGTGCGGCCGGGCCCTCTATCTCGTCATCGTCGGGCTCAATCAAGTCAATCAGTGCCGCAACCCGCGTTCCGGGAAGTGGGCGGCCTTGCCCCATCAACGCGTCGTCGCCGAAAGCCCAACCCCACGCCTCCCTGAGTTCATCGAGCGAAGCGCCGGACATGATCACTTCTGCAATCACTGTGTCGTCCACCGGTCCGAGGACCGAGACAACGTCTTCCCGCGTCATGGTCATCGCTTACCTCCATCGATTCGCCAGCGGACTAGATGGGCATTGGACGGAGCGCTTTCCAGTCGCCCCGGCCTGTGAATCCACCACCACGCCGTCAAAATGTCGGCTCGATTGCTCGCCCCTTGACGTCGAGCAAATCGCTTCCCAACTCTTAATTCGTCGGCCGCTGCAAAGGGCCGGCACGGTCAGGGAGCGCCAGGCTTCTTGGCGCTTCCTCGTACCTATGTTGCTCCAAGGAGGATGTAGCTATGAGAACAAATATGGACTTCTCCCCCTTCTACAGGTCGAGCATCGGCTTTGACCGGGTTTTCGATCTGCTCGAGAAATCCAGTTCACCGCAGGCCGACAACTGGCCGCCCTATGACATCGTCAAGCTCGGTGAAGACACCTATCGCATCGCGCTTGCTGTAGCCGGGTTCGCAGAAGACGAGCTTTCGATCACCCATGAGCCGAACCTGCTCGTCATCAACGGCTCGAAGACAGAAAATGGCGAGGTTTTGTATCTCCACCATGGACTGGCGATGAGGACCTTTGACCGTCGTTTCGAACTCGCCGACCATGTCAGTGTCATGGGTGCCAAGCTCGAGAACGGCCTGCTAATCATCGACCTCAAGAAGGAAATTCCTGAGGAGATGAAGCCGCGACGGATCGCGATTAACGCCGACGCTGACAAGAAGTCTGCGTCGAAGCGGATCGAAGGCAACGTAGCGGCATGATCTTACCTGAACCGGCCAGCGCGACACCCCATCTGGGGTGGGGTGTCGTCGTGACCTGACGAGAAAGGACAAGAAAGACGAAAGGAAACGACAATGAGTGTGCGTGACCTGATTCCATGGAACCGTGGCAATAACCAGGCTCCGACGATCTATCGCAGCGAAGACATGGATCCGTTCATGTCGCTGCATCGCAACGTCAACCGGCTGTTCGACGAGGTGTTCCGGGGATTTGACACACCGTCGGTGTTTGGCCGCATGACGCCTCGGAACGGCGCCTGGCCAAGCGTCGAATTCTCGGAGAACGACAAGGAAATCCGGGTGGTCGCGGAAATGCCCGGACTTGACGAGAACGACGTCGAGGTTCTGCTTGACGACGGTGTTCTCACACTTCGCGGCGAGAAGAAATCGGAAACCGAAGACAAGGATCGTCAGTTCAGCGAACGCTATTACGGGCGTTTCGAGCGGCGCCTTGCTCTTGGCCGCGAGGTTGATGAGGACAGGGTGGAGGCGGCATTCAAGAACGGCGTCCTCACAGTGACCCTGCCCAAGACGGAAAAGGCGCAGGCGAACGCCAAGCGCATCGCGATCAATACCACCAAGTGATGGCTGACTGGCCGGTCGGGCCCAAGGTCCCGGCCGGCATCTTCAGGCGAGGAGGAGTCGATGACGGCGCCGCTGACACCAAACGTCGAGACGGACCGCATCCTGTTGAATTGCGGGCGGACGGCGAACGTCAAGCTTCCAATGATGTTTCCCGCCAAGCGGCCACCACTGAGCGGGCAAAGTTCGGCGCGGATTTTCCGGCCTGGCCGCTGTGTCATGACCTCTGCCCGCGGCAGGGCTCAACCGTGGCGGCTGGTGTTTGAACGGCGGACGCCGCCCTTCATTGACGCTTTGATGGGCTACACCGGAGGGGATGATACGCTGACCCAGGTCACGCTTGATTTTCCGACCCAGGAAGCGGCCATAGCGTTCGCTGAAAGGCAAAACCTAGCCTATGCCGTGCTGAATTCCCCGCCAGAACGGCCTCGACCAAACGTCCGATCGCTTCTCCGGGAGCCACGGAAAAGCAGACCGAGGCACCGGACACAACCACAAGTTAGGAGGTAAGAATGGCAAAACTCCCTTTCTTGGCTCCGGTGCAGGTTGAAACAAACGGCGCTGTCCACGAGATCGACTCGGTGCAGGAGGCGATGATGTTCCTGAAGCACTGGCCGACAGGTCGTCGGGGGCCGGTGTTCACCTGCGCCGAGAGAAGCTGCAACGCGGCGATCGCCGGACAAATGTCCGTTGAACAGGCACGACAGGCCTTTGTCAGCTTCGCCAGAATTGCCGGCGTTCTGATCAGCACCGAGCCATCGGCGCCATTGCCGAAGGTCGCTCTAAAGCAGTCGCGCCAAAACGCACCCTGAGTAGAGGTTGCCTACCTTTGCGTCCGTAGCGCCCCCTTCTACGTGGCAAGGGAACCTTTCCCGCTAAGCATGGTTTTTGTTGCTGCGACAAAGGCGGCAGGCAGCGCACCGCGGAACGCCTACATTTTCTTTGCGCGACAGGCGTTTCAGTGGTTCGATCTGGTCAGCCAACGCTAAAGGTACTCATCGTTGAGGACGAAGTATTCCTCGCGCTGGACTTGGAATTTCAATTGCTCGAACTAGGACTGGACGTGGTCGGCATGGCGGATCATGCGAAGCGAGCGCTGGAGCTAGCTCGAATGCATGCTCCGGATCTGGCCCTTGTCGACCTCAACCTGAAAGACGGGCTCACGGGGCCGCATATTGCTCAGCGGCTAGCAAACGATCATCACGTCTTGGTGGTGTTTGTCACCGGGAGCCCCGACCAGATCCCGCTAGATTATGCCGGTGCTATCGGAGCAGTCACGAAGCCTTGTGAACCTATTTCGCTTGGCCAGGTGATCGATTTCGCCAGTGCCTACATTCACCGAGGTGCGGACTGCGCATTGCCAACTCCGCCGCCTCAGATGAGGCTGGCACCATCGCTTCGTTAAGGGCGAGCAGAAAAATTGCTCACACTCGGGAGCGACAGCGCCCCAACCGGACGCACAGCGCAATTTGGGGTTGTTTCGATGGGGCGATTACCCTCCCAAGCCCAAACGAGGAAGGTCGCCGTCTGCAACTATCGGCCAACCGCAGGGTTCTTAGGATGCGCGACGAACCCCCTTCGGATCTGTCTACCGCTCGCTTGCGGGTCGATACCATGGGCTTCTTGTCTGCCGGTTGGCTGGCCGATACTCCCGGTCGGCTGAGCCCTCGGAACGAGGAATATGTTTCCAAGGACTAGTCGTGCCGGCTACCTTCCCTGGATCATGCAGCCCCCCATTTGCTAACGCGCTTATCAGTGCCAGTTCTAATTCATGACCAGCACGCCAAGGACTATGTTCCCTTCGTGGTTTCCGTCGACCGTCTACCATGACGACACCCAAGGTGTGCCGATACGTTTATATCAGACCCTCATTTTCGCATACAACGATGCTTGCCCTTGTGAAGTTCCCATCTCGCATTCGCCCGGGCTTCCCAACCGGGCTCTGTTCCTCGACCGACTGAACCAGGCCCTGGCGCGGCGTAATCGCGGTCGCGGGGAGGAATTCGCCGTCCTTTTCATCGACCTGGACCGTTTCAAGGTGGTCAATGACAGCCTGGGGCACCTTGCTGGTGATCGCCTGATCATAGAGGTGGCGGCTCGCACGTGTATCTGTTTTCTTAATATTCGTCATACTAGTGATAATTATATCAGATTATTTTTTATCCTGTGCTTTCACCCCCTCACCAATTTCTTGTCACGGCGCGGGCCGTTGTGAATCATGCGAAAAAATACTTGTCTCCATACTTGTTCTCTGAGGCCCGAATCGGCAACATTTAGCTGTCCCGCCGAGGGATGGCCCAACCTGTAGTGCGGACGGGCAGGCCTTTCGAAAAGTTCAATCTTGCTAATCTCGCCGGATCTCTCCGGCGGAACGAGGAGGTCGTTGCCATGTTAAACGCACAAGGAACACGTCGCTTTGACGATGCTCAGGCCAGATCCAACCATCCCGAGGTCGAGATGGTTGCGATCGACCGGTTGATCGAGCCCAAGCGAGCTTTGCGCAAGATAACTGAGCGCCATGTTGAAGCCGTTGTCCGGTCCATCGAACAATTCGGTTTCATTGGCGCCATCGTCGTTGACGCCGGCCTTACGGTTATCACTGGCCTGGCCCGGCTCGAAGCGGCGCGGCGGCTCGGATACTCGGAACTGCCAGTTATCCGGATTGACCACCTGACCCAGGCTCAAATCAGGGCATATCGCATCGCTGACAACAAACTCGCCGAAGGCGTTGCCTGGGACGAGAGTGCGCTTCGTTTGGAGTTCGAAGACATCCTGGTGCTCGACACCAGCTTCGAGCTTGAGCTGACCGGGTTTTCAACCGGCGAACTCGATGTTGTGCTTGATGCCGGGGATGGCAGCGATCCGGCCGATCAGATGGATGTTGCTCCCGCTGATGTCGCGGTGTCTCGGCTCGGCGATGTCTGGCAGGTCGGACAGCACCGCCTGATCTGTGGAGACGCAAAGCTACAGGCAACCTATGCCACTTTGTTGCGCGGGGAGAGGGCACGGCTTATTGCTATCGACCCGCCCTACAATGTCGGGATCGCCAGCATCATGGGGCTCGGAGAGACCCGGTACCGGGAGTTTGCTGAGGCCTCAGGCGAGATGTCTCCTGAGCAGTTCGAGCAGTTCCTCACATCGAGCTTGTCGGCAATGGCTGGGCACCTCGTGCCTGGCGGCCTGATCTATTCCTTCATGGACTGGAAGCACATCGAGATCTTGCTCGAGGCGGGACGCGGGCTTGATTACGAACTGCTCAACCTCGCTGTCTGGAACAAGATGAAGGGTGGCATGGGAAGCCTGTACCGCTCCGCCCATGAACTCTGCGCCGTGTTCAAAAAACCCGGCGCTTCCCACCTCAATAACATCGAGCTCGGTCGTCATGGCCGCAACCGGACCAATGTCTGGGATGTACCTGGGTTCAACAGCTTTGGCCGAGAACGCAACAAACGCCTTGCCGATCATCCCACCGTCAAGCCGGTCGAGCTGATCGCTGACATCATCAAGGATGCCTCGCAACGTGGCGACATCGTCATCGACGGCTTTTGTGGCTCCGGCACGATGCTGATCGCCGCAGAAAAAACCGGCCGAGTTGCGCGCTGTGTTGAACTCGATCCGCTTTATGTCGATGTTGCGCTGCGGCGCTTTCAGGAGCGGTTCGGCATCGAAGCGGTCCATGTTGAGACAGGCCTTGGCTTCCATGCGATGAGCGAGATGCGTCGCGCCGAAAGTTCTGGCCAGACAGACGGCACCGACACCTTAGATACTTGCCCTCTCAACGAGGGTTCTTTGGTCATGCCGGCCTCTGCACAGCAAGTTGGCTTGGGGCAATCCAACCCTCCCGTACCGCGGCGCCGGCGTGTTCCGACCTGGCTCATTGAGCCGGACGTTGTTGCCAGCAAGGGAGGTCGGGTATGAGCGGGCCCTCGCGAAGCGCCCCCGCGGGCAATCCTGTCCAATCATCTCATGATGCAGCAGCGCCGCGGCGACGTCGGCCGCCGCCGCCGCAGGCTGCAGCTCCCAGTCCTTATTGTAAGGCTCTGCCGAGCACGCCGCCTGCACCATCGCAATCCGTAAGCAGCAGTAACAGCACCAGCGAGCCTTATGATGTCGGCTATGGCAAACCGCCAAAGGCGGCGCAGTTCAAACCGGGAAAAAGCGGCAACCCGAAAGGTCGGCCGAAAGAAAGCCTGTCGCTCAAGACTATCCTTCAGCGAGAGCTACAGCAGTTGATTGAGATCCGTGACGGCGATGGAACCCGCAAGATCACCAAGCGAGAGGCCCTGATCAAGTCGTTGATGGTGAAAGCCATCAAAGGCGACCTCAATACCATAAAGGCACTGATCGTGATCGCGGGCGAGGATGCCGAGCCTGCAGATAATCCCGTTCATGAGCAGGCTCTTTCACCCGCTGACCAAGCCCAGCTCCGGCATCTTCTCGGTGACACTGCACTGGATATGTCGATCGGTCCTCAAAGCAGAAAGCGGAAGGACTAGCTCGATGAGTGGGGCTCAGCCGACTCTCATCGCCCTAGACAACCCGTCGCAGTTTCTCGCAGAGCTGCGACGGAGGTCGCTCAGCGCCTTTGTTGGAAGTGTCTTCGGCGAACTCAACGGCGATGGCTATCAGCCCAATTGGCACATCGACGCGATCGCATGGCATCTCGAGGAAGTTGAACGTGGTACCCTTAAGCGTCTTATCATTACCCTTCCACCACGACACCTTAAGTCGTTCGCTGCATCGATTGCCTTCCCCGCTTGGGTCTTGGGCCGAGATCCGGCGCGCAAGGTGATATCGATCTCGTACTCGCAGGACCTGACGAAGAACCTTTCGAATGAGTTCAGGCGTGTTCTGGATCTCCCACTCTACGCCAGTCTTTTTCCAAAGACCCGGCTGAGCAAGACCAAGAACACCGAGATCGAGCAAAAGACCACGTCAGGTGGGTTTCGTTATGCCACATCAGTCGATGGAACACTCACCGGGAGAGGCGGTGACATCATCATCATCGACGACCCGATCAAGGCTGGCTCGGTGATGTCAGACGCCGAACGAACGGCGGTCAACACTTGGTATCACAATTCCGTGGTGTCGCGCCTCGATAGCAAGAAGGACGGCGCGATCGTCATCGTCATGCAACGCCTCCACGAAAACGATCTGGTGGGTCACCTGACAGAGCGTGACGACCATGGCTGGACCATCCTGAATATCCCCGCGATTGCCACAGTCGATACCATCTACCGTACCGGCAATGGCCTCAACAACCGTACTTATCACCGCCGGGCCGGCGAACTGATCCAGCAAGACCGAGAAGGCCAGGACCATCTCGATGCCTTAAGACAAGACATCGGTACGCATCAGTTCTCGGCACAATATCAGCAAGAGCCGATCCCGCTGGCCGGCAATCTGATCCGACGTAACTGGCTCAAGAGCTATCGGACGCCGCCTGAACGCCAAGAGTTCGATCTGGTCGTCCAAAGCTGGGACACCGCTTCGAACGCTGAGGAGCAAAACGACTTCTCCGTTTGTACAACCTGGGGTGTCAAAGGTAAGCAACTTTACCTGCTCGACCTGTGTCGCAAGAAGCTTGAGTATCCCGATCTCCGCAAGGAGGCCCTAAGACTAGCGCGAGAGTTTCGGCCCGGCATCATTCTGATCGAGCGGGCTGGAACAGGGTTTGCGCTCCTCAAGGATCTACCCCTAGTCTATCGGGACGCGTACCTCCCCAAGAGCACCCCCCGCAGCGACAAGGTCAGCCGTGTCGCCGGTGTGTCCTCTCTCATTGAGCAAGGCAGGGTGCTCATCCCGGAAGCTGCCTTGTGGCGCGATGAATTCCTGAAAGAGGTGTTGGCCTTCCCAGGTTCGCGACACGACGATCAGGTTGATAGTATGGAGCAATTCCTGCGTTACATGCAGGCCCTCGGCAATCGTATGCCGAAATTCGATCCGGTGATGGGTAAGCGGGTTCGCGAAAGGCGCGACGTCATCAATCGGCGCTGATAACCGTCATACGGGTCGGGCTCCGATCCCATTCATGGGCGAACTGTAGATGCTGCCGCTGATTTGCGAGCCAACGCTTCAAGTGTCGCAACGGCCACCTCGAGCTCTGACTGCCCGAGCTTCGCCAGCAGCTCTCGAGCAACGACCACCAGATCCTGGCCGTTGACAGGGCCGGTTGTGCCCAGGTCGTTGAACAGTTCCGTCGTCGACACGTTAAGCACCGCAGCCATTCTCTCTAGCGTGGCTACTGACGGCCAATTCAGTCCCCGTTCAATCATCGAGACAGCATCGACACTGCGGTCGAGTTCGGCCGCGAAGTCGTTTTGCGTCAGCCCACGCAGCTCGCGCAGCGTCTTGATCCGTCGTCCGAGTGCCAGTTTGAGCTCCATGAGCCGTATCATGAATGCGGGCATTCGGAGTTAGAACCGAGCTAACCTGCGGAATTGACTTGTAAATCGTATCGATAGTACGCCAATGTCCACTCCAATGATGCCTACGATCCGGCCAGACGCCCGGACGCCATTGGAGAACGAATCATGGGTGCTTCCAACGACCTGACGGCCTTACTCGTCATCGTCTGGCTCTTCGGACTGATATTTGTCTTGGCGAGCCTGTTCAGGCCAGTGCCGCCGTTTCGATCGCGAACCCAGGCATTCCTCCTGGGACTGCCTGGCATCCTGATCGCGCCGTTTGTCATTGCAATCGCCTTGGGCTGGGCGCCTGCCCCTCGGGACCAAGGCGGCTCTATAATTGCACCAGAACCTCAATCAGCAAGTCGGCCGCCGGAAGATGCCGGGCCTTCGCCATTGGCAACCACCGATGTCGTTGCCACAACAACCACAACTACGCCTCCTACCCCATCCGCCCCTGAAATTGTCGGCCTGACCCACATCAACAAGGCGTTGGGCAAACGGGTGAGCTATCGCAAGCCGAGAACCAAGGTCCTGGTCAAACAGGATGTCCCGGCGGGTGCCTGGTCGCTCCAGGAGCCCTCGACCAAAGTGATCTGCTTCGCCGACGGCAACAACGCGGTCTTCTTCACCATCGGCGAGCGCTTCATTGCCGCCAATGGCAAGGCCCGGCAGTTTGTTCGCCACAAGGCTGGCGACGGCATCGTGTTGGCAAATGACAAGGTGGCACCGATCGAAGAACTCGAACGCGGGACACATATCAAGCTCGTCGATGCGGTGATCGATGCCGGGCTTGCCCTTTGCGCACAGAAATCGGTCGACGAGGTAACCAAGGCGGTTCGCAACGGACCAGATAAACCCTCCCATCCTCTTGCCACATCGCCAGAGGAAGAAGCTCTGTTCAATGCTGCCCTCACAATTAAGGGTGGCGAGCGGTGCAGATACGAACTAAGTGCGCCGCGGCTGGTCGACTATCTTGAGGAACACGGTATCGACCACACGAGGTTCACTACAGAGATTGAGCCCTATCTCGCCACCGCTGCCGGCTTTCTCGAGGGAAGCGGCAAAAGCTATTGCAAGGACAAGCTCCTTCCGAAATTTGGCCCGGAGGGCCTCGGGTTCTTATCCGAGAGATAGTCGATGGCAGACGGTTGTTGTGCCCACGCTCTTTGATCACGGCCAGTGGCCACGTCGCTAACTAGCCACCCGTTGAACGGAAAACTGCACGCTCTCAGGTCGGGAAATAGGCAGGATCGCTAAAATACGGCGATCCGCCTCCACCAGATTGCAAAGACCAAAGGGTAGTCTTCCCTGGAACCAGGCATTGGGTATGAAACGATCGCAGGAGCCTTTGTCGCCTCGAACGCCCCTTCGATTGGTATCCGCCTCGAAGCGACCGCGGTGGAGCCTGCCCCGTGCCCGATCAACAGCTACAGTGAGTCTGCTGTTGCTGGCGTCGGCCGCGACAGGCTATTTCGGATTTGATCAGGGGGCGCCTGCTCATCTCAAGATCCCTACACAGCCGCTTGTCGGCCGAGCATCGATTGTCGATGGTGACACCATCGAAATCCGTGGTGAACGCGTCCGTATCAACGGTATTGACGCACCGGAATCAGCCCAAATCTGTAAGGATGCAAAGGGCGCGAACTATCGTTGTGGCTCAGTCGCAGCCGCAGCCCTTGCAAAGTATCTCGAACGATCCTCCCCGTCCCGTTGCGAATTCGTCGACCGTGATCGTTATGGCCGCTTTGTCGGCAATTGCCGCCGCGCTGATGGCAACGACATCGCTGAATGGCTAGCCCGCAACGGCCACGCGCTTGACTGGCCGCGGTATAGCAATGGGGCCTACGCATCTCATCAGAGCGCCGCAAAGAGAGAGCGCATTGGCGTCTGGTCGGGCTCATTCCAACCACCATGGGATTGGCGCGCCCAACAACGAGGCGAGACTGCTGAACCCGCGATTGTCCATGTACCAGAGGAGCCGGCCACGACGCCGCCGAGCTATGGCTTGGTGTCGTCGTCCTGTCGGATCAAGGGGAACATCGCAGCCGACGGCGATCGCATCTATCACATGCCAGACCAGAAATTTTACGCGAAGACAAAGGTCACTGCAGCAAAAGGCGAGCGCTGGTTCTGTTCAGAAGCGGAAGCGCAGCAAGCTGGCTGGCGGTCCGCCCGCCAGTGACTTGAGCCAGTCCGGTGCCGGTTATAGTGTCCTGGGCTGCTAGGGGGAAGGCGTGCGATTTCTTTATTAGATCTACCCTTACGGCAGGTTTGATCCGCATTTGAGTGTTAAGTTCTGCTTCGAATTATTGACTTTTACGACAAAATCTATCTCCACTCGGGTGAGTTGCAAAATTACAAAAGCTTATTTTAAGATGGAATGTTGCTGGAAAGATGATGCGTAAATTCTTTGAGACGGCCGTACTTATTGTTTCTTCTTCTCTTCCCGCAATTGCTGGCGATTTCGCTGGACCCGCAAAAATTATCGACGGCGACACGATTAAAGTTGGCCTGATCAGTATCAGGCTTCATGGCATCGACGCGCCTGAGGTTGGCCAGCGATGCAAGATGTCAAACGGCAAGAACTGGGATTGTGACGATGCCGCCATGGATAGGCTTGGTGACCTGATAGCCAATGGCGTTGTCTGCAAAGGCAAAAAGTACGACGGCTATGACAGGCTCCTAGCAGTCTGTTTCACCCCCAGTGGGACCGACATCAATAAGACCCTGGTCGCAGAGGGATATGCTTGGGCTTTCCGAAAATACTCGATAGACTACGTTTCAGATGAGGTTTCAGCCCGTGGGCAGCGACTAGGTGTCTGGCAAGCTGAGACCCAGGCTCCTTGGGACTACCGCGACATGAAGTGGCAGGTGGCAGCACAAGAAGCTCCAAAGGGCTGCCCCATCAAAGGCAACATTTCTTCCAACGGGAACATCTACCACGCGCCTTGGAGCCCTTGGTACAAAAGGACGAAGGTTAGTGTAGACAAAGGCGAACGCTGGTTTTGCAGCGAGAGAGAAGCTCTGGATGCAGGCTGGAGAGCTCCCGCTTGGCGATGAGCGGGGATCGTTATGGCTGCGACGGTTCTGGTATGTTTCGCTTCCGTACCCTGATCTCGATTCTTCGGCGATCCTGAACATCGCCTGTTTGGGCTCCGTCAGTCAGTCTGTCCCCAGGTAGGATCAGTTGTGCGCCAGACATCGGCAGGATCGTAAGACCTTGAAGCTCAGGGACGCTACCCAGCACTCCGGCGACGGCCATAGCTCGCGCAAGACCAAGCCCGGCATTGTCGCCTGGCCGCATCTTTCCGACCGATGTGGTGCCATCGAGAATACCTTTCATCTCGGCATCCAAGTTTGACCTGACCCCATTGATCTTCTGTTCATCGGTATGGCCGATGACTTCGATCACATCGACTTCGTACTTTGTCGCAATTTCTGCGATGCGTTGTGATGTGTCTTCAGCTAGCAACTTCCTGAAACCAGGACTGAGCAAAGCGCTGCCGCTCTTGAAGAAATAGTCCTTGGTTTCACTGAGGTTGATAATCGGCGGCCATTCGTGCGGTTTCGAGTCCCCGTCAGTAGCTTTGAAGGCCTCAGCCTGCCTAACGACGTCGGCGAGCTGCTCCTCCGCAGGAACTTCCGTGGAAACAACAACTGTCTCGCGGAGAACTTTGATCGCTGGAGCCAACTTTTCGATCTCTTGGACCGTCAAGTTTTGCTCTTGGAGCTTTTCGATCACGGCAGATGCTTCGACCACCTCGGCAGGCGTAATATCCTCATTTCTGAGTTCGATGATAACTGGGGCCTGCTTGTTGACCTCGTCAAGAGTGAGACCAGTTGCCTTGAGCTGGTCAATATCCCGTTTGGCGATCTCCAACTCACGCCAGCTTTCGTCGATCTCTTTGGGAGTCGCACTGCTTAGGTGCTTGAGTTTCTCGGACAATTGGATGGTTAGCGCCTTCTCCTCGGCCAAAGCGATTTCCAGTGCCTGTTTATCGGAGGCAGTTAGCAGGGCTTTGTCGGCTTCCTTGCGCTCTTTGATGATGATGGCACCAGCCGCGAGCAGGAGGCAGAACACGAGGAGGAGCATAGACTCGGCCATCGTCAGGCCGAGGATGAGGCCTCGGCCATAGCCACGCTGTTCGCTCGAGACAGAAGTGCCCTGGATGCTCATCCTAATGGCCACCACTTCTTGCCATTGCCTTCAATGTTGGGGGCTTGCCCATCGGATGGACGTGGGGACCATGGCTCTACAATTGGTGTCGGCTCGTTCGCCATGACGGGTGGTGGCGGTGGTGTGGGTGCGGTGGGTGTCAAAGGTACGACTGGCACCGATTGGCGCGTTCCGTTTACAGTTGTGCCAATCGTACTTGGCTCTTCTACGCCCTGGGCCTTCATGGCATCGTCCAGCGCCCTGCTCAAAGCGGAAACCATATCGTTGTTTTGCTGCTCCAGTTTGCGCGCCATGCTGTCAGTGTTCTGCTGAACCTTCGCAGAAGCTATGACCGCCCTTTCCATAAGCAAAATCGACTTGCTCATCGTATCTGTTGCCTTTTCGAGGCCAGACATAACCGCATCGAAACGAGCGTTTTGCGCGGTCATTGAGGCCTCATTCTTAGCGATGTAGGCATGCATCGACGTGCCGAGCTCCTTCACCATCGGTGCGAACTCGTTCCTGATAACGGCTTCAGGAAGCATGACGTCATCAATTTTCTTGGCTGCGTTTTCTATGTTCTCAACGATCCCGTTGAGCTTCGAAACGATTTGCTCGAAAGCTGTATCGGCCGCACTGCCGAACTTCGCCGAAGCCTCTTTCATGGGCCGGATGGCCTCTTCCGCCATCTTTTCCACCGTTTCTGTGACTTGCGTGTTGGTCTGCTCCATGTGCTGGAGCATGTCGTCGAAGCCTTCGGTGATCATCTGCGTGTTGACTCGACGGAAATCGACGAACTCCCGCGAGGTGTTTTCCAGCTCCGCTCTCACGCGCCTCGTCATTGACGCGAGGTCGTGACGTGTCGCACGTTCGATGTCGAGGACGTCTCGGCGTGTCTGGTTGTAAAGAATGCGAAGGGAGATGCCGACAATTGTTGATGTGATGGCGATGCCGAAGTTTCTGACAACATCGTCCATCGAACCGTCTGAGGTGAACTGATAGAGCGACACCCCAAGGCTCGAGAGGGTGAACAGAAACCCCATGTAGTAGAGATTGTCACCGGTTTGCTCGTCATGGAGGCGTACGCGCCCCGAGTACCATGATAGCCCAAGGTAGCCGAGCATCAGAATGATCGGGAACATCATTGAGATGAACGGGTTAAGCCCTGAAAGCTTCGACACTGCAATGAAAACGCACCCGATGAGAGTGAACCCGCCGAAAACGATGAGTGGCAAGTTCTGAATGATCGTGGGGGCGGAACGCCTTGCTAGCGTGTCGATTTTCAATTCATGCCCTCCAGTTTCAACGGCTTTTGCCAACTGCCGTCATTGCCCTCGACCCAGTTAGCCCAAAACGTCACGTGTTCGGCACTATTGAACGATTTCGCTTTTCGGTTCACGTACCAAAGCGTAACTTCCACCCCGTCGAGGGAGGTCGCATATTCAGTGTAGGCTGGGCTGGACTTGTAATTGGCGTAGTCGATACCTGACTTATATTGGGAATAGAGTGACGTGTGTTCGATCATGTCAGATGCGACGATTAGCTTTTTGGGTATATTCGTAAACTTGTCCAAGACGGTCAGTTTGATAATTTGTATTCCGGCCATGATAGGCGACTGATCGCCTGACTGCCCTTTCCCGATCTCGCTTTCCACTTTCCCCAGTGGTTCGTTGAACGCATCTTCCCACTGCTTTTGGCGGCGTGCTGGATTCTGCGTCCAGATATCAACCGAGGATCCGTCCCCTGGATTACAGCCATCAAACATTTTGACGAGTTCGCCTGGCTTTGCCGTCAAACCGTATATTTCGAGCAAGCCACCGATGGGGATCGCCTCAGCGACAGCGTTGAATTGGGTCTTAAGGTCAATCAGCGTCGTTTTGGTGATTGGATCGGTCGTATCGAATAGGACCGAAGTCACTGCGATTGGGCCTGTTGTCGGGCATAGTGATGCTTGGTCCAGCTTCGTTGCGTTCGAAGCTTTGACATAGAGGTAAATGAGTCCGCCACCGAGGCCCGCGGAAAGAGCTAGCATGGCCGCCCCGCCAAGGATCATCCCTGATCTGCCGTTTTTCCGTCTGCGTTTCCTAGCCATTTGCGGCCTCCGGATGAAGCTTATCGAGTTCCCGGAACTCATCTATGCCGCCTTCACAGACCGCAGCAATGTTCTTGATCTGGTCGGTTAACTCAGCCTGGGCCTTGGTGATTGAAGCTGAGATCTCTTTGTCAGAGAGCTCTGTATCAGAAGCGCGTGTGGGCTTAACTCGCTCGAGCTTGTAGGTATTGTCAAAGTACTTTGGAGCGTCATTTGTGCGAACCTTGATATTGGCGTCCCTATACTTCCTCAGAAGCATGTTCGCCGTCCGCTCGAGTTGGTCCTGATATTGAGCAAAGAGCGAAAGCATCTTTGAGCGGTGCGCAATGATCGCATTGTGCTCTCTGCGTCGGCCGCTCAGGCTTTTGATGATGGCATCGACCTTCTCGTTGTGCTCATCACGAACGTCGATGAGATTGTCGATCAGGTACTCCTGGCGGCTCACATACTTCTCGCGGGCGGCAATCAGGCGTTTGTGGACGCCGGCGTACCCAAGATAGGGGTCTCGCAGGTACCAGCCGTCGATAAACGTGATGATCGAAAAGATGAGGCCCGTTCCAAAAAGCAGCCAGGACTTGATGTCGGCGAGTCCAAACGGATCATTTCGCATCCTGGCGATTGCCTGCACCCCTGCTTCATCGAAGAAGGTTCCTGAGATTTCGCGATAGTGCGCGAGCAACAGATTCAGGCTAACGGCAAAACTCACGTAGACGAGGATGGAAGCTAGGCCAATGAGCTTCAGGAACCATGACCTATGAGCCGTTAGGCTGACGCAGAATAGAGCCAGGATCAGCGTGAAGCCGATATTGAGGAACGAAAACGAAATCGCCTCGACGATGCCGCCGACAACGCCCATCTCGCTTCCCTTAGCAAGGAAGAAGCCGTTCGCGATAACCTCAAGCAGAAATACGAGGATGAGGACGGAGATCTTGAAGAACATGACCGATCCCTCAGACACCCGAGGGGCACGTGTAATTCGATGCGTCTTTTGGAAATGGTCAAAGTCCTTTTCGGCAGCATCTAGCCCGCGCCGGAGCCCATGGAGCTCGTTGCGCCCCTTTACGATCTCCGCCTTGAAGTCCGAGACGCCTTCGGCGCTTGTCTTTTGGATATCCGAAAACTGACCTTGGAAGTCGAGACTGGCTAGTCGCTCTGTAAAGAGATGCAACTGGTCTTCAAGGTTATGATGTGCAGTATTCTTTGCATCCTGTACCTTTCCGACGATGGAGAGTTCGATGTCGTCCAAAGATTTAGCGCTTTTCGATGGTTGATTTTGCGCGCCACGAGCTTCACCTTCTTCTGCCAGCTTCATGTCTCGTGCGACCCGCTCAACGTCGAGACTGGGAAAGATCTCGGTATTCACCACGTAGTCGTGGTTGCTCTCCCGAAATTTTTCAAGAAGGCCGTTAAGTCCACTAAAAGCTCTCGCCAAAACCTGCCCCTGCAGTGCACCCAATGGGTTCTATTAGCATGTCATCTTGCACTGGCAACGGGCTAGACGGCATAGGAACATACGGCCAGCCGTACAATGCATTAGGCTCGACGGCGCGTTCAGGGGCTGACCTGAGACCCCAAAGAGGCTTCCCTTCTGCTTCTCACGATGAGTAATTGGATCCGGATAGGCGTACGAATTCAAGACGCGTACTTGGGCACACAGCGATACGCAGCGCCCAATCAGCACTTGTTGACCGGCAGGGTTGCTGCCTCCAACTGAACAGCCCTCACAGCTTCCAGTGCTACTAACGCAGCGGCGACCTTGGCGCGCGCCTCTTCGATATCGGCCATGACCAGGCAGTCGTTCCGCTGGATTGCCGCCAGGAAGGCAGCGAGCACGGCGGGGCAGTTTGCCGCCAAGCCTAGAAAGTGATCTCCACTCGGCGCCCGCTCGCCGGAAAGCCAGTTTTTCACGGTCCGCTCGTTCGCGCCGGTCCAAAGAGCCACCGTCTTGATTTTGGATGACTGCCCCTTGAGGGAGCTCCGTAGGGCTGTCGAAACCAACCTGGCAAAAGACGGCTTGCTCGGCTTCGCGCGTGGCCGATTGGGTAACATGTTGCCCGACTTTGGAAAGGACATTCCACCACCTCCGAACTGTAGTGTTGGTCGGCTGCTTTCGAGACAGCTACAAGAGTGGAGCGTACGCATTTGAAAGGGCGTAACCGACCATCGCGGACGGTGAGAGGCGGCAAGGTTTGGTCTAACCGTGCTGCCGCTTATGTGCGGATGTCGACCGACCATCAGCGCTATTCAACTGAAAACCAGCTCGCCGCGATCAAACGGTTCGCCGAGGCTCGGGACATCGAGATCGTGCGGGTCTACGAGGATGCTGGCAAGAGCGGGCTGAACCTGGAAGGTCGCGACGCATTCCAACGTTTGCTCGCCGATGTCGAACGCGGTGCCGCCGACTTTGGGACGATCCTGGTCTACGATGTCAGCCGCTGGGGACGCTTCCAGAACGCAGATCACGGTGCGCACTTGGAATTCCTGTGCTCCCGAGCCGACATCGTTGTCCATTACTGTGCGGAGCAATTCGAGAACGACGGCAGCATCGGATCCAACCTGTTGAAGACCGTGAAGCGGGTCATGGCCGGAGAATATAGCCGCGAACTCTCCGTGAAGGTCTTCGCCGGCCAATGTCGCCTTAGTGAAAAGGGGTATCGCCAAGGCGGGATGGCCGGCTACGGTCTAAGACGGCTTCTGATCGATGAGAACGGCGAGCCCAAGGCTCAGCTGTCGATTGGCGAGCGCAAGAGCCTTCAAACCGACCGCGTGATACTAGTCCCCGGACCAACCGAGGAAGTTGAGACTGTCCAGCGCATCTATCGCCTCTTCGTAGACCTTCGCATGCAAGAGGCCGAGATTGCGGCCCGGCTCAACCGGGAAGGGGTACTAACCGACCTGGCGCGGCCTTGGACGCGCGGCACGGTCCATCAGGTTCTAACTAACCCAAAATACATCGGTGACAACGTCTTCAACCGCGTCTCCTTCAAACTCAAAATGCGCCGAGTGGTAAACCCCAAGGAACATTGGGTGCGCGCCAGTGGCGCGTTCGCGGCGATCGTCGACGTCGCAACCTTCAATCGCGCCGCGAAAATCGTGGAGGACCGATGCCGGCGGCTCGACGACGATGAACTCCTCGTCTTGCTCAGATCGCTTTTGGAGGCCCAGGGTTCCCTTTCCAGCATCATCATCGATGAGCGCGAGGACATGCCGTCGAGCAGCGTCTACCGGAATCGCTTCGGCAGCCTGCTACGCGCCTATCGCTTGGTTGGCTACAGCCCGCAGCGGGACTATCGCTATATCGAGATTAATCGGCGCTTGAGGGGCATGCACCCGGACGTCGTTGCAACGGTGATTGACGGCCTGCGCGCCGCCGGCGGCGACGTCCGAGTCTATCCCGAAACGGGGCTAATCGACGTCAACGACGAATTCACAGCCTCGGTCGTCGTGGCCCGTTGCGGTGAGACGCAAGCGGCTTCGCCGCGGTGGCGCATTCGGCTCGACACTGGACTCGCGCCCGATGTCACGATCGCCGTCCGCATGGACCGAGGCAACGTATCCCCGCTCGACTACTACCTGCTCCCGCGTCTCGACATGACCGAGCCGAAGCTTCGCCTCGCCGAGAGCAACGGCCTGTCCTTGGACGGCTATCGCTTCGAGACGCTGGAGTTCCTGTTCTCTCTTGCGGCTCGAGCCCAGTTTGAGGAGGCGGCATGACCGAAGCGAAGCACACTCATGTAGAGATGATCCCGATCGACCGGATCGTCGTCCTGAATCCGCGCGCCCGCAATCGGCGTAAATTTTTGGAGGTGGTCGAAAGCATCAAGACGGTCGGGTTAAAACGCCGATCCGCGTCAACACCATGATCGGAACGGATGGCCAGCGATCCTACGGACTCGCCTGTGGCCAAGGGCGCATGGAGGCCTTTCGTGAGCTCGGCCAGACCGAGATTCCGGCCATCGTCAAGGAGGCATCGGAGGAGGAATGCTTCGTCATGAGTTTGGTTGAGAACTGCGCTCGCCGGCAGCACCGTTCCATCGACCTTCTCCAAGATGTCGCGACACTGCGCACGCGCGGCTACAACGACCGACAGATCGCGGAAAAGATTGGCACCTCGCCGGAGTGGGTCAACATGATGGCCACGTTGATCGAGAAGGGTGAGCAGCGCCTTATCGAAGCCGTCGACGCTGGAACCATTCCCATCTCGGTCGCTATTGAAATCGCTCGCGCCGATGACGAGACCACCCAGAAGATGCTGGCTGAGGCCTACACCGAGGGTAAGATTTCCGGCCCCCGTCTAATAAAGATGCGGCGCCTGATCGAGCAGAGGGCGCGGCGCGGCAAGCACATGTTCACGAACCCTTTTGGCAAGAAGCTAGGTAAGGCCAGGACGTCCGAGGCCTTCGTCCGCGTCTTTCAGCAAGAGGCGGACAAGCAGCGCCTGCTGGTGAAGAAAGCCGAGGTGACACAGACCCGCCTACTCTTCGTTGTGGAAGCCTTGAAGAACCTGCGGGCCGACGAGAACTTCGTCACACTCCTGCGGGCTGAACGTCTCGATACCTTGCCGAAGGACTTGGAGAACCGCATCGTAGGAGAGGCAGCATGACAAACGTTGAAACCTGGGCGCGGATAGCCTTCGAGCCTGAATGCGTTATCGTGGCGATCGACACCCTCCTGCCTGTCCGGCCGCCTCGGGCGTCGGTCAAGGCAAGCCACAAGTATCAACAGATCCGCACATCGGTAATCGAGATCGGGCTGGTCGAGCCCCCCGTGATCGCTAGGATCGATGGCAATCCTAACAACTATCTCCTGCTCGACGGCCATGTCCGTGTCGAAATCCTGAAGGACTTAGGCGCGACTGAGATTGAATGCCTCGTCTCGACCGACGACGAGAGCTTCACCTTCAACAAACGTATCAGCCGGCTCTCCGCTGTTCAGGAGCACTCCATGATCCTGAAGGCGATCGCCCGCGGCGTCTCCAACGAGAAGATCGCCCGGGCGCTCAGCCTCCATGTCAACAGCGTGCGGCGGAAAGCGACCCTGCTAGACGGCGTCTGTCATGAGGTCGTGTCGATGCTGAAGGACACGATGTGCCCGATGGCCGTGTTCGAGATCCTCAAGCGTATGAAACCGCTGCGCCAGATCGAGGCGACCGAGCTGATGATTGCTGCGAACAGTTATACGTCGGCCTACGCCACCGCGCTTCTCGCCGGTACGCCGACCAATGAACTTGCTGGCGAGAGGAAGTCGAAGAAGGTGCGTGGGGTCACACCGGAGGCGATGGCTCGTATGGAGAAAGAACTCGCCCGCCTCCAAGAATCCATGGCTGAGATTCAGGATACCTACGGAAAGGAGCATCTCCAACTGACTGTCGTAAAGGGCTATCTTAGCAAGCTGCTCCGCAATCCGCGCGTCGTGCGCTACCTTCTTCAGCACCGACCGGAATACCTTGAGCAATTTCAGGCGATAGCCGATGTCGCCTCCTTCGCTGATCAGGCGGCATGATCCATTTCTCGTGCCGCTCGTGGCAATATCATTAGCCCCTCTCGTGGGGCAGCTTTCAGCGTGGAAGCCTTTTATTCATGATGCAGCTTCCATGCCCAGAAGGATTTCAGCTTACTTGAGCAGCCACATTGCGTGATCTTGCATCGTGACCTTCTGGCGCAACCTGGCCTTGAGGGAGGCTGGAGATGACCGTTCGTGCGGCATCGGACATCCGTATCAGACGCCCTTCAATATCCCCCAGATCCATAGCCCGGTTGGTTGCCGGCGGGTAGCCTCGCACGCCAAACATATCGAAGTCGCAGGCGTACGAGGGCCAAGCTGTTTGACGACTGGTGCGACGCCTGGCCCGTGTACCTCAACTCCAGACACCCCTCCCGCGCAGCGGGTCGTCCACGACCTAAGGGCGTTACGAACATGCAATCGGTTCCTGCAAGCTGCCGTCCGCAAATGCGCCGTTCTTGGTCCGCGCGCCTTGTCAAACGTACTTTGACGGCCACCGCCAATCAGTCTGCGCCTTGCCATAGCAGTTGGTGTCGTAGGTAAAGCGACCGGACGCGATCTCCCGACAAGCCCAGACAATCTGACCGTACGCATTGTAGAAGGCATCCCAATCCGCACCTTGATAATAGCTTGGGCGATAGCCTCCTCCACCTCCGCAATCGTTGTTGGCGCACACCGCCACCGCTGCGCCAACCGCTGCGATAGCGACGCCAGCTGCGATCGCGTTGTTTTGGTTGTTGACCATGTCTACGCACTGGAGGGCCGAGACCGACCTACTTGATAGCTCGACATAAAGCGCTTGCTTGAACTGTGCGTCATTCGTGGTGACAAAAGACCGGCACAGTGCCGATGTGCTTACGGCCTTGGGGTTCTTACTGAGCGCTTGTTGGGAGGTGGTACACGCAGCAAGTGACAGAGCGAGAAGCGCTGCCACAACAGCGGCGTTTTGCCGAATAGTATGCATTTCGAGCTCCCCAGCCCCGATAGTACGTTAATCAAGCTATCGATAAAACAGCTCTTCGTGAAGTATGGAATCTTGCGATACTTAGGCGGCTGAGCGAAGATCTAGGCAGTGCATGTGATGTGGCCCTACGTGGCCAGTTGCACGACCGTCTGGAGGGGGCTTTGACAGGCTGGGAGAGCCGACCGTCAAGAAAATTGCCGCAGCGGGTGCGTCAGAGGCGGCGCAAGCTACCCTACGCTGTGCGAAAACTGGTTCCAACGGTGGCGATCATCGGTGGAATCTTCGCCTATCAGGCCGTCGAGCGAAGTGGTGCTCAAATTAGCCGCATGCTCGACAGCGTGGGCTCGAGCGTTCCGCGCCCGGCTGAAACAACCATCCAAGGCCGCGCCTCCGTCATCGACGGCGACACTATCGAGATCGCTGGCCAACGTGTCCGCTTCAACGGGATCGATGCCCCGGAGAGCTCACAGCGCTGCCAGGATGCAAAGGGCGTGGAGTACGCCTGCGGGCGCATCGCTGCGAAGGCGCTTGACCAATTCTTGGCGAAGTCTCGCCCGGTCAAATGCGCGTTTGTCGAGTGGGATCAATATGGTCGCTTCGTCGGCAACTGTATTCGCGCCGATGGCAAATCCGTTGCCGGTTGGCTAGTCGAGAGCGGCCACGCGCTCGATTGGCCGCGATATTCTGGGCTCGAGTATGCTGGCCACCAAGCCGCAGCAAAGAATGCCAAGCGCGGCGTCTGGCAGGGGCAGTTTCAGAACCCATGGGACTGGCGGGCAAACCATTCTGGAGACATTGCGCCAACGGCTGTGGCGCCGAGCCCGAGCTTCACGTTCCTAGGCTCATCGTCGTGCGACATCAAAGGAAACATCAGTTCAGAGGGCGAGCGCATCTACCACACCCCGGGTCAAAAGTTCTATCGCCAGACCAAGATTTCCGAGGGAAAAGGCGAGCGGTGGTTTTGTTCAGAGGCAGAAGCCAAACAAGCTGGCTGGCGTAAGTCCAAAAGATAACCCTCAGCATGTCTTGACGGAACTCAACCGCAAAGCGAGGATGAACCTAAATCCGGGGGAATTTCGTGAAATCAATGCTGCAAATCGTCCTGCTAGCGCTTGTCGCGGGCTGCGCAACTCCACCATCCAATATCAAGGCTGTCGCGTCCGATGGGCGACAGTGCACCCAGGCCGACCGCGATCGCTTGGCCGACATCACAGCGCGCCAACAGCGCACCGCTAACAAGGACGCTTGGGGCGTGTTCATGATTGGTGTTCCGCTCGGGGGCGACGACACACACGAACCAGAAATTGCCCGACTGAAGGGACGCTGCGGTGTTAGATAGTCAACCTCCTGCCTTGTTGCTTACGAAGCCAATCTCCTACTTCTCGGCGGTGAAACTCACGCTTCTTGTCATGCTAGCTTTGTTGGCCTTGCTCGACCCTGCGTCAGCTCATGGCGGGGGCTGCCGTAAGAGCTCTCCTCCCGGGCAATGCTGTCACATGGACAACAGCCAAGGGTCGGTGCATTGCCATTGATGGAGACGGCTGTCCTCGCGGATCGTCAAACCAGAGCCCCGAAGTGCCTCATGCTTTCCCGGTAGTGCAGGTGGATGTAGAAGTAGTCCTGGTCGCGCGGTACGTCCGCAAAGATATCCTGCTGCTACGGCGGTCAACTACGAAGCGCTACCCGATGCAGCTCTCCCATTCTTGCGGTCGATGTCCTTAGTTTCTCTAGGCTGGACAGCATGATAGGCTAAGTAGCGGAGGGAACGTCAACGTATATCGCAGAAATTCGAATTGAGAACTTCCGGCTGTTCGGCGTTGACGACAAGGCTTTCGTGCTGCCGCTGTCGCCGGGACTTACGGCTTTGGTCGGCGAGAACGATGCTGGCAAGACCGCAATAATTGACGCGTTGCGGCTGGTGCTCGGTACACGCGACCAGGATGTTTTGCGGGTCGATTCGGTCGATTTCCATCAGGCGACACCCGGTGGTGCGCGAGCAGATGAGATCGTTATCCGGCTGACTTTTCGAGGCCTCACCACCGCCGATCGAGGCGCATTCGCCGAATTCCTCACCTATGAAACGATAGCCGGCGCGACCGAAACCGCGCTCACTGTGACCTGGGTCGCGAAACGCAACGCCAAGGAGGGCAGCTCGCGCCGGGTGTTGCCGCCGGAATGGCGCACCGGCGCAAAGGGTGACGGCCCTTTGCTTGACCCAGGGGCACGATCGCTGCTGACGGCGACGTATCTGCGGCCCTTGCGTGACGCCGAGCGGGCACTGAGCGCCGGGCGCGGATCGCGGCTGTCCCAGATCCTCCAGCACACCAAGGAGATCCGCGAAACTGGAAACCCGTTTAACAAGCTTTCCGATCCGCCTGACGACCCGGCTACGCTGAGCGTGCTGGGCCTCGGCGACTATGCGAGCCATTTGTTCGGACAGAGCCAAGGCATTAAGCAGGCGCGGAAGCGGCTCAACGACGAATATCTAAAGCCGCTGTCGTTCGCGAACGATCTTCTGCAC
The DNA here is from genome assembly GCF_044056035.1 of Aminobacter sp. UC22_36. NCBI lineage: Bacteria > Pseudomonadati > Pseudomonadota > Alphaproteobacteria > Hyphomicrobiales > Phyllobacteriaceae > Aminobacter > Aminobacter sp. UC22_36. Next base: position 619,949 of record NZ_CP171996.1, read on the forward strand.
GCACGGATCGAAGTAGCGGGCGCGCAGGACGACAGCCTCAGGCTGCGACAGTTGCTCGAGAAGCTCGAACTCACATTGACCGCCTCTGCCGACGCAGAAAGCGAGCACAGCCGGGGACTTGGCTCGAACAACCTACTGTTCATGGCGTGCGAGCTGTTACTGCTAGCCACCGAAAGTGACGGCTTCCCGCTATTGCTGATCGAAGAGCCTGAGGCGCACCTCCATCCGCAGCGGCAACTGCGGCTGATGTCGTTCCTACAGGAACAGGCGAAGAAGCAGCGTCCCGACGGACAGCGCATTCAGATCATCGTCACGACGCACAGCCCCAATCTCGCATCGGACCTGCAGCTCGACAATATTGCGCTGATAGAGGGTGGCCGGGCATTTCCGCTTAGCAAGGAAAAGACGAAGCTCAGTGCGTCCGACTATCGTTTCCTTGAGCGCTTCCTCGATGTCACTAAGGCGAACCTATTCTTCGCGCGCGCGGTATTAATCGTCGAAGGGGATGCCGAGAACATCCTGCTTCCGGTGATCGCGAGGCTGATTGGCCGTGATTTCCACCATCATGGCGTGTCGGTCGTCAATGTCGGCGGCGTCGGCCTTGGTCGGTATGGTCGCATCTTTATGCGCGAGAATACTGACCAGGACGGTGTCATCGGCATCCCCGTTGCTTGCGTGACCGACATGGATGTGATGCCCAACAACGGACCGTGGATCGTCGGCAAGTTGAAGGACGGCGAGGATATCCCAGCGCTTCCGGGATCGCGCCGCAAGTGGCGGGTGAAGGATGATTTCCCGGGCGACCAGCTGGAACAGCGCCGAGCGCAGCGAAAGGCGAATGCGTCGGGTCAGAAGGTAGAGACGTTCGTCGCCAATGAATGGACGCTGGAATTCGACCTCGCCTTCCATGGCCTCAGCCAACATGTCTATCGGGCGGGCTCGTTGGCACTAGCCGACGACCGCTTGAACGCCGGAACAGCCAACCAGGCGGCCATACTCTCAGATGCCGACGCAGCCTATCAGGCGCTGGTTGATGCGGGTCACGATCTTCCGACGCTCGCCTTGCACGTATACGCGCTGTTCGAGGCCGATGGTGCCTCTAAGGCGATCGGCGCGCAACATCTCGCCGAACTTCTGGAGGAGGCGATAGCCGACAATAGCCTCGATGCCGAAGGACTGCGTGCGTTGCTCCCGCCTTACGTCGTTGCCGCGATCGCGCACGTCACCGGACCGTTCGTACCCGCGCCCGTTGGCGGCGAGGCAGGTGAGCCAGGCCGGGCGCCTACCGCGGCGCCGGTGTAATAAACGATGTTCGACGATCTCATTCGAGAGGAGGATGTCGCCTGGGCGGCAGCGTTAATGGGACTGGGTCCTGACGGGTTCGCGCCGGTCGGCGACGATGTCAGCCGACTCCAGGCGATGCTACGGCTCGACACTGTCGATTTTGAGGCTTGTCCGGGCAGCGGCAAGACGACCTTGCTGGTCGCGAAACTGGCAGTTCTGGCGATGCGTTGGCCACACCGTCAGCAGGGCATCTGCGTACTGTCGCACACCAATGCAGCGCGCAACGAGATCAGCGCGAAGCTCAGCCATTCGGCGGCGGGGATCGTGCTCACACGCTACCCGCATTTCGTTGGCACTATCCACGCGTTCGTAAACGAGTATCTGGCGCTGCCCTGGCTCCGGTCGAAGGGCACTGAGGTGCGCTGCGTCGATACGCAGATCGCGCTTGCGAAACGCTGGAGTCTGTTACCGCAAAACCGGCGCTGGGCGTTGCGGCAGGCCAACCTCAGCGAGACCTGCCTGATCTACGAGAACATCGATTATGGCGGCGGTCAAACCGGTAATTTCGGACCGCATACGCCAACCTACCGGGCGATCGTCGAAGCGCGGCGCACGTCGAGCGAACAAGGGTATTTCTGCTTCGATGAGATGTTCCTTTGGGCCAACGAGCTGCTTGACCGGCATCCGGAGACGGTCTCGACGCTGCGCTGGCGCTTCCCGCTTGTGTTCGTTGATGAGGCGCAGGACAATAGCGAGGCACAGTCAGCGCTGCTACACCGCCTGTTCTGCCATGGCGACGCGCCGTCACGTCGGCAGCGATTCGGCGACTCCAATCAAGCGATCTACGGCAGCCCCAGCCAGAGAGGCGCCACGTCTGACTTGTTTCCAGGCGCCGTCATACACCCGATGCCCCGCAGCTACCGCTTCGGTCAGGACCTCGCGGATCATGTGAAGGGATTGGGGGTGACGCCGCAGGCGCTACTTGGCGCCGGTCCACCGGATCTCCTTGGCGTTGATCCCAAAGCGCCGGCGATCTTCCTGTTCGACGATGGGTCGGTACAGGGCGTGCTGGCGCGCTACGGCCAGCATCTGCTGGAGAGCTTTGACGCAGCCGCGCTCGAAAAGGGCGTGTTCACAGCGGTGGCCGGGGTGCACGAGCTTGGCAAGGACGATCGGATCCCGCGGGCACTCGGGCACTACGCGCCGAGCTATGACCCGGTATGTGCGCGGAGGGAGTCCGCGCCGAGCAGTTTCGTGCAATATCTCGCGCGGGCACGCTTCGAGACGGCGGGCAGTGGGAACACGGATAGGTTGGTCAACGCGACGGCGGCGGCGCTGCTTGCCGCGAGCGAGCTTGCCGGCGGCACCCATGGATACGGTTCGCGGAAATCCCCACATCGCCGCGTGGCCTATATGCTCGGCGACAGCGACGCGCGAGCCGATTATCTCGCGCTGCAGGAAATCGTCCTGACCCATCAGGGCAACCTTAGCCCAGTCATCTGGATGGCGGCACTGGCGCATGTCGAAGGGGTGGTCCGGCACCTTAGCGGTGCGGCGGCATTAGGCGGCGATGTCATCACTTTCCTAGCTCCACCACAGCCGGAGGCCCTTGCCGAGGGCGGACTCGCGAACGGCGCGCGCAGTGACAACTTGTTTGTTTATCCGCCCGACGCGCCGCAGCTACGCATTCGTCTAGGCTCGATTCATTCGGTGAAGGGCGAAACGCATACTGCCACGCTGGTGCTCGATAGTTTCTATCATAACCACCACCTCAGTGAATTGAAGCCGTGGCTGCTAGGAGCGAAATCGGGTGGCTTTTCGACGAACCGCAGGGGCCGGCAGGTCTCCGAGGGCGCGCGTATGCACGGGCGGCTCAAGCTACATTATGTTGCCATGACGCGCCCGACTCATTTGCTGTGCCTAGCGATGCGGAAGGATGCCTTCGTCGAAGACGAGCTCAACACACTAACGAATCGGGGTTGGACGATCATTGACTGCACAATCGCGTAAGTGTGATCGCAGGAGTGAAGCAATAAAGTCCGATACTGCTGCGCGGATGTTTAGACGAGTTCTGCATCGCGAATCGATCGGCTCAACCCGATGTCACGTCAACCTCATCGAAGCTCAGCAGAACTTCACTGCAAAGCAAATGAGTGTTCGTTTTACCCACGGCGCTAAGCAACTCTGAAACAGTTAAATGCGGGCCCCATAAAGCCGCGTTTGAACTCGAGCCCGTTCCTGTCGCTTTCAGTAGTTGCGTGGAGCGCCAAATACGCGACTTGGGTGGTGCTCTATTCACCCTTGTCTATTCTAATATTTGACCCGATCGCGGGGCACCCACGATTGCCACGGCCGCCATCCTTCCTGCTTGACTGCAAATGCAATAATGGCGGCTTACGATAAACCTGGTGCCTTTCCGGTCCTTAGATCCTCCCAGCTAACCACCAGAATCATTTCCGATCCGCTGCTGTTGCTAAATAGCAGGACTTTGTCGGTCACATCCTCGACTTCCGGAATCCAGGGCATTGAGGGAAGGCTTCCTATGGAGATTTCGCCGCCTGCGCCAACGCAGATACAGGGGTTCTTCTCTCCACGTTTGCGGGCGGCTACGATCTGCTGTTCCAGCCAGTCCCAATCATGGCAAATCGGTGCCACGGGTGCCAATGTATGTGCAAGTTGTGGGTGCCAACTATCGACGATCCCGGGGATTTCAGTCAGCAACTTGTCGATCAGCAGGTCCGCCCTCAGCTTGTCGATCGCGGCCAAAGCGGCATCCTTCCCTTCGCTCAAAGGCACCAGATCGCCAAAGCTTGCGGCTATGGCCTTGGTGGCAGAGTCGGCGTCCCGGCCATCGCCGGTTGCCGCTACAACAGACCATTTCAGCCAGTCTCGCGCCCTCGCCACCGCCAGTACGCGAAGGGATGCGACCTTAGGATTGTCCTGCCTTGCGTCGAACTGCCAATCGAAAATGGCATGAGCCTGCCAGCCGGTCGAGAATGCTGCGCGCATCAGTTTCTCGTCTTCACCGATGAAGGCCCGCAAGATCCAGTCAGCAAAGGCCGAAACAGACGCAAATGCCTGTTCTCCGGTTTCGGATTGACGCACGGCAATGGTGGGCGGAGCCTCATCCAAATCTTCGGCAGACAAATATCGTAGCGCTACCTCCTGCAGTATACCGGCCATATCAACCTCAGCCCAAAATGTACCAGCTTGCAGTAGGCGTTGTTGCTCTGGCTCGGCATCCGCCATCTGGGCGGAGAGTGAGCCAAATCGGCCGAGCAGCAATCCCAATCTGAACAAAGCAGAAAAGGTCCACTGACCGTCGGTCAGCGGTGGCGCCAACGCGATCTCGTCGAGCAGAAGCACGCCGAGGATTGGATGGCGCCAGTCCATGCCTGGCCTGGCGCAGCTCGACATAAAATTCCGCATTCGGTCGACATGGCGAACGGCATCGCGCGCATAGTCACCCAACACGCCCCAGAAATCGACCGAAACCGGCATGATGTGCCGGTCCAGCGTCAGCCCCGGACAACGCCAGCGCTCGATGTTCCTGATGCTTTCCCAACCTGGGGTCAGAGCCCATTTTGGCGAGCCATATCCTTTCAAATACTCGACGGCAGCGCCGCCGTCACATGATAGCCAGGCCCAGGATGCCGATAGTTCGGCCGCACGATCGCCCGCCAGGATGTAAGCCGATATCGGCGAGCCGCTGTCCTCCAGAAACCCTTCGCTTTGCGCCCTCTGTAGAAAACTGAATGGGTTCACGACACCGGCTAGGATTAGATAGGGCGTATCGGCCATCCTCGGATAGAGGTGGTTGTAGGCCATGATCACAAAGCCAGAGCCCCCGGAACGCTCGGCCTCGCGGACCATCAGACTGGCAGCGGTCGAGCAGACCGCATAGACATTTTCTTCGTCCAGTTCCGGTAATGGTGTGAAGGACAGTGTTGCCGTCACAATTCCATTGGCAGTAAGTTTTTTTTGACCGATCGCGCTCCAGGCGGTCGGAACATGTACGACCAGGCGCGGGCCTTCTTCGCGATCCTCGAAGCGCAGACACAGAACGCGGCGCCGGGACCAACTGTTTAGTCCGGTTACGGCATGATCGAGAAGCGTCGAGAAATTGCGCGATACGATCACCATCATGACATCGTTCGCGCTGGAGAAAGGCGTGTGGTTCAGCGCCTCATGCTCATAGGCCATGATTTCCGTCACCGCTTCGCGGGCGCTGCCATCCTGATTCTTTATCTCGAACAGAATGAACTGTGAGGTCTCGCGCGCACAGTAGAGCAGATCGACAAAGAGTCTTTCTCCTTTCTCGCGAGAGATGCTGCGATTATTCTTGCTGACTAGTTCGAGGGTGTGGAGCGCTCCCAGCACATGCAGGGCCGCCCTGAGATTTCCCAGCCGCGTGAGATAATCGATGGGAAAATGCGGTTTAAATGCGGGCGATTCAGATCCGGCCAGCGATTCACGGACATTGTCAGCGCCTATGATAACGTCTGACAATTTGCCCTGCGCAATGACCGATTCAAGCCAGTCCTGAACCTTCTGCTCTTTGTCGAACTTCTGTTTTCCTGCCTGCGCCAACCGGCACCCCTCAACTCAAAATATGAATGCTATGAGGATCATTTCTGGAGGGCAATGTCCCTCAGTGGAGTAACTGTGCTTGGGATGCAGTCAGTCGGCAAAATCCCCCAGTCGGCCACTCGAGGCTGCTCAAAATGTGCATTCGGACCGTTAACAACTTTTCTCTATGACCAATATAAGGCCGTGTGCCGATCATCGGCTGCCCCCGTCTAAATCTGTCGCTCGAACGCAGACTATTGGCACTGATAGATCGATGACTGCCGCACCCCCGAGCGCGCTTCGTACTAAGTTCATGCACGTTCATGGTAAGGGCCAGTACTCGACGGCCAACTCAGCTAACTGCGATGACCGTGTTTCGACTTGTTTGAATCTGAAAGCCGGCATGGATGCCAGATCCTGAGTGACGAGGATGGAGGACTGCTTGTAAACCGCCTTCTTGGCGGCGAAAGGATTGTTCGAAGCCGTAATGTTCAGTTCACCCGCGAAGAGGGTCAGGTTGCCGATTCGGGACACGAGGCGCGGGTGGAGAACATCGATCTTCTCGCCCAGATAAGTGGTCCAGTCACCATGCTCGCGCTTGGATTTGGCCGTCTTTATTTTCTGAGGAATAATGTGCTCAACATGCACGTCTTCTGCTCCAAGCACAGCTAGCTCAGCATGCTTGCCGTGGTGCCTTATTTCGATCTGCTCCAGACAGTACCGCGCACGTTCGATGATGTTGGACGTGAAGTTGGCATTGGTGAATTCGTGTTTAAACTTCTCGTCGGTTGGGCAAGCGTCTCGATAAGCCTTTTTTGTGGCGACCAACGGGTTCGTGGGCTCCACTTCGCAAAGCCGGGCAAAGAGCGTCTCGGTTTCATTCGAGCGCTCACGGCAGATGTGGCGACGGAGAACAAAGCTTTCGGTGAGCTTGAGTATCTGGACAAAGGCCTTATCAGCGATGCCGCCAACGCGCAGGTGCATCAAGAAGCCATAAGTTTGAGCAGACTTTATCATCCTCAGATTGCGTAGATGTCGATCGATCTGCTTGTTTCCGGTTTTCACCAGCACCAACTGGCCAAACACTTTCGAGCTGACGACGAGGCGTTCCATGAACTTGGCGAACGGAATCTGCTCGCCGTCCTGCTCAGGTATCTCAACGTCGTCGATTTCTGCTTCTTCGTTCGGTTCCTCTTCGTCCGTCTGTTCCTCATCTACATAGAGATGCCGGTCGGGTAAGGCCTTGGCCTCAATCACTTCGTTCATGAACAGCGTCTTGAACTCGCGAACGACCTGATTTTTAGTTATCCGCCTTTGAGTGGAGGAAATCAGGAAGTATCTGAAGAAGCCGTCAGCGTCGGTGCCGTCGAGGTAGGAGATAAGTGTAGCCCACTCTTTCCGCGCATGCTGGAGTTGAGAGGCACCAAACCTGGCGGCGTTGCCGAGGACAAAATTCTTAATTATGTCGGTTGGACTTAGCCTTAGCCCGCGATTGTTGATTGTCTCAAAGAGCTTGAAGGCATCCTTCGCGTCGCTCACATCCAAGCGTACAACGAGCGCCTGGTTTTGAAGCTTAAAGGAAAACGCTGTCAGCTCTTCCATGGACTTTTCTGAAAGCCACTGGCGAATATTCAAGAAGGCCTTTGCGAGATGATGGTTCTGGTAGGCGTTGCAATCGATCTCTGTCTTCGTTGCCAGATCACGGAATTCATCACCATCAAGGGTGTTCAGTGCAATTTTGGGTACGGGCGTCCCGCCAGGGGCTTTCGCGGTGAGGAGTCGAATAACATCTCGCGCCTGATCTTCATCCCCGTCTTGAAGGAAGCGCTGTCGAAGACACTCCAGCAGCACGCAGATCGTTGATAGCCGCTGCTGTCCGTCGACGAGCTCCAGCTCATTAATTCCGGGTGTGTGATGTCCTGTCAGACATACAATGCTTCCTAGCAGGTGTACGTCCGCGCCTTCTAAAAGGTCAATGTCCTCAAGAAGCTCATAAACATGACGATCCCGCCAAGAGTACCGGCGTTGGTATGCCGGTATAACAAACTGCTCGTTCGCAGAACCCAGCAGTTGGTCAAGCTTCAACGCCGTAGGCGCAATTTTCATGAACGGCCCCCCAAATCTCTAGCATCAGGTCGTTTGATTGACCACTCTGCAGTGCCAACTAAATCGCTTGTGCCACAACACGTCTAGTGGCTATCGATGATGTAGGCTTGGATCTATTGGTAAGGTCATGCGGCGTTGGTATCCGCATTTACACTGGGAATGATCGGCCGCTTCGCTCGGCCTTGCTGTTTCTGGACTGGAAGCGCTTCAGATGCGTATCCGTTCTGCTAGGTGTTCAGTCCCGAGGTCAAGTGGACCGGGTCGAGCCGGAAGCGATCTGGCTGGTTTGCCCAGGCCGTACAGATGGCTTCGTAGGGTGTAAGACCGCGAAGGGTCTTGAGCCGTCGGGCGAAATTGTAACCGTCGAGGAAGGCGGCAAGGTGATCTTCGAGTTGGCGGTGGGTCTCGTAGTGATACCGCCGAACGGTTGCCTCCTTCAACGTTCGGTTCATCCGTTCGACCTGACCGTTGGTCCATGGGTGATTGGGCTTGGTGAGGCGGTGCTCGATGCCATGGCCCCAGCAGGCCCGGTCGAAGGGATGTCCGCGCCAGCTTGCGGTGGGGCCGTCCCGGTTCTTGGGCAGGTCGGCAAATTGGATGCCGTTGTCGGTGAGCACGGTGTGGATTTTGTAGGGGACGGCTTCGACCAACTCCTCAAGGAAAGTCCTGGCGGTGACGGTGGTCGCCTTCTGCACCAGCCGAGCGAAGGCGAACTTCGAGGTCCGGTCCACCGCCACGAAGAGATGGAGCTTGCCCTCCTCGGTTCGGACCTCGGCGATGTCGATGTGGAAGTAGCCGATCGGGTAGCACTTGAAGGGCCGCTTGGCGGGCTTGTCGCCGGCGACGTCGGGCAGGCGGCTGATCCCGTGGCGCTGCAAGCAACGGTGCAAGGACGATCGCGACAGGTGCGGGATCGTCGCCTGCAGCGCATAGAGGCAGTCATCCAGAGGCAGCAGCGTGCTTACGAAAGGCAACGACCATCGCCTCTTCCTCGGCGGTCAGCACGGTCGAGCGCACGGTCTTCGGACCCATCGGCGCATCGTGGACAAAAGCCCGTTTGCGCCACTTGGCAACGGTCTTCTGATTTAGGCCGTGCTGCACGGCTAGCTCTTTGAGCGAAGCCTTCGATCGCTGTATCGCTGCTCGGATGGCGTGCGTGGTCGTGGCGCTGCCGTGGAGTATCTGTCCCATAGCTTCTGCCGGAATGAAGGATCAGCTTGACTGATTCCCCCACACTCCGGGACCAGACACCTAGCGAATGGCGGTTTTGGGGGACTCGCATAAGTAGCTTGGGCGGGCGGAATGGAGGTGCAAAGCTGTTGTGCAGAACCTGAAGTCTAGTCGCCTCATCCCAGACATGAATCCTGGTTCAACGGAGGTCCAGGTTGGGTGCAGGTCAGCAGGATTGGGATATCCTTCGACTGTAATATGCTCGCTTTAGGGAGTCCGCCGTCGGACACGGACGCTGGTAATCGGCGTCCATTGCCCTAGATAACGGCGCGAAGCATTTCCCGTGCCTAGTAGCCAATACAGATTGCTCGTTGGCCGCGCGCGTATCACTTGCTCTTTGCGGTGCGGCTCGCCTTGGCGGGAGCTTTCTTGTTCTTGGTCGGCTTCCGCCCGAGTCCCAGCTGTTTGGCCAGTTCGGAGCGTGCCGCTGAGTAATTGGGAGCCACCATTGGATAGTCGTTCGGGAGACCCCATTTGGCGCGGTAGTCTGCCGGTGTCATGCCATACTTGGACATCAGATGGCGCTTGATAGATTTGTATTTCTGGCCATCCTCGAGTGAGATCATGTAATCCGGAGTGACCGACTTCTTAATGGGGACAGCGGGCTTCTGGACTTCGGTCGGTCCGGCTGGTTCGGTGCTCGAACCAGCGGACAATGCCTGAACTGAATGATGTACTTGATTGATCAGATCAGCAAGTTCGGTAGCGGGCACCGGATTGTTCGATACGTAAGCAGCAACAATATCTGCAGTTAGGGGCAGCAGCAGCGTGGTTTCGGCAATTTTGTCAGACATGGCCAGCCTTAATGAATAATGTTTGAGGGGTCACCACTGCTGTCTAATAGAAGCTACTGATGTCGGCAACTGAAAATGAGCCAAAGATTTTCTGAATAACACAATATTCTCCGTATGACGGTGTCATTCGCAAAATACAGCTGATGTGAGCTGATGGAGCGTATTTTTGCGCATACTGCTTAACTCCAATATGTGCGACTGAGGGTACCTATCCTTAGGTGTCAGAATTTGTTCTGCACATTTGGTCATCTCCCGCTGGACTTCCAGGCAACAGCAAGCATGTGTGGTGTCGAACGCAATGGCGGAGGCATTCATGCCGAAGGAAGAAGTAAAGACCCAGCTGAAGGATGACGGCGATGCCCGCCTCCGAGCAGTTCTGTCTGGAATCGAGCCGGAACTGCGACGGCTCAATGCGGTGATCTCAAATCTGACGGTCCTGGCGGTTGCACAAGACAACATTGAGCCGACAGCGCTTACCGTGCTGGCAGAGGTCGGCAGCGACGCAATTGGACGGGCATCGAGCAGTTGGCGAGATGCCTTCGACCTTGTGCATGCAGCGCAGCGCCGATCGGCAACCTGAGTGGACTTCCAGACCAAAGCAAGCATGGTTGCTTAAGACGGGGTGAGGCTTTTGCCCCGATGAGATGAGAGGCCACCCCGCCCAAAAGTTCTTCGCCCGCCAGATGCGGGCTTCCGTCAGTACCGGCGCCGAATGGTTCGGCGCTGTGATTTGCGGAGAAAGACTATGGCCATTTCCAAAACTTCGACCTCGGATGCAGTCGAGTTTAAGCGGGCAGAGGCTGCCAGTGACGTTATGATGGGTGAGGCAGGCGCGGGCGCTGCAAGCGACCCGGGCGCCGCTGCGAAACCGGCTCCGAAGAGCAAAGCACAGGTCGTGCGTGGGAAGACGATGCCGAAGGGCGCGCCTACATCCGAGACGTCAGTGACCAAGGTCAAGAAGACTCGGCCAACCGAGACCAAGGCAGAGATGGTGCTGAAGAAGCTACGGCTGACCAAGGGCGCGACGCTCCATCAGCTCATCGACGCCACCGGTTGGCAGGCCCATTCGGTGCGCGGCTTTCTCTCCGGAACCGTGAAGAAGAAACTCGGTCTGAACCTTATCAGCGAGACTAGCAAAGACGGCTTGCGCCGGTATCGCATCAATGACGCCGCCGCGGTGGTCTGACGCCATGAGAGCGGATGGCAACTTGGAGCAGGAGCTTGCGGAACTGGAAACCCTCTCGCGGGACGAACTTAGCGCTCGTTGGCAAAAGCAGTATGGCTCCTTGCCCCCGACCAGTGTGCGCCGCGTGCTCCTGATCCGGTCGGCCGCCTGGCATCTCCAGGCCAAACGTCTCGGCAGCTACTCCGCCGAGACGCGGCGCCGCCTCAAGTTCGCCATGGCGGACGTTAGTAAGACCTTGGCCGATCGCCGCGCCAATCAGCTCGCCCAGAAAACTGATGGTACCCAAGCTACCGTGCCTCTTGCCAGCACAAGTCGCCGTGAACAGCCGTTGGCGGCGGCTGGAGCCAAAACGGGCAGTGGAAGCTTATCGAAACCGAAGCGCCGCGATGCACAGCCGGGCGCAAGGTTGATACGCGACTGGAACGGCCGAACACATGTCGTCGACGTGATCGAAGGTGGTTATGTCTTCGAGGGTAAGCTCTACTCCTCGCTGACCGCAATTACCCGCAAGATCACTGGAACCCACTGGTCGGGACCAAGGTTTTTCGGACTGGTGACACGATGAGTGCGGCTTCAAGACGGTCACACAGTTACGGAAATGGCAGCACCCGGCAGCCATCGGATGAAGCCAGGCTGGGTATGTCGAAGCTGCGCTGTGCGATCTACACCCGCAAATCGAGTGAGGAAGGTCTCGATCAGGAGTTCAACTCACTCGATGCTCAACGTGAAGCATGTGCCGCTTTCATCGCCTCGCAAGTTGGGCTTGGCTGGAAACTGGTCGCTGACCGATATGATGATGGTGGCATCTCGGGCGGTACGATGGAACGACCGGCATTGCAGCGGCTGCTCCAGGATATCCGCGATCGCAAGATAGATGTCGTGGTGGTCTACAAGATCGACCGACTGACCCGCTCTCTGATGGATTTCTCGCGCATCGTCGAAATCTTCGACGACAGCAGTGTCTCGTTCGTCTCCGTCACCCAGCAGTTCAACACGACCACCTCCATGGGCAGGCTCACGCTTAATGTGCTCTTATCCTTTGCCCAGTTCGAACGCGAGGTCACTGCCGAGCGCATCCGTGACAAGATCGCCGCCTCCAAGAAAAAGGGCATGTGGATGGGAGGTACTGTGCCGCTGGGCTATACGGTGCTGCAGAGGAAGTTGGTGATCAAGGAGCCGGAAGCCGGTTTCGTGCGCGGCTTGTTCGAACGCTATGTGCAACTTCGGTCAGTGCCGGCGCTTGTAGCGGAGGTAAACCGGCAGGCAATCAGCATCGGCCAAACGCCCAACGTGGTCGGTGCCTATCCTTTCACCCGCCGGATGCATGCAGGCATGGTCTACAAGATGCTGGCCAATCCGCTCTACATTGGCAAGCTGCGCCATCTCGGCAACATCTACGACGGTGAACACCAACCCATCGTCGACAATGAGTTGTTCAACAAGGTCCAAGAACTGATGGCGCTGGGGGCCGTCCGCGCCAAGGGTTCGTCCGTTCATCCCGATACGCATTTGCTGTCAGGGATTGTCTTTGACGAAACTGGAGACCGGCTGCGGCCAACCCATGCGACCAATCGTGGCAAGCGCTATCGCTACTACATCTCGAGCCGACTCCTGCCGAAGGATCGTCGTGATGAGGGCGGCTGGCGCGTTTCGGCTTCGGAGCTGGAAAACGTCGTCCGCTCCTTCGCAAGGAGGCTACTGTCTGATCAGATCAAGCTCTCGGAGTGGATTGCTGCTGATATCGCGCCAGACATGGTTCTTTCAGGCTTGAGCGGCGCATCACAGATAGCCGACCGCTTGGCGTCCTGCCAAACGAATGTCCAGGCAAAGGCCATTCTGCAGATGTTGTTCAAACGGATCACACTCTCTGCAACGGAGATCTGCTTTGACATCGACCGTGCTGCCTTGATCCGAATGCTGATCGACGTCAGCGTTCAAACTGAATTGGTTGAGGCCAGCGCGACAGATCCCAGTACCGTTACCATAGAAACCATCGTCGTTCCGATCGTATTCAAGCGACGCGGTATTGAAGCGCGACTCATCCTGGATCCCGAAAATGCTCCAGCGCGGCAACCGGCCGCGCCGCTTGTAGCCCTCATTGCCAAGGCCCAACTCTACCTTGCAATGCTCACCGAGCGAGCCGGAATCACGCTCGTCGAAATCGCCGATCACTTCGACGTGCATCCGGCCGAGATTAGTCGCCTATTACCGCTGGCATTCCTCTCGCCGCAGCTTACCAATGAGATCTTGACGGGCTTGCAACCCGTCGAGCTGTCCGCACGTATTTTGGCGCGGCTGGATCTATCGATGGATTGGTCAGCGCAGGCCGCTCAGCTTCGCAGCTAACTCCAGCAACACGCTGTTCAAGCTCACAGTTATGCCTGCATCCTTGGGATGCAGGCATAATCATTTGTCCGGCGAATTGGTCACGGAAAACGGCCACAGAGACGGCGCCCGCAATTGCCCCAGAATTGCCGGTCTCAGGGCCCGGTGAGACCAGCCCTTGGGTCTCTCTCTGCGCTAAGCCACGGAAAAGTCGAGGTAATTCTGAGCGAGGGGAGAAGTGGTGGTTTGCCAATATTCCGCTGGTGGAGCTGAGGAGGATCGAACTCCTGACCTCGTCATTGCGAACGACGCGCTCTCCCAGCTGAGCTACAGCCCCGTCCAGCGGATGGCCGCATTTATTGGCGGTCGAAGCCGTCTGTCAAGCGAGCAGTTGACGTAGGGGCGATATCGTCCATTGGCTAAAGCGCGGGCGCGATACCCGTGCCAGCGTAGATGCGCTGACGAGACGTTGCCGACATAGCCGTGATGCGGTCGACGGATGCGGAAGGAGCCGGTTCGGTCACGCGGGGCTTGCCGCTCAGGCGTGCAATGGCTAAATGTCGGCAATTCATTGGAGAACGGCATGATCGCCTTGATCGCAACCATTGACCTTGCATTGAGCCTCTATTGGTGGGTCATCATCGCTTCGGCGGTCTTCTCTTGGCTCTATGCCTTCAACGTGGTCAATCCGCGCAACCAGGTCGTCGGCACGATTGGCAACATGCTCTACAGGTTGACCGAGCCGGTGCTTCGGCCGATCCGCCGATTGATGCCTGATCTAGGCGGCATCGACATTTCGCCAATCATCCTTTTGCTTGGCATCTATTTCTTACGCGTATTCCTCGCCACCAGTGTACGCCCTCTGTTTGGCTGACCATCGCAGCAGACGTATCCCAGCATCCGACGGCGGATTCTAACTATAGACGGGGCTGGTGGCTAAATCTTCGAGAGACGGCGCCGACCAGACGGCTGACGGGCGCTGCCGTCTGGCGGCCCACGCGTACGCGGTGCCGGAAAAGGGCGGAGCCAACGCTGCCTTTGAGAAGCTGCTTGCCGCCGAATTCGACATTCCCAGGAATCCATAAAAGTGGTCGCCGGTGACACGTCGCGGTTCAAGACCATTCGCAACACCAGCAATACCGGCGAACTGGCCAAGCTCATGATGGGGCTTGCCAGGAGCTGAGCCCGCGCTCTGGATTGCGCGGCTCCGGCGCGACATACTCCGGTTGCATGCGCGCGGGATGTTGCGCGCATCGCCGGCTTGGAGGGGAGGCTCGGAATGCGGAAGCTCGTTTTGGCACTGGCGCTGGCCATGCCGTGGCATCAGGCCGTGGCGGAAGAAATCTCCAGCGTCTATGTCGAGACCAAGGCTGAGACTGACTGCGTGGTCTTCGACAAGGCCGGCGCCGAGGACGGTGATTACGCCAACATGGTCTGCCCGGGATATCACGGCTATCCCGTGCTGATGTTTTCAGCTGATCTCCGGGAATCCGTGTTTTACGGTTTTCCGCCCGCTGATTTCATCGACATCCCCTGGCAGAGCTTCGAGACGTTCAACAGAAGCGCTGGCAAGTCCGAATGGCGCATTTCAAGCCATGACGGGGAGACGATCCCGTTCGCGACCATCCGCCGCTGGTACGTGCAGTCGGAGCCCGCAGAAGGGGACAAGGAAATCGAGGTGCTGGTGGTGGCGAAGGTCGGCCAGCCGGGCAAGGCGGATGGCTGCGTGGTCGCGCTGGTGCTGGCGACGGGCGAGCCCAAGGCCAATGAGCTGGCGCGCAAGATTGCCGACGAACAGGTGCGGGACTTCGCCTGCGGCTCGGACGAGAGGGTGATCGTTGGCGATCCGATGCCGGTGTTCTACTCGGAAGGCAAGACGAAAGACTAGGGCGCGGCCGGCAAAGCCGACCGCGCCCTATATTCATTGAACTGCGCTTAAAGCTGGAAGGCTTCAGGCCTTCAGGGTTTTGGCGCGCTCGATCGCCTCGACGATCATCTTCTTGGCGTAGGCGGCATCGTGCCAGCCGCCGATCTTGACCCACTTGCCGGGCTCGAGATCCTTGTAGTGGCCAAAGAAGTGCTCGATCTGCTGCAGCGTGATCTCGGGCAGGTCGGTGTGGTTGAAGACGTTTTCGTAGCGGCGGGTCAGCTTTGGCGAAGGCACGGCGATGACCTTCTCGTCCTGGCCGGCATTGTCTTCCATCACCAGCACGCCGATGGGGCGCACATTGATGACGCAGCCGGGAATGAGCTGGCGCGTGTTGCAGACCAGAACGTCGATCGGGTCGCCGTCGCCGGAAAGCGTGTGCGGCACGAAACCGTAGTTACCCGGATAGTGCATCGGGGTGTAGAGGAAGCGGTCGACGACGAGCGTGCCGGCTTCCTTGTCCATCTCATACTTGATCGGCTGCCCGCCAACGGGCACCTCGACGATCACGTTGACATCTTCGGGCGGATTGTTGCCGATCGAAATGGCGTCGATGCGCATTGGGAAAGCTCCAGGATTAAAGGTGCCTCCCGATAAACGCCTTGAGCCGCGTGTGCAATGCAATATTGATTCGACCAAAGGCGCGGGAGCCTCGGTCAGCCAGGGCTCATTCCCAGACGAAAGCGACTTTCTTCAGCGCCTTCTGGTCGAAAACCTCGACACCCTCGGCGATGTCGCGGCCGCCGGCGCCGGTGTAGAAGGCCAGCGCGTTGTCGTTTTCCTCGAGCGCCCAGACCACCATGCCCTTGAGGCCGTGGTCGGCAAGGCGCTGGCGGGCAGCGGCGAACAGCCGGCTGCCGAGGCCGATGCCCTGGCATTCGGGACGCAGGTAGAGCTCGTAGATCTCACCTTGCTGCTTGAGCTCGCGGGCGCGATTGCGGCCGAGCGTGGCATAACCGGCGATCTTGCCGCCGATCTCGATGACCAGCACTGTCGCGGCGCGGCGGATGGCATTGGCCCACCATTCGCCGCCGCGGCGGTTGATCATGGTGGTCAGCGCGCGATGCGGGATGATGCCGGAATAGGCACCGCGCCAGGCCTCGTGATGGACCTCGGCGATGGCGTCGGCATCGCGGGGCTCGGCTTTTCTGATGTCTATGGTCAGCGTGTTCATAGTTTCTTAACCATAAACCGCGTCGCGACTGTTGCAAAGAGTTCCGCCGGCATGTGGATCGGTGTTTCACATCATTGGGAATGATGTTCGAGCTAAAGTGTGTCCAAATGGACTCACCAGGACCACGCGATAGCGGTCCGGCAAATAGCTAGATCTCGACGAGGTGATCGTCGAGTTCGTTGGCATCGTGCTCAGACACCGGGAAATGGCGGGAAAGCAAGGCACCAACGGTGGCAATGGCCGCAACGAAGCCGTCGGCGAGGCGGTTTGCGCGGGCTTGCTGGGTGAGGTCGCGAACGATGTCGTCCCAGGCGTCCTGCGGCACCTTGGCGTGGATGCCGGCGTCGGCGACGACCTCGGCATAACGTTCGGCCAGGGAAACGAAGATCAGCACGCCGGTGCGCGCCGTCGTCAGATGAACGTTGCGGGCATAAAACTGCCGCAGCGCATTGGCGTGGGCGGCGCGGTAGAGCAGGCTGCGCGGGACGAGCCAGATGCGCAAACCGGGCATCCACCACAACAATGCGCAGGCGGCGGCAACCGCGAGCAGCTGGACGATGACGAAATGCGGCAACCGGACCGCGACCCACCAATATTCGAGCGCGAAGGCAGCTGCGAGGCTGACCAGCAGGATGCCAAGGGTTACGGCAAAGGCAGCAGTGAAGAAATAGCTGTCGCTGCGATGGGCGACGACGCAGTAGATCTCGCCAGCGGTTTCGGCTTCCGCAGCACGGATGGCGGTGGCGATGCGCTCATGGTCGCCGGCGTTGAGGGTGGTCTGGGTCATGTCGTCCTACCAGCTCCCCGAAGAACCGCCGCCGCCCGACGAGCCGCCGCCGCCGGAGAAGCCGCCGCCGCCTGACGACCATCCGCCGCCGCCACCGCCCGAAGACCAGCCGCCACCACCGGAGGTCCAGCCGCCTGACGACGAGCCGGAGCGCTGATTGTAGTTGAAGGTCATGCCGAGCCAGGTGTAACGGCCGGGGCCGAGCTTGCGGCCATAGATGCGCGGCAGGATCGCCATGGCGATGCCGCCGACGAACAGGGCTGCCCACAGCGCGATGAAGACGAAGAAGATGATGTCGTCTTCGCTCATGCCGGAGATGCCGGTCTGCTCGTTGCGCTTGGCGCGGGCTTCGAGCTCGGCGCCTTCGCCCTCGACGACCATGACGATGTCGTCAACGGCTTTGGAGATGCCGCCGGAAAAATCACCGGCGCGGAAGGCCGGCACCATGGTGTTTTCGATGATCAGCTTGGTGTGCAGGTCGGTCAGAACGCCTTCAAGACCGTAGCCAACCTCGATGCGCATGCGCCGGTCGTTGGGTGCTACGATCAGCAATACGCCATTGTCCTCGCCGGCCTGGCCGAGCTTCCAGGCGCGGAACAGGCGGTTGGCATAGGGCTCGATCTCCTCGCCGTCGAGGCTCGGGATGGTGGCGACGACGATCTGGTCGGAGGATTTCTGCTGGAAGGCCGCAAGCTTCTGGACCAGTTCGGCTTCGGTGGCGTCGTCGATAATGCCGGCATTGTCGACGACGCGGCCGGTAAGCGCGGGGAGTTCGGCGGCGATGGCGGCGAAGGGTAGCGACAGAATCAACAGACATGCACCGATGACCATCAGGCAGTGCTTGAACACCCCCCTCTGGCCTGCCGGCCATCTCCCCCGCAAGGAGGGAGATTGGCAGTGTCGGCCCTGACGCGGGATTTTCAATGCCTGTGATTGGCGCAGGCCGTGCGGCCGACTGATCTCCCCCCTTGCGGAGGAGATGGCCGGCAGGCCAGAGGGGGGTGACCAGAGGCCCACGCTCATTGCTGCACTTCGCTTGAGTCTAAGCCGCGCCGATCACCCGCCCTGCTTGGTGCCGAAATTCACCTTGGGCGCTTCGAGCTTGTCTTCGGCGACGGTGAAGTTCTGGAACGGCTGGTTGCGGAACCACAGCGAGTTCCAGATCATGGCCGGGAAGGTCTTGAGCGAGGTGTTGTAGACGCGCACGGTCTCGATGTAGTCGCGGCGGGCAACGGCGATGCGGTTTTCGGTGCCTTCGAGCTGGGCCTGCAGCGCGAGGAAGCTCTGGTTGGCCTTGAGGTCGGGATAGTTTTCGACGACGGCGAGCAGGCGCGACAGCGCGCTGGTGAGACCCGCCTGGTTGTCCTGGAACGCCTTGAACGCGTTCGGGTCGGTCAGCGTCTCGGGTGTGACCGTAACCTGGGTTGCCTTGGCGCGGGCCTCGACGACGCCTTCGAGCACGTCTTTTTCATGCGATGCGTAACCCTTCACCGTTTCGACGAGGTTGGGAATGAGGTCGGCGCGGCGCTGGTACTGGTTCAGCACTTCGCTCCAGGCTGCCTTGGCCTGCTCTTCCTGTGTCGGGATGGTGTTGTAGCCGCAAGCCGAAAGCAATGGCACGACCAGCGCCAGGAAGACGAAAGCCGGGAGCAGGCGGAAAGCAGGAAGTGCCGACGAAGCTTGCATGCGCATCTGATTGTCCTCGACAAAGCAACTGATGCGACAGCATTATCACAAACATGGCCGGAGAAAACCGGCGTTTGATTTGGCGCTGATGCCGGGAGAACTGTGACGATGGCGTCGCCAAGAGACAGCGACAGCGAAAAGGAATCACGCCGCATCCTCGACCGCATTGCGCGTGAGAGCGAGCCTGGCGGCGCTTCCTTTGTGTCACGCAAGACAGACAAGATGCGCGATCATCTTGCCGCCGCCGACGTCGACAAGGCTGACCCGATCGAGCATATCGGCACACGCATCGGTCGCATCCTTGGCTTCGTTTTGACTGTCGGCCTGCTTTTGTGGCTGATCAACTATCTCGTTCGAGGCGGATAAGTTTCATGACATCTGAAGCCGGGACAGGCGCGCCACGCGCGGTCATCGTCGTGTCGAGCCATGTCGCGCGCGGATCGGTCGGCAACCGCGCCGCGGTGTTCGCGCTGGAGACGCTCGGCCATCCTGTCTGGGCGGTGCCGACGGTGATGCTGCCATGGCATCCCGGCCATGGCCGCGCGACGCGCATCGTGCCGCCGACCGAACAGTTCGCCGCTTTCATGGCGGATCTCGAGCGGGCGCCGTGGCTGGGGGAGGTGGCGGCGGTGCTGTCAGGCTATCTCGGCGAAGCCGGCCAGGTCGAGGCCGTGGCCTCGCTGGTCGAGACGGTGAAGGCGAAGAACCCGAAGGCGCTTTATGTCTGCGACCCGGTGATCGGCGATTCCGGCGGGCTCTACGTTGCCGAGGCTCTCGCTGCTGGCATCCGCGACCGGCTGCTGCCCTTGGCCGATATCGCCACGCCCAACCGCTATGAGCTGGAGTGGCTGTCGGGCGCCAAGGCCGACGACATGCGCTCGACCATGGCGGCAGCGCTCGGGCTCGGGCCGGCAACGATGCTGGTGACGTCGGCGCATGCGATGATGGCCAATGGCACCGGCAACCTGCTGGTTACCCGGACGCAGGCGCTGCTGGCCGAACATCGCACCGTCGAGCGGCCACCGAACGGACTCGGTGATCTCAGCGCCGCGGTCTTCCTGGCGCGGCTGCTTGCCGGCCAGACGCCGGCCAAGGCGCTGCAATCGACCACGGCCGCGGTCTACGAAATCTTGGCGCGCACCTCCAAGCGCGGTGGCGACGAGCTGCAGCTCGAAACCGATGCGCAGAGCCTGTCGCACCCGATGGCGATGGTCGAGCTGCGCACGCTCATCCATCCCTCCCGGAGCCGAAAGCCCGGTCAGGAATCAGGGACGTGACCATCGTCGGTGTCGACGGCTGCAAGGCCGGCTGGATCGCGGTGATCCGCGACGGCACCGGGACGAACGCACGGGTCTTCGGCAGCTTCGCGGGACTTCTGGCGGTTGTGCCTCTCGATGCGGTGGTGGCGGTCGACATGCCGATCGGCCTGCCCGATTTCACGACCAAGGGCGGGCGTGGGCCTGAGATGCTGGTGCGGCCACTGCTCGGCCCACGGCAGTCGAGCGTGTTTTCGATACCGTCGCGGGCGGCGGTTCACGCCGAGACGGCTGATTTCACCGACCTCGAGGCTTGGTACGCGGCGCATCGGCGGTCAAGCGAAGTGGCGATGCAAACGTCGGAGCCGCCGCGCGGCGTGTCGATCCAGGCGTTTGGCATCTTCTCCAAGATCCGCGAGATCGACGCGCTGATGATGGCGCGGCCCGAATTGCGCGAACGGGTGATCGAATCGCACCCCGAAGTGGCGTTCTGGCGACTGAATGGCGGGCAGGCAATGCGCCTGCCGAAGAAGATCAAGGGCAGCATCAATCCCGATGGCATGGAAGAGCGCAGGACGCTGCTGGCACGCTCCGGCCATGACCGCAGCTTTCTCGACCAGCCGCCGCCGCGCGGCGCGGCTGCGGACGATTTCCTCGACGCCTGCGCGATGATGCTGATCGCCGAACGACATCGGCGCGGAGAAACCACAAGTTTTCCGTCGCCGCCGGGGCGCGATATCAATGGTATTCCTGTCGCGATCTGGGTTTAATGCCTCTGTCCGAGAGGAGGCGTGCGATGATGCCCATTCGTACGATGGTTGTGGCCTTGGCGCTGCTGGCGAGCGCCAGCGCCGTTGCGCAGGAGAGCATCGTCGACCGCTGGTATGCGGCCTTGCTCAAGGCGGACGGGCCAGCGCTTTCGGAACTGCTGGCCAACGATGCGACGATACGGCTCGACGACATCGGCGTGACCCAGAGCAAAGCCGAGTTCATAGCCTCGATGGACGAATGGCAGACAGCGGTGAAGGGCGCCAAGATCCGCCACAAGATCGAGGCGGAGATGGGTGATACGATCGCCGTGCGCACCTGCTACGACTTTCCCAACAACGACATGACGACGCGCGAGACCTTCACCACCAAGAACGGCCTCATCATTGCCAACACGCAGATGACCATCGGCGAGAACTGCGACGGGTTCTGAGGCTATTTCAAGCGTGTCATCAACGACGGTTCCGGCAGCCTTCGCCAGGCCAACCATGACAGGATGGCGATCAGGCCCATGATCGGGATGACGGTGGCAAGCGCGTTGACCGGGTCGCCCATCAATGCCGCGGCGGCGCCACCGACCATGCCGGCACCCATCTGGAAGAAGCCCATCATGGCGGACGCCGCACCGGCATTTTCCGGGAAAGGCGCCATCGCCGCCGTCATCATCGCAGGCGAGATCATGGCGATGCCGAAGGCGTAGATGCCGACCGGAACCATGACGAGCAGGAAGGTTGGCTCATACGTCCTGAGCAAAATGGCCATGGCTGTGGAGCCGATGGCCACGAAAACCAGGCCGACGGGCACCATCTTCGCGGCCCCGTAACGCTTCATGAACATGCGCATGACGACTGCACCAGCCATGAAGTTGGCGGTCTGCATCAGCATGCCAATGCCGAACTGGGTGGGCGTGAGGCCGACGCGCTCCATCAAGATGAAGGCGAGCACCGTGGCCTGGGTATAGATCGCGCCCGTGGTGCCGGCGATGACCAGGCAGCAGAGGACGAAATAGGGGCTGCGAAACAGCGAGCCGTATGAGGTGGCCAGTGCGGCCGGGCGGATGCGGCTGAGGTCGCGCGTCACCGTTTCGCGCAGGGCGAAGATCGCCACCAGCATCACGACGACGCCGAGCAGCACCATGACGATGAAGATGGCGTGCCAGCCGAAGAACTCCATGGTCAGACCGCCGAGCGTCGGCGCGATGGCCGGGCCAAGCGCCAGAAGGATGCCGATCATGTTCATGATGCGGGCGGAGCGCTCATGGGTGAAGACGTCGCGGACGACGGCGCGCGCCACCGAGACGCCGACGGCGGCGCCCACGCCCTGGAGGAAACGTGCAATGACCAGCGTTTCGATGTTCGGCGCCATCAGCGCGAGCACGCTTGCGGCGAGATAGATCGCCATGAAGACGAGCGTGATCGGGCGGCGGCCGAAACCGTCGGAGAGCGGGCCGCAGACAAGCTGGGCGAAAGCGAAGCCGCCGAAATAGAGCGACAGCGTCATCTTGACGGCGGCTTCGGTGGTGCCGAAGGCCTGGACGATCTCGGGCATCGCAGGGGTGAACAGCGCCAGCGAGATCGGGCCGATGGCGACCATCAGGCCGCCGATCAGCGACACGCGACGCTCGCTCATGATCGGCGCGGTTTCCAAGAGATCGATCGCCGGGCTTATGTCGGAGCGTATGTTCATGCCGCGGCGTCCTCGCCCGCAAGCGCTTCGGCACGATTGGCGATCAGATTGGCGCGGGCTGCCCGTAGCGAAACGAGAAGGCGCTGCCAGTCATCGGGATCGATGCCATGGGCGGCTTCGCTGCGGATCGCCGTGGCGATGGGCTCGATCTTGGTGACGACGGTCGCGCCGGCTTCGGTGAGGGTGACCAGCTTGGCGCGGCGATCGGCCGGATCGGGCTGGCGTTCGACAAAACCCTTGGCTTCGAGCCGGTCGACAAGACCGCTCAAGGTCATCGCCTCGACGCCGAGGCGCTCGGCCAGGGCCGTCTGGCGGACCGGCCCGGCGCGACGCACATTGAACAGCACGCGACCTTCGCCGGTCGTCAGGCCGAGGCCCGCCTCGGTGGTGCGACGGTCCATCTCGGCGCGGATGAGGCGCGACAGATCGTTGACGATGAAGCCAAAGGTGTCGGTTTCCGGGTTGGCAGGCATAATAGTAAGTAATCCTTATTATATGGCTTGCTTAGTTTAACGGAGGCGACGAGTCAATGCGGTTGCACAGCTTCCGGTCCGGCCCTACATCGAGGCTGTCCGCACATTGAATGCCAATCGAGGAAGCCATCTCATGTCCGCCAGCCAGAACATCGATCTCGCGCGTCATCCGCTGACCCATTGGGCCGGGCCGCTTGGCCTGCCGGATTTCACCAGGATCGAAGACGGAGATTTCGGGCCGGTGTTCGATGCGGCCCTTGCCGCGCACGCCGCCGAGATCGAGGTGATTGCCGCCAATACGGAGCCGGCGACGGTCGCCAATACACTTGAAGCGCTGGAGCTGGCCGGCGAGCCGCTCGACCGCGTGTCGTCGATCTTCTGGTGCCGCGCTGGCGCCCACACCAATGACGCGATCCAGGCGATGGAGCGCGAGATCTCGCCGAAGATGGCGAGGCATTTCTCGGCGATCTCGATGAACGAGAAGCTGTTTGCGCGCATAAATGACCTCTACTCCCGTCGCGACTCGCTCGGTCTCGACCCCGAGACGCTGAGGGTGCTGGAAAAGACCTGGAAGGGCTTCGTCCGTTCGGGTGCCAGGCTCGAGGCTGAAGGCAAGAAGCGACTTGCCGATATCAATGAGGAGCTTGCCTCGCTCGGCGCCAGGTTCGGCCAGAACGTTCTGGCAGACGAAAAGGAATGGGTACTGTTCCTCGACGAAGGCGATCTTGCCGGTCTGCCGGAGTTCGTACGAGGGGCAATGGCCCAGGCCGCGGAGACGCGTGGCCAGAAAGGCAAATATGCCGTTACCCTGTCGCGCTCGATCTACGAGCCGTTCACGACATTTTCCGAGCGGCGCGATCTGCGCGAAAAGGCGTTCAAGGCCTTTGCCGGACGTGGTGAGACCGGCGGCGAGACCGACAATACCGGTGTCGTGCGCGATACGCTCAGCCTGCGCGCCGAAAAAGCCAGGCTGCTCGGCTATGGCAGCTACGCAGCGCTTAAGCTCGATGACACCATGGCCAAGACGCCGAAGGCGGTGATGGAACTGCTTGAGCCGGTGTGGAACAAGGCGCGCGAGAAAGCGGCGGCCGACGAGGCCGACCTGCAGCGGCTGGCGGCCGCCG
Source organism: Aminobacter sp. UC22_36 (assembly GCF_044056035.1). Taxonomy (NCBI): domain Bacteria; kingdom Pseudomonadati; phylum Pseudomonadota; class Alphaproteobacteria; order Hyphomicrobiales; family Phyllobacteriaceae; genus Aminobacter; species Aminobacter sp. UC22_36. The sequence goes on from NZ_CP171996.1 coordinate 644,324, forward strand.
CCGGCAGCAACGACAAGCTTGCCGCCTGGGACTGGCGTTTCTATCAGGAGAAGCTGCGGGCCGAGAAATACGCCTTCGACGAGGCCGAACTGAAGCCCTATCTCCAACTCGAAAAGATCATCGATGCCTGCTTCGACGTCGCGACCAGGTTGTTTGGCGTAACCTTCAAGGAAAAGGCGGGCATCGCTGCCTGGCATCCCGATGCCAGGGTGTTTGAGGTGTTCAACGCCGACGGCAGCAAGCGCGGGCTTTTCCTCGCCGACTATTTCGCGCGGCAATCGAAGCGCTCGGGCGCCTGGATGAGCGCGCTGCAGTCGGGCTACAAGCTCGGCAAGGGCTCGACGCCTGTGATCTACAACATCATGAACTTCGCCAAGCCTGCGGCAGGCGAGCCGGCGCTCTTGTCGCTCGACGAGGCCAAGACGCTGTTCCACGAATTCGGCCACGCGCTGCACGGCATGCTGACCGACGTCACCTGGCCGTCGGTGGCGGGCACGTCGGTCAGCCGCGACTTCGTCGAGCTGCCATCGCAGCTTTACGAGCACTGGCTGACGGTGCCGGCGGTGCTGGAGAAGCACGCGCTGCACTACAAGACCGGCAAGGCGATGCCGAAGGAATTGCTCGACAAGATGCTGGCAGCCAAGACTTTTGGCGCCGGCTTTGCGACGGTGGAGTTCACCTCGTCGGCGCTTGTCGACATGGCCTATCACGCCCGTCCCGACGCGCCGGCCGAGCCGGCTGCGTTCGAGGCCGAGACGCTGGAGAAGCTCGGCATGCCGGAAGCGATCGTCATGCGCCACCGCACGCCGCATTTCCTGCACGTCTTTTCGGGCGAGGGCTATTCGGCCGGTTATTACTCCTACATGTGGTCGGAGGTGCTCGATGCCGACGCTTTCGCGGCCTTCGAAGAGACGGGCGACGCGTTCAACCCCGATATGGCCGAGAAGCTGCGCAAGCACATCTATGCAGCCGGCGGCTCGGCCGATCCGGAAGAGCTCTACAAGGCTTTCCGCGGCAAGATGCCGTCGCCGGAGGCGATGATGGAAAAGCGCGGTCTGGTGTAAGAGTGAGGCCGGCTTGCAAATGGCGGTTTCCTGCGCTTCCGGTGCTCACGTACCCAAATGTAGCTCCGCTCCGGTTCTCGGAACCCACCATTTTCAGCGCGGCCTGACCTGAATCTTGAAAGAGCTGAGTTCGGATAGTAGATGGAATTGCCAGGAGCATTGCGGGCGGCGGTCGACCGCGCATTGGAGGGCGTGCCGCTTGCCGAGCTGCAGCGTGCCGCCGACATCTTGTCGAGCCGCTATCGCGCCGAAACGCGCGACGGCAAGCTGCACCTCTCGGATGAGATGTTCGCCAGCGCCTATCTGGCGACACGCCTGCCGGCGACGTTTGCCGCTGTCCGGGCCTGCCTCGAAAGTGCCGCCGAGCTCATGCCGGCATTCGCGCCGAAGAGCCTGCTCGACGTCGGTGCCGGTCCTGGCACGGCGCTTTGGGCGGCTTCGGATTGCTGGCCGACGATAGCCGCCGCGACGATGCTGGAAGCGAGCCAGGCGATCCGCAAGGTCGGCGTGGGCCTGGCGGCGCATTCCAGCGTTGCACATGTCGAATGGCGCGCGGCGGATGCGAGCAAGAGTTTTGAGGCTGATAAAGCCGATCTGGTGACGCTTGCCTATGTGCTCGACGAGTTGTCGCCGGCCGAGGGGCTGGCGCTGGTCGAGCGGCTGTGGGCCGCAACTGATAGCCTGCTGGTGGTCGTCGAGCCGGGCACGCCGGCCGGCTGGCGGCGCATGATGGCAGTGCGCTCGCGGCTGCTGGAACTGGGCGCACATCTGGCGGCACCTTGCCCGCACAGCCAGGCCTGCCCGATCGTCGAACCCGACTGGTGCCATTTCTCGCGCCGCGTGGCGCGTTCGCGCCTGCATCGCCTGACCAAGCGCGGCGAGGTGCCGTGGGAAGACGAGAAATACATCTTCCTCGCGGCTTCGCGGCTGCCGGCGGAAACATTTGCCGCCCGGGTGCTGGCGCCGTCGCGCGGCGGATCGGGAAAGATCCACCTCAAGCTATGCCAGGAAAATGGCTCGATCGAAGAAAAGCTATTGACCAAACGCGACGGCGCGCTGTTCAAGACAGCGCGCCGTGCCGACTGGGGCGACATTTTGTAGCCTTGCCGGTCGGCGGAAAATCAGCCGATTTGCCCGCCCCCCTTTCGCATTTGCGAAAAAACCTGTATGAGCCCGCCCACACGAAACGCGGCGCGTCGACAGGCTGTGCCCGCAACGCTCCCGAGTAGACATATGAACCTCCGCAATATCGCGATCATCGCGCACGTCGACCATGGCAAGACCACATTGGTCGATGCACTTCTCAAGCAATCGGGCTCGTTCCGCGAGAACCAGCGCGTCGCCGAACGCGCGATGGATTCGAACGATCTCGAAAAGGAACGCGGCATCACCATCCTGGCCAAGGCGACTTCGGTCGATTGGAAGGAAACCCGCATCAACATCGTCGATACCCCGGGCCACGCCGATTTCGGCGGTGAGGTCGAGCGTATCCTGTCGATGGTCGACAGCGCGATCGTTCTGGTCGACGCCGCCGAAGGCCCGATGCCGCAGACCAAGTTCGTCGTCGGCAAGGCACTCAAGGTCGGCCTCCGTCCGATCGTCGTGATCAACAAGATCGATCGTCCCGACGCGCGTCATCAGGAAGTCATCAACGAGGTGTTCGACCTGTTCGCAGCGCTCGACGCCACCGACGAGCAGCTCGATTTCCCGATCCTCTACGGTTCGGGCCGCGACGGCTGGGTCTCCGAGAATCCGGAAGGCCCGAAGGACCAGGGCCTCGCGCCGCTGTTCGACCTCGTGCTCAAGCACGTTCCGGCGCCGACGGTTCACCCCGGCCCGTTCCGCATGATCGGCACCATTCTCGAGGCAAACCCGTTCCTCGGCCGCATCATCACCGGCCGTATCGAATCCGGCACGCTGAAGTCCAACATGCCGGTCAAGGTGCTGCATCATGACGGCACGCTGCTGGAAACCGGCCGCGTCTCCAAGATCCTGGCCTTCCGTGGCCTCGAGCGTCAGCCGATCGAAGAAGCGCAGGCAGGTGACATCGTCGCCATCGCCGGCCTTTCCAAGGGCACCGTCGCCGACACCTTCTGCGACCCGGCCGTGACCGAGCCGCTGCATGCGCAGCCGATCGATCCGCCGACCGTCACCATGTCCTTCATCGTCAACGATTCGCCGCTGGCCGGCACCGAAGGCGACAAGGTCACCAGCCGCGTCATCCGCGACCGTCTGCTCAAGGAAGCCGAAGGCAACGTCGCCCTCAAGATCGAGGAATCGGCCGACAAGGATTCGTTCTACGTTTCCGGCCGTGGCGAGCTTCAGCTGGCCGTGCTGATCGAAACGATGCGCCGCGAGGGCTTCGAGCTTGCCGTGTCGCGTCCGCGTGTCGTCATGCAGAAAGACGAGAACGGCGAACTGCTTGAGCCGGTCGAGGAAGTCGTCGTCGACGTCGACGAGGAGCATGCCGGCGTCGTCGTGCAGAAGATGTCGGAACGCAAGGCCGAGATGGTCGAGCTGCGTCCTTCGGGCGGCAACCGCCAGCGCCTGGTGTTCCATGCGCCGACGCGCGGCCTGATCGGCTACCAGTCGGAGCTTCTGACCGATACGCGCGGCACGGCGGTGATGAACCGTCTGTTCCACTCCTATCAGCCCTACAAGGGCGAGCTGCCTGGCCGCACCAACGGCGTGCTGATCTCCAACGAGCAGGGCGAGTCGGTGGCATTCGCCATGTGGAATCTTGAAGATCGTGGTCCGATGGTCATCGACGCCGGCGTGAAGGTCTATCAGGGCATGATCATCGGCATCCACAGCCGTGACAACGACCTTGAGGTCAACGTGCTGAAGGGCAAGAAGCTGACCAACATCCGCGCCGCCGGCAAGGATGAAGCAGTGCGCCTGACGCCGCCGATCCGCATGACGCTGGAGCGCGCTTTGGCCTGGATCCAGGACGACGAGCTGGTCGAAGTGACGCCGAAGACCATCCGCCTGCGCAAGCTCTATCTCGACCCGAACGAGCGCAAGCGCTTCGAGAAGTCGTCGAAGACCGCCGGCGCGGCATAAGCCACGCGGCATGAATCAAAAAGGGCGTCTCCGCTGGAGGCGCCTTTTTTGTTTGCGGCGGCTGGAAAACTCACATCTCGATGATCGGGGCAATTTCGACGGAGCCGCCGGCGACAAGGATCGGGCATCCCTTGGCGATGCGGGCGGCGTCGGCAGGATCTTTCGCCTCGAATACCGAGTAGCCACTGACCGGATTGGCGCCGCCGTCATTGCTGACTGCACCGTTGGCGGCAACCGTCTGCGACTTGCCGACCGGATTGCCGCCGTTGACGACGGCTGCCCCCAGCGAACCGAACCAGTCCATCCAGGCCTTCATCACCTTGGCGCCTTCTTCTTCCGACTGCGGCATCGCACCGCCGTGATAGACGAAGAGAAACTTGGCCATGACATCTCCTCCATGGCGTGCCGAGATGCCGGCCACCCGGCATCGTGCCAGCGCGCGGGCTATTCATTCGCCGCCAGTCCGTCATCGGCAACCTGGTTTCACGCCCGATCTCGCAAAATTGATGACGGAGTCCTGCCACTACGACTGTCAGTTGCAAGTTTGGCGGCATGCCGTAAGTTTCCTCGATCACCTATTCAGGAAACGATGATGGAACCGACTTCGCTTCTGATCTTTGCCGGCGCTCTGCTGGTTGCCGCCGGCTCGCCCGGCCCCTCGATCGCGGCCTTGATCGCGCGGGTGATCTCCAAGGGATTTCGCGACGTGTTGCCGTTCCTGGCAGCGATGTGGATCGGCGAGGCGATCTGGCTGTCGCTGGCGGTGTTCGGCCTCGCTTTCGTGGCGCAGTCGTTCCACATGGCCTTTGTGGTCGTGAAATGGGCCGGCGTCGCCTATCTCGTCTTTCTCGCCTGGAGGATGTGGACGGCACCCGTCGAGGCGGGCGAAGGCGAGATGCCGAGCCAGGATTCTCCGCTCAAGCTTTTTGCCGCCGGCATGGCGGTGACGCTGGGCAATCCCAAGATCATGATGTTCTACCTCGCGCTGCTGCCGACGATCATAGATCTCGCATCGGTGTCCATCGTCGGCTGGCTCGAACTGACGCTGACAATGGCGGCGGTGCTGATCGCCATCGACCTGACTTGGGTGTTTGCAGCAGCACAGGCGCGCAAGCTTTTGCGCAGCAAGCGGGCGATGCGAATCGCGAATCGGGTGAGTGCGACGACGATGGCGGGGGCCGCCGCGGCGATTGCCGCGCGGTGAAGGCGAAATTTTTGTCAGCCTGCACCGGCAGTATCCCTTATGGACGCTGCGTCAGCCTATTTTGCAGGCATTTTCTGCCTGCTGACTAGGCGTTTTTCCCAACCTTCCGTCAAACCTTTGTCGCTAAAGGCAGGCCATCTGCTACGATAGTCGTAAAAGCATGTGACGGGACGGGAGATACTAGCGTCATGGCCGCACCAATGAAGTCGAAGGCGAAATCCGCCAAGACTGCATCCGCCTCCAAATCCTCCAACAGACCTCCCCAGCTCCTCGAATTGCTGCTTGCCCGGGCCCCGGCCGAGGATGTGGCCGATTACGAGCCGGGCATGCTCGAACGCGCGGCGCAACTGGCCGAGCAGGCCGTGCTCAAGCACCGCAAGGGCTCTTCGGTGATCGACATCGAGACCGACGCCGGCGTCGTCCGCCACGGCCGGCCGGTGACTGTCGTCACCGTCGTCAACGACAACATGCCGTTCCTGTTCGATTCGGTGCTCGGCGAGATCACCGAGGCCGCCGGCGAACCGGTGCTGGTGACCCACCCGGTCATTTTGGTGCGTCATGGCCGCACCGGCGTCGACGAGATTCTGAGCGACAGCGGCTCGCACAAGGGCGAGGACGCGGCCGACAAGCTCAGCGTCATCCATGTCCACATTCCACCGCTCGGCAAGGACGCCGCCGAAGCACTGCGCGAGCGGCTGAAGAAGCTGCTCGGACAGGTGCGAGCGGCCGTCACCGACTGGAAACCGATGCTGGCCAGGCTCGACCAGGCGATTTCGGAATTCCGTTATGCGCCGATCCCGCTCGACAAGAATGCGGTGACCGAGGGCATCGCCTTCCTCGAATGGCTGCGCGACGACAATTTCACCTTCCTTGGCATGCGCGAATTCAAATATTCGGGCGGCGAAAAGAGTGGCACGCTGGAACGTGCCGACAAGCCGGGTCTCGGCATCCTCGGCGACCCCGACGTTCTGGTGCTGCGCCGCGATACCATCGACGCGACATCGACGACGCCAGAAATCCGCGCTTTCCTGCATGGCCCGGACCCGCTGATCGTCACCAAGGCCAATGCCAAGTCGGCGGTGCACCGCCGTGCCTATCTCGATTACATCGGCATCAAGACCTATGACGCCAAGGGCCAGCTTTCGGGCGAGTTGCGCATCGTCGGTCTGTTCACCTCGACCGCCTACACGCGCTCGGTGATGAAGATCCCGTATTTGCGCTCCAAGGCCGAGACGGTGGTGCACAAGTCGGGCTTCGACCCTGCCGATCATTCCGGCAAGGCGCTGATCAACGTGCTCGAATTCTTATCCGCGCGACGAGCTGTTCCAGATCGCCGTGCCAACGCTGCGCAAGCATGCCGAAGCGATACTCGGCCTTGTCGAGCGGCCACGGGTGCGTGCGCTGGTGCGGGTCGACCAGTTCGACCGCTTCGTTTCGGTGCTGATCTTCGTGCCACGCGACCGCTACGATTCCGTGGTGCGCGAAAAGATCGGCGCCTATCTCAAGAAGGTCTTCGAAGGCCGCTTGTCCGCTTACTACCCGGCCTTCCCGGAAGGCGGGCTGGCACGCGTGCACTTCATCATCGGCCGCTCCGGCGGCAAGACGCCGAAGGTCGAGCAGGCGGCGATCGAGGCCGCCGTCCGCGATATCGTCACGACCTGGGAAGACGGGTTGCGCGAGGCCTCGGCCGAAGCGGGCACGTCGGCAACATTGGTTGGTGTCGCCAACCAGTTCCCGGAAGACTATCGCAACAGCTTCTCGCCGGCGGCGGCCCTGCTTGACGCCGAGCGGATCGCCACGATCAGCCCAACCAATCCGATCGTCATCGACTGCTATCGCGATGCCAGCCAGAAGCCGGAACAGGCGTCGCTGAAAATCTACCACCATGGCGCGCCGGTGGCGTTGTCGCGGCGTGTGCCGCTGCTCGAAAACATGGGCTTCCGGGTCATCAGCGAGCGTACGTTCGAAATCGGCGAGAAGGGCGAAAGCCAGATCTTTATCCACGACATGGAGCTGGAAAACGCCTACGGCCAGCCGATCGACCTTACCGATGGCGGCTTGCTGTTCGAGGAAGTGTTCCTGTCGGTATGGACCGGCGACGCCGACAATGACGGCTACAACGCACTGGCCCAGACGGCGGGGCTCGGCTCCAACGAGATCGTCATCCTGCGCGCCTATGGGCGTTACCTGCAGCAGGCCGGCATCCCGCAAAGCCAGGACTTCATCGCCGCAGCGCTCAACCGCTATCCCGATATTGCGCGCGGCCTGCACGCGCTGTTCGTTGCCCGGCTCGATCCGGCTCAGGAAAAGGACGGCCTGGTCACAGCCAAGCATCTGAAGGCCAAGATCAAGGATGCGCTGGAAGCAGTTCCCAATATTGACGACGACACCATCATCCGGCGCTATGTCAACCTGATCGAGGCGTCGCTGCGCACCAACCACTTCGTCGGTGGCAAGAAGGAGCGTGGCCAGTCACTGGCGATCAAACTCGACTCGCGCAGCGTCGAAGGCCTGCCCGAGCCACGGCCATGGCGCGAGATCTTCGTTTATGGCTCCGAGGTCGAAGGCCTGCACCTGCGTTTCGGCGCGGTGGCGCGCGGCGGCCTGCGCTGGTCGGACCGTGCCCAGGACTACCGCACCGAGGTGCTTGGCCTGGTCAAGGCGCAGCAGGTCAAGAACGCCGTCATCGTGCCGGTCGGCGCCAAGGGCGGCTTCTTCCCCCAAGCGCCTGCCGGTGGGCGGCAGCCGTGATGCGGTGTTCGAGGCCGGCAAGGCGGCCTATGTCAATTTCGTCTCCAGCCTGCTGTCGATCACCGACAATCTCGACGGCGACAAGGTGGTGCCGCCGGCGGGCGTCGTCCGCCGCGACATCGACGACCCGTATTTCGTCGTTGCCGCCGACAAGGGCACGGCGACCTTCTCCGACACGGCCAACGGCATCAGCGACAAGCACGGTTTCTGGCTCGACGATGCCTTCGCTTCGGGTGGCTCGGCCGGCTATGACCACAAGAAGATGGGCATCACCGCGCGTGGCGCCTGGGAAGCGGTGAAGCGGCATTTCCGCGAGATGAACCGCGACATCCAGACGACGCCGTTCAGCGTCGTCGGCGTCGGCGACATGTCGGGCGACGTGTTCGGCAACGGCATGCTGTTGTCGGAACAGACGCGGCTGATCGCTGCCTTCGATCATCGCGACATCTTCATCGATCCCGATCCTGACATGGCGGCATCGTTTGCCGAGCGCAAACGCATGTTCGACCTGCCGCGCTCGAGCTGGCAGGACTACGACAAGTCGAAGCTGTCGGCGGGCGGTGTCATCGTTTCACGTGCCCAGAAGTCGGTGACGCTGCCGCAGGCGGCTGCGACCGCGATCGGGCTCGCCAAGACGACTGTTTCGCCGACCGAGATCATGAACGCCATCCTGCGGGCCCAGGTCGACCTGCTGTGGTTCGGCGGCATCGGCACCTATGTCCGGGCGACTGGCGAGACCAACCAGGAGGTCGGCGACCGCGCCAATGACGCGATCCGTGTCACCGCCACCGACCTCAGGGTCAAGGTGATCGGCGAGGGCGCCAATCTCGGCGCCACCCAGCGGGCGCGCATCGAGTTCGGGCTCAAGGGCGGGTGCTGCAACTCGGACGCCATCGACAATTCGGGCGGCGTCAACTCGTCCGACGTCGAGGTCAACATCAAGATTGCCCTGGCTTCGGCCATGCGCAAGGGCACGCTGGCCAGGCCGGCGCGCAACAAGTTCCTCGCCGAAATGACCGAGGAAGTGGCAGGCCTGGTGCTGGCCAACAACTACGAGCAGACGCTGGCGCTGTCGGTCGCCGCCAAGCGCGGCATCCAGGACATCGCACATCAGGGCCGCTTCATGAGCGCGCTCGAAGCGCGCGGGCTGCTCGACCGCGCGGTGGAGAACCTGCCCTGGCCACCGGCGCTCGCCGAACGCCAGACGCGCGGCGAACCGCTGACCCGGGCTGAACTCGGCGTGCTTTTGGCCTATGCCAAGATCGTGCTGTTTTCCGACATCGTCGCCAGCGACGTACCTGACGAGGCGCATTTTGAACGCGACCTGCTCGGCTATTTCCCCGAGCGCATGGCCAAGAAATATGCCGCCGAGATCGGCGGCCACCGGCTGCGCCGCGAGATCATCGCGCGTGTCGTCGCCAACGATCTCGTCAATCGCGGCGGGCCATCCTTCGTCAACCGTCTGCAGGAAGCGAGCGGCCGTTCGGCAGCGGATGTGGTGCGGGCCTTTGCCGTCGTGCGTGACGGTTTTGCCCTGCCGGCGCTGTATCGCGAGATCGACGCGCTCGACAACGTCGTTGACGGCACCATGCAGCTCGACCTCTACCAGGCAGTGAGCCGGCTGATCTTCGGCACCAGCGGCTGGTATCTCAGGAACGAGCACAGCGACGCGCCATTGGCGAGTCGCATCGCCGAGCTGCAGGAGGCGCGCGCAGCACTCGAGCCCAAGTTCTCCGGCATGCTGCCTGCCTTTACCCGCGACCGCATCCAAAACCGCAAGGCTGGCTTTGCCGCCGCCGGTGCGCCGGAGAAGCTGGCGGAACGGCTGTCATTGCTCGAAGTCGGCGAACTGGTGCCCGACATCGCACTGGTGGCGAAGACGGCAAAAGCCGACATATTGGCGGCTGCCAAGGCGTTCTTCGCCGTCTCCGAGGCGTTCCGCATTCCGCGGATCGAGGACGCGACGCATGCGATTGCCACCTCCGACTATTATGAGGGGCTGGCGCTGTCGCGGGCATCGGACACGATCGGCGCGGCACGGCGCGGCATTGCGGTTGCAGCGCTGGCGAGCTTCGGCACCGCTGCCGATCCCGTCGCGACATGGCTCGAGGCGGGCGGGGAGCGGATCAACCGCACCCGCGAAAGGCTGCAGGCCCTGACCGAGGGCGGCGACATCACCGTGTCGCGGCTGACGGTCGCGGCCGGGCTGATGAGCGATCTGTCGGGTCGATAGAGCCTGTTCCATTCCGATTGAATCGGAATGGGGTCTATTTTTTTGTTGGAGCATGATCTTTTCCGAAAACCGTTTCCACTTTTCGGGATCATGCCTTAGCGGCCCTGCAACATGGCCTGCCACTGACACCGTGGCAGGCATTTTCCTCAAGGACCACGCAAGCGAACTGCGCTATAGCTCCAGACAACGCGCTGATGCGGCGCGCGCGGAGGGATGATGGCTGACACGATGGTGGTTCAACGTACGCCGCGGCGCGGCGTCTGGGGCTGGATGTTTTTCGACTGGGCGGCGCAGCCGTTCTTCACCGTGGTCACCACCTTCATCTTCGGTCCCTATTTCGTCGCACGCATGGCAACCGATCCCGCCATGGGACAAGCGGCCTGGGGCTACGGCATCGCCGCCGCCGGCCTCGTCATCGCCGTCCTGTCGCCGGTGCTCGGCTCGATCGCCGACCAGACCGGCCCGCGCAAACCATGGATCGCCTTCTTCGCCGCGATCAAGATCATCAGCCTGTGCCTGCTGTGGAACGCGGCTCCCGGCTCGCCGCTGATACCGATCGTGCTGTTGTTCTCGCTCGCCTCGGTCGCTGCCGAATTTTCGATCGTCTTCAACGATTCGATGATGCCGCGCCTGGTGTCGAAGGAGGAGATCGGCAAGATCTCGAATATCGCCTGGGGGCTCGGTTATCTCGGCGGCATGATCGTGCTGATCTTCGTCGTCGGCTTGCTGGCGGCCTCTCCCGAGACCGGCAAGACGATCATCGGTGCGGCCCCGTTGTTCGGGCTGGACCCGGTGGCAGGCCAGGATGCCCGAGCGACAGGCCCGATTTCGGCGTTGTGGTACCTGATCTTCATCCTGCCGATGTTCTTCTTCACGCCCGACAGCGGCAAGGGCATCGCGATCCGCCCGGCCGTGCGGCTGGGGCTCAGCGAGCTCAAGTCGACGATCGGGGAAGTGCGTCAGCGCACGGGCATCTTCCGCTTCCTTGTCGCCCGCATGATCTACCAGGACGGCGTCAATGCGCTGCTCGGGCTCGGTGGCGCCTTTGCCGCGGCGATGTTCGGCTGGTCGATCACCGAGATCGGCATCTACGGCATCATCCTCAATGTCGTCGCCATCTTCGGCTGCCTTGCCGCCAGCCGCCTCGACACCAGCTTTGGTTCGAAGGCGGTTGTCGTGGTTTCGCTGGTGCTGTTGACGATCGCGACCATCGGCATCGTTTCGACCGGACCGGGCTATACGCTGTTTGGCCTGTGGCAGATGCCGGGCGTGGATACGAACGGACTGTTCGGCACTCCTGCCGAAAAGGCCTATATCGCCTTCGGCCTGCTGGTCGGCATCGCGTTTGGGCCGGTGCAGGCGTCGTCACGCTCCTACATGGCGCGCAGTGTCTCGGCCGACGAAGCCGGGCGCTATTTCGGGCTCTATGCGCTGTCGGGTCGGGCGACCAGCTTCGTCGCGCCCTTTGCTGTTGCGACCGTCACCGCATTGAGCGGTTCGCCACGCCTCGGCATGGCGATGATCATCGCCTTCTTCGTTGTCGGTCTGGCGGTGCTGCTGCGCACGCCCTATCCCGCCGATGAGGTGAAGTGAGCTTGCCACTCAACCTTTCCATGTAAGGACCGGGGCGTCAGCGTTGCGCCATCCCCTTCTCCCCGCATGTGAGGAGAAGGTCCCGGCGGGGCTTGCCGCCCTCAGTGCCTGAAATGCCTGACGCCGGTGAAGATCATGGCGATGCCATGCGCGTCGGCGGCGGCGATGACGTCGTCGTCGCGCATCGAGCCGCCCGGCTGGATCACGGCGGTGGCGCCGGCCTCGACCGCTGACAGCAAGCCGTCGGCGAAGGGGAAGAAGGCATCGGAGGCAACGACCGAACCCTTGGTCAGCGGCTCGGCAAGGCCGGCAGCTTCAGCTGCGTCCAGCGCCTTGCGGGCGGCGATGCGCGATGAATCGACCCGGCTCATCTGGCCGGCGCCGATGCCGACAGTGGCGAGGTCGCGGGCGTAGACGATGGCATTCGACTTGACGTGCTTGGCGACGCGGAAGGCGAACTTCAGGTCCTCGATCTCGCGCTGGGTCGGCTGACGCTTGGTGACGACGTTGAGGTCGATCGTATCGATGATCGCGTTGTCGCGCGACTGGACGAGCAAGCCGCCGGCAACCGACTTGACCGAAATGCCGGCACTTTCGGGATCGGGCAGGCCGCCGGTGACCAGCAGGCGCAAATTCTTCTTGGCGGCGACGATGGCCTGGGCTTCAGGCGTCGCGGCGGGCGCGATGATGACCTCGGTGAAGATCTTGACGATTTCTTCGGCGGCTTCGGCATCGAGGATGCGGTTGAGCGCGACGATACCGCCGAATGCCGAGACGGGGTCGCAGGCCAGCGCCCTGGCATAGGCTTCGGTGAGCGTGGCGCCTTCGGCGACGCCGCACGGGTTGGCGTGCTTGATGATGGCGACGGCCGCGGTCCGGACGGAATCGAACTCGCCGGCGAGCTCGAAGGCGGCGTCGGTGTCGTTGATGTTGTTGTAGGAGAGCTGCTTGCCCTGAAGCTGGGTCGCGGTGGCGACGCCGGGACGCTTGTCGCCGGTCAGGTAGAAGCCGGCAGACTGGTGCGGGTTTTCGCCGTAACGCATGACGCTTTGCAGCTTGCCGCCGAAGGCGCGCCAGTCGGGCGTTTCGATCTCGAGCGCTTCGGCGAACCAGCCGGAGATCGCCGCATCGTAAGCAGCGGTGCGGGCGAAGGCCTTGGCCGCGAGCTTCTTGCGGAATTCGTAGGACAGGCAGCCATTGTTGGCGACGATGGAGTCGAGCACGTCCTTGTAGTCGGCCGGATCGGTGACGATGGCGACATAGGCGTGGTTTTTGGCCGAGGCGCGGACCATGGCCGGGCCGCCGATGTCGATGTTCTCGACGATCGAGGCGTAATGTGCGCCGGAGTTCCGCACTTCCTCGAACGGATAAAGGTTCACGACCACGAGGTCGATCGGCTCGATGCCGTGTTCGGCCATGGCCGCGACATGCTCGGGATCGTCGCGTACGCCGAGCAGCGCGCCGTGGACGGAGGGATGCAGCGTCTTGACGCGGCCGTCCATGATCTCGGGAAAGCCGGTGAGTTCCGAGACGTCGCGAACCGTGATGCCTTCGGCTGATATGCTCTTGGCGGTGCCGCCGGTGGAGACGAGCTCGACGCCGACATTGGTCAGGCACTTGGCGAATTCGATCAACCCGGTCTTGTCGGAGACCGACAGCAAAGCGCGGCGGATCGGCACGAGGTCAGGTGCGGGGATCTTCTTGGAAACGACGGCCATGGGTGGCGGGCCCTTCAAAGTTGGGAGCGGAAACTTTGCTTGCGCGCGGCCTAGCATATGAGGCCCGGAAATCAAGGCGCGCGGCGGCGCATCGGGCCTATTTCGCTTGGTGATCGCGTTCGCTGTCGAGGCGGTTGATGATGCGGGTGCGCGAGAACTGCCAGTGCACCTCGGAGATTTCCGAGGCCTTGAACGACAGCACGATCTGGCGCGAGCGGCATGGGCCACCGAGACCGGCGAAATAGATCGATTCCTCGACTTCGGCCGGAATATCCGGCGAGATGAAGACCCAGGTGTCGATGTCTGGGCCGGTCAGCACCAGCCGCTCCTTCTGGTCGCGGAACAATTGGACGTCGGGGTGGACATGAAAGCGGATGGTGACGAGGTCGCGGCCATCGTTCTTGATCGGCGTCTTGCCGGCGCGCAGGATGCGGTCGCAACCTGACAGGATGCTGCCGCCGGCCGACAGGCTGAGTTCGCGCTCGTGATGGAGGCCGAAGCGCTGGGCGTAACCATCGTGGCGGGCGACGAAACCGTGGATGCCTGCCTTGTCGAGGCGCTGGGTCGGCACCGATTTCGGCCCGGCGAAAAGTGGGCTGCCGAGCATGCCGCTGACGCGCTGCGAATGGGCGAAACTTGCCGACGAGGTATCGTTGATGGTGACGGTGGAGTGGGCGGCGGTGGCACGCGCCAGGGGCCGGAGCTCGGCGGCGCCATAGGTGTCGATGCCGGCATTGACGATGTAATGCTGGCGGCCCGACGACATTTCGAAAGCCAGGCAGCCGGCATGGGCCTGGTTCGACACCTCGATGGGCGGCGCCGTACCGGTATCGGCGATGACTGTCGTGCCGCCCATGGCGAGGCGCTCGTAGCCGGAATGGGTGGCGTGCAGCGGCGGCGAGCCGGCGGTGTCGTCATGGCGCAGGATCGCCACGATGCGATCGTGGATGGTGGCCCCCATGCCGTTGAAGCGGGCAAGGCTGCCGTCCTGATGGCGGAAGAAGCGCAACGCCGGCAACATGCGCTCGACGGCGTTGATCAGCGCCAGCGGTGGCTGCTCGGCCTGGTTGGCATAGGTATGGCGCAACGGCAGGAGGTCGGCGAGGATTTCCAGCACCGCCATCGGGTTGCGCGAGATGTGGCCGCCGTCGGGCAGGATCTGGCGGTCGAGTTCTTCGGCGAGGTTGCGCGTGGCTGAACGCAGCGCCGAGACGGGTGCTGGCAAGGAGAGCGCGGCGAAGGCAAGCGCGACACGGGCCCTGAGCCGGTCCTTGCCGTCGTGCATTTCGGGCGACATCGACCTGAGGTAGCGGATCTGCATCGCCAGCGAGCGCAGGAAGGAGCGATAGAATGCGAACTCGGCGCCTTGCAGCACGACCGAGGAATGCTGCAGCCAGGCGATGATGCGCTTGGCGGTGGTTGCCGGTTCCCAGGCCGTGCCTGATATACGGTTGCCATGCAGCGTGATCCAGTCGGAGACCAGGGCGCGGGCGTTCGCCGCGGCAAGTTCAGTTCCGGCGGCACGCATGTGGCGCAGCCAGCGGAAGCCGTGCAGGCTGCGCTGCCAGCCGCGGTTGGGCACGTCGATGAGGAAGGGCGACTGGCCGCCGGTCTCGACCAGATGGCCCGAGAGCGGAAAGCGGCCATAGTAGATTTCGAGCGCGATCTGCGGATCGGCAAGGCGCAGGTCGGGCGGCGCGATGAGCACGCGTTCGGGCGTGCGCCCGGAGTAGCGCCAGCTGTAAGCCGGGCCGGCGCGCAAACGCCGGCGCGTCTTGCGCCAGAACTCCTTGGCGACGAGTGCCCAAAGGCGCGTCGTGCTGTCCGCCGCGATCGACAATAGCCCTCCTGACGCAACCCCACGTCGTCACACAAATTAGGTTGTTTCAATGGTGGGCGCGAGGGTGAATTTTCCGTAAACGCCGTTTGGGTCAGGCGGCGCGGCGGAACCTTGCAGCAAAGAAGCCATCGAGGCCGGAAATGACGGGATTGCCGCGGTCTAGGCCGGCAGGCGTGGTGCGCAAGAAGCCCGTCGCAGTGACGAAATCGTCGATGCCGGTAACCTCGCCGACACGAATCGGATCGAGTTCGACCTTGCCCTTGTGGTCGGCGAGGAAGCTGGCGACGAGCGCTTCGCCTTCTTCAGGATCGAGCGAACAGTTGGAAAAGACGATCCGGCCGCCTGGCTTCACCAGCTTGACCGCGCGGTCGAGCAGGGCGCGCTGGACACCCGCGAGCTTGGTGATGTCGGCGGGCGACTTGGTCCATAGCACATCGGGATGGCGGCGGACCGTGCCCGTCGACGAGCACGGCGCGTCGAGCAGCACGGCGTCGAACAGCTCTTCCGGCTCATAGCCAAGGATGTCGGCGTTGACCTTGTCGGCGTCGAGGCCGAGGCGCTCGAGATTGCCGGCAAGACGGGCAAGGCGGTTCTTCGAGGCTTCGACCGCCGTGACCTTGGCGCCGGTGAGCACCAGCTGGGCGGTCTTGCCTCCGGGCGCGGCGCAGAGATCGGCGACGCGCTGGCCGGCGACATCGCCAAACAGCTTGGCGGGCAAAGCGGCGGCGGCATCCTGGACCCACCAGGCGCCTTCGGCGAAGCCCGGCAGTTCGGCGACCGGACCCGCCAGTCGCTCGATGCGTATAGAGCCGGTCGGCAGCACCATGCCGCCCAGCTGCTCGGCCCATTTGGCTGATTCCGACTTGGCGGTGAAATCGACAGGCGCCTCAACGCGATGCGCGGCGAGGATCTTTTGGGCTTCGTTCGCGCCATAGGCGGCGGTCAGCCGCTCGACGAACCAGTCCGGCGCGTCGTTCGTCGCCGCCAGCATGTCGGCAAGTTCGGCCTCCTTGGCGCGGGCAAGGGTGCGCAGCACGCCGTTGACCAGGCCGGAGAAACGCACAGTACGCGGGTCGGCCTTGGCGTGCGTGACGGCAAGGTCGACGGCGGCGCTGTCGGGAATGTCGAGGAACAGGATCTGCGCTGCCGCGACATGCAGGATATGGGTCAGCACAGTGGCGTTGGCCGGCAGCGGCTTTTCCAGCCGGCGCGAGATCAGCTTGGAGATGGTGACGCGATGGCGAAGAGCCGTGGCCAGGATGGCGCGGACCAGGCCGCGATCGCGCATGTCCAGTGCGCGGAACTGCGGGTGGCCGTGCTCGTGATCGGTCAGGCCGTCGAGCGGGGTCCTGGCGTCGATGGTCGCGGCAAGCAGCCGGGCCGCCGCCATGCGCGCGGCGATGCCGGGGACGTCGGGCACGATGGACGGCCGGTTGCCCTTGCCGTCGCTGCTGCGTGCGCGGTTTCGCTTGGGGTCGCGCTGGTCGGCGCTCACGACCTCGGGCCTTTCGGCCCGGTCGGATTGCGGCCCCACGGACCGGACGGACGTGGCTGCTCGGGCGCTGCCTCCTCGGCAGGGCGGCCGCCCCATGGACCCTGCTGGCCGGAAGGCGCTGAACGCTGTGCTGTCGGCTGCGGTGCCGTGCGCTGGGCAGGACGACCGACACCCTCGTTCGCCATCGCCTGAAGGGCGGCAATGCGGTTTTCGGTATTGGGGTGGGTCGAGAAAAGATTGTCCATACGCTCGCCGGATAAAGGATTGATGATGAAGAGGGGAGCCATCGCAGGATTGCGCTCGGCTTCGGGGTTGTGGATGCGTTCGACGTTGCGGGCGATCTTGTCAAGGGCCGAAGCGAGCCAGAGCGGATTGCCGCAGATCTCGGCGCCGCGCCGATCGGCCGAATATTCGCGTGTCCGGCTGATCGCCATCTGCACCAGCATGGCGGCAAAAGGCGCCACGATCATCGCCACCAGCACGCCGATGAAGCCGAGCGGATTGTTGTTGTCGCGGTTGCCACCAAAGAAGAAGGCGAAGTTGCCGAGCATCGAGATGGCGCCGGCAAGGGTCGCGGTAACAGTCATGATCAGCGTGTCGCGGTTTTCAATATGGGCGAGTTCGTGCGCCATGACGGCCGCGACCTCATCGTGGCTGAGGCGCTGCAACAGGCCGGTGGAGGCAGCGACGGCGGCATTCTCAGGGTTGCGGCCAGTGGCAAAGGCGTTGGGCTGCGGATTGTCGATGAGGTAGACTTTCGGCATCGGCAGGCCGGCATTGGCGGCGAGGCCACGCACGATGGCGCAATATTCCGGCGCATTGCGCTCATCGACCTCGACGGCGTGGTTCATGCGCAGAACCATCTTGTCGGAGTTCCAGTAGCTGAACAGGTTCATGCCCGCCGCGATCAGGAAGGCGATGGTCATGCCGCCGGAGCCGCCGATCAGGTAGCCGACGCCCATGAACAGCGCCGTCATCGTCGCCAGAAGCATCGCCGTCCGCATCATGTTCATCGTTCACTCCGTCCTTTTCCGCTGGCGCCAGGGTCGATCCCGGCTCAGCGCTTCGCTATATGATGGGAGAGACGAGGGTGCGTTTCAATCATTTCCGAGGAATCCCATGGACGACACCAAACCGCAAACCGATCTGGAAACGCCTGCGCCAAAGCAACTTTCGCCGGCAGCCAAACGTGCCCTGGCCGAAGCCGAGGCGCGCCGCGAGGCCTATGAGGCTCAGCAGGCCAAGCTGCCGCGCGAGATCGGCGGCCGTGGCGGCAAGGAGCCCGGGCGCTATGGCGACTGGGAGATCAAGGGCCTGACCAGCGACTTCTGACGGCAGTGCGGCTTACGCGCTCCTCGCGTGGCCTGATGGAACCGAAATCGACGACCGTTCGTTTCGCTCCGTATTGCGAAAGGAACGATCATGATGAAGTCGGCGATATCGGGGCTGTTGTTTGCCACCTTGCTTGCTGTCGCGCCAGCTGAGGCGCAGACCAAGGAACCGGCGGTGCCGCCGCAGAATTCGCTCAAGCTGTCCGCGATCATCGCCAAGATCGAGCAGCGCGACCAGTTCCACTACATCTCCGAGATCGATTGGGAAAGCGGAGGCTATTACGACGTGGTCTATTACACGTCTGACAAAGCCAAGGTCGAGATCAAGATCGATCCGGTGAGCGGCGAGCCAAGGATGTAGTTCCACGATCCGCGCTCTCAGACGGGTTGCCCACTCAGCAGGATAGGAATAAATACCTTGAATGGATTCGATCCCGTTCAAGATCGCGGCAATGCTGGCGCTGGTCGGTGCCTTCCACCTCGTGGCGTTTCCGGCGGAGGCCAAGCGACGGGAGAATTTCGCCGGACCGGTCAGCGCACGCGTCGTCGAGGTGATCGACGGCGACACCTTCCTAGCTGAGGCGGAAATCTGGCCCGGCCAGACGCTGCGGGTGAACATCCGCATTCGCGGCATCGATGCGCCGGAGATGAAGAGCCGGTGTGTGGGCGAACGCGCGGCGGCGCTGACGGCGCGTTCGGCCCTTGCCCGGCTTGTTGCGGATCGCCCCGTGTCGCTCTCCAATATCGGCGGTGCCAAATATTATGGCCGCGTGCTTGCCGATGTCAGTTCCGAGACCGGCGAGGCGGTCGCCAAGGCCATGCTCGAGCACGGACTGGTACGTGCCTATGGCGGCGGCAAGCGGGACAGCTGGTGCGGGTGACCCGATCTGGCACAGGCTCGGTGTGCCGAAGTGAGGCGACGCCCGTGGTGCTGCAGCCACTATGGTGAATGAGCGGTAAACAAGCCCATCACCTTGCAAGCGGGTTAACTTTCCATTCACCATGTGGATCGGTGATCTCAATAAAAATCAATGACTTGATGCCGTGATGCCGGTTTGCCGGCCTGAACGGGCAGCCACGGCCAGTTTCCTGCTTTGTCCCTTGCCAGAGGCACAGAGGCGGCGGGGCGGAACATGCGGAAATTTCAGAAGCTGGTACGGTTGGCGCAATGTTTTGCTGGTGATCGCAGCGGCAATTTTGCCATTCTGGGCGGGATCACCATTCCCATGCTTGCCATGGCGGCCGGCTACGGCATCAACGTGGCCCAGCTTCACAATGTCAAATCGGGCCTGTCGCAAGCAGTCGATGCCGCCGTGACCTCGACGGCGCGCGACCTCACCACGGGCAAGATCAAGGCCGAGGACGCGGACCAGACAGTGGCCGCGTTTGTCGAATCCAATGCGGCGAGCCTGCTTGCGCCTGGCGAAAAGGTTGTTGTGGGCAAGACGCTCGTCGACCGCTTGGCGGGCACCGTCCAGGCGACCGCCTATATCGACGTCAACGTGTTCTTTCCGCTGTTTGGCGGTGCCAACAAGCAGCGCATTTCGGCCACGACCGCGTCGCTCTACTCCGACAAGCGCATCGAAGTGGCAATGATGCTCGACGTCACCGGGTCGATGAAAGGCCAGAAGATCTCGGATTTGAAGACCGCCGCCAAGAACGCGGTCAATACTTTTCTGACTGGCCAAGACGCGGCTAATCCGCGGATACGTGTCGCCATCGTGCCCTATGCTGAGGCGGTCAACGCTGGCAATCTTTCCGACGCCGTGTTCGTTGAACAGGAAGGCAAGTCTGACGTGCCGCCTGCGATAGATACACCGCAGGCAGCGTCGGCCAGCAGCGGAGGGGATGGCTGTGCAACTGAGCGCAAGGACAAGGACGGAGCTGCGGATTTCAGTGACGACGGCCCGTACACTGAACGCCAGAACAATAAGGGCAAGACCTACCTGGCAAGGGTAAATCGCGATGATCGGTTGGAGACATGTCCTACTGCGAAGCTTGTTGCGCTTACCACCGATGCGGCAAAGCTGACCGCGACCATCGACGGGTTCAAGGCCAACGGTGTGACGGCGGGCGGTATTGCCGCGCAATGGGGATACTACATGCTGTCGCCAAAATGGCGTACGGCCATCAAGGATGCTGGTCTTGGCGATGGGCCGGCGGACCATGATCCGCAGAAGGTTGCCAAGGTCGCCATCCTGATGACGGATGGCCAGTTCAACACAGCCTTTGCGGGTGTGGGCGACAAATATACTCCGCAAGGGCCGCAGGGTGCCAAGTCCAGCAGCTACGCCGAAAGCATCTGTGCCAACATGAAAAAGGACGGCATCGAGGTCTTCGCTATTGGCTTCGACCTGGACAACAAGGGCACTCCCAAGTCCGAGAGGGAGGCGGCCAAAGCAGTCCTCAAGAATTGTGCCACTGCGGATTCTGGCTCGTTGAAGCGCTATTTCGAGGCTGGGACGGGCGCCGAACTCGATGCGGCGTTTCAGACCATCGCCCGCAACATCGAACGACTGGCGCTGACCAAATGACGAAGCGCCCAAGAAAAAGGCCGCCCTTCTTGCGAAGGAGCGGCCTTTCCGTGTTTCCGTCCATGGCGCGGTCTCTGGCTTATGACCAAGAGGTCACCAGCCGCGCTTCTCGCGCCTTAACGGGAAGACTGCTTCCCGAAAGGGCAATCCGCTGAGGCCACGTTTAGGAAAACGAAATCACTCGACATCGGATCACCTCCTTTCAGTTCGTTGAACACATCAGCAAGGTGGGGCCTTTCCAGCGTTTTGGCAAGTGCGACCATCGCACTAGGCCGTTGGTACGAGATTATGCTGCCAGGCTGTGCTCTTGCTGAAACACCTCTTTGGCGGCGAACAGGCCGTTGAGCGCTGCCGGAAAGCCGGCATAGACCGCCATCTGCATGATGATCTCGACGATCTCGTCACGGCTCAAGCCGACATTCAGCCCGGCCTGGATATGCACCTTGAGCTGCGGGGCGGCATTGCCGAGTGCTGTCAACGCCGCGATCGTTGCGATCTCGCGCGACCTGAGGTCTAGGCCGGGGCGCGAATAGATATCGCCGAACGGAAATTCGATCACGTAGCGGGCGAAGTCGGGGGCAATGTCGGCGAGGGAATCGACGACCTTTTGGCCGCCTTCGCCGTCGATTTCAGAGAGTGCGCGTGCGCCGCGCTCGAAGCGGCTTTCGCTTGATTTGGTCATGTAGCGTCTCGATCCTTTTTTCTGCATCGGCGTAGCCCGATATCTTGGCGTCGAGAACGAGGAGGTTGGCCTGAAGGTCGGCGACATGGTCCCGCACCTTATGGCGATGCGCTTCCAGCAAAGCACGGCGCTCGGCGTCGGTGGCTGGGCCTTTCGCGCGGAGCGCCGCATAACGCAACATTTCGCGGATCGGCATGCCGGTGGCCTTGAGCCGGCCGAGAAATTCGATCCAGGTGAGGATCGACGCGTCGTAGTCGCGCTGGCCCGATGCGTCCTTGTCGGGCACAGGCAAAAGGCCGATCTGCTCGTAGTAGCGGATCGTGTAGGCGGTCAGGCCCGAGCGTTTTGCGAGTTCGCCGATCTTCATGAACAACCTTGTCTCGTTACGACGCTCACGATGCTAGGTGTTCGAGCGCACTCTAAGTCAAGGCCGATTTTTAGAAGGCTTTCGGGCGAAGATAGTTGCCCCTCGCATGGGTGGCGCGAGGGGCAAAGTCGAATGTCCTCGAACGGCTACTCAGCCAGATCGACAGTCTCGAAGCGGTGCGAACCCAGCGGGTCCATGACATAGCCGCTGACCTTCTTCGACATCGGCAAGGACACCGTCGAGTGGTCAAGCGTCGCCCATGGCGCCTGTTCCTTGAAGATCAGCTGCGCCTGTTCGTAGAGCTTGGCGCGTTCAGCCTGGTCGACCGTCGTGCGCGCCTTCTGGAGCAGATCCTCGAATGGCTGGTGGCACCAGTTGGCCATGTTGGCGCCGCCGACGCCTGAGCAGGAGAAGAAGTAGGACAGCAGATTGTCCGGATCGCCATTGTCGCTGGTGCCGCCGAGGATGATCGCACCATCGCGCTGCTTGTCGCGGGCGCGCTTCAGATATTCGGCCCATTCGTAGGAGACGACCTCGACGCTGACGCCGACCTTCTGGAAGTCGGACTGGATCAGTTCGGCAACGCGACGTGCATTGGGCATGTAGGGCCGGCTGACCGGCATCGCCCAGACCTTCATCTTCAGGTCCTTGACGCCGGCACCATCGAGCATCTTCTTCGCCGCCACCGGATCGTATGGATCATCGACGACGGCATTGTTGTATCCCCACATCGCCGGCGGGATCGGGTTCTTGGCGACTTCGCCGAGATCCTGGAACACCGCCTGGAGGATAGCCTTCTTGTCGATCGCCATGTTCAACGCCTTGCGCACCTCGATCTTGTCGAAAGGCGGGGTCAAGGTGTTGTAGGCGAGGTAGGCGACGTTGAGGCCCGGCTTTTCCATGACGACAAGGTTGGGGTCGGCCTTGAGGCCGGAACTTCCGCTGGCGCGGGATAGGCCGCGACCTGGCATTCGCCTGCCTTCAGCCGCTGCATCCGCGTGGTCTGGTCGGCGGTGATGGCGAAAACGAGTTCGTCCAGCTTCGGCTTGGCGCCCCAGTAGGTCGGGTTGGCCTTGAACCGCACCACGGCATCCTGCTGGTAGCCCACGAACTGGAACGGCCCGGTGCCGATCGGCTCCGAATTGAGCTTTTCCGGTGTGTCGGCCGCAGCGAGCTTATCGGCGTATTCCTTGGAGACGATCGAGCCCAGGTCCATTGCGAGGTTGGAGAGAATCGACGCGTTCGGCTGGCTCAGCACAAGCTTGACCGTGAGGTCGTCAACCTTGGAGATGTCCTTGACCGTCGCCTGCATGTCCATGCCGGCATACATTTCGTAGTTCGCACCGGTGACGTACTGATGCCAGGGATTGTCGGTGCGGTACTGACGGTCGAAGGAGAGCACCACGTCGTCGGCGTTCATGTCGCGCGTCGGCGTGAAATAGTCGGTGGTCTGGAACTTCACGCCGGGCCGCAGCTTGAACGTGTAGGTCAGCATGTCGTCGGAGACGCTCCAGCTTTCCGCGAGACCGGGGACAAGGTTCGTCGTGCCGTTTTCGAATTCGACCAGCCGGCTATAGATCGGCTTCGACGACGCATCCCAGGTGCTGTTGGTCGAGTAGAGCGCGGGATCGAAACCTTCCGGCGCCGCCTCGGAACAATAGACAAGCGTTTTGGCCGAGGCCTCGGCACCGAGAAAGCCAAGTGCGGCGGCTGCGACCGAAAGACAAAGGGCAGCCCGAACCGAGCCGCGTTTCAAGGAATTCATCGGGTTTTTCCCCTTCAGGTGTTCTTGGATGCGGACGTGTTGGTGCAATTGCGTCAGTCGGCACGTCCGGCGCGGATGTCGAGCCCACGGCCCGGCCGCCAGACGGCGTCGGGCTGCGTCCACAGGACCGGGTCGACGATCAGCTTGGCGAGTTCGCGGGCCTGAAGTTCGAGGAAACGTTCGCCCTTTTCCGCAGTGCCCTTGGCGGGAACGCCCCATGTGCCGGTGTTGGGCGCGCGCTCGGAAAATGAATAGAAGCGATGCGCGCCATGCGGCGCCTCGTTTCTGCCAGCCTCAATGGTGAAGGCCTCTTCGAACTTGTCTGATTTGACCGTATCGGGCGAGATCGCCAGCATCACCGACGCCTCGCCCTCGCAGGCGTGCTTGGGACCGTTGTCGGTTTCAAACAGCGCCGCCGTTTCCGCCGGCGCCAGCATCCATGGCGTCGTGTAGACGATCGGCATGGCGAACTCGACCGCCAGTTCGCGTGTCGACATCGCCAGCGGGTCGATGTTGCCGCCATGGCCGTTGACGATGAGCAAGCGCGTGAAGCCGATCGCTTTCAGCGACCGGACAATGGACTTCAGCACGTGGAAATAGGCGGTGTAGTCGAGGCTGATCGTGCCGCCGAATGGCAGATGATGTTCGCTCATGCCGAGCCAGAGGCCGGGAAGCACCGCCAGTGGGACATCATTGGCAACCAGGCGCGCGCCGCGCCTGGCGGCGGCCTCGGCACTTGCGGTGTCGGTGATGACAGGCAGATGCGGGCCGTGCTGCTCCAGCGAGCCGACCGGCAGGATGGCCATGGCATTTCCACGCGCGGCGATCTCGCGCAATTCGGGGGGCGGTCATGCGCGCCCACTCAACTTCCCGTGCCATGAAGCCTCCTGCCTCGTATGCGAAAATTATTATTCTATAGGAAAATATTTTTCTTAATTGAGCGAATTGTCAATAGCTGCGGAACGAGGGCGGGTTGGACCAAGGGCCGAAGCCCGCCTGAACGCCGCTTTTGGACGTCGAGATTTGATGCAGCGCTACCGGGATGCAGTCACGGCCCGGGCTTTGGCGGAATGGAATTGGGGCAGGCGTGCATGCGGATCGTTTCGATCCTGGGAATCCCGCTGACAACGTCAGCGGGGCCACGGCGGCATCACGGGGGGAACTTGATGTGAAGATGCCGGTCGAACTGGTGCAGGCCCGGACGTGCAAGCAGGTCAGTTCCTGCGCCGAGGTGGTGGAGCTTTGGTGCGGCGGCTACGGGTGGCCGACGCCGACAAGGACGGCATTCCCTGCGAGAACGTCTGTCCGTCGAAAGAACTGGTCGATGAGTTGCGCCATCAGATCGGCTGCTGAGCCGTAGGGAAATCCCCTCGCATCGTATGATGCGAGGGGATCGCGGACTTACGCCCGCTTGTTCTGCCTGTTGGCGACGAGGTCGTCGACGACAGCCGGATCGGCCAGCGTCGAGGTGTCGCCCAATGCGCCGAAATCGTCCTCGGCGATCTTGCGCAGGATGCGGCGCATGATCTTGCCCGAACGGGTCTTGGGCAGGCCCGGCGCGAACTGGATCTTGTCGGGCGAGGCGATGGCGCCGATCTCCTTGCGGACATGGGCGACGAGTTCCTTGCGCAGGTCGTCGGTGGCCTCGATGCCGGACATCAGCGTGACGTAGCTGTAGATGCCCTGGCCCTTGATGTCGTGCGGGTAGCCGACGACGGCGGCTTCCGAAACCTTGTCGTGGCTGACAAGTGCCGACTCGACTTCGGCGGTGCCCATGCGGTGGCCGGAGACGTTGATGACGTCGTCGACGCGGCCGGTGATCCAGTAATAGCCGTCGGCGTCGCGGCGGCAGCCGTCGCCGGTGAAATACTTGCCCTTGTAGGTGGCGAAGTAGGTCTGGATGAAGCGCTCGTGGTCGCCATACACGGTGCGCATCTGGCCCGGCCAGGAGTCGGTGATGCACAGATTGCCGTCGGCGGCACCCTCGAGCACATTGCCTTCGTTGTCGACCAGCTCCGGCTTGACACCGAAGAACGGCCGCGTCGCCGAACCCGGCTTGAGGTCGGTCGCACCCGGCAGCGGCGTGATCAGGATGCCGCCGGTCTCGGTCTGCCACCATGTGTCGACGATCGGCACCTTCTTGTCGCCGACGACGTTGTAATACCACTCCCAGGCTTCGGGATTGATCGGCTCGCCGACCGAACCCAGAACGCGCAGGCTCTTGCGCGACGTCTTCTTGACGTGGTCATCACCGGCACCCATCAGGGCGCGGATGGCGGTGGGCGCGGTGTAGAAGATGTTGACCTTGTGCTTGTCGACGACGTCCCAGAAACGCGATGCGGATGGATAATTGGGCACGCCCTCGAACATCAGCGTGGTGGCACCATTGGCGAGCGGACCATAGACGATGTAGCTGTGGCCGGTGACCCAGCCGACATCGGCGGTGCACCAGTAGATGTCGCCGTCATGGTAGTCGAAGACATACTGGTGGGTCATCGAGGCGTAGACGAGATAGCCGCCTGTCGTGTGCAGCACGCCCTTGGGCTTGCCGGTCGAACCCGAGGTGTAGAGGATGAACAGCGGATCCTCGGCCTTCATCTTCTCGGGCTTGCATTCGGCTTTCACCGAGCGGACCTCGTCATGGTACCAATGGTCGCGGCCCGGCGCCCAGCCGATCTTGCCGCCGGTGCGGCGCACCACCAGCACGTCCTTGACCATGACATGATGCTTGGCGGCGATGTCGATCGCCTTGTCGGTGTTTTCCTTGAGCGGGATGGCCTTGCCGCCGCGCAGACCTTCATCTGATGTGATGACGAAGGTCGACTCGCAGTCGACGATGCGGCCGGCGAGCGCGTCGGGCGAGAAGCCGCCGAAGACGATCGAATGGATGGCGCCGATGCGCGTGCAGGCGAGCATGGCGTAGGCTGCCTCCGGGATCATCGGCATGTAGATGGTGACGCGGTCGCCCTTCTTGACGCCGTGCTTCTTCATCACGTTGGCGAGGCGGCAGACGTGCTCGTAGAGCTCGTTGTAGGTGATCTTCTTGTCGTCGTAGGGGTTGTCGCCTTCCCAGATGATGGCGGTCTGGTTGCCGCGCTTCTTCAGGTGGCGGTCGATGCAGTTGTAGGAGACGTTGGTCAGGCCGTCCTCGAACCACTTGATCGACACCTTGCCGTCGAAGGAGGTGTTCTTGACCTTGGTGTAGGGCTTGAACCAGTCGATGCGCTTGCCGTGCTTGCCCCAGAACTTGTCGGGGTTCTTGACGCTCTCTCCATACCATTTCAGGTAGGTGTCGTTGTCGATCAGCGCATTCTTCTTCCACGCCGGCTGGACGCGGTGGACACGGACTTCGGACATTTTTCTCCCATCCTCCCGGAAACGATCCGACGGCTCCTTGCGTCCGGCGGACGGCGGCGTTGGAGCCGCGTTGGCGCGCATTATTAGCAATTCGCGCCGCCTCACAATATTAGACCTTGGATTTGGCCACGGTCTTTCCGTAGCGGCAAATCGCCGCCGCTATATAGCTATCAGCAATGCCAGAGGTCGAGTGCTAAAGTGCTGATTTCTTGGAACTATCATATGCGCATTCCGTTGTTTTAGCAGGCGGTTAACCATCACGGTTCAGATTCATGCCGTGGAGGAACTGTTCGACACGGAAGGCCAGCATGCGCGACGCTTCTGAACTTGAACTGATGCTCAAGGGCTACGGCCTGACGACGGCCGAGATCCTCTATCACCTGCCTGATCATCCCCATGTGCTGCAGACTTTCATCTGGCAGGACTACGACCTGGCGCCGAAATTTCCGATCCTGTTCAGCTTCATCGATTTCTGGCGCGCCAAGCTCGATGGACCGCTGCACTCGGTGCATTATACCCACCGCAAGCTGATCGCGCCCAATGAGTGGCGCAAGGTCGACGGCGAGTTCGTGCTGCACTGAGCCTGTTCATGGCGACGGTGCCAACGTCCTGATCGGGCGTGAACTTTCCCGTGTCGCCGCCTCCTGGCGCGCTGGGCTGGCACAAATCAATTGCGGCTTTCGGGACGCTGGGCCGATTGCGGCCAGCTCGCGGGGCGGGTATTCCCGCCACCAGAGCTTCCGCTGCGCCTTCGAGGCCGGCGGGTAAAAGGGAGAACTATGATGAACATGAAGATCCTTGCGGGCGTCTCGCTTGCAGCACTTATGGCCTTCGGCTCCACCGCGCACGCCGATATCACCATCGGCCTCGTTGCCCCGCTGACCGGTCCTGTTGCCGCCTATGGCGATCAGGTCAAGAACGGCGCCCAGGCGGCTGTAGATGCCATCAATGAAAAGGGCGGCATCCTTGGCGAAAAGATCGTGCTGAAGCTTGCCGACGATGCCGGCGATCCCAAGCAGGGCGTTTCGGCGGCCAACCTGCTGGTTGGCGAAGGCGTGAAGTATGTCGTCGGCCCGGTGACTTCGGGTGTGGCGATCCCCGCTTCGGACATCTTTGCCGAAAACGGCATCCTGATGGTGACGCCGACCGCAACCGCGCCGGACCTGACCGCACGCGGCCTGACCAATGTGCTCAGGACCTGCGGCCGTGACGACCAGCAGGCTGAAGTCGCCGCCGCCTATGTGCTCAAGAACATGAAGGACAAGCGCATCGCGGTGATCGACGACAAGGGCACCTACGGCAAGGGCCTGGCCGAAGCCTTCAAGAAGGCGATCAATGCCGGCGGCCTGACCGAAGTCCAGCAGAACTCGCTCAACCCGGGCGAGAAGGATCTGTCGGCGCTGATCACCCGTCTCAAGGCCGACAATGTCGACGTCATCTACTTCGGCGGCTACCACCCTGAGGGTGGCCTTTTGGCGCGCCAGCTGAAGGACGGCGGCGTCAACGCAGTGATCATCGGCGGCGAGGGTCTGTCGAACACCGAGTTCTGGGCGATCGGCAACGAAGCCGCCGCCGGCACGCTGTTCACCAACGCAACCGATGCACTGAAGAACCCGGCCTCGGCCGATGCGGTCAAGGTGCTGAAGGACAAGGGCATCCCGCCGGAAGCCTTCACGCTCAACGCCTATGCCGCGGTTGAAGTGCTCAAGGCTGGCATCGAGAAGGCCGGCAAGGCCGACGACACTGCAGCGGTTACCGCAGCGCTCAAGTCAGGCGAACCGATCGCCACCGCCATCGGCAACCTGACCTACGGCGAAAGCGGCGACCTGACCTCGCCGAGCTTCTCGCTGTTCAAGTGGGAAGGCGGCAAGATCGTCGCTGCGGAGTAATTTCCGGGATAGGTGAAGCAAAAGGCCGGGACGCAAATCCCGGCCTTTTGTATTCTGCTTGGGCAGCTCGTCGCACCTTGGTCACAGGACCGGCTGCAGCCCCAGTTCTTTTCAGAACCGGTGGTCGAAGCGCAGCTTGCCGCCCCAAGACTGGAAGTCCTCGTTGCCGAGACCGTCATAGAAGACCGAGCTGGACACTGACGACGCCGATTGGGACGACGCCGATTGGCCGGCAAGCCTGAAGCCGATCTCGCCGCGGCCGCGCAGGCCGGTTTCGCCGAGGCCGGGCGTGGAGGTTGCCGCCGTTGCGGTGTTTTCCTGCTTGAAGGTCCAGATGCCCTCTAATGTCGCGAAGGGCTCGAACAACATGCCGTTGGCAAGTTCCATTCGGTAGCTCAGGCTCGGGCCGAACTCTAGGGTTCCCGTGGCGATCGCAATCGCCGGGATGTCGAGACCAAGGCCGTCGACATAGGATTCGGTCTCTTCCTCGAAATAGGCGAGCTTGGCTTTTGGGGTGATGCGCCAGCGGTCGATGTCGTACTGGCCGATCAGGGCGAGCGAGACCAGCCAGCGGGTAGCGTCGAGCTTGTCGGTGTAGGTGCCGAATGGCGACACGTCATTGGCCGACTGGCCCCAGGCAGCGCGGCCGTCGAGGAACAGGTTGTCGGTCAGCCGGGCGGTGACATACGGTCCCAGAAGATAGCCGGTGCCCGATATCGTGCTTTCGTCCGATCCGTCCATGTCGGTCCAGTCGAGCTGGGCGCCGAGGCCGATCAGGATGCGTGGCGTCACCAGATAGTCGACGCCGGCATGCATGATGCCGAAGCGGCCGTCGCCACCATTGGCGTCGAAGCGGGCGAGCTTGCCCTCGATCCAGATATCGAAGGGCGCGGCCATCGGGTCGGTCGCAGCACTGGTTTCAGCTACGACACCCTGTTTGGTTTCGAGCGGCCAGGGCCTTGCCGGCGGCTGGGCGTTTTCGCCGAATGCCGTAACTGGCATCGTTTCGGCCATCCCCCTGCGCGGTCCGATGGGCAGGTTGTGTGCGGAGGCGACGCGGGCATCGGCCGTGCCTTGTGCCTGCGCGCGGCGCAGGCTGTAGCCGAAGGAAGCCTCGTTTTCGGAGAAGGACAGCGCAAACGGCATCCGTTCATCGGTGAAGCCGAGGCCGAAGCCCGAAACGCCGCCCTGGCCGGTATAGGCGCCGGTCAGCCGCTCGATGCGGCGGTTGGCGTCGGGCTCGTTGGCGAGGATCAGTTCCGAGCGCGCTTCAAGGAAGCTGCCGATCAGGCCTGTCGTCTGGGCCGGATCGGCACCCGAGATGGTGCAGCTGATGACGGCACCCGCCGTGACCGAAATCGTGCCGGACAGCGTTGATGGGTCGATGCTGCTCGCGGGGTCCGTGCAACTGACAGACGCGATCTCGACGCCCGCCGGCACGGAAACGGCGATGCTGTGATTGCCAACTGGCACCGTCAGTACGCCCGAGGTGCCGCTGCCGGATGCCGTGTTGACCGTGACGTTGAGTGCCGGCTCGCTCGAGGTGAAGCCGAAGGCGCCGTCGGTGGTGCTGCTGATCAGCATCGTTACCTGGCCGGGCAGGCGCTGGGTGACAGTGACGGTGAAGCTGCCTGTCACGGTGTTGTTGGCGACGTCGCGCGCTTCGTAGCTGTTTGTCGTTGTGCCGAGCGGGAAGGTCGCACCCGATGCCAGGCCGGCGGTCTGGGTCACTGTCGTGCCTGCCTGGTTGTCGGTCGCGGTCGGCAAGGTCCAGGTGGCGATGGCGCCGGTGACCGGAAAGTCGACCTCGATGACGATGTTGGCGGGCATGCCGACGAGGGCCGGCGGCAAGGTGTCGGTGACGGTCAGGCTGTAAGCGACAGCTGCGCTGGTGAACGGTCCGCCGGGTGTCGGGCTGGCATCCGTGGCCGTGACGCTGAAGTTGAATGTTCCAGTCGCTGTTGGCGTTCCCGACAGGACACCTGATGTGCTCAGGCCAAGGCCGACTGGCAGCGCCCCGCTGGCAACCACGAAGCTGTGGCTGCCCTGGCCGCCGCTGGCGGTGAAGGTCAACGCGCTGTAGGCGACACCCGGTTCGGCGTTGGGCAAGGCACCGCTCGCCGGCGACGTCACGGTGACGACCGGGTCGGCGACCGTGATCGAGTAGGCCTGGCCGCCGGTGAAGCCGTGCGCGTCGGTGGCCGTGATGGTGAAACTGGACGTACCAGCAGCCGTCGGCGTTCCGGAGATGTCGCCGGTGCCGCCGAGGATCAGGCCATTAGGCAACGTTCCGGCCGAGACCGAATAAGTGTAGGGCGCCGTACCGCCCGAGGCACTGACGCTTGTCGTGGCATAGGCAAGCGCCGTCGTGCCGGCCGGCAGCGTGGTCGGCGACAGCGTGATCGTCGGTGCCGCGACCGTCAGGCTGTAGGCGACCGGCGTGCTGCTGAACGGCCCGCTTGGCCCAGGGCTGGCGTCGGTGGCGGTGACGGTGAAGTTGAAGGTTCCCGCTGCCATCGGCGTGCCGGACAGGACCCCGGCCGGAGACAGGGTGACGCCCGCAGGCAGCGCGCCGGTCTCGACGAAGTTGTGGCTCCCTTGCCCTCCGCTGGCGGTGAAGGTCTGGCTGTAGGCGGTTCCGCCGGTGGCTGGTGGCAACGCACCAGCCACCGGCGAGGTGACGGTGATCACCGGGTCGGAGACCGTAATGGCGTAGGCCCGGGCGCCGGTGAAGCTGAGCGCATCGGTGGCGGTGATCGTGAAGTTGTAGGTCCCCGCTGCCGTCGGCGTGCCCGAAAGCACCCCGGCGCTGGTAAGGGTCGTCCCGGTCGGCTGTGTGCCAGCGGTGATGGCGAAGGTGTGAGGTGTCGTGCCGCCGGTGGCGGTGATCGTCTCGCTATAAGCAAGTGCGGTTGTCGCGTTCGCAAGCGTGGTCGGACTGACGGTGATCGTCGGCGCGTTGATCGTCAGGCTGTAAGCGACGGGCGCGCTGCTGAATGGGCCGCCGCCGATCGCCGGGCTGGCGTCGGTTGCGGTGACGCTGAAATTGAACGTTCCAGCGACAGTCGGCGTGCCGGACAGAACCCCTGCCGGGGAAAGAGTGATGCCGGAAGGGGTGGCTCCGGCGGTCATCGCGAAGGTGTGGGTTCCCTGTCCGCCGCTGGCGGTGAAGGTCTGGCTGTAGGCGACCCCGCCCGTCCCCGCCGGCAAGGCACCGGCCGAGGGCGATGCTATCGTGATAACCGGATCGGAGACCACGAACGTATAGGCGGTGGCGGCCGCGAAGCCGAGCGCGTCGGTGCCGACGATCGTGAAGTTGAAGGTCCCAGCCGCCGTCGGCGTACCCGAAAGCACCCCGGCGCTGGTAAGAGTCAAGCCGGTCGGCAGTGTGCCAAGGGTGGTGAAGCTGTGGGGTGTCGTGCCGCCTGTCGCCGTAACTGTCTCGCTGTAGGCCACGGCCGTCGTACCATTCGGCAATGACGCCGGGATGACGGAAATCACCGGTGCAGTGACGGTCAGGGTGTAGGCGACCGGCGCGCTGTTGAACGGCCCGACCGGTCCAGGACTGGCGTCGGTGGCCTGCACGCTGAATCCGAAGGTTCCCGCCTCCGTTGGCGTACCCGACAATAGCCCGGCGCCGCTGAGGGTCACTCCGGCTGGCAGAGTTCCCATCGTGAGAGCGAAGCTGTGGCTGCCCTGGCCGCCGCTGGCGGTGAAGGTCTGGCTGTAGGCGACGCCGCCAGTCGCCGCCGGCAAGGCACCGGCCGCGGGCGCCGTCACCGAAATGGTCGGAGCCAGGATGGTCACCGTGTAGACTTGTGTGATGGCGAACGGCGCCGAAGGACCGGTGCTCGAATCTTGCGCCCGGACGGTGAAGGTGCTCGCCCCCATGCCAGTGGGCGTTCCCGAGATCAGTCCAGTTCCCGAATCGATGGCGAGGCCGGCCGGCAGCGTGCCGGATGAAATGCCATAGCTGTAAGGTGCTGCGCCGCCCGACGCCGTTGTTGGTTGGCTGTAGGCGACGCCATAGGTCCAGTTGGGCAGGCTGGCTGGGTTTAGCGCCAGGGTGGGCGGGCTGACTGATATCGTCACTGTCGCCGGTGCCGAGGTTCCGGCCACGTTGGTGGCTGTGTAGGGGAAGCTATCCGGGCCGGAGTAGCCCGCTGTCGGCGTGTAGGTGATTGTCGTCCCGGAGGCTGTGGCTGAGCCGTGACTGGCCGCAGTCGCGACCGCAACGCTGGTCGGTACGCCACCCGCTATGTTCAACGTGATCGGGTTGGCGGAACTGCCATAGGCCACGGTTGCGCCGACATCATTGGCAACCGGTGTACTGGGTGCGACGGTGAAGCTGAAGTCCTTGAAACCGCTCAGCGGGACGTTGCTGAGGCTGCGGGTCGAGTCGCTGACGGTGACCCGGAAATTGAATGTTCCCGCCGCGGTCGGCGTGCCGCTCAAAACGCCAGCGGTCGACAGGGTCATACCAGTAGGCAGCGCGCCGCTGGTAATGGCATAGCTATAGGGGCCGTAGCCTTCCGTGGCCGCCAAAGTCTGCTGGCTATAGAGAGTTCCCTGTGTGCCGTTTGGAACATTGGCATTGGTGATGTTGATCGCCTCACCGCCGACGGTCACGGTGACGGTGGCGATCAGGAAATCGTTGCCAGGGCAGTTCGTGACGTTGCAGAACTTCAACGTGAAGGTGTCGGGGCCGGTCCAATCGACGGCGGGCGTGTACACAATTTCATCATAGGTGGATTCTGTGGCCGCCCGAAAAGTGGCGCCACCTGAAGTCCCAGGCCCCGGGAAGCTGTGGGTGGTGGGATTTGGGAGTATTCCACTGCTAATAGCCGGGTAGTTTGGGTCGCACGCTGCGAACGTGGCAGCGTTTTCGGTTGCGCTCATCGTGTAGGTAAAGGCAGCTGATTGATATGGCACCGAGAAGTTGATGGTGCACGTGCCTCCGGCCTGCGCTGCCTTTGGCGAGGCGATCAGCAGCAAAGCTGCAATTGTCAGTGATGCCAGAAAGAAAATGGTCGAAAATGCCAGAAGCGCGCGACCGCACGCAGCAGTTGCCTTCGCAAATCCAGTCATTGCCCCCTCTAACTCCTTCGGGCAGAAGGCGTCAGAACCCATGCTGTATTTTCTAATTTAGGGCATGATTTATTTCAGATATGGAATCAATCGCCAAAGTTGTGGATTTCAGCCTGCTTGGCCGCAAAGCTTCGGCATTCGAGCATTTACTGAGTGGTTGTAGCAAATCGGCAACGACTGCTTGAGTGCTACTCAACGGGTCCCGAAGATCGCCGATCCGACCCGAACGCTGGTGGCGCCGAATGCAACCGCAAGTTCAAAGTCGCCCGACATGCCCATCGACAGCTTTTGCAAGCCGGCTTCGCGCGCCAGTTTTTCCAGCAGGGCGAAATGCGGACCGGGGTTATCGTCGGCGGGCGGGATGCACATCAGGCCTTCGATGGCGAGGCCGTGGACCTCGCGGCAGCGCTTGACGAAGGCAACGGCTTCGCGCGGCTCGATGCCGGCCTTCTGCGGTTCGGAGCCGGTATTGACCTGGACGTAGAGTTTAGGCGACCGGCCCTGGCGTTCGATCTCCCTGGCGAGCTCGGCGGCGATCTTCTCGCGGTCGACAGTCTCGATGACGTCGAACAGGGTGACGGCTTCCTTGGCCTTGTTGGATTGCAGCGGGCCGATGAGATGCAGCTCGATGTCGGGGAATTCGACCTTCAGCTCAGGCCACTTGCCTTGCGCTTCCTGGACGCGGTTTTCGCCGAAGACACGCTGGCCGGCCTCGATGACCGGGCGGATGTGCTCGGCATCGAAGGTCTTGGAGACCGCCACCAGCACTGCCGAACCCTCGGGCCGGTTGGCCTCGCGCTCGGCCGCACCTATCTTATGCTTCACCAGAGTGAGCTGTTCGACCGACTTTTCCATGCCGCTGGCCCTGCTTTTTGCCCGCCCCCTGCCTGCCGGAGTTGACGGGTCCGGGAATCCATGATGAACACCCGGCAACGATTTCCTGAACCGCGGGTTTTCGCCCCGGTCCATGCACGCTTTTAAGTGAAAAACATCCGATGGCAACCGAACGATATAATCCGCGCGCGTCCGAACCCAAATGGCAGAAGGCCTGGGGCGAGGCAAAGCTCTTCGAGACCGAGAACGACGATCCGCGGCCGAAATATTACGTGCTCGAGATGTTCCCCTATCCGTCGGGACGCATCCATGTCGGCCATGTCCGCAACTACGCGATGGGCGATGTCGTTGCGCGGTTCCGCCGGGCCATGGGCTACAACGTGCTGCATCCGATGGGCTGGGATGCCTTCGGCATGCCAGCGGAAAACGCCGCGATGAAGAACAAGGTCCATCCCAAGGATTGGACCTACCAGAACATCGCCACGATGCGCACGCAGCTGAAGTCGATGGGCCTGTCGCTCGACTGGAGCCGCGAGTTCGCCACCTGCGACGTCGATTACTACCACCGCCAGCAGATGCTGTTCATCGACTTCGTCGAAAAGGGTCTGGTGACGCGCAAGTCCTCCAAGGTCAACTGGGACCCCGAAGACATGACCGTGCTCGCCAATGAGCAGGTCATCGACGGGCGCGGCTGGCGTTCGGGCGCCCTGGTTGAACAGCGCGAACTGACGCAGTGGTTCTTCAAGATCACCGATTTCGCGCAGGACCTGTCGGATGCGCTCGATGGCCTCGACGAGTGGCCCGAGAAGGTCAAGCTGATGCAGCGCAACTGGATCGGCCGGTCGGAAGGCCTGCTGATCCGCTGGCCGCTGGCCGCTGGCACCGCGCCCACGGGAGAGAGCGAGCTCGAGGTCTACACGACGCGCCCGGACACGATCTTCGGGGCCTCGTTCATGGCGATCTCGGCCGACCACCCGCTGGCCAAAAAGGCTGCCGAAGACAAGCCCGAGCTTGCCGCCTTCATGGACGACGTGCGCCGCATGGGCACGTCGGTCGCAGCGCTGGAGACGGCCGAGAAGAAGGGCATGGACACCGGCATCCGGGTTGTTCATCCGTTTGACCCGAGCTGGACGCTGCCGGTCTATGTCGCCAATTTTGTGCTGATGGACTACGGCACGGGCGCCATTTTCGGCTGCCCGTCCGGTGACCAGCGCGACCTCGATTTCGCCAACAAGTATGGCTTGCCGGTGGTCCCGGTGGTGATGCCGGAAGGTGGCGATGCCAAGACCTTCCAGATCACCGAAGAGGCCTATACCGACGATGGCGTGATGATCAATTCGCGTTTCCTCGACGGCATGAAGCCCGATGACGCGTTCAACGATGTCGCCAACAGGTTGGAGCAGATCTCGATCGGCAACCGCCCGATGGGCGAGCGCAAGGTGCAGTTCCGCCTGCGCGACTGGGGCATTTCGCGTCAGCGCTATTGGGGCTGCCCGATCCCGATGATCCATTGCGACGATTGCGGCGTGGTTCCGGTGCCGAAGGCCGACCTGCCGGTCAAGCTGCCCGACGACGTCGAATTCGACCGTCCGGGCAACCCGCTCGACCGCCATCCGACCTGGCGCCACGTCAACTGCCCGCAATGCGGCAAGGCGGCACGGCGCGAGACCGACACGATGGACACCTTCGTCGATTCGTCGTGGTATTTCGCGCGCTTCACCGCACCTTGGGAAAACGAGCCGACCGATCCGAAGGCCGCCAATGAGTGGCTGCCGGTCGACCAGTATATCGGTGGCATCGAGCACGCGATCCTGCACCTGCTCTATTCGCGCTTCTTCACCCGCGCGATGAGCAAGGCCGGCCATCTCGACCTGTCCGAGCCGTTCAAGGGGCTGTTCACCCAAGGCATGGTCGTGCACGAGACCTATCGTCTCGGCAGCGGTCCCAACGGTGAGTGGGTTGCGCCGAGCGACGTCAAGGTCGAGGAGATCGACGGCAAGCGGCGGGCGACGCTGCTTGCGACCGGCGAGCCGGTCGAGATCGGCTCGATCGAGAAGATGTCGAAGTCGAAGAAGAACGTTGTCGACCCCGACGACATCATCGCCAGCTATGGCGCCGACACGGCGCGCTGGTTCGTGCTCAGCGATTCGCCGCCCGAGCGCGATGTCGTGTGGACCGAGGCCGGCGTCGAAGGCGCGCATCGTTTTGTCCAGCGCGTCTGGCGCCTGGTGTCCGAATCGGCCGACGTGCTGGCCAAGGCGCAAGCCAGGGCGGCAAGCGAAGGCGATGCCGCTGCAGTCTCCAAGGCTGCGCACAAGGCGTTGAAGTCGGTTGGCGAGGACATTGGCAAGCTCGCCTTCAACAAGGCGGTCGCGCGCATCTACGAACTGACCAACACGCTGCAAGGCCCGCTCGCCGATGCCGCCGCCGGCAAGGCCTCGATGGAGATGGTTTCGGCACTGCGCGAGGCGGTGGACATCCTGATCGTGATGATCGCGCCGATGATGCCGCATCTGGCCGAGGAGTGCTGGGCAGCGCTCGACGGCGACGGCATGGTCGCCGATCGAGCATGGCCGAAATTCGATCCGGCGTTGATCGTCGACAACGAAATCACCTATCCGGTGCAGATCAATGGCAAGAAAAGAGCTGATTTGACAATCGCCCGCGACGCAGATCAATTTACCGTCGAAAAAGCGGCGCTGGCACTGGAAGCAGTGCAGAAGGCGCTGGATGGGAAGTCACCGCGCAAGGTGATTGTTGTGCCGCAGAGGATCGTCAATGTCGTTGCCTGATGCGCGGAATTCTGCCGGTACATTGCGTATTGCTGCACGCCTGGCCCTTCTGGCTTCGCTTGCACTGGCATCTGCCTGTTCGGTGCGTCCGCTTTATTCGGACGGCCCGGTTCAGGCAGGGGTCGAAGCAGGTGCTGCAACGCAACTGGCCTCGATCAACATCAAGCCGGTCAGCACCCGCTACGGCCAGGAAGTCCGCAACCATCTGATCTTCATGTTCAACGGCGGTGCCGGCCAGCAGGCCGCAGCGCCCTACACGATGGATCTGGCGGTGACGGCGTTGAACGAGGCGGCCCTGCTTGCCCAGGTGACCAGCAAGGACGACGAGCCGACCTCAGGCACGATGACCCTGAGCGGTGTCTATGTCATCACCGACATCAAGACCGGCAAGCGCATCACTGCCGGCAAGCGCAGCGTGTCGGCGTCGTTCGACCGGCCACGGCAGGAGTTCGCCCGCTTGCGGGCCGAGCGCGACGCCGAAAACCGCGCGGCGCGCGAGCTTGCCGAACTGCTCAGGCTGGCGATCGCCCAGGACATGTCCAAGGGCTGAGGTCGCTTTCAGGGGGATGGGTCGATGCGGCTGACGTCCTTTTCAGCTGCTGGCTACCGCTCGCTGCGAGCGATCCGGCTCGACATTGGCCAGGTCTCGGTCTTTGTCGGCGAAAACGGGGTCGGCAAGTCCAATCTCTATCGTGCGCTGCAACTGATCAAGGCTTCCGCCGAGGGATCGCTCGCCCGCGAGATCGCCGGCGAGGGTGGCATGAATTCGGCGCTGTGGTCGGGCAAGAGGCGTGTCGGCCAGCCCGTTCGCGTCATCATCGACGCGCATTTCGTCGACGACGAAACAGCAGCGAAGTACACCTACAAGGTCGAGATCGGCCTGCCGCCACCGGTGTCGGCAGGCTTCGCCTTCGAGCCACATGTCAAGGAAGAGACCCTCACCGTCGAAGCCGGGCGGCGTCCGGTCGAGATGCTGACCCGCAAGGGCCAGGCGGTGTTCGCCCGCGACGGCGATGGACGCCGGGTCGAGCACCCCGAACGCATCCTCAACTCGGAAACGGCACTTGCCCTGCTCGGCGGTGCCGGGCGTTATCCCGAGGTCGGCGACCTGCGTGCCGCGGTTGCCGGCTGGCGTTTCTATCATGGCTTTCGCACCGACGCCGAATCGCTGGTGCGCCGCCCGGCCCTGGCGACAACGGCGCCGATGCTCGACGAGGATGGCGCCAATCTGGCCGCCGTCTTTGCCACGCTGCGGCACATCCGGGGCGACACCGTCGATCTCGACCATTGCATTGGCGAAGCTCTCGGCGGAGCACAGCTGGAGGTTCCGGTGCCGAGCGAAACCGCGACGTTCGGACTTGTGCTGCCCGAATTTCCGCAACGGGTGTTTCGGCCGCAGGAGCTGTCCGACGGCCAAATCCGTTTCCTGGCGCTGGCCGGAGCGCTGATGTCCTACCGTCTGCCGCGGCTGATCGCGCTCAACGAGCCGGAGGCGAGCCTGCATGTGCGCATGCTGCCGTCGCTGGCCGATATGATCGCGCGCGCCGCCGAGCGCACGCAGGTCTGGGTGGTGACGCATTCGCGCGAACTTGCCGATCTGGTGCACGACCGCACCGGTTCGCGGGCACTGACTGTCGTGCGTCTCGAAGGCGCGACAATGATTGAAGGCATGCGCTCGACAGGACTGATGCCCGACGACGACTGACGACGTTCAGGCCTGCGCGATGCGTGGCTTCACCAGGCTCCAGCCCAGCGTCATGCCAGCGGCGGCGATCAGGATCGCGGCGGCGCCGACCATTTGCAGCGGCTGCAGGCGATGGCCGAAGGCCAGGAAGTCGGCGAGGATCGCAACGACCGGATAGATGAAGGATAACGAACCCACGAGGTTGGTCGGCAGCTTCTGGATGGCGCCATAAAGCAGGATGTACATCACGCCGGTATGGACGACGCCGACGGCGACGAGCAGGGCCCAGGTGTATGCGTCTGTGGGAAGCTGTGCGAAGTTGGCGAAGGGCGCGAGCATCGCGATGCCGACCGCCACCTGGATCAGCGCGATCAGATGTGGCGGCACGCCCTTGAGCTTCTTGGTGATGATCGCGGCAATCGCGTAGAAGAACGCCGCTCCCAGAGCCA
Organism: Aminobacter sp. UC22_36; assembly: GCF_044056035.1. Taxonomy (NCBI): domain Bacteria; kingdom Pseudomonadati; phylum Pseudomonadota; class Alphaproteobacteria; order Hyphomicrobiales; family Phyllobacteriaceae; genus Aminobacter; species Aminobacter sp. UC22_36. The sequence continues at coordinate 684,057 of NZ_CP171996.1, forward strand.
GCAGAATGCCCGAGAGATAGTCGGTTCCAACAGCACCGGCGCCGGGCCTGGACTGGACGATCAGCAGCATGCCGCCAAAGGCGATGCCGAGCCATGTCAGTTTGGTCAGCGTCAGGCGCTCGCCGAACAACATTGCCCCCAGCGCCACCAGCATGAAGGGCTGGGTGTTGTAGACGGCAGTGGCGATCGAGATCGAGGCGCGCGGGAAGGCGGCGAACAGCAGGATCCAGTTCGACACGATGGCAACGCCACCCCACAGCCGCCCAGGCGATCTGCCGGCGGGTCATCACCTCTGGTCGAAACAGTCCAAGTGCAGCGCAGACGATCAAAAGCGTGATCGCGCCGAAGGCGCAGCGCCAGAACACCACTGACATGACCGGCTGGCCGGACAGGACGACGAACAGCCCGATCGTTCCCGAAATTACCATTGCAGCGGTCATTTCGACCGTGCCGCGCATCTTGTCCGACATTGCCACACCTCTTTGGCCACGCCTCTTTGGGCCACGCCCATTTGGTTCAGGGCTGTATTTGTACGCGTGCGATCGGCGGGAATATATGGATATTGGAAGGAGATTGCCGCGTTCTGGCTAATCTTGTAAGGTAATCGGATTAGAATACCTAAGAGGTTCGCATGCTGGACGACCTGGACAGGCGCATCGTCGGAATTCTCGTCGATGATGCCCGGATTTCGCTGAAGGATCTGGCGCAGCGGGTGAACCTGTCGTCGCCAAGCACGTCGGAGCGTCTCAGGCGGCTGGAGGAGCGGGGTGTCATCCGCGCCTTCACTGTCGACATCGATCCGGCTGCGCTCGGCTACACCTTGCAGGCGATCGTGCGCATCCGGCCACTGCCCGGCAAGCTGCATCAGGTGCAGAGGCTGATCGAAGACATTGCGCAGTTCTCGGAATGCGACAAGGTGACGGGCGACGACTGCTTCATCGCCAGGCTGCACATCCGCTCGATCGACGAGCTCGACAAGATCCTCGACCAGATCACCGACAAGGCCGAGACAAACAGCTCGATCGTCAAGGCGCAGCCGGTGAAGCGGCGCTTGCCGCCGCTGGCGTGAGATTCCATCAGACACAAAAAAGCCGGCGCTTGTGGCGCCGGCTTTGAGTTTGGGCTGAAGAAGATCAGCCGATCTTCTGGCCGGTCTTGGCCCAATCGGACAGGAACATCTCGAGGCCCTTGTCGGTCAGCGGATGCTTGACCAGTGCCTTGAGCGTTGCCGGCGGGATGGTGGCGACGTCAGCGCCGATCATTGCAGCGCGCTTGACGTGATCGACGGTGCGGATCGACGCCGCGAGGATCTCGGTGTCGAAGCCATAATTGTCATAGATGTGGCGGATCTCGGCGATCAGTTCCATGCCGTCGACACCCATGTCGTCGAGACGGCCGATGAACGGCGAAATGAAGGTCGCGCCCGCCTTGGCGGCGAGCAGGGCCTGGTTGGCGGAGAAGCACAAGGTGACATTGACCATGCGACCTTCCGAGGTCAGCGCGCGGCAGGCCTTGAGGCCGTCGAGGGTGAGCGGCACCTTGATGCAGATGTTGTCGGCGATCTTCGACAGCACGGCCGCTTCCTTCATCATCTCGGCATATTCGGTGGCGGCGACTTCCGCCGAAACAGGGCCTTCGACGATGTCGCAGATTTCCTTGGTCACTTCGGCGATGTTGCGGCCGGACTTGAGGATCAGCGACGGATTGGTGGTGACGCCGTCGAGAAGGCCGAGCTCATTGAGTTCGCGGATGTCCTTCACGTCGGCGGTGTCGACGAAAAACTTCATGGTGGTCTCCTTGGCAATGAAAGGGTGCCCCTGGGACACCGCATGTCTCGGCCTTTGCTCTAAACCAAGTTCGGGGCAAGGTCACGCGTCATGACCGCCGATTCGCCAAGAACCAGGGCCGCACCCGTGCTGGTGCCGATGCCGGCCGAGCGCGCCTATTCCTATGCCGTCCCCGATGGCATGCAGGTGGTGCCGGGCTCGATCGTGCGCGTGCCGCTGGGGCCGCGCGAAGTGGCAGGCATCGTCTGGGACGGACCGGTCGAAGCTGTCGACCCAAAGAAGCTCCGCCCCATCGCCCATGTCTTCGATTGTCCCCCCGTTACCGATCACATGCGGCGCCTGGTCGACTGGATCGCGCAATACACCTTGTCGCCGCCCGGCATGGTGGCGCGGATGATCCTGCGGGCGCCCGAGGCCTTCGACCCGGAGCCGTGGACCGAAGGCATCAAGCGCAGCGATGGCGAGCCCGACCGGATGACGGCGGCGCGCGCCCGTGTGCTCGAGATGGCCAATGACGGCATGGCCTGGACGCGCTCGGGGCTGGCGCATGCCGCCGGCGTTTCATCCACCGTCGTCGACGGGCTGAGAGCGCAAGGCGTCTTCGAGACGGTGATGATCCCGCCACGTCCGGTGGTGGCGGCGCCAGACACGTCCTACGCCACTGCCGAATTGACGGGCGACCAGGTAGCGGCGGCGGCAGGCCTGCGCGACCAAGTCGAAGCCGACCGATTCGGCGTCACCCTGGTCGACGGCGTCACCGGTTCGGGCAAGACCGAGGTCTATTTCGAGGCTGTTGCGGCAGCCCTCGACAAGGGCAAGCAGGTGCTGATCCTGCTGCCTGAAATCGCGCTGACCCAGGCCTTTCTCGAACGCTTCCAGAATCGCTTCGGCGCAAAACCCGCCGAGTGGCATTCGGACCTGCCGCCGAGGATGCGCGAGCGCGTCTGGCGCCAGGTGGCGGAGGGTGGCGTGCGCGTGGTGGCCGGCGCACGCTCGGCGCTGTTTTTGCCGTTCAACAATCTCGGCCTGATCGTTGTCGACGAGGAGCATGACCCTGCCTACAAGCAGGAGGACCGTGTCTTCTACAATGCCCGCGACATGGCCGTGGTGCGCGCCCATATCGGCGGCTTCCCGGTGGTGCTGGCTTCCGCCACGCCTTCCGTCGAAAGCCGGGTCAACGCCGAGCAGGGCAAGTATGCGCGCTCCGTGCTGTCGGCGCGTTTCGCCGAAGCGGCACTGCCCAAACTTGCCACCATCGACATGCGACGCTCGCCGCCGGCGCGCGGTGGTTTCCTGTCGCCGGTGCTGATCGGCAAGATGCGCGAGACGCTTGGCCGCCAGGAGCAGTCGCTGCTGTTCCTCAATCGTCGTGGTTATGCGCCGCTGACTTTGTGCCGGGTCTGCGGCCATCGCTTCGGCTGCCCTGTCTGTTCGGCATGGCTGGTCGAGCACCGCTTTCGCGGCCAACTCGTCTGCCACCATTGCGGCCACAATGAAAAGCGCCCCGAAGCCTGCCCGGAATGCGGCACGTTCGATCATCTGGTCGCCTGCGGTCCCGGCGTCGAGCGAATCGCCGAGGAGGTGGTTTCGCATTTCCCCGACGCGCGAACGATCGTGCTGTCGTCGGACATGCTGGGTGGGGTGAAGCGGCTGAGGCTCGAGCTGGAGGCGATCGCCAATGGCGACGCCGACATCGTCATCGGCACCCAGCTTGTCGCCAAGGGGCACAACTTCCCCAACATGACGCTGGTCGGTGTGGTCGACGCCGATCTCGGCCTCGCCAATGGTGACCCACGCGCCGCCGAGCGCACCTACCAGTTGCTGTCGCAGGTGACCGGGCGGGCAGGGCGCACCGGCAAGAAGAGCCTTGGCCTGCTGCAGACCTTCCAGCCCGACCATCCTGTCATGCGGGCGATTGTCTCGGGCGATTCGGAGGCCTTCTACGACCGCGAGATTTCCGAACGCGAGAAGGCAGCCTTGCCACCCTTCGGTCGGCTCGCAGGCATCATCGTCAGCGCCGCGACAAGGCCTGAGGCTGAGAGCCATGCACGTGGGCTCAGGCGTGCGGCGCAGGTGGCGCAGGACGTCCACGTGCTCGGCCCCGCCGAAGCGCCGCTGGCGCTGATCGGCGGTCGCCACCGCTTCCGGTTGCTGGTACAGGCCGACCGCAAGGCGGATATCCAGGGCTACATCCGCGCGCTGCTCGCCGCCGGACCTAAGGTACGCGGCTCGGTGCGCGTGCAGGTCGACATCGACCCGCAAAGCTTTTTGTGACCGGTTAGCTCAACGGCCTGGCGACCATGCCGAGCAGCGGCGGCTTTGGACCTGTTCCGTGCATCGTCTTTTCCAGCGTGTATTTGGCCGCTGCCAGGCGCACGGTAATGGCGTGCTCGATAGTCGGAATCTGACCAGCACTTGGCGGCTCGAAGAACAGGAACATCCGGCCCTCGGGGGCGAGCAGGGGAACGGATCAGCTTGAGCTCGCGCGCCGCCTCGAGCCAGAACAGGTTGACGTTGATGGCGAAGATCTTGTCGAAGGGCCGGCCCGCGCCCTTCCAGTCCACGAAAGCGCCCTGCACAAGGGCAGCCTTGCCGGCGGTGACCGCCGCGCGGTTTCGTTCCCCGGCCGAGCTTATGGCGCTGTCCGAGCGATCCAGCCCGGTGATGTGACCGTCAATCAGCAGCGGCGTGATCTCGGCCATGGCCACGCCGCGCCCGCAGCCGATTTCCAGCAGCCGGTCGCCGGGGTGAACGGCGAGGTGGTCGATTGCCCAGACTATTCGCTCCGGTATGGCCATGGTCGTCTCCACTGCCGACACACATCATACTTGTTCCGGCCGCCCTCGCCAGTTGCATACTGGCGCTCAGCACGCCGTTCGCTATGATCGCCACGGATTCACGGCCTAGCCGGAGGGGGATAAATGGAATTCGCATTTCCGTGGCCGACGAGCCAGGGCGAGTGGCTGGCGTGGAGTTCGGCGGCGGTCACGCTGCTGTTCGGCGTGATCCTGTTCTTCGCCCCGAGGATCGCCTTCCGCCTGCTCAGGCTGCAGGCCCGGCCCGACTATCCGGAAGCCATCGCCCAGGGGCGTGCCACCATGGCCGGCTTCTTCCTTGGTGTCGGGCTGTGCGCGATTCTGCTCGCCCAGCCCTGGCTCTACATGGCGCTTGGCGTGTCGTGGCTGTTCACAGCCTTTGGCCGCATCGTCGCCATGATGTCGGACGGCGCCAACACCCCATACAACTGGGTAGCCATCGTTATCGAACTGGCGCTTGCAGCCCTACCCCTCGGGTTTGTTTTCGGCTTCTGGCCGTGAATCGACGTCAAGCCACCGCTTCAATGCATGAGATGCGACAATAGTGCCTGAAATGGCTGTTAGAGGACGTGTTGCGGTCCTCAAAAGCCTGTGCTAGACGGCAATCGACTTTCGGCCGGAGGGATGCGGCTGCCGCGAACTCCGGGGTCAAAAAACGCAGTAAGGTCAAAGATTTAGCTAGAGTCTCACGCTCGCGCCAACAATCTTGCGGCCTGTCAGACAAGAGAAAAGACGGTCCGTGACCCAATCTTCCTCGCCAATCTCCGGTGTTGCTGAGCGCTATGCGGGATCGTTGTTCGATCTCGCGCTCGAAGCAGGCGCTGTTGCAAAGGTAGAAGCCGACCTCGGTCGTTTCGCTGCGCTGCTCGATGGCAGCGCCGATCTCGACCGCCTGATCAAGAGCCCGGTCTTCTCCGGCGAAGACCAGGAGAGGGCCATTTCGGCAATCGCCGACAAGGCCAAGATCACCGGCCTGACCGGTAACTTCCTCCGCCTCGTGGCGCGCAATCGCCGCCTGTTCGCACTGCCCGGCATGATCAAGGCGTTCCGCCAGATCGCTGCCGAGCATCGTGGCGAGACGTCGGCCGAGGTGACTTCCGCGCATGCGTTGACCGCTGCGCAGGAAACAGAACTCAAGACGGCGCTGAAGAGCGTCGCCGGCAAGGACGTGGCGATTACCGTCGCCGTCGATCCTTCGCTGCTCGGCGGCCTGATCGTGAAGATGGGCTCGCGCCAGATCGATACGTCGCTCAAAACCAAACTCAATTCGCTCAAGCTTGCACTGAAAGAGGTCGGCTGATGGACATCCGCGCCGCGGAAATTTCCGCAATTCTGAAAGACCAGATCAAGAATTTCGGCAAGGAAGCCGAAGTTACCGAAGTCGGTCAGGTTCTGTCGGTGGGCGACGGTATCGCCCGCGTCTATGGTCTCGACAACGTCCAGGCGGGCGAAATGGTCGAGTTCCCGGGCGGCATCCGCGGCATGGCGCTGAACCTTGAAAGCGACAACGTCGGCGTCGTCATCTTCGGTGCCGACCGCGACATCAAGGAAGGCGACACCGTCAAGCGTACCGGCTCGATCGTCGACGTCCCGGTTGGTCCGGAGCTGCTCGGCCGCGTCGTCGACGCGCTCGGCAATCCGATCGACGGCAAGGGCCCGATCAAGGCGAAGGAACGCCGCCGCGTCGACGTCAAGGCGCCCGGCATCATCCCCCGCAAGTCGGTGCACGAGCCGATGTCGACCGGCCTCAAGGCCATCGACGCTCTGATCCCGGTCGGCCGCGGCCAGCGCGAGCTGGTCATCGGTGACCGTCAGACCGGCAAGACCGCCATCATTCTCGACACCATTCTGAACCAGAAGGCTATCCACCAGTCCGGTCCGGACAAGGAAAAGCTTTACTGCGTCTACGTCGCCGTCGGCCAGAAGCGCTCGACCGTCGCGCAGTTCGTGAAGGTGCTCGAAGAGCGCGGCGCGCTCGAATACTCGATCATCATCGCTGCCACGGCTTCCGATCCGGCCCCGATGCAGTTCCTGGCGCCGTTCGCCGGCTGCGCCATGGGCGAATATTTCCGCGACAACGGCATGCATGCGCTGATCGGTTATGACGATCTGTCCAAGCAGGCCGTCGCCTATCGCCAGATGTCGCTGCTGCTGCGCCGCCCGCCGGGCCGCGAAGCTTACCCGGGCGACGTCTTCTATCTGCACTCGCGTCTGCTCGAGCGTTCGGCCAAGCTGAACGACGAAAACGGCTCGGGTTCGCTGACCGCACTTCCGGTCATCGAAACGCAGGCCAACGACGTGTCGGCCTACATCCCGACCAACGTGATCTCGATCACCGACGGCCAGATCTTCCTTGAGACCAACCTGTTCTTCCAGGGCATCCGTCCTGCCGTGAACGTCGGTCTGTCGGTGTCGCGCGTCGGTTCGTCGGCCCAGATCAAGGCGATGAAGCAGGTTGCAGGTTCGATCAAGGGCGAGCTCGCGCAGTACCGCGAAATGGCGGCGTTTGCGCAGTTCGGCTCCGACCTCGACGCGGCTACGCAGCGTCTGCTCAACCGCGGTGCGCGTCTGACCGAGCTGCTCAAGCAGCCGCAGTTCTCGCCGCTCAAGACCGAAGAGCAGGTCGCGGTGATCTTTGCCGGCGTCAACGGCTATCTCGACAAGCTGGCCCTCAACAAGGTCGGCAAGTTCGAGCAGGGCCTGCTGGCTTACATGCGCTCGGAAGGCAAAGACGTTCTCGACGGCATCCGTACGGAGAAGGCGCTCAGCGACGACCTCCGCGGCAAGCTCAAGGGGCACATCGACGCTTTCGCGAAAAACTTCGCCTGACACTGACGGATAAGGCATGGCCTCGCTAAAAGACCTCCGCAACCGTATCGCCTCGGTCAAGGCGACGCAGAAAATCACCAAGGCGATGCAGATGGTCGCCGCGGCGAAGCTGCGTCGCGCCCAGGAAGCTGCGGAAGCCGCGCGTCCCTATTCGCAGCGCATGGGTGCGGTTCTCGCGAACATCGCCCAGGCTGTCGGTGGCGGTGGCGATGCTCCGGCGCTGATGACCGGCACCGGCAAGGACGACGTGCACCTGCTCGTCGTCTGCACCGCCGAGCGCGGCCTTTGCGGCGGCTTCAACAGCCAGATCTCGCGTCTGGCCCGCGACCATGTCCGCAAGCTCCAGGCCTCGGGCAAGACGGTCAAGATCATCACCGTCGGCAAGAAGGGCTACGATGTCCTGCGTCGCGATTTCGCTTCGCTGATCATCGACCGCGTCGAACTGCGCGATGCCAAGCAGGTTGGCTTCGTTCATGCCGACATGATCGCCAAGAAGGTGATCACCCTGTTTAGCCAGGGTGGCTTCGACGTCTGCACGCTGTTCTATTCCGAGTTCAAGTCGGTGATCAGCCAGGTTCCAACCGCACAGCAGGTCATTCCGGCTGCGGCGCCGTCAGTCGGCACCGACACCGCGACCAGCGGTGGCGCTGTCTACGAATACGAGCCTGAGCCGGGCGAAATCCTCGGCGATCTCATTCCGCGCAACATCTCGGTGCAGATCTTCCGTGCTCTGCTCGAGAATGCGGCCGGTGAGATGGGTGCCAAGATGAGCGCGATGGACAACGCCACGCGCAACGCAGGCGACATGATCAACAAGCTGACGATCACGTACAATCGCCAGCGTCAGGCCCAGATCACCAAGGAACTGATCGAGATTATTTCGGGCGCCGAAGCGCTCTAGCCGCGTGATGGCTCGCCGCCAGGTGGGCTCGCGTGAAACAACGAACGGACACAGAGGTTAGAACGATGGCTAAAGCAGCTACTCCGAAAGCCGCTCCGGCGGCGGAAAAGGCCCCGGCAGCAAAGAAGGCGGCGCCTGCCAAGGCAGCCGCTGCCAAGGTCGAAAAGTCGGCGGTCGTCGCCACCGGCGCTGGCCGCGTCTCGCAGGTCATCGGCGCTGTCGTCGACGTCCAGTTCGAAGGCGAGTTGCCGCCGATCCTGAACGCGCTTGAGACGATGAACGGCGGCAACCGCCTCATCCTCGAAGTGGCGCAGCATCTCGGCGAAAACACCGTGCGCTGCATCGCCATGGACATTTCGGAAGGCCTCGTTCGTGGCCAGGCCGTTCGCGACACCGGTTCGCCGATCATGGTTCCGGTTGGCGACGAAACGCTCGGCCGCATCATGAACGTCATCGGTGAGCCGGTCGACGAAGCCGGCCCGGTCAAGACCAAGTCGAAGCGCGCCATCCACCAGGAAGCGCCTGCCTATGTCGACCAGTCGACGGAAGCGCAGATCCTCGTCACCGGCATCAAGGTCGTCGACCTGCTGGCGCCTTACGCCCGCGGCGGCAAGATCGGCCTGTTCGGCGGCGCCGGGGTCGGCAAGACCGTTCTGATCCAGGAACTGATCAACAACGTCGCCAAGGCGCACGGTGGTTACTCGGTGTTCGCCGGCGTCGGCGAGCGCACCCGCGAAGGCAACGATCTCTATCACGAAATGATCGAGTCGGGCGTCAACAAGGACCCGCACGAGAACAACGGCTCGACCGAAGGTTCGAAGTGCGCCCTGGTGTTCGGCCAGATGAACGAGCCGCCCGGCGCGCGCGCCCGCGTCGCCCTGTCGGGCCTGACTATCGCCGAGCATTTCCGCGACCAGGGCCAGGACGTGCTGTTCTTCGTCGACAACATCTTCCGCTTCACGCAGGCGGGTTCGGAAGTGTCGGCTCTTCTCGGCCGTATTCCTTCGGCAGTGGGCTATCAGCCGACGCTGTCGACCGACATCGGCCAGATGCAGGAACGCATCACCACCACCAACAAGGGCTCGATCACGTCGGTTCAGGCAATTTACGTGCCCGCCGACGACTTGACCGATCCGGCGCCGGCAACCTCGTTCGCGCACCTTGACGCGACGACGGTTCTCAACCGCGCGATCTCGGAAAAGGGTATCTACCCGGCCGTGGATCCGCTCGACTCGACCTCGCGCATGCTCGATCCGCTGATCGTCGGCGAAGAACACTATTCGGTCGCCCGTCGCGTCCAGGAAATCCTCCAGCGCTACAAGTCGCTGCAGGACATCATCGCCATCCTGGGCATGGACGAGCTGTCGGAAGAGGACAAGATCACGGTCGCCCGCGCCCGCAAGATCGAGCGCTTCCTGTCGCAGCCGTTCTTCGTCGCCGAAGTGTTCACCGGTTCGCCCGGTCAGCTGGTTCCGCTCGAAGACACGATCAAGAGCTTCAAGGGTCTGGTCGACGGCGAGTACGATCACCTGCCGGAAGCTGCCTTCTACATGGTTGGTGGCATCGACATGGCCATCGAAAAGGCCCAGCGTCTGGCTGCGGAAGCGGCATAACCATAAAGCCACAGCGCGGGCCGCAACGCCCGCGCTGTCGCCCGATCACTGCCCTGTTGCGGGCAGGTCTGCTCGGAACTCCGTCCAAGCATTTGTGAGACACCATGGCTGAAGCTTTCAAATTCGAACTGGTCTCGCCCGAGCGTCTGCTCGTTTCGGAGCAGGTCGAGTCCGTCGTCATTCCGGGTGCGGAAGGCGAAATGACTGTCATGGCCAACCATGCGCCGGTCATGACCACGATCAAGCCGGGTGTCGTGACGGTGAAGACCGTTGCCGGCAAGGAAGAGCGTTACGTCGTGTTCGGCGGTTTTGCCGACATCGTTCCGGCCGGCTGCACGCTGCTCGCCGAATCGGCGACGCCGGTCAAGGATATCGACCGCGCCGAACTGCTGCGCCGCATCCAGGAAGCGCGCGAGGACGTCTCTGACGCCAAGGAAGATCAGGCCCGCACCAAGGCGGAGGCCTATCTGAACCATCTTTCGACGCTGGAAGCCGCGATCTAAGCTTTTCATAGCGGGCTGCGGCCTGCGCTTTCAGAACCGCTTCGAGCCGCCGGTCATTCCGGCGGCTTTTTGTATTGTGGGCCTTGCGGTAAGCGGGCGGCGCCTAAGTTGATACGGCGTGAGCTGGTTTGGCGGTCCAGGCATCAACCGCCTCAGCCAGTGACGGCAAGTTATGAGGTCGGGCGCGTGCTTCTGTCGGCGTCACGGAGAACCGTGGTGCAGGTGTCGGCTGGATGAGCCCGTCGAGTTCGACGAAGCTTTGCCGGGCAACCAGATGCGGGTGTTTCGCGGCCTCATGAAGGTCGAGCACAGGGGAAACACAAGCGTCGGAATGTTCGAGCAGGGCGAGCCATTCCGAGCTTGGGCGTGTCAGGATGCGGGCTGCGATTTCTTCGCGGAGCGCCGGCCAGTTGCGAGGATCCGCGCGTAGCGCGTGTGCGTCATCCGTCAGTCCGATTGCTTGGCGGAACAGTTCGAAGAACTGCGGTTCGATCGGGCCGATGGCGATGTGGACGCCGTCGGCGCATGCGTAAGCACCGTAATAGGGCGCGCCACCATCGAGCAGGTTGGCCTCGCGCTGGGCGCGCCAGTGGCCGGCCGCCGCCATGTCGTGGGCCATCGTCATCAACTGGATGGTGCCGTCGCAAATGGCGGCGTCGACAACCTGTCCCGTGCCCGTGCGCTGCACTGACAGAAGGGCCGCCAGCATACCGGAGACGAGGAACATGGCGCCGCCGCCGAAGTCGCCGACGAGGTTGAGCGGCGGCATGGGATTGCCGGCCGGACCTATGGCTGCGAGCGCGCCGGTGATGGCGATGAAGTTGATGTCGTGTCCGGCATGGCTGGCCAGCGGGCCCGTCTGTCCCCATCCCGTCATCCGGCCGTAGACGAGGCGCGGGTTGCGTTCCAGCAGGACATCAGGACCCAACCCCAGCCGTTCCATGACGCCCGGCCGGAAGCCTTCGATCAGGGCATCGGCACGGTCGCAGAGCTTGCGGACCATCTCGGCCTGGTCGGGATCCTTGAGGTCTGCCTCCACAGTCGGCCGCCCGCGTCCCGAAATCGGATCGGGAATTGTCGGCGTGGCATCTGGGCGTGCGATGCGAACGACATCCGCTCCCATGTCGGCGAACTGCATGGCGGCGAAAGGCGCAGGTCCGAGACCGACGAACTCGACGATGCGAAGCCCGGCAAGCGGGCCGGTGGCGGGTTTCGACATGTTGCGCACTCCCTGTGGCGGAGACTGGAGGATTGCGGATGTGCCCGTGAAGTCATCCGCCTGGGATGGTGTGGCAGATCCAGTCTAGGATTGGGACTGTACAGCCTTCCACTCGGCGTAAAGATGCTGGCTATCCTGCGGGCGTACCGGGCGATATGCCACCTTCATGGATTGCTCGTGCGCAGGTCGCGCAAGGTCGGCATAGACCGCCGCCGTGGACAGGCCATAGGGCTCGCCGTCGTCGTTCGAATAGGCGTATGCGACTTCGGCAATGCCTGCCATCCGCATGGCGCCCATGCACATCGGGCAAGGATGGCCGCTCGCATAGACCGTACAACCGTCGAGCTGCGGCGAGGCCAGGACCTGGCTTGCCGCGCGGATGGCCGACATCTCGGCGTGGGCAGTCGGATCGTTCGACGATAGCACTTCGTTGACGCCACTGGCGACAACCTCTCCGTCCCTGACCACCACCGCTCCGAAAGGACGGCCGCCTCTCGATATGTTCGCGCGCGCCAGCTCGATTGCCTGGCAAAGGAAATCACTCGACTTGTCCAATTCGGCCTCCTTCAGCGGGCGCCGGCAGCAATCAGGACCTTCTCGATCTCGTCGAAGCCGTGCTTGCGCGCGTTCTGCAGCGGCGTCACGCCGTCGCCATCGGCAAGGTTGACGTCAGCGCCGGCGTCGACGAGCAACTTGACGATCGCGACATGGCGGGGGCCGCCGTCGCCGAGCACGATGGCCTCCAGGAGCGCTGTCCAGTTGAGCTTGTTGACATGGTCGACGTTGACGCCGGCTTCGATCAGCGTGCGCACCGTGTCGACATGACCGCGTTCGGCGGCGGGAATGAGTGCGGTGCCGCCATAGCGGTTGGTGCTCTTGAGGTCGGCGCCATGCGCCAAAGTCATGCGCAGGATTTCCAGATGTCCGCGCGCGCCGGCATAAAGATACGGGCTGTCGTTGATGGCATCCTTGGCGTTGACGTCGGCGCCGGCTTCGATCAGCACCTTGGCGGCCTCGACCTGATTGGCATGGGCGGCGAGCAGCAGTGCTGTGCGACCACTGTCGTCGCGCGCATCGATGCTGGCGCCCTTGGCCAGGAGGCCAAGGATGGCGGCGGCATCACCCTTGGACGCCATTATGTGCAGTTCGCGTTCGAGCATCTCGTCTCCGGCAGCAGGTGCAATCCATGCCATGGCGGCGAGGATCAGGACATAGGCGACTTTGGGCAATGCGCTGGTCATGTTCATATCTTTCAATGCGCGTGGAAAGCCCTGCATGGATCGTGGACCGTTGCTCCGCAAGTTTTACCTTTTGAAACCAAATCTGTTCGTGATTGTGGCGGAACACGTTGGTGTCTTGTTTGTGCTTGTCATACGGTCTATTGCGAATTGTCAGCCGGGACGGGGGTCAAAGGCAACGACATCAGGAATCCACCGTGAAGGGAATTATTCTAGCTGGCGGCAGTGGCACGCGACTATACCCTGCGACGCTTGCAGTATCGAAGCAGATACTACCGATCTATGATAAGCCGATGATCTATTATCCGCTTGGCGTTCTTATGCTGGCAGGTATTCAGGACATCCTTATCATCTCGACGCCGCGCGACTTGCCGCAATTCCAGCAGCTTCTTGGCGATGGCTCGGCTTTCGGGGTGTCGTTTTCCTACGCTGTTCAACCGTCTCCCAACGGTTTGGCCGAGGCGTTCATCATCGGGCGCGACTTCATCGGCACCAGTCCGGTGGCACTCATCCTTGGCGACAACATCTTCTATGGCGACGGCCTGTCGGAGCGTTGCCGGGCTGCAGTGGCGCGCACGAACGGCGCTTCGGTGTTTGCCTATCAGGTCGAAGATCCGCAGCGCTACGGTGTCGTGACATTCGACCGGACGACCCAACGTGCCTTGTCGATCGAGGAAAAGCCTGAGGAGCCGCGCTCCAACTGGGCGGTGACCGGCCTCTATTTCTACGACAATTCGGTCGTCGACATTGCCGCGTCGATCAAGCCGTCGGTGCGCGGCGAGCTGGAGATCACCGACGTCAACCGCACCTATCTGGAGCGCGAGACATTGCATGTCGTGCGGTTGGGCAGGGGGTATGCCTGGCTTGACACCGGCACGCATGACAGCCTGCACGAGGCATCGTCCTTCGTGCGCACGATCGAGCATCGCCAGGGCATCAAGATCATGTGCCCGGAAGAGATCGGCTTTGAGCTGGGTTGGGTCAGCGAAGAGGACGTGCTGCGCCGCGCTGCCGCGCTTGGCAAGACCGACTATGCGCGCTACCTCGAGCGCCGGGTCAGGGAAATCGGCCATGGTTGAAGTCAGCAATCTGGGCCTGGACGGCGTTTGCGAAATACGCGTGCCCAGGTTCGAAGATGCGCGTGGTTTTTTCTCCGAGACATGGAATGCCGACAAGCTGGCGCAGGCCGGCGTCGTTGTCGATTTCGTGCAGGACAACCACTCGCTGTCGCGGGAGCGCGGGGTGCTGCGCGGGTTACATTTCCAGCTGCCGCCCTTTGCGCAGGACAAGCTGGTGCGCGTGCTGCGCGGTTCGATCTTCGATGTCGCAGTCGACATCCGCAAGGGTTCACCAAGCTTTGGCAAATGGGTCGGGCTGACACTTTCCGCCAAGGCGTGGAACCAGATCCTGGTGCCCAAGGGTTTCGCGCATGGCTTCGTCACGCTCGAACCCGACACCGAAGTCGTCTACAAGGTGTCCGCACCTTATTCGCAGCCGCATGATCGCTCGATCCGCTTCGATGACCCTGCTATCGCCATCGCTTGGCCGGTGGCTGCCGCTGAAGTGATCCTGTCGGACAAGGATGCAGTGGCGCCTTTGCTGGCTGATGTCGAAACCGGATTCGTCTACCCGTGAAAAATGTTCTTCAAACTGTTCTGGTCACTGGCGGTGCCGGCTTCATCGGCTCGGCTGTCTGTCGGCATCTGGTCGGCACCGGCAACTACCGCGTCGTCAATCTGGACAAGCTGACCTATGCCGGCAATCTGACATCGCTGCGCGATCTTGAAGGTCAGCCGAACTACGCCTTCCGGCATGCCGACATCTGCGACACCGACAAGGTGCGGCGGATCCTGGCGGACGAAAAGGTCGATCTGATCATGCATCTGGCCGCCGAAAGCCATGTCGACCGGTCGATCGACGGGCCGATGGCCTTTGTCACCACCAACGTTGTTGGCACGGCGAGCCTGCTGCAGGCGACGCTCGATCATTGGCGCAGCCTTGGCGAGGAGGCACGCAGGCGCTTCCGCTTCCATCATGTCTCGACGGACGAGGTGTTTGGCGACCTGCCTTTCGATTCAGGGGTCTTCACCGAGGAATCGCCCTACAAGCCGTCGTCGCCCTATTCGGCGTCGAAGGCCGCGTCCGACCATTTCGTGCGCGCCTGGCACGAGACTTATGGGCTGCCGGTCGTCCTTTCCAATTGCTCCAACAATTACGGGCCCTACCACTTTCCGGAAAAGCTGATCCCGCTTGTCATCGCCAATGCGCTGGATGAGCAGCCACTGCCGGTCTATGGCAAGGGCGCTAACATCCGCGACTGGCTGTTCGTCGAAGACCACGCCAGGGCGCTGGAGGCGGTGATGACCAGGGGACGTGTCGGCGAGAGCTACAATATCGGCGGTCGGGCCGAGCGCACCAATCTCGAAGTCGTCGAGACCATCTGCGCCTTGCTTGATGTGCGCTGCCCTCGTGCTGGCGGCCGCTCTCATCTCGAGCTCATCACCTATGTCACCGATCGGCCCGGGCACGACCGGCGTTATGCCATCGACCCGACCAAGAGCGAACAGGAACTGGGCTGGACACCGCTCGAAACCTTCGAGACGGGGCTTGCCAGGACTGTCGACTGGTATCTGGCAAATGGCTGGTGGTGGCGGCCGATCCGCGAGCAGCGTTTCGACGGGAGCCGCCAGGGACTGGTCAGCGCCAAGTGAAGATCCTGGTTACCGGAACATCGGGCCAGTTGGCTCGCTCGCTTGCCGCGCGCGCCCAGGGCCAGGCGGAGATCGTGCTTGTCGGCCGGCCTGATCTCGATCTTGACAACCCGGCGACGTTCGCTCCGGTTCTGAAATCGGTCGCGCCAGACATGGTCATCAATGCGGCGGCGCATACCGGCGTCGACCAGCAGGAAGACGAGCCCGAGCGCGCCTTTCGCCACAATGCCGAGGCGCCGGCCGAATTGGCCCGGCTGACCAGGCTTGCCGGCATTCCGATCGTGCAGATCTCCACCGACTACGTCTATGACGGCACATCGACGCGGCCTTATGTCGAGACCGACATGCCCAATCCGCAGACGGTCTATGGCCGCAGCAAGCTGGCTGGCGAAGAGGCGGTCCGCGCCGGCAATCCCGACCACCTGATCGTGCGTACCGCCTGGGTGGTCAGCCGCTATGGCCGCAACTTCGTCAAGACGATGCTGTCGCTGGCGGCAACGCGCGACCGGCTGCAGGTCGTGGCGGACCAGTTCGGTAATCCGACCGAAGCGCATGATCTCGCCGATGGCCTGCTGGCAGCGGCAGCGTCGTGGCAGCAGCGGGGCGGCTTTCCGCAAAGGCTTTATCATCTCGCCGGCCAGGGCCGCGCCAGCTGGTATGACCTGGCAAGCCACGTGTTTGCGATCAGCGCTTCGGTGGGCGGACCATCGGCGGTGGTCGAGCCGGTCGGCAGCGATCAATGGCCGGCGAAAGCTGCGCGACCGGCAAACTCAGAGCTGAGTTCCGAAGCCTTTTCGCGCGATTTCAACTTCCGCGCGGGGCAATGGCGAGAGCAAGTCGGGGCTTTGGTGACGGAATTGATCGGGACGCCAAGCAGATAAGCCAAGTTCCTGGTCGGAAAGCAGGCTGCGGCGGCGCAACGGTACATTTGCGAATGCCATAGTAGTTTCCCGCCTGGGTTGATCACGCCGTTGGCGCGGCGGAAAGAAGCCGTGATTGTTAAAGAGTTGTCCGAGATGCAGTTTCCCTGCATAGATGCTGGACGAGGGAAAGTTCGTTGCTTCGCGTAGGAACCAACACTTACGTCAGGTCAAGTTGTATGCGGGCATTATGAAACCAAGCGTGGATTTGATTGTCGTTACGCACAATAGCGGCTCAGTCTTGCCCATGTTTTTGGAGACTGTGCCGAGCGGCGCAAACATTGTTGTCGTCGACAACGCCAGCGCCGATGATTCCGCGGCCATTGCCGAGGCTGCCGGTGCTAAGCTCATCGAAATTGACGAGAACGTTGGCTACGGCAGTGCCTGCAATGTCGGCGCAGCCGCCGGCGACGCGCCCTTCCTGCTGTTTGCAAACCCTGACGTTCGCTTCGAGGCCGGCGCGGTCGAGGCGCTCTTGGCGTCGGCGACAGCCTATCCCGCCGCTGCCTTCAATCCGCGTTTTTTCTCGGGCGCGCGTCGGCGCTTCAGGCGGTGGTCGAGGCTGCTACCGGCCTCGGACTTTTGGCATGGGGCGCCGCCCGACCACGATTGCGCCATTCCGGTTCTGCATGGCGCCTGCATCTTCATCAAGCGCGAGCATTTCGAGCGGGTTGGTGGATTCGACCAGAAGATTTTCCTGTTTCATGAAGACGACGATCTGAGCATCAGGCTCTTGCAGGCCGGCATCGAGTTGCGCCTTGCCGCCAAAGCCGTGGTCGACCATGCCGAGGGACGCTCAAGTGCGCGTTCAACTGAGTCGGGCCGCATCAAGGGTGAGGCCATGGGGCGTTCGCTCGTCTATGTCATGGACAAGCACCGCATGCCCTTGGACGTACCGGCCGAGCGCTATCGAACCTGGCTGAAGTTGCTGTGGCCGCATGTGCTGTTCAGCAGCGCGAGGCGTTCCAAGCTTCTGGGGTTTGTGAACGGGCTGAATGGCGGCCCAATGAACAGCCTTGGGAAGCGTCAGTGAACGCGCTGCCAGGTACCTCGTGGCGCGAAAGATCATCTTTCTTACGCAAAGTGTGGGGCAAGTTGCGCCGCATCGCGCAACCAGCCTCCTGGCTGACAAAAGCGGGGCCGGCGGACAGGCTCCACGACGCCCATGTCAGGAATCTGCTCAGCCGTTATCCGGCAGGCGAATTCAAACCGATATCGAGCGAGACGCCTGCAAAGGCCGATGTTCGGCTGGTGGCCTATTACCTGCCGCAATTCCATCCGACCGCTGAAAACGACGAGTGGTGGGGCAAGGGTTTCACCGAATGGCGCAATGTGGCGCGGGCGTTTCCTGTTTTCGAAGGCCACTACCAGCCGCGCATGCCGGGCGAACTGGGATACTACGATCTGCGCTTGCCTGACGTCATGAGCCGGCAGGTCGAACTCGCCAAACTCTACGGCATCTCAGCCTTCTGCTTTCACTTCTACTGGTTTGGCGGCAGACGGCTGCTCGAAGGCCCATTGGACCACTACTTGGCAACCGCCGATCTCGATCTGCCGTTTTGCCTGTGCTGGGCCAACGAAACCTGGTCGCGACGTTGGTCCGGTCGCGAGCAGGATGTGCTTTTGGCGCAACGGCATTCGCCCGAGGATGACATCGCGGTCATTGGTGGCCTCGACAAGTATTTCCGCGATCCCCGCTATCTGACGATCGACGGCAAGCCGGTTTTCACCGTCTACCGCGCCAGCCTGTTTCCCGACATGAAGGCGACCATTGCCCGCTGGCGCGCCGAGATGACTAGGCTGGGTTATCCCGGGATCTATCTGATTGCCACGAATGCATTCGACTTTACTGGTCATGGCGAGGTTGGCTTCGATGCTCTGTCCGAATTTCCGCCGCATGGCATCCGTACCCCGAATGTCGAAGGCGGTATGGCCGTTGCGCCGATCAAGACAGGCGGGCGGATCCGGCGATATTCGGATGTCGTCGCGGCCGAGAAGGCGAAACGCAGCGGCAGCGACGTGGTCCATCCCGGGGTCATGCCCTCATGGGACAACAGCGCCCGCCAGCCGACTTCGGCGCAGATTTATGATGGCGCCACGCCCGCCCTGTTCGAAGAATGGCTCGGTCACGCGATGCGGCGCGCGCAGGCAAATCCCGAGGCCGAACGCATGGTTTTCATCAATGCCTGGAACGAGTGGGGCGAGGGGGCGTATCTCGAACCCGATTTGAGATACGGCTACGCTTATCTCTCAGCCTGCGCCGATGCCATTCGAACCTATTCAGAACAGTCGAAAAGCCGGGATATCGCGACCTGACTTGTTTGCGCTGCGGTCGAAGACTGCCCTTCATCACATTTCGACCTTTGCCATGTCTTCGGCCGGCATTATGGATGTCCCCATGATGTATGGCTCGACAGACACCCCTGAAGCATCGCCGCGTCGCAGGCTGCGCAACCTCGGCATCGAGCCGGGTGTTTTGAGGCCCGGCCCGCTCAATGCCATCACCGATGTCACCGGCGTTCTGGTCGGGCACGCAACGGTCATGGAAGGCACAGCCATCCGCACCGGGGCCACCGCCATCCTTGCGCATGGCGGCAACATTTTTCGCGACAAGGTTCCGGCGGCCATCGCCGTGTTCAATGGCTACGGCAAGTTCGCCGGCTCGACCCAGATCGAAGAGCTGGGCGAAATCGAAACCGCTATTGTGCTCACCAACACGCTGGCGACCGGTCGCGCCATCGAGGCGATCCATGCCCACACGCTGGTGCAGCCCGGCAACAACCGCGTTGTGTCGATCAATGCCGTGGTCGGCGAGACCAACGATTCCCGCCTCAACGACATCCGTGCCGGCCGTCCCAACATTTCGGAAATCAGAGCCGCGATCGATGCCGCCAGCGGAGGTGCTGTGGCCGAAGGTGCTGTTGGTGCAGGCACTGGCACTGTCGCCTTCGGATTGAAGGGTGGCATCGGCACAAGCTCACGGCGCGTGCCCTTAAAGGGCGAAGTCTTCACTGTCGGCGTGCTGGTGCAGTCGAATTATGGCGGGCGCCTCCTGGTCGATGGTGTGCCCTGGAATGCCAGCCCGGCCTCCGAGGACAAGGACGGCTCCATCGTCATCATCGTTGCGACGGACGCTCCCTTGTGCGAGCGCAATCTGAAGCGCCTGGGCCAGCGCGCTTTCGGCGGCCTGGCTAGGACGGGCGCAGCACTGAGCAACGGCTCAGGCGACTATGCGCTGGCGTTCTCGACCCATGAAAGCGTAAGGCGCACGCCCGAGCGGCGTGCTGGCATTGTCATGACGCCGGCACTGCCCAACGAACTGGTGTCGCCGCTGTTCGAGGCGGTGATCGAAGCGACGGAGGAAGCCATCCTCAACTCGTTGTGCATGGCGCACGCCGTCGAGGGCTATGACGCCGGCAGCGGCAGGCCGTCTCGCGTCGAGGCAATTTCATTGGAAGCGCTGGCCCGGCACAAGGCGCGCTGACGACTTACTCAGAATTGGAGAGTTCTTATGACCAGTGGACAAAACCGCATCGTCTGGCTGAATGGCAGCTACCTGCCGGCCGCCGAGGCAAAACTGTCGATCTTCGATCGTGGCTTCCTGTTTGCCGACGGCATCTATGAGGTCACGGCAGTTCTCGACGGCAGACTGGTCGACAGCAGCTTGCACATGGCGCGGCTGGAGCGCTCGGCCCGTGAACTTGGCTTGCGCCTGCCAATCACCACCGAGGCAATCGAGGAGATCGAGCGCGGTCTGGTCGAGCGCAACGGCTTGCAGGAAGGACTTGTCTATCTGCAGCTGACGCGCGGTGCCGAGGAGCGGAATTTCCTGTTTGGCGAGGAACTGGAGCCGACGCTGTTGCTGTTCACGCAACCGAAGGTGCTGGTCGACGTTGCCGCCGCCAAATCTGGCATTGCCGTCAAGACATTGGCCGATCAGCGCTGGGCCCGGCGAGACATCAAGAGCGTGTCGCTGCTACCGCAGGTGCTGGCCAAGCGCGATGCAAAGGCGGAAGGCTGCGACGAGGCGTGGATGGTCGAGGATGGTCATGTCAGCGAGGGTGCGTCCTCGACCGCCTACATCATCACCCACGATGGCAAGATCGTTTCGCCCGCCAACAGCCAGCGCACGCTGCCCGGCTGCACGCGGCAGGCGCTTGTCCAACTGGCGGAGGAAGGTGGCCTGACGCTCGAGCAACGCCGCTTTACCGTAGAGGAAGCCCTGGGCGCGGCGGAAGCCTTCATCACCAGCGCATCGACCTTTGTCATGCCGGTGACCCGGATCGACGGCAAGCCGGTCGGCGACGGCAGGCCGGGTCCGGTCGTCACGCGGCTGCGCCAGATCTATGTCGACCATGCGCGCAAGACTGCAAGCTGAGCGGGCGGGCTTAAACCTCGCCGAGGCTGCCATCGACAAGCAAGACGCATGGGCACCCGCATCCAGAGCGGGTGCCTTGGCGTTGGCAGTAAATTTTGTCAGCAGGCGATGGCGGGCAACGCCCGATGACGATGACCAAATCGACGCTGTAGCACTCTGATTTGAAGCATTTTCCAATGCGGTCACTGCTGCGTGAAATACACGACCATCTTGAGGTGCCGGTACTCATCCACAGTTAGCGTCTCGTGCATGAAGCCGAGTTGGGTGCCATCTGGATCAAGGATGGCACCGATGCCCCGAGCGTGGTTTTCGATGCCCGGCTGCTCGAGCCATCGCCGGAAATCCGGCGACAGCTTTTTCAGTTCGTCGACCAGCGCAAGCATCGCCGGATCGTCAGGAGCCGTTGCCAGATCGTAGCGAAACTGCGCGAGCAACTGCGGCGCTTCATCGCGCCAGTGCGGAAGGCGGCGGCGGAACTCCGGATCGGCAAAAACCAGGCGCAGGATGTTGCGGTCCAGTTGCTCGCGGTTCGTGAAGCCGAACAGAGCGTCGGCAGCCGCATTCCATGCAACGACATCCCAACGCAAATTGGCGACATAAGCGGGCCGCATGACGAGATCATCCAGCAGATTCTGGATGAGCGGGCCAACGGATGGCCATTGATAGGCTTCAGGCGGCGGCGGCCGTCTGTGCGCCAGTAAAAAAAGATGGCTGCACTCGGCATCGTCCAGCTTCAGCGCTTTCGCTACCTTGAGCAGAAAGCTTTCCGAGACCTGGATGTCCCGACCCTGCTCGAACCATGTGTACCAGGTGAGGCCGACACCGGCGAGCGCGGCAAGTTCCTCGCGCCGGAGACCCGGCGTGCGGCGATGGCCGGTCGAGGGCAGGCCCGCATCGACCGGCGTCAGCTTTTTCCTGTGGCGCATCAGGAAGTCGGCAAGGTCGGTGCGCGTGCGCGCGAGCGTTCGGTCGGACAAGACTGGTGCCTAGGGTAACAGGATAATTTGCTATATTGTAACAGGATGATGCTGCCTCGAAAGTCCTTCCGCGACAAGGAGGCAGCATGATTTCCCAAAACGAACTCGAACTTCCACTTTCCACAATGGCGGCTGACCTAGCCCCTTCACCGGCCGCGGCGGCAGGAGCCCGCGAATGGCTGGGGCTCGCGTTGCTGGCCTTGCCGACTGTCTTGCTCGGCCTGGATCTTACGCTTCTCCATCTGGCGCTTCCGGCACTGGCTGCCGATTTGCAGCCGACCAGCATGCAGGCGCTGTGGATCATGGATGCCTACGGCTTCATGATCGCAGGCTTCCTGATCACCATGGGCACGCTCGGCGACCGTATCGGACGCCGCAAGCTGCTGATGATGGGTGCGGCCGCCTTCGCCGTCGCCTCGGTGCTCGCGGCTTTCTCGACAAGTGCTGTCATGCTGATTGCGGCTCGGGGTCTGCTCGGGATAGCCGGTGCAACGCTGATGCCATCGACACTGGCGCTGATCACCAACATGTTCGCTGATCCACGGCAGCGCGCCCTTGGCTTTGGCATATGGGCGACCATGTTCGCGCTCGGCATGGCGCTGGGACCGATTGTGGGCGGCGTGCTGCTGACGCATTTCTGGTGGGGTGCGGCATTTCTCATAGCCGTGCCTGTTGTCGGCCTGCTGCTTCTGCTGGCGCCTGTCCTGCTGCCGGAGTATCGCGCGTCACAAGCCGGCAAGCTGGACATGCCAAGCGTTGGCCTTTCACTCGCCGCCATGCTGCCTGTGGTCTATGGCATCAAGCAGGTTGCCAAGGATGGCTTTGGACTTCATCCCGTCGGTGTGATTGCGGTGGGACTTGTCTTCGCCGTGCTGTTTGTGCGCCGACAGAAGCGGCTCGCCGATCCGCTGCTCGACATGTCGTTGTTTGCCAACAAAGCCTTCAGCGTGGCGCTAACAGTGCTTCTGTTTGGCCTCGTCGCGGTTGGCGGCACAATGCTGTTGGTCACCCAGTATCTGCAACTGGTGGCCGGATTTTCTCCGCTTGTCGCGGGTCTTTGGATGGGGCCGCCAGCGCTTGCCATGGTCGCTGCCGGCGTCACAGCACCGCTCATTGCACGGCGTGTTCGGCCCGGCTTCGTGGTGGCGGGGGCATTGGGCTTGTCGGTGGTGGGTTATCTGATGCTGACCCAACTGGATAACGGCGCCTCCGGCTTGGCCATTGTCGTCGCCGGCTTCTCGTTGGCCTATCTCGGGCTTGGCACCATAGCTGCGCTGGGGACGGACCTCGTTGTCGGATCGGCTCCCGCCGACAAGGCCGGCTCGGCATCGGCGATGTCCGAGACGGTGCAGGATCTCGGCATATCGCTCGGCATCGCCGTGCTTGGCAGCCTCGCCACTGCCATCTATCGGCGAACGATGCTCGACCGCATAGCTGAAAGCCTCGGCCGCGAGGCGCACGAGGCAGTTGGCGACAGCTTGTGGGCGGCGTCTTCGGTGGCGTCGGAACTGCCCGCCGGCCTTTTGGCAGAGGCGCAAGCTGCGTTCACCGCAGGGTTCGGCGCCGCGGCGATGGTCAATGCCGCCGGCGTTTCCATCCTTGCCGTCCTCGCTGCCGTTTCGCTGCGGCATATCGGGGCCATTGACGGCCGCGAGCCGCGGCAGTGAAGTTCGAGATAGCGTTATGGGGCAACCCAGTGGGCACGCCCGCGCTGCCCGGCGTTGTGATCCAGGTTTCGAGCGTTTGCTTGTTCGTGGCTGTACTCACATTTGGCGCCCTCCTGGGGCGGACCAGGACCGCGGCAACAGCGCGGAGCCGCTGGCCCATGCCGCGCACCCACCGATATCGTGGGAGGCGGCAGAGATAGCCGGCTTTTGGCTGGTGCTCTTCGATGGTCAGAACTGCACCGCAAGGTTTGCCTTGAAGCCGTGATCCTGTGCGTTGGATGCCAGTTGGCCATGATACGACAAACCGATGCTTGCAGCCGGAGAGATGTCGAAGTCGAGCCCGGCTTCGGCAATGGCACTGTCTCCGGCGATCGGTGCACCCGCGACAGAGAAGGTGCCGGATCCGCCAAAGGCATTGACTGACAAAGGCGTCGGGTTGCCGAAAGCGTGCCGCCAACCAAGCATGCCGCGCGCCGTCGCGTCGATACCTGCCAGCGTAAAGCGGGTCGATGCGCGCAGCCCGATCGTGGAGAAGGTGACGTCGGTTGAGCCCCCTGCAACGGTGAGGGCCGCAGCACCGCCTTGTTCGGCAAAGCCATCCGTGTGGAGATTGATGTAGGCGAGATTGGCGAAAGGTTCGAAAGCACTCTGGCCGGCCTCGATGCCATAGCCCAATTCGCCGAAGGCCTGCGCAGCGCCGGCGTGATAGCTGTACCGCAGCGCATCGGAGAAGCCGGGGAAGCCAACCGTCCGGCTGCCGTCGATGTCGCTCAAGGTATAGGCAAGACCGCCCCTGAATGCGACAGCGCCCCATTTGGTGCCGCCATAGACGCCAAGATGGTAATTTTCGCTGCTGCCCTGGGCGGCACGCGCTTCGGTGTTGAAGCTCGAATGGCTGTAGCCGGCAGTCAGGCCAACGCGCCAGTCGCCGACAAGGATGTCGGTTCCGCCAAGAACGCCGCCGGTCGAACTGTCGAGCCGGGCAGCGTTGCCGTCGCCGCCGGTCGAACCCCAGGCGCCGAAGCCCTGGCTCCAGAAGACCGGGCCGGAATGTGTGGCTGATACCGGGGGCGCCACTGCTCCAGGACCATAGGCGAGTACCGGCACTGCAGCGGTACCAGCTGTTTCGAAGGCGGCGCGCAGACGGTCGTTGACAGCATTGCGGACAAAACGGCTGTCTTGGATCAACGCGGTCTTGGCGCTGGCATGGAATTCGCCCGAAAGCTGATCGAACGCCGCCCGCGCTGCGTTCGTGCTCGTCGAAACCACGACCGCCTTCCATACAGCACTTGTCGTGGGCAGCGCCTCGATCGCTGCGCCGGTGGCGATCTGGTTGGAAGTCCGGCCGATGCTGGCGAAGGCCCTGCGGTCAAGCTTAAGTGTCACGTCATTGCCGTCGCCGCCATTGTAATCAACCGTCGGGGCGAGGAAGATGAGGTCGCTGGTCACCTGGCCGAACACGCCGGTAATCGCACCGGCACCTTGCTTGTCGATGAGCGTGAACGGGCCGTTGCTGATGTCCCAGCTGGCAATTGCCATTGGCGACAACAGCAAGTCCAGCGTGGCGCCAGAGATGTCGACGCTGCCGGCGACGATCAGCTTGTCGGCATTCGTCGGCGTGGCCTCGATCTGCAATGTGCCATGGTTGACGTAGTTGCCGGCAACGGTCTGGGTGCCGATCGATTTGCCGGGCGCATGCGTCGCACCCGAAGCGATTGTGACGGTCGACCCGGCACTGCCGAGCGTGCCAATGCCGCCGAGGATGCCTCGGCCCGAAATGGTCACGCCGCCCGAGCCAGCCAGCAAACCGTCGACCTGCAAAATGCCCTGGGTTACGGTGGTTGCGCCGGTGTAGGTGTTATCGCCGGTCATGATGAGCTTGCCGGAGCCCTGCTTGGTCAGCGATCCGGCTCCGGAAATATCGGCGCTAATTGTCGTGCTGTCGGTGAAATCCGCGACGATCCGCCCGTGGTTGGCGATTTCTGGGGCGATGATGGTGCCAGCAAGCTGCCCAGTGCCGATATTGATGACAGACGTATCGCCGACAGAGATCATCCCGGACACATCGACGATGCCACCATCGGCGACGGTGAGCGTTGACGTTGGGTCGCCGCAGAAGCATTCGATGCCAATGGCGAGCTCGTCAGCGACATTAAGCCTGGAGCCAGTGCCCGTAACGATGACGCTGGAACCTGGAACGCCTGGGCTCGGACTGAGATCGTAGTAGAGCGAACCGTCAAGATTGACCGTGCCGCCGGCGGAAATGACGAGAGCGCCGTTCCCACCGTTCCATCTGTTGCCGAGAAACATGTGTTGGTCGATATTCCAGGTCGATCCCGGTCCGGTCACCGTCACCGTGGCCAAGCTGCCGCCGTGGCCTTCGATGATCGCGCCTGCCTTGCTGTTCATGACAGCACCACCCTTGATCGTCAGGGACGCTTCGGAAGTGCCGCCAATATCGGTGTAGCTGTCGTTGTTGACGGTGGAATTCGCTCCAGAGACCTCCATGGCCGATTTGACCGACAAGGTTCCCATCGGATCGAGCAGGTTCAATGTCCCGCCATTGGTCACGCGCAGCAAGCCGCTCGCCACTTCGTTGGTGGCCATCGCCCAGCCCGACGACGTGCCCAAGGTGAGTGAGCCGCCATCGATCTCCACGGTCGGGCTCGCATTGCCCTCGAGCTTGAGGCTGCCCTCAAGCACGCTTGTTCCCGTCAGCGAGAGTTTGCCCGCGCCAATCATCGACAGCGAGCCGGTGCCAGAAATTGTGCCTGAAAAGACCGTCGAGGCGTTGTTCTTTCCGATTGCCAGGGTCGAGTTGGCGCCGCCGATCTTGAGGTTGCCTGCGCCTGCCAGCGATCCGATGGTGGCAATATGCCAATCCGGCGCGGCGAGTTCGAGCGTCGCGCCGCTAGCGATCGTGTAATCGGAACGCTCGGAAAGGGCCGTATCCCTGGTGGCGATGAGCCGGCCTTCCGTGACATGCGTCGCACCGGAATAGGTGTTGGTGCCCGAGAGCGTGAGGTCGCCAGTACCGGACTTGATGACCGCGCCGGCACCACTGATGGCACTGCCTAGGACGACATTGCTGGGCTGCGCGAAGGTCAGCGTGCCGGTGTCCACGACGATTCCGCCGGTGAGGCCGGATGTGGCGTTGCCGAAGGTCAGCGTGTTGGTGCCGCCGGTAAAGCGGATCGCAGCCGCCTGGGTGGCGCCATCACCCGCAAGCCCGCCGGTGATGGTGCCAAAATTGGTGATGTTGAGATTCGCTCCAACGATGCCAGCGCCCCCAGCGCCCGCAGCGCCGTCGTGGCTGCCAAAGCTGGAGCCGGCCCCGCCATCGCCGCCCCTTATCGCACCATTGACAGAGACTGTGCTGGTGCTGCTGCCTTCGGTGAAGGCCAAGCCGATGCCGCCGGAACCGCCCGAGCCGCCGTGATGGGCTCCATTGCCATTGCCGCCGGCACCACCGTTACCAGCCGTAATGCTGCCGGAGACGATCCCGGCCGTCCCGGTTCCGGTGACCACGGCTCCGTAACCGCCTGCGCCGCCGCCACCACCACCGAGTCCAGCGCTGCCGGCGGCTCCGGAAGAGCCGGTGGCCGCGCCGACTGGCAAGGTCGCGCCGACATGGCCGTGGACACCGCCCACGCCACCCGCGCCACCGGGCCCAGCACTCCCTCCCGCACCCCCGCTTGACGCACCGGCGCCGCCGCCGCCACCCCCGGAAGAAGCGTTACCGTTGCCGCCAGCACCACCAGCGCCAGTCGGGTTGTCGACACCGCTGGAACCACCTGAACTGGGCTGGCCGACCTCGTCTCCGCCACGCCCGCCACCGGCATGAGCAGCACCGGCGAGGAGCACCATGGCGGTACCCGCGACAGCCAACAAGCGGCCGGCAAGTGCGGTCGTCGAGAGCAGACCACGCCTCGAAGTGTTTTTAATCATGACCAAGAACAGATCCCCGATACCATTGGCGTATTCTGAAATTATCGCTGGCAGGTAAGACAATTTATAGCAATAGGATTCTGATGAAAGAAAACAAAAGGTATTTGTACGACGACATTCCCAGATTGTTTATATTAGTTGCTGCTGAATAAATGACAAATGCTCTCCCGTTGGGGCACACGTACTGGTGAGCGACCATGGCCATTTTGCCGCTTCCGGGCGTTTCGGAGCATGTTGTGAGCCTGGGCTCGGTGTCCGGACGTCTCGGCCATCTTCTCTGCGAGGCGCATCTTCGGCTGGAGACGGTGCCGAAGGCAGAGTTCAGTCAATTCCGCTGTTGGGATTTGCTCACCCGGGTCGCTTTGACCGATGTGCGGCGCAAAGCCGACATGCAGGGGAGCTGTCTGTACGGGTCGTGTTCGGACTATTTCGCGGTTTGAGCGGCCGAGGTGATCCACCGCGATCCGACAGCAATGTAGGTCAATATGTGGGGTCGCCAAACACTCAGCAGAAAAGACACCCCAAAATCAATAGCATAAGGAAAGTGTCTGGCGGAGAGGGAGGGATTCGAACCCCCGATGGGCTTGCACCCATGCCGCATTTCGAGTGCGGTGCATTCGACCACTCTGCCACCTCTCCGCGGTCGTGATCGGCCGTTGCCGGCGCGGCGCACTAGATAACGGCTCATGGCCTGTCGCACAAGGCCAAATGTGACCGCGATCGTGGATCTTTTCCGCCGGTCCGGAAATAGCTGCAGGACGCTGCGTCAGCTCGGCTGCCGGCGCGGCAGTTTCACGCCAAATTTAGTCGAAACGCTCCGGCTGTCGCAGAAACGTGCTCGATGGTCTTGGCTCGGTTGTCGACCCTGGCCTAAGCCTGTATTCGAGGGCTGACCTCAGTGCCTTCGTGGCAGGAGGAAAGGCTGGGCAGCCGCAAAACGGCAGGGCCGCCGGCGTGTTCGCCTTGACTCCATGGCAACCTTCGGTTACGGGACCCCTGCATTCGGCGTGGGGGATTCTCTGCGCCGTTTGTTTGAACCCGTACGACTGACAAAAAGACGGCCGAACCGCCCAGGTGGTTCAACAAGGCCGACCGAACAGCGAAAGGCATAAAATGTTCGCAGTCATCAAAACGGGCGGTAAGCAGTATCGCGTTGCCGCCAATGATGTGATCAAGATCGAAAAGCTCGTCGGCGCCGCCGGCGACACCGTTGAATTCGTTGAAGTGCTCGCCGTTGGCGAAGGCGACAACGCCGAGATCGGCGCGCCCTTCGTGGCCGGTGCAGTGGTGACGGCCGAAGTCGTCGAGCACGGTCGTAACAAGACCGTCATCGCCTTCAAGAAGCGTCGTCGCCAGAATTCGCGTCGTGCGCGCGGTCACCGCCAGCACCACACCACTGTCCGGATCTCCGAGATCCTGACCGGCGGTGCGAAGCCTTCGAAGAAGGCCGCTGTGAAGGCCGAAGCCGCAGCTGACGTGGCTGCAGAAAAGCCCGCGAAGAAGGCAGCGCCGAAAAAGGCTGCAGCCGTCGCGGAATCAGAGTAATCAGAGCGACTGAAGGAGAACATCCATGGCACATAAAAAAGCTGGCGGTTCGTCGCGCAACGGTCGCGATTCAGAGTCGAAGCGCCTTGGCGTCAAGAAGTTCGGCAGCGAATCCGTGATTCCGGGCAACATTATCGTTCGTCAACGCGGCACCACCTGGCATCCCGGCGTCAACGTCGGCATGGGCAAGGATCATACGCTTTTTGCGCTCGAAGCAGGCGCCGTGACCTTCAATAAAAAAGCCAATGGCCGAACCTACGTATCGGTTAATCCGATTCTCAAGGCCGCGGAGTAGCCGGTTCCGCACTACAACACCGGCGCCCCATCTCGGGAACCGGTGTCTGGCCATGCCAGGAAAAGGATCAGGGGAGATGGGTTACCATCTCCCCTTTTTCATTTTTTCCTGGAGGATTTTGACATGGTTGCCGAGAAGGAAGACAGCGAAGACGAGAGGCTGTCGATCGATTGCCCGATATTGCTGACCGAGCGGCTGGTCCTGCGACCGCCGCACGAGGACGACATCCCTGAACTGGTGCAGCTGGCTGACAACCGCCACATCGCCGAGATGCTGTCGCGGATGCCGCACCCCTATGGCGAGGCCGAGGCGCGCGCCTTCCTGTCGATGGCGCGGGCGCGGCGTGGTGGTGCTGTCTATGCCATCACCATCGCCGACACCGGCGCCTTCGTCGGATCGGCCGGGCTCAATGTCACCGATCGCGGCCTCGAGCTGGGCTACTGGATCGGCGAACCCTACTGGAAGTCGGGCTATGCCACCGAGGCCGCGCACGCGCTCGTCGATCTCGCCTTCCGGGCGACCGACGTCGCCGTGCTCAACGTCTCGTGCCGGGTCATCAACCCGGCGTCGCGGCGGGTGATCCACAAGTGCGGCTTCCAGTATGCCGGCCAGGGCATGCTGAACTCGATCGTCGCCGGCCAGGTGCCGGTCGAGCGCTACCGGCTCGACCGCAAGACCTGGGCGAGCCTCAGGTCGTGGGCGCGGTTCTAAGCTAACTGCTTAGTTCAGCTCGACCCACACCGGCTGGTGGTCGGAGCCTGTCGCATCGCTGTCGATGCGGACGGATTTGACCTTGGCGGCAAGGCTGGCCTGAACGAAGACGTAGTCGATGAGCCGGGTTTTTTCCGGGTGGGTCGTGTCGGTCCAGGAGACCGATCCATCCGGAACACCACCCGCCAGTGCGTAGGCATCGACAGGGTGATGGGCGACGATCTGGGCGCCTTCGACAGGGTCGGGCACGCCGGTCATCGCAAGGTGCTCGGGTGAGCCTGGCACCATGTTGAAGTCGCCCAAAAGTGCGAATTCCTCGGGGCAGGGGAGCTCGGGGAAACCGTATTCGGCAGCGCCCGAAATGACACCGCCTTCCATCGGATAGGCGTAGACCCGCTCCTTGAGGTGACGGATCTGCGCCACTCGCTCTTCGAGATTGATATGGTCGAGATGCACCGAATAGACGCGCAGCGGACCGGACGGCGCCATGATGAGCGCTTCGAGGGCGGCGCGTTGCAGGTTGCCGCGGTTGAGACGGCGGGTGCGCGGCAAAAGCAGGTTACGCGACGCGACGATCGGCCAGCGCGACATGACCATGTTGCCGAACTGCAGCCGCTTGTTGGCTGGCTTGCCGTTCTCGAGCAGGCCGAAGTCGATGTCCATGGCCACGCCGTAAATGTGGAAGTAGTCGGGCAGCAATTCGGCGAGCCCGGCGACCATGTCGGCGCCATTGTTGCGCATGAAATTGCGGGTCACCTCCTGCAGGGCGATGATGTCGGCGCCCGCAACGCCGGCAGCAATGCGCTTGAGGTCGTAGCGACCATCACGGCCGATGCCGTACTGGGTGTTGTAGGTGACCAGCTTCACTGTCGAAATCTCCCCGTCATTCCAGGCGGTTTCCAATCCGCTCTCGCCCTTAGCCACGCCTTGCGTTATGGCAGGTTCGCTGAAACAACCAAATAGCAACAAGAAACGAACAGTCCGATGAAATTTCTCGACCAGGCCAAGGTATACATCCGCTCCGGCAACGGCGGTGCCGGTGCGGTGTCGTTTAGGCGCGAAAAATTCATCGAGTTCGGTGGACCCGACGGTGGCGACGGCGGCCGTGGCGGCGACGTCTGGCTTGAGGTCGTCGATGGCCTGAACACGCTGATCGACTATCGCTATCAGCAGCATTTCAAGGCGCAGACCGGTATTCACGGCATGGGCCGCAACATGACCGGTGCCAAAGGCGCCGACATCATCCTGAAAGTGCCTGTCGGCACGCAGGTCTATGAAGAAGACAACGAGACGCTGATCTGTGACCTGACCCTTGTCGGGCAGCGCTACCTGCTGGCCAAGGGCGGCAATGGCGGCTTCGGCAACCAGCATTTCAAGACCTCGACCAACCAGGCGCCGCGCCGCGCCAATCCCGGCCTGGATGGCCAGGAAATGTGGGTCTGGCTCAGGCTCAAGCTGATCGCCGATGCCGGCCTCGTCGGCCTGCCCAATGCCGGCAAGTCGACTTTCCTCGCCTCCGTCACCGCGGCCAAGCCCAAGATCGCCGACTATCCGTTCACCACCTTGCATCCGGGCCTTGGTGTCGCGCGCATCGACGCGCGTGAATTCGTCATTGCCGACATCCCCGGCCTGATCGAAGGCGCGCATGAGGGCGTCGGCATCGGCGACCGTTTCCTCGGCCATGTCGAGCGTACGCGTGTGCTGCTGCATCTCGTTTCGGCGCAGGAAGAAAACCCTGGCAAGGCTTACAAGGTCGTGCGCGGCGAGCTCGAGGCCTATGGCCACGGGCTGACCGACAAGATCGAGATCGTGGCGCTCTCCCAGGTCGACACGCTCGACCCGGATGAACGCAAGAAGAAGGTCGCGTCGCTGAAGCGCGCCGCCGGACGTGCGCCGATCCTGCTTTCGGCTGTTACCCGCGAGGGCGTCGAAGAGACGTTGCGTTCCCTGATGAGCGTGGTCGAGGAAGCGCGGCAGGCCAGCGGCGACGTGGCCCCCTCCGACGCGCGCTGGACCAAGTAGGCCGACCCCGATGACGATCCCTTCGCTGAAGACCTACAAGCGGATTACCGTCAAGATCGGCTCGGCGCTGCTTGTCGACCGAACAACCGGCCTGAAGCGGGAATGGCTCGCTTCGATGGCCGACGACATCGCGACGCTGGCAGAGGCCGGCGCCGACGTGCTGGTGGTGTCGTCGGGGGCCATCGCGCTCGGCCGCACCATCCTCGGCCTTGGCAAGCGCGCGCTGAAACTCGAGGAGAGCCAGGCTGCGGCTGCCGTCGGCCAGATCGCCCTTTCGGGCGCCTGGGCCGAGGAACTCGGCCGCAAGGGACTGAAGTCGGGCCAGATCCTGGTGACGCTCGGCGACACCGAGGAGCGCCGGCGCTATCTCAATGCGCGCGCCACCATCTCGACGCTGCTCAAGATGAATGCGGTGCCTGTCATCAACGAAAACGACACGGTGGCGACGAGCGAAATCCGCTATGGCGACAATGACCGTCTCGCGGCACGTGTCGCAACGATGATGGGTTCGGACCTGCTGGTCTTGTTGTCCGACATTGACGGGCTCTACACCGCCCCGCCGGCTCGTGACCCGAATGCGAAGTTCATTCCCGTCGTCGACCGCATCACGCCTGACATCGAGGCGATGGCGGGTGCTGCGGCTTCCGAGCTGTCGCGCGGCGGCATGCGCACCAAGCTCGATGCCGGCAAGATCGCGACTGCCGCGGGCACCGCGATGATCATCACTGCCGGTACGCGGCTATCGCCCCTGATGGCCATCGAGCGTGGCGAGCGCGCCACCTATTTTCGGCCCAGCGGCAATCCGGTCAAGGGCTACAAGACCTGGATCGCCGGCCAGCTCGAGCCGGCAGGACGGCTGACGGTCGATGCCGGCGCGGTCGGCGCCCTTCTTTCGGGCAAGTCGCTGCTGCCGGCCGGTGTGAAGCTTGTCAGCGGTAATTTCTCGCGCGGCGACACGGTGGCGATCCTGTCGCCCGAGGGCCGCGAGATCGCGCGCGGGCTGGTTGCCTATGACGCTGCGGATGCCGTAAGGATCGCTGGGCTGAAGACGACTGAGATCGAGACCGTTCTCGGCTATGAGGCGCGCTCGGCGATGATCCATCGCGACGACCTCGTGGTCAGCCACGCGGATAAGGTTGCGGTGCAAGCGGAAGGGTAAGACATGCTGAAGGCGCATGAGAAGTCCCATGAGGATACGGCGCGGCTGATGGCTGAGATCGGCCGCAAGGCTCGTGCCGCCGCCCGCCCACTCGCCATCGCCTCCGCCGAACGCAAGCATGCTGCTCTCATCGGCATGGCCGAAGCCATCCTGCACCGCGAGCACGAGATCCTCGACGCCAACGCCATCGACGTCAAGAACGGCGAGGAGGCTGGCCTTAGCGGCTCTTTCATGGACCGTCTCAAGCTGACGCCCGGCCGCATCCGCGACATGGCCGACGGCATCCGGGCGATCGCCGAACTCAGGGATCCGGTCGGTGAGGTCATCGCCGAATGGGACCGGCCCAACGGGCTGCATATCGAGCGCGTGCGCACGCCGCTTGGTGTCATCGGCGTGATCTATGAGAGCCGCCCCAACGTGACAGCCGATGCCGGTGCCTTGTGCCTGAAGGCCGGCAATCCGGTGATCCTGCGCGGCGGTTCGGACTCGCTCAATTCGTCGCTGGCGATCCATGCCTGCCTGGTCGAAGGGCTGAAGTCGGCGAAGCTGCCCGAAGACGCGATCCAGCTCGTGCCGGTGGCCGACCGCGCAGCGGTGGGCGAAATGCTCAAGGGCCTGTCGGGCAATCTCGACGTCATCATCCCACGCGGCGGCAAAAGCCTGGTCGAGCGCGTGCAGAACGATGCGCGGGTGCCGGTCTTTGCCCATCTCGAAGGCATCTGCCATCTCTATATCGACAAGTCGGCCCAGCTCGACATGGCGGTGGGCATTGCCGTCAACGCCAAGATGCGCCGCACCGGTATCTGCGGTGCCGCGGAAACGCTTCTGGTCGATCGCGCGGTGGCTTCGACACATCTGGTTCCGGTGCTTGAGGCGCTGCGCAAGGCAGGTTGCGAGATCCATGCCGACGAGCAGGTCCTTGCGGCCTTCACTGACGCCAAGCCCGCGACCGACGCCGATTGGGTGACGGAGTATCTCGACGCCATCATCTCGGTGAAGCTTGTCGACGGTGTTTCAGGCGCCGTCGAGCATATCGAGACGTTTTCTTCGCATCACACCGAGGCGATCGTCGCCGAGGACGCCAAGGCCGTCGAACGCTTCTTCAACGAGATCGACTCGGCGATCCTGCTGCACAATGCCTCGACGCAATTCGCCGACGGCGGCGAGTTCGGCATGGGCGCGGAAATCGGCATCGCCACCGGCAAGATGCATGCGCGCGGGCCGGTCGGTGTCGAGCAACTGACCTCGTTCAAATACCGCGTGCGCGGTTCCGGCCAGGTGCGGCCGTGATGGGATTACCCTCCCCCTTGTGGGGAGGGTGGCGAGCAAGCCGGGTGGGGGTAATAAACTGACGTCAGAGGCACCCCCACCCCGCTCCGCTGCGCGGATCGACCCGCCCCACAAGGGAGAGGGTGTCGCTTCGCAATATCTGCGCATGCCGCATGCGATGAAGGGCATGCAGGTCGGGCTGTTCGGCGGTTCGTTCAATCCGCCGCATGCCGGTCATGGCCTCGTTGCCGAAATTGCCATGCGCCGCCTGCAACTCGATCAACTCTGGTGGATGGTCAGCCCAGGCAACCCGCTGAAGAGCACGCGCGAGTTGGCGCCACTGGCAAAGCGCATCGAGCTGTCGCAGGCGATCGCCGAAAACCCGCGCATCAAGGTGACTGCCTTCGAGGCTGCGCATCATGTGCGCTACACCGCCGACACGCTGGCGCTGATCAAGGCGCGCAATCCGGGCGTCGATTTCGTCTGGATCATGGGGGCCGACAATCTGCGCGACTTCCATCGCTGGCAGCGCTGGCGCCAGATCGTGATGACCTTTCCGATCGCCGTCATCGACCGCCCTGGGGCGACGCTGTCGTTCCTGTCGTCGGTTGTCGCCAAGACCTTTGACTATGCGCGTGTCGACGAAGGCGATGCGCCGCGCCTGGCGCGGATGAAGGCCCCGGCCTGGACCTTCATCCACGGACCGCGTTCCCTACTGTCGTCGACAGCGCTGAGGAACGGGACCGCCAAGGACAAGTCCTAAAGTGTTTCGGTTTTTTCTTCGAAACGCGAAAACACTCTATCTCTTTGTTTTGCGCAATTCCGGACGGAAAACCGCTGCACACTTTTCCCTGGAATTGCGCTAGCTCTTGATCGGAATCCAGAGTTCGTAGCCGCCATTGCCCGTCGCCGGGTCGAAGCTCTCGGGGTAGAGTTCGAAGTTGGGGCCGTCGGCGGCTTCATGTCCCGATGTGGGCAACCACTTGCTCCATACCGTGTGGGTAATGCGGCGGATCATCGAGATGTGGTCGGTGGTGGCGAACACGGCATAGCGCTGCGGGGCGATGCGCAGGCGGCTGTATTCCGATGTCAGATCCGCGAAATCCTTGACCTCGACGCCGGCGATGTATTCGAAGCTGTCGTCGTCGAAGTTGCAGCAGACGCCGTAGCCGACATAGCTCTTCTGGCCGGGCACGCTGCCGAAATGCGGGCCGAAGCGCTGCCAAAGCGACGGGATCGCCAGGCTCGTCTCGCTGGTGTAGCGCTGGCCGAAGCCGGCGATGAGCAAGGGGCCACCGTCGACAAAGCGCGACGGGGCAAGGTTTTCGACAAAGGTTTCGTCCATTTTGAGAGGCTCCATGCATTCGGGCTGGGAAACGGTGCCGTGCGCGCGCACCTCCTCGGGCGTCTGCCCGAAGCGGTCGCGGAAGGCCCGGGTGAACGCCTCATGCGAGCTATAGCCGGCGTCGAGCGCGACTGCCAAAATGTCGGGCGCGCCCTTGGCCAATGCGTGCGCCGCGTCTGTCAGGCGGCGGGCTCGGATGTATCCCATGACCGAATGGCCCGTGGCTGCAGCGAAGGCGCGAGACATGTGGAAGCGCGAGACGCCGCCGGCTGTGGCGATCTCGTCCAGCCCGATGTCGCTGAGGTAGTGGCTTTCGATGTACCAGATGGCTTTTTGTACGGGGGTCATTGGTCTTTCCGGCATGAGGACGCCCCCGATATGCCTGCTGCCGGGGCGGTCCATTTGATCGCGCTTGCTGCACAGCGCTTTTTTTGCGCCGATGTCGATGTCAAAACGAGGCCCTTCGCCTTGATCCAGCTCGCCTTGTTGGCCAAGCCAGTCGTGCGTTGACCCGCAGGAAAGTCGTGCACGGGCACCCCTGAGCGATCAACTTGTTGGCGCTTGTCTTGAAACTGTAGCCCAACTCTGCCTATCTAATTGGTGTCGCCCGAGTTCAGGGTGATTTGGTTGTTCCTGTCGGAAAGGAAAGACACTGAGAACAGCACTGCGGAAGAAGGCGGAAATCATGCCTTCGCCGGCCGGGATAGGCGAATTCGACGCTGTCGCCCGCGCCATCAAGACAGTCCTTGACAGTCTGGAAGACTCCAAGGCCGAAAACATCGTCTCCATCGACATCCAGGGCAAGTCGAGCCTAGGCGACTACATGGTCATCGCCTCGGGTCGATCGCACCGTCATGTCGCGGCGGTTGCCGATCATCTCCTCACAGCGCTGAAGGATGCCGGTCTCGGCACTGCCCGCGTCGAGGGGCTGTCGGGCGCCGACTGGGTGCTGATCGATTCAGGCGATATCATCGTCCACATCTTCCGGCCTGAGATCCGCGAGTTCTACAATCTTGAAAAGATGTGGCAGGCGCCGGATCTCGAAGAAGAAACGGTTCACTGAACCGTTAGAAGCCAGGGATGAAGATAGCGATACATGCCGTGGGCCGGATGAAAGCCGGCCCTGAGAAGGAACTCGCCGATCGCTATCTCGACCGGTTTTCGAAAAGTGGCGGCCCGCTTGGCTTCGACTTTTCCGGGGTCACCGAGATTGCCGAAAGCCGCGCGCAGAATGTCGATGAGCGGCGGCGCGAGGAAGCCGACCGGCTGCGTGCCCAGATGGCGCCAGGAACCGCGCTGGTCCTGCTCGACGAGCGTGGCAAAAATCTCTCCTCGCAGCAGTTTGCCGACAAGATCGCGTCGCTGCGCGACGGCGGCCAGCGTGGGCTGATGATCGCCATTGGCGGCCCCGATGGGCATGACGAGGCGTTGCGCAGCGAGGCCCAGTTGCTGATTTCCTTCGGTGCCGCGACCTGGCCGCACCAGATGGTCCGCATCATGCTCGGCGAACAGCTTTATCGCGCCGCGACGATTCTTTCGGGACATCCCTATCATCGCGCCTGAACGCCCGGAATTCGACAAAATGCATGGCAAGTTTGCCGGCGCGGCGACCGATGCCAACATGGTTGATGGTTCGTTAACGGTGGCGCCGCTAAGGTGGCAGGCATACAACCGGATCATTGCATGGCGCGGAATTCTCCAGTGAAGGCGTGGCTATCGCCGTGTCGTGGCCTCGCCGCGGCAGGGCTGATCGCGCTTGCCTGCGCAGCAGCTTCCGCCCAGGTCGGCCCGCCGGTGCCTGATCCGGCGCTGACAAGGTCGGTCTACGAAAGTGTCGCGCGTGACATAGAAGTATCTGCCGAGCGGCGCGAGAAGCTGGCGGCCGAGATCGCCCAGGTGAAAAAGGACCATGCCTCGATCACCGCAGCACTGATCCAGTCCGCCAAGACCGAACGCAAGCTCGGCCAGGACATCGAAGACATCGCCAGCAAGCTCGAAGGGCTCAAGGAGCAGGAATCGGGCATCCGCACCTCGCTCAACATGCGCCGTGGCGTGCTGGCCGAGGTGCTGGGCGCGCTGCAGCGCATGGGCCTCAATCCGCCGCCGGCGATCCTGGTCAAGCCGGAAGACGCATTGTCGTCGATCCGCAGCGCCATCCTCTTGGGTGCCGTGGTGCCCGAACTGCGTTCGGAGACCGAGATATTGATGGCCGATCTCAAGGAGCTGTCGCGGGTGGTTGCCTCGATCGAGGCGGAGCGTGACCGCCTGACGACGGCAATGACGGCGCAGGCTGGGGAAAAGGCGCGACTCGACCTGCTGCTCGAAGCCAAGAGCCGGCTGCGCGGCGAATCCGAGATCGCACTTGCCGAAGAAACGAAAAAATCCACCGAACTTGCGGCGCGGGCCGAAAGTCTCAAAGATTTGATTGCCTCGCTCGACAAGCAGGCAGCGAAGAAAGCAGCCGACGCGGAGGCTGCAAGAAAGCAAGCCGAAGACGCTGCCAAGGCAGCAAACGAACCTGTCGTGGCGGTGGTGCCCGAAGCCAACCAACTTGTTGCTTCCG
Source organism: Aminobacter sp. UC22_36 (assembly GCF_044056035.1). NCBI lineage: Bacteria > Pseudomonadati > Pseudomonadota > Alphaproteobacteria > Hyphomicrobiales > Phyllobacteriaceae > Aminobacter > Aminobacter sp. UC22_36. The sequence goes on from NZ_CP171996.1 coordinate 722,473, forward strand.
CACCGTTTTCCGTGCTCCAGGGGCAGGTCGCCCTGCCGGTCACCGGGCGTATAAAACGCCGCTTCGGGGCCGATGACGGCATCGGCGGAACCATGCTTGGGGACATGGTTGCGACACAATCCGGCGCCATCGTGACCGCTCCGGCGGATGGAAGTGTTCTTTATGCGGGGCCTTTCCGCTCCTATGGTCAACTCTTGATCCTCAACGCCGGCGACGGCTATCATGTCGTCTTGGCGGGGATGAGCAGAATCAGCGTCGCGCCGGGTCAGTCCGTACTAGCAGGCGAGCCGATCGGTGCGATGGGTGAGGCGAGGGTGGCGAGCACCTCTACCTCCGACAATGCAAATGCGACGCCGGAGCTCTATGTCGAGTTCCGCAAGGATGGAAAACCCGTCGATCCGACCCCGTGGTGGGCGGACCGCACCTCTGGAAGGACATGAAATGATGCGTAAACTGTCGCTTCTGCTTGCCGGAGCGCTGATGGGAGGCTCAGCCATGAGCCTGGTGTACGGTGCACCTGGCTCGACGGCGAATGCGGCAGGCTCCGAGACCTACCGCCAGCTCGCCATCTTCGGCGATATCTTCGAACGGGTGCGCGGCCAGTATGTGACCCCGCCGGACGAAAAGGCACTGATCGAAAACGCCATCAACGGCATGTTGACCTCGCTCGATCCACATTCGTCATATCTCAACGCTGAAGCCGCCAAGGACATGCGCGTCCAGACCAAGGGCGAGTTCGGCGGCCTCGGCATCGAGGTGACGATGGAAAACGAACTGGTCAAGGTCATCACCCCGATCGACGATACTCCGGCCGCCAAGGCTGGCGTTCTTGCTGGCGACTACATCTCCAAGATCGACGGCGAAGAGGTTCGTGGCCTGACGCTGAACGACGCGGTCGAGAAGATGCGCGGCCTGATCAACACGCCGATCAAGCTGACGATCCTGCGCGAAGGTGCTGACAAGCCGATCGAGCTGTCGATCATGCGCGACGTCATCAAGGTCAAGGCGGTCAAGTTCCGCGTCGACAACGACGTCGGCTATCTGAAGGTGACCTCGTTCACCGAAAAGACCTTCGATGACCTGCAGAACGCGATCTTGACGATCAAGAAGCAGATCCCGGCTGACAAGCTGAAGGGTTACGTGCTCGACCTGCGCCTCAACCCCGGCGGCCTGCTCGACCAGGCGGTCAGCGTGTCCGACACCTTCCTTGACCGTGGCGAGATCGTTTCGACCCGTGGTCGCGATCCGAAGGACATCACCCGCTTCGACTCGCGCCCCGGCGACGACATCGGCGGCAAGCCGCTGATCGTGCTGATCAATGGCGGTTCGGCGAGTGCGTCGGAAATCGTGGCCGGTGCGCTGCAGGATCTTCGCCGCGCGACGGTGGTCGGCACGCAGTCCTTCGGCAAGGGTTCGGTGCAGACCATCATCCCGCTGGCCGAGAATGGCGCGCTCCGGCTGACGACGGCGCTCTATTACACGCCGTCGGGCAAGTCGATCCAGGGCAAGGGCATCACGCCCGACATCAAGGTCGACCAGCCGTTGCCGGCAGACCTGCAGGGCCGCGACGTGACGCGTGGCGAATCCGAGCTCAAGGGCCACATCAAGGGCGCCGAGGAGAGCGACAAGGGTTCGGGCTCGGCAGCCTATGTGCCGCCGGAGCCAAAGGATGACTTGCAGCTCAACTATGCGCTGGAGCTGCTGCGTGGGCAAAAGACCGATCCGGCCTTCCCGCCCAATCCCGACAAGGCGGTGATGAACCAGCAGTAAAACCGCTCGGCGCCAGCCCTTTGGGCTGGTTGCTCGATCGATGCAATGCGATGCTGCCGGGACCGCAAGGTTCCGGCAGTTTGATTCGGGGAGGCTGGCATAGAGCGCCGTGCGTCCGAAAGGACGCACAAAGGATGCTCTAAGTGATTGAATCTGCGCATCGTGCTTCCCGAGAATCGGATCCGATTTTCGGGCCGATGCGCTAGGCCACAGGGCGCGGCGTGGTGCAGATCGAAAAAGAAATCGACCGTCCGCTCGGACAAGCATCTCGCCGCCCAGCTGGCAAGCGCTTCGGCTGGCTACGCAAGGGGCCGCTGTTCGCTGGCCTGTGCGTCGTGGTGCTGGTGGCGGCGTCGGCTTCGATCGCGCTTCGCCAAAAGCCCTTTCGCACGCCAGAAGTCGTTGCGGTTTCAACGCCCGAGACCGTCGCAGCACCTCAGCCCGTGGCCAAGCCGAAACCGGCCACAGCACCGACCACTGGCGGCCCGGCAATCATCCGCGTCAATCCGCCGGCAGGCGAGGGCGGGGCCGTGGTGATCCGCGATCCATCCGCTGTCGGACAGAATGTGCGCATTGCCCATTTGCCGGAAAAGGCGCTGATCGAAGACAGTGCGAGCGGGCCGCTGCCGATCCGGGCAGCCGACGGGCGACGCCCGTTCGATGTCTATGCCAGGGCCTGGTCGGGCGCGCGCGGGGCGCGGGTGGCGATCGTCATTGGCGGGCTCGGCCTGTCGCAGACCGGAACCCAGACGGCGATCGGCAAGCTGCCGCCGGAGATCACGCTCGGTTTTGCGCCGCAGGGCAACAGCCTCGGCCGCTGGATGCAGGCGGCGCGGCGCGAGGGCCACGAGATCGTCATGCAGGTGCCGCTCGAGCCGTTTGACTTTCCCAACGTCAATCCGGGTCGCAACACGCTGACGGTCGAGGCAAGTTCCGACGAAAACCTCAAGAACCTGCGTTGGACGCTGTCGCGGACGACCAACTACACTGCTGTCATGAACTACATGGGCGCGCGCTTTTCGACGAGCCCGGAGGCGATGGGCGCGATGATGGCCGAGCTCGGCAAGCGCGGCATCGGCTATGTCGACGACGGCTCCTCGGCGCGCAGCCTGGCGCCCGAGCTGGCGCTCAAGAACGGCGTGCCGTTCGCCGCCGGCGACGCCATCATCGACGGCGTGCAGGATCGCGGCGCGATCCTCAACAAGCTCGACGAGCTGGAACGCATAGCGCGCGCCAAGGGCATTGCCATCGGTACCGGCAACGCATTCGACGTCACGGTGGATGCCGTGACCTCATGGGCAAGCGAGGCGCGCAAGCGCGGCATCGAGATCGTGCCGATCTCGGCTGTCGCGAGCGACCCTGAACGAGGATAGGAATTGATGTCAAAGACCAGGATCGCACCTGAAGATCTGCCTTATCGGCCTTGCGTCGGCATCATGGTGCTGAACGCCAAGGGACTGGTCTGGGCCGGGCGCCGCATCGCCGAGCCGGACAGCGAACTGTCGAACACCGATCAATTGTGGCAGATGCCGCAAGGCGGCATCGACAAGGGCGAAGAACCCTATCCGGCAGCGGTGCGCGAGCTTTACGAAGAAACCGGCATGCGCAATGTGACGCTGCTTGCCGAGGCGCCCAACTGGATCAATTACGACCTGCCGGAGCATTTGCTGGGCATTGCCTTCAAGGGCAAGTATCGCGGCCAGACGCAAAAATGGTTCGCGTTCCGTTTCGAGGGCGAGGAAGACGAGATCGCCATCGACCCGCCTCCCGGCGGACATTCGGCCGAGTTCGACCGCTGGGCCTGGAAGCCGATGTTTGAGCTGCCGGAACTGATCGTGCCGTTCAAGCGCAGGGTTTATGACGAGGTCGTTGCGGCCTTCAGGCATCTGGCGGGCTAGTCGCAAAGCCACCGCCCTTGACAAGCCCTCCCGGGTCGGCGACCCTTGGGCATGTGCATTTACGCTCATATTGGCAGCTTTGCCCTGTTTCGGGTCTGCCCCATCGCGGGATCTTAGCCCCAGCTCGGTCGCTATGCGACGTCCGAGCCTGCGGGGCCTTCTTCAATGCATGAAATCATGACAACCGGGCCGCGTAGCGGAACGGTCTGAACCTTTGGGCACGTCCGCTTGCGCGGACGGACCGGTCGCGCGCTTTTCATGCGCTGGCCGGATGAGAATCTATGAGGCATCCATTGCGCCAGAATATCAAGCCGCGCCGCGAACATGAGATCGTGGTGAGCGAAAGCGACTATGCCAGGCTGACCGGCCTTGCCGAGTCCAGCCTCGAACGCCTGCCAGGCATTGCCGAGGAGCTGCTCTCCGAAATGGAACGCGCTAAGGTCAAGCCGTCGAGCCGCATTCCGGCTAACGTCGTCCGCATGGGGTCGACGGTGACGTTCCGCAGCGGCGATGGCGAGGTCAAGACGGTGACGCTGGTCTATCCCGGCAAGGCCGATATCGCCGAAGGCAAGGTCTCGATCCTGACGCCGGTGGGTGCTGCCCTGATCGGCCTTCGCGAAGGCCAGTCGGTTGCCTGGACGTCGCGCGACGGCCGCCGTCTCGAACTTGAGATCGTTGCCGTCGAAGCACCGGGCGCCGACGCCAATTGACGGGCGCAAGCCTGCTCTAGCCAAATTGCGAACCATGCCAGTGCAGTGGCAATGCCCGGCACTTGCGGAGATATGTCATGTCCAAATGTCAGTTGACGACCAAGGATTTCGCCATCGTCAAGACGATGCTCGACCGCCTGGCCTGGTCGGGCGGTCCGCTGGTCGCACTGTTGCGCCGCAAGCTCGCCTCGGCCCACGTCGTGTTTTCGAACGAGGCCGATGCCGACGTGGTGACGCTGAACAGCCGCGTCACCTTCAGCGTCGACGGTGGCGCGCCCCACACCCGGATCGTCGCGCATGGGCCGATGGACGGCATGGTCGGCCAGATCATTCCAATCACCGTGCCGCGTGGCCTGGCGCTGCTTGGCCTGCGTAAGGGCCAGTCGATCATTGTCGACTGCGGCCGTGGCGCGACCGAGACCATCCGCGTCGACGAGATCCACTACCAGCCGGAGGCGGCGCGACCGGGAATCGCCGCACCGGACGTCCAGCCCGGCACGTCGGAGCGCCGTTTCCCTGTGCTGGTGTTCAGTGCCGGTGAAGCACAACCTCTTGGCGTGCCGAGAAAAATCCGGCACATCTCAGGCAATGGCGACGACCCAGGCCCCACGGCGGCCTGACCGGCGTCTGCGAGTTTGTGCATGCCCCCACTAGCTGGGGTGATGCATCTGGGGGCGCAATGAAGGTCATAGTCGTCGGCGGCGGCGTCATCGGGGTGACGACCGCCTATTATCTCGCCGAGGCCGGGCACGAGGTGGTCGTCTACGACCGTCAGAAGGGGCCGGCGCAAGAGACCAGCTACGCCAATTCAGGCGAGATTTCTTCCGGCTGTGCCTCGCCGCTGGCGGCACCCGGCGTGCCGCTCAAGGCGCTGAAATGGCTCGCCATGAAGGACGGCCCATTTTCCGTCCGGCCAAAATTCGACCCCAAGATGTGGATGTGGCTGGCCAGGATGCTGCGTAACTGCACGACGGAACGTTACGCCACAAACAAGTCGCTGATGGTGCCGCTCGCCGAATACAGCCGCGACATGCTGCGGGTGCTGCGCCAAGGCACCGGCATTGCCTATGACGAACTCAGCCATGGCACGCTGCAGCTGTTTCGTACCCAGGAACAGCTTGACGGCATCGCACCGGACATTGCCGTGCTCGACAAGTTCGAGGTGCCATACGAGATCCTTGACGCTGCCGGTTGCATTGCGGCCGAACCTGGCCTTGCGGGTGCGCGCCACGACATCACCGGTGGCCTGCGCCTGCCTGACGACGAGACCGGCGACTGCCGATTGTTCACCGAGCGTCTGGTCGCGTTGTGCACCGAGCGTGGCGTCGTCTTCAGGTTCGGCAAGAATGTCTACTCACTGCCGCAGTGGGGTGGGAGGTTACATCAGGCCGTCACCGACGATGGGATCGTTCCGGCCGATGCCTTTGTGCTGGCGGCGGGCAGCTATTCCGAACGCTTCATGCGCAAGCTGCACCAGCGTGTCCCGCTCTATCCGCTCAAGGGCTATTCGTTGACGGTGCCGATCGCCGATGCAGGGGCCGCGCCTGTTTCGACCATCATCGACGAAACCTGCAAGGTCGCCATCACGCGGCTTGGCGACCGCATCCGCGTCGGCGGCACGGTGGAGATGTCCGGTTTCGACCTGACCCTGCATGAATCGCGCCGCGCGCCATTGGAGCAGTCGCTGCGCGAGCTGCTTCCCGGCGCTGGCAACCTGCGCGAGGCGCATTTCTGGTGCGGCTTGCGGCCAATGACGCCGGATGGTCCGCCGATATTGGGCCGGACGAAGCTGCCGAACCTGTTCATCAATACCGGCCACGGCATGCTTGGCTGGACCATGGCCTGTGGCTCGGGAAAAATCCTCGCCGACATGATCTCCGGACGCGAGCCGGAGATCGACATCAGTGGGCTTGGCCCCGAGCGCTATTGGGCCTGAGCCTACGCGACCTTCTTCAGCGACCGCGGCGCTTCCGCCGACTGGTACATCGAGATGGCGTGGCCGTCGGGATCGGCGAATTCGGACGACCAGCCGCCTGGCGCGTGACTCACCGGCGTGACGATGGTCACGCCCTTGCCGGCCAGCGCCGCGACGATGTCGTCGATGCCGCCGTTGGCGATCTCGAAGACGATGATCGGTGAGTTGCCCGGCCGCGATTCCATCTCGAAGAAGATCAGGTCGACGCCGTTGGCGGTGTTGGCAATGAGCCAGTCGCCTCCTGTATCGGCGTCGCCTTCCATGCGCTTGATATCGAGGCCCATGACGTCGCGATAGAACGCTTCCGTCTTGTTGATGTCAGAGACGTAGTAGCAGATGTTGCCGAGTTTGCTTTTGCCGAACATTTGGTCACTCCGTGATTTCGGTTGCACGTCTGTTGAGTTGCCGTGCGGCCGGGTTTCGTGAGGTGCCGATGACAAAAAGATGCCCGTCGGGATCATGGCTGGCGAGCAGGGCGCCTGGTTGCTTGGCCAGGGCGAGCAGGGAGCGCCTGATGCTGCCGAAGGCCAGCGCGCCGGTCAGGCCGGGAATTTCTGCAACGGGCTCACCGCCAAAGGCCAGCCAGCGCTTACGAATTTCGGCAATGCGCTGCCGAAGCGCCGGATCGGCCAAGTTCTGCAGCCAGGCGATTTCCTGCCTGGTGTGACCAGTCAGAGCTAGCAGCGTTGTCGTGCGCAGGCTGGGCGGCAGGGTCGCGACGAACCGCACCGGCGCGGTTTCGCCGTGGGTTGATTCGCAACTGCCGACTGCGAATGGCGCCTCACGCCTCCGGCGCCGGAGCGCCGAACGCGCGTCAAAGGCGGCGCGGCGACGTAGCGCGCCTTCGAGCCAGCGCCGGTTTTCTATCTTCGACAGGTCGGTGCGCCCCGCTTCGACCGCCGCGACAAGGACCGTCTGCAGCAAGTCCTCGGCCTCGTCGGCGCGTCGTGTGGCGCGCCGGGCCTTGCGCAGCAATTCTGCATAGGGGCGGGGCAGCAAAGCCGTTTCCTCGTATGGAGCACGTGCATGACCCGAAAATCGGAGTCGATTTTCGCTGGGATCATGCACAGTTCAAAATGCTACAGCGTCCTTTGCGCGTCCAGTTGGACGCGCGGCGCTGTAATGTTAGCGGATGTGCGAGATTGTCGGAAGGGCTTCGAGTGCTGGGCCTGAATGGACGCGCTGCGCTCCGAATTTTTTGCGGTGCATCGGCCCGAAAACCGGAGCCGATTTTTGGGCGGATGCGTCAGATAAACAGCGCCCGTTCGCGTTCCACCGACTTGGTGATGAAACCCGCCACTGTCTGGATACGGCGCAGCGGCCGGACGGACTCGTGATAGACCAGCCAGTAGGCGCGGCGGATCGGCGCAATCGCCGTCACCGGCACGATCTCTGCAATGGTGCGGGCAATGAAGGTGTGCAGGATGCCGATGCCGGCGCCCGAGCGCACCGCCTCGACCTGGCCGAGCGCGGACGAGATCGAAAAGGCGGATTCCCACAAAGGGCTGAACTCGGCAGCGTAGTCGAGCGAGGGGCTGACCACGAGGTCGGGCACGTAACCGATCAGGCGATGGCCGGACAGTTCGTTGCGCGAGGTGGGCAAGCCGTGTTCTTCGACATAGGCTCGAGATGCAAACAGGCCGAGCGAATAGTCGACGAGCTTTGCCGCCACCAGCCGGCCTTCGCTCGGCCGTTCGGTGGTGATGGCGATGTCGGCCTCGCGTCGGGACAGTGAAAAGGTGCGCGGCACTGGAACGAGTTGAATGCGCAAGTCGGCATGCTGGGCGGTCAGCGTCCCCAGTCGCTGCGCCAGGAAGGCGACGCCGAAGCCGTCGGGCGCGCCGATGCGCACGGTGCCCGATACCTCGTCGCCTTCGCCTGAGATCTCGGCGCGGGCGGTCAGCATGTCGGCTTCCATGCGCTCGGCGACTTCGAGGAAACGCTCGCCGGTCGGCGTCAGCTCGCTGCCGGTGGTCAGCCGCCGGAAGAGTTTTGTCTTCAAGGCCTCTTCGAGTGCCGCGACGCGCCGCGAAACCGTTGCGTGGTTGAGCTCCAGCCGGCGCGCCGCGCCAAGGATCTGGCCGGTGCGCGCCACCGCGAGGAAGATGCGGACGTCATCCCAGTTCATCGAAGGCCTCCATTGCGGACGTCGTTCCTCGCCCGCTTACGAAGAGAGGATGCCGGCAGGCAGGTGAGGGGGCAAACCTGGTCTTGCCAGAAAGCGCTGCCCTTCATCCGGCCCTTCGGGCCACCTTCTCCCGGTAAGAACGGGTCAAGGAAAGACCGCACCCTACTATGCATGAAATCGCATTCAAGATCCTCTTGGTGTTTATTTTCTGCACAACGGTTGCGTTCGCCCTCGCGTTGCATATGCGCGCGTTAAGCGGGACAATGAGCCATCAACAAGCAACTGGGAGAGAGACGATGGTCGATTACGGTCATTTCATCGGCGGCAAGCATGTCGCTGGCACCAGCGGACGCAAGCAGGACGTTCTGCAGCCGATGGACGGCTCGGTGCGCGCCACCGTGGCGCTTGCCTCGGCGCAGGAACTGCGCGCCGCTGTCGAAAACGCCAAGGCAGCGCAGCCCGCCTGGGCCGCCACCAACCCGCAGCGCCGCGTACGCGTGCTGATGCGCTTCCTCGAACTGGTCAACAAGGAATACGACGCGCTGGCCGAGCTGCTGGCGCGCGAGCACGGCAAGACCATCGCCGACGCCAAGGGCGACATCCAGCGCGGCCTCGAAGTGGTCGAAGTCTGTATCGGCGCCCCCCACATGATGAAGGGCGAGTTCACCGACGGCGCAGGCCCCGGCATTGACGTCTACTCGATGCGCCAGGCGCTCGGCGTGGTCGCCGGCATCACCCCGTTCAACTTCCCGGCGATGATCCCGCTGTGGAAGATCGCACCGGCGATCGCCTGCGGTAACGCCTTCATCCTGAAGCCGTCCGAGCGCGATCCGGGCGTGCCGATGCGCATCGCCGAACTGTTCCTCGAGGCGGGTCTTCCGGCCGGCATTCTCAATGTCGTTAACGGCGACAAGACGGTCGTCGACGCGATCCTCGACGATCCCGACATCAAGGCCGTCGGCTTCGTCGGCTCGACGCCGATCGCGCAGTACATCTACAGCCGTGGCTGCGCCAACGGTAAGCGCGTGCAGTGCTTCGGCGGTGCCAAGAACCACATGATCATCATGCCCGACGCGGACATGGACCAGACCGTCGACGCGCTGATCGGCGCCGGCTACGGCTCGGCCGGCGAGCGCTGCATGGCGATATCGGTTGCCGTGCCTGTCGGCCACGACACCGCCGAGCGTCTGATGGAAAAGCTGATCCCGCGCGTCGAGAGCCTGAAGGTTGGTCCCTCGACCGACTCGTCGGCCGATTTCGGCCCGGTGGTGACGCGTGAGGCGCTCGAGCGCATCAAGGGTTACGTCGACATCGGCGTCAAGGAAGGCGCCAAGCTCGTCGTCGACGGCCGCGGCTTCAAGATGCAGGGCTACGAGAACGGCTTCTACATGGGTGGCTGCCTGTTCGACAACGTCACCGCTGACATGCGCATCTACAAGGAAGAGATCTTTGGCCCGGTGCTGTCGGTCGTTCGCGCGCCAAACTACGAGAACGCCATCAAGCTCGCCAACGACCACGAGATGGGCAATGGCGTTGCCATCTTCACCCGCGACGGCGATGCGGCCCGCGATTTCGCATCGCGTGTCCAGGTTGGCATGGTCGGTATCAACGTGCCGATCCCGGTTCCGATTGCCTACTACACCTTTGGCGGCTGGAAGGCTTCGTCCTTCGGCGACCTGAACCAGCATGGTCCGGATGCGTTCCGCTTCTACACCAAGACCAAGACGGTCACCTCGCGCTGGCCGTCGGGCGTGAAGGACGGTGCCGAGTTCGTCATCCCGACGATGAACTGATCGTCTCGTCGCCATCGAGACAAAGAGAGCGGGCGCCCTTGGGCGCCCGTTTTACGTTTCGTCTTCTTCTTCCGGCCCCGGTTTGTATTCCAGCAGGTCGCCTGGCTGGCAATCGAGTTCGGCGCAGATGCGCGCCAGCGTCGAAAAGCGCACGCCGCGCACCTTGCCGGATTTGAGCAGCGACAGGTTCTGTTCGGTGATGCCGACCTTGGCGGCGAGCTCCTTCGAGCGCATCTTGCGGCGCGCCAGCATGACATCGAGATTGACGACGATCGGCATGTCAGACGAACCGCTTGTTGTCGTCGTCGATCTCCGAGGCCACTGAGAGCAGATGGCCGAAGACGATCAGTATGCCCGACAGGATCACGGCGAGCAGTTCGTGGGTGCCGAAGCTGATCGCCAGGAAACGCTGACCGACAGGCATGTCGAGGCTGACGATCAACGAAACCAGAGGCGGTGCCAGCATCATCGCAATGGCATTGGCAAGGAAGGCGACGCCCGAGAGCCGCATCAAGCGTGCGCTCTCGGCACCGACGATGTCATGCAGTGCGATTTCGCGGAACGCCCGCCGCAGCGTCTGCAGTGCCCAGATCAGCAGCCCTGCCTGAGCGAGAAACGCCGTCGCCAGCAGCAGGACAGTTGAAGCCGACAGCTGCGCCGGCTTGGGAAGCGCGAGCCTTTCGATGACGAAATTGCCGATCCAGGCCGGGTCCGACCAGGCCAGCCACAGGCCGTAGGCGACAAACAAGGCAGCGATGCCCATCAATGCCGAGATCAGCATCTCCATCCGTCGGCTCAGCAGCCGGGCACGTTCGCGTGCAGCCTTCATTTCTCGCCTCTTCAAATTCTGTTTGCAAAAATTATCGTAAAACAATAAGTCAACGCTGTCAAACAACCATGTGGAGACGGCATGACCACTCATAGACGTTCGATTGCAGCGCTGGCCGGGCTGCTGGCGCTGTCGGGCTGCGCCTCGCTCAACCCGATGGCACTGACCAAGCTTGCGGGTCTTGATCCACTGGAGATCGCACCGGAACAGATCAGCGTTGCGGCCGTGATGCCGGTTCCGCTCAGGCTGCGCACCGGCGATGTGGTGCTGCATTTCGTCATGGATGCGCCAGCGCCCTATGGTCCGATCAACGAAACGCTGCCGCTCGAGATCGTCGCCGGCGACAATGCGCCAGGGGTCTCGGCCAGTCCTTCCTTCGAACGAATCCAGGTCGCCCGCGTCGCCGAGGCCGATAGGGCCCGGCTGGCTGCGGCGCAGGCCAAGGCGCGCGCTTTCAAGGCGACTGGCAGGAAAGACGGCAAAGGCAGCATATCGGTGACGATCGCTGGCGGTTGCCGCGACGGTGCAGTCAACCCGGGGCCGCTGATGGCGGAGATCTACATGCGCAGCAAGACGGACGAACGATACTTTCCGCTGATGTCGTCTCTGAACCTCAGGAAACTGGTGAGCGACGCGGCCATCGCCAAAATGCCAGCCTGCGAAGCCGCGAAAGGCTGAGGTGCCGCTGCTTGTCCCCGGCGTTGGCGTGTCAGGCTGCCGGAGCTACAGCTTCATGTCTGTTTGTCAGAGCAAGCGATTGATCAGCCCCATGCGCCGGGCCTTCTGCGGGTCGTTCGTGTTAGAATGTGCCGTTACCTTTCCGCACAGATGCGGCGGCAAGGAGGTGCCGAATGGCACTCGTGGTTGCATGTCGTCGAAGCTGGCTGGGAGCGTTCAGCACGGTGCTGATGTTGTCGGCCACTCCAGCCGTCGCCCAGCTGTTTTGCAGCGACCACGACGCGATCGTCGCGGGTCTGACGGACGATTTTCATGAGCGACGCCTTGGATACGGCGTTGCCAGCGACGCCGCCATCATCGAAATCTACGTCTCTGACGATGGCACCTGGACCGTGTTGATGTCGGACGTCAGGGGACGCAGCTGCGTGCTCGCCGCCGGTGATGGCTGGGAGAACTCAGCAGATGCCGTGCGCGAAGCCTACCCCAGGCATTGATTTGCCACATGCGGCATCACCGCGTTGCTGCCGCTTCGGCGTGGGCGCGCAACATCGACATCAGCCGTTCGGCCTCCTGGGCGGCGCCGTCCTCGTCATGCTCGAGAATGGAACGGATCAGCGCGACATGATGTTCGGCCGACGCGGCGAGCCCGGTGTCGCGCTGGTAGCGGAACCAGAAGCGGCGGCTGTGGGTCTGCAAGGGGGCTGCGAGGCGCGCGGCGAAGTCGTTGTCGGCGGCGAGGGCGAGTGCCTCATCGAGCGCCTTGTCGGCTTCGAGGAAGCCGAGCACGTCGCCTGACAACACCGCCTTCTGCATCGCAAGTGCTGCGGCATGGAACTGGTTGGCGGCGTCGCGGGTGACGAAACGGGCCGCCGAGCGGGCAAGAACCTGCTCGATGCCGCGGCGTGCGTCGAGCACGCGCAGCCAGTCGCCGGGGTGCAGCGGTGCGATCGCCAGCCCGGCGCGCGGCCTGATTTCGACCAACCCTTCCCAGGCCAGGCGCTGTATCGCTTCGCGCACCGGTGTGCGGCCGAGACCGAGCCGATCGATCAGTCCGCCTTCAGTGGCAATGCTGCCGGGCGCGAGTTCGAGGGTAACGATCAGCCGTTCCAGCTCAAGATAGGCTCTCGTCGCAGCCGGTTCCAGTTTCTCAGCTTGCATGACCGAATCTCTTGAAAGCGCAATGATATATTTTTGATATATCAGATGCGAATGCCAATTGACAACGTTGGCCGCTTCGTCATATATCAGTGATATATCAGACGGAGAAAGCGCTATGTGGGCCGGAGTCATCCCAGCAGTCACCACCAAGTTCACGGCGGACGATCGCCTCGACCATGCCGAAATGGAGCGCTGCTTTGCGCTGCAGATGGAGGCCGGATGCGACGGCCTGATCGTCGCCGGCTCGCTCGGCGAAGGCCCGATGTTGTCGCATGACGAGAAGATCGAAGTCCTGAAGACGGCCCAGAAGGTCGCCGCCGGCAAGCCGGTGCTTTTGACCGTCAACGAGGCCGGCACCCGCGAAGCCGCAGCCATCGCCAAGCGTGCCGCCAAGGAAGGCGCATCCGGACTGATGGTCGTACCGAGCCCGATCTACCACACCAATGCGGAAGAGACGGTTGCCGCCCTTCGCGCCGTTGCCGAAGCTGGCGATCTGCCTGTCATGATCTATTCCAACCGGCTCGCTTATCGCGTCGACGTCACCGTCGACCAGATGGAAGAGCTGGCGTCGGACAAGCGCTTTGTTGCGGTCAAGGAATCGTCCGACGACATCCGCCGCTCGACCGAGATCATCAATCGCCTGGGCAATCGCTACGACCTTTTCACCGGCGTCGACAACCTTGCCTTCGAAGCACTTTCGGTCGGTGCCATCGGCTGGGTCGCCGGCCTGGTCGTTGCCTTCCCGCGCGAGACAGTTGCGATCTACCAGCTGATGAAGCAGGGCCGGCGTGAAGAGGCACTTGCCATTTATCGCTGGTTCCGTCCGCTGCTCGACCTCGATGTGTCGACCTATCTGGTCCAAAACATCAAGCTGGCGGAAGTGCTGGCGATCGGCTCCAATGACCGCGTGCGTATGCCGCGCAAGCCGCTGTCGGGCGAGCGCCGCAACGCGGCCGAAAAGATCATCAAGGACGCCCTGGCCGTTCGCCCGGTGTTGCCGAAGTTCTGATCGGGGAAGAACGCTTCGGGGGAGGCATGGCATGAATACAGCAGTCGACGAGATCGACATCGCCATCATCGGTGCCGGCATTGTCGGCATCGCCGCGGCTGCCTATCTCGTCGATGCTGGTCGCAAGGTGACGGTGTTCGATCGCACCGGCATCTGCGAGGAAACCAGTTCCGGCAATGCCGGTGCCTTCGCCTTCTCCGACGTGTTGCCGCTCGCCCACAAGGGCATGATGCGCAACGTGCCAAAATGGCTGGCCGATCCACTCGGCCCGCTCACCATTCCGCCCGCCTATCTGCCAAAACTCGCGCCATGGCTCTACCGCTTCTGGCGCGCCGGGGCGCCCGCCAACTACGAGGCGAGCCTCGCCGCGCAATCCGGGCTGATGAAACTCGCCGAGCAGGAATGGGCCTCGCTGATGGCGCGCTCCGGCACCGGCGCGATGCTGCGCGAGGATGGCTCGCTCGAACTCTATGAGAGCGAGGCGGAATTCAAGGCGGCGTTGCCAAGCTGGGCGGCGCGTGACCGTTTCGGCATTGCCTACCAGCATCTCGAAAAGCGCGAGCTTGCCGGCTATCAGCCCGGGCTCGCCGACCGCTTCATCCGTGGCACCTTCGTGCCCGGCTGGAAGACGGTGTCCGACCCGAAAGATCTCGGCAAGACGATCTGGCGCCACGCCGAAGCCAACGGTGCGGCCTTCGTCAAAGGCGATGTCGGGCTTGTCAGGCTGACCGGCGACCGGATCCTGATCCAGCTCAAGCAGGGCCGAACGCTGTTCGCCCGCCAGGTGCTCATCGCCGCCGGCGCTTGGTCGCATCTGCTGGCGCGCCAGCTTGGCGACGTCGTTCCGCTCGAAACCGAGCGCGGCTACAACACCACACTTCCCACTAGTGCCTTTGACGTGAAGCGCCAGCTGATCTTCTCAGGTCATGGCTTTGTCATCACCCCGCTCGCCACCGGTGTGCGCGTTGGCGGCGCGGTCGAACTCGGCGGACTAGCCCGCGCGCCGAACTATGCCCGCTCGAAGGCGATGCTGGAGAAGGCAAGACAGTTCCTGCCGGGGCTCGATCCCTCCGGTGGGCGCGAATGGATGGGTTTCCGGCCGTCATTGCCCGACTCGCTGCCGGTCATCGGTGGCTCGCGAAGCCATCCCAATGTCCATTACGCTTTCGGCCACGGCCATCTCGGTCTGACTCAAGCGGCGGCCACCGGCCGGCTGGTGCGCGACCGCATGCTCGGCCAGAAGCCGGCTCTCGATCTCGCCCCCTTTTCGGCACAACGTTTCTGACGCAAGGTATCTCCCATCATGGCGCGCCATTCCTTCTTCTGTATCGACGGCCATACCTGCGGCAACCCGGTGCGGCTGGTGGCTGGCGGCGGCCCCCGCCTCGACGGCTCGACGATGATGGAACGGCGGGCGCATTTCCTCGCCGAATATGACTGGATCCGCACCGGGCTGATGTTCGAGCCACGTGGCCATGACGTGATGTCGGGCTCGATCCTCTATCCGCCGACGCGCGAGGATTGCGACGTCGCCATCCTGTTCATCGAGACTTCTGGCTGCCTGCCGATGTGCGGCCATGGCACCATCGGCACGGTGACGATGGCGATCGAGCACGGGTTGATCAAACCGAAGACTCCGGGCACGCTGCGCCTCGACACGCCAGCCGGCCTCGTCATCGCCGAATACAAGCAGGTTGGCGATTATGTCGAGGAGGTGCGCATCACCAACGTGCCGTCCTTCCTCTATGCCGAGGGGCTTTCGGTCGAGTGCCCGGTGCTTGGCGAGATCAAGGTCGACGTCGCCTATGGCGGCAATTTCTACGCCATCGTCGAGCCGCAGGAAAGCTACCGCGACATGGCCGACCATACGGCCGGCGACTTCATCGCCTGGAGCCCTGTCGTGCGCCAGCGCCTCAACGAGAAATACTCGTTCGTCCATCCTGAAAATCCCGGCATCAACCGGCTCTCGCACATGCTGTGGACGGGTGCGCCGAAGCATGCCGAGGCGCATGCCCGCAATGCTGTCTTCTACGGCGACAAGGCCATCGACCGCTCGCCTTGCGGCACCGGAACGTCGGCGCGCATGGCCCAACTCCATGGCAAGGGCAAGCTCAGGGCGGGCGACGATTTCGTGCACGAATCGATCATCGGTTCGCTGTTCAAGGGGCGGGTCGAACGCGAGGTTGAAATGGCCGGCAAGAAGGCGATCATTCCGTCGATCGGCGGGTGGGCGCGGATGACCGGATTGAACACCATCTTCATCGATGACCGCGATCCGTTCGCGCATGGATTCATAGTCAAATAGTCGTATGGCAGGGAGCTGGAGCAGCCAATATGTCTAGACATTCTTAGGAAAGAGGTCATCGGCAAGACGCAAGGAACTGTTGCGATTGCGTATTTGGGCGCTACATTCTTCGATCATGGCGCGCAAAATCACCGGAATCGGCAAAGACATTGCGTTGAGCCAATGATAGGTTTCGCGATAGTCCAGGGCCTGGACAACATAAAACAGAGGCGGCGGAAAACGCTGTCCGGCAAGCGGCAACGGGTTGAAGAATCACGTTGCAATCCAGGCTCGAAACTTTAGGACTAGGGGAAATATCAAAAGGAATGCGCGCATAGCGCGACATTCCAGGGGAGCCGCATCCATATGCAGTATTTCGTCCAGCAGATGGTCAACGGGCTGACGCTGGGGTCTATCTATGGCCTCATCGCGATCGGCTATACGATGGTCTACGGCATCATCGGCATGATCAATTTCGCCCATGGCGACATTTTCATGCTCGGCGCCTTCGTCGCGCTGATCGTGTTCCTGATCCTGAGCAGCCTCTTTGTCTCGGTTCATGTCGTGCTGTTCCTGCTCGTCATGATGGTCGTGGCGATGGTGATGACCAGCCTCTACAACTGGACCATCGAAAAGGTCGCCTACAGGCCGTTACGTGGTTCGTTCCGGCTGGCACCGCTGATCACCGCAATCGGCATGTCGATCGCGCTGTCGAACTTCGTCCAGGTGACGCAAGGTCCACGCAACAAGCCGATCCCGCCGATGGTCTCGACGGTCTACAACATCAACGGCATCTCGATCTCGCTGAAGCAGATCATCATCGTCGTCGTCACCGTCGCGCTGCTGGCGCTGTTCTGGTACCTCGTCAACAAGACCTCGCTTGGCCGCGCCCAAAGGGCGTGCGAGCAGGATCGCAAGATGGCGGCGTTGCTCGGCATCGACGTCGACCGCACCATCTCCATCACCTTCGTCATGGGGGCTGCCCTTGCCGCCGTCGCCGGCACGCTGTTTCTGATGTATTACGGCGTCGTTGCCTTCTCCGACGGTTTCGTGCCCGGCGTCAAAGCCTTCACGGCGGCTGTCCTCGGCGGCATCGGCTCGCTGCCGGGTGCGATGCTCGGCGGCCTGATGATCGGCTTCATCGAAAGCATGTGGTCGGCCTATTTCTCGATCGACTACAAGGATGTCGCGGCATTCTCGATCCTTGCCATCGTGCTCATCTTCCTGCCCTCCGGCATCCTCGGCCGGCCCGAAGTCGAGA
The DNA here is from genome assembly GCF_044056035.1 of Aminobacter sp. UC22_36. Lineage (NCBI taxonomy): Bacteria > Pseudomonadati > Pseudomonadota > Alphaproteobacteria > Hyphomicrobiales > Phyllobacteriaceae > Aminobacter > Aminobacter sp. UC22_36. The sequence goes on from NZ_CP171996.1 coordinate 739,966, forward strand.
AGGTCTGAGACAATGGCCAATATCGCACAAGCCATGCGCGACGAAACCGCAACGCCGATCCAGCGCGGCCTCAAGGAGGCGCTCTATGCGGGCGCCATCTCCTTCGGCCTGTTCTTCCTGTTCATCGGTCTCAGGACCGACCAGAACATCTCCAACGAGCTGATCCTCGTCCCACGCTGGGGCCTGCTCGCCATCGTCGTCGCCCTGGTGATGGTCGTACGCTTCGTCTACGTCGCATATGCCCAGCCATTCATGGCGCGGCAGAAGATCGTCAACGTCGCCAGCGGCCTGCTGCCGGACAGCGTAGGCACCCGGTTCTTCCGGCTGCCCTATTTCATCGCGGCACTGGTGATTGCCGTTGCGCTGCTGGTCTTCGCCGGTTCGCTTGACGGGATATTCGGGCCTGCACTCGCCGGCTACATGCGCTTCTTCCGCGCGCTGGCGATCATCTACGCCCTGGCATCGGTGCTGTTTTATTTCCGTACCTTCATCAGCGCGCATTTCTCGGCTCTGGGCATCGGCGTGCTGGTGGCCTATCCGATCGTCGTCGTGTTGATCCTGACGCTCATCACCGGGTCCGCGGCTTCCGGCTTCCAGGGCTCGCTCAAATGGGTCGACAATTTCGGCATCCAGATCCTGATCTATGTGATGCTGGCCTGGGGGCTGAACATCGTCGTCGGCCTGGCCGGCCTGCTCGACCTGGGCTATGTCGCCTTCTATGCCGTCGGCGCTTATGCCTACGCGCTGCTGGCGACGCATCTCGGCTGGTCGTTCTGGATATTGCTGCCGGTGGCTGGCTTCATGGCCGCTTTCTGGGGTGTCATGCTCGGCTTCCCGGTGCTGCGTCTTCGAGGCGATTATCTCGCGATCGTCACGCTGGCCTTCGGTGAAATCATTCGCCTGGTGCTGATCAACTGGCGCGAAGTGACCAATGGCGCGGCCGGCATCTCCGGCATTCCCAAGGTCAGCTTCTTCGGCCTGATGTCATTCAACGTCTCCGACCCGAACTATATCGCCAAGGTGCTTGGCATCGCTCAGTCCGGGGCCTACTACAAGATCTTCCTCTACTACCTCATTCTCGGACTGGCGCTGCTGACCGCCTTCGTCACCATTCGCCTGCGACGCATGCCTGTCGGCCGTGCCTGGGAAGCGCTGCGCGAGGATGAAATCGCCTGCCGCTCGCTCGGCATCAACACGACGACGACCAAGCTGACGGCCTTCGCCACCGGCGCGATGTTCGGCGGTTTCGCCGGCTCCTTCTTTGCCGCGCGCCAGGGCTTTGTCTCGCCTGAGTCCTTCGTCTTCCTGGAATCGGCGATCATCCTTGCCATTGTCGTGCTCGGCGGCATGGGTTCGCTTGTCGGCATCGCGGTCGCTGCCGCGGTGATGATCGGCGGTACCGAAATCTTGCGCGAGATGGAGTTCCTCAAGGTCGTCTTCGGACCTGATTTCACGCCGGAGCTCTACCGCATGCTGCTGTTCGGCGTGGCGATGGTCATCGTGATGCTGTGGAAGCCGCGAGGTTTCGTCGGCAGTCGAGAACCCACTGCCTTCCTGCATGAGCGAAAAGCCATCTCCAGCTCCTTCACCAAGGAAGGACACGGCTGATGAACGCGAGCGCATCCATGAACAATTCGATCCTGCAGGTCGAACACCTGTCGATGAAGTTCGGCGGCTTGGTTGCCATCGGCGATCTGTCGTTCGAGGCCAAGCGTGGCGAGATTACCGCCCTGATCGGTCCGAACGGCGCCGGCAAGACCACGGTCTTCAACTGCATCACCGGCTTCTACAAGCCGACCGAGGGCATGATCCGCTTCAACGGTCGGGAAGGCGGCGAGTTCCTGCTCGAGCGCATGCCCGACTTCCAGATCACGGCCAAGGCCAAGGTGGCGCGCACCTTCCAGAACATCCGGCTGTTTTCGGGCATGACATTGCTCGAAAACCTTCTGGTGGCGCAGCACAACAAGCTGATGAAGGCCTCGGGCTACACCGTCATGGGCCTGCTTGGGCTCGGCGGCTACCGCAAGGCATCGGCTGAATCGGTCGATCTCGCCAAGCACTGGCTCGAAAAGGCCGAGCTGATCGACCGCGCCGACGATCCGGCCGGCGATCTGCCTTACGGCGCCCAGCGGCGGCTCGAGATCGCGCGTGCCATGTGCACCGGGCCGGAACTGCTTTGCCTCGACGAACCGGCCGCCGGTCTCAATCCGAAGGAGTCGCTGGCGCTCAACGCCCTGCTCATCGACATCAAGAACAATACCGGCACCTCGATCCTGCTCATCGAGCACGACATGTCGGTGGTCATGCAGATCTCTGATCATGTCGTCGTGCTCGAATATGGCCGCAAGATTTCCGACGGCGACCCGATGTCAGTTCGCACCGACCCGAAGGTCATCGCCGCCTATCTCGGCGTCGACGACGAAGAGGTCACCACGGTGCTTGTCGAGGTCGGCGACGAACAGGTGATCGAAGAGCTCGAAGGCGTGCCCGATCCGGCGCATGGTCCAGGCTCGTCGTCATCGATGATGGCCGGCCCGGTCAGCGACACTATCAGTCACAGCGATGGACACGGCGAAGTCGTGACCATTTCCAAGGGTGCGTCGAAGGCAGCACAGGTCGAAGCCCGTGATGCCGCGCGATCGGTGGCCGACGCAGCAGCAGCTAAGCCCAAGGCCAAGGCGCCGAAGGCGAAAGCGACCGCGACGCCTGCCGCTGGGCTGATGGCAGCGCCCAAACCGGAGAAGGCTGCTCCTGTTGCAAAAGCTCCGGCCAAGCCGAAAGCTCCTGCCAAGAGTGTTGCGTCGGCGGCATCAGCAGCCAAGCCTTCCGCGAAGACCGAGGCAGCCAAACCGGCAGTGGCAAAGGCTGACGCAGCGAAAGCCGCTGCAAAGCCGGCCAAGGCGCTGGCGTCGAAGCCTGCAGCCAAGGCGGCGGCAAAACCGGCAACGGCTGCGACGAAGGCAGTAACTGCGACGGCTGAGCCGGCGAAAGCCGCCAAGGCCACGCCTGCTCCAAAAGCAGCGGCGACCAAACCTGCTTCGGCAAAGGCTGCCAAGCCAGCACCGAAAGCGGAAGTCGTCAAAGCACCGGTGAAGGCCGCGCCGGCGCCCAAGGCTCAGGCGAAATCGAGCAAGCCGGCTGCGGCTCCAAAGACCGCAGCATCGGCCAAGCCGGCTGCGTTGAAGGCATCCGCCGCCAAAGCACCAGTAGCCAAAGTGTCCGCTGACAAACCTGCGTCGCAGGCGCCGGCAAAGCCAGCGAAGGCACCTGCAGCCTCTGTTGCCAAGGCTCAGCCTGCGAAGGCAGCATCTGCCAAGACCCCGGTTACCAAAGCGACGGCTGACAAGCCCGCGGCGAAGGCGCTGGCCAAGGCGCCGGCAGCCTCCGCTGCCAAGGCCCAGCCTGCGAAGGCAGCAGCCACCAAGGCCCCGGTTACCAAAGCGGCGACTGCGTCCAAGGCGCCTGTCGCCAAGACCATCGCCAACGTGCTTGCCGCTCCGCGCGGCGGCGTGGCGGACCGGCTGATCCTGATCAAGGGCATCGGACCGGTCAACGAGAAGAAGCTCAACGACCACGGCATCTTCCATTTCGACCAGGTAGCGGGATGGAAGAAGTCGGACATCGCGGCGGCGGAGGCCTATCTCGCCTTCGATGGCCGGATCGAGCGCGAAGACTGGGTGGGGCAGGCCAAGGCGCTGGCGCGTGAAGCGGCCAAGCCGGCGAAAGCCAAGCGCGGAGGTGGCAAGTGACGGCGGCAAGAGCTTTGCTCGACATCAAGGGTGTCGAGACCTACTACGGCAACATCCGTGCGCTGAGCGGCGTCGATGTTGCCGTCAACGAAGGCGAAATCGTCGCCCTAATCGGCGCCAACGGTGCCGGCAAATCGACGCTGATGATGACCATCTTCGGCACGCCCAGGGCGCGCCGCGGTACCATCACCTTCGCGGGCACCGACATCACCGACCTGCCGACGCACGAGATCGCCAGGCTGCGCATCGCGCAGTCACCGGAAGGACGGCGCATCTTCCCGCGCATGACGGTGATGGAAAACCTGCAGATGGGCGCAAGTCTCGACAACCTCAAATATTACGATGAGGACGTCGAGAAGGTGTTCACCCTGTTCCCCAGGCTCAAGGAGCGTATCGCCCAGCGCGGCGGCACGCTTTCGGGCGGCGAGCAGCAGATGCTGTCGATCGGTCGCGCGTTGATGGCGCGGCCCAAGCTGCTTTTGCTCGACGAGCCTTCGCTGGGTCTGGCGCCGCTGATCGTCAAGCAGATCTTCGATGCCATTCGCGAGCTCAACCGCACTCAGGGCCTGACCGTGTTCCTTGTCGAGCAGAACGCTTTTGGCGCCCTGAAACTCGCCACGCGCGGTTACGTCATGGTCAATGGCGTGGTCACGATGAGCGGCACCGGCAAGGACCTTCTCGCCAATCCAGAGGTTCGTGCGGCCTATCTCGAAGGCGGCCGCCACTAGGAGGATCCATCATGCACGGCATTCTCTATGAGGAAGCCTCGATCTGGCAGTTCTTTTTCGTCACCTGCGTTTTGGGTGGCTGGGCTGCCTGGATGACTGGTCGCGCCTGCGCCCAGACATGGCGAAACTATACCCAGCTCGTGCTCTACATTCTGGGGCTCGGAATCGCTATCCGCTTCATCCATCATGCGTTGTTCAACGGCACGATGTTCACGCTGCAATACTATATCGTCGACACCATCGTGCTTTTGGCGTTCGCAATAATTGGTTATAAATACACGCGAACAAACCAGATGGTGACGCAATACAATTGGCTTTATGAAAAGGTTTCGCCTCTTTCTTGGAGATCGAAGTCCTGAGGGGCAGAAGCTAAATATCGGCGCCGATTCGCCAATGAATCGGCGTGACAACTGCCGGAAAATCGGCAAACTCACCTTTCTGCGATATGGGTGGGCATCGCAAGAAAGAAACTCCACGCCCACTCAATTAATGGGAGTGTTTCAATGAAAAAGTCACTTTTGTCGGCTGTTGCACTGACCGCGCTCGTCGCGTTCAGCGGCAGCGCATGGGCCGATATCATCGTCGGCGTTGCCGGTCCGATCACCGGCCCGAACGCGGCTTTCGGAGCACAGCTCCAGAAGGGCGCGGAGCAGGCTGTCGCCGATATCAACGCAGCTGGTGGCATGAACGGCGAGCAGATCAAGCTTGTGGTTGGTGACGACGTCTCCGATCCGAAGCAGGGCATCTCGGTCGCCAACAAGTTCGTCGCTGACGGCGTCAAGTTCGTTATCGGTCACTTCAACTCGGGCGTTTCGATCCCGGCTTCGGAAGTCTACGCCGAGAACGGCATCCTCGAGATCACCCCGGCTGCGACCAATCCGAAGTTCACCGAGCGTGGCCTGTGGAACGTGTTCCGCACCTGCGGCCGTGACGACCAGCAGGGCGCCATCGCTGGTGCTTACCTCGCCGAGAAGTTCAAGGACGCCAAGATCGCGGTCATCCACGACAAGACGCCTTATGGCCAGGGCCTTGCCGACGAAACCAAGAAGGCGATGAACGCCGCCGGCCTGACCGAAGTCATGTATGAAGGCGTCAACATCGGCGACAAGGACTTCGCGGCGCTGATCGGCAAGATGAAGGAAGCCGGCGTCACGATCATCTATTGGGGCGGTCTTCACACCGAAGCCGGCCTGATCATCCGCCAGGCGGCCGACCAGGGCCTCAAGGCGACGCTGGTTTCGGGCGATGGCATCGTGTCGAACGAACTGGCCTCGATTGCTGGCGACGCTGTTGCCGGTACGCTCAACACCTTCGGTCCCGATCCGACCTTGAACCCGGCCAACAATGCGCTGGTCGAGAAGTTCCGCGCCGCCGGCTTCAACCCGGAAGCCTACACGCTGTACTCCTACGCTGCGATGCAGGTCGTTGCGGGTGCTGCCAAGGCTGCCAATTCGGTCGATCCGCAGGAAGTCGCCAAGGCGATGAAGGCGAATACCTTCCCGACCGTGCTCGGCGACATGGGCTTCGACGAGAAGGGCGACCCGAAGCTGCCCGGCTACATCATGTATGAATGGGTCAAGGGCGACGACGGCAAGTACACCTACAAGCCGCAGAAGTAATTCAGCATCATCTACTGAAGAGAAATGCCCGGCGCTTTGCGCCGGGCATTTTTTTGTGCCGTGGAAAATATGCCGGTCTGACCCAAGGGAAATTAAATCGATTTAAGGGAATGCGTTTTCGGTTGCACCGCAGCATTTTCCCGCTAATCATTCGCCGCCTCTTAAATATCCCGTGCCTGGAGCGTTTTCGTGCCGATCAGCAAGATCCTCGTCGCCAACCGATCCGAAATCGCCATCCGCGTCTTCCGCGCGGCCAATGAGCTGGGGCTCAAAACCGTGGCGATCTGGGCCGAAGAGGACAAATATTCGCTGCATCGCTTCAAGGCCGACGAATCCTACCAGGTCGGCCGCGGCCCCCATCTCGCCAAGGACATGGGGCCGATCGAAAGCTATTTGTCGATCGACGAAATCATCCGCGTTGCCCGGCTGTCGGGCGCCGATGCGATCCATCCCGGCTATGGCCTGCTGTCGGAAAGCCCGGAGTTTGCCGAAGCCTGCGTCGAAAACGGCATCACCTTCATCGGGCCCAAGCCCGAGACCATGCGCCGGCTTGGCAACAAGGTGGCGGCGCGCAATCTCGCCATCGAAGTCGGCGTGCCGGTGATCCCGGCGACCGACCCGCTTCCCGACGACATGGAAGAGGTCAAGAAGCTCGCCGCCCAGGTTGGCTATCCGGTCATGCTCAAGGCGTCATGGGGCGGCGGCGGCCGCGGCATGCGCGCCATTCGCAGCGAGGCCGATCTCGCCCGCGAGGTGACGGAAGGCAAGCGCGAAGCCAAGGCGGCATTCGGCAAGGATGAAGTCTATCTCGAAAAGCTGATCGAGCGTGCCCGCCACGTCGAAGTGCAGGTTCTCGGCGACACCCACGGCAACGCCGTGCATCTGTTCGAGCGCGACTGCTCGATCCAGCGCCGCAACCAGAAGGTCGTCGAGCGCGCGCCCGCACCTTACCTCAGCGAGGAGCTGCGTCAGGAACTTTGCGGCTATGCCCTCAAGCTCGCCAGGGACACCGCCTATATCGGCGCCGGCACGGTCGAGTTCCTGCAGGATGCCGACACCGGCAAGTTCTACTTCATCGAAGTCAATCCGCGCATCCAGGTCGAGCACACAGTCACCGAGCAGGTGACCGGCATCGACATCGTCAAGGCGCAGATCCACATCCTCGACGGTTTCGCCATCGGCACGCCGGAATCGGGCGTGCCTGTTCAGGCCGACATCCGCCTCAACGGCCACGCCCTGCAGTGCCGCATCACGACAGAGGATCCGGAGCAGAACTTCATCCCGGATTACGGCCGCATCACCGCCTATCGCGGCGCCACCGGCTTCGGCATCCGGCTCGATGGCGGCACGGCCTATTCGGGCGCGGTCATCACGCGTTTCTACGATCCGCTTTTGGAAAAGGTCACAGCGTGGGCGCCCAACCCGGTCGAGGCGATCGCCCGCATGCACCGGGCGCTGCGCGAGTTCCGCATTCGCGGCGTTGCCACCAACCTGACCTTTCTCGAAGCGATCATCACCCACCCGGCCTTCCGCGACAATTCCTATACGACCAGGTTCATCGACTCGACGCCCGAGCTGTTTGCCCAGGTCAAGCGCCAGGATCGTGCCACCAAGCTGCTCAACTATCTCGCTGACGTCACCGTCAATGGCCATCCGGAGACGCGCGGCCGTGCCGCGCCCAACCCGGAGGCCGCAGCCCCGGTCGTGCCATGGTTCACCGGCGCCATCCCCGACGGCACCAAGCAGCGGCTCGACGCACTTGGCCCGGAAAAGTTCGCGGCCTGGATGCGCGACGAGAAGCAGGTGCTGATCACCGACACGACGATGCGTGACGGCCATCAGTCGCTGCTGGCGACACGGGTGCGCACCCATGACATCGCCAAGATCGCCGGCACCTATGCCCGTGCGCTGCCGCAGCTTTTGTCGCTTGAATGCTGGGGCGGTGCGACGTTTGACGTCGCCATGCGCTTCCTGACCGAAGATCCGTGGGAGCGGCTGATGAAGGTCCGCCAGGCGGCACCCAACATCCTGCTGCAGATGTTGCTGCGCGGCGCCAACGGCGTCGGCTACACCAACTACCCCGACAACGTCGTGCAGCATTTCGTTCGTCAGGCGGCCGCCGGCGGCGTCGACCTGTTCCGCGTTTTCGACTGCCTCAACTGGGTCGACAACATGCGCGTGTCGATGGATGCCATCGGCGCCGAGGGCAAGCTGTGCGAAGCGGCGATCTGCTACACCGGCGATATCCTCGATCCGGCCCGCGCCAAGTACGACCTGAAATATTATGTCGGGCTCGCCAAGGAGCTGGAAGCTGCCGGCGCACACATCATCGCGGTCAAGGACATGGCCGGCCTGCTCAAGCCGGGTGCGGCACGGGCGCTGTTCAAGGCGCTGCGTGAGGCGACCGATCTGCCGATCCACTTCCACACCCACGACACGTCAGGCCTGTCGGCAGCGACGGTGCTGGCGGCGGTTGAAAGCGGTGTCGACGCCATCGACGCGGCAATGGACGCGTTTTCCGGCAACACCTCGCAGCCTTGCCTGGGCTCGATCGTCGAGGCGCTGCGCGGCTCGGATCGCGACCCTGGCCTGGCGCCTGAATGGATCCGCCGCATCTCGTTCTATTGGGAGGCGGTGCGCAACCAGTATGCGGCCTTCGAGAGCGACCTGAAGGGGCCGGCATCGGAAGTCTATCTGCATGAGATGCCGGGCGGCCAGTTCACCAACCTCAAGGAGCAGGCGCGTTCGCTCGGGCTCGAGACCCGCTGGCATGAGGTGGCGCAGGCCTATCACGACGTCAACCTGATGTTTGGTGACATCGTCAAGGTGACGCCGTCGTCGAAAGTCGTCGGCGACATGGCGCTGATGATGGTGAGCCAGGAACTGACCGTCGCCGACGTCGAGAACCCGGCCAAGGACATCGCCTTCCCGGATTCGGTCGTGTCGATGCTGCGCGGCGATCTCGGCCAGTCGCCGGGTGGATGGCCGGCTGCATTGCAGAAGAAGGTGCTGAAAGGCGACAAGCCGATCACCGCGCGCCCCGGCTCGCTGCTCAAGGCAGCCGACCTCAAGGCAAACCGCAAGGAGATCGAGACCAAGCTCGGGCGCAAGCTGTCCGAGGACGAGTTCGCTTCGTGGCTGATGTACCCGAAGGTCTTCACCGACTTCGTCGGTGCGCAGGACAATTACGGTCCGGTCAGTGTGTTGCCGACGCCGGTCTATTTCTACGGCATGAAGCCCGAAGACGAGGTCTTCGTCGACATCGAAAAGGGCAAGACGCTGGTCATCCGCTGCCTTGCCGTCGGCGACGTCGACGAAAAAGGTATGGTGACGGTGTTCTTCGAACTCAACGGCCAGCCGCGCCGCGTCAAGGTGCCGGACCGGGCGCATGGTGCTTCCGCATCCAAGGCACGGCGCAAGGCCGAGGCCGGCAATGACGCCCATGTCGGTGCGCCGATGCCGGGTGTGGTCTCGACGCTTGCCGTCGCTGCTGGCCAGCCGATCAAGGCCGGCGACGTGCTGCTGTCGATCGAGGCGATGAAGATGGAGACGGCCCTTCACGCCGAGCGCGACGGCACCATCGCCGAGGTTCTGGTGCGCACGGGGGACCAGATCGACGCCAAGGATCTTCTTGTCGTCTATGGCTGATCCTGGTTAGGCGCAGGAGCACCGGCATCGGCCCGAAAACCGGATTCGATTTTCGGAAAGCACGATGCGTAGTCTCAAAGGCTTGGAGTGCCGTGCGTCCATTCGGACGCACGGCACCCTAAAACAGCCCTTGGCCGGCTTTGGCCTCTTCCGCCACAGTGCGGCGGATGAGGTTCTTGTAGATGTAGCCGCGCTGTCCCTGGTAGACGACCGTGCACCAGTTGCAGTCGGTCTCCGCTTCGATCGCGGCATTCGCCGGCACCACCACGATCACTTTGGCCTCGTCGGCCGGCCCGTCGCGCAGATTGGCGTATTTCGCTGCTTTGGCCGGACGCAGATCTGGCAAAGGACCGTTGGCGTCGGAGGCGCTCTCGCCGACCATGCCGGTCGATGCCTCCAGCATGGCTATTTCGGCCTCCGTCTCGGCAACCTGGACGTCCAGCGTACCGCGCAATCCATCGGGTGCGATCGACCCGGTGTCGGTGGAGTCGGGTGTCTCATACACCGCCGGTGCTGACGAACTGGCCTGTGCCTGGCGCTCATCAGGTCCCTGCGTGGCTACGTTGCCTGGATTGGAGGACGATGGCTGCGCTGGCACCCAGCGCGAGCTGTCGGCACCAAGCGGTGTGCGTTGTGGGGCAGGGGTGTCGGCAGCGCGCGCCTGTTTTGGTGCGGTGATGTCTGCCTGCGGTATCGCGGGCTTGGCTGCGGTGCTGGCAGTCTGCGGCAGCGTCACGCGTGGCGGCACGGCTGCCGTTCTCACCGGGTCGGGCGGCGAGGTGGTGACAACAAGGAAACCAGCGACAGCAGCCGTCACAGCCACACCGCCGCCGAGCAAGGCGAGGGTCGGTCTGGCGAGGCAGGCCCTCGAAAGATATGCGCCGGCTTGCTGCAACTGCGTCGCAAACTGGCTGGATGTTCCGGCGATCCGGAACGCGGGGGTGTTCATGGTACAAAACTCCACACACTGGTACGGCGCGGCGACAATGCCGGAGCCGACCCCCAACCCGATTTGGCATGCAAGGCGTCGAAACGATTGCGAACGTGGAGTGTGTTGCCCGTCCCGCCGCAGTTTCTGGATTTTCCGCCTAGCCCAGCTATTCGACGGAATTCGGGCAATCGTTAACCTTTGTTACCGATCTGGCCCAATCATTGCTGCCCAGACCCGCTTGACTGCGAACTAAATCGATTTAGTTTGCGCGGAATGGAAGATGTGGATACGTGCCATCGGTCGGAACCGCGGCTGGTAACATTTTGAATCTGCCGATCACGACAGCCTGAAATCGATTTCAGCTGTTTGGCTCATATGCTAGGAGTCGCGTTCGATGAACGCCACAAATGCCACCGAGATCGCCACCCCTGCCATCGCCGTGCGCGCCCGTTGGGCCGTGGCCGCGGCCTTTTTCATCAACGGCTTCATAACCGGAAGCTGGGCGCCGCAGATCCCGTTGCTGCTCACCCGGCTTGATATCAGCGAATTCGTGCTCGGCCTGCTGATCCTTGTCTTCGGCCTCGGCGCACTGACTGCGATGCCGTTCTCAGGCTATCTGATGACCAAACGCGGCTCGCGGCCGGTGGTCATCGGCTTCGCCTGGATCGTTGTCTTTGCCCTGCTGCTGGTGGCACTGGCGCCCAATGTCTGGGTGACGGCACTGACGATGTTCATCTTCGGTGGCTCGATCGGCGCCATGGATGTCGCCATGAATGCCAATGCGGTGGCGGTGGAAAAGCGGCTATCGCGCGCCATCATGTCGTCGTCGCATGGCTTCTGGAGCCTGGGCGGCTTCGCTGGCGGCGCGCTGGGCGGCATCATCATCCAGAACTTCGGCCATCTGCCGCACGCGCTGTTCGCCACCGTGGTGGCGGCCGCCATGACGGCTTTTGCCCTGCGGCACCTGATCGGCGAGGACAAGCCGGTGGCGCATGAGCACCGGCATTTCCGCCTGCCGCGCCTTCCAACCATCTATCTGGTCGGCATCATGGCGCTGTTTTCGATGATCCCGGAAGGTGCGGTGCTCGATTGGGCGGCACTTTACCTCAAGCAGGAACTCGGCGCCGATATCGCCACCGCCGGCTTCGCCTTCGCCGCCTTCTCCGGCATCATGGCGCTGATGCGTTTCCTCGGCGACGGCGTGCGCAACCGCTTCGGTGCGGTCAACACGCTGCGCTTCTCGGCATTGCTGGCGGCCAGTGGCATGCTTTCGGCCGGCCTCGCGCCCAATCCATGGATCGCCATCGCCGCCTTCGCCATGTGTGGACTGGGCGTCGCCAACATGGTGCCGATCGCCTTTTCCGCTGCCGGCAACCAGCCGGGCGTGGTGCCGAACATCGGCATGAGCGTCGTCACCACCATGGGTTATTCGGGTATCCTGGTGGCACCGTCGGCGATCGGCTTCGTTGCCGGTCATACCGGCTTCGCGCCGATCTTCGTCACGCTGTCGGGCTTCCTGGTGGTCGTGTCGCTGATCGCAGGGCTTGCCCGCCACGCCGATTTCAGGGCCGTGGCTCAGGCCGCCCCGGCGGAATAACGCCTGAACTCTTCGTGCAGGAAATCGGCGACGCGGCGGATGCGCACGCTGGCGCGCACGTCGCGGTGCATGGCAAGCCACACCGGAAGCGAAGGAAGCGCCAGGTCGGGCAGGACGATCTCGAGCAGCGGTTCGCGCTGGATGAGCTGTTGCTGCGCGATGCCGATGCCATTGCCGGTTCGTACTGCCTGCCACAGCACGATGTGGTTGTCGCTGCGTAGCCGAAAGTTGTGCCGTGTGACGCCCGGCAGGAAGTGTTCGAAACCACGGATCATTTCGTCGCTGCGATCGAAACCGATCAGGTCGTGGTCACGCAAATCCTCCGGTGCCGACAGACGACCCCGCCGGTCGAGATAGGCCGAAGTCGCGCACATGCAAAGCGCGATGTCGGTGACCTTGCGCGCCACCAGTTCGTTCTGGGTGGGGCGCACCATGCGGATGGCGATGTCGGCGTCGCGGCGCAAAAGGTTCTCGACCTGGTTCGAGGCGACGATCTCGACCTCGATGCCCGGCTCCTCCAGCCCAAGGCGGGCCAGCATGGCGGGCAGGACGTGTGCCGCCACCATTTCGCTGGCAGCGATGCGGACAGTGCCCTCGATCGCCTCCACCGAGCCCAGCGCCAGCCGCGAGAAGGCAGTGGCCTGTTCGCTGACCGCCCGGCCGCGCTCGAACAGCAGGCTGCCGGCCTCGGTCAGTACGTAACCCTGGCGGCCACGCCGGAACAGCGTGACATCAAGCGCTTGTTCGAGCTCGGCGATGTGGCGGCCAAGCGTCGGTTGACTTGAGCTCAGGCTGCGCGCCGCAGCCGACAGGCTGCCGGTCTCGGCGACCGCGACAAAGCTTCGGATCAGGTTCCAGTCGATCTCGGACATCTATTCAAAAGTGAATATCGATACGCCATATGGAGTCAATTTAAATTCGGTAGTGAATGAGTGAAATGAAGGCCACACAAACAGGAGTGACCGACATGACCACGATAGCAATACTGGGTGCCCGTGGCCGGCTCGGCCGCGCCGTGGCAAAGGCCTTTCTCGACGCAGGATACGAGGTGAGGGCGATCACCCGCGACGGCAAGTTGCCAGCGGAACTGATCGGTGCCGAAGCTGTCGCTGCCGATGCTCTCGATCGCCAGTCGTTGATTGATGCCACGAGAGGCGTCGACATCATCTTCAACGGCTTGAGCCCTGTCTACTCGGACTGGAGTTCGGTCCCGCCGATGGCCGAAAACGTCATGGCTGCGTGTCTTGCCAGTGGTGCTACGCACATGGTCGCCGGCACGGTCTACAATTTCGGCTCGCCGATGCCGGTTGAAATCACCGAGGAGACGCCGCAGCGACCGACGACCGAGAAGGGCCGCATCCGCGCGGCGACCGAAAAGCTGTTCCGGCGCGAGTCAGATGCCGGCCGCGTCCGCACTGTCCTGCTTCGTGCCGGCGATTTCTTTGGCGGCAAGGGCACCGGTTCGTGGTTCGACCTGGTGGTGACCTCGAAGCTCGCCAAGGGCGTCTACACCGCGCCGGGGCCGGTCGATCTTGTGCATGAATGGGCCTATCTGCCCGACTTCGCCGCAGCCTTTGTCGCCCTTGTCGACAACCACGAAAAGCTCGGCACCTACGAGAACCTCAATCTGCCGGGCCATGCGGTCACGGATCTGGAGATCAAGGCTTCGATCGAGCGCGTGCTTGGCCACAAGCTGAAGCTCGCCTCCATGCCGTGGTGGGTGTTGCGCGCCGGTGCGCCGTTCGTCCCGATGTGGAAGGCGATCGTGTCGATGTCGTACCTGCGCTATGAGGCGCATCGGCTTGTATCGTCGCGGCTGGAAGGCATCATCGGAACGATCCCGCGCACGCCTCTCGATGAGGCCGTAGCCGGCGCACTCGCCGACCTTGACCTGCTGCCTCGGGCGAAAGCGGCCTGATCAGTTGCACAAAAGAGCCCGGAGGACGCTCCAGGCTTTTTGGTGTTCAGATCGTCAGACGCGACCCATCAGCATCAGCACCAGCAGCACCACGAGCAGGAGGCCGACAATGCCCGATGGGCCGTAACCCCATCCGCGCGAGTGCGGCCAGGCCGGGACGGCGCCAAGCAGGATCAGGATCAGGATGATGATGAGCAGCGTTGAGATTGTCATTGTCCATGCCTTGAAATCTTGTGTTTCATCAAGGCAGCAACGCAAAAGGCCGCCCGGTTGTTCCTGGGCGGCCTTTCATGCACTCTTGCGGTTGGTCTATTCCGCAGCCTTGGGGAAGGCGACCGCGGGCTCGTCAGGACCGGGTGCCGGCGTGGCGGCGGCCTCGGCCTTGTCCTTCCTGCCGAAGCGGAAAAGCTTGCTGAGCCAGCCACGCTGTCCGGGCTTGCGCTTATCGCGGGTGAACACCATCAGCATGGCCGGCGTCACCACCAGCGTCAGCACCGTCGCGAAAGACAGGCCGAAGACGATGGCCGAGGAGAGCGCGATCCACCACTGGGTCGACGGTGCATTGATCGTCGTCTCGTGGTGGAAGATCTCCAGGCCGAGGCCGAAGGCGATCGGCATGACGCCGAGGATGGCCGAGAGAGCGGTCAGCACCACCGGACGCGCGCGCTCGCGGCAAGTCTGCAGCACGGCGTCGAGCTTGTTCCAACCTTCATCGCGCAGCCGGTCATAGGTGTCGATCAGCACGATGTTGTTGTTCACCACCACGCCGGCCAGGGCGATGAAGCCGATGCCGGACATGACGATGACGAAGGTCTGGCCGGTCAACAGCATGCCGAGCAGTGCGCCGATCACCGCCATGACAACGCAGGACAGCACCAGCAGCACGCTGGTGAACTTGTTGAACTGCGCCAGCAGCACGATGAAGATCAGGAAGATCGCGGCGCCGAACGCGTTGCTGAGGAAGGCTGCCGCCTCCGCGCTGTCTTCGTTCGAACCGGCGAGTTTCCAGTCGACGCCAGGCTTGGCGATGTCGCCGACGGCCTTGGCCACCGCCGCCTGCACTTCAGCGACCTGGAAGCCGCCCGCCACATTGGCCTGGATGGTGATGGTGCGCTTGCTGTCGATCCGCTTCAGGACGCCAGCGGTCGGCTCCGGCTTGCGCGAGACGAAGTTCGAGATCGGCACGGAGCCTTGCGCCGTCTCGATGCGCAGATCGTCGAGCGCCGACAGCGTGCGGCGGTCCTCCGGCAGGCGCAACCGGATGTCCACGGCGTCATCCGTGCCCGCAGGGCGATAGTCGGTCAGTTTCAGGCCCGTGGTTACGAGCTGAACCACAGTCCCGACCGCCGTCGGGCTGACGCCGAACTGCGCGGCCTTGGAGCGATCGACCTCAAGCGCCCAGTCGACACCCGGAGGCGGCAGGCCGTCGGAAAGATCGATGACGCCGGGGACCTTGGCCACGGCCGCCGCCACCACCTTGGCATAGTCGTTGAGCCCGGTCGGGTCCGTCGCCGAGAGCTGGACCTGGACGGCCTTGCCGGTCGGCGGGCCAGCGTCCGGAACGCGCACCTCGACATCGACGCCTGGAATGCCAGCCATCACGACACGCAAGTCTTCGAGGATCTTGTGTGCGGATTGGCGCTCGCGCCAGTCGATGAACTCGTAGTTGATGACGCCGACGACGTCTTCGGGCACGTCCTCGCCGCCGCGCGTCTTGCCGACCTTGGTCAGTACCGACTTGATGCCTGGCCAGCCAATGATCCTGTCCTCGGCGATGCGAACCGCCGTGTCCATTTCCTCAAGCGAGAGGTTGCCGCGGGCATGCACGTAGAGCAGGCCGTAGTCCGGCTCAACCGACGGGAAAAACTCGACGCCATTGCCGAACTTCACGTAGGAATAGAGCCCGCCGCCAAGCAGCAGCATCGTCAGCATGATGGCGGTGATCGGGTAGACCACTGCCTTCTTGACGACCGCCATGTAGAGGCCGTCACGGTTGTCTTCCTCGCCATGCAGCGGCGCCTTGCCGATGATGGCGCCGATTGCCGGCGCGAAGATCAGCGCATAGGCCATCGAGGCGGCAAGGGTGACGATCAGCGTGATCGGCAGGTACTTCATGAAGTCGCCGACGATGCCCGGCCAGAACAGCAGAGGCGAGAAGGCGGCGATGCGGGTCAGCGTCGCGGCAATGACCGGTCCGGCCATGCGCTTGGCTGCTTCCTCGAATGCCTGCTCCTTCGGCATGCCTTCCGACATGCGGCGCTCCGCATATTCGGTGACGATGATCGCGTCGTCGACGAGCATGCCAACCGCCAGGATGAGCGAGAAGAGCACGATCATGTTGATCGTGTAGCCCATCAGGGCAAGCAGCAGGATGCCGATCAGGAACGAAGACGGGATCGCCAGTCCGATCAGCATCGAGGCGCGCCCCGAAAGCGCATAAAGAATGACGATGAAGACCAGGATGACGGCAATCATCACGTGGTTCTGCAGGTCATTGAGCAGCTGGTTGACGAAGACCGACTTGTCCTGGGTATAGGTCACCTGCAGGTCAGGCAGCACCTGCTTGCTCTGGGCGACGAACTCTTCGGCGACCTTTTTCGAGCCTTCGATGGTCTCGACCACATTGGCGCCGATACGCTTCTTGACTGCCAGCGTGATCGCGGGCCTGCCGTCGATGCGGGCGATCGTCTCGGCGTCCTTGAAGGTCGAGCGGACGGTGGCGACGTCGCGAACCCGGACGACGGCGTTCGGGCCGGCCACGACAGGCAGGTTTGCGACATCCTCCGGCGTTTCGATCAACGACGGCACCTTCACCGCATACTTGCCTTCCGCCCCCTCGATTGTACCGGCGGCAACGAGGCTGTTCGATGCGCCGACGCCCTGGATGAGCTGGTCGAGCTGCAGGCCATAGGAGGACAGCTTCACCGGATCGACGATCGCCTCGACAAGCTCGTCGCGAGATCCCTGGATCTCGGCCTCGAGCACGCCCGGCACCTCCTCGATGCGGTCGCGCAGGTCCTTGGCGGCAGCGGTCAGCGCGCGTTCCGGAATGTCGCCGGACAGTGTGATGAACACGACCGGGAATTCGGACAGGTTCACCTCGTTGACTGTCGGCTCCTCGACGCCCGCAGGCAGGTCGCGCTTGGCGTCCTGCACCTTGTTGCGCGTGTCGATCAACGCGTCGCCGAGATCCACCGACGGGTCGAACTCAACGATGACGTTGGCGCCGCCCTGATAGGCGTTCGACTTCATCTCCTTGAGCCCCTTCAGGCTCTTGAGCTGGGACTCGACGGGACGAAGCAGGAGGCGCTCGGCGTCTTCAGGGGAAATGCCCTGATAGACGAGACTGACATACATGATCGGAATGGCGACGTCCGGCTCAGCCTCCTTGGGCACGGCGCGGTAGGCAAGCGCCCCCGCGATGACCAGGAAGAGCAAGACCGAAAGGGTCAGTCGCGCATTGCGGATCGCAAGCTTGACGATATCCATTGTTACTGCGTCCCGGCTGCGCTTTCAGCGAGTTTCTTGAGGGCCGCCTCGTCGGCGACCTGGGCCTGCACTTCGTCGCCTTCCTTGACCAGGTCCTGGCCGGCGATGATGACCTTGGCGTCGGCGGGAATGCCACCGAGCACGAGACCCTTCTGGGTGTCGTCGACCAGGTCGATCGGGTAGAAGACCACCTTCGAGGCGGCGTCGATGGCGCGGATGCCAAGGTCGCCGTTCTTGCCCAGCGTCACCACCGAACGGGGCAACACCACAGCGTCGGTCGGATTGGCACGCACGGTAATCTCCGCGGTCATGCCGGCGGGGATGGCATTGTCCTTGTTGGGGACCGCGATCTCGATCGGGAAGGTGCGGGTCTTGGAGGTGGCGTCGCGGCTGATGTAGCGGACCTTGCCCTTGACCACTTCGCCGTTGATCAGGCTGACATCGGCCTCGTCGCCGATCTTGACGTAGCGCAGGTCGCGCTCGCTGATCTCGCCCTTGGCGAGGATCGGGTCGAGGCTCAGGATCGTGGCAACCTCGCCGCCCTGGGCGACCGAGGAGCCAAGCTCCACCGAGACGCGATCAACGACGCCGTTGAAGGGTGCCTTGACCTGATTGCGCGACAGCTCGGCTTCGGATGCCTGGAGCTGCGACTGGGCGGTCTGGTAGTTGGACCATGCGATGTCGCCGGTCAGCTTGGCCGCCGAGCCTGCCTTGGTCAGTTTCTGGGCTGCTTCCCATTCGGCCTTGCGCTGCGACAGCACGGCCTTGGCCGTTTCGACGGCGGCGGCCTTCTCTTCGGCGTCGAGCATCAGGATCAGGTCGCCCTGCTTGATGTGGTCGCCCTGCTTGACCGGCAGTTCGGCAATGATGCCAGCCGCGCGGGTGGCAAGTGTCGCGCGCTTTTCTGCTTCGGTCTGGCCGGAAATGCGGATGGCGCGGGCGTGCTCGACACGCGGCGGCGCCACGACCATCACGGTGCGCAGGGCTGCTTTGGGTGTCTCGGCTACGGCAGGTTTTTCTTCGGGGGATGTCTGTGCGCTACCCACCGACGAGAATTCGCCAGTGCCCATCCACGCGGCGAATGCCACGAGCACGACCAAGGCTGCAAGCTTATGGAACCTAATCTTCGACATTGTCGTTATCCGTTAAGGACGGTTGCGGCTACCGCCATCTTGCCTGGCGCGTCGCCCCGATATGGTGGCGCGCAATACCGCATTCAATCCGCCGCGGGGGCAAAGTGGCGGAAGGGCGTCTTCTACATCAAATGTAGATCGCAAAATAGTGATAAAAAAGAATGGAAACATCATCCTGACAAAACTGGCAGGAGGTGTCAGCACGCTGCGGTTGTCCAGTCGGAAAGCCGGACTTTCTCGGGTTAGTTGTGTTGGCGAACGGCAGCCGGCTTGGTTCTGGTGGCAAGAAACTCACGCACGCGACGTCCGACAGCTGGCCCGTGCAACGGCTTGAAGCCATCGTCGAGTTGCCCGGATAGGTCGAGTGTGGCCTTCGTGCCGACCGAATCAAAGTTGTCTTCGAGCCAGTCGCTGGCCGAGGTGCGGCCAAGGTCGCGCAAGTATTCGAGGAATGCCCATTCGGCATTGACCTTGGACGACGCCGAAAGATCCTTGAAGGCCTCGTCGGCGTCGATGCGATGCATGCGGATGTCGCGGAATTCGCCATGCGGCAGGCGCCCGGCGGCGATCAGTTCCTTGATGAAGGCGATGGCGCGGAATTCGCGCAGCAGCCCGGCGTTGAAGGTGATCTCGTCGATGCGGTTCTGGATCTCGTTGGCGGTCTTGGGCGTCTGTTCCCGGACCACCGGGTTGATCTGGACGAGCAGCACATCGTCCGTGTCATTGGCCTTGAAGAACGGATAGATCGCCGGATTGCCGCCATAGCCGCCGTCCCAGTAGGGCACGCCCTTGATCTCGACCGCCTGGAAGATCTGCGGCAGGCAGGCCGAAGCCATCACCGTATCGAGATCGATCTCGCCGTCGCTGAACACGCGCAACTGTCCGGTTTCGACATTGGTTGCCGAGATGAACAGGTCGATGTCCTTGCAGGCACGGACATTGGCGAAGTCTATCTCTTCGGCGACCACGTCGCGCAGCGGGTTGAGGTTCAAGGGGTTGGCGACATAGGGCGACAACACCCTCGACATGGTGTCGAACCAGATGTAGCCGGGCGTGTTCTCGATCGACCAGTTGCCCCACAGCACATCCCAGGGCGAACGCTGCACCGGGCTGAAGCGGCCCTTGCGCGCCACCGCGCGCCAGAAGTCCGCGAGCTTGGCGCGCGCGCCTTCCGCGCCGCCACGCACCCAGCCGTCGGCCAGCGCCACCGCGTTCATCGCGCCGGCGCTTGTCCCTGATATCGCCTTGATGTCGAGCCTGCCGTCCTCCAGCAAGCGGTCGAGCACGCCCCAGGAAAAGGCCCCGTGCGAGCCGCCGCCCTGAAGCGCGATGTTGATCGGTTTCGTCTCCTCCGCCTTGCCGTTTCCAGTCATGGCGTCATTATTCCTTTGGTTTGGATTCTTTGCCCGCTTGGCGGAGCCTGACTCACTGAGCCGTCCAGCCGCCATCCACCGAGATGTGCGTACCGTTGATCTGGGCCGCTGCCGCCGACGCGAGGAAGACGGCGGTCGCCGCGATCTGCTCGACGGTGACGAATTCCTTGGTCGGCTGGCGGTCGAGCATGACCTCGCGGATGACCGTCTCGCGGTCCATGGCGTGCGCCTTCATCTGGTCGGGGATTTGCGCTTCGACCAGCGGGGTCAGCACATAGCCGGGGCAGATGGCGTTGCAGGTGACCTTGTCCTGCGCCAGCTCCAGCGCCACTGTCTTGGTCAGGCCCATGATGCCGTGCTTGGCCGAGACATAGGCTGACTTGTAGGCCGAGGCGACGAGGCCATGCGCCGAGGCGATGTTGATGATGCGGCCCCCGCCTGCCTTCTTCATCAGCGGGATCGCGGCCGCGGTGGTGTGAAAGGCCGACGTCAAATTGACGGCAATGATCGCGTCCCACTTGTCGATTGGGAAGTCCTCGACCGGTGCGACATGCTGGATGCCGGCATTGTTGACGAGAATGTCGACGGAACCGAATTCTTCGGCGGTCTTGGCGACCAGCGCCCGGCATTCCGCCGCCTTCGACATGTCCGCCTTGATGTAGACGACCTCGGCCTTGTGCTCTTTTGACAGCCGCTCGGCGATGGCATGGTCGGCCGGCGTGTCCGAGAAGGAGTTGATGACGACATTCATGCCGTCGCGCGCAAAAGCCTCGGCGATGGCGAGGCCGATGCCGGAGGTCGAGCCGGTAACGATGGCAGTTCTTGTCGCGGTCATGGCAGGAAAATCCTTCGGGAATCGGTATGCTGCAATGCAACATATATATGCGCTGTGCGGCGCAAAAGAAGCACCGCCGTTGCACAGTTTCGTGAAATTGTGGTGTGGGCCCCGCGCTTTTTCTACCAGTCGTCGTAGGCCGGGCACTCTGACACGGGCAGCTTCGACAGCTGGAAACGCTTGTCATCGACGCCGGATGACAGCTCGATGCTACCCTCTTCATCCTCGCCGCAATCTGATGTCATGCGCAGCCGGCCGAGCGCTTCGAGATCGATGAGGATCTTGCCGTCGCCGCTGCGTTTGACCATGACCCCGCCGCCGTCGCAATCGACGCCGCAAAAGATCGACTCGCCGTCATCTTTGGGGCTGCATTCGCCCATGGCGGTCAGCGGCTTTGGCTGTTTGTGGCCACGCAGCCGGGCCAGGATCTCAAAATAGTAGTTGCGCTGGCCCTTCGGAGCGAACTCATCGGGGTCATGGATGTAGTAGGCGAGACGGAACTGCATTTCCGTCACCTGCTGCTTGGGATGCGCTTTCAGGTGCGCGGCATCGTAGACGCGGCCAAAACAGGCGCGCGCGCCGGCCTCGGGCGGGATGAGATTGGCGAGTTCGCCCTCCTTGCCGGGCTCGATTGCCTGGGCGCGGGCCTCGGTGACGGCCAACAGGGCGGACAAGACGACAAATGGCAAAATGGGACTGCGAAGCAAGGCTGCCATGGAATCCCCCATGAATGTTGGTCTACAATACCGTATTCGATGGCGCTGTTCATCTCGCCGTTGGCGGTGAGGTAAATGGCCGGCTTGTTTTCGACCCTTGGCGGGCGCGACCACCTGCGATATTGACATCGCGCGCAGCGCGCGCCACCTCAGGCGCGGATACCTCGAGCTTCAAGAAGGCCGTCCGATGACCGGCTATTTTTCGTCCCCATTTCCCCGTCGCAAGTCGGTCGGCGTCAGCGTCGGCGGCGTGATCGTTGGTGGCGAAGCGCCTGTCGTCGTCCAGTCGATGACCAACACCGATACGGCCGATATCGACAAGACCGTGGCTCAGGTCGCAGCGCTGCATCGTGCCGGCTCCGAAATCGTGCGCATTACCGTCGACCGGGACGAAAGTGCCGCCGCCGTGCCGCATATCCGCGACCGTCTCGCCAGGCTCGGCATCGAAGTGCCGCTGGTCGGCGACTTCCACTATATCGGCCACAAGCTGCTGGCCGATCATCCGGCCTGCGCCGAGGCGCTGGCCAAGTACCGCATCAACCCCGGCAATGTCGGGTTCAAGGAAAAGAAGGACAAGCAGTTCGCCGACATCGTCGAGATGGCGATCCGCCACGACAAGCCGGTGCGCATCGGCGTCAACTGGGGTTCGCTCGACCAGGACCTGCTGACCCGGCTGATGGACGAGAACCAGGCGAACGGTTCGCCGCTCACCGCCAACCAGGTGATGCATGAGGCGATCGTGCAGTCGGCGCTGATTTCGGCCGACCTCGCCGAAGAGATCGGCCTGCCGCGCGACAAGATCATCCTGTCGGCCAAGGTCAGCGGCGTCCAGGACCTGATCGCCGTCTACACCATGCTTGCCACCCGCTCCGACCACGCGCTGCATCTCGGCCTGACCGAGGCCGGCATGGGCTCGAAGGGCATCGTCGCCTCGTCGGCGGCGATGGGCATCCTGTTGCAGCAGGGCATCGGCGACACCATCCGCATCTCGTTGACGCCGGAGCCCAATGGCGATCGGACCCGTGAAGTCCAGGTGTCGCAGGAGTTGCTGCAGACCATGGGCTTCCGCCAGTTCGTGCCGATCGTCGCGGCATGCCCGGGCTGCGGTCGCACCACTTCGACGGTGTTCCAGGAACTGGCCCAGAACATCCAGGACGGCCTGCGCAAGAACATGCCGATCTGGCGCGAGAAATACCCTGGCGTCGAGGTGCTGAAGGTTGCGGTCATGGGCTGCATCGTCAACGGCCCGGGCGAATCCAAGCATGCCGATATCGGCATCTCCTTGCCCGGTACCGGCGAAACCCCGACTGCGCCGGTGTTCATCGACGGCAAGAAGGCAGCAACGCTGCGCGGGCCTGCCATCGCCGATGATTTCGAGAAAATGGTCGCCGACTATATCGAGCAGCGCTTCGGTCACGGCGGCAGGGCGGCAGCCGAATAGAGATGCGGAACCTGTCGAGGGCAGCGCTGGCTTTCCTCGTTTTGCCGCTGGTATGCGGCCCGGCACTTGCCGACCCGCCGCGCTCGCCGAAGAAGATGCATGTCGCGCGCGTCTGCGAGCTGATCGACACCCACGCTCGACGCCACGGCTTGCCGAGCGAGTTCTTCGCCCGGCTGATCTGGAAGGAAAGCCGTTTCGATCCCAATGCGGTGAGCCCGGCAGGTGCCGAAGGCATCGCCCAGTTCATGCCGGGAACTGCTGCGATGCGCGGGCTCGCCAATCCGTTCGACATCGACCAGGCGATCCCGGCTTCGGCGCGCTACCTCGGCGAACTGAAGTCCGGCTTCGGCAATCTGGGCCTGGCTGCCGCCGCCTACAATGCCGGCGAAAACCGCGTCGCGCGCTGGCTATCTTCGGGCGGCTTCTTGCCGCTCGAAACCGAGGACTATGTGCTCGATATCATGGGTGAGCCGGCCGACAATTTTTCCGACAAGGCTCATGCCGGCACGAACCGGCCACTCGATCCGAAAATGTCGTTTGCGCTCGCCTGTCAAAACCTGAAGGTCATCATGTCGGCGACCGTCGCGATGGCGAGCGTCCATGTGAAGCCATGGGGCATCCAGGTCGCGGGTAACTTCCGCCGTTCGGCGGCAATCCGGCAGTGGCAGCGGCTTGAAAGCCGGTTTCCGAAGCTGCTTTCGTCGCATGAACCTGTCGTCAGCCGGGTGCGCACGCCGATTGGCCGGCGCGGCATCTATGCCGTGCGCATCGGTGCCGACGATCGCAGCGAAGCAGGCCAGATATGCCAGAGCCTGCGCAGCATCGGCGGTGCCTGCCTCGTCGTCAGGAACCGCTGACGCCAGTTTTGTTCAGGCGGCCGCCGTAATGGTTGGTGGCTGATCGGTGGTGAGCAGGCGATGTGCCGTCGTTGCATTGTCAACCCGGCGCAGGCGCGCCACCACTTCGGCGTCACGCAAGCGACGGGCGATCTTGGCCAGCACGTTGAGATGTTCCTGCGGTGACGCCTCCGGCAACAACAGCAGCACGACAAGATCGACATCCCGGTCGTCGATGGCCTCGAACGGGCAGGGCGCTGTCAGCCGCACGAAAGCGCCGTATGGCCTTTGCAGCCCGGGCATCTTGGCATGCGGTATCGCCACGCCCTGGCCGAGCCCGGTCGAACCGAGCTTTTCCCGCGTCGAAAGCACCGATGCGATCTCGCCCGCCGGGCAACCGGTTCGCCTGGCGGCGTGCACGGCGAGCTCCTTGAGCAGCCGCGTCTTGCCCTCCGGCTTCAGGTCGAGGATCACGTCCTCGACCGAAATCACGTCGGAAATCTCCATCGTCAGCTGGAGAGCATCGTGGCCAGCGCCAACCCGCCCAGAAGCACGCCGGTGACGAAGAACAGGCGCGTGAACATGAAGGGTTCGGTCTGGCCTTTGACCGGCCTGCCGTCATTGGCGGGCTCGTGGCGGGTGGTTTCGACGGTCCGTGCGCTGACGAACCGATCCGGCATCTGGGTGCGAAGCATGTGAAACTTCCTTGTTGTTCGCGCCGGAGCGGCAAGATTGCCGTCGTCCGGTCGCGTCAGGAAGGTAAAAGCCACCGCATCAGGATTCGAGAGAGGGCAAAGCCCCAAGAAGTAAAGAAGTCATAGGCGTCCAGCGGCGCTTATGCCGACTGGGCGAGTTCCGCACTCTCGCTCAGCCACGTGCCGATCTTGGCGCCGAGCTTGTCGGGCGACACTGGCTTGGGCAGGTAATCGTCCATGCCGGCATCGATGCACTTCTCGCGGTCGCCCTTCAGTGCATGTGCGGTCACGCCGATGATCGGCGTGCGGCTGCCATTGGCCGCTTCTTCGGTGCGGATGGCGCGCGTCGCCTCGTAGCCGTTCATCTCCGGCATCGAAACGTCCATCAGGATCAGCTTCGGCTTGAAGGTGCGGTACATCTCCACCGCCGTGCGGCCATTGCCAGCGATGCGGTGGCTGAGGCCAAGGCCGGCCAGGATCTGGCCGAAGACGAGCTGGTTGACCTCGTTGTCTTCGGCCACCAGAACGTCGAGCCCACTGTCCTGCAGCACCGACGGTTCCGGCTGCACGAGCGGCGTCGGGGCGGGGCCGCGGATGACGGTGAAGGCTGGTGGCGGGGTGTGACGGACAGGCTCGCGCACGAACTCGGTGCGGCCGGCCTGCGAACGGGCCTTCTGCACCGCGGCGATCACGGTGCCGAGCAGCACCGCCGAGCGCGCCGGCTTGGTCAGGTGCGCGGCGATGCCAAAATCGAGCACCATGCGGGAGAAATCGATCTGGTCGACCGAGGTCAGAAGCACCACCGGGATCGACGAGATGCGGCTGTCGGCGGCGATCGCCTTGGCGACGTCGGCGCCGTTCATGCCCGGCATCTGGTAGTCGAGGATGACGCAGTCGACGCTGGCGCCGAGCTGGGCGGCGCGGTCGAGGAAGGCGAGGCCAATGGCGCCGCTTTCCGCTGCGGCGCAGTCGAAGCCCCAGCTCTTCAGCTGTTCGATCAGGATTTCGCGGTTGACCGGGTTATCGTCGATCACCAGCACGCGTGCGCCGGTGACGTCGACCGGCACGACGCTGTTCGTCCGCTGCGCTTCATAGACCGGCAGCATGGCGGTGAACCAGAACACCGAACCCTTGCCGATCTCGCTTTCGACACCGATGCGGCCACCCATCAGGTCGACGAGGCGGGCAGCGATGGCTAGTCCAAGGCCGGTGCCTTCGTGGCGTCGGGTGGAGCTGCCGTCGACCTGGGCGAATTTCTCGAACACGCTTTGCAGCTTGTCGGCGGGGATACCGATGCCGGTATCCTCGACACGGATATTGAGCGCCACTGTCCCGTCGACCATCTCGCCGGTCACGTCGACAAGAACATGGCCGCGCTCGGTAAACTTCACCGCGTTACCCAGCATGTTGGTGATGATCTGGCGGAAGCGGCCGACATCACCGGTCACGTGGGTCGGCAAGCGCGGGTCGATGCGAACGATGAGTTCGAGGTTCTTTTCGGCGACACGCGCCGAGATCAGGGTCGCGACATCCTCGACCGCCTCGCCAAGATGGAACGGAGCCGGATCGAGCGTCAGCTGGCCGGCATTGATCTTGGAGAAGTCGAGCACGTCGTTGATGATCGTCAAAAGGGCGTTGCCCGACTTCACGATGACTTCGGTGAAGGTCTTCTGGCGTGGAGTCAGGTCGGTGCGTGCCAGAAGCTCGGCCATGCCGAGCACACCGTTCATCGGCGTGCGGATCTCGTGGCTCATATTGGCGAGGAATTCCGACTTGGCGCGGTCGGCGGCCTCGGCTTTCGACAGTGACTCGGCACTTTCGGCAAAGGCGCGTCGGATGGCATGCTCCATCGGCCGGAACACCCAGGCGGCGACACCGCCGATGACCAGGATCAGCAATGCTGCGGCAGTCGTCAGCAGCCGGTCGCTGCGGGTCTCGGCGTAACGCCGCTCGTTCTCCATGGCGGCGGTGGCGCGCAGCAGCATCGGTTGGGCAAACAGGTCGTTCTGGTTGCGGATTTCGCGATAGCTCCATTCGTCGGAGCTCTGGGCGCTTGCGAGTGCGCCGAGATTGCGGGCGATGTCGCGGGCCGACCAGAACAGATCGCCATTGATCGCGGCGCTGTCGAGCTCGCGCAGGGACTTTTCCGACAGGCGCGGCCGTATCGCGTCGATCGTGCTGGCCAGATGGTTGATGCGGACGTCGAGCCGGACGGCATGGTTGTGCGCGGCAGCTGCGAGCGCCTGCTGCGTTTCGGGCCGCCAGGCGGTGTTCGTCGTCTCGGCGAAACTGCTGGCGTTGCGCAGTTCGCGTGAAAAAAGCTGAAGCTCTGAGGCAATGGCATCGACATCGCGGCGATATGTATTGCCCTGGCTGAAGGCCATCATCACGGCAATGGACGTCAGCGCGAAGATCAGGAGCCCCGAAAGGTATCTGACCCGTATCGAACGGATGAAGGACGAGTGCTCCGGCATGCGCAACCCCAAACACATACGCACAATTTTACAGAGCCGGAATAGACACCATTAACATTAAGAGTTTCTGACCTTCACAACTTATCCGCGTGAGGTTACTGGCCAGACCCAAAAGTAGATCAGCTGTTGCGCTCGGCGACGAAACTTGCGGCAGCCTTGAGCATGATTGCGCGTTCGCCGAAGGGTTCCAGCAAGTCATGCGCCTGGTTGACCAGGCCGACGAGTTGGGAGCGGGCCCAGTTGGCGCCGTGCAGCGAAACCAGGGTCGCCTTGCCGGCAGCGGCGTCCTTGCCGGTCGCCTTGCCCATCGTCTCGGCATCGGCGGTGAGATCGAGCAGGTCGTCGGCAAGCTGGAAGGCAAGGCCGATCGCCGAACCGAACTCGGCCAGCCTTTCGCGGTCGTCGGCGGAGGCTCCGGCGACGATGGCGCCGGCTTCGCAGGCGAAGCGGATCAGCGCGCCCGTCTTCATTGCCTGAAGCCGGATGATGCCGGCCTCGTCGGGCTTGTTGCGTTCGGCGTCGAGGTCGAGCGCCTGGCCGCCGACCATGCCGCCAGGTCCGGCAGCGCGAGCCAGCGCCAGCACCAGTGCAGCGCGACGGTCCGCCGGCAGCGGCGTCGCTTCATCGGCGATGATGTCGAAGGCAAAGGTCAAAAGCCCGTCGCCGGCCAGGATCGCGGTCGCTTCGTCGAAAGCCTTGTGCACCGTCGGCTGGCCGCGGCGCAGGTCGTCGTCATCCATCGCCGGCAGGTCGTCATGGATCAGTGAGTAGCAATGGACGCATTCAAGCGCGGTGGCGACACGAAGCGCGGCTTCGCCGTCGGCATCGAACAGTGCTGCACTTTCCAGCACCAGGAACGGACGCAGCCGTTTGCCGCCATTGAGCACGCCATGGCGCATCGCCGCCATCAGGTGCCCGGGGCGTGCGATCTCGCCGGGCAGGGTGCGCTCGCCGAGCAACTGCCGCAGCTGCGTTTCAACAGCCTCCGCGCGCATGCGCAGGACGGTTTCGAACATGATATCGCTGTCGATCGTCATGGCGGCGAGCGGTAGCGGACAGTCAGACGTTGCGCAAGAAGCCAAGCGCCTTTATGCCAAAAGGCTGACAAGGCAGGGCGGACGGGTTGTCGGAACCGATCATAGAGCCGGAAACCGAAAGGCTGGACATGGCAGCAGCACGACGCGGGATTTTCTCGCGTGGAAGCCTGCGTCGCTGGGTGCGGCTCGGTGCGCTGGTTGCCGCGGTCATGGTGGCGCTGCCGGTGGTGCTGACCATCCTCTATGTGCCGCCGGTCGTGCGCCCGATCTCGACGCTGATGATCAAGGATCTCATCACGCTGCAAGGCTATGATCGCCAGTGGGTGCCGCTCGACGATATCGCGCCCGTGATGGCGCATTCCGTCATCATGTCCGAGGACGGGCAGTTCTGTTTCCACAAGGGCATCGACCTTGGCGAACTCCGCGGCGTCATCAACGATGCGCTTGAAGGCGAAGCGACTCGCGGTGCCTCGACAATCCCGATGCAGACGGTGAAGAACCTCTATCTGTGGAATGGCCGCTCGTTCCTGCGCAAGGTGGTCGAGCTGCCGCTGGCTATCTATTTCGATGCGCTGATGCCCAAAAGACGGATCATGGAGATCTATCTCAACATCGCTGAATGGGGGCCCAACATCTACGGCGTCGAGGCAGCGTCACAGCATTATTTCGGCAAGCCGGCGAGCCAGCTTTCCCGCCGCCAGGCAGCACTTCTGGCGGTCACCTTGCCCAATCCTGCGGCGCGCAATCCGGCGAAGCCAGGACCTGGCCTCAAGCGGCTCGCTTCGGTCATCGAACGCCGTGCCGCCAAGGCCGGCGCCTATGTGCAGTGCCTGGATTAGATTGACACCTTCAGGACCGAAAAAAGAGTCGCTTCGGGCTGGTCAAGCCGGCTTTCGCCGTGTATAGGCTCGCCAACTTTCTCAGTTTCCGGCCCTTGCGCGGCCCTTTCACGAGGGCGGACAGGGTCATTTGACCGATTGGTGGAGTATATCCATGGCTGTTCCAAAACGAAAAACCTCCCCGTCCAAGCGCGGCATGCGCCGTTCGGCCGACGCGCTCAAGGCCCCGACCTATGTCGAGGACAAGAATTCCGGCGAAATGCGCCGCCCGCACCATATCGACCTGAAGACCGGCATGTATCGCGGTCGCCAGGTTCTGACGCCGAAGGAAAGCTAAGCAGCTTTTCCCAGGGGAAAGCCGAACGGCTTTGTCCCAGCGAGCGTATCGGGAAAGGACCGGCCCAGCCGGTCCTTTCTTTTTGCGTGTCCGCATGGTGCTGAATTCACTTGACGCCCAGGCATCAGGGGATTCTAGAAGGTGCCAGCGTAAAGCGGAGACCGGTCCATGCTCGCGGGCATTCCCCTTCTGATCATCCCTTTCATCCTGTTCAATGTCGGCTTGGCCGGCTTGTTCGGTACCGGCGTGAACGGCGACCCGTGGTCCGGCGAGATCCTGTCGCTCAACATGATGTCGGGTGGCGTCTTCACACTGACGCTCGGCAATTTGCTCGTGGTTGTCGGATTGCTGCTGCTGTTTGTCGAGATCGTGAAATCGACGCGGACCAGCAACGCGTCCGTGGTCGACCATCTGCTGTCGACCTTTGTCTTCGTCGCGTTCCTGGTCGAATTCCTTCTGGTGCGCGGGGCCGCACACCCGGTGTTCTTCACCTTGATGGTGATCGCGTTGCTGGACGTCTTGGCCGGGTTTTCGGTTTCGCTCCGCTCCGCCAGTCGCGACGTCACCTTCGGTCGCGAGTAGAAGCGCGTCCCGAGAGGAACGCGCTCGCCAATCAGACCTTTGCGACGAAGCCGGCCGATTCGATGCCGGCCATCGCTGCCAGTTCGTCATTGTCTGATGTGTCGCCCGAAATGCCGACGGCGCCGAGCACGTCGCCATTGTTGTTGCGGATCAGCACGCCGCCTGGCACCGGCACGATCTTGCCGCCCGATACCGCCGAAAGTCCCTGGAAGAAATGCGGCCGCTCGACAGCGGCAACGCCGAGCGCGCGCGAGCTCGAGCCAACGGCAAGCGCGCCATAGGCCTTGCCCGATGCCACCTCGGCGCGGATGAAGGGCGATCCGTCCTGGCGCTGGAACGCAAGCAGATGGCCGCCGGCGTCGAGCACGGCTATGCCGAGCGGCTTGAACTTCTGCTCGGCGCCAAGCGCAAAGGCGGTGTCGATGATGGCGTTGGCCTTGGCCAGCGTCAGTTCGGTCATGGTTATTCCTCCTGATGATAGTGATGGGCGTCTAGCAAACACGCTCCGGACGCCGGGCAAAACCCTGCATCCGGTTGAAACTGCCTTACCTGAATGGGTGGGAGAGGGGTGGGCTGTTCCAGTAACCCCGGATACTGGAGCTTCGCTTCACTCCAGGATTGGAGAGGTCCTCCGGCCCTTCGCATGGCTCAGGGCGTTCGACGCTCGGAAAGCCAAGCAGTTGGCTTTCCGTCGGCCTTTGGCCGACCGCGTCTCACCCCATGGAATCGATTTTCCGCTGCATCGCGGCAAGCTGGTCCTTGAGCTCCTTGAGCTCGTCCGGCTTCTCGGGCGCTTCCTTCTTGGCCGGCTCGGCAGGGGCTGCACCAGCACCGGGCATCGGGAAGGGGGTGAACATGCGCATCGCGTTCTGGAACAGCTCCATGTTGCGACGCGTCTGCTCTTCCAGCGCCTTCATCGGCGCGGCACCCTTCATCATGTCCATCGGCGCCTTGCCGAAGGTCGACTTCATCTGCTCGCGGAAGCGCTCATGCTCCTTGGAGAAGGCCAGCATCGACTGTTCGAGGAAGCTCGGCACTACCATCTGCATCTGGTCGCCATAATACGAGATCAGCTGCCTGAGGAACGGGATCGGCAACATGTTCTGGCCGTCCTTGTTCTCCAGTTCGAAGATGATCTGGGTCAGTACCGGATGCGTGATGTCTTCGCCGGTCTTGGCGTCCTGAACGGTAAACTCTTCGCCCTTCTTGACCATTTCGGCCAGATCCTCGAGCGTGACGTAAGTACTCGTTCCGGTATTGTAGAGCCGGCGGTTGGCGTATTTCTTGATCACGATCGGCGTGTCTTTAGCAGCCATCAGCATCCTCCCCCGGAAGACCGGAATGCCGTGTAAGCAGCCGGTAACATTTCGCCGGCCACGAGGATAAGCGCAAAGCAATCGCAAATCCAAGTGGTTTGTGCACTGCAAGAAGGCAAGTCGGGTCGACGCCGGCAAAAAAATGCTGCGCAGCATTGCTGCAGTGCGGGCGCAGCATTGGCAATCCGGTGATTTTCCGGTTCGACTCGGGTCCTGGAACGGGCAAGAAAAGTCATGAGCGCCAACGTCCTCGACGCGCAATAACCCATTCGTCACACGAAGTCTGGAGAGAAACATGTCCGCCTCGTCCTCCATCGTCGTCGCCAGCGCCGCCCGCACGCCGGTCGGCTCTTTCAACGGCGCCTTCGCCAACACGCCCGCACATGAACTCGGCGCCGTCGCAGTCCGCGAGGCGCTGGCACGCGCCGGTGTAGATCCCAAGGAAGTCGACGAAGTCATCCTTGGCCAGATCCTTGCCGCCGGTGCCGGCCAGAACCCGGCCCGCCAGGCGGCCATGGCTGCGGGTGTTCCGCAGGAGGCAACTGCCTGGGGCCTCAACCAGCTTTGCGGCTCGGGCCTGCGCACCATCGCCATCGGCATGCAGCAGATCGCCACGGGCGACGCCAAGATCATCGTCGCCGGCGGCCAGGAATCGATGTCGATGGCGCCGCACTGCCAGCACCTGCGCGGCGGCGTGAAGATGGGCGACTTCAAGATGATCGACACGATGATCAAGGACGGCCTGACCGACGCCTTCTACGGCTATCACATGGGCAACACCGCCGAGAACGTCGCGCGCCAGTGGCAGCTGACCCGCGACGAGCAGGATCAGTTCGCGGTCGCCTCGCAAAACAAGGCCGAGGCAGCACAGAAGGCTGGCCGCTTTGCCGACGAGATCGTGCCGTTCACCATCAAGGGCAAGAAGGGCGACACCATCGTCGACCAGGACGAATATATCCGCCACGGCGCCACGCTCGATTCACTCGCCAAGCTGCGGCCAGCCTTTGACAAGGAAGGTACTGTCACCGCCGGCAACGCATCGGGCATCAATGATGGTGCTGCCGCCGTCGTTTTGATGACCGAGGCTGAGGCCGCGCGTCGCGGCCTCACTCCGCTGGTCCGTATCGTTTCGTGGGCAACCGCCGGCGTCGATCCGCAAATCATGGGCACCGGCCCGATCCCGGCTTCGCGCCGGGCGCTCGAAAAGGCTGGCTGGTCGGTGAACGATCTCGACCTCGTCGAGGCCAACGAGGCTTTCGCCGCGCAGGCCTGCGCGGTCAACAAGGACATGGGCTGGGATCCGGCGATCGTCAACGTCAATGGCGGCGCCATCGCCATCGGCCATCCGGTCGGCGCTTCCGGGGCGCGCGTCTTCAACACGCTGGTTTACGAGATGCGGCGGCGCAGCGCCAAGAAGGGTCTTGCGACCCTGTGCATCGGCGGCGGCATGGGCGTCGCGATGTGTGTCGAGGCGATGTAAATCGAAAGAAAAAGGGCGGCCACCGAGCCGCCCTTTTTGTCACTAGCGCATGGCCCCGAAAATCGGGGTCGATTTTCGGCAAGGATCATGCGCCAATTCAGGGTGTTACAGCGTCCGTTGCGGACGCGGCGCCGTAAAAGCCTGTCGCAAGGGCATTCCATCAAGCAGCAGAAAAGGGGAAACGCATGAGCAAGGTTGCACTGGTTACCGGAGGATCGCGCGGCATCGGTGCTGCTATTTCGATCGCCCTGAAGGAGGCGGGCTACTCGGTTGCTGCCAATTATGCCGGCAACGACGAAGCTGCGCAGAAGTTCAAGGCCGAGACCGGCATCCCGGTCTACAAATGGTCGGTCGCCGACTACGACGCCTGCGAAGCCGGCATCAAGCAGGTCGAAGCAGACCTCGGCCCGGTTTCGGTGCTGGTCAACAATGCCGGCATCACGCGCGACTCGATGTTCCACAAGATGACGCGCGAGCAGTGGAAGGAAGTCATCGACACCAATTTGAACGGTGCCTTCAACATGACCCATCCGCTGTGGGGCGGCATGCGCGACCGCAAGTTCGGCCGAATCGTCACCATCTCCTCGATCAACGGCCAGAAGGGCCAGGCCGGCCAGGCCAACTACTCGGCTTCCAAGGCCGGCGACATCGGCTTCACCAAGGCGCTGGCCCAGGAAGGCGCGCGGGCGGGCATCACCGTCAACGTCATCTGCCCGGGCTATATCGCCACCGAAATGGTGATGGCGGTTCCCGAGAAGGTGCGCGAATCGATCATTGCGCAGATCCCGGTCGGGCGTCTCGGCGAGCCGGAGGAGATCGCGCGTTGCGTGGTGTTCCTGGCGTCGGAGCAGTCGGGTTTCATTACCGGTGCGACGCTGTCGGCCAATGGCGGACAGTATTTCGTCTGACAGGCTTGCCTGCTGACCTGGAACAAAAAACGGCGCCGAAAGGCGCCGTTTTCACGTCTGGCTGGCGAGGGCTCAGTCCTTTTCGAACATCGCCTTGTGGACGATGCCGGCGATCGCCGCGCCGACGATCGGGGCAACCCAGAACAGCCAGAGCTGCTGCAGGGCGACGCCGCCGACAAACAGCGCCGGGCCGGTCGAACGGGCCGGGTTGACCGAAGTGTTGGTCACCGGGATCGAGATCAGGTGGATCAGCGTCAGGGCGAGGCCGATGGCAATCGGCGCGAAGCCGGCCGGGACACGGCCATGGGTCGAGCCGAGGATGATCATCAGGAACATGAAGGTCAAAACGACTTCGATGATCAGCGCCGAGGTCAGGCCATACTTGCCCGGCGAAGCGTCGCCATAGCCGTTGGTGGCGAAGCCGCCGATGCCGGCAAAGTCAGCCTTGCCGCTGACGATGAGGTAAAGCACCGTCGAGGCGACAATCGCACCGACCACCTGGGCGATGACATAAGGCACCAGGTTCTTGGCTTCGAAGCGCCCGGCCATCATCAGGCCGACCGAGACCGCGGGGTTGAAATGGCCGCCTGATATGCCGCCGACAGCATAGGCCATGGTCAGCACGGTGAGGCCGAATGCCAGCGCGACACCGGCAAAGCCGATACCGAGTTCGGGAAACGCGGCCGCAAGCACGGCACTGCCGCAACCGCCAAAGACGAGCCAGAATGTGCCGAGAAACTCGGCGAATAGACGTTTGGTCATGATTTTCCCTCCAGATGTCGTGCGCCTGCCCGGAACGCCGCTTTTCCGGAGGCCCGCATAGGGGCGCCGTGCCGACTCACCTGGGGAATGGAGACATGCCTTGTTGTTGCACACAACGGGTGTGGTTCCGTTAAGGTAATGCAATCACAGATATTTTGCGCTCAAGCCGTGTGTGCCGCCATGGCACGCAAAGGTTAATGCGCCGATGAGCCGATTGTGGACAAGCCTGTGACTCCCCGGTGGATAATCGGTGGAGGAGTAGGTCAGGACACAACATCTAGCGGTGAACAAATCAGGAAACTTGTCCTATCAGTGATTCGTCGCCTGTTCGTTCCGCATTTGGTTCAAATCTTAACAAAGCGCGGGCTGCGGTGGGGCCGACTCTTAACCCGACGCTAGGAAACATCAACAAAATCATTATTTTGCGCCGAGGCCGCCGAGATGTTCCGGCGCTTGGCCGGCAAAGGTTAACGGCAGGGTGTGGAAGCATGAAACGGGCCACTTTAGAGAATCTGCATGTGGTGCGGCTTGCCAGTGCAAAATCTATATGTTGGGGTGAACAAAACCTGAATCTGCCGGAGTCAGTGATTCGTCGCTGATTCGTTCCAGACTCGTTCCAACTCTTAACTCTGGAACATTCTGCTTTCGCTTCGGCCTACAAATCCCTATGTGTCCAGTCGTCGCGACAGGCGGCGCAACGCCGGGTGGGCCCGGCGCCGAGGGCGGTTCCTTAGAATGAATGTCCACTCCAAGCAGAACGACCCCCTGATCCTGTCAGGCCGCGATGTCACAGCGGTTCTGGGTCCGACCAATACAGGCAAGACCCACCTCGCCATCGAGCGCATGGTCGCGCACGAAAGCGGGATCATCGGGCTGCCATTGCGGCTGCTTGCCCGCGAGGTCTATGGCCGGCTGTGCGAGAAGGTCGGCGCCCACAAGGTGGCGCTGGTGACCGGCGAGGAAAAGATCCTCCCGGCCGGGGCGAAATATTCTGTCTGCACCGTCGAGGCGATGCCGCGCCAGACCGACGCCGCCTTCGTTGCCATCGACGAGGTTCAGCTCGCCGGCGATCTCGAGCGCGGCCATATCTTCACCGACCGCATCCTGCACCTGCGTGGCAGGCAGGAAACGCTGCTGCTTGGTGCTGCCACCATGCACGGCATCCTGCAGAAGCTTCTGAAGGGTGTTTCAGTGGTCACCCGGCCGCGCCTGTCGCATCTTGCCTATGCCGGTTCCAAGAAGCTGACTAGGCTGCCGCGCCGCTCGGCCATCGTCGCCTTCTCGGCCGACGAGGTCTATGGCATCGCCGAGCTGATCCGTCGCCAGCAAGGTGGGGCGGCTGTCGTGCTTGGCGCGCTTTCGCCGCGCACCCGCAATGCCCAGGTCGAGCTCTACCAGTCGGGCGACGTCGACTATCTGATTGCCACCGACGCCATCGGCATGGGGCTCAACCTCGATGTCGACCATGTCGCCTTCGCCCAGAACCGCAAGTTCGACGGCTACCAGTATCGCCAGCTGACCGCCGCCGAGCTTGGCCAGATCGCCGGCCGCGCCGGGCGCCATCTGCGTGACGGTACCTTCGGCGTCACCGGCCAGGTCGACCCATTCGAAGAAGAACTGATCGAGAAGATCGAGGGGCATGATTTCGAGCCGGTAAAGGTGCTGCAGTGGCGCACCGCCACCTTCGACTTCGCCAGCCTCGACACGCTCAAGCGCTCGATCGACACCGTGGCGCCCGTCGAAGGCCTGACCCGTGCGCTGCCGGCGGTCGATGCCCAGGCGCTCGAGCATCTTTCGCGCGACGAAAACATCGTCTCGCTCGCTACCAACCGCGAGCGCGTCGCGCTTTTGTGGGAGACCTGCGCGCTGCCCGACTACCGCCGGATCGCACCGGCCCAGCACGCCGACCTCATCGCCTCGATGTATGACGATCTCGCCCGGCGTGGCCATGTCGACGAAAACTACATGGCCGAACAGGTGCGCCGCGCCGATTCCACCGAAGGCGACATCGACACGCTTTCACACCGGATCGCGCAGATCCGGACCTGGACTTTTGTCTCAAACCGCCCTGGCTGGCTTGCCGATCCGGCACACTGGCAAGAAAAAACGCGAAACATCGAAGACAGATTGTCGGATGCACTGCATGAGCGGTTGACGAAACGCTTTGTAGACCGCAGGACTTCCGTCCTCATGCGCCGCCTTAGAGAAAACACTATGCTTGAAGCCGAAATAAGCCCGTCCGGAACTGTCCTCGTCGAGGGTCATCACGTCGGCGAACTGCAAGGGTTCCGTTTCACCGCCGACCAAAGTGCTGGTGGAGAAGACGCCAAGGCCGTGCGCACGGCAGCCCAGAAGGCGCTCGCCGCCGAATTCGATTCCCGCGCCGAACGTTTCTCGGCGTCGCCCAATGGCGACATCGCGCTTGGCTCGGATGGCGTGCTGCGCTGGATCGGTGCGCCGATCGGTACGCTGGTCGAAGGCGAAGACGCGCTCAAGCCGCGCGTCGTGCTGCTCGCCGACGAACAACTGACCGGCCCGGCTCGTGACAAGGTCGCGGCGCGCGCCGACCGATTCGTCAATTTCCAGGTCGAGTCGCTGCTCAAGCCGCTTGTCGATCTCAAGGCTGCCGAACAGCTTTCCGGCATCGGCCGTGGCATCGCCTTCCAGCTGGTCGAGAATTTCGGCCTGATCAATCGCCGCGACATCACTGAGGAGGTGAAGTCGCTCGACCAGGAAGGCCGTGCCGCGCTGCGTCGTCTCGGCGTGCGTTTTGGCGCCTACCATGTCTTCGTGCCCGCACTGATCAAGCCGGCGCCAGCAGGGCTGGTGACGTTGCTTTGGGCGATCAAGAATGATGGCAAGGACAAGCCGGGCTTTGGCGATGTCGTCCATGCGCTCGCCGCCGGACGCACCTCCGTCGTCATCGACCAGGCCTTCGACAAGAGCTTCTACAAGCTCGCCGGCTTCCGCAATCTCGGCCGCCGCGCCGTGCGTGTCGACATCCTGGAGCGCCTCGCCGACCTGATCCGCCCGGCCCTTGCCTGGAAGCAAGGTGTCGGCGCGCGTCCCGACGGTGCCTATGACGGCAGCGCGTTCATTGTCACGCCGCAGATGATGTCGATCCTCGGTGCCACCGGCGACGACATGGAAGAGATCCTCAAGGGTCTCGGCTACCGCGCCGAGCCGAAGCCCGCTGCCGAGGTCAAGGTCAAGCTCGAGACCATCGATACGGCCGCCCGTGAAGCCGTGGCGCAGGCTGTTGCCGCGAAGGCCGCCGCAGCTGCCGAGGCTGTGGCCAGCACCGAAGAAGTCTCCGCCGAACCCTTCATCGAGACGGCCGAGGCCAGCGAGCAAGCTGCTCCCGAGGTCGCCGAGCAGGCGCCCGAGAGCGAACCGGTGGAGCAGGCAGCTGAGCTGGCTGTCGAGCAGGTCGAGGCCATTGCGGAAGCTGTGGCCGAGGCCGCAGCTGAGCCGGTGGTCGAAGCCGAGCCTGAAGCAGCGTCCGAACCGGACCCCGCTGCGGTTGTCGTTGAAGCTCCTGTCGCCGACGCTCCGGTGGAAGCCGTTGCATCCGAAGCCGCGGAAGAACCCAAGCCGATCCTGTTGTGGCGCCAGGGCCGCTTCGAACAGCGTCCACGTCATCGCCAGGACAACCGCCCGCGTGGCGGCCAGCGCGATCAGCGTGCAACTGGGGCTGCCGGCGCTCCCGCCGCCCGTCAGGGCGAGGGCAACCGCAATGGCGGACGCGAAGGTGGCGAAGCCCGCGAAAACGGCCGTCCGCGGTTCGATCGCAAGCCCGGCGGCAAGCCGCAGGGCGAGGGCGGACGTCCAGACAACCGTGGCCGTGGCGAGCGCCCGCAGGGCGAAAAGCATGGCGGCGATCGCGGCGGCTTCAAGGGCAAGCCGACCTTCCAGCCAAAGCCGCGCGAAGAGCGTCCGGTGCGTGTCGATCCCGATTCGCCCTTCGCCAAGCTCGCCGCGCTGCGCGACCAGCTCAAGAAGTAAACGCCTTGGCCGGCGAGGGAAGACAGCGCATCGACAAGTGGCTGTTCTTCTCGCGCGCGGTCAAGTCGCGTTCGCTTGGCGCCAAGCTCGCACAGTCGGGCGGCGTCAGGTGCAACGGCCAGAAGCTCGGCCAGGCCTCCGACATCGTCAAGTCGGGCGATGTGCTGACGATCACGCTCGACCGCCGCATCCTGGTCTATAGGGTTCTGCTGCCTGGTGAGCGCCGTGGGCCCGCCGAAGAGGCGCGCAAGCTCTACGAAGACATTTCGCCGGCGCCTACGCCCAAGGACCAGGCGCCGCCCGACGCCAGGCCGCCGCTGCGCGAGGCCGGCAGCGGCCGTCCGACCAAGAAGGATCGGCGCGCCACCGACCGCCTGCGCAGCGAGTGACGCAAAGCTTTTTAAAGCTGGGCGACCATGTTGAGAATTACGTTCCGCCAACTGGCTTCTGCGCGGAATGGCCGCCCTTGCAACAGCCCTTCAAAGGGGCTACCTCACCGACAAAGATACAAAAATACGGGAAGTCCCGGAGCCTGCCTCATGACCTACGTCGTCACCGACAATTGCATCAAATGCAAATACATGGATTGCATCGAGGTTTGTCCGGTCGACTGCTTCTATGAAGGCGAGAATATGCTCGTCATTCACCCCGACGAGTGCATCGACTGTGGCGTCTGCGAACCGGAATGCCCGGCCGACGCGATCAAGCCGGACACCGAGTCCGGCCTCGACAAATGGCTGCAGATCAACACCGAATATGCCGAAAAATGGCCCAATATCACGGCCAAGAAGGACGCGCCCGCCGACGCCAAGGAATTCGACGGCGTCGAGGGTAAGTTCGAGAAGTACTTTTCGGCCGAGCCTGGCGAAGGCAATTGAGGGTTGCGCGCCTCAAAAGGCGCTAGATCGTTGGATTGAGTGCCGTTGTCGACTCTTGACGCGGCAGGATGTTCGCGTATGCAGCAAAATCTTGATTCTTCCGACTTTTTGTGTTAGAGCTAGCCCAACATGCCGATGACACACCGTCGATCTATGGCGCATAGCCTAACTCACTGAAAGGTGACAACCCTAACCCGGACCAGAGTAATCTGGGCCCGGCAGTCGCAACATTTGCGGTTTGCCGGTCCAAGGCTCTTCCGATTGGGGGTCGATTGTCGTGCGGCAGAAGGTCGCGTTTTGCGACTGTCCCGATCAACCGGCCTCGGCGGGCCGGTGTCACAAGAAGGAGTTCAGGGCGTATGGCAACTTCCATCCCGCAGAAGAAATCCGCAGCACGTCACGGTTTCAAGACCGGCGAGTATATTGTCTATCCGGCGCATGGTGTCGGTCAGATCGTATCGATCGACGAGCAGGAAGTGGCGGGACACAAGCTCGAACTGTTCGTGATCGATTTCCAGAAAGACAAGATGCGCCTCAAGGTGCCGGTCGCCAAGGCGACCTCCATTGGCATGCGCAAGCTTTCCGAGACCGACTATGTCGAGCGTGCATTGAAGGTCGTGCAGGGCCGTGCCCGCGTCAAGCGCACCATGTGGTCGCGCCGCGCGCAGGAATACGACGCGAAGATCAATTCCGGCGACCTGATTTCGATCG
This sequence comes from Aminobacter sp. UC22_36, assembly GCF_044056035.1. Taxonomy (NCBI): domain Bacteria; kingdom Pseudomonadati; phylum Pseudomonadota; class Alphaproteobacteria; order Hyphomicrobiales; family Phyllobacteriaceae; genus Aminobacter; species Aminobacter sp. UC22_36. The sequence goes on from NZ_CP171996.1 coordinate 780,003, forward strand.
CGGAAGTCGTGCGCGACCTCTACCGCGCCGACAATCAGCCCGAGCAGTCCTATTCCGAGCGCCAGCTTTATGAAGCAGCACTCGACCGCATGGCACGCGAGCTGGCAGCCGTGAACCGCTTGTCGGAGACCGAGGCTGTCCGTCTCATCGAGACCAACCTCAACAAGGGTCCGAAGCGCGGCGCCAAGGCCGACAATGAAGAAGCCGAAGCAGAGCAGGAAGAAGCTGCCTGATCCGGCATTTCAGTTCCATTATGAAAAACCCGGCCAATGGCCGGGTTTTTTGTTTGTGGAGCGAAGCGCCGTGTGTCCAAGCAGACCCTCAAAGGGTGCTGGTGTCCTACTGCCCCGAAATGACTTGCTTTCATTAGATGCTGAAGCCTCTCATTGGATGAGATGCCGGCACGTCTGGACCCTCGCCCATCGGCGGTTTTGTTTTGGAGGCGATCGGTTTTGCTGTATCGGAGGCCAAACATGACCGCTTTAGGACAAACAGCAGATGAGCAAGGCGCTTCTTATCATCGACGTGCAGAAGGCGATCCTCAAGGGCAAGGGGACGCCTGAACGGCAGCTGCTGCTGGAGGCTGCGCTCGAAAATACGGCGGGCAGACTACGCGACCTCCAAGACAAGGCGCGCTCGGCAGGCGTTCCGGTTGTCGTCATCCAGCACGACGGCCCCGAAGGTCACCGGCTGGCGGTTGGGACCGAAGGCTGGGAAGTCCGGCCGGAGCTAGCACCGCAGAGCGGTGATATTCTTGTTCGCAAGAAGAGCTCGGACGCGTTTCATGAGACGGAACTGGGCGCCCGCCTCGGGGAACTGGGTATCTCGCACCTGGTCGTCGGCGGCTGCATGACCCAGTATTGCGTCGACACGACTGTGCGTCGCGCCGTATCTCTCGGCTACGATGTCACGCTCGTCGCCGACGGCCATACGACCGCCGATTCGGCAAATCTTGCCCATGGCGACATCATCGCCCACCACAATGAAACGCTCGACGGTTTTGGTGCCGGCGATGCTGTGGTTGATGTCCGCCCGGCAGCCGAAATCTCTTTCTGACACTTGCTTGGCGCGATCGACGACGGACCTAGCCTTCGCCACCCTGGCCGTGTTGATGCCGATGCGTGATCGTGGCGATGAAGCGCTTGGTGCGCTCGTGCGTCGGCTTGCCGAACACATCGCTCGCCGGGCCTTTTTCGACCACCGATCCCGCTTCCAGGAAAACCACTTCGTGGGCGATCTTGGAAGCCAGACGCAGGTCGTGCGTCGCGATCACCATGGTCGTGCCCTCGCGCGCCAGCTGGCCGAGCACGTCGACCACTTCCTGGGCGAGTTCGGGGTCAAGCGCCGAGGTCGGTTCGTCGCACAAAAGCACCTTTGGTGATGGTGCCAGTGCGCGTGCGATGGCCACGCGCTGCTGCTGCCCGCCTGAGAGCGTTGCCGGCCAGGCATCGACCTTGTGCGCCATGCCGACCTTTTCGAGCAGCGCCAGCGCGCGTTCGCGCGCCTTGGCCTCCGGCCACTTGAGCACGGTCACCAGGCCTTCCATGACGTTTTCGATCGCCGTGCGATGCGGAAACAACTGGAAGTTCTGGAACACCATGCCGGTCTGGCGCCGTAGCTGCTGGATCGCCTTGGCGGTTACTCGATGGCCAGGGCGGAACTCAAGCGTGTCGTCGCCGATGCGCACCGTGCCCGAGGTCGGGATTTCCAGCAGGTTGATGCAGCGCAAAAGCGTGCTCTTGCCGCCGCCGGAAGGTCCGACGAGAGCGGTGACGCTGCCTTCCCTGATCTCGACCGAAACGTCCTTGAGCACGGTGTTGTCGCCGAACTGCTTGACGATGTGGGAAAGCCCGATCATGTCCGCGCCTCCAGGAAGCCGCCATAACGGTTGAGCCGCTTTTCGAGCTTGACCTGCAGCGACGACAGCACCGAACTCATTGCGAGATAGAGTATGGCGGCCTCGACATAGAGGATCAGCGGCTCGTAGGTGGTGGCGACGATGCGTTGCGCGGCCTGAAACATCTCCGGCACGGTGATGGCGGCGGCCAGCGAAGTGTCCTTGACCAGCGAGATGAAGGTGTTGGACAGCGGCGGCACAGCGACGCGCGCTGCCTGCGGCAGGATCGTCCGGCGCATTGCTTGCGACCACGTCATGCCGATCGAATAAGCGGCCTCCCACTGCCCCTTGGCAACCGAACTTATGGCGGCGCGGATGATCTCGGAGGAATAGGCCCCGACATTGAGGGTGAAGCCGATCAGCGCGGCCGGGAAAGCGTCGAGCACGATGCCGACACTGGGCAGACCGTAGAAGATCAGGAACAACTGCACCAGAAGCGGCGTGCCGCGGACGATCCAGACGTAGAAGCGGACGATTGCCGACAGCCACCCTGGACCGAACAGGCGGGCGAGTGCGGCACCCAGCCCGACGGTCAGGCCGAAGGCAAAGGAGAGCAGCGTCAGCGGTGCCGTGAAGACGAGCGCGGCCCACAACAAGGGCCCGAGCGACTCCAGCATCAATTGCAGCCAATGTGGCAAGATGAATGTCCCTTCTCCACAATAGAGCGCTGCGCGTCTGGTCGGACGCGCAAAGGACGCTCTATCCGCATAAACAACTTGCCCGGAAAATCGCAGATTTTCCGGGCAAGTTCATGGGAAAAAATGAGAGGTGGAAAATGCGTGCCTGTCAGGCGGAAGCCACGCTCGCCACCGCCTGAAGGACAATGCCGTTATTGCGAGACGTCGGCGCCGAAATAGGCCTCGGAGATCTTCTTGTAGGTGCCGTCGGCCTTGATCTCGGCCAGCGCCTTGTTGATCGCCTCGACCAGTTCGGGCTCGCCCTTGCGCACGATCACGCCGGAGAAATCGGCTTTGGCCTCTTCGGCAACGATCTTCACGTCGGCGTCGGGCTTGTGCTTCTTGAAGTCGAAGAACGACAGCGAGTTATTGATGGTGGCGTCGGCGCGGCCGTTGAGCACCAGCTGGATCGACTGGTCGAAGCCGTCGGTGCCGACGAGCTCAGCGCCATTGGCTTCGGCGATCTTGCCGAAATTGCTGGTCAGCGACTGGGCCGACTTCTTGCCCTTGAGGTCGGCAAAGCCCTTGATCTCTTCGTTCTTGCCGCTGACGATCAGCACCGCCTTCGAAGCGATGTAGGGGTCGGAGAAGTCGTATTTGGCCTTGCGCGCTTCGGTGATGCCGACCTGATTGATGACCGCGTCGTAGCGCTTGGCATCGATGCCGGCGATCAGGCCGTCCCATTTGCCTTCGAGGAACTCTGCCTTGACGCCGAGGCGCTTGGCGATTTCCTTGCCGATCTCGACGTCGAAGCCGACCAGCGCGCCCGAGGCATCGTGGTAGGTGAAGGGCGCGTAGGTGCCTTCGGTGCCGATCTTGAAGACGCCGGCGGCCTTGATCTCATTAAGATTTTCACCGGCGTGGCCGGCGGCGACGGCGGCGAGCTGGATCGTTGCGGCAACGGCCAGCGATTTAAACCACTTCATTTTATGTGATCCCGATTTTGTGCCGGCCACCAAGGCCGGGAAAGTTGTGATTGACGGCAATCTGTCAGATGCTGCTCTCGAACATAAGGAATGAAATTTCAAATATGGCGTAATACTGGAATCTGAATCTCACAGAAACAGTGTCGCCTCGCCACGCCGGAACATTCGCCGACATCGCGCGTTACTGGCCCTGCGGGGCAGCATCACAATTGCGAAGCGCGCCCTGCTGCTCTCAAGACAAGGGGCGCAGCATGTATATGGATCGGGCAGGCCTGGCCGGCGAGCAGATGATGCTGAGGGCGGCGTCGCGCGCACCCTATCTGGAGCGCGGCGAAGAACTGGAGCTGGCGATACGCTGGAAAGAGCGGCACGACCAGGACGCGCTCAACCGCATCACCACGGCCCATATGCGCCTCGTCATCGCCATGGCGGTCAAGTTCAGGCGCTACGGCCTGCCAATGGGCGACCTCATCCAGGAAGGCCATGTCGGGCTTCTCGAGGCGGCGGCGCGTTTCGATCCCCAACGCGAGGTCCGGTTCTCGACCTATGCCACCTGGTGGATCCGGGCTTCAATGCAGGATTACATCCTGCGCAATTGGTCGATCGTCAGGGGCGGTACGAGCTCGGCGCAGAAGTCGCTGTTTTTCAACCTGCGCCGCATGCGCGCCCGCCTTGCCCAGGGTGGAGGTCCGCTTGGCGGTGCCGCTGCCTATCAGGAAATCTCGATTGCGCTTGGCGTGTCGGAAGCCGACGTCGCGATGATGGACATGCGCCTTTCCGTGCCCGATGCCTCGCTCAATGCGCCGCTCAGCGACGATGGCGATTCTGGCGAACGCATGGACCTTCTGGTGTCGAATGATCCATTGCCGGATGAGCTGGTCGGCGATGCGATCGACATCGAGCGGCGTTCGAGCTGGCTGCACGACGCGCTTGGTGTGCTCAACGCGCGCGAGTTGCAGATCATCGAGGAACGCCGGTTGACCGAGGAGGGCGCGACGCTCGAAGAGCTTGGCACGTCGCTCGGCATTTCCAAGGAACGGGTACGCCAGATCGAGACCCGCGCGATGGAGAAGCTGAAATCGGCTTTGGAGCGACAGAACTCGGCATTCCTGCCGGTCTGACTACCGGTCGGTGACGACCTTGACCTTGTCACCGGCCGATATCGAAGCGCCCGGCGCCAGCGCATTCAACACCCTGAACAGATCGAGCTTGCGGTCGACGCCAACCATGCTGGCGGCGAGCGAACCCATGTTCTGGCCCGGCTGAACGGTGATGACGCGGATGCGCAGCGGCTTGAGGGCCGCCTTTTCCGCCGCCGTCATGACCCGGAAGCTGGAGCTGACCGAACGCGCGATGGCGTCGAGCGTGGTGCTGGCAGTCGGTGCCGCCGTCAGCAGGCGGTAGACCTGCGCGCCGTTGCGGATGACCACGATGTCGAACTGCCAACCCTCGGCATTGGCGCGGGCGAAGGCGGCCTCGTTGCCGTTGATCGTTTCCGAACGCACGCTTGACGGGTCAAGGCCGGCGACCCAGCCGCTTTTGACATAGTCGGCCAGCGGCAGCTTGGCGTCGATGGCCACGCCATCGAAACGGATGGCGGTGTTGTCAGGGCCCGTCGCGGTGACGGCGGCCGCGGTGTTGTCGATGATGAAGCCCTGCGGCACGGCAAACGAGATGCCGAGCTTGGGGTGCAGGAAGGTTGTCCCGCGCACGTAACCCTCGTCGGGCGTGTCGCCGAACAGCAGCCCGTCGATGCCGGCAAGGAAGGAATCGCGGTCGCGCTTGCCGATGCCGGGCGCGCCGAACTGGCGGGCGTGGCGCTGGGCCAGATCGATGCGCTGCGGCGCGTTGGGGTGGCTGGCCAGGAAGTCGAGACTCGCATCGGTCGCACCGCTGACTGCGCGCAGGTCGGAATAGGCGGCCATTGACTGCAGGAAACGGCCGGCGGCAAACGGGTCGTAGCCGGCCTGGCCGCTCATCTTGATGCCGATGCCGTCGGCTTCCAGTTCCTGGTTGCGCGAGAATTGGGCGAGCCGGAGCTTGCCGCGGATCAGTGCTGCCTTGGCCGTCGGGCTTTCGCCGAGCACGTCGGTGACGACCTTGGTCGCCAGCACTTCCTCGGCTTCCTTCTGCTGGCGCTGGATGCCGTGGTTGGCGGTGACGTGGCCCATCTCGTGCGAGATGACGGCCGCCAGTTCTGCAGAGTCGTTGGCCAGCGCCAGGAGTCCACGCGTGACATAGAGATAGCCGCCCGGCAGCGCAAAGGCGTTGACGTTGGGCGAATTGAGGATGGTGATACGGTAGGTCTGGTTCGGGTTGCTCGACACCGTGGTCAGGCTGCCGACAACCTTGGCGACCATGCGCTCCAGCTTGGGATCGGAGTATTCGCCGCCATAGGTCGCCAGGATGCGCGGATGCTGCGCCTTGGCGATTTCGGCGAGCTTGTCGTTGCGCGTGACGTTGTCGACGGTCACCGGATTGTTCGATGGCTGGAAGCCGGACTCGCGAACGTCGGAGGGGTTGAGCACCTGGCAACCGGCGACAAGCGCCGACAGCGCCACGGCGACCAGCAGTCGCGCATAGCGGGGCGTTGTCGTCTCGATCAGTCCGTCGCGGCAGGTGGGCAGAGCTCGCGTCCTTTCAAATTCCTTCGTCGGCGGGCGAAGCAGAAGGCGGCCCACGCCGTTTGGACGTAGCCACACTCAGCTTGCCGACACAATAAGGCCGTCGCCGCCAATATGGCGATTTGGCTGTAAATTATGTCCGCTTCCGGGCAACGCGGCGTGATCGTGCCATCACCGTTCACTGCCGATATAGTGTCTGAACGCTTCAGGTCCAGAATTCGTAAAGAAATCCGCAGTCTTTCCTGTTGCTGCTACAGCGCCAGCCTCGACGAAAACCATGTTTTCGGTCAGTTTGCGGGCATCTTCGGGTTGGTGTGTCACGAAAAGCACGGTCATCCTGCGTTCTGCATGAACGCTTGCCACAAGATCCAGCATATCGTCGCGCAATGCTGGTCCAAGCGAGGCAAAGGGTTCATCCAGCAGGAGAATCGGCCGGTCGCGCACCAACACACGGGCCAGCGCCACGCGCTGGCGTTCGCCGCCGGACAATTCGCGTGGCAGGCGCCTTTCCATGCCGGCAAGGCCGACGCGGGCCAATGCCGCGGCCACGTCCTGCCTGTCCGCAGCGCTCAGACGCAGCGCCGGCGAGCGGCCGAGACCGACGTTCTTTTCGATGTCGAGATGGGCAAAAAGGTTGTTTTCCTGAAACACCATCGACACCGGCCGGTCGGCTGGCGGTGCCATTGTCACGTCCATGTCGCCGATCAGCACCCGTCCTTCGCGCGGGGTCTCGAAACCGGCAACGAGGTTGAGCAAGGTCGACTTGCCGGCACCGCTTGGCCCCATGATGGCGGTGATCTCGCCCGGCGCAAATGTCACGTCGAAGCGCACCATGGTGTCGCTGTAGCTGAACACCACCTGGTCGAGGCGCACCGCCGCACTGGTCGAGGTCATTTCGAAGTCTCCCTGCCGAGGCGGTCGGCGAGCATCGTCAGAGCCAGGCACAACAGGCCGAGCATCAGCGCAAGGCCCGCCGCGTCATCGGTGCGGTAGCTGCCCATGCGGGCGAGCAGAAGGTAGGGCAAGGTCTGCACCGCGTCGCTGCCAAACAGCGCGATGACGCCGAGGTCGCCGAGCGACAGCGCCATGGCAAAGGCGAATGCCGTGGCCAGCGGACGCCTGAGTACCGGCCAATCGATCAGCCGCAGCCGGTTCCAGCCTGATATGCCGAGCTGGCCGCAAAGCCGCTCGTGGCGTTCGCTGGCCGCATCATAGGCGGGACGGACGGCGCGGACGGCAAACGGCATTGCCATGACGGCGTTGACGGTGACGACCATGAATGGTGCCAGCGCAAAGACGTCGACCGACTGCCGCACCAGCACGAACCAGCCGGCGCCGATGACGATCGGCGGTACCACCAGCACGAAGCCGGCGCCTGTGTCGGTGAAGCGCTCGAGCAACTTCCTCGCGCCGCCTGGCCTGCTGCCGGCCAGTGCCCTTCGCGCCATGACAAGGGACAAAGCGAGCATGGCGGCGAGCGTCGCCGACAGCGTGGCCAGAACGATGCTGGTCAGCGTCGCCAGTTGTACCGACGCTTCGCTTGCCAGCCGGCCGAGATCGGCTTCGAGCCCCGAGACGAGAGTCGCCAGCATCGGGCCGCCGACGAAGGCAAGGGCTACCAGGATGACGGCGACGTTGAGCGTCCGTTCGCCGGCCTTTGCCCTGATGTAGCTGCGCTGCGCCACCGGCAGGTTGGCGTCTCCCGTGGTGTTGGCGCCGAGCCGCATCAGCACCAGGACCACGACGGCGGTGAGGGCGATCTGCAACAGGGTCAAAGCGACCGCGCGCGCGGGATCGAAATCGAAACGCAGCGCCTGGTAGATCGCCACCTCCAGCGTCGTCGCTGCCGGTCCGCCACCGAGCGTCAGGACGATGGTGAAGGAGGTGATGCACAGCATGAACACCAGCCCTGATATGCCGGGCAGGGCTGCCTGTAGCGCCGGCCATTCGATCAGGCGGAAGCTCGACCGTGCACCCATGCCGAGCTGGCTCGCCAGCCGCCACTGGTCGGCCGGGACTGTCTGCAGTGCCTCCAGCATCAGCCGCGTCGCCAAGGGCAGGTTGAAGAAGACATGGGCGACCAGGATGCCCGACAGGCCGTAGATGCCAGGCCAGGTCCCGCCGGTCAGTGCCGTCAGCGGTTCGGCGAAATAGCCAGCGCGGCCGTAGAGCGACAGGATTCCAAGGGCTGCGACGATCGCCGGCAATGCGAGGGGGATGGCGAACAGGCGCAGGATCAGCCCACGGCCGGGAAATTGCGGATGCCGCGACAGAGCGCGGGCGACGAAGATGGCAGGTGCGACCGAAAGCAGCGTCGACAGCAATGCCTGCCACAGCGTGAAGCGGGCGACGCGGAAGAGATAACCGTCGAAGGCCGCAGCGGCTCCTTGCGGGTTGCGCGCGGCCTCGATGCCAAGCCCGGCAAACGCCCCGCCGATCAGCACGGCGATGGCGGCGAGCGCGAGGATACCGGCGGTGATGCGGGGCTCGGTGCTGGATCTGGCCAAGGTTGCGCTGCCCCTCACCCTTACCCTCTCCCCGTGAACGGGGAGAGGGAGGCGCCGGCGTTGCCGCTTGTCCCTTCTCCCCGTTCACGGGGAGAAGGTGCCGGCAGGCGGATGAGGGGCAGGGCAGTCACCTCAGATATTGCCTTACTTGCTCATCACGCCGAGCCACTCGTCGACCCAGGCCTTGCGGTTGGCAGCCACCTCGTCGGCGCTGAACAGCAGCGTCTTGGCCGGCTTCACCAGCCTGTCGAAGGCCGGGTTGAGCGGCTTGTCGGTCTTGCCGGCCGGCAGCATCCAGTTGGTCTCGGGCACAACGTCCTGGAAGCCGGGGCTGGTCATGAAGGCCATGAACTTCTCGGCCAGCGGGTTCTTGGCGCCTGTGGTGGTGATGCCGGCGACCTCGATCTGCAGGTAGTGGCCTTCCTCGAAGGATGCCGCCTGGTAGCGCTCCGACTTGTCCGCCACCATGTGGTAGGCCGGCGAGGTGGTGTAGGACAGCACCATCGGCGCCTCGCCCTTGGTGAACAGGCCATAGGCCTCGCTCCAGCCCGGCGTCACGGTCAAAACGCGGCCCTTGAGCTTGGCCCAGGCTTCCGGCGCCTTGTCGCCATAGACCGACTTGACCCACAACAGCAGGCCGAGGCCCGGAGTCGAGGTGCGCGGATCCTGGATCGCGATCTTCTGCTCGGGATCGCCCTCGACCAGTTCCTTCAGGCTCTTGGGCGGGTTCTTCAGCTTCTCGGTGTCGTAGACGACGGCGAAGTAGCCGTAGTCGTAGGGCACGAAGGTGTCGTCCTTCCAGTCGCCCGGCACCTTGACGTCGTCGCCAATGGCGGCGTGTGGTGCAAACAGGCCGGTCGCCTTGGCCTCGGCGGTCAGGTTGGTGTCGAGGCCAAGCACGATGTCGGCCTTGGTCGAAGCGCCCTCGAGCTTGACGCGGTTGAGCAGGGCCACGCCGTCAGCCACGGAGACGAAATCGACGGTGCAGGCGCATTCGGCCTCGAAGGCCTTCTTGACCTGCGGGCCGGGACCCCATTCCGAGGTGAAGCTTTCATAGGTGTAGACGGTCAGCTGGCCTTCGGCTGCGGCCGGGAAAGCAACCGCGGCAAGCGCCAGGGCGGATGTCAGGGACAGGACGAGCGAGCGCATCGGCGCCTCCTTCATGGGTGTTGAAAGGGAATTTGAAGCGCCGGGCGTCCGAAGCATCTAATCCCTCCGCCGGTACAAACCGGATCAGGTTCAGCGGGTTGGCCGGGACGGTTCCCTGTGCCTCTCAGCCGGCACGCAATTGCGCGATCGGCACCCCGTTAGAGCGGCTCAACAAATAGGGCCGTGGCGCAGCCCGCGCAAGCAGTAGTTTGCCGGCCACCGACCATCTCGCGGCCTTCCGTTTCGGCTGCCGGACTGGTAATGCGCATGCCATGACCCGGTTCACCATACTTCTTGGCGGCGAGCTTTTCCGCACCCCGCGCATCGATCGTCAGGTCGCGGGCAGTCGCGTGATCGCGGCCGATGCCGGCATTCGCCATGCCGCCACGCTCGGGCTGATGCCGGAGCTGTGGCTCGGCGACTTCGATTCCGTACCAGTCGATCTCGATCCGCGCTTCACTGGGTTGCCGCGCGAAACCTTTCCGGCCGAAAAGGACAGAACCGACGGCGAATTGGCCATCGCTGCCGCGCTTGGCCTCGGTGCGACGTCGCTTGTGCTGGTCGGCGCCTTTGGCGGCCCGCGCGCCGACCATGCCTTCCTGCATCTGGCGCTGGCGCTCAGGCTGGCCGAGGCCGGCACCGAAGTGGTGCTGACCAGCGGGCGCCAGGAGGCGCTGCCGCTTCTGCCGGGCACGGCATCCTTCGACTATGACGACGGCATGCTGTTTTCCGTGCTCGCCTTTTCCGAACTCACCGGGCTTTCCGAAGAGGGCGCTAAATGGCCGCTTAACAGCGTGAATGTGCCTTTCGGCTCGTCGCTGACACTGTCCAACGAAGTGCGGGGTTCATTGCGGATTTCGCTCGGCAGCGGTCGCGCGCTGCTTCTCGCTCATCCCTTTCCTGCCTCGGATTTCTGAAACATGGCGCCACCGCTTCTCAATCTCGACGGCATCCGTCTGACTTTTGGCGGCCAGCCGCTGCTCGATGGCGCCGCATTGACGGCCGCGGTGGGCGACAAGATCGCGCTTGTCGGGCGCAACGGCTCCGGCAAGTCGACGTTGCTCAAGATCGCCGCCGGCATGATCGAACCGCAGGATGGCGAGGTGTTCCGCCAGCCTTCGGCGACGATCCGTTACCTGCCGCAGATGCCCGACATGGACGGTTTTGCCTCGGTGCGCGCCTATGTCGAAGCCGGGCTCGGGCCTGCCGACGATCCGCATCGCGCCACCTATCTGCTCGACCATCTCGGCCTCACCGGCGAAGAATCGCCGGCCGACCTGTCGGGCGGCGAGGCGCGGCGCGCAGCCCTTGCCCGCGTCATGGCACCCGAGCCTGACATCATGCTGCTCGACGAGCCTACCAACCATCTCGACCTTGCCGTCATCGAATGGCTGGAAGAAGAGCTGATCCGCACCTCGTCGGCGCTGATCGTCATTTCGCATGACAGGCGTTTTCTCGAACGCGTCAGCCGCAATACGGTCTGGCTCGATCGCGGCCAGACGCGCCGGCTCGATCGCGGCTTTGCCCATTTCGAGGAATGGCGCGACCAGATCCTCGAGGAAGAAGAGCGCGACCAGCACAAGCTCGGCCGCCAGATCGTGCGCGAGGAACACTGGCTGCGCTATGGCGTGACGGCGCGGCGCAAGCGCAACATGCGCCGGCTCGGCGAGTTGCAGACGATGCGCCAGCGCTTCCGTGGCCACCGCGGTGCCGAGGGCGTGGCGACGATGGTGGCGAGCGAGGCGGCCGAATCCGGCAAGCTGATCATCGAGGCCAAGAACATCGACAAGGCCTTCGGCGATCTTGAGGTGGTCAAGGGGTTCTCCACCCGTATCCAGCGTGGCGACCGTGTCGGCCTCGTCGGTCCCAATGGTGCCGGCAAGACGACCTTGCTCAAGATGCTGACCGGCGAACTTGAGCCCGACGCCGGCACGATCCGGCTTGGCGTCAATCTCGAGATCGCGACGCTCGACCAGAAGCGCGAGGCTGTCGATCCGCATGAGACGCTGTCGAGCTATCTGACCGACGGGCGCGGCGAAAACCTCGTCATCAATGGCGAGCAGCGCCACGTCGTTTCCTACATGAAGGACTTCCTGTTCAAGCCCGAGCAGGCGCGCACGCCGGTGCGCGAACTCTCTGGCGGCGAGCGCGCCCGGTTGATCCTGGCACGCGTTCTGGCGCGCCCGGCCAATCTCCTGGTGCTCGACGAACCGACAAACGATCTCGACATGGAGACGCTGGAGCTGTTGCAGGAACTGGTCGCCGGTTTTGCCGGCACCGTCATCCTCGTCAGCCACGACCGCGACTTCCTCGACCGCACGGTGACCAGCATCATCGCGCCCGACGGCGAAGGTCGCTGGATCGAGTATGCCGGTGGTTATGCCGACATGCTGGCCCAGCGCGGCGGCACCAAGCTCGACGACCGGAAATCGCGCAAGGCGGCCAACGGCCAAGCGTCCGCTGGCCGCAGCGAGCCGGAGGCGCCCAAGGCCGCGTCGAAGAAGCTGTCGTTCAAGCAGAAATTCGCGCTTGAAAGCCTGCCCAAGAAGATGGAAGCAGTGACCGCGTCGATTTCGCGGCTGGAAAACCAGATTGCCGACCCGGCCTTTTATGAACGCGACCCGCACGGCTTCCAGAAGACCATCGCTGCCCTCGACAAGGAGCGCGCGACGCTGACCGCGCTCGAGGAAGAATGGTTCGAGCTGGAGATGCTGCGCGAGGAACTCGAAGGCTAGCCCAGGGCTTCAAAGGCAGGCTTCGCAGATGGCTGCGATATGGCGGTGGTCGGTGCCACAGCAGCCGCCAAGAACCTTGATGTGGCCGAAGCGGTTGCGCATGGCGCGATAGCGGCGGGCAAGATCGGCAGGGTCGCCCGGGTCCAGCTCGGTCGCCGCGTCAAGCTCGGCATGGCTCTTTGTCGATGCGTTCGCCCGCACGCCGCCGATGCGGTGGATCCACTCGCCGCCTTCCGCCAGCACGCTGTCGAAATGGCTGGGATGGGCACAGTTGATCATGAAGTAGGCGGGGGCGCCGTCTGTCTCGTCGTCGACGGTTTCGATCGCTGCCCGCAAGCTTTCGCCCGACGGCAATCGCCCGTCGGTCTCGACGGTGAAAGAAATCACCGACGGCAGGCCAACACCCATGGCGGCGCAGGCAATGCCGACCGCTTCCTCAGGGTAGTTCATGGTCACGGCGCTGACCACGTTGGCGCCCGCGTCGCGGAACGCGATGACCTGGTCGCCGTGATAGTCCGCGGCCTCGACCGGCGTCATCATCATGTCGGGGCGGTAGCCGTCGCCGCGCGGGCCGACCACGCCATTCACCGGAACCGTCATGCCGCGGGCGACGTAGGGCGTCCGCAGCGCTTGTGCATGGGCTACGGCGCGACGGTTGATGTCGGTGAGCGCCGTGCGGGAATAACCGAGCTTCTCGCCCCAGTCGGGATTGGCCCGCCATGTCGGCGTGTCCAGCACGAAGCTCAAGCCATGTTGCTCGGCGATTTCAAGATAGCGCCGGAAGTAACTGTCGAGCTTGTCGCGCCCGGCCACGTCGAGAAGCAGCGGAAACGCCGCGAAACACGACAGGTCCATCCCCTCGAGGAAGACCAACGTCGTTTCAAGGCCTCCATCGGTGAGAGCGAGGGAGGTGCCGAGATGCGGAAGATCTGTCGTCGCAGGCCACATGACATCTCCGGAGGCATCCGGGGTTCTGTCGTCTTGCGCTACATCCGCCAGCCAGAACGTCTGCCAAAGGCGTTCTTCAGCGTATCACCTTGCTTTGGCAGTCGCTACTGCATCCCCCGAGCTACGCACGCGCGCAACCGACACGCCGGCTAGCGAGAATACTCAGCCCGCTTCCTTGGCCTGCCAGGCCTTCATCGCCTCTTCGAACACCTTGTCGCCGGGGATGCCCTTTTCCAGGGTGAACAGCGCGCGGCGGCCGGATTTGTAGACAACTGGCACGTCGATCCAGCTCTGGCGGCGCAGCAGGTTCAGGTTGGCGTCGACTTCGGCCTTGGTGTCGTTGAGGGCAACGAGGAAGAAGCCGTCGGCGATCTTGGCCGGAATGCCGAGCAGCGAGTTGCCGGCGTCCTGTTCGGAGCTCTTCATCGCCACGCGCAGGATGTTTTCGATGCCGCCGCCGTCGAAACCGTCAGGCGTCAGGAAGATCATTTCCAGGATATGGCTCGCCGGCAGTGTCTTGTCCGCGTTGCGGCGGATGGTCATGCGCAGCTGGATGTCCTTGCCCGGGATTGTCGCCTCGGCGCGGATTGCCGGTTCGGGCGGCAGGTCGCCGCCGGGCGATTCCTGCACCACCGTCCAGACGACGGAGCCGGATTCTGCCGAACCCTGGGCGACATTGGTGCGCTCTTCGTAGAAGATCGCCTTCTGTCCGACGGCCACGGGCGTGTTCTCGCCCGCCACAGGCGGTGTCGTCGTCGCCGCACCCTCGGCAGGTGCCGGCGTAGCCGGCGCAGGTTCCGGTGTCGCCGGCGGCGTTGCCGGGGCCGGCTGGGTCAGGGTCGCGACCGAGGTGCCTTCGCCAACGCCATTGCTGCCGCTGGCCGGACCTGGGTCGACTTCCTTGCCGTCCGCTGTCATGCGCTGGGTGAACTTGCCCGGCTCGCCATTTGCCGGCGCCTGGGCAGCCTGTCCGCCATTGGCGGGCGGAGGTGTTGCAGCTTCACTTGCGGGCGGTGTCGTCTCAGCCGGCGTGTCGCTGCTGGCGCCGAGGAAGGCATCGCGGTTCGACCACAGCGCATAGCCACCGGCGCCGACAACTGCCACGGCAAGGACCGCCGCGATCAGGCCGCCGCTGACGCGCTTGCGCGGCCTTTGCCTGGTGTTCGCGAACGGGTCGCCGCCGTCGGTCGTGTCGAAGCGATCGTCGCCGTCGGCTTCCGGACCTTCGTCGTCCTCGCTTGCCGAGAAATCGGGCAGCGGCTCGCGCTGTTGCGGCACATAGGCCGGAATCGGGGCGGCAGGCGGTGGTGCTGCCGGGCGCTGAGGCTCCGGTGCAGGTGCCGGACGGCTGTAAGCCGGCTGGTCCTTGTTGCGGGCGATCGAGGTAAAGACGTTTTCCAGCTCGGCCAGCGGATCGTCATCGACCGGTGGCGCGTTGAACTCCGCCTCGACGGTGGCGATCGCGTCCTCGAGCGACTTCGTCTGGCGTTCGGCGACGGCTGCGGGCGGCTGCGGATTGAGCGCGGCGAGCTTGGCCGCGATGGTGCTGCGGGCCTTGTCATATACCCGCGCGCGCATCGCCGGCGTGGTGTCGCCCATGCCGTCCAGCGTCTTTTTCAGAACCGCTACGAAGTCTGCCATTCTCTCGTCGACCTATCTCTTCTTCTGGGCCGGGCCGAATCCGGCGGCAAATCAGCCGCCGGAAAGCTGCCAAAACTAGTCTTCAAACGGGTCGGTCACAAGTATCGTGTCATCCCGCTCCGGGCTGGTGGAAAGCATGGCTACGGGCGCGCCGATCAGCTCTTCGATGTAGCGCACATACTTTACCGCTTGGGCCGGCAGGTCGTTCCAGCTGCGCGCGCCGGCAGTGGTGCCTTTCCAGCCTTCGAGCGTCTCGTAGACCGGCTCGACGCGGGCCTGCGCGCCCTGGCTCGCCGGCAGATAGTCGATCAATTCGCCATCGAGCATGTAGCCGGTGCAAACCTTGATCTCGTCGAGGCCGTCGAGCACGTCGAGCTTGGTCAGGGCGATGCCCTTGATGCCGTTGACGGCGACCGCCTGGCGCACCAGAACGGCATCGAACCAGCCGCAGCGGCGCTTGCGCCCGGTGACCACGCCGAACTCATGGCCGCGGGTGCCGAGGAACTCGCCGACCTCGTTCTGCTGTTCGGTCGGGAACGGACCTTCGCCGACGCGGGTGGTGTAGGCCTTGGTGATGCCGAGCACGTAGTGAATTGAACCCGGGCCCATGCCCGAACCCGCAGCGGCCTGGCCGGCGACGGTGTTGGACGAGGTGACGAACGGATAGGTGCCGTGGTCGATGTCGAGCAAGGTGCCCTGCGCGCCTTCGAACAGGATGCGCTCGCCGGCGCGGCGCTTGTCGTCCAGCACCTTCCAGACGCGGTCCATGTAAGGCAGGATCTTGTCGGCGATCGAAGTCAGTTCGGTCATGATGACATCGTGCGTGACTTCGGGGTGACCGAGGCCGCGACGCATCGCATTGTGGTGCGTCAGCAGCCGGTCGACCTTCTGGGGCAGGGTGTCCAAATCCGCCAAATCCATCACCCTGACAGCACGGCGGCCCACCTTGTCTTCGTAGGCGGGGCCGATGCCGCGACGGGTCGTGCCAATCTTCGTTCCGGAATTGGAGGCGGCGTCCTCGCGGAAGCCATCCAGCTCACGATGCAGCGACAGGATAAGCGCGGTGTTTTCGGCGATTTTCAGGCGGTCAGGGCCGATCTCGACGCCCTGGGCGCGGATCTTCTCCAGCTCGGCGACAAAGGCATGCGGGTCGAAGACCACGCCATTGCCGATGATCGACAGCTTGCCCGCGCGCACGACGCCGGAAGGCAGCAGCGACAGCTTGTAGACGACGCCGTCGACCACCAGCGTATGGCCGGCATTGTGTCCGCCCTGGAAACGGACCACGACATCGGCGCGCTCCGACAGCCAGTCGACGATCTTGCCCTTGCCTTCGTCGCCCCACTGGGAACCGACGACCACCACATTGGCCATAATATTTTCCTTCCGACATCGCGGACCAGGCCGCGAACAGTGCAAAATGACAGGCCTCTATAACGCCAAGCAATTGGATGTGCGACCTTTCTTTGCCGCCTGAGGCACAACAAATTCCGCCTTTGGGCGCATTTACTTGTCTGGACCCGGCACCTAGGCCGTGATGTAGCCCATCGCCAGCGAAAGTCCGGCCGCATGCACCGAAACGCCTATGTCCTGCTGTTGGCGACCACGCTGTTTTGGGGCGGCAATGCGGTGGCGGGCAAGCTTGCCGTCGGCCACGCCTCGCCGATGCTGCTGACGTCGTTGCGCTGGGCGTTCGCGGCGGCATTCCTCGGTGCCGTCGGCTGGCCCAGGCTGCGGGCCGATTGGGCGGTGGCGCGCAAGCACATCTGGCTGCTCATCACATTGGGCGGGCTTGGCTTCACCGCCTTCAATGCCGCCCTCTATTCGGCACTCAACTTCACCTCGGCGATCAATGCCAGCATCGAGCAGGCCGGCATGCCGATGGTCATCTTCGCTGCCAACTTCATCCTGTTTCGCATGCGCGTCAGCTGGGGCCAGATCTTGGGCTTCCTGCTGTCGCTGACAGGCATCGCGCTGACCGCCAGCCACGGCGACCTCGGGACCCTGCTTGAGCTCGACATGAATTTCGGCGATGCGCTGATGCTGATCGCGGTGCTGGTCTACAGCGCCTACACGGTGGCGCTGCGCTTCAAGCCCGACATCCACTGGATGAGCCTGATGATCGTGATGACAGCGGCAGCATTCGTCACCTCAATCCCGTTCGTCGCCTGGGAAATCGGCACCGGCCGCGCCATCGCACCCGATGCGATGGGCTGGGCGATCACCGCCTATATGGTCCTGTTCCCGTCGATCCTGGCGCAGATCTTCTACATCAGGGGCGTCGAGCTTATCGGCGCCAACCGCGCCGGGCTGTTCATCAACATGGTGCCGATCTTCGGCACGCTGTTGTCGGTGATGATCATCGGCGAGGATTTCCAGCTCTACCACGCCATGGCCATGGTGCTGGTGCTCGGCGGCATCTGGCTTGCCGAGCACAGCGGGCGCAAGATGGCGCAACCTTAGCAGGAACGGCTGTCGGATATCCCGCGTTATGCGGACAGGCATGCTAGCTTGATCCGAGAATGGGCGAGGTTCGGATGGAAGGTGAAGCCGATCGACGGACCGGGTTGCCGGGCTCGCGGCTGCTGTTCGGCACCCTGCAGGGCTGGCGTCGCCGCGACCTCGGCGGCGACCTGACCGCCGCGCTGACGCTTGCAGCCATCGCCATTCCCGAGCAGATGGCCACCTCACGCCTCGGCGATTTCTCGCCGGAAGTAGGCTTTTTTGCCTTCATCGCCGGCTCGCTGGCTTTCGCCGCCTTTGGTGCCAGCCGCTATCTCTCGGCCGGTGCCGATTCGACCATCACCCCCATTTTCGCCGGTGGCCTCGCGCTTGTGGCCACGGCCGGCTCGCCGCACTATGGCGAGCTTGCTGCCATGCTGGCGCTGATGGTCGGCGTCATCGTCGTTGCCGGCGGGTTGTTGCGGCTGGGCTGGCTGGCGGACCTGTTGTCCGTTCCGGTCACAGCCGGCTTCCTCGCCGGCATCTCGGTCCATATCGTCATTTCGCAATTGCCTGCGATGCTCGGCCTGCGTGGGGTTAGCGGCGATGTGTTTCAGCAGTTGGCCGCGATCTCCAGGGACTTCGGACAGATCAACCTACCCAGCGTCGCACTCGGGCTGGGCGTCTTTGCAGTTGTGTTCTTTGGCGAACGCGTCAGCCCGCGCATTCCCGGCGCGCTCATTGCTCTGGTGCTGGCAACGTTGCTGGCGACCCTGTTCGACCTGCCGCAGCATGGCGTTGCCGTGCTTGGCCCGTTGCCCGAGGGTCTGCCGAAGATTGCGGTTCCAGCTGTCGCCATGGAGGACCTGCGGACGCTGGTGCCCATCGCATTGCTGATCGCGCTGGTGGTGATGGTGCAAACCGCGGCCACCACGCGCTCCTTTGCCAACCGGTCGGGTCCGGGCCCCGATGTCAATCGCGATTTCGTCGGCGTTGGCGCGGGCAGCCTTCTCGCCGGCATGGTCGGTGCTTTCCCCGTCAATGCCAGTCCGCCGCGCACGGCCATCGTCAGTGAAACAGGAGGCCGGTCGCAACTCGCCGGCCTGTTTGCAGCGGGAATCGTGCTGGCCCTGGTGCTGTTTGGTGCGAAGCTGCTGGCCAATGTCCCGGAGGCGGCCCTGTCGGGTGTTCTTTTCTTCGTCGCGCTACGCATCCTGCGCTGGCAGACCTTTGCCGCGACCTGGCGGCAAGCACCTGTCGAGTTCGCCCTGATCCTTGTGACGGCCGTCGCCATCGTGGCGCTGCCGATCGAAATTGGCGTTGCCACCGGCATTGTGCTGTCGCTGCTGCACGGGTTGTGGGGTATGACGCAGGCCCGTGCGATTGAGTTCGAGAAGGTGCCCGGCACGTCGATCTGGTGGCCGCCGGACACGGGCAAGACGGGCGAGCGCGTCGCCGGCGTGCTTGTCGTGGCGTTCCAGGCACCGCTGTCCTTCGTCAATGCCGAACGTTTCCAACGCGACCTCGAGGCGATGATCGCCGCGCGCGCGGGCGAACTGCGGCATGTCGTGCTTGAATGCAGCAGCGTCACCGACATCGACTTCACGGCTGCCGGCATGCTGTCCGACGTCATCGCCTACTGCCGGGCGTCTGACGTCAGCTTTTCCATCGCTCGGCTGGAACCGGTGCGCGCGCAAGTGGCGCTCGCGCGCTTCGGCATCGCTTCCCAGCTCGGAGCCGATCAC
This sequence comes from Aminobacter sp. UC22_36, assembly GCF_044056035.1. NCBI lineage: Bacteria > Pseudomonadati > Pseudomonadota > Alphaproteobacteria > Hyphomicrobiales > Phyllobacteriaceae > Aminobacter > Aminobacter sp. UC22_36. The sequence continues at coordinate 799,294 of NZ_CP171996.1, forward strand.
ATCTTCCGCAGCGTCGACAATGCGGTCACCACACTGACGGGGCAGGTGATCGCGGCGAAAGGCAGTCAGCCATGATGAGCGAAACCAGACCCATGCTGAAGCCGGTGCTGGTGGCCGATCTCAGGCCGACGCAGATCACTATCGGTTTCCATGAGGTGGCGCTCAAGCGCCAGGAGTTGCGGGCGCTCTCGGCGCGGAAGGCCGGTGCCTTCCTCGGCCATCATTTCATCCCTGTGGTGCTCGGGCCCAAGGGACAGAACCACATCATCGACCACCATCACCTTGCCCGGGCGCTGCACGAGGAGGGCGTGAGGGATGTGTTTGTCAGCGTGCTTGCCGATTTGTCCATGCTCGACAAGGAGGCGTTTCACGTCGTGCTCGACAACCGCGCCTGGATGCATCCTTTCGATGCCAGGGGAAAGCGCCGACCTTACTCCGACATCCCGAAGTCGGTCGACAAGCTGGTCGACGATCCCTACCGCAGCCTCGCTGGCGAGGTCAGGCGAAGGGGCGGCTACGCCAAGGATCTGACACCCTTCGCCGAATTCCTGTGGGCCGATTTCTTTCGCCGGCGCATCGGCGCGGATGTTCTGGGCGACGATTTCGACAAGGCCTCGCGCAGGGCGCTGCAGCTGGCACGGCAAACCATTGCCAACTATCTGCCCGGCTGGAGCGGGCCAGATATGTAGTCAGGCTTGCCCGCTGCAAAGAAAAAGGCGCGACCTGCGTCGCGCCTCTTGAGGTGCCTTGGGAGGCTTGGTGGTCATATCCCGTTGACGTCGAACTGCAGCCGCTTGGCCGAGTCGATCGACTTGTGGTCGCGCACCTTGGCGAGCACGTCTTCGGGGAACGGCGCGTCGAGATAAAGCAAGGCAATTGCATTGCCACCCGGCCGGTCGCGGCCGAGCTGGAAGTTGGCGATGTTGACGCCGCTCTCGCCGCATACGGTGCCGAGCAGACCGATGATGCCGGGCGCGTCGGCATTGGTGGTGTAAAGCATGTGCTGGCCGACCTCGGCGTCGAGGTTGATGCCCTTGATCTGGATGAAGCGTGGCTTGCCGTCGGAGAAGCAGGTGCCGGCGATCGAGCGTGTCATGTGCTCGGTCTTGACCGACAGCTTGATGTAGCCGTCGAACACGCCCGACTTGTCGCGCTTGACCTCGGCGACGATGATGCCGCGTTCCTTCACCATGATCGGCGCCGACACCATGTTGACGTCGGAGACCTGCGGCCTGATCAGGCCGGCAAGGGCCGCGCTGATCAGCGCCTTGGTGTTCATCTGCGCAGTCTGGCCGTCGAACAGGATCTCGACCTCGGTGATCGGGTCTTCCGTCACCTGGCCGACAAAGGCGCCGAGCACTTCGGCGAGCTTGACGAAGGGCTTGAGCCGCGGCGCTTCCTCGGCGGTGATCGACGGCATGTTGATGGCGTTGGAAACAGCACCCTTGACCAGATAGTCGGCCATCTGCTCGGCGACCTGGAGTGCGACGTTCTCCTGCGCTTCCGAGGTCGAGGCGCCGAGGTGAGGGGTGCAGACGACATTGTCCATACCGAACAGCTCGTTGCTTTCGGCCGGCTCGACCTCGAACACGTCGATGCCAGCACCCGCCACCTTGCCGCTCTTAAGCCCGGCGATCAGGTCCTTTTCGACGATCAGACCGCCGCGGGCGCAGTTGATGATGCGCACGCCTGTCCTCATCTTGGCGATGGAGTCGGCGTTGATGATGTTGCGCGTCTTGTCGGTCAGCGGCGTGTGCAGCGTGATGAAATCGGCACGGGCGAACAATTCGTCGAGCTCGACCTTCTCGACGCCGAGTTCCTCGGCGCGATGCTCCGACAGGAACGGGTCGAAGGCAACGACATGCATCTTGAGGCCGACAGCACGCGTGGCGACGATCGAGCCGATATTGCCGCAGCCGATCAGGCCAAGCGTCTTGCCGGTGATCTCGACGCCCATGAAGCGGTTCTTTTCCCACTTGCCGGCGTGGGTCGAGGCATTGGCCTCAGGCAGCTGGCGGGCGACAGCGAACATCAGCGCGATGGCATGTTCAGCCGTGGTGATCGAATTGCCGAAGGGCGTGTTCATGACGATGATGCCGCGGCGCGAGGCCGCGGGAATGTCGACATTGTCGACGCCGATGCCGGCGCGGCCGATGACCTTGAGGTTGGTCGCAGCCGCGATCAACTTTTCGGTTACCTTGGTCGCCGAGCGGATGGCGAGGCCGTCATATTGGCCGATGACTTCGAGCAGCTTTTCCTTGTCCTTGCCGAGGTCGGGCAGGTAGTCGACCTCGACGCCACGATCCTTGAAGATCTGGACGGCGGTGGTGGAGAGTTTGTCGGATACGAGAACGCGGGGCGCCATAGCTGCCTCCTTGAAGAGTGATCAAACTGTTCGGGAAATGGGCGGCCCGGAGGCCGCCGCAGGTCTGGTCAGGCGGCAGCCTTGAGCGCTGCCTTCTGATTGGCGAAGGCCCAGTCGAGCCACGGCATCAGGGCCGCGAGGTCGGAGGTCTCGACGGTGGCGCCGGCCCAGATGCGCAGGCCGGGGGGCGCGTCGCGATAAGCGCCGATGTCGAAGGCAACGCCTTCCTTTTCGAGCGCTGACACCATGCCCTTGGCGAATGCCGCCTGGCCGTCCTTGTCCAGGGCAGCTACCTCAGGATCGACGATCGACAGGCAGACCGAGGTGTTGGAGCGCGTTTCCGGCACGACGGCCAGGTTGGCGAGCCAGCCCGAAGTCTGAACGATAGCGTCGATGGCGGCAAAGTTGGCGTCGGCACGGGCGACCAGCGCATCGAGTCCGCCCAGGCTCTTGGCCCAGTTCAGCGCATCGAGATAATCCTCGACGCAGAGCATCGACGGCGTGTTGATGGTCTCGCCCTTGAAGATGCCTTCGATCAGCTTGCCGCCCGAAGTCAGGCGGAAAATCTTGGGCAGCGGCCAGTCCGGCTTGTAGCTTTCGAGCCGCTCGACAGCGCGCGGGCTGAGGATCAGCATGCCGTGCGCGCCTTCGCCGCCAAGCACCTTCTGCCAGGAGAAGGTGACGACATCGAGCTTTTGGAAATCGAGGTTCTGGGCGAAGGCCGCCGAGGTGGCGTCGCAGATGGTCAGGCCCTTGCGATCGCTGGGGATGAAGTCGCCGTTTTCGACGCGCACGCCCGAGGTCGTGCCGTTCCAGGTGAAGACGACGTCGCGATCGAAATCGACCTTCTTGAGATCAGGCAGTTCGCCGTAGGGCGCCTCGAACTTGCGCACGTCTTCGAGCTTGAGCTGCTTGACCACGTCGGTGATCCAGCCGGCGCCGAAGGATTCCCAAGCGACCATGTCGACGCCGCGTTCGCCGAGCAGCGACCACAGCGCCATTTCGACGGCGCCCGTATCGGAGGCCGGAACGATGCCGATGCGGTAGTCGGCGGGAACCTGGAGAATTTCGCGGGTCAGCGCGATGGCCTGCTCGAGCTTGGTCTTGCCGACCTTGGCGCGGTGCGAGCGGCCGAGCGGTGCGTCTGCGAGCGCCTGGAGCGACCAGCCGGGACGTTTTGCGCAGGGACCTGAGGAGAAATTGGGGTTTGCCGGACGGAGTCCGGGCTTGGCGACGATCGTCATCGTGATGCTATCCTTCCAGATAGGTGGCCCCTCGTTGGGGAGGGGTGGCCCACGGACGGCGATATGCGTTTAGCGTTCGGGCGTCAAGAGGAAAGTTTCTGTCGCAAAGAGGACATGCCGCAATGGTGCGGGAATGGCGGTCGCCGATCGGTCATTCCAACAAATGCAAACCCTGCCTAATCGGCCGCCTGCAAATAGCCCGCATGCACCAGATGCTCGCGCAGCAACTCCCTGATAGCTTCCTGCCGGCTGGCTTCGTTCTGCTTGCAGCGGCGATATTCGTCCACGGCGTTCAGCACGGCGGATGGAAACCTCATATGCACGGCCTCGGTCCCCGCCGGCCGCCGCCCTCGTTTCGCAAGTCGCTCACGCAATTACGCCCCCAAGCAAAGTCCAATTTCAGGAAAATTAATTTCCTGTAGATGAAATTGCAACAGCGAAGTCCAACGCTCTTTGTGGGCACAGGGAAAACCAACTTGCGGTCCAGGCCGGCGGTTGTGTGGCGATTAGAATTAACGCAGAACGGGCATCGGTTTGCGGGGCTTGCATTGGGGGGGGCGGTTCGTGGCTCACGTGTTTTCACTCGGTCTTCGGTTCCAGGAACGGATTGCCGCCCGTCCGCGAGCCGTGACCATGGCTTCGCTGGCTGCAATCGTCGGCATTTCTCTGGCCCTCGGCTTTTACAATCTCGACTTCCTCTATGGCGCCCATGTCGACGAACCGACGAAGGTGGCACTGGTCGCGGACAAGCCCCACAATTATTTCCACCCACCGTTGCTGATCGTTCTGGCGAGGGTCGTGGCGTGGCTAGTGTCGGCTTCCAGCGACCTTGAAAGGCTTTGGGCCGGTCGCTTCGTCAGCGTCATGGCAATGACAGCCGCAAGCGCGCTTTTCTACCTTGTTATGGCGCGTTACGCAGATCGCCTGCAGTCCATTATCTGGAGTTGCGTTTTCGCGTCGTCTCCGGCAATCGCCGTGCACGCCCATTACTTCAAGGAAGATGCGCTGCTCGTTTTCGCCATTTGCCTTGGCCTCCACGCGCTGGTGCGGCTTGTGGAAAGAATTGACCTGCACAATCTGGTCTATTTGGGCATTGCTCTCGGTCTTGCGCCGTCGGCCAAGTATGTTGGTTTCCTGAACAGCGTCGGGCTATTCGCCTTTGCCCTGTGGTACTGCAGGCTGGGCGTGAGGGGTGCCGCATTGGTGGTCGTCGCGGGCACCGCCACCATGCTCGCCGTTCTGCTCGCCTCCTTCGCGAGCGAAAGCGGAACCGGTCCTGGCGATGTGTTGTCGGGCCTCGCAAGGGAACTCAAGCATGCCGAGGATGGTCATGACCTCAAGGAATGGTTCTGGGCAGGTTATGGATTCACCCATCTGCGCCACCATCTGCTTCCAAGCATCACGGCGATGACGTTTCTGATCGGTCTCGGGGCAATCTGCCTCGCGCTGGTCAAGGACCGAGACCGGCAAGTCGCAGCCTTTGCGGCGGCCGCGATCATATGGTCGTTCGCGCTTGAGCTCTCTCCCCTCAAGATCGTCGGGCAGATGCGCTATGTGCTTCCAGTTGTCATCTATTTCCTGCTGGCTGCCGGGATTGCCAGTTCGCGCTCAGTCGCCATCCGAAGCCGGGCCGGCGCCATGGCCTTGGCTCTGATTGCGCTGACGGTCACCGCACATGCCGGCATATCCTATGTTCGGAACATGAACCCCAGCAAGGACACGCGGACGAAGGCAGTCGAGTTCCTGATCGCCAACGGAATGACCAATGTGGTCTCCGACTATCCGATCGGTCATCCTCTGGCGCAGACACGGGACTATCAAGCGCTGGCCTCGCATGACTATCTGCTGTCGCTCAGATTCGAGCGCTATTTGCGCGGCGGCGAACTGAGGGCACAAGACTCGCAAGTCTACGACCTGGCGTCCATGTTCCACTGCCTCGACGGGCATGCTGTCGCAACGTTTTCCCGGCTCTATGGGGACTATGGCTTCGTGGCGCCGACTGTGAAGATTTACGATCTCAAACGTGGCGCTTCGTGCATCCCGCCAGCAAGAAGCCGGCCGTGAGACGCGGCCGGCTTTTTCGAGGGCGCGCAACGTTTCTAAAAGCAAACGGCGGGCCAAGGCCCGCCGCTGTCATCATGTCGGAGGATCGGGCGCTTACCAGAGGTCGTAGCGCAGGCCGACTCTGACCTGGTGGAAGTCGACGCCCTTTTTCATTTCGACTGCCGGCACATCGGCATATTCCAGGCCTGGTGCCGCGAGATATTGGTAGCCTACGTCGACCGAGGCGTTCTGGCTGACCTTGTAGCTGACGCCGGCATTGAGCGAGTAGGCCAGGGCGTATTGCGTGTCGCGGAGGTGCCAGTCGGGTGTGGTCGAAGTGTCGTCGACCCGCTGGCTGGCATAAATGACACCGACGCCAGCACCGACATAAGGTGTGAAGCCGGCAATGGTGCCGAGGTCGACATAGGCATTCGCCATGCCGGTCCACATGCTGTTTTCCGATTCGATCGTATCGACGCCATTGGTTGCGCCGTAGCGGTCGTGCGCCAGGAAGCCGAGATTGAGGTCGCCGCGCAGGTAGTCGGTGAAATGATAACCCGCGCCGATGCTGCCATTGACGAAGGTGCTGTCCGATTCGACGCCGAACAGCGTGAAGTCATAGGGCGACTTCGTGATGTTGTAGCCGACGTCGCCGCGCAGGTACCAGCCGGAGCCAACTTCAACGGGAACGTATTCCGGCGCCTCGTCGATGACAACGGGCGGGTCGTAATCGGCAGCGCCTGCTGCCAGCGGCCAAAGCATGGTCGCGGCCAGGGCCAGCGCTATGCGAGACGTCAAGGTCATGATCGCATTCTCCCGAAATGGCGCCAGGTGTTGCCCGAGAATCCAGCAGCCGTTTGGATCATCATTAACCATAGAGGTTAAGTCACGGTTAAGGATAACAGTCGGTTAGCGGGTGTTTTGTTGCGGGCTGGGCAAGAAAAAACCGCCCGGCGGGCCGGGCGGTTTGATCCATCGAAGCTGACTGCAGGCCTAGTTCAGCGAATAACGGACGCCAAGCTTGAAGTCGTGCGAGGTGATGTCCTTGAAGGTGATGCCGTTGTTCGGAACATTGAACGCTGGATCGTCGTTGTAGATAGTGCCGGTGCGAGCATCGCCGAGGTTGACGAAGCTGTAGCCGAGGTCGACGGTCATGCGTTCGGTCGCCTTGATGCCAACGCCGGCATGCAACGCCCAAGCCAGGTTCCATTTGGATGTCGTGTGGGCGTAGCCGGCGCCATTGTTGATGACGTTGACATCGCGGAAGCTGGAGATGGTGTTGCGCGACGCGCCAAGGCCAGCGCCGACATAAGGGGTGATGCCGTAGAAGGTGCCGACGTCGGCGTAAGCATTGGCCATGAACAGCCATTCCGACTTCTTGCCGCTGTAGTCGTTGGTTCGCGTAACCACACCTGCCGGCGTGCCGGTGTCGTAGGTGACGTAGTCAAGCGCGTTGAAGCTCGACGCGCCGCGGTATTCGACGTTGAGGTCGCCACGCAGGAAGTCGTTGTACTGGTAGCCGACACCAACGCTGAAGATCGGCGCCGAGCCGAATGTGCCCTTGTCGTGCCAGCCGTGCTCGATGATGGTGGGGCCCTGGAAGAGTTCCGATTCCAGAACCTTCAGCCGCTGGTTGCTCATGCCGATGTGGCCGCGCAGGTACCAGCCGCCATAGGATGGCTGCTCGACCTCGATGATCGGTTCGGGCATGTCTGCCGCAAAAGCCGGTCCGGCCACGCCAACGAGCAGCGCGGCGAATAGTGCGTTCCTTCCAATATTAAACATGCTGATAACCCTATCCCTGCGGACCGCAACGCGCCCGGCCATGACTAACCCGCGTGGATAATGCTTGGTATAGGTTAAGGCGTGCTTAACCGTGTCGGTTAACCACGAATACTTTGCAACCAACGGTTTTGCCGGCCGCCGCTGGCTGCTTTCGGCCCATGACAAGAGATCCAGGGGCACATGTCTGGAGATGTTGTTGCCTGATGGGACGCTGCCATGGCGAAGCACCTGCGACACAAGGAGAAAAACGGTCAGTAGCGTAAGCAGCAGTAGTGGTACGGCGAAATTGAGCTGTTGCTGACCCTGCGAGCGCGCCAAGATCATTGGGACGCCCAGTCATGAAGATGGGACGCTCAGTCATGTGTCTTGCTGGCTCGGTGCCGCAAGGTGGCGGGGATATTGCTTTTGGCTATGACACGCGGACCTGGGCCGGTTCGGCTGGCGATTGCTGGAGCTTGCGGTACTTGTGTTGCTTTCGCATGCGTGGTTCGCAACGCTGCGCGCGCAATGGGATGCGGTCTTGGGCGATCGTGGAAGTGTGGCACCTGCCGGGTGCAGGCGCGCCGAGGGCAAGTGACGGGGGTGATTACGATGCTTGATGCAGACAGCAATCCCAAGACGTGCGCGTCGCTGGCCATCGTCTGGCCATTTGCTCCAGGAGTGGAGTCCTACGCAGCCTGGAAGCTCGCAATATCCAGGCTCGTCGACGTGGCAATCCCTGTTGATACCGACATGGCCTTGTTCGACTTCCATGGCTGCACCTGGCAGCTTCCGGAGGCCTTTGTGCAAATCAATGGTGGCTCGGCTATTTCGATGTCGCGCCCGCAGAGCGTCATCGAGGATCGGCCGATCTCGCAGATGTCGATCTACATGCTCATCGGCGGCAGCGTGGTGACGGATTATGACGGGCTCAAGCAAACCCAGATTCCGGGCGATGTCGTCGTCGTCGACTATTCCTTGCCTTATGAGGCCTTCACGCCCGGCTACGAGGGCATTACGCTCACCTTCGACAGAGCGCGCGCGCCTTTGGGCCTGCAAGGCGATGTCCACGGCACGATGTTGGGCGCTGACAGCCCCGCCGCCAAGGTCATCGGGGCCCAGATGAGAACGCTCATCGAGCATATCAATGAGCTCAGCGTCGATCAGGCCCAGTCCGCCGTCGATGGCATATTGCGGTTTGCCGCGACGACCTTTCCTGCCGCCGCTTCGAGAAGAATGCGCGACGACCTCAATGTACTGAGCCGTGCGCATCGGCTGGCCAGAAAGAGAATGCCTGATCCGGACTTCGGCCCCGAGGAACTGGCGTCCGAACTCGGCATGTCGCGATCGAAGCTGTTTCGATCGTTTGAACCCCATGGCGGCGTGCAGCGCTGGCTGCTTGGCGAAAGGCTGACAGCCAGCCTGCAGGCGATTGTGAGAACCGCAGGCAAAATGAAGATATCGGCCATTGCCCACCAGCACGGCTTTCGCAGCGAAGCCCATTTCAGTCGCGCCTTCAGGAAACGATATGGCATGAGCCCGAGCGCTGCCCTGGCTTTGACCCAGCGATCGCAAGGCAGCACTTTGTACCTGAGCTGGGCGGAGAACGACGCGGGGACTGAAAGCTCGACAGCCGAAGCCTGGCTCGCATCTGCCCAAGCCAGGGAGGCCGAAGCGGCGGAGTGAGTGCCCCGCTCTTGTGATCGCCACGGCAACGAAGGGCGGCAAGCGAGCCGCCCGACTGGTTCACGAAGCCTGGTCAGAACTTGTAGTTCAAGCCCGTCTTGAGCGTATGGAATGCGGTGTCGACGCTGGTACGTCCGTCGTCGCCGTAAAAACTCATTATGTCCGGAAGTCTCGATACTCCCCAGGTCGACATAGAGATATTCGGTCTTGAGCGTGATGTTCTCGGTCACGCCGTATTCGAAACCGGCGCCCGCCGTCCAACCCAGCTTGGTGTCGGAAAACGAATGGCTGCGGGTGTTGCCGGAAGCTCCGTCATCCCAGTAGTCGTTATCGATGGCAGATGTCTTGATACTGCCGTAGGCCGCGCCGCCGGTGCCGTAGATCAGGAAGTTGTCCATGGCATAGCCGAGCCGGCCCCGCAGTGTGCCAAACCAGGCGATCTTGGTCTCAACGTCACGGTTGCCGAACTCACCTAGATCGATCCAGTTGTAGCTCTGGGAGTCCTTTGCCTTGAGTCCGGATGCGGAAAGATCCGCTTCGACGCCAGCAACCCAGTTGGGACCAAGCTGGTGGTTGTAGCCGACCTGCACGCCACCAAACGCGCCAAAGGCCGTGATGTCTTCGGCGAGGCGGTAATCGCCAGCCTCATCCAAAGGACTGGCGGTATGATCGAACGCGTGTTTGAAAGTGCCGCCGCCAATGCCGCCATGGACGCCGATGTAAAAGCCGCTCCAGTCATAGGCGAAGCGTTCCGCGACCGGTGCCGGTGCTGGCTCAACGGTCAGATCGGCGGCCTGGGCCGCAACGCTACCCAAGATAAAGGCAGAATATATTGCAGTAATTCTGAGAGTAATTTTCACGAGCAGCCCCAAGATTCGCATGCGGAGAACATCGTTTTTCTCTACATGAGAAGCCGATCACGCACCTTGATCGCGCGTCTCATCTTGATGACCGGGCGTCCCAATGTGTCCGGCAAGCTGGGTCGATGCAGTGACAGCGCAAATTGGCTGTGCGAGAGCCGCCTTGGCAGTTCACCGAATGCTCTGCTGGGTGGCCGGCACGCGCAACACGTGTTGCGGGGCACGTGTCGGCCACTTTCGCACTCCGGCGTTGCAACGGGTCACTTGACCGGGCCCATAGCCGGTTGAGTTCAAGCCCCGGGCTTCCCAGCGGGGTTTGCGCCACCTGAAGGCTTCGTCGGATGGCGACGTGAAAGACTTCTCGGCAACGGCACTCCGAACGACATGACCGCACGTTTCATCTTCATGACCGAGCGTCCCAATGTGTTTTCAAAGCTGGTGTGGGGCAGTGACAGCATGGCCAGCCGGTGCGAGAGCAACCACGGCAGTCCACCCAATACTCTGCCGGTGGCCGGCGCGCGCAACATGTGTTCGCGTTGCATCGGCCTCTCGCACTCTGGTTCGGAATCACTTCTGTCGAGCCGCACAAATCTGCCTCCGACTGATCTAGGGATGGGTAATGAACAAGATCCTATTTGCCACGACATGCCTTTGCATCGTCTCCGGTAGCGCACTCGCAGCAGACGGTGCCGCCTTCACCTGGACAGGCGGATATGTCGGTGCGCAAGCGGGATATGTCTGGGGAGATGGCAGCTTTGAAGGAATTGATGACCATGCCAATCCGAAGCCGGCCGGTTTCATCGGGGGTGTGTATGCCGGTGCGAACTATCAGTTCGGCAATGACGTCGTCGTCGGCATTGAGGCCGACATGGCCTGGAGTGGGGCCGATGATAGTGCACTCGTTTACAATTCGGCCGGCATTCCCTGGCCCGCCGACTACCCAGTCATCCAGGAGATAAACCGAACCGGCGCGGTCCGTGCGCGCCTCGGATACGCAGTGGGCCGGTGGCTTCCCTATGTTGCCGGCGGCGTTGCTTTTGCCGCGGTAGATCAGAGGCTCGTCGGAGCCGATGGCAATTTCAACACGACCTACACGGGCTGGACGCTCGGCCTGGGCACGGAGTACGCCTTCTCAGACAACATGATCTTCCGGGCCGAGTATCGTCACGCCGATCTCGGAAGCAGGACGTTCGACCTGCAGGATGTACCGCCCTTGGACATCGGGCTCAAGACCAGCGACGTCCGCATCGGCATCGCCTACAAATTCTGACCGCCAACTGGGGCAATGTCTTTTCGGATCAGGAAACCCTGGGGCAACGGGGCGCGCCTGAAAGGCCGGTGCCTGCGGTTCACCCGTGGGCGCTGGCCACAGCGATGTCAGCCTTCAAGGTTCGCGTCGGCGCGGCCCGCAATTGGGATCGGTACACTCCTGCCGACGCCATCAGTCGTCCAGCCATGATTGTACGTCTCATTTTGATGACCGAACGTCCCAATGTGCACGGTCACCGCGCCCAAGGCAGTGACAGCATGATCGACATCGCCGACAGATATTCCCGGTCTTGAAACGCTCGCGCAGGACGGCAAGACGAGCGGAGTGAGTATCGGGGGATACGTGCATGACAGACGAAGCATTTCAGATGCAGCAGATTGATGCAGCATTGGTGGAGCGACCCGCTCACACTCAGTCATCATACATGGGCTGGGTACTACGCAAGGCATGGTCATGCATCACCTTGGCCAGCCCGCGCTCGCATCTTGACCGACGGCCAGACGGAATGGAGGCGTTCGACATGCTTGGCGGCTGGAATGGTTCCGACGCCGGGCCGCGCGACCTCTGACAGGTCCGCGCCGCGAAACCTTCCCGGATGATTCAATCATGCGGACGGTCAGGCAGCGCAAAAGAGCGAAAGCGGCATTGGCCGTTCACCAGGTGCCTGCTGGCCAGTCGCATACGCAATTTGCAAGTGCGTATCGATGTTTTGACAAAAGCAAATATTGAGGGAGCAAATGCCTGGCATTGCGAGAGTGTATTTCATCACGGCGATCTGTTTTCTCGTCGCCGGAATCCTGGTTGGCCTGCAGATGTCGATTGCGCATGACTACGCCGCAACTGGCGCGCACGCACATACCAACCTCCTCGGTTGGGTGACAATGTCCATTTTCGGCACATTTCACGCCCTGAACCCGCGCGGCGCCGGCACCCGCCTGGCGAAGGTGCAGTACTATGTCTACACCGGCGGCGTGGTCGTCATGACGCCGGCGCTCTATTTGCTCCTGACCGGGCATCCGGCATTCGAGCCGGTTGTTGCCGTGTCATCTCTGGTGGTGTTTGCCGGCGTGCTGATGTTTGCTGCGATCATCTTTCGCGCTTGCGCAGACTAGGCGATCTTCGACGCGCCATTCGCGCTTGTCGAAGTGCTGTGCCACGTGGCAACCGGCCAAATACAGCCGCTGGACCTAGTCAGTTTCAGCGTACAAAAAAGCCCGCCGGAAGCGGGCTTTTTTCATCCATGAGAGGCTTGCTCAGGCGGCCGAGCGGCTTTCCGAAATGACACCGACAATGTCGTTGACCACGGTTTCGACCAGTTGCGGGTCGTCGCCTTCGGCCATGACGCGGATCAAGGGTTCGGTGCCTGACGGGCGGATCACCAGACGGCCGGTCTTGCCGAGGCGGTTGCGGCCCTCCTCGATCGCAGCCTTCACCAGTGTCTCTTCGAGCGGCTTGCCGCCGGAAAAGCGCACGTTCTTGAGCAGCTGCGGCACCGGCTCGAAGGTGCGGCTCAGCTCGCTCATCGGCTTGTTCGAGCGCTTGATGCAGGCCATCACCTGGAGTGCTGCCACAAGGCCGTCGCCGGTGGTCGAATAGTCGGTCAAAACGATGTGGCCGGACTGCTCGCCGCCGATGTTCAGCCCGTGCGCGCGCATATGCTCGACGACATAACGGTCGCCGACCTTGGTGCGGTGCAGTTCGAGGTTGATGTCGCTGAGGAAGCGTTCGAGGCCGAGGTTCGACATCACGGTCGCCACCACGCCGCCGCCGGCGAGGCGGCCGCTCTGCTGCCAGGACTGCGCGATCAGCGCCATGATCTGGTCGCCGTCGACGACGGTGCCATTCTCGTCGACAATGACGACGCGGTCGGCGTCGCCGTCAAGCGCAATGCCGATGTCGGCGCGCACTTCGTGCACCTTCTTCTGCAGGCCGGCCGGATGAGTCGAGCCACACTCCTGGTTGATGTTGAAGCCGTTGGGCTCGACATTGATGGCGATGACCTCGGCGCCGAGCTCCCAAAGGGCGGCCGGCGCCACCTTGTAGGCCGCGCCATTGGCGCAGTCGACGACGATGCGCAGCCCCGACAGCGACATCGAGCGGGGCAGGGTGCGCTTGGCGAATTCGATGTAGCGGTCATGCACGCCATCGACGCGCTTGGCCCGGCCGAGCCCGTCGGAATCGGCGAGCAGCGCCTCGACGTCCTGGTCGAGCATCGCTTCGATGCGCTCCTCGATCTCGTCGGACAGCTTGTAGCCGTCGGGGCCGAAAAGCTTGATGCCGTTGTCGTGGTAGGGGTTGTGCGAGGCCGAAATCATCACGCCGATGTCGGCGCGCAGCGAGCGCACCAGCATGGCGACGGCCGGTGTCGGGATCGGGCCGAGCAGGAACACGTCCATGCCGGCGGCGCACAGGCCGGCCACCAGCGCGTTCTCGATCATGTAGCCCGACAGGCGCGTGTCCTTGCCGAGCACGACGCGATGGCGGTGACTGCCGCGCTGGAACGACAGGCCGGCAGCCATGCCGACCTTCATCGCAATCTCAGCGGTCATCGGAAATTTGTTGGCCCGTCCGCGAATGCCGTCGGTGCCGAAATAGCGTCCAGCCATGTTTAGCCTGTCCCCGTGAAGTCCACCCGCGATTGCTTTGCCACAAGCCGGGCCGACCAACGCATCACATTTGGTGAGTTTATGTCACAAAAGCTTAGAAAAGGGTTGGGTTTTTGTGCCTTGTCATGCTGGCCCAGTCGAATTCGAAGCGCCCGAGCGTTTGCTTGATATGTTCCTAGGGGATGACGTTCAATCGATCATAGGCTGGCCTTGCGCGTGGCCCAACAGAGGACTGTCTGCCCACCTTGCCAATCCCGCAAATCCCGCTAGAGAGGAATTCCGGCCCATTCGAAGGAACACGATATGCCGGATATCTCCACACTCATGCTTTTTGCCGCCGCCTCAGTGGTTCTCACCGCGACGCCCGGCCCCGACATGCTGCTCATCGCCTCGCGCAGCATCAGCCAGGGGCGCTCGGCGGGTTTCCTGACCTATCTCGGCATCGCGCTCGGCACCTATTGCCATGCGCTTGCCGCAGCCCTCGGGCTTTCGCAGCTATTTGTCACCGTGCCCACCGCCTATGAGGTCGTGCGCTGGGCCGGTTGCGCCTATCTGCTCTATCTCGCCTGGAAGACGCTGCGCTCCGAGACCGCGGGCTTTGCGCCTGACGCGGACCTCAAACGGTTCTCGTCGAGGCGCATCCTCGGCGAGGGGCTTGCCACCAACCTGCTCAACCCGAAGATGGCGCTGTTTGTGCTGGCGCTGTTTCCGCAGTTCATCCGCCCTGAAGCCGGGTCGATGATCGGCCAGACACTGGTGCTGGCGACGGTGCTCAACGGGATCGGCTTCTTCGTCAACGGCTCTGTCATCCTGCTGAGCTGCCAGTTGCGCCAGCGGGCGGGCGGGCTGGTTCGGCTGGGCAGGTTGCCGCAATATTGCCTCGCCAGCGTCTTTGCCGGGCTGGCGTTCCGGGTGGCGTTGGGCAGCCGAAACTGAGCGTGGTTGCCCGCGCGCCGAGATGAAAAAACGCCGCAGAGTTTCCGCGACGGCGTCTTTTCAGAGCCTTTCATCAACCTGCAAGCTTGGCGCCGGCCAGCAGGTCATCGATGACCGAAGCGCGGAACGCGCCGCTCTCCGGGGTGCCGTCGTTGTTCATCAGAAGCGCCGCCACATGGCTGTTGTCTTCCGACAGGGCGACGATGTTGGAAGCACCGTTGTCGCTGCCGGTGTGGCCAACGATCTTGCGGCTAGCGGTTTCCTCCTCGGTCCAGCCGAGCCCCTGATAGGGGTAAATCTTCGGGTCGACCTGCCTGCGCAACATTTCGGCTGATGCCCGATGGGACAGGATGGCGTTCGGGCCTGCTCCCAGCATGGCATGCAGCGATTTTGCGAGATCGCTCACCGAGCAGCGCAGCATTCCGGCGGGAACGTCGGGATAGCCTTGCTGCGGCAGTTCGACGAACGCACCGCCCTCGAACGTGTAAGGCTTGGCAAGCACGTCAGGTGCAAACTCCCTGATGTACCAATGGGCATTTGCCACGCCGAGCGGGTCGAGGATGTGCTCCTGCACATAAGCGGAGAAGCTTTGCCCGCTGACGCGTTCGACGACGTAACCTGCGAGCGCCACGGCGACGTTGCTGTATTCCCACTTCGCGCCCGGCTCCGCCTTGAGGAAGGAGGTCTCGGGCGCATAGGCGCTGCCGCCCCTCACAAGGTAGTTTCGCAGGAAGTCCGACAGGCTCTGCTTCGGATCGCCCGGGAAAGACACGTCGCCATGGCCTTCATCGAAGACGCTCGATGTGTGGGTCAGCAGGTGATGGGGCGTGATCGGCAGCTGCGGATGGTGTGGGTTGCGGACCTCAAAATCGATGAAATCATTGATGTCGCCGTGCAGGTCGAGGCCGCGGCGCTCGAACAGCTGCACAAGTGCGGAAGCCGTGAAAAGCTTGCTGACGGAGGCCAGGTGCATGGGGGTGTCGACGGTGAGCTTTCGCCGTTGTTTCAGGTCGGCAAAGCCGAAAGCTCCTGAATAAAGCGCAGCGTTTTCCTTGGACGCAATTGCCACGGCTGCGCCTGCAACATTGGCGGCCTTCATCTTCGCGGGAATGCCGGCTTCGAAATCGCGGCGCCAGGCTCCGAACGACGGGTTCTTTTGTTCACCCGCGAAAGCCAGATGTCCTTGAGGAATGAGCAATCCGCTCAGTCCCAGTTTGAGC
This sequence comes from Aminobacter sp. UC22_36, assembly GCF_044056035.1. Lineage (NCBI taxonomy): Bacteria > Pseudomonadati > Pseudomonadota > Alphaproteobacteria > Hyphomicrobiales > Phyllobacteriaceae > Aminobacter > Aminobacter sp. UC22_36. The sequence continues at coordinate 815,288 of NZ_CP171996.1, forward strand.
AATGAACGACGCGTTGAGATCATGATCTATCCCGCTTTCCGTGGCGGCCTGCCGATCGAATACGATTCGGATGCCGCCAGCATGGGCGGCATGCGCGCCTACAACTTCGGCGAAAGCTTGGCGGCTACCTCCAGCATGGCTGGAGCTTCCTTGCCGGCGGGCCCGGAATGCAAAACGCCGCTGAGTTTCCTCAGCGGCGTTTTTCATTCACTTGATAGGCTGGCAGCCTCAGTTCGACGGCTGTGGCTCCATGCCGCCTTCGGGCTCCGAGCCCTTCTTCTTGCCGCGGGTCGAGCCGGCCTTGGGCACGGCCGAGCCGCGCGACGGCGGGGTGTCGTCGCCCATGTCGCGGGCTGGCTTGTTGCCGGCGATCAGCTGCTTGATCTCTTCGCCCGACAAAGTCTCGTATTCGAGCAGGCCTTCGGCGAGTGCGATCCAGTCCTTCTTCTTCTTGGTCAGGATCGTCCTGGCCGTGGAATAGGCCTCGTCGATCAGGCGGCGCACTTCGGCGTCGATGATCTGCGCGGTCTCTTCCGAGACGTTCTGGGTGCGGGCAACCGAATGGCCGAGGAACACCTCTTCCTGGTTGTCGCCATAAGCGACATGGCCAAGCTTGTCGGAGAAGCCCCAGCGCGTGACCATGGCACGCGCCAGCTTGGTCGCCTGCTCGATGTCGGAAGACGCACCCGAGGTGATGTTTTCCTTGCCGAACTTGAACTCCTCGGCGACACGGCCACCCATCATGATCGCCAGACGCGAGATCATGTATTTGTAGCTCATCGAATAGCGGTCGCCTTCCGGCAACTGCATGACCATGCCGAGCGCGCGGCCGCGCGGGATGATCGTTGCCTTGTGCAGCGGATCAGCCGACGGCACGTTGAGCGCCAGGATGGCGTGGCCGGACTCGTGATAGGCGGTCAGCTCCTTTTCAGCCAGGGTCATCGCCGAGGAGCGGCGCTCAGCGCCCATCATGATCTTGTCCTTGGCGTCCTCGAACTCCTGCATGGTGACGAGGCGCTTGTTGCGCCGCGCCGCCATCAGTGCGGATTCGTTGACCAGGTTCATCAGGTCGGCGCCGGAGAAGCCCGGCGTGCCGCGAGCGACGACCTTGAGGTCGACATTGGGCGCCAGCGGCACGTTGCGGACGTGGACCTTGAGGATCTTCTCGCGGCCGACGATGTCGGGGTTGGGCACAACGACCTGGCGGTCGAAACGGCCCGGACGCAGCAGCGCGGGATCGAGAACGTCGGGACGGTTGGTCGCGGCGATCAGGATGATCGACTCGTTGGCCTCGAAGCCGTCCATCTCGACCAGCAGCTGGTTCAGCGTCTGCTCGCGTTCATCATTGCCGCCGCCAAGACCAGCGCCACGATGGCGGCCGACGGCGTCGATTTCGTCGATGAAGATGATGCAAGGCGCGTTCTTCTTGGCCTGCTCGAACATGTCGCGGACGCGACTTGCGCCGACACCGACAAACATTTCGACGAAGTCCGAACCGGAGATGGTGAAGAACGGTACATTGGCTTCGCCGGCGACGGCGCGCGCAATCAGCGTCTTGCCGGTGCCGGGAGGACCAACGAGCAGCACGCCGCGCGGAATCTTGCCGCCGAGGCGCTGGAACTTCTGCGGGTCGCGCAGGAATTCGACGATTTCTTCGAGGTCTTCCTTGGCTTCGTCGACACCAGCGACATCACCAAAGGTGACGCGGCCATGCGCTTCGGTCAGAAGCTTGGCCTTGGACTTGCCAAAACCCATGGCGCGGCCGGAACCGGACTGCATCTGGCGCATGAAGAAGATCCACACGCCGAGGATCAGGATCATCGGCAACCAGGACAACAGCACGGAGAAGATCGAGCCGGAGCCGTCGTTCTCGGGACGGGCGTTGATGGTGACGTTCTTCTGCTCAAGCCGCGAGACCAAGGTGGGGTCGCCGGGCGAGTAGGTCTGGAAGCCGGTCGAGTTGTCGATATAGGTGCCGCTGATGCGGTCACCGGCAATCGTCACCGTCTTGACGCGGCCGGAATTCAGATCCTGGAGGAACTGCGAATAGGCCACTTCGCTCGACGCGCCGCGGGTCTGCGGGGTCTGGAACAGATTGAACAGGGCGATGAGCAGAACGGCTATGATCGCCCACAGCGCGAAGTTGCGATAGTTCGGATTCATCGAGTTTCCCGTTGGCGTTCGTGGGGAACGCGTATGGTGAGAGTAAGCTTGCCCCTAACATAGGCACGGGCTCCGACATTGCCAAGCACGTCCCTAAGTCTGGGTTAAGGTCAAACACCAATGTGACCACGGCATGGCGAGGCCGGGACAGGGGCCGCATCGATCAGGGTTTGTACTGCCCGTGCCGGTCCCAGATCGAAGGCCGGCAGGAAGCGCGCCCAGGGCGCGGCGAGGGCGACTGCATTTGTTAGAACTGCCAAGCCGACCAATGTTTGCTGACGCCAAAGTGCCGGCTCGGCCGCAAGCGCAGACATGACAAGACTTTGCGGTGCATTAGCTTTTGGTGACATGGCCGAGGCGGCGGCGACACCGAGCGGCGCGACGGTCATTTCAGGCGTCTGTTGCGGCGCTGAGATCCTGTAGCGGCCGTCCCAGACATCCGCCACCAGTGGCGCTGGCAAAGGCAACCCGCGCCCCTCGCGCAACACAAAAATGCCGGTGCGCCTGGCGTCGACGAGCGCGCGCGACAATGTGGCGCGGGCCGGTTTTTCCGCAGCTGAATTGCCGGCCAGTCGCTGCAGCAGGTTCTCGATGCGTGCCTTGTCCGGCAGATGCGTTGTTCCTCCGGCGACAGCGATCAGGATGCGCAGCGCATAGGCAGCCGCATCCCTGTCGGATACCTGCGCGAATGCCGGATCGAGACCGAGCAGGCCAGGACTGGCGCGGCTGGCGTACTCGGCGATCAGCGCCGCTGCACGCTCGCCCAGTTCGGTTCGCGCCACAGCTGCCTGCCGCGCGGTGGCAAGGGCGTCCTCGAAACGCTGGTTGTCGTCCTGTCGCAGCGACAGGCGCATGCGCGGCCGCTCATAGGCTTGGTTGGTGTTGGTCGGGTCGTCGAGCCAGCCTGTGCCACGCGCTCTGAGCACATCGCGCAGTTTTTCGCGGCGCTGACCAAGAAGGGGGCGGACGATCCAGACGTCGCCATCAAACAACGTCGCTGGCGCCATGCCGGCAGCACCGCGGCCTTTGCCGCGTTGGCCGCGCATCAGCACCGTTTCGGCCTGGTCGTTGGCGGTGTGACCGGTGACGATGGTTGTTGCACCCGCCACGCGCGCGGCCTGTGCCAGGAGATCGTAGCGGGCGTCACGCGCAGCAGCGGCGATGCCGGTCGACGGTTTGTCGCCGGTCCAGCGCATCGTGCGGTGGGCGATCTCATGGCGCGCGCAGAGCTGCGCTACCTGATCGGCCTCGGCGCCCGAACCGGGCCGCAGCGCATGGTCGACGGTCACGGCGAGAAGCCGCGTTGCAGGCGCATGCCGGTCGAGATGGGATTTGAGAAGAAGAAGAAGCGCTGTCGAGTCGCTGCCGCCTGAAACTGCTGCGACGATCGTTGTCTGCGCGGCGAAGTCGAACTCGGAAAGGTCTTGATAAAAATCGGCGTCGATCGGCGGCGTCAGCACGCGGCGAGAGCCCGTTCCTGCTTGACCCGCTCCTTGATTGCGCCGGAGACGTCGGGATAGCGCTTGCCGATCTCGCTGAAGGTGGCGCAAGCGACTTCGCGCTGCTTCAGGCCGACCAGCGAAACGCCAAGCTTCAGCATCATTTCAGGCGCCTTCTTGGACTTCGGATATTCCTTGCTGGCGGCGAGGAAGATTTCGGCCGCGTCGCGATATTTCTTCTGCCCGAGCAGCGACTCGCCGAGCCAGAAGCGCGCGTCAGCCGTCTTGGGGTCGGCGGGGAAGCGCGAGATATGGTCGCGAAAACCCTGCTCGGCGGTGGTGTAGTCGCCCGAAAGCACGAACTGGTAGGAGTTGCGGTAAAGCTCGTCCGGATCGTTGGTGTCGGGCAACGCGGCAACGGCGGTGCCATTGACCTGCGGCTGGGCCGGCTGTGCAGCGACCGGGGCCTGCGGCTGGGCTGGTGCCGCGGCCTGCGGGTTGGCGGTGTCGGACACGACGTTGCCATTGGCATCGACGGTGATGGTGCCGAAGGTTGTCGGCGGCGCGCCGGTGCCACCGGCAACTGCACCTGGCTCGCCGGTGCCGGATTCGGTGATCACTTCGCCAACGCTTCCGCCGGCGGCAGGAGCGGTCGCCGTTTGCGCCGCACCGGGTTGAGGCGCCGTGGGCGCCTCAACGATCGAGCTGTTGGTCTTGCCGGAGGCGTCGGACTTCTTCTGTCCGCCGCCCTCGATTTCCTGGAAGCGAAACTCGTTGTCTTCCTGCATTTTCCGCATCTGCTCCTGCATCTGCAGGATCTGGAAGTTCAGCTCCTCGATGGAACCGTTGAGCTTGCGGATTTCCTCTTCGAGCGTGGTGACACGCGGATCACCCGCCTGGGCGAGCTGTATCGGAGCTTCGGTGCTCTCAGTCTTGCTGCCGAACACGCCCGGCAGGCCGATCTTTGGGAAGTCGATGCCGATGCCGTCGCGCGCATGCGCGGCCGCCCCGGACAAAAGGAAGATGGCAAGCGTGCCACTCAGGATTGATCGAAAATGCATTAGCCTCTCGCCGTGGAAGAGAATGGGTTGTTTTGCGCCGATGCGCTCTCGTCATTTATCAGGACCGGAGACTTCGGCCAAATTTTGTTTCGAGCAGCAGATAAGCAAAAGGCGGCCCGAAGACCGCCTTTTGTTCAATTTCATGGCTTTGGGGCCGCTTAGCTGCCGGCGCCCGACAGCGTCGTCACCGCGCGACGGTTCTGCGACCAGCAGGAAATGTCGTCGCAAACCGCGACCGGGCGTTCCTTGCCGTAGGAGATAGTCTTCAGGCGGTTCGAGGCGACGCCCTGCGAGATCAGGTAGTCGCGGGCAGCTGCGGCGCGACGAGCACCGAGCGCCAGATTGTATTCGCGGGTACCGCGTTCATCGGCATGGCCTTCGACAACGACGGCGTACTGGCCGTACTTGTTCAGCCACTGTGCCTGGCGGCTCAGGATGCCCTGGGCGTCGGCACGAACCGACGAAGAGTCGGTGTCAAAGAAGATACGGTCGCCGACGTTGACGGTGAAGTCCTGCGACGAGCCCGGCGTAGCCGCGCCTGCGCCGCTGCCGAGGCCAAGATCGGCCGCGTTGTTCGGGGTTTTCTTCGAGGCGCAACCGGCAATCGCCAGAGAGGCGATCAGGGCCACGACCACAGGGTTGGTTGCAAATTTTGCGATACGGCGCATCCAGCCTCTCCTTCGCATTCGAGTGATTTCGTTGAACATCCAGTAACCACGTTGCGGTTAACCGGCATTCAATGAACGTGGTTAAAATTTCGTTGCCGCTCGCTGTAGCGTCCCCGCATACGGCAGTCGTCGAACATGCACTTCGCCGCGCACCGTAGGCGAAAATACGGCAGAAAGGCGGCGTCATTGGGCAAATGACGCCGCCTGGTCCATAAGTCGCGCCTTCACAAGGGAAGGTTAACGAAAGTTCTTATCAGCGCTGCGTCGACTTGGACGCGCAAAGGACGTTGTCACACTTTGACACGGTGCATGGTCCTTCCCGAAAGGTCGAATCCGACTTTCGCGGCGATGCATCAGTCGAGCAGAGGCGACCAGGCCGGGTCGGAGGCAAAGCCCGAGGTCGGGATCGCCTGTTCGTTGCGGCCGGTGAGGTCGACCGAGTAGAGCTTGGGACCGCCGCCGCCGGGCTGGTCGCGGAAGAACATGACGACACGGCCGTTGGGTGCCCAGGTCGGGCCTTCCTGCTGGAAACCGGTCGACAGGATGCGCTCGCCCGAGCCGTCGGTCTTCATCACGCCGATCTGGAACTGGCCGCCCGACTGCTTGGTGAAGGCGATCAGGTCGCCACGCGGCGACCACACCGGCGTCGAATAGCTGCCGCCGCCGAAGGAGACGCGGGTCTGGCCCGAACCGTCGGCGCCCATGACGTAGATCTGCGGCTGGCCACCACGGTCGGAGGTGAAGACGACCTTGGAACCATCGGGCGAATAGGACGGCGAGGTGTCGATGGCGCTGGAATTGGTCAGGCGCGTGGTGGTGCGGCTGCGCAGGTCCATCGAGAAGATGTTGGAATTGCCGTCGTCGCGCAGCAGGCTCATGATCACCTTCTGGCCGTCGGGCGAGAAGCGCGGCGCAAAGGTCATGCCGGGGAAGTTGCCGACGAGTTCGCGCTGGCCGGTCTCGATCTGCAGCAGGTAAACCTGCGGCTGGCCGCTCTCGTAGGACATGTAGGTGATTTCCTGGCGCGTCGGCGAGAAGCGCGGCGTCATCGCCATCGAACGGCCGTCGGAGAGGTAGCGCACATTGGCGCCATCCTGGTCCATGATGGCGAGGCGCTTCTTGCGCGCGGTCTTGGCGCCCGACTCGTCGATGAACACGACGCGGGTGTCGAAGTAGCCCTTTTCGCCGGTCAGACGCTCATAGATGGCGTCGGCGATGATGTGGGCGATGCGGCGCGAATTGGCCTTGTTGGCGAAGAACTGCTCGCCGGCGAGCTGCTGGCCGGCAAAGGTGTCCCACAGCCGGAACTCGGCCTTGAGCCTGCCGTCGGCCTCCTGGCTGACGCGGCCGGTGACCAGCGCCTGGGCGTTGATGACCTTCCAGTCCTCGAAACGCGGCGCGACATCCGGGTTGGAGATCTTCTCGATGAAGGCGCCCTTGTCGATCGGCGCGAACAGGCCCGAGCGCTGCAGGTCGGCGGCGACGATGCCGGCGATCTCGGCGCCCATCGCATCGCCCGACAGGAAATCGGTGATGGCGATCGGCAGCGGCTCGACATTGCCCTTGTTGACATCGATCTCGACCAGTGCGCGTGCGGGCAAGGTAGCAAACGCGGTCATGCCGCTCGCCATCGCGCTGATCAAAAGGATCGCTTTGATTACATGCTTCATTAGGTAGGCCTCTTAGTTCCGGGTGAGCGCGGTGGCGCTCAGAACATTTCGCTCGGGTCGAAATTGACGATGACTTGGTCCCAGCCGCCGGCATATTTGTCAGCCGGCAGGTTGTAGGGGGCGCATTGGAGGACGGCGCGGCGCGCCGATTCAGCTGCTGCGCGCTCGATACCGGCCGAACCACCACCGGAGATGATCTCCGGCCGCCCCTCGACCTCGCCGCTCGGGGTGAGATTGAACTGAATGGAAACCTTGAGGCCGCCGCCGTCCATGGCGCCTGCCGGCACGTTCCAGCAGCGCTGCACCTGACCGCGCAGTGCGTCCATCTCGCTCTGGCTCAGCTTGTTGCCGCCGGTGTCCTTCTTGCCGCCAAGCGATGCCTGTTCGGTCGAGCGCTTGGCGCCGCCACCTGATGGCTTCTGCTTGTTGAGCAGCGCTGCAACCTCGTCGGCGTTGAATTCCTTTTCTTCCGACTTCGGCTTGGACGAGGCCTGCTGGGTCTGCTTGTCGTCCTGCTTGCGGTCCGGTGTCTTCGCCGTCTGCGCCTGCGGCGGCTGTGGCTTGGCCTCGGGCGAAGGCGCATTTTCGGGCAGCTTGACGGCTTCCGCCTCGGCCTGGTCGGAGACGATGGTCTCGGCAACCGGGTCGGGCTTGACATCCTGCTTGGGCTGCGGCTGTGGCGTCACCTCCGTCGCCGGCACCGGTGTCGGCTTGGGCTCGGCCTGCTTCACCGGCTCGGGCTTAGGCTGCTCGACGGGCGTCGGCTTTGGCTCGGGCTTGGGCGAGGGCGGCGGTGCCGCAGCAACGTCGACTTCCTTCGGCGTCGGCTCGGGCGTCGGCGGCTTGTCGCTGTCGGTCTTGTTGTCGCCGACATTCTGGGCGTCGGGCACGATGTCGGGCCGGCTTGTCGGCTTGGGCGCCGGCTTCTCGTTGGCCGGGGCCTTCTTGTCGCCCTTCTGGATCTGGGTGATCGATTCCACCGGCACGATGTCGACCGGGAACGCCTCGACGTCGGCGACTTCGAGGGCGCTGGGTGCCGACAGCGTGAACAGGCCGAAGCCCAGCATCGCCGCATGCAAAACCACAGATGTCGTGAGGCCGGTCTTCATCGCGGGACTACTGGTCCTGTTCCTGCAGCGTGACGAGGCCGATCTTGTTGTAGCCGGCGGCCTGGATGCGAGCCATGACCTTCATCACCGTGCCGTAGTCGGCGGTCTTGTCGCCACGCACGTAGATGCGTTCCTCGTAGCCGGCCTTGGCGATCGCGCCGAGCTTGGCGACGACTTCCTCAAGCGGGATCTCGGTTTCCTGGATGTGGATCTGGCCGGCTTCGTTGATCGAGATGGTGATCGGCTGCGTTTCCGAATTCAGCGCCTTGGCCTGGGTCTCGGGCAGGTCGATCGGCACGCCGACGGTCATCAGCGGTGCGGCCACCATGAAGATGATGAGCAGCACCAGCATGACGTCGACGAACGGCGTGACGTTGATTTCGGACATCAGGCCGTGATGGCGGCCGCGCCGCCGGTGGCCGCGCCCGCCGCGGCCCGAACCGCCCGCGCTAACTGACATACCCATGGTCTACTCCTCAGGCCCGCTGCGCGACTTTTTCATCGATTTGGCGCGAGAGTATGGCGGAGAACTCGTCGGAGAAGCCCTCCATGCGCAGGGCGATCTTGCCGGCGTCGGATGACAGCTTGTTGTAGGCGATAACAGCCGGGATAGCGGCGAGCAGGCCGATTGCGGTTGCCAAAAGCGCCTCGGCGATGCCGGGGGCGACGACAGCAAGGTTGGTCGACTTCGAGCCGGCGATGGCCTGGAACGAGGTCATGATGCCGACGACGGTGCCGAACAGGCCGATGAAAGGTGCTGCCGAACCGATGGTGGCGAGGAAGCCGAGGCGGCCTTCAAGTCGTTCCATCTCGCGCGTCAGCGCCAGGTCCATCGCCTTGTCGATGCGGGTCTGCAGCGCCAGCGGCGACTTGGCACCCTTCTCGAAGCTCTTTTTCCATTCCTTCATGGCGGCGACGAAGATCGCGCTCATGCCTGACGTCTTGCGGTCGGAAAGGTTGCGGTAGAGCTCTTCCAGCGACTGGCCCGACCAGAAGATCTGTTCGAAGCGGTTCAGCGCCGCACGCATGCGGTTGTAGGCAACCAGCTTGTCGACGATGATCGCCCAGGTCCAGACCGATGCGCCGAGCAGGCCCAGCATCACCAGCTTGACCACCCAGCCGGCCTGCCAGAACAACGCCCAAATCGACAATTCCGCGCCGGTCTGGGCGAGAGGTAGGTTTTCCATCTTGTAACAGTCCTTAAGATTCCCGGGCCCGGCTCGCAGCTAGCCCTTGCGCATCATCCCATCGTGGTCCGTTCGCGCGAAGCTTCCGGAAGTGCCCCAAAATGCGCCTTTTCGGCCTTTTCGGGGCGAAATTTGGTGAAAGGAAGGCCGCTCGGAATCCTTACGACTTTCACTGGTCCCTTAATGGACCGTTATGGTTAAAGATGGGTTAGGAATATGCCGCCGCGCTAAGCTGTCGCCCGGCGTATCAGGGGCCGGAGCGGTCCGACGGCCGCAATCGCGGCCCGGTCGTCACACGATCTTGTGATCGCCAAGGGCTCAGTCGCCCGCCCGCCGGTTCAGCCGGCGCCGCCGACCCGATCTCACTGGCCGGGCATGAAGGCTTCGATCCAGTCCTTGGGGAAACGCCTCGGCCGGCCGTTCTCGCCGATGATCGCCGCTTCGACCTTGGCCTCGACCAGCACTTCGTCGCGGCGCTTCAGCTGCTGGGCCATGGTGATGCGGGCGCCGGAGATGTCCTGGGTTCGGGTTTCGATGGTCAGGATGTCGTCGATCCTGGCCGAAGCGCGGAAGTCGATTTCCATGCGCCTGACAACCCAGACGATCTTCTCGCCATGCTTGCCGTCGGCAAGTTCGGTGTGGTGCACGCCGGCCAGGCGCAGGAAGTCCGAGCGGCCGCGTTCGAAGAACTCGAGATAACGGGCATGGTAGACGACGCCCGAGAAGTCGGTGTCGGCATAGTAGACACGTGCCATCAGGCGGTGGCCGAACGGCGTCAGGGCGCCGGCAAGGCCGGCCGCCAGCAGGTCCTGGTCAACATGATCCGCCATCACACGTCCTCGTTCCGGCCGCATCGCCAGGGAAATCCGGCAACAGTGCAGGAATCCGATGGCATTATCGGCGACGAGGATCAAGAACCGTCTGACGGCATTGCGGGCGCGGGCTCATCGATGACGATACCACCCTGCCGTGGGCAGAGCGCGTCATCGCGGTCCCGTCAGGCCATTTCGCTGTGCTTCTCGGCTGGCGCTCCACGCTTTGCCTGGCTGCCGTTCGGCATGCGAGGCTGCGTGTTGACCGGCCCCGGGCGCTTGCGCGAAAATACCAGCAGGTTGGTGCGCATTGCAGGCGGCACGAGCCATTGCAGCAGCGAGACGAAGGCAAAGCCCACTGTCGTGCCGCCGTGATACTTCGGCGTACCGTTGGAAACGTAGCCATGGTGCGACCAGCTTTTGTCGCCGAAGGCCCGCCGAATGCTGCCCAAACTGTTCATGCGGTAGAATGTCGGGAACGCATCCTCGCGCGGCCGCTCGGGCCATACCAGCCGCATCATGCGGTCCTTCACCGTTTCCGGCACGAGATTGGTGCCGATCCCGACATAGCCGAGCCGGTTCGGCGTCAGCGCGCAGAGCCAGCCGCCAGGCTTCAGGACCCGGTGAATTTCCCGTGCAAACTCGTTTGGATGTTCGACATGTTCGATCACCCATTCGCAGATGATTACGTCGACACTGGCATCCTCGAGCGGCAGGCGGCCACCAGGTTTCATGACAAGCGCTTCGTCGAGATGCGGATGCGTCATCACGACCGGGTCGACGTCGATGCCGATGACCTTTTTGACGCGGCCATGGAAATTGCAGAACCACTTGCGGAACGGGGCGCTGCCCTGGTCGAAACGGGAGCCGCGCCCCGCACCCAGGTCGACGACGACCATGTCGGGGTCCACAAGGGCGTTGACGCGCGTGTAGAACTCGATCGCCTCATCGTCCCGCGTAAATCCGCCGGCCGTTGTCTCAGGCCGCCATCGGTCAACCACTGTCATAGTACTGCCCCCACCGCGCGATTGATTGAATTCGATCACTATAGGGGGTCTTAACGAATAAATAACCATCATGATCAGGCAAACTCTGAAAGATCATTATTTAGGGTTAATCTGCGAATCCCTTTGCCGCGTTAAAATATGTGCCGATGTGAAGCCGACGCAGCTTTCCGTGATAAAAGATGGAGGCCCATTTAAGCGAAGTATTATTTAGAATCTCCTTTAATTACATGCCGGCCCGGCTTTTTCACCATGTTCGGCCTTGGGGCTTTCCTTTTCCCGGGCTTTTAGGCACCAGTTCTGTCTGGGTCGAGCGGGAATGGTGGCGATGATCAAGACTGTACTCATGGCACTGCTGGGGCTGGCACTGCCGGTCTGCTCGGCCGATGCCGCGACATTTACGATGAAGCGTGGCATCAATCTCGACATCTGGGAGACCTGGCCCAGCGAAGACAAATGGGGCGACGCCAACGTCATCCTGCCGTTTCCGGAATGGCGCAAGCGGCTCGCCGATGCCGACCTGAAAGCGCTCAAGGACGGCGGGTTCGACGTCGTGCGCATTCCCGTCGACCCCTCGGTGTTCCTGTCCAAAAAGACCGAACCTCTGCGCGAGCAACTGCTTGAAAGCGTCCTGGAATCGGCCCGGCTGGTCAACGCCGCCGGGCTCAAGACGATTGTCGATCTCCACCTGATCTCGGCGGGCGGCAACGGCCAGATCGGCATGGAAGAGGTGATGGACGATCCGGCCAACTTCGACCGTTACGTCGAGCTTGTCCGGCAAATGGGGCTGACGCTTGCCAAGGAAGATCCTGGCCAGGTCGCCTTCGAGTTGATGAACGAGCCGGTCGTCGATTGCGAGGCGGGGAAAACCAAGGCCTGGCCCGAGCGCCTGAAGCGCCTCTACGCCGCCGCGCGCTCTTCCGCGACCCGGCTGACGCTGGTGCTGTCGGGCAGTTGCTGGGGCAGTGCCGAGGGCCTCGCAGCACTCGACCCCAAGGATATCCCCGACGACAATGTCATCTGGACGTTCCATTCCTACCAGCCGTTCCTGCTGACCACGCAAGGCGCCACCTGGGCCGGCGATTTCATTCGTTATGTCACCGGCTTGCCCTATCCGCCCTACTCTGTGCCGCGCGCCGAGCTTGATGCTGTCCTCGACAAGGTCCGGGCGAAGATCAGGGCCGAGGCGCCGTTGCTGCGCCGCGCCGGCATGCTCGCTTATCTCGACGAGCAGATCGCGCTTGTCGACAGCAAGGAAAAGCTCGAGGCCGAGCTCGACGCGCCGTTCCGCCAGGTCGACGCCTGGGCAAAGAAAAACGGCATCGCGCCGGAGAACATCTATCTCGGCGAGTTCGGCATGATCCGCCAGGAGTACAACAACCCCTACGTCATGCCCGGCGCTTGGCGCGCCGCTTATGTCAGCGACATGATCGGCCGCGCCGAGGCGCATGGCTTTGCCTGGTCGATCTGGGGCTATGGCGGTGCCTTCGGCATCGTCGACGAATTCGAGGGGCGGAAGGCGGAACCTGACGTGCTCGAGGTTGTGAAGGGGCTGAAGTAGCTTCGCTTCAGCTCAACCCAGGTCGATCGTGAGGATTTCCGGACGCACGCCGAAACGGATCGGTGCGATGCTGAAACCGAGGCCGCCCGAAACGATCAGGTTACGGCCAGCTTCGACGACGTGGCCATAGGCGTAGCGGTTGCCGTAACGCGAGGGAACGACCGGCGAATAGCCGAACAGGCGTATCTGTCCGCCATGGGTGTGGCCCGACAGGGTCAACGCAATGCGGCTAGGAACGTCGGGAAAAATGTCGGGCTCATGGGCGAGCAGAATGACAGGTGCCTCATCGCCGACTTTCGCCAACGTGCCTCTCAGGTCGTGAAGCCCGGTGAAGCCCTTGCGGCCCCATGCTCTGCCTGGCCTCAAGGCCAGCTGGTCGGCGACCCGCCGCTTCCAGCGCCCGCCTGGCAAGTGTAGGGCCCTGACCCCTGCTGGGCGGCAGCGTCTTCCCACCAATCGTGATTGCCGAGGATCGAGAAGGTGCCCAAGGGTGCTTTCAGGCCCGCCAAGGCTGGTGCCCATTCCGAGTAGTCGACCCAATCGGACATCGGGCGCGGGCGGGAGACATAGTCGCCGAGCAGCACGATGACGTCGGGCTCCAGCGCGTTTGCCTCTTTAACCAGGGAAGCAATGCGTTCAGGCGTCATCCACGGCCGGCAGGCGTGAATGTCAGCCAGTGCAACGACCCGCAGCTTCAAGCCATCGGGCCAGTTGGGCGGGGTCAGCGCGTAGCGTTTCACCCGGGTCAGCAGCATCGGTTCGATGCCGACCGCGTAGGTTCCAAGCGCTGCCGCGGCCAGGATCGAGCCGCCGAGAAAACGGAAGAAGCCGCGGCGGGTGATCAAGTCTTGGCATCCGGGCTGAGGCGCTCGAAGCGCTGCTCGCGCACGCCGCCCGACCACTGGTCGCGTTCTTCCTCGGCGACGAGGGTGAAACCGAACGACTCGTAGAGATGGCGGGCCGGACCCAGCCCGGCGAATGTCGTGAGATAGACGCCGGGAAAGCCGTTGGCGTCGACATGGGCCATGGCCCGGTCCATCAGTCGGCGGCCGAGGCCCGTGCCGCGCGCCTTGTCGCTGGTGATGAACCAGCGCAGATGCGCCAGCGGCTCATCCGGGGACGGCGCCTCCAGGCTGATCGTTCCGAGGAGCGTGCCTCCGTCGTCGTCCTCAGCGGCGAAGAAGTCGAGGCCGGGCCTGAAACCGGTCATGAAAGCGGAAAGCTCGCCAGCGACCTTGGCCTCGAAAGGCAGGCCGAAAACCCCATTCGCGGGCGTAGTATTCGGCGTGCAGGCGAACGATGTCGGCTATCAGTCCGGGACGATAGCCTGGCATGCTCAATCCTCTTCCTGGAACAGGTTGATCTGCTGGATTGCCAGGTCGCGCGGGATCTCGAGGCCGAGATGTTTCCAGGCGTTGGCCGTCAGCACGCGGCCACGCGGGGTGCGCTGGATGAAGCCCTGCTGGATCAGATAAGGCTCGATGATGTCTTCGATGGCGTCACGCGGTTCGGACAGGCCGGCGGCGATGGTCTCGATGCCGACCGGGCCACCGCCGAAATTCATCGCGATCATCGAGAGATAGCGCCGGTCGAGCGAATCGAGACCGAGTGCGTCGACCTCCAGCCGCGACAGGGCTTCGTCGGCGATGCGGCGGTCGACAGGTCCCGACCCGGCCACCGAGGCGAAATCGCGGAACTCGCCGCAGCAGGCGGCCGGCGATGCGCGGGGTGCCGCGGGCGCGCCGCGCAATCTCGATGGCGCCGTCGTCGGCCAGCGGCATGCCGAGGATGCGGGCGCCACGGCGAACGATCAGTTCCAGTTCCTCGACGGTGTAGAAATTGAGCCGGACAGGGATGCCGAAGCGGTCGCGCAGCGGGTTTGTCAGCAACCCGAGCCGCGTGGTCGCGGCCACCAGCGTGAACTTGGCGAGATCGATCTTGACCGAGCGCGCCGCCGGGCCTTCGCCGATGATCAGGTCAAGCTGATAGTCTTCCATCGCCGGGTAGAGGATTTCCTCGACCGCCGGGTTGAGCCGGTGGATCTCGTCGATGAACAGCACGTCGCGCTCTTCGAGATTGGTCAACAGGGCGGCCAGATCGCCGGCCTTGGCGATGACCGGGCCCGAGGTCGAACGAAAATTGACGCCGAGCTCGCGCGCCATGATCTGCGCCATCGTGGTCTTGCCGAGGCCGGGCGGGCCGACGAACAGCACGTGGTCGAGCGCTTCGCCACGGCCCTTGGCCGCCTCGATGAAGATCTTGAGGTTGGCACGCGCCGCCGCCTGGCCGACGAAGTCGTCCAGCGTTTGCGGGCGCAGGCTGTTGTCGGCGTCCTCGCCGCGCTTGTCGGGGGTAATGAGACGGTCGGGCGAGTTCATGCGCCCGTCCTCGCATGGAGTTTGACCGCGGGCAAGCTACTCACCGCGCCAGTTCCTTCAGGCCGAAACGGATCAGCTTGGAGGAATCGGCGTCCGCGCCGGCGCTCTTCATGGCGGCGGCAATGGCATTGGCGGCGATGTCGCGCGAGTAGCCGAGATTGACCAGTGCCGAGACCGCATCGGCGATCGGGGCAGGGGCGACGCCTTCGCCGAGTTCCTGCTTCAGGCCGATTGTTCCAGAGGCTTCGCCGGCAAAGGCCGGCGCCTTGTTCTTGAGCTCGGTGACGATGCGTTCGGCGACCTTCTTGCCGACGCCGGGGGCGCGGCTGACCATGGCGATGTCGCGCAGCGCGATCGCATTGGCGAGATCGGACGGCGCCAGCGTCGACAGGATGGCCAGGGCCACCTTGGCGCCGACGCCCTGGACATTGGCCATCAGCAGCTTGAACCACTCGCGCTCGAGCTCCGTCTTGAAACCATAGAGCCGGATCATGTCTTCGCGGACATAGGTCTCGATGAACAGGACAGCCGCCTCTCCGGCACCGGGCAAGGCGGCGAGGGTGCGCGTCGAGCAAAACGCGACGTAGCCGACGCCATGGACGTCGAGCACGCAGAAATCCTCGCCGATCTCGTCGACGGTGCCCTTCAACTTGCCGATCATGTTTCAAGCCTCGTCATGGATGGGTGTCGGGAGCGATGATTTCGAGGTCGGGAAAATAGGTGCGGTAGCCATCGGGATCGCGTGTCAGAACAGTATAGCCGCGAATGGCCGCGTGCGCTCCGATGAGGAAATCCGGCAGTACCTTTTCTCCCAGCCCCCCGCGACGGCGATAGAGCAGGAACGCTCTGGACGCGGCATAGGCCGCATCCCAAGGCAAGCTTTCCCGGCGAAAGTCGTTCTCAGGCAGCGCCAGATCAACAGCGTCGATCAAATCATAGCGGATCGAGAACTCTGAATAGACGATCTGGTTGATGATCACGCTGCCGCGCTTGCGCGCTTTCTCCAGCTGGCCGCGCGACCATCTGAGCCAGACGGGGTCTCGAACCGCGATATCAACCAGGATGTTGGTATCTACCAGCGTTGCCAAGATCAGCGATCCCTGGTCAGCGCCATCACATCGTCGGCGTTCACCGCCTGGTCGCCAGTTCCTTCCAGCCGGTCGAGCACTGCAAGAAAGCGGTCGAGCCGCTCGCGGTCGGCGAGCCGCCCAATGTCATCCTTAGGAACGATGGTGATCTTGCCACCTTCGATGCCGAAGATGACTTCGCTGTTTGCTGCGATGCCGAATGTCTCGCGCAGATCGCGTGGGATCGTCACCTGGCCCTTGCTGGTAACACGCATGGAAATATCCTTTTTTCTTACAAGTAAGGAATATTCCAACACCAAGAACAAGTCAAGAACATCAGGCGTGAGCGGCGGCCAGGGCTGCCAGCCGGTATGCCGGGCTCTGCCGGTGGTGGGCGTGGCAGATGGCGATCGCCAGCGCGTCGGCGGCGTCGGCGGTGTCGAACACAGCCTTGGGCAACAGCACCTTGACCATCATGGCGATCTGCTTCTTGTCGCCATGACCGACGCCGATGACCGCCTTCTTCACCGCATTGGGCGAATATTCAGCGACCACAAGCCCGGCGCGGGCCGGCACCAGCATGGCGATGCCGCGCGCCTGGCCAAGCTTCAGCGTTGCGGTGGCGTCTTTGTTGACGAAGGTCGCCTCGACCGCCGCCTCATGTGGCATCTCGCGGTGAAGCACGTCGGCAAGACCGTCATGCAGCTGGCAAAGCCGGCTGGCAAGCGCTGCCTTGTTGTCGGAGCGCACGGTGCCGGCGGCGACAAAACGCAGCGAATTGCCAAGGCTCTCGATGATGCCCCAGCCGGTGCGCTGGAGCCCGGGGTCGATGCCAATGATCCGAATCGTCTCTCTCATGCCGCGAACTCTATCTTCACGGAGACAAGACGCCAGAAAAATGTGAACAAAACAGAAACAATCCCTGCGTTGGCGCAGGGCGCTTGCTGCCTAGTTGCGGGCAAACGCCGTGTTGAGCAGCGAGATCTGGTCGGAGACCGGGTTGCTGCGACGCATCGCCTGCACCGGCACCACCGTCGTGCCGTTGCCGTAGATCTCTTCGTCCATGCGGCGCACATGCGCCTGCAAGCGGAGCGAACGGCGCACCAGATCGACAAAATCGGTCGGCAATTCGTTCCAGCCGGCGGCGTCGTCATGGGCGGAAGCGGTGTCGAGCCGCACCTTGGATTTTTCCGAGGCAACCTGGTCGCGGGTCATTTCGCCGGAGTTGGCGGCGCGCTGCAAAAGCAGCCAGGACGCGATCTGCATCAGCCGCGTGGTCAGGCGCATCGATTCGGCGGCATAGAGCGTGGCGGCAAGCCGCGACAGCTTCTTGGCCTCGACGCGGCCGGCACCGTCGAGATATTCGGCGGCCTGTTCGACCAGCCCCATGCCCTCATTGTAGAGGGGCTTGAAGGACGGCGAAAACACCCGCCTTTCAGCGAGCTTGATCGTGTTTGCGCTTTCCCTCGAAGGCTCGTTCATCATCGCTACCCTGCAACCCTGTTCGCGTTCTGCCCGTCTTTTTCGACGGATTCTGCGCGGCCCGTTCCTATACGCCAAGCCCGATGAAAATGCGCTTCCGTCGGTGTGAACGCAAGCGTATGTTTAACAAAGGGTTAACGCGCCGGATTGGACCGCTTTTGGAGGGCGTTCCCTAGGTTTTGCGCGCGAAAAAAAAGAGCCGCGGAAAAGCGCGGCTCTCAGGAGTTTAACAGGGAGGCGTCAAACAAAGTGGCTCCAACCACTCGGTAAGAATCCAGATGACTGGATACGCACAGTAAACAACCGGAATGCTTAATGGGCACTTAAGATTGGTGCCGATTTCGCCTTTTGGCGCGTTCGACTGTGCCGGCACGGCACAGCGGCGCTTCCGCGACGCCCCTGGTAATCTTATGCCGACTCAGGACTTCCACACCGTTGGCAGGGCGATGACGGCAAACAGGAACATCGCGCCGTAAAAGCCCATCGACGAGATCGCCACCAGCGGTTCGATGGCCGCATTGCCGCCGAGCAGGAAGAACAACCCGACCAAAAGGCCGATGCCGCTGACCGCCGTCAGCCAGAAATGGATCCTGGCCAGCATCTTGTCCCGGGCCGCCGGAAACAGATGATAAAAGAAGGCAAACACCGCCGACATCAGCCAGCCTGCCACCATGGTGTGGGCGTGGACCGGCATCTGGCTGTGGTCCTGGCTGATCGACATGTGCAACCCGAGCGCCATGCCGCACAGCGCGTAGACAATGGCGAGCGTGAAGAAATTCCGTGCTACCCCTTGCATTGTGTTCTCCTGATGCCTTTTCCCCCCGCAGGGAATGGGTTGATCTCCGGCCCAAGCAGAGCCGTCGTGCGGTGCATGTGCACCGGCCGTGTTTCCACCGCATGCCGCGCGGCAAGGCCGCATGGGTTCGGTGCGGTTACATTTGGACGAAAATGCTGATGAACGGCCGTTCGCCTCCCCGACGGCCTGGCCTATGACAAGCGCCGTCCTCCCGACAGCGGATTGCAATCTAGCACGGGTCTGCTTGTCCCAGCCTTATCCCTTGGCCATGTCGCGCAGCCGGAACTTCTGGATCTTGCCGGTCGAGGTCTTGGGGATCTCGGCGAAGATCACCGCCTTGGGCACCTTGAAGCGGGCGAGCAGGCTGCGGCAATGCGCGATGATCTCGGCCTCCGTCGCCTGCTTGCCGGGCTTGAGTTCGACATAGGCTATGGGCACTTCGCCCCATTTGTCGTCGGCCCGCGCCACCACCCCGCACGAAGCGACTGCCGGGTGCTTGTAGAGCGCATCCTCGACCTCGATCGACGAGATGTTTTCGCCGCCCGAAATGATGATGTCCTTGGAGCGGTCCTTGATCTGGATGTAGCCGTCAGGATGCATCACGCCGAGATCGCCGGAATGGAACCAGCCGCCGGCAAAGGCCTCGTCGGTCGCCTTTTTGTTCTTGAGATAGCCCTTCATGACGATGTTGCCGCGGAACATCACCTCGCCGATGGTCTCGCCGTCTTCAGGCGTCTTTTCCATCGTTTCTGGATCCAGCACGGTCAGGTCCTCGAGCGCGGCATAGCGCACACCCTGCCTGGCCTTCTTGGCCGTGCGCGGTCCCTTGTCCAATCCGTCCCATTCGTCGTGCCATTCGTTGACGACGGCCGGTCCATAGGTCTCGGTCAGGCCATAGAGATGGGTGACGGCAAAGCCGGCATCGGCCATGCCCGACAGCACCGCCTCTGGCGGCGGGGCGGCGGCGGTGTTGAAGGTGACCAGCTGCGGAAACGCGCGCTTGTCCTCGTCGCGGGCATTGATCAGCATCGACATGACGATTGGCGCGCCGCACAGATGGGTCACGCCATGATCGGTGATGGCGTCGTACATCTGCCTGGCACGTACCCAGCGCAGGCAGACATGGGTGCCGGCCTGCACGGCGAGCGTCCACGGAAAACACCAGCCGTTGCAGTGGAACATCGGCAGCGTCCAGAGATAGACGCAGTGCTTGGCCATGCCGGCATGGATGGTGTTGGTGTAGGCCATCAGCGCTGCACCACGGTGGTGATAGACAACGCCCTTGGGATTGCCTGTCGTGCCTGAGGTGTAGTTGAGCGAGATCGCATCCCATTCGTCGTCGGGCATCGACCAGGCGAAGGCCCCGTCGCCGGAAGCGACGAAGGTCTCGTAGTCGAGGCTGCCCACGCGCTCGCCCTTGGGGTAGGGGGCGTCCTCGGGATAACAGGGATCGTCATAGTCGATGACGACTGGTTTGACGGTCGCGAGCGCCAGCGCCTCCTTGACCACGCCGGAGAATTCCCGGTCGACGATCAGCAGCCTGGTTTCGGCATGGTCGAGCTGGAAGGCGATGATCGCCGCATCGAGCCGGGTGTTGAGCGAGTGCAGCACCGCCTTGGTCATCGGCACGGCGAAATGCGCTTCCAGCATCGGCGGGGTGTTGGACAGCATCACCGTCACCGTGTCGCCCTTGCCGATGCCGTGCTTTGCCAGGGCCGAGGCAAGCTTCAGCGAGCGTTGCCACCATTGGCTGTAGCTCGTGCGCTGATCGCCATGGATGATGGCGACATGGTCGGGAAAGGTCTTGGCCGCGCGCTCGAGAAAACTCAGCGGCGTCAGCGGTTGGTGGTTGGCGGCATTCTTGTCGAGATGTTCCTCATATGCTTTGGCCATCGGTTCCTCCCTACAGCGCCGCGCGTCCCTTGGGGGCCACGCGTGGCCATCCTCACATGAAGTCGACCACCCCGTCATAAAGCAGCTTCAGCGCCACGATTGCCACCGTCGCGTAGGTGAAGGGGTAGAAGATTTCCGGCCGCATCCGCCTGACCAGCCAGGCGCCGGCGAGTGTTGCCAGCGGCGCCAGCGGCATCAGCGCCAGTGAGGCGGTCAGGTTGGCGGTATCGAACTGGCCAAGCGCGAAATAGGGCACCAGCTTGATGGCGTTGGTCACGGCAAAGAAGATGACGCTGGTGCCGGTCAGCACCTTCGGATCCATCCTGAGCGGCAAGGTGTAGACCTGGAATGGCGGGCCGCCGACATGGGCGACGAAGCTGGTGAAGCCGGCGATCGAGCCCCAGAAGGCGCCGGCGATGCCGTTCGGCTCGGCCTTGTGGTCGGCGCCATGGCGCAGGCTGGTGTAGACCCAGCGCGCCACGAAGGCGAAGGCGATGGCGCCGACGATGAAGCGCACGTCGTCGGCCGTCACCAGCGATGCCGTCAGCCAGCCCACTCCGATGCCGATGATCGAGCCGGGCAGCATCTGCCACAGGATCGTGCGGTCAAAGACGCCGCGCCAGGTCCATAGCGATACCACGTCCATCAGGATCAGGATGGGCAGCAGGATCGCCGCGGCCTGCACCGGCGAGATCACCAGTGCCATCAGCGGTACGCCGACGAAGCCGACAGCGCCGCCGAAACCGCCCTTGGACAGGCCGACGAGAATCACGGCAGGAACTGCCGCTGCATAAAACCAAGGGTCGAGAAGAAGTGCGGTCATGAAGAGCCTCTCGAATCCGCAATATCGGGATGACGGGCGGTTGGCGAGTGCTCGCCCCATGTTTTCATATGCTTGGGCTTTCCGGCCTGTCCTGTTCAACGGCGGCACTTTGTTCTATGCCCCAATGCAAACATGATCGCCTTGCATAGGCGTCAAGCACCCGGATCGAACGAACATGAACCCAACCACGCCACCCAATCGCTGCCGCATCGTGCTGATCGCACCGCCCACCGTGTCACCTGCCGATGTCGAGGCGGCACTCTTAGGTGGCGACGTCGCGTCGCTGATCCTGCCGGGTGAGGGCGTCGATGAAGCCTCGTTCCAGAGCTTTGCCGAAAAGGTCGCGGCTGCCGCGCGCGCGGCCGGTGTCGCCGTTGTCATTGCTGGCGACACCCGTGTTGCCGGTCGTGTCCATGCCGACGGCATCCATGTCGAGGGCAAGAAGGCCGAACTGGCCGAGGCGGTCGAGACCTATCAGGAACGCATGATGGTCGGCGTCGGCGGTGCCAAGACGCGTGACGATGCGCTTGAACTCGGCGAGGAGCGGCCCGACTACATCTTCTTTGGCCGCTTCGGCTACGACAACAAGCCCGAACCGCATTCGCGCAACCTCTCGCTCGGCCAGTGGTGGAGCGAGATGATCGAAATCCCCTGCATCGTCATGGCCGGTTCCGACATCGCCTCGGTGGAAGTCGTGGCGGCAACTGGCGTCGAATTCGTTGCCGTGTCGTCGGCGGTGTTTGGCGAAGGCATCGACCCGCGCGAGGCGGTGGCCCGCGCCAATGCGCTGCTCGACGAGACCGCGCCGCGCTTCGAGGGGTAATCATCGATGGACCGTTCGCGCCTTCTTGCCGCTTTGCTGTGCCTGGGCTTTGGGCTCGAGCCCGCGATCGCCGTCGAGGGCGCACCGGTCACGCCGTCGGACCAGGGGGCTGTTCCTTCGCTCGGCAAGTCGCTCGACCTGATCGACCCCAACCGGTTTGGACCAGCTCCGATGCCGCTCGATGCGGTGCCCAGCCCGGTTGTCGAACCTGTCCCGGTGCCGGCTGGATCGCCTGATCTCGGCGCCAACCCGGCGGCCAAGGCGTCCAACGGCATCGACCCCAACCGTTTCGGCGGCAAGCCGTCGGATGAGGCCTATGGCGCATTCCAGCGCGGCCTCTACAAGACAGCCTACAACCTCGCCATCACCCGCGCCGAAGCGGGCGATGCTGCCGCGCAGACGCTGGTGGCGGAAATCCTGTCGCGTGGGCTCGGTGTTGCGCGCAATGATGGCGCGGCGGCCAAGTGGTATGAGCGTGCTGCCGAACAAGGTGTTCCCGAAGCACAGTTCCAGTATGCGCTTCTGCTGCTCGACGGGCGTTACGTCACCCGTGACGACAAGGCTGCCAATGCGCTGATGCAGGCCGCGGCCGAGGCCGGCAACCGTTTTGCCCAGTTCAACTACGCCCAGATGCTGGTGCAGCGCGAACCGGGCGGCAAAGGCCTCGAAAAGGCGGTGCCTTACTACGAGCGGGCGGCGGCGACCGGACTGCCCGATGCGCAATACGCCATGGCCCAGGTTCTTGCCAATGGCGTCGGCGGTAAACTGCGCGACGACAAGCAGGCGCGCCTGCTGCTCGTCCGCGCCGCCAGGCAGAACTACGACTCGGCCCAGTTCGACCTCGGGCTGTGGATGGCCGACGGCCGCGGCGGCGACCGCGACATGAAATCCGCCTTCGGCTGGATGAAGCTTGCCGCCGACGGCGGCAATGTCGCGGCGCAGAACCGCCTCGCCAAATTCTACATGGGCGGCATCGGTGTCGATCCCGATCCGATCCTGGCCGGGGCGTGGTACATCAACGCCCGCCGCGCCGGGCTCAACGATCCCGAGATGGACGACTTCCTGCGCGGCCTGACCGATACCGAGATGAAGCAGGCGCTGGAGCGCGCCAATCGCATCCGCTGATGTCAGCCAAAATCGCGACTTCTCTTGCCTAAAAAGCCATTTTGTGGTCTTGGAGGCGCCGATAGCGCCCCTTCCGGCGCAAACCTCTCTTCCGGAATCCAATCATGGCCAAGATCAACGGCAACGAAATCCGTCCCGGCAACGTCATCGAGCATGACGGCGGCCTCTGGGTGGCGGTCAGGACCAATCACGTCAAGCCCGGCAAGGGTGGCGCCTACAACCAGGTCGAACTGAAGAACCTCATCAACGGCACCAAGCTCAACGAGCGTTTCCGCTCGGCTGAAACCGTCGAAAAGGTCCGCCTCGAGCAGAAGGACTTCTCGTTCCTCTACGAACAGGGCGATGCGCTGGTATTCATGGACACCGCCAGCTACGAGCAGCTGGAGCTGCTCAAGGATTTCGTCGGCGACCGCGCCGCGTTCCTTCAGGACGGCATGATGGTCACTGTCGAACTCTATGACGAGCGCCCGATCGGCATCGCGCTGCCCGACCAGGTGACGCTGACGATCACCGAAGCCGATCCGGTGGTGAAGGGCCAGACGGCTGCTTCGTCCTACAAGCCGGCAGTGCTGGAAAACGGCGTCCGCGTGCTGGTGCCGCCCTTCATCTCTTCGGGCGAACGCATCATCGTCGACACCAACGAGCTCACTTACGTCCGCCGCGCGGACTGAGCCCGAAAACAGAGAGTCCTAGATCATGGCGCGTTCAGCGATCCTAAATGTTATGGTGCAGGCCGCCATGAAGGCCGGCCGCTCGCTGGCGCGCGACTTCGGCGAAGTGCAGAACCTGCAGGTCTCGCTGAAGGGCCCGGGCGACTATGTCAGCCAGGCCGACCGCAAGGCCGAAGACATCCTGTTCGCCGAGTTGTCGAAGGCGCGTGCGGGTTATGGCTTCCTGATGGAAGAGCGTGGCGTTGTCGCCGGCGAGGACGACCAGCATCGCTGGATCGTCGATCCGCTCGACGGCACCACCAACTTCCTGCACGGCATTCCGGTGTTTTCGATCTCGATCGCGCTGGAGCGTCAGGGCCAGATCGTCGCTGCGGTCATCTACAACCCGGCGATGGACGAGCTCTACACCGCCGAGCGCGGTGGCGGCGCCTTCCTCAATGATCGCCGCCTGCGCGTCTCCGGCCGCACCAAGCTTGTGGATGCCGTCATCGGCTGCGGCGTGCCGCATCTTGGCCGTGGTCACCACGGCAACTTCCTGCTCGAACTGCGCAACGTCATGGGCGAAGTGGCGGGTATCCGCCGTCTCGGCTCGGCCGCGCTCGATCTCGCTTACGTCGCTGCCGGGCGCATGGACGGGTTCTGGGAAACCGCGCTGTCGCCGTGGGACGTCGCCGCGGGCATTCTTCTGGTGCGCGAAGCCGGCGGTTTCGTCTCCGACGACAAGGGCGGCCAGGACATGCTCGCCGGCGGCTCGATCGTCGCCGGCAACGAGACCATCCACCGTGCGCTGATCAAGACGCTGAAGCGGCCTGTTACGCCGCGCTGATCCGCCGCGTCACCGGCTTCTTGCCTTCGTTCCCTGCGCTCGCCCATATTAGAGCCCGCGCAGGGACGGACCATGACGGACAATCACCGCAAGCCTGACACTGCCGTGCCCTTCGTCGGGCGCTACAGCCATTCGCGTGCCGAACTGATCGCCGACGGCGTCGTCCACGCGATCGGCATCGTGCTGGCCGTTGCCGCCGGCTCGGCGCTGCTGGCGATCTCCGCTTTCTATACGTCCATCGGCGAATATCTTGCCGCAGTGGCCTTCATTGCCGCGCTGCTCACGGTTCTTTCGGTATCGTGTGCCTATAATTTGTGGCCAATCTCGCCGGCCAAGTGGGTGCTGCGCCGCTTCGACCATGCCGGCATTTACCTTCTGATCGCCGCCACCTACACGCCGTTTCTTGCCCAGCTTGAAGATCGCGTCACCGCAAGCTGGATGGCCGGCATCGTCTGGTCGGCGGCGGCAGCCGGCATGGCGATCAAGCTGTTCCTGCCCGGCCGGCTCGACCGGCTGGCGATCGTCTTTTACCTCGCCATGGGCTGGAGCGGCGTCGTCATCCTGCAACCACTGGTCGCCACCTTGCCGACAGCCACGCTGTGGCTGCTGTTTGCCGGCGGCATGGTCTATTCCTGTGGTGTGATCTTCTATTCCTGGCAGCGGCTGCGCTTCCAAAGTGCCGTCTGGCACGGCTTCGTCATCACAGGCGCGGGCTTGCACTTGGCCGCGATGATCGACCTTCTGGTGGTGGCCCGGCTCTGACCGCGAGCTGTTGCCGAGGTGAGCGTGCGCAAGCGTCTTTCATTTTCGTCACATTTCCGCTTACAGTCGTAGTCCACTAACACGTCGCGCCGAAACTCTTGAAAAGCTCGGCGCGGAGACTTCAAAGTGATGGAGCGGCCCAGGCGCGTCCGAATGGATAGGCGGGGCTCCAATCGCAGGAACCGGAACCGGGGCGCCGATGGCATTGTTGAAATCTCTCGGGGTGGGCAAAGGCTCCGATGTGCTGAGCTACGATCCGCACCGCCTGTCCTCTCCGCAGGTGTTCCTGCTGACGATGATCATCTTCCTGGCGATCGTCGCCTTCATCGCGGCGATCCTGACGCGGCAGATCTCCAGCGCCTTCGTCACCAATCCCGGGCTCAATGGCCTGATCATCGGAGTGCTCGTCGTCGGCATCGGGCTCGCCTTCGCCCAGGTCGGACGCCTGTTCCGCGAAGTGCGCTGGGTCAACTCCTTCCGCGCCGGCACCGAGGCGACCAACCCGGTGCTGCTTGCGCCGATGAAGGCGATGCTCGGACGCTCGTCGGCGATGGCGTTTTCGACCAGTTCGATGCGGACCATGCTCGATTCCATCGCCACTCGCCTCGATGAAAGCCGCGATGTTTCGCGCTATCTCGTCGGCCTTTTGGTTTTTCTCGGCCTGCTCGGCACGTTCTGGGGTCTGCTCGGCACCATCGGCTCGATCGGCGAGACCATCCAGTCGCTCGACCCCGGCTCGGGCGACGCCTCCGCGGTGCTCGAATCGCTGAAGGCCGGCCTCGCTGCGCCGTTGCAAGGCATGGGCACGGCGTTCTCGTCGTCGCTGTTCGGCCTTTCCGGCTCGCTGGTGCTCGGTTTCCTCGACCTCCAGGCCGGCCGCGCCCAGACGCGTTTTTATACCGAGCTGGAAAACTGGCTTTCGACCGTCACTGACCTGTCGTCCGACATCGTCGTTGCCGACGCCAAGAACGGCTCCTCCGATGAAATCCGCGTGCTCTCCGAGCGCTTGCGCAACATGCAGGAGCAGGGCGGCTCCAACCCGCGCGTCGCCGCTGCCATGGCCAATCTCGCCGACGGCATCTCTGGCCTCGTCAAGAACATGCGCAGCGAACAACAGATCATGCGCGACTGGGTCGAGGCGCAGTCGGATGAACAAAAAGCGATGCGTAACACGCTCGAAAAGATCGCCGACGCCCTGAAGAAGGAAGGGGTGCACTAAGGTGGCATTGGCGCGCGGGCGGCGCGGCGACCGCCGCATCGACTATTGGCCGGGCTTTGTCGACGCTTTGTCGACGCTGCTTTTGGCCATCATGTTCCTGCTATCCGTCTTCGTGCTGGCGCAGTTCCTGCTCAGCCGCGAAATCTCGGGCAAGGACGAGGTGCTCACCCGGCTCAATTCGCAGATCAACGAGCTGACCCAGTTGCTGGCGCTCGAAAAATCCAGCTCGCAGGACACCGAAGATGCGCTGGCCAATCTGCAGGCGTCGCTGTCGGCTGCCGAAAGCGAAAAGAGCCGGCTCGAACAGCTGCTGTCGCAAGGGGCAGGCGCCGGCGCCGAGGCCACCGCGCGCATCGGCTCGCTATCCGGCGAGCTCGAAAGCGAACGCCAGGTCAGCCAGCGCGCGCTCAGCCAGGTCGAGTTGCTCAACCAGCAGATATCGGCGCTGCGCCGGCAGATCGGCGCTCTCGAAGAGGCGCTCAACGCGTCCGAGCAGCGCGACAAGGACTCCAACACCAAGATCGCCGATCTCGGGCGTCGCCTGAACGTCGCGCTCGCCCAACGTGTGCAGGAGCTCAACCGTTACCGCTCGGATTTCTTCGGCCGCCTGCGCGAGATCCTGTCCGACCGCGAAAACATCCGCATCGTCGGCGACCGTTTCGTGTTCCAGTCGGAAGTGCTGTTTCCGACCGGCTCCGAGCAGATCAACGAGGCGGGCCGCGGCGAGATGAAGAAGCTCGCCGACGCCATCATCGAGCTGCAGAAGGAGATCCCGCCGGAGATCAACTGGGTGTTGCGCGTCGACGGCCACACCGACAACATTCCGCTGTCGGGCACCGGCCGCTACCGCGACAACTGGGAGCTTTCCTCGGCGCGCTCGACCTCGGTGGTCAAGTTCCTGATCGAAAACGGCGTCCCCGCCAATCGTTTGGTCGCCGCCGGCTTCGGCGAGTTCCAGCCACTCGACGAGAGCGGCACCGACGACGCCCGCTCCAAGAACCGCCGCATCGAGCTCAAGCTCACCGAACGCTAAAGCCGGATTCGGAAAACATCGGATCTGGTTCCAGGCGAGTTCCGTCTCAAGATTTCGTGTGCCAGAAATCTGCCCCATCTGGGGCGGGCATGCGGCACTGGCGGGCCGAATGTGGCGGCCAGGATTATCTTTTCTTAATTAGGCTTCGGCCGGCCGCGAGCCTAGTTTTTGCAGGCAGTCCGGAAGCCGCCGGCGATGACCTCCCACCGCGACGCGACGGTTTCAGACGGCCTGCATTTGACGGGACGTCCTGTTGCGTCCCGCAAGCTCGGGAGTGGCAAAAATGCGCTCTATGGCATTCAAGGCGGCGCTTGCCGCAATCTTAGTCTCAACCCCTCTGGCGACGGCTTTCGCCAAGGAGCACCACGGAACGATGCGCGAGTTCTCGTTCCAGAGCAGCCCAAGTGGCGGCGATACGCCGGAACTCTCCGGCTCCTTCCTACGGCTATGCGCCTGGTGGCCAGCTTCGTGCGGTCCTTAACGATCTCCAGGGGGACGATGCCCGCATTGCAAGCGATCGCCAGGCCAGGCTGATCACGCCGGCCGAGGCGCGCAGTCTTCGCGGCGAAGAGGCGATGATCCGCAGGACGGCGGCGCGCGATTCTGCCAGGGACGGCGGCATGATTCCTGCGGGTGAGTACAGCCAGCTGATGGCCCAGGTCAGCAATCTCAGCCAGCAGATCAACCACGACGCAGCTCTTCACTAGAAGACGCCGAGACCGTTCGCCCCCGGATCGCTTGCCGGGGGCGGACGGGTCAGGGCTACAAGCCAAACCAGAGTGCCGCCAGCGCCAGTGCCGCCGGCACGGTCTGGATGTAGAGGATCTTGCGGCTGACGGTCGCTGCGCCATAGAGCCCGGCGATCGCCACGCAAAGCAGGAAGAACACCTTGACCTGGAAACCTGCCTCGCCCAGCCACAGGCCCCAGATCAGGCCGGCGGCGAGGAAGCCGTTGTAGAGCCCCTGGTTGGCGGCGAGCGTCTTTGACGCCGTGGCGAAATCCGGCTTGAGGCCGAAAGCCTTGTGGCCGCGTGGCGTGTCCCACAGCACCATTTCGAGATAGACGATGTAGAGATGGATCAGGGCGACGAGCCCGACCAATATGTTCGCGACCATAGCCGTCCCCTTCGACCTCAGTTGGGCGACTTGAGCATGTCGGCTGCCGCTCCGGCAAGTGGTGGACCAGCCGAACGGTCTTGCGAATGCGCGCGCTTTGGTATCCTCTCGCCGCGATTTTGAGACAGAGGAGCCACCATGTCCTTCGCAAGACTCGACGAACTCGGCCGCAAGCTTGAAGCGCTGGAACACGCGCTCGCCATCCTTGGCGCCGACGAAGCCACCCACATGGCGGTCGGCGGCGGCGCCAAGCGCGCCGAAGCACTTTCGGCACTCGCCGGCATGCATCACCGCCAGGCAACCGCGCCTGAAATCGCCGACTGGATCGCTGCAGCCGAGACGGAGGCGCTCAACGACGAGCAGGCCGTGGCGCTGCGCGAGTTCCGCCGCCAGTACACCAACATGACGTGCCTGCCGTCGGAGTTCGTCGAGCGCCAGACCTCGGCGCGTCTGCGCTGCGAGCAATTGTGGCGCGACCTCAGGGCCAAGAACGACTGGGCCGGCTTCCAGCCAGCACTTGAGGGCATCGTCGCCATTGCGCGCGAGGAGGCGGCACTTCGTTCGGAAGCGCTCGGCCTCGATCCTTACGATGCACTGATGGAGCAATACGATCCCGGCAACCGCACCGCCGACATCACCCCTGTCTTCACCGACCTCAAGGCGTTCCTCAAGGATTTCGTCCCGGAGGCGCTTGCCGTGCAGCAGCAGCGCCTGGCGAAAAATCCGAAGCGGCCGCTGTCCGGTGTCTATGCCATCGAGCGCCAGCGCGAGCTGGGCCTGGCGATGATGGGGGCTGTGGGCTTCGACCTGACGCGTGGCAGCCTGTCGGTGTCGCATCACCCGTTCTGCGGCGGCGTGCCGTCAGACGTGCGCATCACCACGCGCTACAAGACCTCAGACTTCCTGTCGGCGCTGATGGGCGTCTTGCACGAGACCGGCCACGCGCTCTACGAGCAGAACCTGCCCGAGGCCTGGTCGCACTGGCCGCTCGGCAAGGCGCGCGGCATGGCCGTGCATGAGAGCCAGAGCCTGTTCGTCGAAAAGCAGCTCGGCCGCAACCCCGCCTTCTGGCAATGGGCTCTGCCGCTGGTCGAGCAGCATCTCGGCGAACGCTGGTCGATGGACGAGATCCTGCCGCATGTGCACCATGTCGAGCGCGGCCTGATCCGTGTCGACGCCGACGAGGTCACCTATCCGCTGCATGTCATCCTGCGCTACGAGCTCGAACAGGAGCTGATCTCGGGCCGCCTGTCGGTCGCCGATCTGCCCGAGGCGTGGGACGCCAGGATGCGCGACTATCTCGGCCTGTCGACCATCGACAATCCGGCCGACGGCCCGATGCAGGACGTGCACTGGCCAAGTGCCGCCTTCGGCTATTTCCCGTCCTACACGCTCGGCGCGATGATGGCGGCGCAGCAATGGGCGGCGCTGATCAAGGAACATCCTTCGGTCGACGACGAGATCGCGCGCGGTCATTTCGAGACGGTCAACAACTGGCGCCGCGACAAGATCTGGTCGCAGGCGTCGCGCTGGTCGACGCCTGACCTGCTCGAACGCGCCACCGGCGAAAAGCTCAATGCGACGCATTTCACGGCGCATCTGAAGAAGCGCTACGGCGCGTAGCTGGCGACCTCTCCCGGCAAATCTGGGGGGAGTGACGGCCAACCGGCAAGGTACCGCATCAAGACTTGAGTTCCTCGCCCCCACAAAGTGGGGGAGAGGTGGCCGCGAAGCGGCCGGAGAGGGGGCTTTTCATCTTCCCCAGCGGAACCAATGCGCTCGGACTTTCCGCTTGATCTTGCCGGTCTTTGTCCGAAACTCGCGGCGACACCAAAAGACCTTGGGAGGGGCAGTTGGCGGAGCGGGCGGATGCGATTGTCGTCGGCGGCGGACTGGCCGGCCTGGTTGCGGCGGCCGAGCTTGCCGACAAGGGCAAGCGGGTCATCATCGTCGAGCAGGAGGGCGAGAACTCGTTTGGTGGCCAGGCCTTCTGGTCGCTTGGCGGGCTGTTTTTCGTCGATAGCCCCGAGCAGCGGCGCATGCGCATCAAGGACAGCCGTGATCTCGCGCTGCAGGACTGGCTGGGTTCGGCGCAGTTCGATCGGCCGGAGGATTTCTGGCCGCGCCAAGTGGCCGAGGCGTTCATCGATTTTTCCGCCGGCGAGATGCGGCCTTGGCTTCATGCCCAGGGCATGCGCTGGTTTCCCGTCGTCGGCTGGGCCGAGCGCGGCGGCGCTTTGGCACATGGGCACGGCAATTCCGTGCCGCGTTTCCATGTCACCTGGGGCACTGGTCCCGGCGTGCTCGAACCTTTTGTGCGCCGCATCCGCGACCACGCGGCGGCCGGCCGCATCACGCTGAAATTCCGTCATCAGGCCAGCCGCCTGATCAAGTCCAACGGTGCCGTGTCGGGTGTCGCAGGCGAAATCCTCGAGCCGTCCACCGTCGGGCGCGGGCAGCAATCGGGCCGCAAGGTTACGGGCGATTTCGAGTTTCACGCAGATGCGGTCATCGTCACCTCGGGTGGCATCGGCGGCAATCATGAGCTGGTCCGGAAAGCCTGGCCGGTCGACAGGCTGGGGCCGGCGCCGAAGAAGATGGTCGCCGGCGTGCCGCATCATGTCGACGGTCGCATGGTCGCGATCACGCAAGCCGCTGGTGGTGCGGTGATCAATGGCGACCGCATGTGGCACTACACCGAGGGCCTGACCAACTGGAACCCGATCTGGCCCAACCACGGCATCCGCATCCTGCCCGGGCCGTCGTCGCTATGGTTCGACGCGCTGGGCGAGCGGCTGGAGGCGCCGTTCCTGCCCGGCTTCGACACGCTCGGCACGCTCCGGCGCATCCTGTCGGGCGGCCACGAATACTCCTGGTTCGTGCTGACCCAGAAGATCATCAAGAAGGAATTCGCGCTGTCCGGTTCCGAGCAGAATCCGGACCTGACCTCGAAACGCTGGATCGAGGTGCTGAAGAGCCGCCGCGCCAAGGGCGCGCCGCCATCGGTCGAAGCCTTCAAGCAGCATGGCGAGGATTTTGTCGTCCGCGACAATCTCCGCGACCTGGTCGCGGGCATGAACGCGCTCGCCGGCAACGACCTCATCGACCACGACCGGCTGCACGCGCAGATCGCGGCGCGCGACCGCGAGATCGACAACCCGTATTCCAAGGACGCCCAGATCACCGCCATCCATGGCGCGCGCCGCTATCTCGGCGACCGGCTGGTGCGCACCGCCAAGCCACACAAGATCCTCGACCCCGGCAACGGCCCGCTGATCGCCGTCCGCCTCAACGTGCTCACCCGCAAGACGCTTGGCGGGCTGCACACCAATCTGGATGGCCAGGTGCTGGGTGCGGACGGTGAGATCATCCCCCGGCCTCTATGCGGCGGGCGAGGTCGCCGGCTTCGGCGGCGGTGGTTATCACGGCTACAACGCGCTCGAAGGCACCTTCCTCGGCGGCTGCATTTTCTCTGGCCGCAACGCCGGCCGGCACGCGGCGCGCTAAGCCAACCAATCCGGCCGCTTGATCGACACCACGCGCACAGTCTCGTTCCCAGGTCTCAGCGAGACGCTCAAGGCAGACGCCGATGCCGGTGCGGCGCAGGTCTTCGTCGAGGTGGGTTATCGCGCCGAGATGGGTCGCGTCGCCGTCGAACCCTATGCCGGCTTGGCCTATGTCAGGATCGCGACCGAGGGTTTTGCCGAAACTGGTGGAGCGGCAGCGCTCACCAGCGACAGCACCAGCTTCGACAGCACCACCTCGACGCTCGGGTTGCACGCGGCGACGGACTTCAACCTCGGCGAGGCCAAGGCAACCTTGCGCGGCGGCCTCGGCTGGCGGCATGCCTATGGCGATGTCGAGCCGTCGTCGCTGGTTTCCTTCGCCGGCGGCGACAGCTTCACCGTCCATGGCGCCCCGATCGCCCGCGATGCGTTGCTGCTCGCAGCCGGGTTCGACGTCGCGATTTCGCCCAGGACAAGTATTGGCATGGCCTACACCGGCCAGATCGGCAACAGCGCGCGTGACCACGGAGCGAGGGCAACGTTGGCGGTGAAGTTCTGAGCCATGGCGCCCGCCGAAGCGGCACGGAGCCAACCTGTCAAATCTTCGATTTTGGAACTACACCCAAAAATGGCGCGGGCTGAAATCTTCCCAACCATGGTGTTGTCGTTTAGGTGTGGCTCATTCATTTATGGGCCTGCCTGAGGGATAAAGCTCCCCTCCCGACGGCAGGTGGGGAGCAAACAGTGCCTGCCATCTTTTCCAGAACGCGCGCTCTGTCGGGCGTGTCATTCGTTGTTCTGTGCGGTTTGCTCCAGCCCGCCTGGGCCGATCCAGTGATTCTCCTCGATGGCCAGGACATCACCACGGACATCGGCTTCGATCCATTCCAGGAATTCACAGTCGGTGCTGGTGCCACCGGTACCTATTCCGGCAGGATCTACGAAATCGGCGAAGTCGGCTACATCAGGAAGACCGGCGGCGGCACGCTCGTCGTCACCAATGGCAGCAACAGCTTCAGCTCCGGCGCCATCATCAGCGCCGGCGCTATCCGTGTCACCGGCGGCTCGGTGCTCGGCATGGGAACCATCACGCTCGACGGCGGCACGCTGCAGTCGGGCGCAGCGGCGCTTCAGCTGATCAACCACACCATCCAGTTCACGTCGGCCGGCGGGGCGATCGATACCGGCAGCTTCGATCTGACGACCGAGGCCCAGATGATCGACGGCGATGTGCCGCTCGGCACCTTCACCAAGCTCGGCAGCGGTGCGCTGATCCTTACCAACCCGTACGGCTTCAGCAACTATGCCACGGCGACCAACCTCGCCGAGGGCAGGATTGTCGCCGGCTACGGCAACGTTTTCAGCACCAACAGCAGCTACACGGTGGCCAGCGGCGCTTCGCTCGTGCTCGACGGCTATCACCAGGCGATCGGCTCGCTTGCGGGTGCCGGCGCTGTCGATCTCGGCAGCGCTACACTGACGACCGGCAACGACAACAAGAGCACCACCTTCTCGGGTGTCATCTCGGGCGCCGGCAAGCTGGTCAAGACGGGCAGCGGCACCCAGGCGCTTACGGGCACCAATCTCTATTCCGGCGGCACTATAGTCGAAGCCGGCACGCTGATTGTCGGCGTCGGCGGCGCGGGCTCGATCCACAGCTGGGTCGAAGTCAAGTCGGGCGCCCGGCTCGGCGGCAGCGGCACCATCGGCGGTGACGTCACCGTGGCTGCCGGCGCCACCCATGGTGCGGGCAACTCGGTCGGCACCCAGACGATCAACGGCAACTACGCCAACCACGGCACCCTCGAGGTCGAGGCGACTCCGTCAGGCGCCGACAGGCTCAACGTCAACGGCACCGTCGACATCTCGGGTGCAACGCTCAACCTGGTGCTTTCGCCGTCGACGATGGGCGCCTGGCTGCCGGTCAACGGCCCCTTCACGCTGATCGCCAATGACGGCGGCGACGCCGTTACAGGCGCATTCGCGTCCGTCGGCAACCTCAACAACCTGCTCTTCCTCGACCATCTGCTCGACTATGCCGGTGGCGACGGTAACGACGTCACGCTGACGCTCAATCGCAACAACGTCACGCTGGGCAGCATCGCCGAGGCGCCCAATCAGGCGGCGACGGCCGGCGCTGTCGCCAGCTTGCCGAATTCCAATCCCGTCGCCGCCGCCTTCCTGATGTCGACCGACGAAGACGAAGCGCGCGATGCGCTCGAGCAGCTTGCCGGCGATGTGCATGCTTCGGTCAGCGGTGGCTCGACGCAAACGAGCCAGTTCCTCGGCGAGTTCGCCAATGACCGTGTCCGCTCGGCCTTCGGCGATGTCGCAG
The DNA here is from genome assembly GCF_044056035.1 of Aminobacter sp. UC22_36. Lineage (NCBI taxonomy): Bacteria > Pseudomonadati > Pseudomonadota > Alphaproteobacteria > Hyphomicrobiales > Phyllobacteriaceae > Aminobacter > Aminobacter sp. UC22_36. The sequence continues at coordinate 849,817 of NZ_CP171996.1, forward strand.
CACCCGACCTGCCTGTGATGGGTTATGGCGAAGGCGGGCTTGAACTGGTCGCGGCGGACGCCGACCGCTTCGTCGTCTGGGGCCAGGCGCTCGGCAACTGGGGTTCGTCCGACGGCGATGGCAATTCGGGCGGCTTCGAGCATGCGAGCGGTGGCCTTGTTGCCGGTGGCGACACCATGGTCGGCGACGGCTGGCGTCTTGGCCTGCTTGGCGGCTACAGCCGCACCAGCTTCGATGCCGATGACGGCGCTGCCTCAGGCGACAGCGACAACTTCCATGTCGGCGTCTATGGCGGCCGCCATTTCGGTGCCGTCGCGCTGCGCGCCGGTGCGTCCTACACCAGACACGCGATCGACACGAGCCGCACGGTCTCGTTCCCGGGTCTCACCGAGACGCTGAAGGCCAGCTACGATGCCGGCACGGCGCAGGTCTTTGTCGAGGCAGGTTATCGCGCCGAGATGGGCCGTGTCGCCTTCGAACCCTTTGCCGGCCTGGCCTATGTCTCGACCTCGACGGACGGCTTCACTGAATCAGGCGGTTCGGCGGCGCTGACCAGCACTGACAAGAGCTTTGACAGCACGACGACGACACTTGGCCTGCGCGCTGCCACCGACTTCAATGTCGGCGACAGCAAGGCGACGGTGCGCGGCGGCCTTGGCTGGCGCCATGCCTTCGGCGATGTCACGCCCAGCTCGACAGTGGCCTTCGCCGGCGGCGGTGACAGCTTCACCGTCCATGGCGCGCCGATCGCCCGCGACGCGTTGTTGATCGAAGCCGGCCTCGATTTCGCCATCGCGCCCAAGGCCAATCTCGGCCTGAGCTACACCGGTCAGGTCGCCAGCGGCGCCCGTGATCACGGCGTCAAGGCAAGCCTCGGCGTCAAGTTCTAAGGGGCAAGAACGGTGCAAGCGTCCGCTGCTCCCATTTGCCTTCGCTGGCTTAGTTTCACTTTCTTGCGCGAGTCATCGTGCAGCACTCGCGAGTCCAGTTGGCGGTTATGTCAGTTGTCAAAAGTTGAGTGTTCCATCTCTAATATTCTGTATTGCTGTAAAAGCTTCGCTGCTTTAAGCAAAAGCTATTGTTAAGTTTTGGGTGGGGATTGGGGTCCCCGCGCAATGCCTTTGCCCGGTTTGGGCGCGCATACCAAGTGGTGGGGATATCATGCATTTTTTTGACCGCAGCTCTGCTGCGCGGACTCGTTTTGACGTTTCTCTCTCGACCAATCCATCATCCAGACAAGTAACCAGCGGGAGCAGGCGCCGAACCATCCTGCGGTCTGGAAGCGCGCTAGCCGTGGTTGCTGTCGTAGCTTCGCTGGGAACGGTCGAACCGGTTGCCGCGCAGCAGGTGTGGAACGGCGGTGGCAACAACTGGGACTCGACGGCGACCAACTGGACCAACGGCGGGTTGCCCGGAATATGGGCCGGGGGTGGAGCGCTCTTCAACGGGGGACCCTATACAGTTGGCGTCGCGGGCGATCAGGCTGTCACCGGTATTGAATTCCAAACGAGCGGCTACAAACTGCTCGGTGGTGCGCTTGTCCTGAGCCAGAATCCGCCAGTAGGCGGTGGGGACGCCGTTACGCTAGTCCAAATTCAGAGCGGGATTTCAGCCGAGATCGGATCGATGCTCAAGAGCGGCGCCACCGACAGCGGGCTCGGTGTCATCGGAGGGGGAACACTTACGCTATCTGGAATGAACACCTACACCGGATTGACATACATCGGTGCCACCACAACTCTTGCCCTGGCAGGCCAGGGGCGCGTCAACGCCTCTAGCGGTGTCGAAGTGATCGGTACCTTCGACGTGTCGGCCGCAGCTTCGGCGCAGGTCAAGAACCTGACCGGTTCAGGATCAGTGCTGCTTGGCAACGCCGGACTGTCGATCACAGCGGCAAACGGAACGTTCTCCGGCACGATGAGCGGGGGCGGGTTGAACGTTTCCGGCACCAAGCTTGTCCTGACAGGTGCCAACACCTTGACCAGTGCCGGCATTAGCGGTGGTGCGACGCTTCAGATTGGCGACGGTGGAACAACCGGCTCCGCTGGTGGGTCGCTGACCAACTATGGCACGGTCATCTTCAATCGTTCCGACGACGTGACGATCGCCGGCAACGTCACTGGTCCTGGCGCTTTCGCGCATGTCGGCGGCGGCAAGCTGGTCCTGACCGGCAACAACAGCGGCGCGGCCACCGTGCTGATTTCGAACGGCGGCACGCTGCAGTTCGGCGATGACAATGCGAGCGGCTGGGTTGCCAGCAGCTCCGGTGGCACGATCACGATCGATGCCGGTAGCGAACTAATCTCCAAGATGTCGAACAACCAACGCTGGAGCGGCAAGCTTGCTGGCGCGGGCGATTTCTTCAAGCAGGGATCGGGGACCATAACGCTGGGCGGCGACAGTTCCGCATTTGCCGGCGAAACCTTCGTGAATGCCGGCATGCTGAATGTCGGCTACAAGGGCATTGGCACGCTGGCCGGACCTGTCACCGTTGACGCCGGCGCGCGGTTCGGCGGCAGCGGCACGGTTGTTGGCAATGTGACAATTGCCGCTGGTGCGACGCACCGGGTTGGCGACACGGTGCCGGTTACTCCTGTGGCGGGGCTTGTCCAGACCCAGACGATCACCGGCAACTACGTCAACCACGGCATCCTCGAGATCGAGGCGACGCCGACGACTGCCGACAGGCTCACGGTCAACGGCACGGTCGACATCGCCAATGCGACGCTCAATCTGTCGCTGACGCCCAACGACCCGAGCCCCGGCCGGCGGCTGGGACCCGCTCAACGGGCCGTTTACGATTATCGCCAATGACGGTAGCGACGCCGTCACCGGCACGTTCTCGTCCGTGGGCAATCTCAACAACCTGCTCTTTCTCAACCACCTCATCAGCTACACCGGCGGCGACGGCAACGATGTCACGCTGGCGCTGAGCCGCAACGACCTTTCGGTCGAAGAGGTCGCTCAGTCGTCGAACCAGTCGGCCGTCGGCGGCGCCGTCGATAGCCTGCCAAGCGGCAATCCGGTGCGCTCGGCGCTGCTGATGTCGACCGACGAAGACGAAGCGCGCGATGCGCTCGAGCAGCTTGCCGGCGATGTGCATGCTTCGGTCAGCGGCGGCTCGACGCAAACGAGCCAGTTCCTCGGCGAGTTCGCCAATGACCGTGTTCGCTCGGCCTTCGGCGATGTCGCCGCACCTGACCTGCCTGTCATGGGTTATGGCGAAGGTGGTCTCGAACTGGTCGCCGCCGACAGCGACCGCTTCGTCGTCTGGGGCCAGGCGCTCGGCAACTGGGGTTCGTTCGACGGCGACGGCAATTCGGGCGGCTTCAAGCATTCGAGCGGTGGCCTTGTCGCCGGCGGCGATACCATCGTCGGCGATGGCTGGCGTCTTGGCCTGCTTGGCGGCTACAGCCGCACCAGCTTCGATGCCGATGATGGTGCTGCCTCAGGCGACAGCGACAACTTCCATGTCGGTGTCTATGGCGGCCGCCATTTCGGTGCCGTCGCGCTGCGCGCCGGTGCGTCCTACACCAGACACGCGATCGACACGAGCCGCACGGTCTCATTCCCGGGTCTCACCGAGACGCTGAAGGCCGACTACGATGCCGGCACGGCGCAGGTCTTTGTCGAGGCAGGTTATCGCGCCGAGATGGGCCGTGTCGCCTTCGAGCCCTTTGCCGGCCTGGCTTATGTCTCGACCTCGACCGACGGCTTCACTGAATCAGGTGGCTCGGCGGCACTGACCAGCACTGACAAGAGCTTCGATAGCACGACGACGACACTTGGCCTGCGTGCTGCCACCGACTTCAATGTCGGCGACAGCAAGGCGACGGTGCGCGGCGGCCTTGGCTGGCGCCATGCCTTCGGCGATGTCACGCCCAGCTCGACAGTGGCCTTCGCCGGCGGCGGTGACAGCTTCACCGTCCATGGCGCGCCGATCGCCCGCGACGCGTTGTTGATCGAAGCCGGCCTCGATTTCGCCATCGCGCCCAAGGCCAATCTCGGCCTGAGCTATACCGGCCAGCTCGCCAACGGCGCCCGTGACCACGGCGTCAAGGCAAGCCTCGGCGTCAAGTTCTAGGCCCGGCATAACCAGGCGGGCATTGCAGCCCGCCTGGCAGCCCGTCTCGTTCAGACCCGTCTCGTTCAGAATTGTCTTTGGTATCAGGCGCTTGCGGCGGCGATTGACGATGCCGGTTATTTTGCCGAATGTCGGCGCTCGGTTTTTATAGTCACTCTCGCCGCGAGTTGCTTCGATGAATGCTCCCATTGCTCAGTACCGCACGTTGCCGCTGCCCGACTACCAGGAAAAGCCGGTCGAGGAGATGCGTGCCGGGGCGCAGTCGTTCTACGACGAGATCCGTACGCGTCACACGGTGCGCGATTTCTCGACGCGGCCGGTGCCGCGCGACATCATCGAAACCTGCATCATGGCGGCCGGTACGGCACCCAATGGCGCCAACCACCAGCCCTGGCACTTCGCCGTCATCGGCGACGCCGACATCAAGCGCCAGATCCGCGAGGCGGCCGAGATCGAGGAGCGCGCCTTTTATGAGGGTCGCGCCGGCGAGGAGTGGCTCAAGGCGCTGGCGCCGCTTGGCACCGATGCCTCCAAGCCGTTTCTCGAAGACGCGCCGTGGCTGATCTGCATTTTCGGCGAGCGCAAGAGCCGCTCGGCCGACGGTGTGTCGCGCAAGAACTACTACGTGCCCGAATCGGTCAGCATTGCCACCGGTTTCCTGATCGCCGCACTGCACCGCGCCGGCCTGGCGACGCTGACCCATACGCCGAACCCGATGAGCTTCCTCAACGAGATCTGCGGCCGCGACCCGCACGACAAGCCCTACATCCTGATGGTCGTCGGCTACCCCAAGGAAGACGCCACCATCCCCGTGCACGCCACCGAAAAGCGCCCGCTGTCGGAGATCGCGACCTTTCTTTGAGGTGAGGCTGTGAGGCGAGGGGCTAGTCACCCTCGCCGGCGAAGGGATTGACGATCCGCAGGCGACCGTCGACCACCCTGCCGTGCTGCATGTCCTCTGACCACACAATGGTGCAGTTGGCCCGTAGTGCGGTGGCGACCACAAGCGCGTCATAGAACGACAGGCGGTTCTGTTCTGCCAGTCTCAAGGCTTCAGCGTGGGTGTCCGCATCCAGCGGCAGCACGCGCGGGCAAAGTGTGCGGATGATCGCAACGGCGTCGCCGACCTCTGACCAACTCATGCCCAGCTTTCGATGCGCCACATTGGCGAACTCGTTGAGCCCCTGGACGCTGATGCTGCAGCCCTTGGCCAGCAATTGTTCAGCCACTTGGCTGCGCGGATCGCTGGTGAAGGCGTAGACGAGGATGTTGGTGTCGAGCAGTTCGTCGACAGCTGCCATTACCGGACGTTCGCGTCTTCGCGGTCGAACGTCCAGCCGGCGGGCAGGGGCTTGCGCAAGCCACGGATGCGTTCCAGTGCGCGCTCGCGGCTTCTGTCGAGAGCAATGTCGAAGGCGCGTTCGCCGGCAACCCTGATATCGATCTCGTCGCCTTCCTTGAGGTCAAGCGCCTCGACGACCTGGGCGGGCAACCTGATGGCGAGACTGTTGCCCCATTTCGAAACCTGCATGCCAGCCTCCATGATATACAGAGAGAATGTATATCATCCGGCCTTCCGCTCCAAGGGGAAGTCTATTCGGCAGCACCCTGGAAAGCGCTGGCGCCGGTGTCGAACTGCAGCTTGGCAAGCCGGGCATAGATGCCGCCCTTGGCGACAAGGCTCGCATGCGTGCCTTCCTCGACGATGCGGCCGCCATCCATGACCAGGATGCGGTCGGCCTTGAGCACGGTTGCCAGCCGATGGGCGATGACGATGGTGGTGCGGCCCTGCATCAGATGCTCGAGCGCTGTCTGCACCTGCTTTTCGCTTTCGGCGTCGAGTGCCGAGGTCGCCTCGTCGAGCAGCAGGATCGGCGCGTCGCGCAGGATCGCCCGGGCAATGGCGATGCGCTGGCGCTGGCCGCCCGAAAGCGTGACGCCGCGTTCGCCGACTTCGGTGTCATAGCCGTTCTGCAGCTTTTCGATGAACTCGTCAGCCAAGGCCGCCTCGGCTGCCTTGACAATGTCAGCCTGCGATGCGCCAGGGCGACCGAAGCCAATGTTCTCGGCGGCCGTGCTGGCAAACACCGTCACGTCCTGCGGCACGATGGCGATGCGTTCGCGCACAGCGCGTGGGTCTGCTTTCCTGAGGTCGACGCCGTCGATGACAACGGCGCCAGCCTCGGGGTCGTAGAAGCGCAGCAGCAGCGAAAATACGGTGCTCTTGCCAGCACCCGAGGGGCCGACAATGGCCACCGTCTCGCCCGGCTTCACAGTGAAGCTCAGGCCATGCACGGCGGCGCGGTCGGGCCGGACCGGGTAGGAGAAGGTCACGTCGCGGAATTCGATCGCGCCGGCGCTCTTGGCGGGCAGGGCCGTGGGCACGGTGGGGGCAGCGACGGTCGGCTCTTCGGCGAGGATTTCGGTGATGCGTTCGGCAGCACCGGCTGCGGAACTGAGCTCGCCCCACACTTCCGACAGGGCGCCGAGCGCGCCGGCGGCAAACACCGAATAGAGCAGGAACTGGCCGAGCGTGCCGGGCGAGACCACGCCTTCGAGCACGTCGCGCGAACCGAACCACAGCACTGCCACGACCGAGGCGAAGATGGTGAAGATGGCAAAGAAGGTCAGCACGGCGCGGGCCAGCACCGAAGCGCGGGCGGCGTTGAATGCGGTCTCGACGGCGGCGGCGAAGCTTGATGTCACCAGCGGTTCGTTGGTGAACGCCTGGAGCGTGCGGATGGCGCCGATCTGCTCGCTGGCAAAGGCGGTGGCGTCGGCAAGCGTGTCCTGCGCCAGGCGCGACTTGCGCCGCACCGAGCGGCCGAAAGCGACCAGCGGCAGCACGATCAGCGGGATCGCGGCGATCACCAGGCCCGACAGCTTGGGGCTGGTCACCACCATCATGGCCAGCGCGCCGAGGCCGAGGATGACGTTGCGCAGGGCGACGGAAGCGGTGGCGCCAACGGCCGACTTGATCTGGGTGGTGTCGGCGGTGAGCCGCGAGACGATCTCGCCCGACATCGCCGTGTCGAAGAAGGCCGGCGACAGCGAGGTGACATGCGAAAAGACGTCGCGGCGGATGTCGGAGACGACGCGCTCGCCGAGCGTGATGACGAAATAGTAGCGGCAGGCCGAGGCCAGCGCGAGCAGCGCGGCGATGCCCACCAGCATGGCGAAATATTTGGCGATGAAGCTCGAATCGGCGGAGGAGAAGCCGTGGTCGATCATCCGGCGCACGGCGATCGGCAGCGTCAGCGTGGTGACGGCGGCGGCGACCAGCGAAATGATCGCGCCGATCACCAGCCTGGGGTAGCGGTAGAGATAAGGCGAAAGCCGGCTCAACGGACGCAGCGAACGCCGGCGCTCTTCATTCGCGGCCGTTGTGGTGCTCGCCATGCTATTTCCCTCTCGGCCACGGCCCATTTGCAGGCTGCCGGCCTTGTGATTCGAAATCGGCTGATGTATAGGCACGCCGACCGTTTCTGAAGCTGTGGCCTATCTAGCCGTGGCTTCGAATTTTCGAAAGAGGCGCATCGCCGCAGGATACCTGCGCAAGCCGCGCCGCGACAGCAGGAACAGAGCGATGAAAGCCGATATCCATCCCGACTACCACGCCATCAAGATCGTCATGACCAATGGCACCGAATACATGACCCGCTCCACCTGGGGCAAGGAAGGCGATACGATGAACCTCGATATCGACCCGACCACGCACCCGGCCTGGACCGGCGGCCAGCACAACCTGCTCGATCGCGGCGGCCGTCTGTCGAAGTTCAAGAAGCGCTACGAAGGCCTCGGCATCTAAGCCGACCGCTTCAAGAATACCAAGAACCCGCCCTCGTGGCGGGTTTTTTGTTTGCTGCGGTTGGCGGCTCCGGGGTGCGTGCCGACGACGGCTTGCGCTGCCCCTCACCCTTACCCTCTCCCCGAGGGAGAGGGGGCGTCGACGTTGCGGCCAGCCGGCAGGGGATGAGGGGCGGTGCGATGCCGGCCAGGTACGCGCTTAGCCGGTCGCCGCGATCTCGCGCAGCGCCATCGCCTTGTAGTCGGCCACCAGCGCGTCGCCCTCGGCGCGGTCGACCGAAATCGCCAGCCGCATCGTGGCCTCGCCCAGCGACATGATCAGGAAGGCCTTGCGCTCGATTTCGGTCGCGTCGACGGCGGGTGCGACCCGCCGCCATGCCTCGGCCAGCAGCGCGCCATTGGCCCGGCTGTCCCTGATATCGATATCGCGCAGCGCCTTGTCGGCCTGGGTGCCCGACCAGATGTCGCGCATCACCGGTTCGGCGAGGAAGATGCCGTAATAGACGTCGATCAGTTCGCCGAAAGCCTCGATCAGCCCTTTCCTGTCGAGCACGCCGGCAAGCCCGTCTGATATGCAGGCGCGGCCTTCGGCATTGTAGCGCTCGGCCAGCGTGCGGATGATCGCGCCCTTGTCGGGGAAGTACTGGTAGAGCGAGCCGATCGACACGCCGGCGCGTTCGGCCACTTCGCCCATCCGCATGGCGTCGCTGCCGCCTTCCGAGATCAGCGCGCTCGCCGCCTGCAGCATGCGCTCGACGCGCTCCTGGCTGCGCTTCTGGCTCGGCGCGCGCCGCAGCGCCTGGCCCGAATTGTCGTCGATTGCTTCCATGATGTTCCGCCCGCAACGAATCCGCTTGACGGTCATAATATGAGGGTTTATCACATTTGCAAATGTGAGGAATACTCACATTAACGAAGGAGGCCAGAATGACCGCATCCCAGCATGACATGAAGCCCGTTCTCATCCTCGGCGGCACCGGCAAGACCGGCCGTCGCATTGCCGAGCAGCTTGCGCAGCACAACCTGCCCGTCCGCATCGGCTCGCGCAGCGCCACCCCGTCCTTCGACTGGGAGGACCGCGCCAGCTGGGCCGGCGCAGTCGAGGGCGTCAGTGCCATCTACATCTCCTATTATCCCGATCTTGCGGCCCCAGGTGCCGCCGAGGCCGTCGGCGCATTCGCCGAATTGGCTGTCGGCATGGGTGTGAAGCGCCTGGTGCTGCTGTCCGGGCGCGGCGAGCCCGAGGCGCAGCAGGCCGAGGCCGTCGTCCGGCAGTCCGGTGCGGACTGGACGATCCTGCGCTGCAGCTGGTTCATGCAGAATTTCAGCGAGGGCTTTCTGCTCGACGCCGTGCTGGCGGGCGAGGTCGCGCTGCCGGTCGGCGCGATCCGCGAACCCTTCATCGATACCGACGACATCGCCGACGCCGCTGTCGCCGCCTTGTCAGACGACCGCCATATCGGCCAGCTCTACGAACTCACCGGTCCGCGCATGCTGACCTTCGCTGACGCCGTCGCCGAGATATCAGCCGCCACCGGCCGCGATGTGCGTTTTGTCGAGATCAGCGCCGACGAGTTCAAGGCCGGCCTTGCCGAACAGCGCCTGCCCCAGGACCTCATCGACCTGTTGGCGATGCTGTTCACCGAGGTGCTCGACGGCCGCAACCAGCATGTTGTGGACGGTGTCAGCCGGGCGCTCGGCCGGCCCGCGCGCGACTTCACGGACTATGCCAACAATGCCGCCGCAACCGGTATCTGGGGAGACAAGCAATGATCGCTGCAGCTTTCACCGCACTCAGCTTCCTCGCAGCGCTCGGCAGCGGCATCGCCGCCGGCCTGTTCTTCATCTTCTCCAACACCATCATGGCGTCATTTGCCAGATTGCCGGCGCCCCAGGGCATCGCCGCCATGCAGCAGATCAACGTCACCATCATCAACCCGCTGTTCATGCTGGTGTTCATGGGGATGGCGGTGCTGTCGCTGGTTCTAGGTGCCAAGGCGATCTTCGGCTGGAGCGAGGCGGGGGCGGCCTGGCTGCTTGCCGGCAGCGTCGCCTATCTCGTGGGGTGTTTCCTGGTGACGATGGTCTTCAACGTGCCGCTCAACGACGCGCTCGCCGCGGTCGATCCGGCAAGTGCCGAGGGTGCCGCCATGTGGACGCGCTACCTCACCGAATGGCTGCCGTGGAACCATGTCCGTGCGGTCGCCTGCCTGGTGTCGCTGGCGTCGTTCGTCATGGCCTTTGCCCGCGCCGCCTGACGCATCAACCCGCATCGGCCCGATCTTCGGAAAGCACGATGCGCCAGGCAAGAAACGATAAAGGCCGGGGATGACCCGGCCTTAGCTGTTTCAAGCATGGCGCTGCCAGCGCGCCATGGCGTGCTCGATCAGCCGGCCGACGAGATCGGGGTAGGTGACGCCAGAGGCTGCCATCGTCTTCGGATACATGCTGATGTTGGTGAAGCCGGGAATGGTGTTGACCTCGTTGACCAGTGCTGTGCCATCCGCCTTCACGAAGAAGTCGACACGCGCCATGCTCTCGCAGCCGAGCGCCAGGAAAGCGCCACGGGCGATCTCCTGCAGCTTGGCCGTGGCCGCTTCCGGCAGTTCCGCCGGGATGCGCAAGGCCGCGCCATCGGCATCGATGTATTTGGCCTCGTAGGTGTAGAAGCCGTGGCTGGCGGCCGGCATGATCTCGCCCGGCACGGAGACGGAGAGCCGTCCGTCAGGCGCTTCGAGCACGGCGAATTCGACCTCGCGGCCGGCGACGAATTCCTCGATCAGCACCTTGCGGTCATGCTTGAAGGCTTCGGCCAGTGCGATGTCCAGCTGCTCCGCCGTTTTCGGCCTTGCTGACGCCGACCGAAGAACCCTGCCGCGCCGGCTTGACGAAGACAGGCAGTCCGAGCTCGGCCTTGACGGCGTCGAAAGCGGGCTTCTCTCCGGCATGCACGGTCATTCCGCGCGCCACCGGCAGCCCGGCTTGCTTCATCAGTCGCTTGGCCACGTCCTTGTCCATGGCGTTGGCCGAGCCGATCACGCCCGAGCCGACATAAGCAATGTCCGCCACCTCGGCGAGGCCCTGGACCGCGCCATCCTCGCCGAACGGACCATGCAGGACGGGAAACAGAACGTCGACCCTCGGCAGTTCGAACGGCGCTTCGCCGGCGGGCAGGGCGACCAGCCGTCCCTTGCCGCCGGGCACCAGCGCCACCTCGGTGCCACCTGTGGGCACGGCCTTGGGCAGCGCGCCGTCGCGGTCGAGCTCGGCCAGGAACCAGCGGCCGTCGCGGGCGATGCCGACCGGCACGACCTCGTATCTGGACGCGTCGATCGCCTTGACGACGTTGCTCGCCGACATGAGGGAAACGTCGTGTTCGGAGGAGCGTCCGCCGAAAAGAACTGCGATGCGTAGCCTCGATGTCATGGATGCTTTCCGTCCCTTTGAATTTCGCGAGCGAACCCGCCGGCCAATGGCGCGATTCAACGTCCTGCTTGCTCAGCAAATCGAACTTATCTGTGGCGCCGTTTCAGGGTTCGGCGGTGCCGCGCAGCTTTTGCGCCGTTCAGGCCTGGTCCTTGGATTTATGGCCCTTGCGATCGGAATGGCCAAGGTCGCGCTCGGGGTCGATGATGTCGCGCACCAATTGCTTCAGCTTGGCCGCATCGGGAAAGCCGCCGTCGCGCTTGCGGTCCCACACCAGCGTGTCGTTGCAGGTGATGGTGAACACGCCGCCCGTGCCCGGCACCAGCGTCACCTCGCCAAGCTCGGTGCCGAAGGTCGACAGCAGCTCCTGCGCCATCCAGCCGGCGCGCAGAAGCCACATGCACTGCGTGCAGTAGGTGATGCGGATCTGGGGAAGGCTCATCAAGTCCTCAACACACTCGTTCCAGCAATCCGGTCATAGATCGGATCGTGCTTCCTGGAAACCGAGATGGCAATCCACAGCAGCCAGGCGATTTGGATGACCGCCGCGATGGCAAACATGGTCCAGTAGCCTTGCGTTTCCATCGCCGCAAACGGGTCTTCGATAACAAAGAATACGACGACCGCAAACAGCACGCCTGGGACCATGCCGATCCATTTGGCGGCTTGCCGGATCACGGCCTGCCTGAGAGGCAAGCCGATCTGACCTGGGGTGCCTGTCGGTACGGCCCTGATGCCGAGGGTGCGCTTGCCAAACGTGGCGCCCGAGCGCCGCTCCATGGCAATCAGATAGACGACAACTGCGAGGATCGCGATCCAGTCGGTGGTGAACGCATTGACAGGGTTGCCTTGGGCATCCAGCGAATAGGTGATGAAACGACCGGACGTCGTGTTGCCCTCCTGCTTGACGGTGCCAATGGCAAGAGTTCTTGCTGTTGGCAGTCCAAAGAAGCCGATCTCGCATTCGGAGAACGTGTTGGCGTCCGCTGGCGGAGGCGGTTCCAGTCCTGACGGAGCCAGCGCGACAGGCGCGCATGTCCTGGACACGAGGCCGAAGCTGCCCTGGATCGATCCATTGCTCATCGCAAACAAAATGGCCACGACGATCTGAAGCGGCACCAGGACAACAAGGCAATCGATCACCAACGCGCCGACGCGCCGCCAGAAACCCGCTCGCATTGGAGCGCTTTCAACGTCTGTCATCTGGATGGTCTCCCCTCACCACGAATGAGGCTCGCCCATCCCCAGCCAAAACGCAATTGGCGCCGGTCGAGGATTTTCGACCGACGCCAATGATGTCAACTCTAGCCTCTTTGGACGTGCTTACGCCGCGCTGAGCTTGGCCAGTGTCGCTTCGTCGACTTCGAAGTTGGCGTAGACGTTCTGCACGTCATCGTCGTCTTCGAGCGTGCCGACGAGCTTCATCAGCGACTGGGCACGCTCTTCATCGACCGGCACGTTGTTCTGTGGCTTCCAGATGATCTTCACCGACTCGGCGTCGCCGAGCGAGCTTTCGAGCGCCTTGGACACTTCGCCGAGGTTCTCGAAGGCGCAGGTGATGGTGTGGCCGTCCTCATCGGACTGCACGTCGTCGGCGCCGGCCTCGATCGCCGCGTCCATGACCTTGTCGGCATCGCCTGCGGTTGCCGGATAGACGATTTCGCCGACGCGATCCCACATGAACGACACCGATCCGGTTTCGCCCAGTGCCCCGCCCGACTTGGTGAAGGCGGCGCGCACGTTGGAGGCCGAACGGTTGCGGTTGTCGGTCAGCGCTTCGACGATCAGCGCCACGCCGCCGGGGCCATAACCTTCGTAGCGCACTTCTTCGTAGTTCTCGGCGTCGCCCATCGAAGCCTTGGAGATGGCGCGCGCGATGTTGTCCTTGGGCATCGACACGGCCTTGGCGTTCTGCACGGCAAGGCGCAAACGCGGGTTCATCGTCGGGTCGGGCACGCCGGTCTTTGCTGCAACGGTGATTTCGCGCGCGAGCTTGGAGAACATCTTCGACCGCACCGCGTCCTGGCGGCCCTTGCGGTGCATGATGTTCTTGAACTGTGAATGGCCGGCCATGGGACCCCTGTTTGTCGCTTCGGCAGTGTTTGAATGGGCCGCCTTATAGATAAATCGGCTCAATACGTCCAGACATCAGGGCTTTCCGGTACTCGCGAAAACGTGACTCTGCGCGCCAGGCAGTGGCTGAGATAGTGCGTTTCAGCCCGAACGCCCGAGAGCGCCATGCCCCTTCGCCTGTTCGCCGCCTGTCTTCTCGCCCTCCTTGCACCCGTTCAATCTGCAGGTGCTGCCGACGACCCGGTGCCGAGCAAGTGCATGGCCATCGCCCAGGCGCTGCCCGAGGTCACCTTGCCAGCTTCACTTTGGCCCAGACTTTCGTCGATGGCGACGTCACCATCACCTATGCCGGTCATTCGACCTATGTCATCGAGACGCCGGATGGCGTGCGCATCGCCACCGACTACAGTGGCATCTACGGCTCAAATCCGCTGCCGCGCATCGTCACCATGAACAAGGCCCACCGCACCCACTACACCGACATGCCCGACAAAAGCATCGAGCATGTGTTGCGCGGCTGGAACCCTGACGGTGGGCCGGCCAGGCACGCGCTGGTCGTCGACGACGTCCATGTCCGCAACGTACCGACCGACATCAGGCGCTTCGGTGAGATGGAACGCGACGGCAACTCGATCTTCATCTTCGAGGTCGCCGGCCTGTGCATCGGCCATCTCGGCCATCTGCATCACCGGCTCGAAGACGCGCATTACGGCGCCATCGGCCGGCTCGACGTGGTGATGGTGCCGATCGACGGTGGCATGACGCTGTCGATCGATGCGATGACCGAGATCACCACCCGGCTCGACTCCTCATGATCCTGCCGATGCACCGTCATTCGACACCGATTGGCGCGTTCACCGCGATGATGGGTGACGGCTTCGCGGTCGAGTTCCGCGACACCCGTTCGCTCAAGGTGTCGCTCAGGTCGCTGCCGGATCGGCCGACCATCGTCGTACTCGACGGGGTCTGAGGCTCAGCTGCCGCTGACACGCACCTGGTTGCGGCCGCCGGCCTTGGCCTCGTACAGCGCGTGGTCAGCCTTCACCAGCATGACGTCGATTGTCGTGTCGAGTGCGGCCCGGCATGCCGAGACGCCGATGCTCACCGAAAAATCGAGGGTGGGGCTCGACGCCATCGTGACCACGGCTTCATCGACCGAAACGCGGACGCGCTCAGCCAGGGCCGTTGCCTCGATCAGGTCGGTTGCCGGCAGCAACACGGCGAATTCCTCGCCGCCAAGGCGTCCGAACAGGTCGCGCCCGCGCAGATGCGTCGGCACCAGCGCACAGAATTCCTTGAGCACGGTGTCGCCGACAGCATGGCCGTAGCGGTCGTTGATGTGCTTGAAGTGATCAAGGTCGAGCATCAGCACGGCTATGTTGCCACGCGTTTGCACCAGTTCGTCGAGCCTGCACTGACCGCGTTCGAAGAAGGCGCTGCGCGATAGCGCGCCGGTCAGCGTGTCGTAGGTTGCCAGATGGGTCAGCTTGTCGATCAGGTCCCGACGTGCCGCGTTGATACTTGCCACCGTCAAGGGACCGAGTGCGGTGAGCGCGATGCCGAGCCGTATCGAATCGAGCGAATTGATCAGGTCGGGCAAGGTCGGAATGGCAACAATGCCGGCAGGGATGGCGATCAGCAGCCATATGCACAGCAGCATCGTCTGCACCGATGTCGTGAACAGGCTGTAGCTCAGCGCGCACCACAAGAGCGCCGGCATCGGAAAGGCAAGCGCACCTGCGCCGCCGATGAATACGCCTGCCATGACAGACAGGATCAGCGCAAGGCAGGGCAGGCCATGCATGATGTTGGCGTGAGACATGGTGCTGGCGGACCTGATGTTGCCGACAACCTTGCGGAAACCCGGAAACGTCAGGATCGGCGGCAGGATGATCAGGTTGTTGGCGAGTTCTGTGACCCACCAGAAGACGACGCCCTGGAGAAGGTCGCGGTCGAACAGTATGGCGACGGCACCACCGCCGACGAGTGCCGAGACCAGGGCCAGCACGCAGCAGATGCCGAACAGATAGAGCACCGAGATCGCATGCTGCAGTCTGCGGTCCTTGTCGCTGACAAACTGGAAGCAGAAGTAGCCGGTCATCGAACCGGCCATGTTTGCAACGGTCAGCCACAATGTGATGTGCCAGCTGCCGCCGGTGGCGAGATCGGCCGCGACGTAGCCGAGGAAAGCCGCAACCCAGGCCTGGGGGCTGGCATAACGCGGATTGCGCACCATCATGCCGAGAAGGATGGCGTTCGCCGGCCAGAAACTGGCGAGGAAGCCGACAGGGCGGGTGAGGATTCCGAAAAGTGCCGCAGCGAAAATCACGCCGCCGACGATGACCATGCCTCGCACCCGCTGGGTCGCAAGCGATGCGGCCAGCGGGCTGTTGGCGTCAGTTACGCTCATTAGCCCAATACGCCCGACAAAGTGTCCCTAAGCACATACTCACCGAGTGGGGTTCAAATGGCATTAACATATATTAGGGCTTTTGAAACAGCCCTTGGTTGCATTTCCGCATTGTTGCTTTCTTCGAGATTGCGAAGGCCATCCGGGCGAACAACCTTGGCCGGGGCGTCGATTGAACGGGGTCTCCCACGGCGGGCCGTGAGAGACCGTGACCTCAGGCGGCCAGCCTGACGTCCAGATCCTGCAGCGTGGTGTGGCCAAGGAAGCCGCCGGTTGAGGTTGCCGGCTGCTCGTCCTCGATGGCATGGGCAAAGATCACGGCCGGGTCGGCTTCGAGCTTGGCCATGTGCTTATGGATGCCGGGAAATTCCCTGGCGATGTCGAACAGGCCGAGGTCCTCGCCCCAGCGCGCGATGCCGATGAAATAGGCGTCGGCAACCGTTTTGTGGTCGCCGACCAGCCATTCCCTGCTTTCGAGCACGCCTTGCAGGAAGGCATAGTCGTTGGCGGCCTTGTCACGCGCCAGCTTGCGCAGCATGTCGCGGCCGACCGCGTCGCCCTCGTCCAGCTTGAAGGCATTCCAGCCATAGCCGAGGTCGGAATGCAGCGAGGTGTGGAGATAAGAAAGCATCCAGTTCAGCTGGTCGAATTCCTTGCTGCCCTGGGCGAAGCCCAGTCCCTTGTCGAGACCGCGCGCGGCGATGTTGTGCAAGATCGCCAGGCTTTCGGTCAGGGTCCGGCCGTCGCTGGTGATCATCGCCGGCGTCTGGCCGAGCGGGTTGACCTTGGCGAAGGTGCCGGAGCGCTTGGCCATCATGTCGATGCGGTGCAGCCGGTAGGGCTGGCCGAGCCATTCGAGTGCCACGATCGAGCCGAACGAGCAGCCATGCGGCACGCCGTAGAAGAGTACAGGTTCCATGTTCAATCCTCTTGAAATCGGACCGCGAAACAGTCGCGGCGTGCCGCAGAACCTATGCGTTGCTTTCGTTGCGGCAAGTACCTACATTTCCGTAAGGTACTGACTTAAAAGTAAGAATTGAGGGTTTCATGGCGAAGATCCAACCAGAAAGTTGTGGCCTCGGTCCTGCCTTCCAGGTCATCGGCGGCAAGTGGAAGGCGCTCATCCTGTGGCTGGTGCATACCGAGCCGCGCCGCTTCGGTGAGCTCAAGCGCCTGGTGCCCGACATCAGCGAGAAGATGCTGATCCAGCAGCTGCGTGAAATGGAGGCCGATGGCCTCGTCCACCGCGAGGTGTTCCACGAGGTGCCGCCGCGCGTCGAGTATTCGGCGACGCCGCTCGGCCAGTCGCTCGATGATGCTCTGGTGCCGCTCGCCAACTGGGGCAAGGCGCATGGCGCTGCCATCGAGGCGCGCAGGACGACCGCCGCCTAGCTACCAGTCATCGGGGTTGAGACGGAGTTCTCAGCCCTCGAGGTCGAACTTCAGCCGGTCGAGAATCGACATCGCGTGGGTGGCGTATTCGCTGATCCAGCGGTCGTGAATCAGCTTGATCGGCAGCGAATTGAGGTGGTTCCAGCGTTCCCGGCCGTCGCGCCGGGCGACCACCAGCTCAGCCTCCTCCAGGACCTTCAGGTGCTGCATCACGGTGCAGCGGTCCATGTCGTCGAAGCGTTCGCAAAGGGCGCCCGTAGTCAGCGCGCCATCCTTCAGCACATCCAGCATCAACCGCCGGCGCGGATGCGCCAGGGCCTTGAAAACATTGTCGTCTTTCGAATCGCTTGACATGTTATATTTTTATAACACATTATCGCCGAGTGCAAGCATAGGAGGCTCACAATGTCCTTGGGGTTCAAGGTTTCGGGGCGTATCGCCAAGCCCGTTCACGAGGTGTTCGACGCGGTCGTCAACCCGAAGAAGCTCAGCGCCTACTTCACCACCATCCGCGGTGCGAGCGCGCCGCTGGTCGCCGGCACCACCGTCACCTGGTGGGGTTCGGTACCGGTCGAGGTCGAGGAGATCGAGCTGGACAAGCGCATCGTGCTGCGCTGGGACGCCGAGGTGGCCGAGGGCCAGCCGGCCTACAAGACCAGGATCGAGATGGGCTTCGAGGTGCTCGAGGACGGCTCGACTTTCGTCACCATCGGCGAATCCGGCTGGGTCGAGGACGCGGTCGGACGCAAGGCGTCCTATGGCAACTGCGAGGGCTGGGCCGAGATGCTGTCGGCGATGAAGGCGTGGCTCGAATACGGCATCAACCTGCGCGAGGGTTTCTACCCCTCAGAGATGCGCGGCGAGTTGCCGACGACCAGTGACCGCAAGTGAAGAGGGAAGAGACGATGGCTACCAAGATCGAAGGCGGCATCAACATCGCCATGAAAGTGCCGAGCCACCAGTACGAGGCGACCATCGCCTTCTACCGCGACGTGGTTGGTCTCGAGGGCATTCCAGAAAAGGCGCCGGCCGTGGGCTTCAAGCTCGGCCCGAACCGGCTCTGGATCGACGAGGCTCCGACGATGAGCCAGGCCGAAGTCTGGCTGGAGCTGTTCACGCCCGATTTCGCCGGCACGCTCAAGCAGCTCGGCGATGCCGGTGCGGTGCGCTGCGACGCGATCGAGCCGCTGGGCGAGGATTTCCGCGGCGGCTGGATCATGAACCCGGCCAACATCGTGCACATGGTTCGCGAACCCGACGCCTGGTGAGCATGCATCTCGGGCGGCGGGATCGGCCGCCGCCCGATCTCGTCACACTGCCTGGAACCGCACTTCGCCCTGATTCAGGAAGCAGGCCTTGTCGAACAGCTTGAGATCGAGCGGGTTGGGCAGTCTGACATCTCCAAGGTCCGGCATCGCCTTCGCCGACGGGTCGTATGAGCGGTCGATCTGCGAGATCATGACGATGATCAGTCCCTTGTCGCGAGCCAGCGACCTCAGCGCGCGCACCTGCTCCATCAGTTCCGGACTGTCGCGCTTCTGGTCAAGCAGCTGCAGATAGTCGACCACCACCAGGGTGCCGCGCGGCGCCGTCGCCATGCGCCTGGCGATATGGCCGGCGTTGATCGCATCGGAGCTGTCGAGTTCGAACAGGGCGCCGAATTGCTGCCGCTCGGCGCCGATGGCGCGAAAGCGGTCGAGCACATCCTTTTCGGTGTATTCCAGCGTGAAGAAGCTGCCGCGGTGGCCCGCCTTCATCGCCTCGACGGCGAGTTCGAGCCCCATCAGCGTCTTGCCCTGGCCCGGCCGGGCGCCGAGCAGGACCATGTCGCCCGGCACCAGGCGAGCGAACAGCCTGCCGGCGGGGCTCACCGCCCCAGCCCTCGCGGCCAGCAGGCTCCAGCCGGCAAAACCTTCGTCGGCCGCTACGTCGTCGAGTGCTTGATGGAGAGGGACTTTCTTCGTCCTGGCCAGAAGCCTGGCCTTGCGCTTCAGCATGGGAATGGGCGCGGAAAGTTTCATTGCGCGAACCTCCAGATACGAGCTGTCGTCGCAACCCCTCCTTATGCACGTGCTCGAACAGATGGTTCGATGATTAGGCGCCTTGCACGAACTGTACTTTCCCGATGGAGGGGGGAGGCGTGGGCCGCGCCAGAATCAGATGATAGCCCAGAACCCAGTGGCCTGAAATTGGCGCGGAAACGAAAACGGCGGGCACAGATTTACACGCTGTAGTGCCCGCCGTTTGTCCTGTCCGTCAGTGGCCGGCGCTGCGCTTGCGCCGGTTCCGCTGCAGCATGTTGAGGCCTTCGACCAGGGCCGAGAAGCCCATGGCGGCATAGATGTAGCCCTTGGGCACATGGTAGCCGAAGCCGTCGGCGATCAGCGTCATGCCGATCATCAACAGGAAGCCGAGCGCCAGCATGACGATCGTCGGGTTCTTCTCGATGAATTTGGCGAGCGGGGTCGCTGCCAGCATCATCACCGTCACGGCAACGATGACGGCGATGTACATGATGCCGATCTCGTCGGTCATGCCGACGGCGGTGATGATCGAGTCGATCGAAAACACCAGGTCGAGCAGCAGGATCTGGAAGATCGCCGCGCCCATCGAAAGCTGCAGTGTCCGCGAAACGATCTCGTCCTTGTGATCCTCGGGGTCGACCGAGTGGTGGATCTCCTTGGTCGCCTTCCACACCAGGAACAGGCCGCCGGCGATCAGGATCAGGTCGCGCCAGGAGAAGCCGTGGCCCAAGGCGGTGAACACAGGTGCCGTCAGCGCAACGATGAAGGAGATGGTGGCGAGCAGCACGAGCCGCATGATCAGCGCCGCCGAGATGCCGAGCCGCCGCGCCTTGGCGCGCTGGGCCTCAGGCAACTTGTTGGTCAGGATCGAGATGAAGATCAAATTGTCGATGCCGAGCACGACCTCCAGCGCGATCAGCGTCAGCAGCGCCACCCAGGCGGTCGGGTCGTTGACGAAGCCGAAATACGGCGCCAGGAATTCGATCATCTATGTGTCCCCGTTGTTCTTCTGAATAAGTTTCGAGCGGCCGGTGGCCGCTCCAACCGCATATGCAAAGCCAAGGCGTCGCGTATCCGAGCGACCGCGTTGTACTCTAACATTTGCTGACGTGCGGCGGGCAAGTAGGTGTCCACTGGCCCCTCGTCAATGTCAGGACCAGAAGGAAGGTACGGTTTCTTCGAGCCTTGGGCCGCGGCGCAATGGCGCAATCCGCTCGGCGAGGCCGGTGCGGTCGGAGATGTCGACGCCGACACCGCAGATGGTCGCTGGCCCGTTGGCGGCCTCGAAACGGCCCTTCGGCACCTTCGACAGGAAGCGGTTGAGCGGCTCTTCCTTGTCCATGCCGAGCGAGGAATCGTAGTCGCCGCACATGCCGGCATCGGTCAGATAGGCGGTGCCGCCATTGAGGATCTGGTGGTCGGCTGTCGGCTGGTGGGTGTGGGTGCCGACGACCAGGCTGGCGCGGCCGTCGACGAAATGCGCAAAGCACATCTTCTCGCTCGTCGCCTCGGCATGGAAGTCGATCACCACCGCATCGGCCTGCTCGCCGAGCGGGCAGGCGGACAGTTCTCGCTCGCCGGCCTGGAACGGATCGTCGAGCTCGGGATGCATGAACACCCGGCCCATGATGTTGGACACCAGCACGCGCGCGCCATTCTTGGCGATGAACAGGCCCGAACCACGGCCCGGCGTGCCTTTTGGAAAGTTCGCCGGGCGCAGGAAACGCTCCTCGCGCGGCGCAAAGGCCAGCGCCTCGCGCTGGTCCCAGACGTGATTGCCTGTCGTCACCACATCGGCGCCGGCATTGATCGTTTCGCGGAAGATCTCTTCGGTGATGCCAAAGCCGCCGGCGGCGTTCTCGCCGTTGACGATGACAAAATCGAGCCGGAAATCCGAAATCAGGCCGGGCAGCTGGTTCCACACCGCGGTGCGTCCGGCCTTGCCCACCATGTCGCCAAGAAAAAGAAGTCTCATGACGTCATCTACAATTCAGGGGCAAAGCTGCGCAACCCGCTTTCCGTCAGTATTTCGGGGATGATGACGTCGTGGTTCTCATCCGGAACACGCTCGACCTCCTGGCAATCGAAGGCGATGCCGATCAGCCTGGGTTCGATGCCCTTGTCCTGCAGCCTGGCGATCGCCCGGTCGTAATAGCCCGCGCCATAGCCGATGCGGTGGCCGCGCGCGTCGAAGGCGGCCAGCGGCACCAGCATGATCTCGGGGTCCAGCACCTCGGCTTCTTCATGCGGGCCGACGGTGCCAAAACCCATATCGACCATCGGCGCGCCGCGCACCAGTTCGCGGAAGACGATGGTGTGCTTGTCGAGGATCGCCGGCAGGCACAGCCTGGCGCCATGCTCGCGCAGTGCAAACATCATCGGCCTGACGTCGACCTCCGAACGCATCGGCCAGAAGCCGGAGACAATCGTGCCCGGTTCGATCGGAACGTTGTCGCGCGCCGTCTCGGCCATCTCCAGCGAAGCTTCGATGCGCCAGAACTGGTCAAGCGCATCGCGGCGGGCCAGCGCTTGCTTGCGCAGTTCTTTTTTCAGTGCTCGTGTTTGCATCGTCATGGCGCCTTTATAAAAGCCTCAGGCTAGAAAAATCCAGATTGCCCGTGCGTTTCGCTTGCGACTTCAATCCCGCGCATGTCGACCAGATATTGCACCGCCGGCAACTGTCTCGCCTTGCAGCTGACGATGTTGCCTTCCAACAACCGATTCCGACCTTCGCGACTTTGAGCTAGAGGTTCTGCATGCCCGACCCATTCGTGTCCGAAACAACCGTTCGACTGGCCACAAGCCTGGAGCGCGAACCGCTGGAATACCTGCAGCGCAGGGCTTCGCTTGTCGCCGATGCCTACAGGGAAAAGTTGCTCGCCCATCCCGACGCGATCGATCTACCGCTCGAACAGATCGAGGCCGGGCAGGTCCATGTCGCCGAGCGGTCAGGCGCGGTTGTCGGCTTTTGCGTCGTGCTGCCGCGATTGGACGGCGATGTCGAGCTGGATGGCCTGTTCGTCGAGCCCGATTGTTGGAAGCAAGGTATCGGTCGGCTGCTTGTCGCGCACGCCGAAGCTGTCCGCGCAGGCAATGGACGCGCGCCTTTTGTGGGTCGTGGCCAATCCTGAGGCGCTGGGCTTCTACGCCTCGTGCGGGTTTGAGCTTGTCGGCGAAGAGCAGACCCGCTTCGGCATGGCGCTGACCATGCGAAAGTCCGTCCGCGTGCCATAGCCAGCCGGGACTCGGCGATGCCGGGCGTCGATGACGATCTTGTGGATGTTGGGATGTTTGGGCCGATGTTGGGAAAGTGACGATCCACACGACCGGTGGAGAAGTCGATCCCGGAGACCTACAAAGTAGGTGGGCGCCGTGTGAAAAGACCCACGGGTCTTCCCAGGGACAGCTCCCTAAGGATCGTTAAGGCCCCGGGGAAAATGCTCTCCTGCCGCGAAGCGCAGACCGTCACCACCAATATAGGCGCTATGGCCGCAATGCGCCATGGCAATGCGACCGCTCGTGCAACGATATTTATGGGCGGCAGTGTGCAGGGGTTTTCCATGGTGACCTCATGCATTTTCCAGATCGCGACCTGCGAGATTTGCCCGACTGCTCTCACCAGCCGGGAGCGCTCCTTGACAATGGCCAGACCGGGACAATGGCCAGACTGGAACCGGGGCGTGGCAGTGAGCAAGCTTGCCCCTTCGCCCGCACCTCCCTAGTGTCTGCGCCGACGAATTTGGAGTTTCGCATGCGCTTTGAAGGAACGTCGGCCTATGTCGCCGACAAGGATCTGATGGTGGCGGTCAACGCGGCGATCGCGCTGGAGCGGCCGCTTCTGGTCAAGGGCGAGCCGGGCACCGGCAAGACCGAGCTGGCCCGTCAGGTGGCATCAGGCCTTGGTCTCGAGATGATCGAGTGGAACGTCAAATCCACCACCAAGGCGCAGCAGGGCCTTTACGAATATGACGCGGTGTCGCGCCTGCGCGACAGCCAGCTTGGCGACGGCCGCTTCAACGACATCAAGAACTACATCAAGCGCGGCAAGCTGTGGGATGCGTTTGCTGCCGGCAGGAAGGTCGTGCTTCTGATCGACGAGATCGACAAGGCCGACATCGAGTTCCCCAACGACCTGTTGCAGGAGCTCGATCGCATGGAGTTCTTCGTCTACGAGACCGGCGAGACGATCCGCGCCGAGGTGCGCCCGATCGTCATCATCACTTCGAACAACGAAAAGGAGCTGCCCGACGCGTTCCTGCGCCGCTGCTTCTTCCATTACATCCGCTTCCCCGACGTCGAGACGCTGCACAAGATCGTCGAGGTCCACTATCCCGGCATCAAGCAGAACCTGGTCCGTGCCGCCTTGACCCAGTTCTACGAGATCCGCGAAGTTGCCGGCCTCAAGAAGAAGCCGTCGACCTCCGAGGCGCTCGACTGGATCCGGCTGCTCGTTGCCGACGACGTGGCGCCCGAAGACTTGCGCGCCGACCCCAAAAACGCATTGCCCAAGCTGCATGGCGCGCTGCTCAAGAACGAACAGGACGTGCATCTGTTCGAGCGGCTGGCCTTCATGGCCAGACGGCAGGGGTGAGCAGCGGTTCGCCTAGCGGACGAAAAGTCAATGATTTGGCTTCGCGCAACGAACGCCCGGAGCCATAGCGGAGGGCAGGGTACGTCATTGCCCGGCCTCTGCTTGCGCACCGTTCGGCCAGCACATTCCCGTGCTGTGGACCGTTGGCTGCGCGCCAGCGCTCAGGCAGGTTGCAGCCAACCGACGCAATCACCGAAGGCATAGCCATGACCGACATCACCATTCGCCCGCTTGAGCTTGCCGACCATGCCGAATGGCGCCGGCTGTGGACTGCCTATCTCGATTTCTACAACACGGTACTGCCCGAAAACATCTACCAGCTCGCCTGGAAGCGGCTGTTCACCGACGGCGAGTTCGAGCCCAAGGGCCTGATCGCCCTTGTCGACGGCAAGGCGGTCGGGCTGACCCACTACCTCTACCATCGCTCGGGCTGGTCGGAGGCCAACAACTGCTACCTGCAGGATCTGTTTGCCGACCCGGCGGCGCGCGGCAAGGGCGTTGGTGCCGCGCTCATCGACGCGGTGAAGCAGGAGGCGGCGAAGCTGGGTGTCACCAATGTCTACTGGATGACGCATGAGACCAACGCCACCGCGCGCAAGCTCTACGACCGCGTCGCCCGCCGCACCGGCTTCATCGAATACGATCTGCTGTAGGCGTTGAAAATGCGCCCGGTCGGGCTGCAGCCTGTTCAGCCCGATGTCTTCGCCACCCACTGGTGCCACTGCGCGGCGTTGCCACGGAAAACGTTGAGATCGATCTTGCCGTCGACGCCGTGCGACAGGCCCGAACCCGAATATTGCCAGAACACCCAGTTGCGGCCGGGATAGACCTTGGATGGCGGTTCGGCCACGGCGCGCAGCCAGAACGGATAGTCCTGGAAGTGGCCGCGCAAATTGTCGCGGTAGAAGTCGGGCGCGGTGTAGATGACCGGCCGCTGGCCGTAATGGCGCTCCAGCTTGTCCATGAAGACCTGCATCTTCTCGCGGATCTTTTCGGGATTGTGGCGCCGCTTGCAGCTCGACTCGCCATTGTATTCGACGTCGATGACCGGCGGCAGCGCGCCCGCAACCTTGGGCACGTTGCGGATGAACCAGTCGGCCTGCTCACCAGCGGTGCGGCACCAGTAGAAGAAGTGATAGGCGCCGCGCTTCAGCCCGGCAGCCTCGGCGGCGCGCCAGTTCTTGCGGAACATCGGATCGAGATGGTCGCCGCCGTCGGTCGCCTTGATGTAGGCGAAGTTGGCACCTTGGGTGCGCAGCTTCGGCCAGTCGATGTCGCCCTGCCAGCGCGACACGTCGACGCCATGGACGGCGAAATTCCGGGGCGACATGGCCTTGCCGAAATTGATCGGCTTGGCGTCGCGGAAACGGCGGCCATAGATCTGGCCAGGGGCAAAGGGCGTTGCCTTCATCGGCCGCGACGGCGCGATCAAGGCGATCGGCTTGGCGTCGGGCGTGGGCATGTCTTCAAGCTCGATGGCCGGTTCCATCGGCGTGCTGAGCATCGGCGTCGGCATCGCCATCGCCACCTGAACCGGCGGTGCCGTCATCGTGGTCACTTCAGTCGGCGCTGCCATGACCGGCTGGGGCGCCTGGGCGACGACAGGCGCGATGTCGGCCGAGGGCCTGATCACCGAACTCGTCGTCTCCTGGGATGGTGAGGCCTGCTCCATCAGGCTGCCAAGGCCCGAACTGGAGGTGCAGCCGGCCAGAGCCAGGCTGGCGAGAACGATCGCTGACGCCGCTGAGAAACGCATTGGTACCCGTACGCAAAACAAGACAGGAGCAAAGGCAGACTCGCCCCGCTTCCCCACTGACGGGAATTGCTAACGGGAAATTACCAAGAAAGACTGAATCCGATTTTTACTTTAATTAGATTTCGGGTGTTGCAACCTTGCCGAAACGCTGCTGCCGCGCGCCACTTGGACGCGGCTGCGGCGATGGGCTTGCCTGCCGGCTCGCTCGCAAGCAAAGTGCCTGCCATGTTCATACCCTTCTTTCTCGAACTCAAGGCGGCCAAGGTCCCGGTTTCGCTGCGCGAATATCTGGCGCTGCTCGAGGCGCTCGACGCCGACCTCGTCAGCTATGACGTCGAGGGCTTTTATTACCTGGCGCGCGCCGCACTGGTGAAGGACGAGCGCCATATCGACCGCTTCGACCAGGTCTTTGCGCACTACTTCAAGGGTGTCGAGGCGATTGCCGGGGAGGGCGCCATCAATGTCGCTGACATTCCCGAGGAGTGGCTGCGCCGGCTCGCCGACAAGACACTGAGCGAGGAAGAAAAGAAGCTGGTCGAAGCGCTTGGCGGCTTCGACAAGCTGATGGAGACGCTGAAGCAGCGGCTGGAAGAGCAGAAGGGCCGTCACCAGGGCGGCTCCAAATGGATCGGCACCGCAGGTACCTCGCCCTTCGGCGCCTATGGCTACAATCCCGAAGGTGTGCGCATTGGCCAGGAGACGAGCCGCCATCGCCGAGCGGTCAAGGTCTGGGACAAGCGCGAGTTCAGGAATTTCGACGACTCGGTCGAGCTTGGCACGCGCAACATCAAGGTGGCGCTCAAGCGCCTGCGCCGCTGGGTGCGCGAGGGTGCCGAAGAAGAGCTCGATCTGCCCGGCACCATCCACGCCACCGCCGATCACGGTTATCTCGACGTCAAGACGCGACCCGAGCGGCGCAACGCGGTCAAGCTTTTGATGTTTTTCGACGTTGGCGGCTCGATGGACGACCACATCAAGGTCGTCGAGGAGCTGTTTTCGGCGGCGCGGGTCGAGTTCCGCCAGCTTGAATATTTCTACTTCCACAACTGCCTCTACGAAGGCGTGTGGAAGGACAACCGACGTCGCCATGCCGAGGTCTTGCCGACCCTCGACGTGCTGCACAAATACGGCCACGACTACAAGGTCATCTTCGTCGGCGACGCCTCGATGAGCCCCTATGAGATCGCTTATGCCGGCGGTTCGGTCGAGCACTGGAACCCCGAGCCAGGTGCGGTGTGGCTGCGCCGCGTGCTCGAGCAATGGCCCAACGCCGTCTGGCTCAACCCGACGCAGGAAAAACACTGGGGCTACACCAGTTCGATAAAGATGATCGCTGAGATCTTTGCCAGCCGCATGTACCCGCTGACGCTGGCCGGGCTTGAAGCGGCGACCAAGCAACTGTCGCGAAAGCATTAGGGCATTCACCGTGACGTGATGCCCTGTGATGCAGGTCTGTACGTAACTATCTGTGCCAGGAACACGAACAGGCAAGAAGAACAAGTCCGGGAGATCATTGCATGGACACCAAGACCTATCCCGTCACCCGCACCGATGCCGAATGGCGCGCGCTGCTGACGCCCGAGCAGTACCAGGTGATGCGCAACCACGGCACCGAGCGGCCGGGCAGCTGTGCGCTGCTCTACGAAAAGCGCGCTGGCACCTTCACCTGCGCCGGCTGCGACCAGCCATTGTTTGAATCCAAGCTGAAGTTTGAAAGCGGCACCGGCTGGCCGAGCTTCAACGACCCGGTCGAAGGTTCGGTCGAAAACACCGTCGACCGCAGCTACGGCATGGTGCGCACGGAATGCCATTGCGCACGCTGCGGCAGCCATCTCGGCCATGTTTTCCCTGATGGCCCGCCGCCGACCGGGCTGCGCTACTGCATCAATGGCGTGGCGCTCAACTTCGAGCCGGCGGCCTGAGCTTTACAGCAGGCTGGCGAGGATGATCCACAGCGTGGCGCTGATCTTGATGGCGCGGCTATTCGGTATCCCGGCCATGTCGGCCGTGCGCAACACGCTGCCATAAAGGAACAGATTGTAAGGCAGCGGGATCAGGTGGACGGCGACTGCCAGCAGGGCTGACATCTTGGCTGCCAGGATCAGCAGTGCGACGATCGTGGAGGCGACATTGATGATGCTGCCAACCACCACCATGTCCCACCAGAACAGCTGGCCGAGCGGCACCTCGCCGTTCCAGCGGCGCGAGAAAAATGCCGAAAGCCCGCCTTGCCCGCCCACAGGGTTGTCGGAAGGATGGAATTGTCCCGCGCTGCTCATGCCCGACCTCTTCACCTTCGCGGCGAGCCGGCGTGCGGCCCATCGCACCATGCCATTGTAGCAGGTAAATAGGGCATCATCTCAGTCGTCTTTACAAGTCCAACCAAAGCTGCACTTGCCAATACAGTGAACGATTGCAAGCATTTGTTTGTCGGACGGGCGTCAGCTGCGTGCGCCGTCGAGGCGTTCGACCAGTTGCCGCGAGGCGATCAGGCAACGTCGCGCCCGTTCTTCGGGGCCCATGCCGACGGCGAGCCGCATCATCGGGATCTCGATGCTGAGCGGCCGGTCGGCGGGCAGGGCGCGGAGATATGCGTTCAGCGGCAGCGCGCCTTCGCCAGGCAGATCGCGGTCGAAGGCCGCGTGGCGCACCATCGTCTCGAGGTCGGTGGCGGCGGGCGGGGCGTCGCAGAGATGGATGTTGTGGAGCAGAGCTAGGTTGATCGCAGCCAGTTCGGCCGGCGAGATGCCCATGCGGTCGATGTGCAGCATGTCGAGGATCAGCCCGGCGCCATGAGCCGCGCCCGCTGCGACCACCGACAACGCTTGCTTGAGCGTTCCCGCAGCCCGATGGGCTATCGGCTCGAAGTCGACGCCGAGCCCGCAGCCCGCCGCCATTTCGGCAAGACCGCCAAAGCGGTCCTCGATCTCCGCCTGCCCGATCGCTCCCCTCATGTCGGCCACGGCGATCAGCCGGGGGGTGCCAAGTGCCGCCGCGGCCTCCATCGCCTCGGCACTGCGCGACAGGTCGAAATCCCTGCGGATCATCCAGCTTTCGACCTCGGTCACCGTCAGCCCGGTGTCATCAAGCATCCGTCGGCAGGTGGCGGCGAGCGCCTTGTTGCCGAGCAAAGGCGACGGCGCGTCCGCCGCGGCGGTTGGATGGATGCGCAGGCCGACATGATCGTAGCCAGTCTCCGCAGCGATCCGGATCGAACTCGAGCGGCGAGGCGACCGGCGCGGTCAGGTACGACATCGAAAAGCGTCTCATCGCCGGGACCTTATCTGCGGTGCCGCGAAGCGGGATGGTCGGATTGGGTGCGCGGGCCCGAACCCGTCACTTTTTCGCGCAACGTGCCGACGCTGTATTCGGTCTTGAACATGCCGCGCCGCTGCAGCTCCGGCACCACCATGTCGATGACGTTTTCCATCGTCTCATGGGCGAGGATGCGAGCGATGTTGAAGCCGTCGACATCGGCCTGCTCGACCCAGCGGGCCAGTTCGTCGACAACCTGCTCGGCTGTGCCGACGATCAGCAGGTTGCGGCCGCTTACCACCATGCTTTCGGCCGCCTGGCGTACAGTCCACGTGCCTTTGCGCGTCAGGATCTCCAGCTGCGAGTGCGCAGCATCGGTCTTCTCGTAGCGGATCGGCTCATCCAGCGGATATTTCGACAGGTCGATGCCAAGTGCTGCCGACAGCTGGCACAGCATGCCCTCGACGCTTGTGTGGCGTTTGTAGTCTTCATAGTGGGCGCGGGCGAGTGCTTCCGTCGCGTCGACGATGATGGTTGCCCCGGCGAAGAACTTCAGGCTGCTGGGGTCTCGGCCAAGCTCGGCGGCGCGATTGCGCATGTCGGCTACCTCAGGCGCCACCAGTTCCAGCTTTGGCCCGTTGATGAAGACGCCCTCGGCATGGGTGGCAGCGAAATGGCGGCCGCGCGGCGACCCGCCGGCCTGAAACAGCAGCGGCGTGCACTGCGGCGACGGTTCGGCAGCGTTCACCGCGCGGATCTTGTGGAGGGGGCCGCGGTGATCCACTTCGCTGATCAGCTCCGGGTCGGCATAGATGGCACTTGCCTTGTCGCGCTTCAGCGCGCCGTCCGCCCACGAACCTTCCCACAGCCGGTACATCACCTCCATGAACTCGTCGGCGGCGTCGTAGCGGGCGTCGTGCTCTGCCAGTTCGTCGCGGCCCATGGCGCGTGCGCCGCTGCGCAGGAAGGACGTGACGATGTTCCAGCCGACGCGCCCGCGGGTCATGTGGTCGAGCGTCGTCATGCGTCGGGCAAACAGATAGGGCGTCTCGTAGGAGGCGCTGCCGGTGATGGCGAAGCCGAGGTTGCTGGTCACCAGTGCCATGGCCGGCACGATGACTGCCGGGTCGAGGCTCGGCGCCAGCGCGCCGCTGCGAAATGCCGGTGCGTAGCTCTGCTGATAGATGTCCGGCACGCCGAGCGAGTCGGCCAGAAACAGCGCGTCGAACAGACCGCGCTCCAGCAGGCGGGCATAGTCGGCCCAATAGTCGATGCTGGTGAAATCGAGCGCCTTGTCGCGCGGATGGCTCCACAGGCCGAAGGCAAGGAAGCTCGGATTGCACTGGTCGAGCGCGTTGAGCCTGATTTCCCTGGTCATGCGAAGGCGTCCTCCTGCTGGATTTGCGGTGCAACTTCCCGGAGGTGAAGCCCTGGATCAAATGACCGTTTTCGACGCGGCGATCTCGAAATCAGACCGCTCATCCAGCGGCCTCGAACCGCCCGGCCAATGTCTCGACAAAACGCAGCAGAACGGGCGTTTCGATCTCCTCGCGCCAGAACAGCTTGAGCGGCAACGGCACCGAGAAGCCGTCAACCTTGCGGATCAGGACGTTGGGCGGGTGACGCCCGGCCTGCGACCGGTTGACGAAGGCAATGCCGAGGCCGGCGGCGACAAGGCTCAACGTCGCCTCGGTGCTGCCGGCTTCCAGCAGCACGCGGATGGTGAAGCCCTTGGCGTGCAGCGCCTGCGTGACCTTCTCCGCCATCAGGCCGGACTGGGCGAGGTCCATGCCGATGAAGTCGGCGCCGTCGAGGTCTTCGAGGGAAAGCTTGTCCATGCCGGCGAGCGGATGGTGCTCGGGCAGGGCCAGCGCGAGGTCGTCGAGCACCAGCTGACGCGATTTCAGGCCGTGCGGATAGCCAAGCTCATAGGCCATGCCGAGGTCGATGTTACCTGCTGCCAGCGCCTGGAACGCCTGTTCTGACAGCATCGGCGTCAGCCGGAGTTCGACCGTCGGCTGTTCGCTGCGAAACCGCTGGAGCCCGTCGGGGATCGGCGCAAACATCATCGCCGCGCCGTTGAAGCCGACACGCAGCAACGACACCTCGCCGCTGCCGATCAGGTCGAAGCGGCGGATGGCGAGATCGACCTCGCGCAAGATGCGCGAGGCGTCCTCCAGCAGTGCTGCGCCGGCCAATGTCAGCCGCACGCCTCTCGGTTCGCGCTCGAACAGCCTGCCGCCGAGATGGGCCTCCAGCTCGCCGATGCGCCGCGACAGCGCCGATTGCACGATCGCCAGCCTGTCGGCTGCCTTGTGGAAGCTGCCCAGTTCGGCCGCGACGACGAAATGCTGCAGGTTCTTGAGCAACTGCATCCGGCGGATGCCAAGCCGGCCAAAACTGCGGCTCTCCTTGATGTCCTGGGCCTTGATGTCTTGGGTCTTGCCGGTCATCTGGGCACCATGCGCAACGGGGACTGATCGTCGCGTGATCTTGCCGATGCCGAAACGAGATCGCCTCGTCCGAAAAGGTCATTTGCTGCCGAAAGCGGTTGCCTGTCTGCTGACAGCCGAAACTGCAGGAGGACACGAAATGACGGCAAAAGCCTTGATCGTCGGGATTGGCGGCACCACCCGCAATGGCTCCAGCTCGGAGCGCTTGCTTCATCAAGCCCTGGCTGCGGTCGAAGCGTCGGGGGCCGAAACGCTTGTCTTCGGCGGCGAACGGCTGTTGTTTCCGATCTATGGAACGGCCAAACCTGCCGGCCTGGAACTGGAGTTCATCGACGCGCTGCGCCGCTGCGATGGCGTCGTCATCGCCTCGCCGGGCTATCACGGCTCGCTCTCGGGCTTGGTCAAGAACGCGCTGGACTATGTCGAGGAGCTGCGTGGCGATGCCAGGCCCTATCTCGAAGGACGCCCGGTCGGCCTGATCGCCGCTGCCGCCGGATGGCAGGCCGGCGGGTCGACGCTTCAGCACCTGCGCTCGATCGTGCATGCGCTGCGTGGTTGGCCCACCCCGCTGGGCGTCATTGCCAATTCGTCGCTGCCCAGCTGCGATTGTGCTGGCCAGATCGCCTTGATGGCCGGTCAGCTCATGGATTTTGCCGGCGCTTTTGCAGCGTCCGCAGCCGCGCCGACAAAGGCGCGGTGCGTCGCTTGAATTTCAAAGCCGAAACAGGCTCGCTGCGCACCGTCTCGGATGCGCCGCGGGCCAGAGCTTCAGACCATGCCGAGGGCGGCCTTGTACAGGTCGAGGATCGCCTCGGCTTCGTCGCGCTCGGCCTGGTCCTGCTTGCGCAGGCGGATCAGCGTACGGACGGCCTTGGTGTCGAAGCCGGTGCCCTTGGCTTCGGCATAGACGTCCTTGATGTCGTCCGAGATGGTCTTCTTTTCTTCTTCAAGCCGCTCGATGCGCTCGATGAAGGCGCGCAACTGGCCGGCGGCAACGGTCTGGCTGGTATCTGAAATTTCGTCGGCCATGGGGCACTCCGCAATTGTGACTGGAATAGCGCGACTCGGCGCGCCAGGGGCATTTCGGCCCGGTTCGATGCCCGATGATGGCAGGAGGGTCAAGGGGACGTGGCGGCGCAGCTGACACGACGCCGCGTAAAATCCGCTCAGTGATCCTTGGGATCCTTGGGTCGGCTGGCTTCGAAGGCTGTCTTTTGCGCGTCGGTGGCGTCGCGCTGATGTTTTGCCTGCCACTCGGCATAAGGCATGCCGTAGACGATCTCGCGCGATGTTTCCTTGGACAGCTCGACGCCGGCCTCGTTGGCCGCGTCGCGGTACCAGTTGGACAGGCAGTTGCGGCAGAAACCAGCGAGATTCATCATGTCGATGTTCTGCACGTCGGAGCGCTCGCGCAGATGTGCGAGCAGCCGGCGGAAGGCGGCGGCCTCGAATTCGCGCTGCTGTGCTTCGCTGAGTTCAGCCATCTGGTCCTCCATCACAGTGGCCCGGTGCGCGAGCCGAATTGTTTGACCTCATGTATATCGGCACGGCGGTTGATCGCGTCAACGATCGGAGCCAGCCGATCGGCCCAGGCGGTGGTACCCTCGTCATCGCCGATCAGGTCCTGCCGGATCTCGATCAGCGCATGGGCAAAGCCGTTGACGATGGCGTGGCGGAACATGGTGTCGCCGCGCAGCGCCCCGTCATAAGGCTCGTTGTCGCCAACGACGATGCCGGCATCTTCGGCCAGCATCTCGATCAGCGGCCAGGCGGCGCGGTGGTCCATGTCCCACAAGACACCGGCATGCCAGGGCCTGATGCGGCCCTGCATGACCGGTGTGAAGGAATGCACCGACAGGATGAACGGCGCGGTTCCGGTCTGTGCATGGACCGAGGCGATCATCGCGCCGACGGCGTCGTGATAGGGCCGGTAGAACCTGTCGAGCCGGCGCTCGCGCTCGTCTTTTGACATCGGGTAATTGCCCGGGATGACCGAGCCGTCATAAAGCTGGCGGATCAGGGTCGGGTCGTCCTCGCCACGATTGGGGTCGATCAGCAGGCGCGAAAAATTGGCCAGCACCGCCGGCGCGCCGATGATCGCCGCCAGCTTGCGGGTCACCTGTTCGGCGCCGATGTCATAGGCGATGTGGCGCTCGAACTCCTGGGGTGGCAGGCCGAGATCGCCATATTCCTGCGGCAGGTCGCGCCGGGCATGGTCGCACAGAAGCACCAGGCCCCGGCCGCGGTCGCCCTCGATGATTTCGAACGGGGCAAAGAGAGTGTTTCGCGTCATCGGTGGGCAATTTGTCCTGCGGCACGGCTTTGGTGTAGTTTCGTCGCCGCTTGTGATGTGGGGATATGTGCTAACGCCGTTGTTTTGCCAACCTTTTTTCGAATATGCCAGATGAGGCAGCAAATCACACCGGCTGAGCGCATCTAAATCGATTGGATAAGCGCTGTGCGATGCGTTGACATGCGCTTGCACATTGCCGAAAAGGGCACCAGAAAATGAAGAATACGTCGAAGAGGGGCTTGGGGATGGAACTTGCCGGAAGGCCGCGCGCACGCTCAGCCTTCGCAATGCTCTTTCTTTTCCTGGCAATTCCCGTTCTTACGGCCGTCGCTGCGACGCCTGCACATGCCGACTTCAGGGTCTGCAACGCAACCCAGAGCCTCGTCGGCGTCGGCATCGGCTATCGCGCCAAGGCCGGCTGGATCACCGAAGGCTGGTGGCACATCGAGGGCCAGACCTGCAAGACGCTGATCGAGGGGCCGCTGTCATCGAGGTTTTATTATCTCTATGCAGAAGATGCCGAGCGCGGCGGACGCTGGGATGGCCCGGTCAACATGTGCGTGGCTGAAAAAGAGTTCAAGGTTGCCGGGGTCACCGACTGCGTAGCGCGCGGTTTCCAGCGTGCCGGCTTCCAGGAATACGACACGGGCGAGCAGGCGAACTGGATGGTCCAGCTCACCGACGAGCCCGCAACGGGCGGCAATGCGGCCGCCTCGGGAACCAACGGTCAATGAGACGCAGCCGCAAGGTCAAGATACTCGCCACACTCGGTCCGGCCTCCTCCGACGAGGTCATGATCCGCAAGCTCTTCGATGCGGGCGCCGACGTCTTCCGCATCAACATGAGCCATACCGACCATGACTCGATGCGTACGCTTGTCGGCCGCATCCGCAAGGTCGAAGAAGAGGCGGGCCGCCCGATCGGCATCCTCGCCGACCTGCAGGGGCCGAAGCTGCGCGTCGGCAAGTTCGCCAACGGCAAGGAAGAGCTGACGGTCGGCCGGACCTTCACCTTGGACGACAGTGCCGAACTCGGCGACAGCAAGCGCGTGCACCTGCCGCATCCCGAGATTCTCAAGTCGGTCCAGGAAGGCCATCGCCTGTTGATCGACGATGGCAAGCTCGAGCTCAGGGCAGTCAAGACCGACGGCAAGTCGATCGTCTGCACCGTCGTTGCCGGCAACAAGATTTCCGACAAGAAGGGCGTCAGCCTGCCCGACACCGACCTGCCGGTCGGCGCGCTGACCGAGAAGGACCGCAAGGACCTCGACGCCGTGCTCGAGACCGGCGTCGACTGGGTCGCGCTGTCGTTCATCCAGCGGCCCGAGGATCTCGCCGAAGCGCGCAAGATCGCGCAAGGCCGCGCGCTGCTGATGTCCAAGATCGAAAAGCCGCAGGCCGTTGCCCGCCTTGCCGAGATCATCGAGCTCTCCGATGCCTTGATGGTTGCCCGTGGCGACCTCGGTGTCGAGATGCCGATCGAATCGGTTCCCGGCATCCAGAAGCAGATCACCCGTGCGGCCCGCCGTGCCGGCAAGCCGGTGGTTGTCGCCACCCAGATGCTGGAATCGATGATCACCGCCCCGGTGCCGACCCGCGCCGAAGTGTCCGACGTGGCGACCGCGGTATTCGAAGGCGCCGACGCGATCATGCTGTCGGCCGAATCCGCAGCCGGCGAATACCCTGTCGAGTCGGTGGCGACGATGAACCGCATCGCCGAGCGTGTCGAAAAGGATCCGACCTATCCCGGTATCATCAATGCCCAGCGTTCGCAGCCGGAAGCGACCGGTGCCGACGCCATCTCGCTTGCGGCGCGCGAAATCGCCGAGACGCTGAAGCTGTCGGCGATCGTCACCTACACCGCCTCGGGTACCACCGGCCTGCGCGCGGCGCGCGAGCGGCCGCAGGTGCCGATCATCGCACTGTCGCCGATCCTGGCGACCGCGCGTCGCCTGTCGCTTTTGTGGGGCACGCATTGTGTTGTCTCGCCCGATGCCGCCGATCTCGACGATATGGTCGACCGCGCCTGCAATGTTGCCTTCAATGAAGGTTTTGCCGCCGCCGGCGACCGCGTCATCATCACCGCCGGCGTGCCGCTGAGGACGCCGGGCTCGACCAATATGCTGCGCATTGCCTATGTCGGGCCGGAAGGCAAAGGCAGCAGGTAAATTACGGCAGTAGGGGAGTAGGGGAGTAGGGGAAATATGGCAGCATGTGTTGCCGCTGTCCTCTATGCCTTTATCCTACTGCCAATTCCCCCTACTCCCCTAAATCGGCGCCTTCTCGTTCACGCACATATCCGTGCCGAAATCATCGCCGGCAATCCGCGCCTCGACCGCCCGGGCTATCGCCTGCAGGTCGCGCGGCTGGCCGGCAAGCTTCTCGATCGCTGCCGCGACGAGATCGGGGGCGATCCAGTCCGGCTTGTGGCCAAGGTTGCTGACCCAGACCAGTTCGGCGCCGGGAATGTCGCGGGCCAGGCCGATCGAATGGATCTCCTCATAAACGACCGTGTCGTGATCGCCTGAGATCACCACCGTTGGCGTCCTGATCGTGGGATAGCGCGGTGCGATGGCAAGCACGTGGCGGTAAAGCCCCTCGACATCGATGGCGTTGGCGCGGAAAGCCCTTGGCCGCAGCACCAGCTTGATCGCGGCTTCGTCGACATAACCGTCGGGCACCTTGTTGGGCGAAAAGACGCAGACTGTCGCCGCATCGATGCGCATGAGCCCGGCCGGGTTGGCGACGGTTTCGGCAAAGAGCCGCCCGATCACTGGTCTGGCGCTCAGGCTGTAATACCAGGAGGTGTCGCCGCCCGGCCAGGGATGTGTCGCCGCCGACAGCAACAGCAGCCCGCGCGTGTGTTCGGGGTGTTCGAGGGCGAAGGTCGCCGCTACCGCGCCGCCGAACGAATGGCCGACGATGATCGCATCCTTGATGCCGAGCCTGTCCATCAGGGCAACGATGGTCGCCGCCTGTTCGGTCGGGTTTTCGTTATTGCCGGGGCCGCGGCCGGACCAGCCATGGCCGGGCCGGTCGAAGAACAGCATCTCGGCGCGGCCTTCGAACAGCTGTTTGAGCGGCAGCATCTGGTCTTTCAGATTGGCGCTGGCGCCATGGATGAAGACCAGTGGCGGCAGGTCGGCGCCGGCTGGTGCCGGCACATGGACATAGTGGATGTCGGCGCCGTTGACGTCGATGAAGCTGCCGACCGGCGGGTTGCGCCGTTCGATCAGCCACGATGCCGCGCGGGTAAAGCCGGCGAGCGCAAGGACGATCGTAACGAGCAGGACCAGGACAAAGGTGAGGATGTTCATGCGGCT
This sequence comes from Aminobacter sp. UC22_36, assembly GCF_044056035.1. Lineage (NCBI taxonomy): Bacteria > Pseudomonadati > Pseudomonadota > Alphaproteobacteria > Hyphomicrobiales > Phyllobacteriaceae > Aminobacter > Aminobacter sp. UC22_36. Next base: position 886,703 of record NZ_CP171996.1, read on the forward strand.
CGCGGGGAAGGGGACGGAGTAGGGAGTAGGGCAGTAAGGCAGTAAGGCATAAAACAAAGGCAAATAGGACAGCTGCAACACATGCTGCCCTATTTGCCCTACTGCCTTATTCCCCTATTCCCCTCTCAAATGCCTTCGCCGGCAAGCTCTTCCGACAGCCGCGACACCTCATTTTGGGCGTTGCGCAGCATCGGGTAGATGTCGAGCACGCGCTGCCAGGCCTGCAACGCCAGTTCGTCGTGGTCGGTCAAGGCCATGATCTGGGCCATGCCGGACAGGGCGCCAAAATGGCGCGGCTCGAGCTCAAGCGTGCGCTCGATGTCGGCCATCGACTTGCGATAGTTCTGCATCAGGAAATGCACGGTGGCGCGGCGGTTCCAGCCTTCGGCATATTGGGGCTGGAGTGTCACGACCTGGTCGAGGAAGTCGAGCGCGACGTCGAACTTCTTGGCTTCCAGCGCCTGCTGCGACCACAGCATCATCAGGTCGACGGAAGCGCTGCCTGACCTGTACCAGGCCTCCCAGATCCGGCTGGCGAGGCGCTCGGCGGCCTTTTCGTTACGCTCGCGCTTGAGATCGGAAAACAGCGAATCGAGCTGGGTGTCCGCCTTGGCGACGACGGCTTCACCGTTCGCCTGGGCAAACGCCTGGAGTGGCAGGGGCGTCGCCACGATGGCCAGGGCGAAAAAGGCAAAAACGTTCCGCATGCGGAAATTCTAGACCCCCGCATGGGAACGTCAAACTGAAATTGCCGTGATGCGTCGGCCGCGAGCGGCCGGGCCTACATCAACCCTGGCGGGCCTTGTAGCGCGGCGCAGTCTTGTTGATGATGTAGACGCGGCCCTTGCGGCGAACCAGCTGGCAATCACGGTGACGGCCCTTGAGCGCCTTGAGCGAATTCTTGATCTTCATGTTACTGACCCATCGGATGGGGCCCATCACCGGGCCGAAACCAAAAGCGCGCCAAAGGAGCGCGCCCAATTTGTGTGAGTGGCTCTTAGACGAGGAAGTCTTGGCCAGTCAACCACGAGCGCGCTTCACGTGGCGGATTGATTGGCTTTTTTGCCGGCGCTGGTCGTGGCGACACTGGCGTGCCGCCGGGCCATCTTGGTGGATGCCGCAGGCGCGTCAATGTCGGCCGGGAAGATCAGTGGCCGGGAAGGTCAGCGGCTGGTTCAACCGTTGCGACAAGGCGCTTGATCGCCGTCGTCAGAGAAGTCGTGCCGCGCCGGTGTTCGCTGTCGTTCTGGCGCATGAACAGGCCGTTGGCTATGCCCTCATACATGCCGAGAAGCGCTGTCACCACCTCGCCTGATACACCTTCCCCGGCAAGCAGCGCGGCGTGCTGCTGCGGCGGGACCAGCACCGGCGTCACCGGATGCCCGAGAACTTCGGCGAAGGCCGACGCCACATCGCCGGCGCTCCAGTCTTCGGGCCCGCCCAGCTCGACGATCCGCTTGCCGGTCCATTCCTCGCACAGCAGCGCTGCCGCCGCGCGCCCGACATCGATGGTGCTCACCATCGGGATGTGCTGAGCGGGGTCGAGGAAGGTCGGCAGCACGCTGTCGGACATGACAGTTGCTGCCACCTCGCCCCAGGTCTCGACAAAATAGCCCGACCGCAGGTAGGCGGTCGCCGCTGCCGCTCCGTCAAGCAGTGCCTCGAATCGGTTGAGTGTGGCGATAACGCCGGTGCCGGCGGCATGCTGTGCGCCGATGGACGACAGGACAATGGCTTTGGGCAGACGCGCCCGCCTGGCTGCATCGGCCAGTGCCGCGCCGAGCTGTTGCGTGCGCGCATAGGGATCGCCGCTCACCGGCGGCGGATCGAGCAGGAACGCTGCCTGCGCGCCCGCCAGCGCATCGGCCATCGCGTCGGCGTCCTCGATATCAGCGACAGTCGTCTCCGCGCCGAGGGCCATCCACTTTTCAGCCTGTTCCTTGCGGCGCAGCACGACGCGCACGGCCTCGCCGCGTTCGATGAGGGCGCGCGCTGCCTCGCCGCCGGCCCGTCCGTTTGCTCCAAGCACAACATACATGATTGCCACTCCGTCAGATTGCTCGATAGGGGAACAGATAGGCGGAGGATTTCCATGCGTCCAATGCATGTCGTATATAGTCGTCATGCGCGAAATGGATTTACGCCGGATCGACCTCAACCTGCTGGTGGCGCTTGAGGCGCTGCTGGACGAGAAGAACGTCACACGGGCAGCCCAGCGGCTCGGCATGAGCCAGCCGGCCGCGAGCCGGGCGCTCGGGCGCTTGCGCGCGCTGTTTTCTGACGCGCTTTTGGTCGATGGGCCGGGCGGCTACCTCCTCAGCGCCCGGGCCGAAGAGCTGCGCCCCGCGCTGCGCAGGATATTGGCAGGCGTGGGCGAAATGCTGGAAGCGAATGTGTTCGATCCGGCGACGGCGACGGGCAGAATCCGGCTTCTCATGCCCGATCTCCAGGCCGCCGCGCTCGCGCCGCATCTGCTCGCCCGCCTCGCCCACGAGGCACCGTCGCTTGATCTCGATATTGTCGCGCCCGATAAGAACGGGTTCGAAGCGCTGGAGCACGGCGACGCGGATGCAATGGTGGCGCTGATCGACGAGGCGCCGGCCGGCATCCACCGCCGCCGCCTCTATGACGAAGAACTCGTGACGCTCATGCGGGTGCATCACCCTGCGCTGGCAGGAAAGCTCACGCTCGACCGCTTTCTGGCGCTGGAGCATATCGTGGTGAGCGTCACCGGCATCGGGCCGGCACCTGTCGATGAGGCGCTTGCGCGGATGGGGCGAACGCGACGGGTGAAGCTGCGCGTGCCGAACTTCTTCGCGGCGGTCGAGATCGCCGCGCGCTCCGACCTGATCATGACCCTGCCGTCGAGCCTGGCCCGTGCGGCGGCCGACATGAGGCGCTTCGTATCGTTGCCGCCGCCGCTCGATCTCCGGACTTTCACGATGAGCCTCGCCTGGCACGCCCGCCAGCAAGACGCGCCCCGGCACATCTGGTTGAGACGTGCCATCGTCACGGCGGCGACGGATATGTCATCGGCGATTGAAGTTGGAGGCTGAGGCTGCAAAGCGGGCTATCTGGCACAACGCCTCAACCAGGCCCGCGTCCGTCGAATATGCTCCAGCTCGAGCCTATGGCGATGCCATCAACCGTCTCGGCGACAATGCGGAGGCGCGCAAGCTGCTGCAGGACGTGCAGGGCGCTGGGATCGCCGTCCGCGATGGCGAAGGCGCGTTTTCCTCGTCAGGCGTCGGCGGTGGTTCAGCCTATCCGATGATCCAGGCGACGGGCCTGAAGCACGTGACCGACCGGCGCGTCGCGGCGTCTATCTCAAATGCGAGGAGGGGCGACCTGAGCTGTCCGGTGCCGGCAAAGTAGGGCCAGCCTGTATCGCCTCAGGCGTATTCCGCGGTGTTGTGGACATTGCAGGGAAGGCCGAACTGCTCGCCCCAACGGCATAATGAACCCGCTGCCGCATTGAGGGCTGCGCCGCGTTCAGTGAGCGAATAGACCACCTTGGCCGGCATTTCCGAATGGACTTTGCGGTCGACAAGCCCGTCGGCCTCGAGCTCGCGCAATTGTTGCGCCAGCATCTTTTCGCTGACCCCGGGAATCGACTGCTTCAGTCGGCCGAACCGGCGCGATGCCGTTCCGAGCTGGCAAAGGATATCGACCTTCCATTTGCCTTCGGTCATCCTGACAGCCATTGCAAAGCCATTGTCCGCCGTTTTGCTCATCGCGCTTTCCTTACCTTCAGGTGACCACTTACGCCGAGGTTCGTATTGTGCGCCGCCCGTTTCAACATACCTCCACGACGTCGCGACAGAAGCCGCGGCGTGGCACCGCCATTGGATATGGAGAGTTGGAATGACGCGTTCAATTGCCGTTGTTGGAACCGGTCGCATGGGCTCGGCACTTGCCAGCGCCCTGCTGGCCAAGGGCCATCGCACCACGGTCTGGAACCGGACAAAGGAAAAGGCTGAAGCGCTGGCCTTGCTTGGCGCGACCATTGCGCCGTCAGCGCTGGAAGCTGTGTCTGCGGCTGAGATCGTCATCGTGAATGTCAGCGACTATAAGGCGACGGCAGCCATTCTGCGCGACGACGCCTTGGCCTCGGCCATCCGCGGCAAGCTGATCGTGGAGCTGACGTCGGGCACGCCGCATGGCGCGCGCGAAGCCGCTGAATGGTGTGTCGAGCACGGCGCCGGTTACCTCGACGGCGCCATCATGGCGACACCTGACTTCATCGGCACGGATGCCGGAACGATCCTGATCTCGGGGCAAAGCCAGGCGTTCCGCGACAATGAGGCCGTCTTTCGCGCCTTGGGCGGAAATGTCCAGCATGTCGGGCAAGATCCCGGACGTGCGAACGCGCTTGACAGCGCGCTGCTGGCGCTCATGTGGGGCGAACTGTTTGGCGCGCTCCAGGCGATCGCCGTGTGTCAGGCCGAAGGGATCGAGCTCGGCGAACTGGGGCGGCAGTGGACCGCGACAGCGCCTGTCGTCGAGGGGCTTGTCGCTGATCTCATCAAGCGTACGAATGCCGGTCGTTTTGCCAGCGACGACGAGACGCTGTCGTCGATCTCCACACATTACGGTGCATTCCAGCACCTTTTGGAACTCATGGATGCGCGTGGAATCGACCGCTCCGTGGCTGACGGTTACGACGCCATCTTCCAGCGGGCGTTTGCAGCCGGCCAGCTGCACGGAGATTTTGCGGCGTTGTCGCAATTTTTCGGGCAAGGCCGCATAACAGCGGCGGCAACAACGAAGGAGGCTGGCCGCCTTGTCGTCCAGCCTCCGCCAGATCATCCATGTGAGGAAACAGAATGCCTTTGACGCGTCTCGTCGACACCTATTGCGCGGCCTGGTCTGCCGAGAGCGCCGAGCAGCGGCGGGCGTTGCTGCTGTCGGTCTGGAGCGAGGGCGCAACCTACACCGACCCTACCGTCCATGCCGAAGGCGCGGAGGAGCTGCTTGCGCATATCGCCGGAATTCAAGGCAAGCATCCCGGTGCCCGCATCCTGCGCACAAGCGACGTGGATGTTCATCATGGCGTCGCGCGCTTCGCCTGGAGGTTCGTCATGCCTGACGGATCATCCCCGCGCGAGGGCCTGGACATCGCCTTTGTCGATCCCGACCAGAAACGCATCACGCGCATCATCGGCTTCTTCGGCGCGCTGAACAGGTCCTCTCCATGATCCTGGTCGATCATCAACGACGTCGTGGAGAAGTGGCCCTACCACTTCCCTACCACTTCACATTGAACCCGAGCTTCGCACCAAGCGCATTGTTGCCACCGAAATCCGCGACGCTGCCCCGGGCGAGAGCCTCACCGAAGACGCTGTAGCGCTCGTTCGCCCAGCTCAGCGAGCCGCCGATGCCAACCCCGCCCCAAAGTCCGCGGTTGCGTGACGTGAAGGCGGTTCCTGATACGTCGACCGAGGAGCCGTCAAGCAGATCGTAATAGAAGTTGGCGACGCCGTAGAGGTGGGTCCGCTTCGTCTCGCCGGTCGCGTCCTTCCATTCGTTGTCATAGTCGGCGGACAGGCCGAGGCGGCCCACCAGCGTGTCGCCGCCATCGCTGAGCGACACCTTGCCGTTATACCGGTCGGTGAAGTCGCTGAAGCGCACCGCCGAATAGGCCAGCTGCGCCTGCGGCGTCAGCGACCAGTTGGTGTCCAGCCCGATCTTCTGGCCGGCTTCGATGCTGAGCCCGTAGCCCAAGGCGTCGTTGCCTTCGACCAGCGTCGTTCCGATCGTGTCGGAAACGATATCGGCCTCGTATCTGGTCAGCTGCGCCTGCCCGTCGACATAGAGGCCGCTCGCGCCATACCAGGTGAGCGTGCCACCCACCCCGAAGCCGATGGCGTCGATCGAGCCGGTGCCGTAGATCGACGAGATCTCAGAGCTTATCGTTCCGAACTGGCCATTCACGCCGGCCACCAGCGCGCCGGCCTCGCTCTCGTGCAGCAGGCCGTCCATGCCGGCCTGGAGCCTCCAGGTGGTTACCTCATAGCTGGCGCCGGTGGTGGAAACATCAGGCGCGAATTGCGCCTGTGATGCGTCCATGCGGGCCCAGATCGCGTCGGGCGCGACCGCGCCGTTGTCCGCACGCGCGGGCTGCCCGCCATGGAGCGACTTCCGGCTGCCGACACGTTGCTGCAAGGTGCCGAGTTCGTTGAAGCTCTGCAGCACGTTGGCGTAGTTTTCGTAGAGCGGCACGGTGGGTGCATAGAGCGGGCCGGCGTCGATGAGCTTGGAACGCAGGTACCAGTCGCCGTCGGCCACGCTCTCGGTGCCCTGATAGAGCCGGTAGGCGTAGGCGCCGCCGACCACCGCCTGGTCGCCCTCGAACACATAGTCACCGACGAGCGAGAATGTGCCGTTCGACGCGCCGCCGACCTCGATGACCTTGATGCCTTGGACCGTCTGGGCGCCGGTGCCGCCGACATTGGTGACGACAAGCGACGAGGTGCCCGAGCTGTCGCCATTGACCATGAGGCGCTCGGTGGCCGAGCTGTCATCGCCGAGTGCGGTGTTCACATAGACGGTGCCGCCGCTGCCGACATAATTGCCGGTCACGGTGAGCGTGGTGTTGGCGCCGCTCAGGCGCAGCGCGCCGGCATTGTTGATGCTGGCGATGGTCTGGTCGAAACCGCCGAGATCGAGCGTAGAACCGGCCAAGGTTGAATAGTCGCCACCGAACACAGCGGCCGCGCCGGCCTGGAGAATGCCGTGCTCCACCTTGGTGGGACCGGAATAGCTGGCCATCGCGTTCTGGATCAACGTGCCGTCGCCACGTTTCACCAGTCCGCCCGCGCCGGTCAGGGCCCCGCTCAGCGTCAGCACCGCGCCGGGGGTGACATCGAAGACGCCGTCGCTGGTGAAGGACATGGCGCGCGTGCTCTCGAAGCTCGCGAGAGCGCGCAGCGCGCCGCCGTTGAAGGTGAGCGCGCCAGCTACCGCGCCCAGCGCGCCGTCACTCGATATGGCGAGCGTGCCGCCCGAGATCGTCGTGCCGCCGGTATAGTCATTGGCGCCCGACAGCGTTTGTGTGCCGCCGCTGAGCGTCAGCCCGCCGCTGCCCGAGATGACGCCGGAGAAGACATCGTTGGCGCTGGTGATCGTCAGGGTCTTTGCGCCAAGCGCAACAGCACCGCTGCCGGCGAGGCTCTTGATGCTGGTCCCGCCCGCGGTAATCGTCGAGATGTCGAACGTCCCGTCCGCGACGACGCGGCTCGAATTGCTGATGTCGCCGGCGCCGGTCAGCCGAAGCGTGCCGGCCTGGATCATGGTCTGGCCGGCGTAAGTGTTGTTGGCGGCCAGGTTCAGAGTGCCGGTGCCGATCTTGGTCAATCCACCGACGCCCGTGAATGCGGATGTCGCATCGGTGCCGACGGCGAACGTGACTGTGTCTATCGTCAGCCCGCCCGCGAGGATGTTCAGCTCGGTACCGGCAAACCCGACGATGAAGGTAATGGGAGCGCTGCCTCTGGCACGCAAAATGGCATTGTCGAAATTGACCTGCGAGGCGCCGACGCCGCTGCCGCTCAGGACGCGGGTCTCAAGCGTGCCGCCGCCGCTGATGTTGATCGTGCCGGACCCGATGCCACTGGCCAGCCTCGTGCCGGAGGATGCTGATGCCAATACCTTCGCGCCATTTTCAATGTTGAGCGTGCCGGTGCCCGCGAAACCAACGACAAGCTGCCCGCCGGTGACCAGCCATTGTGATCCGGACCCGGTGACGGTGACGGTTCCATGGCTTCCAGCCGTTTGCCCGATTCGCGCGGTCAAGCCAGTGCTTGTCAGCGTGCTGCCGTTCTGAATTGTCAGATTGCCCGTCGAGCCGGCGACCACACCGACTGCGATGTTTCCGGTCGTTCCCGTTGCCGCGCCGCCGACACCGAGCACCGTCGCGTTTGGCGACGTCGCGCCAATGTTGATGGCGGTACCGGCGCCGGGGACGACTGTGCTCTGCCAGTTGCTCCCGACGGTCCAGTCATTGCTCGTGGTTCCGGTCCAGTTGACCTGCGCCGTCGCCGAGCCGGCGGAGAGAGCCACGAGAACCGCTGCCACGCCGACGCTGGCGAGCAGCTTGGCCTTGCCTGAGTGACGGGGACGATTAGCGTAGCCGCGCCCGGTCGCCTCAGTAGACATGCAGTCCTCAGAATACGCAAAATTATCGCGATGCAGAATCAGCGGACACTGCCGGTATTCGGAAGTTTAGACAAGCACAGCCATCGTGCCGATGCGTTGTCATAATTAAGAAAGATTTGCGACAGACCTTCGACGCGCACGGAGGTGCAAGCAAACTAGCGGACTACGGGTGTTTTGTCTTTTGGCAACTTATGATTGTGGCTGGCGGGCATGAATGGTGTCGGGCTAACTTCTGCTCTGGCGACCCTCAAAACGGGTGTTTGGTGTTTGCAGCCAGGCCGCTGATTCTGGGCCTGTCAGTGCTGCCCCTCAGCCGCGCGGCAGCAGCCTGGTGAATGACCCATCTCGCGGCCCGGGCGCGCCTCGGCCCTGCCGTAGAGGTGGACGGCGATGGATCGCGCATCCTGTCTGGAAGCTATCGACCAGAGTTGGCGATGCGATGCTCGAAACCGGCCAGGTCAAAGCGGACTATGTGAGGGCGCAATATGCGCCGATCCGACGCTCGCTTGCGGCTACGCCCTCCAGTTGCTCGTCAAGTTGTCGGTACTCCGCATCGTAAGCGACTTTGAACCGCTCAAAATGTTCTCGACTAAGCCAACGGTCAATCGTGAGGTAGACGTTCACCCGCTCCTCATCGGCAAGGAGCTGGGTTTCAATGTAGCCTTCTCCTTTGCGAAAAAGCTGCGCCCATGAACCGGACGGACCATAAGATGCTTCGAAGTCTGCGCGATGCCCTTCGGCTACCGTGAACTCCCAAATGATGTGGTAGCTTGCTTTTCCGCGCATTGGTGAACCGTACCAGCTTGACTAGCTAAGCGCGAGCGTCCGCCATGAGCGTCAACCACCCGGACCGTGGCGAAGCCAGCCATTGCCGGCCCTCAAAGCAGGTGTTTGGGGTGTTGTGACGCCGAGCCGCTAAGTGGTGGGCCTTGCCGGTGCCGCCCGTCAGCGGTGCGGCAACAGCCTGGTGAAATGGCCCATCTTGCGGCCCGGCCGCGCCTCGGCCTTGCCGTAGAGGTGGACGGCGACGTCGGCTTCGGCAAGCAGGGCCGGGACCTTTTCGATATCGTCGCCGATCAGGTTTTCCATGACGCAGTCGGAATGGCGGTTGGCGTCGCCGAGCGGCAGGCCGGCGACGGCGCGGATGTGCTGCTCGAACTGCGAGACGACGCAAGCGGCTTCGCTCCAGTGGCCGGAATTGTGCACCCGTGGCGCCATCTCGTTGACCAGCAGCGAACCGTCGGCAAGCACGAAGAACTCGACGCCGATGACGCCGACATAATCGAGTGCCGTGAGGATCTTGCGCGCCGCGTCGCGCGCTGCCGAAGCGGTTTCGTCGCTGATCGCCGCAGGCACGGTCGAGCTTGCGAGGATGCCGTTGCGATGGACATTTTCGGCCGGGTCGAAGGCGGCGATGCTGCCGTCGGTGCCGCGCGCAGCGATGATCGAGATTTCGCGCTCGAAGGCAACGAAGGATTCAAGGATCAGCGGCACATTGCCGAGCGAGGCGCAGGCGCCGTCGAAGCCGCCTGTCGTCATGTTGCGGAAGACCATCTGGCCCTTGCCGTCATAACCCATGCGGCAGGTCTTCAGCACGCCGCTGCCGCCAAAAGCCTGCAGTGCGGCGGCCAGATCCTGGTCGTTGTCCACAGGCATGAAGCGGGCTGTGGATATCCCGATGCCATTCAGGAAGGTCTTTTCGACGAGCCGGTCCTGGGCGACCTCGAGGGCGCGCGCCGGCGGGTAGACCGCGACGGTTCGAGCAAGCTGTTGGGCGGCAACGACGGGAACGTTTTCGAATTCATAGGTGACGACGGCACTGGCGCGCGCCAGCTCGTCGAGGGCTGCCGGATCGTCATAGGCAGCGACGATCTGGCGATTGGCGACCTGGGCCGCCGGGCAATCGGCCTGCGGTTCCAGAACCGTCGTCTGGTAGCCGAGGCGAGCGGCCGCCATGGCCAGCATGCGGCCAAGCTGGCCACCGCCGATGATGCCGATGGTGGCGCCGAGGGGGAGAGGGGCGCTCACGCGTCGTCCGTCGGCTGTTCGGCGACCCTGGCGGTCTGGGCGGCGCGCCATTCGTCGAGCCTTGCGGCGAGCGCGTCGTCGGACAGGGCAAGCACGGCTGCGGCAAGTAGCGCTGCGTTGGCCGCACCGGCCTTGCCGATGGCGAGTGTGCCGACGGGGATGCCGGCTGGCATCTGGACGATGGAGAGCAGCGAATCCTGGCCCGACAGCGCCTTTGATTCGACCGGCACGCCGAACACCGGCAGCGGGGTCATCGCCGCGGTCATGCCGGGAAGATGCGCCGCCCCGCCGGCGCCGGCGATGATGACGCGGAAGCCGGCAGCCTTGGCGCCCTTGGCGAATTCGTAAAGCCGATCGGGCGTGCGGTGGGCCGAGACGATGCGCGACTCGTAAGCAATGCCGAGCACGTCGAGCAATTCGGCGGCATGGCGCATGGTCGCCCAGTCAGACTGGCTCCCCATGATGATGGCGACGTCGACCCTGTCCTTGCTCACGCGCGGCACCCCTGCTTGATAAGCCTGCGCTTAACCGAAATGCGCTGCCATCGCAACCAAAGGCCCGCCAAAAATGGCGGATTCTCAGGCGATGATGTCGGGGATGATGCGGTCTTCGATCTGGGTGATCTTGTCCTTGAGCACCAGCTTCTTCTTCTTCATCCGCTGGATCTGCAACGTATCGCAGCCCATCGCGATCATCGCGTTGATCGCGGCATCAAAATCAGCATGGTCCTGCTTCAAGCGTGCAAACTCGAGACGAATCTCGGCCTGTTCCTGTTCCGACATGTCTACCGTCTGCAAACTCACTGGCGCACCCGGGGCGCTCCTAAGGCGGGGTCGGCGACTCCTTGTCACCGGCGCGAAGCCCTTATCACATTTCACGCTGTCAGGAAATGCTACCACGCTTTATTCGACATCGCCGACCGAGGGTGGCAGACTGTCATGGTTCCGTCACAGAGCACTGTCTGCGGTGGGCAGGGCTGTGCCCCGGGGCATCGAGGAAACCATGAAAGGGAGAACCAATCATGTCTCTTGCTTCCCATCTTGAAGAGCTTCAGCGCAAACATGGCGACGTCGAGCGTCAGCTCGGCGAGGCAATGAATCATCCATCCATGGACGACCTGCAAATCGTAGCGCTGAAGCGTCGCAAGCTGGCTCTCAAGGACGAGATTGAAAAACTGAGAGGCGACGACCCGACCCAGCACTAGGCTGGCCAGGAGGTCTCCAACAAGGCCCTGATTTTCGGCAAGGGTCCGACAGCCGGCGGCGAAACAACATCGCCGCCGGGACAGGGTGTTGTTTATCGGCCAAATCAGCGCATCACGTAAAGTCAGTCGCTCTTGCAGCGCGGCTGGTGGAGTTGCCGCGATCGGGCATCACGCCAACGCTGCGATCCAGCTTGTCGTTGGCCTGCCGTAATGTGGCAGTCTCTTGCCAGGCGTGGCCGCAACCTTGTCGCTGCCGTCAAGCGTCCCAGAACTGATCGAGCCAGATGTTGAGCTTGCGGAAGCCGGTGATGCTCACCGCATAGACGCGGCGCGTGCCTTCGGCGCGGGCGCTGACAAGGCCGGCATCGAGCAGCACCTTGAGATGCTGCGACACCGCCGGGCGTGACACCGGCAGGCCGGCGGCGAGTTCGCTCACGGTCTTGGGGCCACGCCGCAACTCCTCCAGCAGGTGGCGCCGGTTGGCATCCGAAATGGCGAGGAAGGTGTCGTCAGCTGTCATGGCTCCTTTGTGCCGCAACATCAGCGCAATCTCAACCATGAGTCGCAGCCTTGGCGTTCCTGCCCGACAGCTTTGCACGCTGCCAGTGGGGCGAGGTGTCAGCTTTCCGGTTCGGTCTTCTGCCTGGGGTCGAGGCGCAGCGATTCCGGCGTTGCGCTGCGGTCGGCCGGCTGGGTCTTGAAGGCTTCGCGTTCCTCGATCGGCACCGGCGCGCGGCGCTTGATGCGCAGCGCGGTGTAGCCGGCAAGCGCAAAGTGCGCCGCGGCGGTGGCGAGGAACAGCGCTTCGGGCCGCAACACATCCATCAGGCTCGCGCCAAGCAGCGGCCCGACCATGGTGCCGAAGCCGTAAAGCAGCAAAAGCCCGCCCGAAACCTTGACGAAATCCTCCGGCTTGGCGTGGTCGTTGGCATGCGCCACCGCCAGCGAATAAAGCGTGTAGGCAAAGGCACCGTAGCAGGCGGTCATGGCGATGACGAACGGGCCGGAGCGCGGCGCCACCAGGAAGATCAGCACGGCAGCGACGGCCGAGGCCAGCGACGCGCCGATCAGCACGTAGCGGCGGTCGGTCCTGTCGGAGATCTTGCCGACCGGGATCTGCAGCGCGGCGCCGGAGACGACGACAAGACTCATCATCAGCGCGATCTCGGGCGTCGAGATGCCGACGCGCGCGCCATAGACCCGCACCCAGCGTGCCCCAGTCGCCATTGGCGACACCGATAAGGAAACAGGCGACCGAGGCGACCGGCGAATTGGCGTAGAGCCCCTTGATGTCGAGCGAGACGTCCTGCAGCGGCTTGGGGTGGGCGGCACTCGAAACCGCGGTCGGGATCAGCGACAGGCAAAACAGGATGCCTGTGACCATGAACAGCGAGGCGCTGGTGACGTCGCCGCCGGCGACCATCATCTGGCCGGCCATGATCGAGGCATAGGTGACCATCATGTAGAGGCCAAAGACGGTGCCGCGGTTTTCGTTGGTGGCGCGCTCGTTGAGCCAGCTCTCGATGACCATGAAGGCGCCGGCCATGGCAAAGCCGGTGAAGGCGCGCAGCGCAATCCAGACATATTCGTTGACGATCAGGCCGGTCAGCAGGGCGATGATCGCAGCCGACGCGGCGAAGGTGCCGAAGGCGCGGACATGGCCGGCGCGGCGCACGACCCGCGGGGCAAAATAGCAGCCGGCAACGAAGCCGCCGGCCCAGGCGGTGCCCATCAGGCCAAGGGCCGTGGTCGAAAAACCTTCTTCCTGGCCGCGCAGGGGGAGCAGCAGGCCATGCAGGCCGGAGGCGGCAAGCAGGAAGGCGGTGCCGCGCAGCAAGGACAGGATCGGCCGGTAGGTTGCGAGCATCAGGTGTCCCACCACGAATCAATTAGGAAGTCAGAATGTGATGATAGCCGCTTTGGGGCTTATCGGTGGCGCGCCGGCGTCAGCCGCGCTTGAACAGCGCTTCGGCCGCCGATTTGGTCGAGCCCTTGGCGGTTAGTTCGGCCTCGAGCCGCACGATCTCGGCGCGCAGGGCCGAAATGCGCTCGTCGAGTTCGCCGACCGACAGCAAAGACAGGTCCTGGCCGATCTCGTGGACGGTCTTTTTCTTTTTCGGCTCGTCGTCGAACAGCGCCATCTCGCCTTCCTCCATGTCAGACAGGCGTTTGCCTGATTTGCCAATCAGAATACATAGTGCGGTCAACCACATGTAAAGTCCGGGACACACCGGACCGACGGAGACCGAAAAGACATGGCCACCAGACTTCCCGACAAGATGCTTGCGGTGGCGATCTCGCAGCCGGGCGGGCCGCGCGTGCTCAAGGCGGAAAAGCGCGACCTGCCCGAACTGGGCGCGGGCGAGATCCTGATCCGGGTCCATGCGGCCGGCGTCAACCGGCCTGACGTGTTGCAGCGCAAGGGCGCCTATCCCGCGCCGCCTGGTGCCTCCGACCTGCCCGGGCTCGAAGTGTCGGGCGAGGTGGCAGCCCTTGGCGAAGGTGCTGCGCGCTGGCGGGTTGGCGACGCGGTCTGTGCGCTGACGCCGGGGGGCGGTTATGCCGAATACGCCAAGGTGCACGAAACCAACGCGTTGCCGCTGCCCAGCGGCTTCACCTACACCGAAGCCGCCGCCGTGCCGGAAACCTTCTTCACCGTCTGGCACAATGTGTTCGAGCGCGGCGCGCTCAAACCAGGCGAAACACTTCTGGTGCATGGCGGCTCGTCGGGCATCGGCACGACAGCGATCCAGCTCGCCTCGGCCTTCGGCGCCTATGTCATCGCCACCGCCGGCTCGGAGGACAAATGCGCTGCCTGCCTCAAGCTCGGGGCCGACCGCGCCATCAACTACAAGTCGGAAGACTTCGTCCAGGCGGTGAAGGACGCCACCGACGGCAAGGGCGCCAATGTCATCCTCGACATGGTCGGCGGCGACTATGTCGGCCGCAACTATCATGCCGCCGCTGTCGACGGCCGCATCGTGCAGATCGCGACGCAAGGCGGGGCGGTGGCGAGTGCCGATTTCTCAAAGCTGATGGTCAAGAGGCTGACCCATACCGGCTCGACGCTGAGGCCACGCACCACCGAGTTCAAGGGCGCGATCGCCGCAGCGCTCGAGGCCCAGGTGTGGCCGCTGCTGGCTGTCCGCCGCGTCGCGCCTGTGATGGACATGATCTTCCCGCTCAAGGAAGCCTGGCGGGCGCATGAGCGCATGGAAGAGGGCGAACACATCGGCAAGATCGTGCTGGATGTCGGGTGAGGGGTTTCGCCCTTCGCTATGGCTCCAGGCGCTCGATATTCGAAAAGCCAAATCGTTGGCTTTTTGCCGGCGTTACGCCGTCATGTCTCACCCCTGCTCAGTCGTCGCCAGCCGCCGCGGACTTGGGGGCTCATCTCCGAGCAGCAGCACCTTATCCCCTGCCAGCCCGGACGCCGTCGCCAGGACGGAGGGTTATCGGTCAGGTGGAAAGGGGTTAGAAAAGAAGATTTTCAACACGATGTATTTGGGGTAGACTTCTTCGAAGAACTTTCATTATTTCAAAATCTTAGGGAGGGGCCATACTGATCTATCGGTGTCAATGTTCGCCGGAGATGATGAAATCTATCCACGGCGTTGGCCGGATATTTGTATGACTAATGCGGGGGGAGTCGCATTCAATGAGTTACGTTTTCCTTATTTCTGGACCGATTTCGGTAGGCAAAACCGCGTTGATGACCAAGTTCGAGCAGCGGTTTGGTGCCAAACGCCTGTCGACGCGACAAATACTTCTAAAAATCGACGCTACCGCTGATCGCGAGGCTCTAATCAAGCTTGGCATCGACAAGGACCAGCAGACAGGTGGCAAGTGGGTATTTGACGGCTTCAAAGCTGTGTCAGGCGATGAACCAGATGGTACTATTTGGCTGATTGATGCTGTCCGAACGAGTGAACAGGTTGCACACTTTCGCGAGGCCCTCGGCGAACGCGTGAGGCACATTCATCTCACCGCGCCAATAGGTGTGCTGCGTGAACGTTACGCCAGCCGACCTGCTGAGCTCAAAGAGTTTCCCACCTACGATGACGCCAAACTACACGGGACAGAGCAAAATATCGAAAGTTTGGCAAAGGGTGCAGACTTTGTCATCGAGACGGACAGAAGCGATCCTGCGTCACTGTTGGCTAGAGCGACTGCCGGCCTCGGGTTGTTTCCGCGCGCACCCGAGCAATGCGTCGATGTTTTAGTCGGCGCGCAATATGGGAGTGAGGGCAAGGGCAACATCTGTGCGCACATAGCGGAGGAGTACCAAGTCCTTGTACGTGTTGGAGGGCCGAATGCTGGTCATAAGGTTGCGCATCCAAAATATGACTACATCCAGATGCCGTCAGGCACGCTGTCGAACCTGACTGCTAAGATTTTGATTGGCGCGGGGGCAACCTTATCGGTCCTTCAGGTGCTGAAGGAGATCAAAGATCTCAATTTAACACCCGATCGCCTATCAATTGATCCGCAAGCCGTGATCATCGAGGACGCCGATAAACAGCAAGAAGAGCGAACGCTTGAGGTTATCGGCTCGACCAAGAAGGGGGTTGGTGCTGCGACGGCGCGGAAAATTATGGGCCGGGACGGCCAAGAGTATTGGGGCAGCAAAGTGCGTTTGGCGCGAGACATCCCGGAATTCAAGGAATTCATACGCTGTACGAAAACAGAACTGGAGAAAGCCTATGCGGCCGGTCACCGTGTGCTGTTGGAAGGAACTCAAGGAACAGACCTAAGCATACATCACGGCCAGTATCCCCATGTGACGTCGCGAGAAACAACGGCCTCCGGTTGCCTAGCCGATGCCGGGATCGCACCTAGCCGCGTACGCAAGGTCATCATGGTGATGCGCACTTATCCCATCAGAGTGGGTGGTGAGTCAGGTCCCATGGCCAACCCGATTAATTTTCGCATTGTTGCGGAGCGCAGCGGTATCTCAGAAGCGAGCATTGCCAATACAGAAGTGGGGACCGTTTCTGGGAAGCAAAGGCGGATCGCCGAATTCGATTGGGATCAAATCCGGCGAGCAGCGTCAATCAACGGTGTCACTGACATTGCGCTAACCTTCGCCGACTACATTGATGTCGCCAATCGCCCTGCCAGAAGGTTCAACGAACTGACACCAGAAACCAAATCATTCATCGAGGAGGTCGAACTTGTGACTAACGCCTCTGTTTCACTTATCGCCAAGGATTTCGGCAAAGATGCCGTAATTATCGATCGCCGTACTTGGGGAAAAGGATCGAAACAGTGACAGAAGCCGAACTTCTCGCACGGTACCCAAGGTTGTACCATATGGCCGAGGACGGCAGTTGGCCATCGATCCAGGCGAATGGCCTTCTCAGCACGTCGGCGCTTCTCGATCTCTATCGAGTGGAAGGCCAAGATCGTTTTGCCTTGGAATCGCAACGCCGGGCCGAGTCCGTGATCATCAAGCGAGACGAGTACCCGGACGCAATCGTTCGCGACCAGAAGCCAATGTCCGATTCGGCATTGAAAAAATGCTTGCTTGACGGACTGACACCACAGGAGTGGTACGAGAATCTCAATCGAAAAACCTTCTTTTGGCTTTCGAAGGAACGCTTGTGGAGGTTATTGGGAGCGAAAGCCTACCGCGAGGAACCGCAGACCGTACTGACGATTGATACTGCAGCTCTTGTCGCGGCTCATCGTGAGCGCATCCTTCTCAGCCCCATCAACAGCGGTTCGACGATCATGAAGCCGCAACCTCGTGGGAATGGAACTTTCATGACCGTTGCCGATTACCCGTACGCTGATCGGCGCCGCACGCGTACACACGCCGATGCTCTGGTCGAACTGGTAGTCCTCGATGGCGTCCCTGACATTCGCGACCACACGATAGCTGCGCACCGTATTGAAAATGGTCAGGTTGCCGAGATATGGCGGAGAGACGGGGCAGACGCAAACGATGGACCAGAGCTCTAAAGCTCAGGCATCGGACATTAGCCGCGCTGGTCGCTGGGATTTACGAATAAGGTCAGCAAGATGGCTGGTTAGTCCGATGTCGCCGTTGATTGTTACCCCGGCATCGGCGGGCAAGTCGGTCAAGAACGCGCGTAGTGCTTCCAGCCCGTCACTTGCGCTGAAGGAGCTCCAATGTTCAGCGTCCCCTGGGACAAGAACTGTAGAAGAGGATTGCGTTTCGCCGCGGTGTAGTTGGACAATCCAGACGTTTTGTCCGTCATGAACCCACTCGAATCTGACCGGCCCGAGTTCTTCTGATAGGCTCTGATACGCTTTACGCACGTCGCTCAGTACCGCAGATGGCAGGTTCTCGGGCCGATCTTTTCCAAGCATTAGTCCGTCGCCTTCGCCTTCACGCCCTTCAACCAAAAGTTCGTGATCGATAGTCACAATCGCTGCGCCCGAGTAAACGGCAGGAACAGCAGCTTGGCAAAGCACTGAGGCGATAGCACTGTGCTCGCTGTCTTCAACGGACATGAGCTTGAAAGGGTCTGTCCACCCTTTGAGCGTTGTGTAACGACCCGGCTCGGGATCGTGCGGACAAGTGCGAGTCCAAACCTCTAGACTTCCAGTTGGTCGACCGAAGGTGAACGGTGCGACTCGTCGGCCAAAAACAGTAGTTTTAGGAACAGGTAACCCTAGGTGATCAGCTATCAGCAAGCCAAACGCTTTGTCGCCTATATGACGGCTAAAACGGTTGGGCCATGCAAAGCTTGGAGAGGGATAACTGCTGTCTGTTTTTTCGTATTCCCACGCGAGCGTATGGCTGCGCTTCCAGCCACGGGGCTTCGGGTGGATGCTAAACTCTAAGCGACTATCATGCGGAGTA
Organism: Aminobacter sp. UC22_36; assembly: GCF_044056035.1. Lineage (NCBI taxonomy): Bacteria > Pseudomonadati > Pseudomonadota > Alphaproteobacteria > Hyphomicrobiales > Phyllobacteriaceae > Aminobacter > Aminobacter sp. UC22_36. The sequence goes on from NZ_CP171996.1 coordinate 904,924, forward strand.
TCGATGTCTGGTTGAAAACCATAGACAGTTTTCAGCAAAGCTATGCCCCAGTCCAGTGGCAAAGAGACCACCCCTGGTTTCTCCACACAGCGAGGCGTGTCGTCTGGGGCAAACTCGATGACGCCGCCCTGGATTACGCCTGAAACGCCGCCGTCATTGATGTCGACCGTTTCGTTGGCGATGATGAATAGTCCTTCACCGGCGAGCCGATTGGCAGAAGCAATAGCGTCTTCTAGTCGGCCGAGCCCGTACACAAATTCTCGGCTACGAGGACTGTCGGGCGAATAGCTGCGGAGATTGATCGTCCCATCCACGCTGTTGCTCAGCAGCACATTTAGCGCTGCAGGGAGTGAGCCGAAATCGTGATTAGGGGCAAAGCCAGTGATGCGCGAGTATTGCTGCCGCAGGCGACCGTCGGCATGCGGAGCGAAGCTCACAAATTGAGCAACATTTCCAGTTCGGGCCAGCGTATCGAGCGACTGGTCCTTGCGCACGTTCATCGATTTTTCCTTCGAATGGTCCGCTCTGCGGCGTCTGAACCATAGCGCGTAGTGTGCCGGCCATACACCCGCAATCCAATCGTTTTCCAGAGATTGCTTTAGCTTGTGGACAACATCTGACAACGTAAATTCTATTGCCTGCCCTATCGGGGCGATGTTGTTGAAATGTCGACGGAAAGCGCGCGCTTTCAGCTATCTAACCTACCGTGAAGCTGCTCGAAGCGCTGTAGAAAAATTTGCTTTGCCTCTGGCGGTGAATACGACTTTACCGTGATTTTTGCGGGGATCACGCCTGCTGCGTGTGCCCATGCATCTGTTCCAGAGGGCATGATCTGAGCTTGTTCTGCAGCGAGCACGCGCAAGTCGGCTTTTTTGACCGCATCTGGAAGTGGATACGGCACGCTGAAGCGGTCGAAGATAGCGCGTTCAACATCGGCCTCGATACGCTTGTAAGCCGGCAGCAGTTGCTTCAGCGGGCGAGTTACATCACCAATGAAGGCTTCCGCCGCGTCATGCATGAGGGCTGCATATGCGTGGTCGCTTGCAACTTCGCTTACATGCACACAGTGTTCAGCCACTGAATAAAAGCGGTCGCACTGGCCGGCATAGCGGCATATCAGTGAGAGGCCATGAGCAATGTCGTCGATCGTAAATTCGCTACTATGAGGATCCAGGAAGTCCAATACTGCGCCGCTGCGGAGCATGATTGTCGGTCCTACGGCCACTTTTACAGCGATCAATGAGTGCTTTGTCATCGCGTGGCTCCTTCGCGAACTTAGAGGAAGACAACTCTATTCGTTTCGACAGCACTCTCAACAGGCACCTTGCAACCGCTACCGGTTGATTTAGCGCCGATGTCGTCTACTAATTGTAGTTGGGCGGGAAAATTGATAGCGGGTCCATGCCGTTTTGCACCACGTTTTTTTGTCGCAGGCATGAAGCCTGCTGATGGTATGTTCAGGCGCCAGACTCCGGCTATGCCGTCCCGAACTCATTCTCCTATAGTGCTCCTACTGCCGGGATCTGCCTGGGCAGGTTTCGGGCTGAGTGCGTGACAAAGAACCTGACAAGAACCCGCCTCCTCGGCCTCGCGCTCTGGCTCGCCGCACTTGCGGCCTTTGCGCTCTATTCGGTCGAGGCGTCGCGGGCGCGGCTGGCGGGTGAGCTGGAGGTGACCGGGCGGACGCTGCACCGGCTGATCTCGCAGCGGGCGGCACAGCATGATGCGCATATGACCAGCCTGATCGCGCTGACCAGTGCCGACCCGCCCTTGGGCGCGGTGCGGCAGGTGATGGAGAGCATATCAAGGTTTTATCCGCGCATTGCCTGGATCGCGCTGGTCTCGCTCGGTGGCGAGGGTGGCGAGGGTGGCGGCGCGGCTGTGGCCAGCGGCGCGGCGGCGGCTGGCGCGGGTGCTGCGCCCGCCGGCGGGGTCAGCATGCTGGTCGAAGTGCCCGAGGGCGGCGGCGAGGACCTCACGCCGTTGCGCGGGGCGATCGGCGAACAGCTGCGCGGCAAGATCTCGGTGTATGCGAGCCAGAATGGCCGCTATCTGCTGGCCAAGCGGGCGCAAGCGCCTTCGGACGCGGCTTTGGTGTTCGGCATCGACGCCAGGCTGTTGCTGGAGCCGGAGGAGCGCCCCAGCTGGGCGCATCTCAGGCTCATGCTCGACGGCCAGGAACTGCTCGACCTGCCGGCGGACGAGGATTTTGGTACTGGCAGCGCGCTTGTGGCGGCACCGCATTTCGAGAAGGTGATCGACGGCGAGGGGCAGCGGATCCTGCTTACGCTCGACCGGGCGCTGCCGCTGGCAGCCCTTCTGCCGCCGAGCCAGTTGCTGGGCTTTGCTGTTTTGGCCGGCCTTGCGTCGTTTGCGCTGATGTTTGCCTTGCGCCAGCGGGCGGCGGCGCAGGCATCGCTGCAAACGGCACGGCAAGCGGAGGCACGCGCATTGTTGCAGGAGCGGGAGACGCTTCTGGCGCATGCCTCGCGCGTCAACGCCATGGGCGAGCTGGCGTCCGGCATGGCGCATGAGCTGACGCAGCCGCTGACGGCGGTGCTGAGCCGCAGCCAGGCGGCACTCAGGCTGGCGAGTGCGGAAAAGCCCGATCTCGGGCTGATCGCGCAGGCGCTCGACGTCAATGTGCGCGAGGCCAAGCGCGCCGGCGCCATGCTGAAACGCATGCGCGACTATGCCTCCAACAAGGCGCCGGCGCCCGTCGCCTCTGATCTGAACGGGATCGTCACCGAGATCGTGGCGCTGACTTCCGCCGATCTCGCGCGGCGCGGTATCGCGCTGGAACTCCAGCTTGCCGGGGACGGGCCGGAGGCGGTGGTCGACCCCATCGAGATGGAGCAGGTGCTGCACAACCTGATCCGCAATGCCGCCGATGCGCTGGAAGGCACCGTTGGTGCGCGGATCAGCATCGAGACGCGTGCCGTCGGCGGCGAGGTGCAGGTCGTGGTGTCGGACAACGGGCCAGGCATCGCAGCCGAGGTGCTGCCAAAACTGTTCACACCGTTCTTCACCACCAAGGCCGACGGCATGGGGCTGGGGCTGTCCTTGTGCCAGACGCTGGTGGAGCGGGTCGACGGGCGGATCGAGGCGCAGAATGGCGAGGGCGGTGGGGCGCGGTTCGTCATCACGCTGCCCGCCGCATCGGCCCGAAAATCGCAACCGATTGCCGGAACGCACGATGCGTAGATTCAACGACTGCCGGACGGTCCTTAGCGCGTCCACACGCGCGGTGCGCGGGTTCATCAGGTGGCGGAGCGGCCTTGACGCGTCCACACGCGTGCTGCGGGGAGAAGGCGCATGAGCCGGTACAAGGTCTATCTGATCGACGACGACGAGGCGGTGCGCGAGGCGATCGCGTTCCTGCTCGGTACCTATGGCATCGAGGTCGAGACCTTAGGTGATCCCAAGACGTTCCTGGCGCATGTCGATGAAGACAAGCCAGGCTGCCTGGTCGTCGACCTGCGCATGCCCGAAGTGTCGGGGCTGCAGCTGCACCAGAAGCTCAGTGAGCGCGGCATCGACTGGCCGACCATCATGATCACCGGCCATGGCGACGTCGCCGCCTGCCGCCGCGCCTTCAAGGCCGGCATCCAGGATTTCCTGACCAAGCCGGTCGATGGCGAGGTGCTGGTCGAAGCACTTCAGCAGGGTTTCTTGAGCCTCGACGCCAGGCTGGAAAAGCGCGAGGCGCGCACGCTTCTGGCCAGGCTGACGGAGCGCGAGCGCGAGGTGCTCGACATGGTGGCGCAGGGCTGGGCGAGCAAGGAGGTGGCGCAGGCACTCGACGTGTCGGTGCGCACCATCGACGCGCACCGGGCCAAGATCGCCGAGAAACTCGGCACCAGCTCGGTGGCCGAGTTCGTGCGGCTGACGCTGCTGGAAAAGGGGGCGTGACATCCGCTTTCGCTGCGTCGACCTGCGCTTCGCCCTGACGGGGCGGCTAGGTAGTCCTACCTAGGCCAGGTGGTGGCATCGCGGATTCTGCTGTGCCTGTGACCAGCGTAGGTATTGCCTCGGACAAGCAAGACGCTTTCTCCCAAGCAACATCAGGACAGGTCATGATCAAGAGCATTTTCCTCGCCGCCGCTGCCACCGTCGCCCTCAATGGCGCTGCTTCCGCACAGGTGCTGACCGAGAAGAACATCTCGTCGAGCCTTGCCGTCGAGATCGCCCAGAACGCGGTCGCCGCATGTGCTGCCGACAAGTACAACGTCACCGCCGCCGTGGTCGACCGCGCCGGCGTGCTGCGCGCCCTCGTCCGCGCCGACAATGCCGGCACCCACACGGTTTCGGCTGCCCAGGACAAGGCCTTCACCTCGGCCTCGTCGCGCACCCCGACCTCCAAGATGGCCGAGAACGTGCAGAAGAACCCCGGCGCTGCCGGCCTCGTCGACATTGACGGTTTCCTGGTGCTCGCCGGTGGCATGCCGATCAAGGCTGGCGACGCTGTCATCGGCGCGATCGGCGTCGGCGGCGCACCGGGCGGCAACTTTGACGAAGCCTGCGCTGTCGCTGCGCTCGAAAAGGTCGCCGACCAGCTGAAGTAAGCCCATTCGGCAGCATTGCCGGCATGATCAGCCCCGCTCCCGGCTTCGCCCGGAGCGGGGCTTTTTCGTGCGCCGGCGCAGGCGAAACGGGCCATTTGCCGGCGGTTCCAAAATCGTTGCGGTGGCCGGCGAATGCGTCTATATACGGGCCGAATTTCCCATTTTCTGGTGGTCTTGATCCACCGCCCGCGTGAGGGACGCGGGCGAGCGAAGAGGATATATCGCATGGCCAATACGCTGCTTATGCCCAAGGCGACCGCCGTCTGGCTGGTCGACAACACGGCACTTTCGTTCGAACAGATCGCGCAGTTCTGCTCGCTGCACCCGCTCGAAGTGAAGGCCATCGCCGACGGCGAGTCGGCCCAGGGCATCAAGGGCATGGACCCGATCATGACCGGCCAACTGAGCCGCGCCGAGATCGCCAAGGGCGAGGGCGACAGCAATCACCGCCTCAAGCTGTCGGACCCCAAGGTCCGCGTGCCCGAGGCCAAGCGCAAGGGTCCGCGCTACACGCCGCTGTCCAAGCGCCAGGATCGCCCGAACGCCATCTACTGGCTGGTCAAGAACCATCCCGAACTGAAGGACGCGCAGATCTCGCGCCTCGTCGGCACGACCAAGGCGACGATCGAGCAGATCCGCGAGCGCAAGCACTGGAACATGGCGACGCTGTCGCCGCTCGATCCGGTGGCACTCGGCCTGTGCTCGCAGATCGACCTCGACATCGAAGTGCAGCGCGCCTCGCGCGGCCGCGAAGCCCCGGCACCGACCGGCGATACACTTTTGCCGGCTTCGCTGACCGAGCGCCTGACGCCCGAGCAGGCCGCACCCAGGGACGAAGACAAGGAACTCGACGCCAACGCCGTGTTCGCCAAGCTCTCGGCCCTGCGCTCGAAGACGCCCGACGAGGACGAAGACGACAAGTTCTGAGGGTTTTCCTCACAGCATCAAAAAGGCCCCGTTATGCGGGGCCTTTTTTGTTTCTGCGCTGCCCTGCAGGAGAGGTCAGTCCGACAGGCGCGGTGCTGCCATATCGCGGCCGAAGCGGTGCAGGATCAGGCTGGGCGAGCGGTCCGCCGCCGGTTCGGCGAAGGTAATGGCGGCCTCGACATCCCTGTAGAAGAAGCGGTGTCCGCCCTCGGCAAACAGCCGCAGTCTGGGCTGGCCGGTGAACTGGGCAAACAGGCCGTCGTCGTCGCGCATGACGGAGAGGATCACATCGGGCGCGAGCCGGTAGCGGCCGACATAGCTGTCGAACAGCTTGGGATCGACTGAAACTTCGCTGTGGCGCGGCTTGGCCCTGGTCAGCGGGATCTCTGGATTGAGCAGATGCAGGCCGATGTCGCTGACGCCGGTGTTGGCATTCGACAGCACAACGACACCGGTCCGTGCACCGGGGTGGAAGCCGATGAAGGCGCTGTAGCCGCCGGTGCCGCCATCGTGCCAGGCGATCTCGCCATTGCTGCTTTTGGTGACGACCCAGCCGAGGGCAGCGGAGGTCTCCTGTTCGCCGATCGCCCGCCGCGTTGCCAGCGTGCCGGCAAGGGCCGTGGTCAGCGGCGTCGTGTCCTTGTTGAGCGTCACCTGGAGCAGGTCGAGCAGGTCGCTGGCGCTCGAGCGCAGCGCGCCGGCGCCGGCAAAGGCGGGCAGGTCCCAGTTGGGAACAATCTCCAGCACCGCGTTGTGGCCGGTTGCCATGCGCTTGGCCAGACGTGGCGCAAGCGCGATCGCCGTGCTGCGCATGGCAAGCGGGGCGATGATGCGCTCATCGACAAGGGCTTCGTAATCCTTGCCGGCGCGGCTTGCCAGCGCCTGCCCCAGAAGTGCTGAGCCGAGATTGGAGTATTCATATTCGGTGCCGATGTCGCGCGGCAGCGTGTAGCTGGAGACGAAGGCATGCATCTGCTCGACCGTGTAGTCGGCATAAGGGTTGGTCTCGTCGGTCGGCTCGAAATCGTCGGGCATGCGTGGCAGGCCGGAGGTGTGGGTGGCGAGGTCGACAAGGGTGATCGCCTTGCCGCCGCGTTCAGGGACGGCGACGTTCATCGGCAGGTATTTGGCCACCGGGTCGTCCAGCTTCACTTCGCCCCGTGCGGCCATGTCGGCGAGCAGCAATCCGGTAAAGACCTTGGTCACCGAGCCGATCTCGTAAACGGTGTCGCCGTCGACCGCGCGTGGATCGAGGCCGCCGAAGCTGCCATGGGCAACGATGTTGCGCCCGCCCGGTCCGATCGTGCCGACGACGATGCCGACACTTTGCCTCTGGACGTCGATCCTGTCGGCAAGGATGCGGCGGATCTCCGTCTCGGTGGGCAGCTGGCTTGACGAGGCGCTCGAGGCTGTCGTCACGACAATGGGCCTGTCCATCTTGCGGTCAAGATAGAGCAGCCCGCCGGCAACGGCAGCGACGGCGAAGATCGCGGCAGCGGCGGTCAGCGCGCCTGAAAATGCGGAAGGAATCCGGAAGCGAGTCATTGGTTATCGTCTTGGGGCTGTCGTCTTTTGGGTGTTGTCTTTGGGTAGCTCTGGCGTGAAGGCTGATGTGCAAGGTGCAAACGTCACTGTCTGGCGCGTCCGGATTGCGGGAGCATTGCGGTTGTCGATATCCAGGCGCGGCTGACCGCTGGCTGGGCTGCAAGCGCTGGCTGGCAAATCGGCCCTGTTTCACGCACGCGGCAAAAAGGCCCCGTCTCGACGGGGCCCTTGGTTTCGCTTGTGGTTCGAGGCGTCAGCCCCGGCGGTTCAGTCGGTCAGTCGCGGTGCCGAAATGTCGTTGCCGAACTGATGCAAGGTCAGGCTTGGCGACGGGCCGGCTTTTGCCTGCACGAAGGTGATCGCCGCCTCGACATCCTTGTAGAAGAAACGGTGCCCGCCCTCGGGGAAAAGGCGCAGCCTGGGCTGGCCGGTCAGCTGCGCAAACAGCTTGTCGCCGTCGCGCGTGATTTCGAAGACCAGGTTGGGCGCGAGCTCGTAGCGGCCGGCATAGCCGTCGAAGAGTTTCGGATCGACGACCGCTTCGACCGGTTTCGGCTTCGGCTCGGCGAGCGGGATGTCGCGGTCGAGCAGGTGCATGCCGATGTCGTTGACCCCGGCGTCGGAATTGGAGAGGACGACGACACCGGACCGGGAGGCGGGATGGAAGCCGATGAAGGTGGTGAAGCCGCCGGTGCCGCCGCTGTGCCAGACGATATCGCCTGACGAGGATTCGGTGACCATCCAGGCGAGACCGATCTGGGTGTCGGCGTTGACCGGCTTGCGCTTGACGCTCGCCGCGGCAACGGCCTCGGTGAGCGGGGTCTTTTCGGTGCTCAGCGCCATGGCCAGGAACCTGACCAGATCGTTTGTCGACGAGCGCAGCGCGCCGGCGCCGGCAAAGGCCGGAAGCTCCCAGTTGGGGACGGGCTGCAGGTCGCCATTATGGCCCGTGGCCATGCGTCCGGCGAGTTCGGGCGAAAGCGTGATGGCGGTGCTGGTCATGCCAAGCGGGTCGATGATCCGCTGCCGCATCAGCGTCTCGTAGTCGATGCCGGCACGGCGGGCCAGCGCATGGCCGAGCAGACCGAAGCCGGTGTTGGAATATTCGAAATCGGCACCGATGTCGCGCGGCAGCTGGTAGTGCGACAGGAAGCCGTAGAGCTGTTCGGTGGTGTAGGCGGCGTAGGGATTGAGCATGTCAGGCGGAACCAGGTCGTCGGGCAGGCTCGGCAGGCTGGAGCGGTGGGTCGCCAGATCGGCAAGGGTGATCGACTTGCCGGCGCGCTCGGGCACAGTGACGCCGTCGGGCATGTAATTGGCGAGCGGGTCATCGAGCTTCACTTCGCCTGATGCCGTCATGTCGGCCAGCAACAGGCTGGTGAACACCTTGGTGATCGAACCGATCTCGAAAAGCGTGTTGCCATCGACCGGGCGCGGGTCACTGGCGCCAAACTTGCCGTGGGCAACGACGCTGCGGTTATGCGGCCCGATCGCGCCGACGACGATGCCGACGCTTTCGGCCCTGAGGTCGATGCGCTCGGCAAGGATCTTGCGGATTTCCGAATCGGCCGGGAACGTATTGGAGGCGCTGCTGGCGGATGCTGTCGTCACCGTGAAAGGTCTCTCGATCAATTGGTCAAGACAGAGCAGGCCGGCCGAGAATGCAGCCACGGTGCAGATTGCCGCCGTGACAGTCAGGGCGCCTGAAAGCGCGGAAGGGGTTCTTTTTGATATCATCGTGTTGCTGTCTCTCGAACAGGCATTGTCGCTTGGGAGCCTCACTCATCTGACGGCCTGAGATTGCAACAGCATTGCGCGCCCCGTCACATGGGCTGCAAGCGCGGCCGTCGGCTTGCCGGTTCGCCTTGGCAGGCGCATGATCATGGGCTCAGCGAACGCAAGATGCCCCTGAGGTGCGAGATGAGCGGGTCCGCCGCATTCGACGCCTGGAGTGCCGGCAACAGCTACGAGCATTACATGGGCCGGTGGAGTCGGCTGGTGGCGACGAAGTTCGTCGCCTGGCTTTCGCCGCCCGAGCAGGTCGCGTGGCTGGAGATCGGATGCGGCACCGGCGCGTTGACGGCTGCGGTGCTTTCAGCTGCGGCACCACGCTCGATTTTGTCCATCGATCCCTCAGTCGATTTCGTAGCACATGTCCGCAAAGCGATCGGTGACGGACGGGTCCGGTTCGAAGTGGCGGATGCGCTGAAGCTGTCGGCGGAGCCGGCGAGCATCGACGTCGTCACCTCCGGGCTGGTGCTCAACTTTGTTCCCGACAGGCCGGCCGCCCTTGCCGAAATGCGACGCGTGCTGAAACCGGGCGGCGTGGTGTCGTTCTATGTCTGGGACTATCCTGGCGGCGGCATCGGCTTCATCCGCCAGTTCTGGCAGGCAGCCATCACCATCGATCCGGCTGCGGCGGAGCTGGGCGAAGGCAAGCGGTTTCCGTTCTGCACACGCGAAGGGCTTTTGGCGCTATGCCGGGAAGCCGGCTTGCGCGACATTGCCATCGCGCCGATGGAGATCGAAACCCGGTTCGCGGATTTCGAGGCGTTCTGGCAGCCGTTCACGCTGGGTGCGGGGCCAGCACCTGGTTACTGCATGAGCCTGAACGCGTATCAGCGCGCCAAACTCAAGGCGCGCCTGGCCGAGCGGCTGGGATCGACGGGGCCGATCGAACTTGTGGCGCGTGCCTGGATGGTCAAGGCGAAAACGCCAGGCTGAACGGCGGAGCCGTTGGCGATGCGAGCCGCGCTATTCGCTGGCGATGAAGCGCAGCGTGCCGGCGATGCCTGAGCCTGATGCGCCGCCCTTGCGGTCGGACGGATGGTTGATGCCGTCCATGACAGGGATTTCGGTGAAGTCGAACGGGCTGATGCCTTCGAGGATGGCGGCGTTGACGCCAAACTGGTTGGGGTTCGAGCGGCGCTGGTGGTGGGTGTAGATGCCGCATTTCGAGCAGAAGTAGTGCTTCGCCGCCATGGTGTTGAACTGGTAGATGGTCAGCGCGTCTTCGCCTGATAGCACATCGACGCCGCCGAGATCGGCCGACAGGGCGACCGCGCCCTTCATCCGGCAGTAGGAGCAGGTGCAGCGTCGCGCGCTGCGCAGGCCGTCCGACAGCCCTGACGCGCAGACGGACCGTGCCGCAGTGGCAGGCGCCGTTGATCTCATGAATGTCCATGTTCATGGCCGCGATGTCCTTGTCGTCAGGGTTATCAGGTTCGGTTCTCAACTGAACTGAACCGGTCGCGATTTCAAGGATGTGGGCCCGATTGTCGCTTGTACCAAAACCAAAAAAGCCCGGCTTGTGGCCGGGCCTTTCTGGTGAGGCTGATGCCGGGAGGATGCGTCAGCCACGGGAGGTGCGATCGGGGGTGCCGAAAGATTCGCTGCGTTCGACGCTGCGGTAGTAGTCGACGAGCAGCTTGCCGCGCTCGGGCTTGAAGCTGCGGCCGGAAGAGGCGACCGAAGAGATGCGGTCGATACGGAAGGCGCGGAAGTCGTTGCGCATTTCGCACCAGGCGATCAGGGTCCAGACCTTGCCCCAGAACCACAGGCCGAGCGGGCGCACGTCGCGGGCCGAACCGCGGCCGGCCTCGTCATTGTAGTCGAGCTTGAGCACCTGGCGCTTTTCGACGGCGCGTTCGATCAGGTCGATCGCCTCGCGGTCGGCGTCGGAAACCACCCACATCGGCGTGTGGATCTCGGTGCGGGCGATACGGTCCTTTTCGGAGTCGGGCAGCACGGCGCCGATCTTGACCAGCGCTTCGTCGGCGGCACGCGCCATGGCGGCACCGCCAAAGGCGCGGACCATGCGGGCGCCGGCAACCAATGCGACGATTTCATCTCGTGTGAACATCAGCGGCGGAAGGTCGAAACCTTCCCTCATCATATAGCCCACCCCGGCCTCGCCATCGATCGGCACACCCGTCGATTGCAGGTCGGCGATGTCGCGATAGATCGTGCGCTCGGAAACCTCGAGCCACGCGCCCAGCTTGTGCGCGGTGACCAGGCGGCCACCTCGGAGATGCTGTACGATCTGGAACAGCCTGTCGGCGCGTCTCATCGAAAACCCCTCAAAGTCTCGCGCTGTTCTTGGCCAAGTGGGGGCGCCTGGCTTCGATGACAATGCGCATCGTCAAAAAGCTGTTCCGTTGGGCCTTCGTGCCGGCGCTGGATGGCGCCGAATGACCACGCATGCGGAACTCTTCATCCTATCATCGCACAAGGCTCCTGACAGCGTGTTGTCAGGAGGCGTCACCATGTGCGCGCGCCACCATGGCATGCTCGCGTGCGAACATGGCGCGCATCTCGCCGATCTGGCCGGCCATCTCGGGATAGAGCGCCTCGAGAAAGGCCGCGGCAAAAGTGCCTGGCGCCGAGCCCGGAGCCGAGACGATGTTGTTGTCGGCGACGGCGTGCGGCACATCCTGGTAGCTTGCTGCACCAGCATAGGCCGGCTCGTGGCCGAGGATCCAGTCGCGGCCGTTGCTGGTGTGGCTCGTGCCTTCGAACAGGCCGGCGCGGGCGAGCGCCAGTGTGCCGGCACAGATGCCGCCGACCACGCCGCCGCGCGCCGCGACCGCCTTGAGCAGTGGCGCAACATCAGGCGCGTCCTTCGCTGCCCAACCGTCCGAACCGATGACCGCGACCGCGTCGAGATCCATGTTTTCCGCCGGATCAGTGCTGCGCGTGGCGGCAAGGCTGAAGCCGGCGATCGAGGTCAGCGGCGAGGCGTGCGGCGAAATCGCCACCGCGCGCGAGCCGAACCATTCGACCGCCGATGCGGCCAGCAGGCCGTATTCCCAATCGGCATAACCTTCGATGAACAAGACGCCGATGGTCTTGGGTGCGGTCATGGGCGTGTCCCCTGTGTCAGGCGATGTGTCAGTTGCGGTCGGCGCGGCGCGTATTGAAACGGTCGGGCCAGCCGATATCCTTGCGGATGCTTGTCGGCAGCGAATTCATCAGCCGCTCGGTGCGGATCTCATTGTGCATGGTCCTGACCTTGCCGGCATAATGCCTGATGGTGCGAAAGATGTCAGGCGTGAAGGTGTTCATGACGGGTCCTCCTTGTCTTGAGTGAGAGGAGTATCGCACACCCCTCCTGACAGCAGTCTGTCAGGAGCAGGCCGGCGTCCTGAAGTTAATTGGCGTCAGACTTTGGCCGGCATCGTGTAGTTGAGCGCGAGCCGCCCGCCATCGGCAAAAATGGTCTGGCCGGTGATGTAGGAGGCGTCGTCGGAGGCGAGGAAAGTGGCGATCGCGGCGATCTCCTGCGGCTCGCCGATGCGGCCGAGCGGGGTGCGCGACAGGATGCGGGCTTTCGCCGCCGGATCGGCCTTGGCGCGAGCCAGCATGTCGGTCGAGATCGAACCGGGGCCGATGGCGTTGACGCGGATGCCGTGGGGCGCAAGGCCGAGCGCCATGACTGTCGTCAGCTGGGCGATGCCGCCCTTGGACACCGCATAGGGCACCTGGTCGGCAATGGCGACGACCGAATTGACCGACGACATGTTGATGATCGCCCCTGGGCCGCCGCCCGCCTTGACCTTGTCGACCATGATCCGGGCGACGGCCTGGCCGGCAAGGAAGGCACCCTTGAGGTTGATCCTCAGCACGCGGTCGAAATCATCCTCGGCGAGGTCGAGGAAATCGGCCTGGTGGTCGATGCCGGCATTGTTGACCAGCACGTCGACGTCGCCGAAGGCGTCGATCGTCGAGGCGACGAGATTGTGGACGTCGAGGCGCTTGCCGACATCGGCGCGGACGAAACGGGCCTGGCCGAGCTTTTCAAGGTCGCGCTGGGCGGTGTTGCCCTGCTCATTGTCGATGTCGGCGATGACGACGCGCGCACCTTCGCGCAGGAAGCGCTCGGCAATGGCATAGCCGATGCCCCTGGCGCCGCCGGTGATGATTGCCGTCTTGCCGTCGAGCTTCATTGTCCGCTCCCTTGGCCCTGCTTCGCGGGCGAATCCAGTTGCGGACAGTGGCGGGAAGGGCAGGCGCGGTCAACGGGGAGGGAGGACGGCGAGCCTACCGCGCCGGCCTTGATCAGCCCGAAGATGCGGCGGTGAAAACCGCCCGCTGGGCCTCGAAGGCGCGCTTGTAGGCGGGCCGCGCCTGGCCGCGGGCGACATAGGCTGAGAGATTTGGATAATCTTCCACTATGCCATCCCCCTCCAGCCGGCGCAGCACCATCACCATCATCAGGTCGCCGGCGCTGAATGTGCCATCGAGCCAGTCGGCATCGCCAAGCCTATTGGAAAGCTCGCCCATCCGGACGCGGATGCGATCCTTGAGCATCGGTATGCGCTCCTCCAGCCAGGGCTTGTCGCCTTCCACAAAAGGCGCCTGCTCAAGCTCGACGATCGGCGGCTCGACCGTATTGAGCGCGGCAAACATCCAGGTGATGGCGCGCGCCCGGGCGTTGGCATCTTTTGGCAGCAGCCCGGCATGGTGCTCGGCGATATGCAAGATGATGGCGCCCGACTCAAACAGGACGAGATCGCCTTCCTCATAGGTCGGGATCTGCCCGAACGGATGAAGCGCCAGATGGGCTGATAGCTTCATCGCCTTGAACGAAACGAGACGAACCTTGTAAGGCTGGCCAACTTCCTCGAGTGCCCAGCGCACGCGCATGTCACGCGCCAGTCCCTGGCCGCCGTCAGGCGAGCGTTCAAAGGCGGTGATGGTGGGGGTCATTGGACGGCTCCGGCTTGTTGCATGTCCTTGTATTCAGCCACCAGAGGACGAACGACCGGCGTGGCTCCCGACAACGTACCCGATTTTCCTTCGGCAGCGCACGGCTCGGCGCGGCTGACGGCACCATTGCCGTCGTTCACGCAATCGCCGCTATTGCGAAATGCCGAGCCACTGTTGCAAAACAAGGCATGTCCAAGACGACTCCTGCCACGTTGATGCTCGCCAAATCAGGTGTCCCTTTCGCCGTGGCTACCTATGACTACGATGCCGGCGCCGAGCGTGTCGGGCTGCAGGCGGCGGAGGCCATGGGGGTGCCCGCATCCATCGTGCTCAAGACGCTGATGGTCGAGGTCGATGGCAAGCCGGCCTGCGTGGTGGTGCCCTCCGATCAGGAGGTCAACATGAAGAAGGTGGCGGCCGCCTTCGGCGCCAAGGCGGCGCAGATGATGAAGCCGGTCGATGCCGAGCGGCTGACCGGTTACAAGGTCGGCGGCATCAGTCCCTTCGGCCAGCGCAAGCAGGTGGCAACCGCCGTCGAGGAGATGGCGACGCTCGAAGACGAGGTCTTTCTCAATGGCGGACAGCGTGGCCTGCAGATTCGCATGCGGCCCGACGACCTGGTCCAGGCGCTTGGGGCCAAGGTGGTCGACCTCATCCGCTGATGTTTCGGCCGAGGGGGCGGTTCGTCCGCGCCGGACAGCAACGCGTTATTTCCGCTTGTCGATGAAATGCTGCTTCAGCCTCGCGACGTCGTCCGCCGACCAGCCCTTGATGTCGGCGACCTGCATCCAGGCATCGATGTAGTGCTCGGCGGCATAGACATGGCCGTAGCCCATCGGGGCGGTGGTGGCCATGGCGATGTCGAGCGTCAGCTGCAGGAAGGTGACGACGGGATACCAGCGCAGTTCGGGCGACACGTCAGGCCCGCGCGGCGTCTTCATCCAGTCCGGCTCGCGGTAGAGCGCGTGCGTTTTCGTAAAAGACGATCGGGTCGGAGGCGTATTGCAGGTAGACGAGGCGCAGCGGCCCCCACTGGGCCCCCGGAATGTCGAGCGCGTTGTTCTGGGCGGTGAAGCGGACATAAGAGCCGTCGCGGAACGCCGGCAGCCACTCCGGCGTGCCGGGATTGCGGTCGTCGGTGATCGAACGCCAGATGCGGCTGGCGAAGGGCGGGCCGCTGAGCAACGCACCCTGGTAGGGATCGCCAAGCACTTCGAACAGCTCGTTGGAAAGCTCGGTGCTCAAGGCGCCGAGGCTGAGGCCGAAGAGATAGAGCTTCGGCCGCGTTTGCCGGGGCAGCGTGTGCCAGTAGCCATAGACCTCGGTGAACAAGGCGCGCGACTGCTCGGCGCCATAGCCTGGTTCAACCAGCAGCGACAGCCAGCTGGCGAGATAGGAATACTGGGCGGCGACGCTGGCGACATCGCCATGGTGCAGGAACTCGATCGGGTCGATCGCCTGTTCGTCGACCCAGCCGGTGCCGGTGGGCGTGACAATGACCAGCGTCGAGCGCTCGAAGCCGCCGGCACGCTTGAGCTCTTCCAGCGCCAGCCTGGCGCGCTGCTGCGGCGTGTCGCCCGACTGCAGCCCGACATAGACGCGCACCGGCTCCCTGGCCGGCTTGCCGGAGAGCTTGCCGATGTCGGCGGCGGTCGGGCCGGTGGCGATGTAGGAGCGGCCCATGCGGCCGAGGTCCTGCCAGCGCACCAGCGAGGCGGCACTGCCGGTTTTTTCTGGATCGGAGGGCTGCTGCGTCTCCGGCGGCATCAAAGCGTCGAGGCGCTGGAACGAGCTGTCCATCACGCGCAGGCCGTAGCGGAAGATGATGCCGTCGGCGGCCGACCAGAACAGCAGCACGGCTATGGTCGTGCCGATGACGTAGGACACGCGCGTCGGCACGAAGCGGCGCAGCTTTTCAGAGACGAAGACCAGCGTCAGCTTGAACAGCCGGCCAAGGGCGACGAGCACGATGAAGGTGACGAGCGCGATGGCGCCGACCTCGAGCGGATGGGCGGTGTCGACCGGATCGAGCCGCATCAGGGCGCGGATCGAGTTCTGCCATTCGGCGGCGCGCCACAGGAAGACCAGCCCGACGATGCCGCAGGCGAGGGCGGCGACGAGCTTGCCGCCGCGCAGTATGCGTGCCTTGAGTTCGGGCAGCTCGAGATAACGCCACAGCCAGCGCAGGAAGAAGCCGCCACCATAGCCGACGGCGGCCGAAAGGCCCGACAGTGCGCCCTGGGTCAGGTAGTTGCGCGGGATCAGCGTCGGGGTCAGCGATGCGGCGAAGAACAGCGTGCCGAGCAGCAGGCCGGTCGTCGAAAACGAATACCAGTAGCGGACGGCCCAGTTGCGCATGAATCTGCCCTTCGATTGCCAGGGCAACTTGCCGTGCGCGCCGGGCCGGCGCAAGCCGTCGGCTGGACGCGCGCTAGACCCCGATGCCGCGGGCTTTCAGCGCCTCCGTGATCTCGTCGAGAATGACGGGATCGTCGATGGTCGCCGGCATCTTCCACTCCTCGCGGTCGGCGATCTTCTGCATCGTGCCGCGCAGGATCTTGCCGGAGCGGGTCTTGGGCAGGCGCTTGATGGTGACCACCATCTTGAAGGCGGCGACCGGGCCGATGCGGTCGCGGACGAGGCCGACGACCTCCTTCTCGATGATGCCGGTGTCGCGGGCGACGCCGGAATTCAGCACGATGAAGCCGCAAGGGATCTGGCCCTTCATGGCGTCGGCGATGCCGATGACGGCGCATTCGGCGACATCGGGGTGTTCGGCGACGACCTCCTCCATGCCGCCGGTCGACAGGCGGTGGCCGGCGACGTTGATGATGTCGTCGGTGCGGGCCATGATGAACAGGTAGCCCTCGTCGTCGATGTAGCCGGCGTCTGCCGTCTTGTAGTAGCCGGGGAACTCGGCGAGGTAGGCGTTGAAGAAGCGCTCGTCGGCGTGCCACAGCGTCGGCAGGCAGCCGGGCGGCAAGGGCAGCTT
The DNA here is from genome assembly GCF_044056035.1 of Aminobacter sp. UC22_36. Classification (NCBI taxonomy): domain Bacteria; kingdom Pseudomonadati; phylum Pseudomonadota; class Alphaproteobacteria; order Hyphomicrobiales; family Phyllobacteriaceae; genus Aminobacter; species Aminobacter sp. UC22_36. The sequence continues at coordinate 921,661 of NZ_CP171996.1, forward strand.
GATCACGACATTGCCGAGCGTTGAGCGCGGCACCTCATGGCCGGCATCGTCGAGCACACGCACGTCGTAGCCGGGCATCGGCACGCAGGGCGAGCCGTATTTGACCGGCAGCAGCCCAAGCCCGACCGGGTTCTGGCTGATCGGGTGGCCGGTCTCGGTCTGCCACCAATGGTCGATGACCGGGACCTTGAGCTTGTTTTCGGCCCACTTGATGGTTTCGGGGTCGGCGCGCTCGCCGGCGAGGAACAGGGTGCGGAATTTCGTGAGGTCATATTGCGGCACGAAGAGCCCTTGCGGGTCTTCCTTCTTGATGGCGCGGAAGGCGGTGGGCGCGGTGAACAAAGCGACGACCCCGTGTTCCGAAATGACACGCCAGAATGTGCCAGCATCGGGCGTGCCGACCGGCTTGCCCTCAAACAGGATGGTGGTGGCACCATGTAGCAGCGGGGCATAGACGATGTAGGAATGGCCGACGACCCAGCCGACGTCGGACGCTGCCCAGAAGACCTCGCCCGGCTTGACGCCGAATTCGTTTTCCATCGACCATTTGAGCGCGACCATGTGGCCGCCATTGTCGCGCACCACGCCCTTGGGCTGGCCCGTGGTGCCCGAGGTGTAGAGCACGTAGAGCGGGTCGGTGGCGGCGACGGAGACGCAGTCGACCTTGCGCCCGGCGGCCTTGGCGGCGCCGACAGTCTCGGCGTAATCGAGGTCGCGGCCGGCGACGAGATCACAGGTCAGCTGGGGTCGCTGCAGGATCACGCAGCTCTGCGGCTTGTGGCTGGCCAACTCGATGGCGCCGTCGAGCAGCGGCTTGTAGGCAACGACGCGGCCCGGCTCGATGCCGCAGGAGGCCGAGATGATCAGCCTGGGCGTGGCGTCGTCGATGCGGGTGGCGAGTTCCTTGGCGGCAAAGCCGCCGAACACCACCGAATGGATGGCGCCGAGGCGGGCGCAAGCGAGCATGGCGAAGGCCGCTTCGGCGACCATCGGCATGTAGATGATGACGCGGTCACCCTTGCCGACGCCCTGGTCGGTGAGCACGGCGGCGAGCGCATTGACCTCGGCGAGCAGGCCGGCATAGGTGAACTTCTGCTGCGTGCCGGTGATCGGGCTGTCGTGGATCAGGGCGACCTGCTCGGCGCGACCGGATGCGACATGGCGGTCGAGCGCGTTGTAGCAGGTGTTGCACTCGGCTCCCGTGAACCACTGGCCATAGACACCGCGCTTGGCATCGAAGACCTTGTCCCACGGCTTGAACCAGTCGATCGCCCTTGCCGCCTCGGCCCAGAACCCCTCGGGGTCGCTGGCCCAACCGTCATAGACCTCGTGATAGCGAGATGGCATGGCGTCTCCTTCCCAGGACAGTGGCCCTTGAGGGCGTCTTTGTTGGCTCGTCTTGTACCCGCCGGGCCGCTGCGGCGTCCATTTGACCTTGGTTTAAGAGCCTGTCCACAAACCCGTTTTTTCCAGGCGTTTCGGTGCAAGGCCGCTGTTCCCAAACTGTAGCGCGCCGGCACAGTGTAGCAGATCGGGTCGCGGGCTTTGACAGGGGCGCGCGAAGTTGATCAAAGGCAGCATGTCGAAGGCGCTGTCGCTCATCATCCTGGCCATCATGGCGATCCAGCTGCTCAAGCCGCTCGGCCTGCCGGGGCTCAGGCAGCGGCGCGATTTCTGGAAGCTGGCGGTGCTGGCGCTGGCGGCGATTTCGATCACCGCGCTGCTCGGGCACTAGATTCAGGTGATGCCGGCCTGCAAATGGCTGATACCTGCGCTTCGCTCCGTTCCGGTTCTCGGAATCCACCATTTTCGGCGCGGCCTGACCTCTCGACGCGCGTTAGAAGGCAGGCGCCAGGCCCTGCCACGAAATATGCGCGCCGAGCAGTGCCAATCCGGCAAAGAACCAGCGCCGGAAGGTTTCCGCTTCGACGTGGCTGCGCAGCCAGCCGCCCAGCCACATGCCGGTCAGGGCTGGAACGATCGCCACAGCTGACATGCCGATCGACTGGAGCGGAATGGCATCGTTCGACCACAAGCCGATGCCGAGGGCCACAGTGGAAACGGTGAAGGACAGCCCCAGCGCCTGGACGAGATCGTCGCGGCCAAGGCCCAGTCCGCCGAGATAGGGCACCGCCGGAATGACGAAAACGCCGGTGGCGCCGGTCATGATGCCGGTAAGCGCGCCGATAACAGGGCCGGCCCAGGGCTCGCTCCGGCGCGGCACCGACATGCTGAGCTTGAGCAGGCCAAGCACTGCATAGACCAGCAGCACCAGCCCGAGCCCCGCGGTGACGATGGCGGTGTAGCTGCTGGTGAGCAGGCCGGTGGAGGCGAGGGTTGCGGCAAACACCGCTGTCATCATCGGCCACAGGCGCCGCACCAGCGCGGCGACGCCGGGGCCGGCGAGCAATTGCCAGATGTTGGTGACAAAGGAGGGCAGGAGCAGGATGGCGGCGGCCTCGGCCGGCAGCATGACGAGGCCAAGCAATCCCATCGCCACCGTGGGCAGGCCGAGCCCGACCACGCCCTTGACCAGTCCGGCAAGGACAAAGACGACACCGATGATGAGGACAAGCTGTTCCGGCATGTCGGCCAGCATGCAATGTTGGCGCGCCGGCGGGCAAGCGGCCACCGACGTGCAACGCCTGGGGGCAGAACAAGAGCTCGCCGGAGGGAAACCCCTTCCCCACCCCGGCGAGCCCCACCTGATTTGAGACAAATCAGGCTCCGGCTACCGCCGGCAAGACATGCCATGCATGACGCGTGCCAGCGGTTTCTGTGCCGGAATGGGACAAAGATGCGACGAGGTCGCCCTTGTTGGAATGGCTGTCTGTGGTGCATTCTTGTCGAATGCCCGCCGGCCGAAAAATGAAGGCTGACAATGACAGATGATGGCGTCGTGGCCCTTGGAACCTGACTCTACGATGGGCATGTCCCAACCGCGGTGAAAATCGTCCGCCAACCTTGCCGGCGAGGATCGGGAGATCACGAAGATCCGCCGTCCATTCGCGATGGCAGCGATCTGCCGTGCTTTGTCGCGTGGTGGCAGTCTCCCGGCGACCTGGCTGGTTTTCATGCTGCATCGGCGGAGCACGAAACCGTGGCAGATGCCATTGCTGCGGCGAATGCGCTGGTTCCGGGCATTTCGTGACAGAGATGAATTGTCGGCGAGATGGGTGACGACGAAGACCTCAGGCGCAGGCTGGACCTGCTGGGCAGCCGGATCGACGTGCTCAAGGCATTGGAGGTCCAACGGCAGGCGCACCAGGCGGACAAGCCGCTGGTGCAGCGGCCGCCGACGCAATGGGTCGACCCGGCTTACCGCACCCGCGCGAGCCTCACCCCGCCAGAACGGGCAGCCGGCATGATCATTCTCATCGTCATGGCGTTGCTGCTGGAATGGCTCTGGCCGAAATGAGCTGAGTTCCTGTAGGAAACAGCAGCCGCGTTTGGTGGTATTTTGACACGTCCAGGATCGGGAGCGGGGGGGATGAATTCCCAGGGTGTTGCCAAGGTGCCCTTCGGGCCGACGACGGCTGCCGCCATCGTTCTGGCGCTGATGATCTGCACGCTTGTCGCTTATTTCGTGACGGCCGCGTTGACCATCGCTGTCGGTCAGCTGCTGATGCTTGGCGATTGGATCACAGCGGGCGTGCGGCCGTCGCGCCACATCCAGATTTTTGCCGCCATGACCGGAGCTGCCGCGAGCGGGTTTGCCGGCGTCTGGGTGGCGCGGGTGGTCTGCGATTTCGCCTTCGCAGCCTACCTGCCGCGCGCGGTGTTTTATGCCTTGGCCGTGCTGGCCGTGGCCGGACTGGGCAAGATCTGGCATGCGGGCTCCCTGAGCGAAAGTGGTGTGCTGCTTTCCCAACTCGTTGCGACCGTTGTCGCTGCCTTCATCTGGTTCTGGCCCGACCGTTCGCCGGTTACCATCGGCAACGGCATCGTCGATTCCGACTGACCGGGAGGCGCGGCCCGGTGCGTTGCCAGGCCGCGCCATCAGTGACCAGATTGCTGGGGCCGAGTTGCTGGACTTGCCGGCAGCTGGCCGCTACGACAGCCTGATGAAGCAGAACAATCTCTACCTGATCATCGGCGTACTTGTTGCCGCCGTCATTGGCCTCGGCATCTATGTCTACCGTGAAGAGACCAAGCCCAAGGGCGTCGAGCTGCGTATCGACGAAACAGGCATTTCGGTCCAGGAAAAGTAATCGCCGCCTGGCTACTTCTTGTTGACGCCGGCCACCGCGAGATTGGTCAGCTTGCTGTTGGCGGCCTTTTCCTCGTCGAGGATCTCGCTCAGCAATTTGTGCGCCTCGTCGTGGCCGAGAACCTTGGCCCACTCCCTGAGCGAACCGTAGCGGGCGATCTCGTAGTGCTCGACGGCCTGGGCCGCCGCCAGCAGGCCGGCATTCAGCGCCGTTCCTGACGTTTCCTCGATCAGGCCGGCGCTTTCCTTCAGCAGGCCCTCGATGGCGTCGCACTTCTCGCCTTCAGGCTTGAGGCCGACTGATGAAAACACCTTCTTCAGGATCTGGACGTGACCCTTGGTCTCCTCCAGATGGTCGTCGAACGCCTGCTTGAGCTTGCTGTCGGTGACCGCCTTGGACACACCAGGCAGTGCCTTGGCGATGGCATTTTCGGCGTAATAGATGTCGTGCAAGGTGTGTTCGAACAGTTCGGCAAGGGTCTTCATGATCTCTTTCCTCTGCGTTGGTGTGGGGGAGTAAGCGATGGGCGGCACAAAGGTTCCTGCCTGTTTGGCCCCATGGCGATGGGCGCTGCACCCGCCCTACGCGAGCAAGATGTCCATTGCTGCCGCCCCGGCTTGATGGAATGATGGGCCATGGCGAGATTGACGAACACGGCTCCGAACCGGGTGTTGGCTGTCGATACGACAGTGGTGAATGACGAGCCGCTGCTGGCGCTGCTCAACCTCGAGACCGATGACGGGGCCGTCGAGCTTGCGATCAACCGGACAATGGCCGAGTTGCTCGTCGATCAGCTGCTGACCCTGCTCGGATACGACGAAGAAGAGTGACGGGCGCGCTCGCCCCAGCACTGCTTTGCCGTTTTCAACGGCTGCAATGGAACGCTCTGCCGCATCAGGGGTTGTCTCATGGCGAGACAAAGGTGGAGCCCGCAATGTATGAGCTTTTGCAAAATCTGCTGGTCACGGCCTGGTACGGTCAACCAGCCGGCGATGCCGACGAGGTGGCGCAGGAAGATGTGACAGCCGGCGGCGCCGGCGAACGCCTGCATCGCGATCTCGACGCCTGTTTCCAGGTGATCCACGAGCAGATCTCCGAGCGCAAGCAATGAGCGTCCGTGCCGCCGCGGCCGGCTCCAAGGCCCTGAAGCAAGCCGGCGTCTCCCGAAAGGAGCAAGCACCGTGAATGTCGCCAACCTGCAACTCGAAGGCCTGCTGATGGCCATCGCCACCATCAATCACATCCTGGTCCGCAAGGGCGTGCTGTCCGCCGAAGAGATCGACATCGCCTTGCGCAAGGCCGAAGCGAGCGAGACATCGGGAGAGCGCTCCGATGAGCTGTCGTCGTCGCATCGCGACGCCATCAACTTCCCGATCCGGCTGCTGCAGCTGGCCAACCAGTGCCAGCCGGAAGCCGACATTCCGTCGTTTTCGACCTTGGCCCGCATGGTCGGCCAGATGAAGGAACCGTATAACGACCAGATGTGAGCCTGCCTCAACCCTTTTGCCGCCGTGCCCCATGCCCCGCTGCCGCGATTGTTTTCAGATGGGGCGAGGTGAGGCGGCCTTGAGGGCAGAATGAAAATCCTTGTTTTCCAGCATCTCAGGGTCGAGCACAGCGGCATCTTCGCCGAGTTCTGGCGCGCGGCCGGGCATAGCGAGCACATCGTCGAGCTGGATGAAAGCGAGGCGATTCCCGATCTCGACGGCTTCGACATGCTGGCTGTCATGGGCGGGCCGATGGATGTCTGGCAGGAAGATGCCCATCCCTGGCTGAAACAGGAGAAAGCCGCGATCCGGCACTGGGTGCGCGAACTCAAGCGGCCCTATCTCGGCATCTGCCTCGGCCACCAGTTGCTGGCCGATGCGCTGGGCGGCAAGGTCGGGCTGATGTCGGCGCCCGAGGTCGGGCTTGCCAGCGTCGAGCTGACCGCGGCCGGCCGCGCCGACCGGCTGTTTGCCGGCGTCGATCCGGCGATCGAAACGCTGCAATGGCATGGCGCGGAGGTATCGGAGCTGCCGCAGGGTGGCGAAATCCTGGCCGCAAACGCCGCTTGCCCGATCCAGGCGATGCGTGTCGGCCAAAACGCCTATGGCTTCCAGTATCACATGGAGATCACCGGACGCACCGTTGGCGACTGGTCGCAGATATCCGAATACGCCGCGAGTCTCGAGCAAGCGCTGGGGGCTGACGAGGCCGGGCGGCTGGCGCAGATTGTCGCGCCGCATCTGCCGGCTTTTCGTGCGACCGCGCAACGTATCAACGACAATTTCTTCGCTGCCATAAGCCGCTGAGACGCGGCCTGTCTTTGTCTTTGATGTCGGCACGGCAACATCGTGCGCCGACATGTCTTGTTGTGTTCCGGGGCATATCGCCCTAGAGCCTGTTCCACCCTATGAGCGTGATCTTTTCCAAAAACCGGTTTTTACCGTTCGCTAGACGGACCTTGGGTTTGGGATCATGCTCTACGCAGGCATGAACCAGAAAAGGACACTGCATGCCCAGACCGACAAATTATAATCAGGAACGCAGAGACCGCGATCGCGCCAAGGCGATGAAAAAGGCCGACAAGCTCGCCGCCAAGGCCGAAGCCAAGGAACGCGGCAAGTCTGAAGGCGAGGTCGAAGCGACCCCTGAGGCGGAAACCGAGCTTTAAGGCGAGTTGCGCCCGACGGGGGCGGACAAAGACGCTGTGACCCCCGGAGGCATCGTGCCGTGCCGAAGATCGTTTTCGATCTTCGGGCCGATGCGCCGGGGTCAGTCCTTGTCGTTGACGAAGACGTTGACTTCGCGTGCCGCGGCGATGAAGGCACGCCGCGCGGCCATCACAGGCTTTTCGCCCGACATCGCATCCGAGCATGCCTGAAGCGCTGCGCGATGCTTGGGGCTGCGCTTGCCGGGCCAGCTGTTGAGCAGGAAGGCGGACGCCTCCTTGGCGGTGCGCAGGAGTAGCGGGGTGCCGGCCGGATCGGCCTTCACGGTGACGGGAGTTTCAAACCTGACGTTTTCCATCGCCGCTCATACGCCAAACCGGCCAGGGAAGCGAGCCGCATAACGTCTCACGGTTGAAGAGCGGGCAAGCTTGTGCTGCGTCGGCTCGACAGCCGGTGGCGATGCTCCCGGTTTGGCCTCTTGTGGGGCTGTGCCTACCGTGACAGATGAGGCGTCACGCTTCAAGAACCATGGTGGGGAAGAATGATCACCAAACGGATACTGCCTGCCATTGTTGGCCTGCTGGTCGCCAGCGCCGCGCCTGTACTCGCCGAGGGCGACCGCTACAGGGCCTTCAGCACCACCGCCGAGAGCATCACCGGCGACATTTCGATGGACGACTTCTCCATCACCTTCGCCAATGGCGAATCGCTGAAGTTCGCGGCCTTGCTGGGCGATCATTTCGTCGTCGACGGCAGCCGCGTGAATGCCTCCGTCTACAGCGTCGAGAATCCGGCCGACCCCGAACTGGAAAACGGCAACAGGCTGTGCGGCGCGGGTGACGTGACCTATCTCGCCAGCTGGAGCGGCGGCGAGGGCCTGACGATCGTTGCGGTGTTCACCGGCGACGAACCGCCCGAGAGCAGCGACGACATGTGCGCGTCGTATACCTATCAGGATTGAGCGGGCGGACGGCCTAGTTTCCTCGCTGTCGCTCGACATGTAGTGTAAGTAGTCGTTGGTCAGCGATTGAGCTTGGGAGGGCAATGTGACGCGCAGGACACCTGTCTGGCTGTTGTTATTGTGCGGTGCCGTGGTGTTTGGCAGCACATACAGCGCTACGTCGACCGAGAAGTTCCCCGTGTCTTGGCGCAAGACGATGACGAACGATCCGGCTACGAATTTTTACCTTACCAAATTCACAGCCGACTTGGGGGACCCGCTCCAAACCGCTGCCAGGAATTTCGTCATTGCGCGGCTTGTCGGATCCTTCTGCCAAGGCGCCAAGATCGCGAAGCCAAAGCTTGTGAAGTACCTCGCCAGTGCAGGCATGGACGATGCGTCAGTTGCTGCTCAGCGTGCAGCATATGACGGTGTTCGGATGACGTTCAGCCAGTTCGACTATCGCGAACTCGCGCATCTATGTGCCGGCGTCGAATACATGTTCGGATCAGAGGGGAAACTGATTGCCGGCGTCGGCAAGCCCGGAAAAGGTGAGCCTCGGGACGCCTATGATCCATTGAACCTGTATTTGAGCGTCGAGACGCTCATTCCTCGTCCTTGAGCTCCTTTGCTGCATTGCCGATCTATGCGGCGCTGGAGAAACAAAAAAAGCCCCGGATCGCTCCGGGGCTTTTCATTTTCGTGCCTGAAGGCTTGGCTTACGCCGCCTTTTCCAGCGCCTGTTGCCACTGGCCGAGTGCAGCCAGGTGGTTCATGTGGGCGCGGTGGGTGAAGGCGGCCTGGCCGGCGCCGAGGTTTTCAACCTTGCCCGACCATGCCTTCTGCGGTGCTGCCTGCAGCGCGCGGCCGTAGGAGAAGGTCAGCTTCCACGGATGCGGGCCGATCGCGTTGATGGCGTTGAGGTTGGCGGTTGCCTCCTCGTCGGACTGGCCGCCCGACAGGAAGGCGATGCCCGGGACCGCAGCCGGAACCGTTTCGCGGAACAGCTTGATGGTCTTTTCGGCGATTTCCTCGGCGCTGGCCTGCCTGGCGGCCTTCTTGCCCGAGATGACCATGTTCGGCTTGAGGATGGTGCCTTCGAGCTTGACGCGGGCGGCGTAGAGCTCGTCATAAAGCTTGACCAATGTCGCCTTGGTGACGTCGTAGCAGGTGTCGATGTCGTGGGCGCCGTCCATCAATACTTCCGGCTCGACGATCGGCACGATGCCGGCTTCCTGGCACAGCGCCGCATAACGGGCCAGCGCATGGGTGTTGGCGGCGATCGAATATGCCGAAGGCACGCTGCGGGTGGTGTCGATGTCGATCACACCGCGCCATTTGGCGAAACGCGCGCCAAGCTTGTAGTACTCGGCCAGACGTTCGCGCAGGCCATCGAGGCCTTCGGTGATGGTGTCGCCGGGGAAGTTGACGATGCCCTTGGCGCCGGCGTCGACCTTGATGCCGGGGATGGCGCCTGATGCCTTGATCAGCTCGACCAGCGGGGTGCCGTCGGCGGCGTTCTGGCGAATGGTCTCGTCGTAGAGGATGACGCCGGAGATGTATTTGGTCATCGCCTCCTTGGTGCGGAACATCATCTCGCGGTAATCGCGGCGGCTGTCGGCCGTCGACTCGACGCCGATCACGTCGAAACGCTTCTTGATGGTGCCGGAGCTTTCGTCCGCAGCCAGAATGCCCTTGCCGTTCGCCACCATGGCGACGGCGATGTCTTCGAGACGTTCGCTCATACAAGTACCTCCTGATCAGATGCCGGGCGCATAGCAGATGGTTTTCCCGAACGGAATGCCGACAACAAGCCTATAACCGATTGAAATTATTTCAATCGTTTTAGCTTGCGGGCAAGACCAGTGGGCAATTGACCAGTGCCTGAACTTAAGGAATTGCGTGTAGATGAAAGTACATGCTTGGGCGGATGCCGACCTGGTCATTCGGCCCGCGCGGATGCGCCTCCACGGACGGGGCCATGGTCGCTTGCCTATCTATTATATCAGCCAGTGCTAAAATAATGACCCTCGCCATGCGCCGATGCGTATGATGATGGGCGTATGACGATGATGGGAGGAAGCCATGGCTGATGGCGGAATGAACGTCACGAAATTCGAGTTCAAGTCCCACAACGAACCTGACGAGGTGCGGACGCCCGACAAGACCCGCGTCGAAGTGGTGCGGCTTGCCGGTTTCACGCTCGGCCGGCTCAATATGGAGCCGGGCTGGAGATGGTCCGAATGCGTCAAGCCGGTGGTCAAGACCGACAGCTGCCAGGTCTCGCATGTCGGCTATGTCGTCTCGGGAACCCTGACCGTCAGGCTGAATGACGGGACCCAGAAGACACTCAAGCAAGGTGCGTCCTACACCATTCCGCCGGGCCACGATGCCTGGGTCGAAGGCAACGAACGCTTTGTCTGCATCGAGGTGATGAGCGCCGAGCAGTACGCCAAGCCGGCGTAGCGCAAGGTCAGGGCGGGGGTGCAGTCACGACATTGACGGGGAACCGACAGTGCCCTACGCCGGTCTGCTCGCAAACCGCCTCTCCCCCACTTGATGAGGGAGAGGAAACGCTCGCTCGGCGTCAGGCCTTGAGCACTTCCACACCAGGCAGTGCCTTGCCTTCCATCCATTCGAGGAAGGCGCCGCCGGCGGTCGAGACGTAAGAGAAGTCGTCGGCAACACCGGCGTGGTTGAGGGCTGCCACCGTGTCGCCGCCACCGGCGACCGAGACGAGCTTGCCTGTCTTGGTGCGGGCGGCCGCATGCTGGGCGGCCGAGACGGTCGCCTTGTCGAAAGGCTCGATCTCGAAGGCGCCGAGCGGACCGTTCCAGACCAGCGTCGACGCACGGTCGATCCACTCATTGATGGTGGCGACGGTCTTCGGACCGACGTCAAGGATCATGGCATCTTCAGGCACCGCATCGATGGCGACGACCTCGTTGGCTGCTCCCGCCTTGAACTCGCGGGCGATGACGCCGTCCGACGGCAGGATGATGGCGCAGCCGGACTGTGCCGCCTCGATCATGATCTGCTTGGCGGTGGCGGCAAGGTCGTGCTCGCACAGCGACTTGCCGACGTCGGTGCCGCGCGCGGCCAGGAAGGTGTTGGCCATGCCGCCGCCGATGACCAGCGCGTCGACCTTCTTCACCAGGTTCATCAACAGGTCGATCTTGGTCGAGACCTTGGCGCCGCCGACGATGGCGACGACCGGCTTGACCGGGTTGCCCAAGCCCTTTTCCAGCGCCTCGAGCTCGGCCTGCATGGTGCGGCCGGCAAAAGCGGGCAGCTTGTGGGCAAGGCCTTCGGTCGAGGCATGTGCCCGATGGGCGGCGGAGAAAGCGTCGTTGACGAAGATGTCGCCATTGGCGGCGAGCTGCTCGACAAAGGCCGGGTCGTTCTTCTCCTCGGCCTTGTAGAAGCGGGTGTTTTCAAGCAGCAAGATGTCGCCATCCTTCATCGCCGAAACGGCACCAGCCGCCTTTTCACCGATGCAATCGGCGGCAAAGCCGACCGGGCGGCCGATGACCTCGGCGGTTGCTGCGGCTATGGGGGCCAGCGACAGGGCCGGATCGGGACCGTCCTTGGGGCGGCCGAAATGGGCGAGCAGGATGACCTTGGCGCCCTTGCCGGAAAGCTCGGTGATGGTGGGCGCGATACGCTCGATGCGGGTCGCGTCGGAAACCTTGCCGTCGGCCATCGGCACGTTGAGGTCGACGCGGACCAGAACCCGCTTGCCGCTGACGTTGCCGATGGTGTCGAGAGTCCTGAAGCCGGCCATGGGGTTTCCCTTTCCTCATTGGGGGCGCGCATCGGGCTGCCGATACGCCGCGAGATCGCGCGGACCATAGCCAGCGCCGACGCGGATGCAAGGTTTGAGCGGGCTTGGGGGCGAAATTTTGCTGCCGCCGGAGCGGTGTCGACAAAGCTGGCCAGTTCCAGGGCAATGGCGGCGGGGACTTTGGCTTGCGGCTTGCCGGCTGCGGCGAGCCGACGATATAGGTGCAGGATGAATGACGTCGTATCCCGGCCTTACATGGCAGACGATTTTTCCGCCTGCCTGGCGATATTCGACAGCAACGTGCCAAGCTTCTTCGCGCCGGAAGAGCGCGCGGAGTTTTGCCAATTCCTGGGAAGCGTCAATGCCGAGGACCGGCCCTATCTCGTGCTTGTAAGCAAAGGCTCGGTGATCGCTTGTGGAGGGCTGGTTACCGAGACAGAGAAACGGCAAGCCGGTCTGGCATGGGGAATGGTCGACAGGGCTTTTCACGGACAGGGACTGGGAACCAGCCTGACGCAGGCCAGATTGGCGCTGGCGCGCGCAGACCCAGACATCGCCGAGCTGACGCTGGCTACAAGCCAGCACACGCGTGGTTTCTATGAGGGGTTCGGCTTCACCGTCTCGAAAGTCACGCCTGATGGTTTCGCAGCCGGGCTGGATCGCTGGGACATGACATTGCGCCTCACGTCAGCCTAGTCGGTCAAACCGGCCTTTCTTGCTGCCATTGCCGCGCGCAGTCCTTCACCCTCACGCGTCCTCGGGCAAGCCTTCCGAAGTTGTCGCCGGCCTCTCCTGCTTGGCGGATGCCTTGCCGCCAGACCGCCCGGCAAGGAAGCGCTTGATGCGGTCGCTGATTTCGCCGCCGCTGAGGAACACCGGCACTGGCGGTGGTGGCGGGGCGGGCTCGATCGACAGGCCGACCGACATGATGCGGCCCTTTTCGTCGACGTCGCGGACGATCAGGTCGATCAGGCCGAGCGAGACGCGGTCGGCATATTCGACATGGCCGCGCAACCGCTGCTTGATCAGGTCGGCGATGGTGAGCTTGAGCTCCTCGTCCTTCACCGACGCGCCATAGATGGCGACGAGCTCGCCGGCGAGGTGGGTCTGGTCGACGGTGAAGGCGCCGAAGAAATCCTCGTCCTCGGCATGGACCTCGGCACGGGAGGCAAACAGCCTGTCGAGCAGGCGCGGGTAGCGGTCGGGCACGAAGATGTAGACGTTGTCGCCGGCCTGCAGGCGGCCCATGTCCTGGAAACGCATCGAGCGGCCGTCGCGCACGACCAGCGAAGGCCGGGCCCAGCGCGGGATACGCTGGCCCTTGGCGACCGGCGAGCCCGGCACGACACGGTAGGCAAGCAGTTCGTGATGCGCCGAGCCGGGCAGTTCGAGTTCGACCTTGTCGAGCGGGCCGAAGCGCTGCGGCACGATGAGGCCGAGGCGGCGGGCGAGCGGGCCGACGGTCCAGCCTTGGACCACCAGCGACGACAAAACGATGATGAAGGCGATGTTGAAGATTTCGCGGCCGTTTTCGAGCCCGCCAAGCAGCGGCGTGATGGCAAGCAGGATGGAGACGGCACCACGCAGGCCGACCCAAGAGATGAAGGCGGTTTCCTGGCGCGGGAACTTGAACGGGATCAGGCACAGCCACACCGCGATGGGCCTGGCGACGAACATCAGGAAGAAGCCGAGCAGCAGCGCCGACAAAACGATCTCGGGAAACTGCGACGGCGTGGCAAACAGGCCGAGCACCAAAAACATGATGATCTGGGCGAGCCAGGACATGCCGTCCTGGAAACGCTTGAGCGTCGACACCGCGCGGATGTCGGAATTGCCGGCGACGAGGCCGGCGAGATAAACGGCTAGGAAGCCCGAGCCGCCGACGGCGCCGGCCGCGGCGAAGACCAGCAGCGACAGCGTCAGCACGAAGATCGGCAATAGGCCACGGTCGAGGTTGAGGCGCTCGACCAGCTTGACGATGAGGAAGCCGCCGAGCAGGCCGATGGCAGCACCCAGGATCATCTGGACGAAGAAGCCGACGACGAGGTCGACAAGCAGCAGGTCGGTGTCGGGCTTGGCGCCGAGCGCGATGATCTCGACCAGCGTGATGGTCAGGAAGATGGCGATCGGGTCGTTGGTGCCGGACTCGATTTCAAGCGTCGAGCGCACGCGCTCGCGCAGATTGATGTTGCCGGCGCGCAGCAGGAAGAACACCGCGGCGGCATCGGTCGAGGCAACGGCGGCGCCGAGCAGGAAGGATTCGAGCCAGGTGAAGCCGGTGAGGTAATAGGCGGCGATGCCGAAGATCACCGTGGTGATGCCGACGCCGATGGTTGCGAGCGTGAGCGCGGGCAGGCCGGCCTGGCGCAACACGCCGACAGGCGTGCCAAAGCCGGAATCGAACAGGATGACGGCAAGCGCGATGGCGCCGACGAAATAGGCGATGTGGGCATTGTCGAAGACGATGCCGAGGCCGTCGACGCCGGAGGCAAGGCCGATGCCGAGGAACAGCAGCAGCAAGGGGGCGCCGAAGCGGAAGGCGATCAGGCTCGAAAACGCCGCCGCTACGACCAGCGCGGTGCCTACCAGCGTGATGAGATATACCGCCTGTTCCATCCCCGACCCGTCTGCGAACCACCTGTTAGCTGCGTCGGTTGAGAGTGCGGCGAAGAAAAGGCCATGTGCAAGCAAGAATGGATTTTTGCCGGCTTGGGCCTGTGCATGACCCCGATAATCGAACCGATTTTCGGAAAGGATCATGCACAAAATCAATGTGTTACAGCGTCCTTTGCGCGTCCAAGAGGACGCGCGGCGCTGTAAGAAATTTTTCTTGCATTGCAGCAAAAACGAAAACGCCCGGCCGAAGCCGGGCGTTGAAGAATGGATGAGGCAGGCCCGATCAGCCGATGGTCTTGCCCATCACGACGGCCGTGTCGGCCATGCGGTTGGAGAAGCCCCACTCGTTGTCGTACCAGGACATGACACGGACGAGGTTGCCCTCGATGACCTTGGTCTGGTCGAGCGCGAAGGTCGACGAGGCCGGGTTGTGGTTCAGGTCGATGGAGACCAGCGGCTCGTTGGTGTAGGCTAGGATGCCCTTGAGCGGACCGTCGGCTGCGGCGACGAGCACCGCGTTGACCTCTTCGACGGTGACGTTCCTCTTGGCCACGAACTTGAAGTCGATGCACGAGACGTTCGGGGTCGGTACGCGGATCGAGACGCCGTCGAGCTTGCCCTTGAGTTCCGGCAGCACCAGGCCGACGGCCTTGGCCGCACCGGTCGAGGTCGGGATCATCGACATCGCCGCTGCACGGGCGCGGTAGAGATCCTTGTGCATGGTGTCGAGGGTCGGCTGGTCGCCGGTGTAGGCATGGATCGTGGTCATGAAGCCCTTGTCGATGCCGAAGGCATTGTTGAGGACCATGGCGACGGGGGCCAGGCAGTTGGTGGTGCAGGACGCATTCGAGATGACGATGTGGTCCCTGGTGATCTTGTCGTGGTTGACGCCGTAAACCACGGTCAGGTCGGCACCGTCGG
This sequence comes from Aminobacter sp. UC22_36, assembly GCF_044056035.1. NCBI lineage: Bacteria > Pseudomonadati > Pseudomonadota > Alphaproteobacteria > Hyphomicrobiales > Phyllobacteriaceae > Aminobacter > Aminobacter sp. UC22_36. Next base: position 936,787 of record NZ_CP171996.1, read on the forward strand.
CAGGCGCCGAGACGATGACGCGCTTGGCGCCGGCGGTCAGATGCGCCGAGGCCTTGTCCTTGGAGGTGAAGATGCCGGTGCATTCGAGCGCGATGTCGACGCCGAGTTCCTTCCACGGCAGCTGCGACGGATCCTTGATCGCGGTGACCTTGAACTTGTCGGTGCCGATGTTGATGGAATCGCCTTCGACCTTCACTTCGTGCGGGAAGCGGCCATGCACGCTGTCGTAGCGCAGCAGGTGGGCATTGGTCTCGACCGGGCCGAGATCGTTGATGGCAACGACGTCGATGTCCTTGCGGCCCGACTCATAGATGGCACGCACGATGTTGCGGCCGATGCGGCCGAAACCATTGATGGCAACTCTAACGGTCATGTCTGATCCTCCTGGGGAACGTCTTAAGCCTGAAGCCGAGCCTTGGCAGCCTGGGCGGCGGCCTCGGCGGTGATGCCGAAATGCTTGTAGAGGTCTTCGATCGGGGCGCTGGCGCCGAAGCCGTGCATGCCGACGAAGACGCCGTCGGTGCCGATGAAGCTGTCCCAGCCCATGCGGATGCCGGCCTCGATGGCGACCTTGACCTTGGCGTTGCCGATCATCGCCTTGCGGTATTCGGGGCTCTGCTTTTCGAACAGCTCGAATGCCGGCACCGAAACGACGCGGGTCGGGTGGCCGGCGTCCTGCAAAAGCTTGCGGGCTCCGAGCGCGATCTCGACCTCGGAGCCGGTGGCGAAGATGGTGACTTCGGCATCGCCGTTGGCGGTGGCAAGTTCATAGGCGCCGTAGCCGCAGAGGTTTTCCTCGACATATTCGGTGCGCACCGCCGGCAGGTTCTGGCGGGTGAGTGCCAGCGTCGATGGCGTCGTGCGGTTTTCAAGCGTCAGCTGCCAGCACTCGGCGGCTTCCATGGCATCAGCCGGGCGGAAGACGATGTGGTTGGGGATGGCGCGCAGTGCCGCCAGGTGCTCGACCGGCTGGTGGGTCGGGCCATCTTCGCCGAGACCGATCGAATCGTGGGTCATGACGAAGCCGACGCGGATGCCCATCAGCGAGGCCAGGCGCATCGCCGGGCGGGCATAGTCGGAGAAGCACAGGAAGGTGCCGGAGTAGGGGATGACGCCGCCATGCAGCGCCATGCCGTTCATGGCAGCGCACATGCCGAGTTCGCGGATGCCGTAGTGGACGAAACGCTGGCCATAGTCTTCAGCCGAGATCGGCTTGGTCTGGCTGGTCTTGGTGTTGTTGGAGCCGGTCAGATCGGCCGAGCCGCCGATGGTCTCGGGCACCACGCCGTTGATGACCTCGAGCGCCATTTCCGACGATTTGCGGGTCGCGACCTTCGGCTTGTCGGCGGCGAGCTTCTTCTTGTAGTCGGCGATCGTGGCGTCGAAATTGGCCGGCAGGTCGCCGCGCATGCGGCGCTCGAACTCGGCGCGGATTTCGGTCTCGGTCTCGCCGAGGCGCTTTTCCCACTCATTGCGCTTCTTGGCCGAGTTGAGGCCGGCGAGGCGCCATGCGTCGAGGATGTCGGAGGGGATCTCGAAAGCAGGGTATTCCCAGCCGAGCGCCTTGCGGGTGGCTTCGATTTCGGCAGCACCGAGCGGCGAACCATGGACCTTGTTGGTACCGGCCTTGGCCGGCGAGCCAAAGCCGATGGTGGTCTTGGCAGCGATCAGCGTCGGGCGGTCGGAGCGCTTGGCGGCCTCGATGGCGCCGGCGATCGCTTCGGGATCATGGCCGTCGATGGCCAGCGTGTTCCAGCCGGAGGCGGCGAAACGGGCGAGCTGGTCGGTCGAGTCGGCAAGCGAGATCGGGCCGTCGATGGAGATGTTGTTGTGGTCCCAGAAAACGATCAGCTTGTTGAGCTTGAGGTGACCGGCAAAAGACAACGCTTCCTGCGAGATGCCTTCCATCAGGCAGCCGTCGCCGGCGAGCACGTAGGTGTAGTGGTCGACGAGCTTGTCGCCGAACTGGGCATTCATGATGCGTTCGGCGAGCGCCATGCCGACAGCATTGGCGAGGCCCTGGCCGAGCGGGCCGGTGGTCGTCTCGATGCCGGCGGCGTGGCCGTATTCGGGATGGCCGGCGGTCTTGGAACCGAGCTGGCGGAAATTCTTGATCTGCTCGATGGTCATGTCCTCGTAGCCCGAGAGATAGAGCAGCGAGTAGAGCAGCATCGAGCCGTGGCCGGCGGACAGCACGAAGCGGTCGCGGTCATGCCAATGCGGGTTGGCCGGGTCATGCTTGAGGAAGCGGGTGTAGAGTACGGTGGCGATGTCGGCGGCGCCCATCGGCAGGCCGGGATGGCCAGAGTTGGCCTTCTCGACCGCATCCATGGACAGAAAGCGGATCGCGTTGGCCATCCGGTCGTGTTTTTCGCGCGAGGACATCGTCCCTCCCATAAGCCGTGGAACTGGGGCCGATGGGAGCCCCGGAAAAGTGCGCGACACATAGCAGGCACAGGGCTTGAGTCAATAAATCGGTGCGTTTTCGCAGCCGCATTGCGGCGCCAAGTCACGCCCTGGCCGCTTTGGTGTGTCCAGTCGGAGACGGTTAGTGGGGGAAAGACAAAACAGCTTTGTTGACGCCTCCTTCAACCGGTGCCTAATGTTTCCTTGATAACGCGTTCTGAAACGTGCGCGATTCGGTGATGGGCGAGGGTCTACGGGAGCCATGACCGGGGATACGACACTCAGGGAAGTCATTGGCCGGCTCGGCAGGGCGATCGATACGCTTGAGGGCGCGGTCGCCGCACGGCTGGAACATGAGCAGGACTACGGCGAAGCCGAAGCCGAGGTCCAGCGCATGAATGCCGACCGGGCGCGCCTCGCGCAGGAGCTCGACAATTCCGAAGCCCGCGCCGAACGGCTGGAAGAAGCCAACAAGGAAGTCTCGCGGCGGCTCGTGACCGCCATGGAGACGATCCGCGCCGTGCTGGACAGGTAGGATGGAGATGGCGCAAGTCACGGTTACCATCGACGGCAAGCAATACCGCATGGCCTGCGACGAGGGGCAGGAAGAGCACCTCATCGATCTCGCCAGCCGCTTCGACCGCTACGTGCTGCACCTCAAGGACTCATTCGGCGAAATCGGCGACCAGCGCCTGACCGTGATGGCCGGCATCATGGTGATGGATGAGCTGTCGGAGTTGCAGAAGCGCGTCAAGGGCATGGAAACTGAGGTCCTGACGCTGCGCAAGACGCGCGACGACGCGCTGACCAAGGCCGACAAGAACGACGCCGCGCTGACCGGTGCGCTGGGCTCGCTGGCCGAGCGCATGGAACAGCTGGCGTTGAGCCTGACGAAGAAAGTTTAGGGACGGGCTCAGGGTTGAGTAGCGACCACAACGGTTGGCGTTGTCCTGATCGCTTGCCGGCATAGCTACCGGCGGCTGACACCCGCCTGCGGCGACAATCTGGCTCCCTCAAAGTCTCTCGACCGTCACGGCATGGATCCCCGGGATCGCCGCTGCTCGCTACGCTCGCGCTTCGACTGAGGATGACGGAAACCATTGGGCGCTCGCTAATTGCCAACGTTCGCGATTGGCGGAGACGCCCCTATCTCGTCATCCTCGTGCCTGTAGCGGCGGAGCCGCGAAGGGTCACGGGGATCCATGCCTCGATCTTGCCAATTCGCTGACGACGAAATGTGAGGCTGCCTTAGCCAACCGTGTATCCTCGGCGGGTGGCTTGTGCTGGATTGGCGGTCGGCTAGATTCCCGACATGGCTCGCAAGGGGTACGTCTATATTCTGGCGTCTCAGAAGAATGGTACGCTTTACACCGGCGTAACGTCCGATCTTGCAGGACGGCTCCTCCAGCATCAGACCGGCACAGGGTCGAAATTTGCGGCGCGTTATGGCGCAGTGCGTCTCGCATGGTTCGACGAATACGACTTGGTCGTTGATGCCATCGCGCAGGAGAAGACGATCAAGAAGTGGCCGCGCCAATGGAAGATCAATCTGATCGAGGCGCGAAATCCCGACTGGAACGACATTTCGTGGCATCTGCTTTAGAGCCGGGCGAGGGCGACAGTTGGAAAGCAAGCTGGCGCCGTGGCCGATTTCGCAACCGTCGCGGCATGGATCCCCGGGATCTCCACCGCTCGCTACGCTCGCGCTCCGACCCGAGGATGACGGAAGCTTTGGTGCCAGTGCCAATCGCCAACGTTGGTGATTGGCGGTGTCACACCCACCTCCGTCATCCTCGTGCCCGAAGCGGCGAAGCCGCGAAGGGCCACGAGGATTCATGCCGTGGCCGCTGATCTGACGGTGCTGATTTGAGTTGGCAGGCAGGGCCGATGGCGTGCTCGTTGCCAAAACGAAAAACGCCGCCAAAACGAAAAACGCGCCGGTTTTGCCGGCGCGTTTTCTGTTTGGTGACGCTGTCAGTCTCAGGCGTCGATGGTGCGGAGCGCCTGGGCCTGCTTCTTGGCTGCGGCCTTGACCGCATCCTGGACCTTTTCGAAAGCGCGGACCTCGATCTGGCGGACACGCTCGCGGGAGATGTCGAACTCGGCCGAAAGCTCTTCCAGCGTCAGCGGCTCGTCGGAAAGACGGCGCGCCTCGAAGATGCGCTTCTCGCGGTCGTTGAGCACCGACATGGCGCTCGCCAGCATGCCGCGGCGGTTGTCGAGCTCGTCCTGCTCGATGAGCATGGTTTCCTGGCTGTCATGGTCGTCGACAAGCCAGTCCTGCCACTCGCCCGACTCGCCTTCGCTGGCGCGGATCGGTGCGTTGAGCGAGGCGTCGCCGGACAGGCGGCGGTTCATCGACACCACCTCGGCCTCGGAGACGTTGAGGCGGGTGGCGATCTCGGTGATGTGCTCGGGCTTCAGGTCGCCATCGTCGAGCGCTTGGATCTTGCCCTTGACCTTGCGCAGGTTGAAGAACAGGCGCTTCTGGTTGGCGGTGGTGCCCATCTTGACCAGCGACCACGAGCGCAGGATGTACTCCTGGATCGAGGCCTTGATCCACCACATGGCGTAAGTGGCGAGACGGAAACCACGCTCCGGCTCGAATTTCTTGACGGCCTGCATCAGGCCGACATTGCCTTCCGAGATGACCTCGCCGATGGGCAAGCCATAACCGCGATAGCCCATGGCGATCTTGGCCACGAGACGCAGGTGGCTGGTGACCAGCTTGTGGGCGGCAGAGGTGTCTTCATGCTCGTTGTACCGCTTGGCGAGCATGTACTCTTCCTGCGGCTGGAGCATCGGAAAGCGGCGGATTTCTTCCAGGTAGCGGCTGAGGCCGCCTTCGCCGGAAACGATACTGGGTAGTGACTGGGCCATAAAGCGCCCTCCCTCTTCACGAGAAATGCTCCCTGATCCTGGCGAGCATGTGGCGCGGCTGCCGAATGCCTGTCGCGCCATGGGGTCTTATACAGGAACAAAACCAGAAAAGACACGATTTGTTCAACGCGAAACAGAGTGTCACGCCTAAGTGAACAATACGAGTCAGGTTTTCTGATCGAAGGTTCAGAGATTGCGAAAGCCTTCGACCAATTCCCCCATGTCGCGAGGCAAGGACGCCTCGAACCGCATGATCAGATGGGTAGCCGGATGGCGAAATGCAAGGAGCCTCGCGTGCAAGGCCTGGCGCGGAAACGCCTTGACGTTCGACTTCAGCGGCTCGGGCAAGCGGTTCGACTTGGTGCGGAAAGCCTGGCCGTAATCGGGATCGCCCAGCACCGGATGGCCGATATGGGCCATGTGGACGCGGATCTGGTGGGTGCGGCCGGTTTCCAGCCGGCATTCGACCAGGCTGGCGGCGGCAAATTCGCCTTGCTCGGAGCCGAAACGCTCCAGCACGGTGAAATGGGTGATGGCGTGGCGGGCGTCGTCGCGGTGCTCTGGCACCACGGCGCGGCGGACACGGTCGGCATGGCGGCCGAGCGCGGCATCGATGGTCCCGGTCATGCGCTGCGGGAAGCCCCAGACAAGCGCGTCATAGGCACGTTCGAGGTCGCCGGTGCGGCCGTGGTCGGCGAAGGCCTCCGACAGCGACTTGTGGGCGCGGTCGGTCTTGGCGACGACCATGACGCCGGAGGTTTCCTTGTCGAGGCGGTGGACGATGCCCGGCCGCTTGACGCCGCCAATGCCCGACAGGCTGTCGCCGCAATGATGGATCAGCGCGTTGACCAGCGTGCCGGTCCAATTGCCGGCACCTGGATGGACGACAAGGCCGGCCGGCTTGTTGATGACGATCAGCTCGTCGTCCTCGTAGAGGATGTCGAGCGGGATCGCCTCGCCTTCGGGATCGGCTGGTTCGGGTTCGGGCATGTCGATGGCGATCTGGTCGCCCGCGGCGAGCTTGCGCTTGGCTTCGCCGACGACATTGCCGGCAATGCGCACAGCACCTTGCTTGATCAGTGCCTGGACGCGGCTGCGCGACAGATCGGGCGCGAGGCGGCCGGCCAGCCACTGGTCGAGCCGCACACCTGCGGCATCGGCGTCGGCCTCGAGCACTATCAAAGTGCCTGTCGCTTCGCTATCTGATGCGCTCATAACAATTGTTCCGGAAGTTTTGACATGTCTCGGCCCGCCATCGAAGAAGAAGACAAGCCGCTCGACCCGTCGGTTGAGCGCGTCCGCAGGAAACTGGTCCGCTTCTTCATCATCAATATAGGGCTGTTGTTCATCGCCCTTATGGCTGTCCTCGGCGGCGTTGTCTACAAATCGCGGACGCCGGAGGCATCTGCACCGGTGGCGAGCGGCGACATCCAGGTGCCGGCCGGCTCCCAGATCAGCGGCGAGATCGTGTTGCCGGTGGGCGCCAAGGTCATGTCGCAGGCGCTGTCGGGCAACCGCATCTCGATCGACGCCGAACTCGTCGACGGCAGCCGGACCATCTTCCTCTACGACATCGCCGAAAGGCGCCTGATCGGCCAGTTCCAGGTGCGCAACAAGTGAGCGGCTTTGCCGCTTCGGGGCGTCGTGTCGCGACCGTCTCGGTCGTCGTCGCCGACTACGACCAGGCGATCGCCTGGTATGTCGACAAGCTTGGCTTCGTGCTAACCGAAGACGTCGACCTCGGCGGCGGCAAGCGCTGGGTGACGGTCGCGCCCGGCGGTGGCCAGGGCGCGAGGCTTTTGCTCGCCAGGGCGGATGGCGAGAGCCAGCTGGCTGCCATCGGCAACCAGACCGGCGGCCGCGTCTTCCTGTTTCTCGAGACCGACGATTTTGCCCGCGACCATGCGCTGATGCTGGCCAACGGCGTCGAGTTCCGCGAAGCGCCGCGCCACGAGGCCTACGGCACCGTCGCTGTTTTTGTCGATCTGTGCGGAAACCTGTGGGATCTGCTCGAACCGAAGCGTTGATGCCGCTGCGGTAGCAAGGCCGGGCGCAAATAACGCCTTTGGGCCTGTTGCTTTTTCGAAACCGCCAGCCTATATCGCCGATCTCGGCTGCGCCCATCGTCTAGCGGTCAGGACACCGCCCTCTCACGGCGGGAACAGGGGTTCGATTCCCCTTGGGCGTACCAGCGATTTCAGGCACTTAGCCGAGCCTCGGCAAAACTCATCAAATAACAGTCAAATAAGTCCCCCGAGCGACCGCTTTTTGGTCGCTTCGAGCGCCTTGCCGACTCTTGCCGAGCGGTATCCCTGACGGCATCATCAGCGGTGTCTTCGCGGGGGGCGAACTACATGGCATGGCGCAAAGGCTTTTTCGTGTCTGGTAGTCGTCTCGTTGGTCTGGGTAATTTTCGTTGCCCTGATCACCTACGAGGGCCTAGCGAATCCGTATTTCGGCACCTGTATGACCAGGACATGACGCCTAGCGAATTTCTTAATAGCGGCAACCGAAAAGAACAGCGCGTGTTCAGGTCTGAGCTAGCTTCGCTAGTCGCGAAATTGAGGTTCAAAGAAGAGGTATTGGAGGGCCAGCAGGTTGGCCGACGCCTGCCTGATATTGGAAATCAACGGCGGAGGCGCAGGAGTCCGCTTGGCACATCCCAAGTCATGAACGGAGTTCGAGCAATGCACATATCAACCGCGTTACTGGCTGCCAGCATCTTCATGGCTCCTTTCAGCGCCAGAGCTGAAGAGCTTCATTCATATTTTCATGCAGCTGAGGATGGTTCCAGCGGGACACTGACAATCAGCCCGTGCACAGGCGAGGAAGTGTCCGAGTGCGTATCCCAAACCCTGCAATGTACCGCGCGTGTATGGCCCCGGCTCCAGTTTACATTGATCACCGGCCCCATTGAAAAGGTAGCGAGGACCATGATTCTCGGTACGGACGGCCAGCCGCGCGGCTCAGTAAAACTAGCGGGAGGCGTATCGATAGATCTGCAATTTTCGACCGTCCATTTGGATGCAAATGAACTGGACGGGGGATGGACACTGACAGCAGGCATTTCCGACGCGGCCCCGCTCCTTGACGTCATTACCGCCAAGAACGGAGAGGGCGCAGTCATCGCGCTAGGCGGAGAGACATTTCAACTTGCCCCGGAGAGAGGTGACGGAGCAAAACTGGTGCAGCTTAGGGACGCATGCCTGAAACTCAATTGAACATGGCGCGCAATTGACTAGATCCTACCAGTGAACTCGCTGCCCCCTATTTTCAGCCCGTTTAGCGCAATGCATGATAGCGCTTTCCATCAGTATGGCTGGCCCGTCCGAAGCGAACGAACCTGTCACTGGTCGCGCTTCGGTGGTCGATGGAGACACTATCGAGATTGCCGGTGAGCGCATCCGTTTCAATGGGGTAGGCGCGCCGGAAAGTTGGCAGGTTTGCCACGATGGCAACGGCATAGCCTACAGGTGCGGGCAGGCCGCTGCCAATGCCCTGGATGAGTTCCTGGCCGCGTCTCGCCCGGCAAGCCGCGGCCGCTACAGGCGCTTTGTGGGGGACTGCTGCCGGGCAGATGGCGAGAGCGTTGCCCGCTGGCTTGTTCGCAACGGCTATGCACTGGATTGGCCGCGCTACAGCCGGGGTGCCTATGCGCGAGAACAAGCCGAGGCCCAGGTAGATCGAGGCCAAGGTAGATCGACTCGGCATCTGGCAGGGCGATTTCTTGGAGCCATGGGAAGCTCGGAAGCAGCGCAGCAATTAGAACTTTCGAGCAGCGGTACCTTTCGGCAATTCACGCGCACCCATTGAAAAATCACGCTTTTGGCCCTTAGATATGGAAGGCGCATCGGGCGAGAAGAATATGGGACGGCCCTTCAGGTTTCTGGCCACACTTTGCGTGTACTTGGTCGCTGTCACCACAGCACAAGCTGGGCTCAGATACGAAAAACTGGTCTCCGAGAGCGGCCAGCCGTTTCTATTGTTATCCGGCGAATTCACCGTTGCCGACACAATTGCAGAATTTGTGACAGTCGCCACAGCGCATCGCGCACAATTTGTTATCTTCGACTCACCCGGCGGCAACATCTACTCGGCAATGCAACACGGCCGGATGATCCGCGCCTTGTACTTAAATACCATTCAGACACGGAACTTCGAATGCGCGTCAGCCTGCGCGCTGGCGTTTCTGGGGGGTGTGGCAAGAAGTGCTGTGCCCGGGTCAATCGGAGTGCATCAGCATTCCTTTGCCTCGGACTTCGAACTGGGGCGGGACGATGCAGTTGCAGCCGCCCAGCAGGTGACCGCCGATATTCTCCAATACCTGACGGAAATGGGCGTCGATGCAGGCTTGATGCAGTTTGCCCTTAGGTATGACCGGTCAGATATGCGCTACCTTTCCGGCAGTGAGATGGAGAGCTTGAAAGTAACGACCGATAGTGCGCCTGCGGTCGGCACGGCCATGGCGGCGCCCGATCAGGCCGTACCCAATGATGGAGGCAAGCTCACCCAGCGCCTAACTAAGGATGGCTTAGAGATCGATCCTGGCCGATCTGGAGGTTTGACCGTCGGCGAAGGGAAGTCCGTTTCCACGCCGTCCCGCCCCCCAGATCACAGCGCTTTCGTGGAACAGAAGGCCATCTTCTACAAAGAAAGCACCAACGTAGCCCAAGGCTCGTCCCAGCCTGGCTATGTCATCTGGTCGGTGGTTCAGAAGTCACCAGGCGCCGGCTTGCCGCCCGAGCCTGCAATAGTTGCTGAGGTGGTTATTTCGGGGGGTGATATTCGGGCACGCATGACGGTTCGTCGCAACGCGGACAAGTCGCTGCCCGCAAGCCATGTCCTCGAAATATTGTTTGTCACGCCTGACGGCATCGAAGGTGGTGGCATCGAGCAAATCTTACGCGTGGTTATGAAGAACTCTGAACAGGACGCTGGCAATGCGCTGCTGGGCACCCCGGCCAAGATCGGCGAAGGGTTGTTTTTTTTCGCGCTACACAATTCGAATTCAGAAGTTGCTGCAAACCTCAATCTTCTCCAACGCCGCAAGTGGTTCGACGTGCCGATCATCTACAAGTCAGGCCGCCGTGCGTTACTAACCCTGGAGAAGGGAATGTCAGGCGAGGATGCTTTTGACAGAGCCCTGAACGCGTGGGCAAGGGAGTGAATGGGGAGAGACACCCAATAGGCATGCCCCTGGATTTCCTTTGATTGTTTTTCAACTACGTTCGCACACACCGGTGCGCGTCCATGCGCTTTCCCTCTCATGGGGGGAACAGAGCTTCGATTCCGCTTGGGCGTACCAACTTCTCCAGGCACATATTGTACTTCGAACCGCGAACGATGGTCAGGCAAGGCTATCAGTTTAACCGTCTCGATGAGCGATTGACTGCGGTCCATTCTTGTTCTCAGCCAACGATAGGTCGCTTCACATGCTCATCCCCGAAGCGCCGTCGACGCTCCGGGGATTCTTGTCGAAGGCAATCACTTGGCGGTCGCGGCCTGCTCGATGATGGCGGCGACGGCCTCGGGCTTGGAGACATAGACGGCATGGCTGCCTGCCGTTTCGGTGACGGTGGCACCGGCACGCTCGGCCATCATGCGTTGCGCAGCAGGGGGGATCATGCGGTCGTCGGAGGCGACCAGGTAATAGCTCGGCTTGGACTTCCAGGCCGGATCGGTGACGGCGCCAGCCAACGCTTCTACGCCCCACGGAACCTGCGAGTCGGCCATGAAGGACGCGACATCGGCGTCAACGTCGGCGGCGAAGGAGGCGGCGAACTTGCCCTTGTCGAGGAACAGGAAGCCATCGACGGGCGGCAGGATCGGCGGCACCGGAGCGCCGGCAGGCGGATTGGCGATCAGCGAGGAAACGGACTCGCCCTTATCAGGCGCGAAGGCGGCGATGTAGACAACAGCCTTCACCTTCTCGTCCGTGCCGGCTTCACTGACGACCACGCCGCCATAGGAGTGGCCGACGAGAACAACCGGACCGTCCTGCTCGGCAATCGCACGCTTGGTGACGGCGACATCGTCGGCCAGCGAGGTCGTTGGGTTCTGGACGATGGTGACGTTGTAACCGTCCTTCTTCAGAAGATTGTAGACACCCTGCCAGCCCGAACCATCGACGAAGCCGCCATGGACGAGGACGACGTTCTTTGCGCCTGTCGGCTGGGCTGCGGCGGGTGTGAGGGCGGATGCTGCCAGTGCAAGCGTTGCGGCTGCGGCGGTGATGAGGGTCTTGGTCATTGTGCGTCTCCTTTGTTGTTGCCGCGATAATTGTTATCGCGATAATCATCGTGTACGACAGCACATCATTCTTGTAAAGCGTTTTCTTTATCGCGATATCCTTTTTTGTGGTAAGGGATGGCCGAACCACCACGGAGACCCGCAATGACCACCGATCCAGTGCTGCCGCTTGATGGCCAGCTTTGCTTTTCAATCTATTCCGCCTCGATCGCCATCCAGCGGGTCTACAAGCCGATGCTGGACGAGCTTGGCGTCACCTACACCCAGTATCTGGTGCTCAGTGCCCTTTGGGAGCGCGACGGTCTGACGATCGGCTCCATCGCCGAACGACTGGCACTTGAGCCGAGCACAATCACGCCAGCGGTCAAGCGGCTTGAGGCGGCAGGCTTTGTGGCCCGCCAACGCAGCACCACTGATGAGCGCCAGGTGCAGGTCCAATTGAGCAAGAAAGGTGCCGACCTTCACGCCAGGACGGGCTGCCTGACATCAGCGCTGCTGCGCAATTCCGGATTCACGGTGCCGGACATGATCGAACTGAACCGCAAGGTGCAGTTGCTGCGTGACGGCATGCGAAACGCTGTCGGCTCAGCTTCAGTGGCGTAATCCTTCGTCACTGCAACGCGCTGTTGGAGCCGAGTGAGCAAAAGCGGCAAGGCGGACGTGCCTGACGCATCCACGATTGAACGGTCGCAGGTGAACGGGCAGGCATAAAGCCTGCCCGGCACGATTACTTCGTCCGGCAGCGGCCGGTCTTGGTTGTTTCCTTGTCGCCGTCGTCATAGGCGATGCCGACTTTTTCGCCGGCCAGCGAGGTGATGGTGCCCTTGTACCACTCGCCGGCGCCCTTGAAATTGCACTCGACCTTGGTGCCGATCATCCAGTCGTAGGGGCGGACCTTGCTGAGGCTGGTCGTCTCGCGCTCATTGTCGTCGTAGCGAACGGTGATCGTGTCGCCATTCACCTTTTCGATGACGCCCGCGAACCAGTAGCCGGAACCCTTGTAGTTCCCCAGAACCCAATCGCCCGTTGTCTGGGCGCTCGCCATGCCTGCGGTGGCGAGCATGGCGGCTGCCGCCAGTAGAACTGAAAGATGTCGTGTCAAATTATCACCCTTGGGATTTCACCCCAGCCCCCCATTGAGCTGTGTCGACATGCATATTTGAGCTGATGTGAATGCACGGTGAAAATTACCGCGCCGGGCCCAGATAATTCGACTGGCGGCAGGCAGCACACAGCTTGAACGGCCAGGGCGGAACCTAGCGTGCCGACAGGCGTTGCGTTGGCAAAGGAGAACATTGCCATGCTTCGAGCGCTAGCACTGCTTGCCGTCGGCTATGTCGCCTACAGGATGGGCCGGGAGTTCATCGCCAGCGTGCCATCGGATTTCGATCCTGTCCCAGCACCTTCGGCTCCGCCCAAGCGTCGCCGCAAGCCCGCCGCCAAGCCGAATACCAAGGTCGCCACGGCGACCACGCACTAAAGTTGGTTAGCGCCGGCATCAAACCGGCCGAACGAGCTCGCTCGGACGCGGCACTTCCATCTCAAGGGTTCGGTGCGGCGACGGCATTTCGGTTTCGGTCGGTTGCGGTTCTGGCACGGTTGCCATGTCGCGATCGTGGTCGAACTGCCGTGCCTCCGGCAAGGGATGCAGCCAGTTTTCGCGGCGGCTGATCCACAATTCATATTCAGGCGTGAGATCGCCTGGCACAACGTCGAGGTTGCCAAGCATGACTTCGGCCTCGTCGTCGCTGACATATGTCACGCGACTGCCGCAGGTGACGCAGAAGCTTCGGTTACCATATGTGCTGACCTGGCCCGTCTGTTCGAGGGCCGAGACCGGCCAGACCGCATAGGCGGAGAACGCCGAACCGCTGGTCTTGCGGCAATCGGCGCAGTGGCAGATTCCCACTCGCAGAGGCTGGCCGGTGACCCGGAAGGTCACAGCACGGCAATAGCAGCTGCCAGATCGAATGGTTTCGCCGCTACGATTTTCCATGGCAGGGCTCCTTTCCGCTTCAACGGAAAGCTATGGGGAAATGTTCCCCAGGCTAAAGCGGCATGCGGCCACGTTTCGGCGTGACCATCCATGGCTCGATCGACACCGGATCGGCTTCGCGGATGCCGACAGAACGGGCGAAGCCAGCGAAGGCATTGCGGGCTCCGTCGACCGACAGCCGGTCCTCCCGCGCTGCCTGGCATGCGCGGATCGCCGTGTTGTAGATCGGCCCGCGCCGCTGTTCGGGCCATCTTGCCAGGAAGCCGAGCGCGTCGGCGACGCTTGCGATCTGCAGGATGGCCTGATCGGCGTCCTTGACGAAAATCGGGCTGGAAAAGGTTCTGGCTGTCATCACTTCCTCCGGGGGTCATGGACCGTCATTCGAGCAAGCGAACTTGCCGGCAATGGCGCGACAAGCAGACCAGGAAAATGGCGACGGCTGCCTTCCCAGTCAAGAATGCAGTTCAAGCCGTGCCCGGCGGCATGGCCAGTATTCCGGCCTCATTGCAGAAGCTTTCGAAAGCTTCCCTGGCCTCGTCGTCAGGGATCGAGCCGTTGATCGCGGCCTGCATGGCGTTTTCGGCCAGGTAGAAGAACGGATTGCGCTTGTCCTGGGGCCAACCGTCAAGAAACTCGACGGCATCCGGCACCGAGACGACCTCGCGCAGCGAAAACTCTCCATCCCTGATCCAGACGTTCGGTGTAAAATCCATCCACCAAAACGCGCGTGAGCAAGGACGGTTGCATAGGCTGTCTTCACCGGCGGCGACGTTGCTGCCGCGCGGCGTGCCCGCGCGGCACTCCGGAGCTCATTCGGTCACGTCCGCCGCCCCGCAATTCGGCTCGCCGTCCGGCACGCCTTCGCGCCTGAGCCAGGCGAGCACGTCGCTGCGACCGAGATGGGTATAGACGCCACCCGAGCCGCAAGCCTTGTCGGGGAAACGGTGATTGACGGGCAGGGCGCGCGAGATCACGCCAAAGGGAATGAAATTGCCACGGGCGCGAAAAAATGCCGGCCCGCCACTGTCGCCGCCGCAGGTGTCGCGGGCGATGCCGCGAACGGGTGTCGCACCGGCAATGAATTCGGCAAATGGCAGGCAACTCAGGCCACGCGCCTGCCCGGTGGCGCAAAGCACGGAGTCGAGGCTGACAACGGCTTCCTGGCGGCTGCCAAGATCCTGCGCCGCGGACCCGCTGAAGCCATAGCCGGCGACGCTGATGTTTTCGGGCGGCGTCGGGAACCAGTGGGCGGCGAATGCGATCGCCGGCAACAGGCTGTATTGCGGGCAGGCGGTGGCGATCTCCGTCGACCATAGCGGTTGAACGATCTCCAGCAGTGCCAGGTCGTCGCCACGCGGAATGTAGCGGCTGTCGTTGCAGTTGTAGTTGCCGAAGCGCGAGACAAAGGCGGCTATGCGAAACTTGCCCTTGTCAAAGTTTTCGTTGGTGACCCGGTAGTTGGTCGCGCCACAGGTGCAGTGCGCGGCGGTGAGAATGCGTCGCGCCGAGACATAGAGGCCGCTGCAGACGCGGGTTTCGCCTTGCTGGGCAAAGGCGATGCCGACAATCTTGCGGTCGTCGCTTGGTGCGCCGCCGATCACCGATATGCCAAGCGGCAGCGGCACGGGCACGCTCACGCCTGGCGGAAGGCGGCCCGTCTGTGTCGGATCGGCCGCCGCTGACAACGACAGCCACAGCGTAAACAGCAAGGCAATCGCAATGCGCAGTGGTGCCGGGAGCATGGCTGCTACTCGGCGTAATATCTGAGGCAGTCTTCGGAGGCGAAGTTGATGCGTTCGCACCGCGCCATTTCCTCGCTGGTCAGTGCTGCCGACCGTGGCGAAGGCAGGACGGTGCTGCGCGGGGCGAGAGCGTCGACATTGTCGCCGGCGGCGAGGCGTGCGGCGATCACCTTGTTGAGCGTGGCTTCGCTGTCGTTCAGGCTGGCTTGCGATTGAAGCCGGGTCGAACGGGCGCCGGCGACGCCACCGCTGGCCGAATTGACCGTCGCCTGGATGATCTTCAGCGGCAACTGGGCGACGGCGAGGCCCTCCGAGGGCTTGACGACCTTGACCTGGGTCAAGGCGCCGTCGGTGAAGGTGATCGTCGTCGCACGCGAGACGAACAGGCTGCGCCTGATGTCGACACGGAACATCGGCGAGCCGTTGGCGAAGGCATGCGGCACGAGCTGGGTGGTGACGCCTTTTTCGACGACATGGACCATCAGCGAGGCCGGGCGGCGATAGTAGATGCCGGGTGCGGCGCGCGGTGGCAAAGCGGTGTCCAGGCTGGCGCCCTGGGCATAGGTGGTGCCAAGCGAGTGCTTGCCGCAGCCCGGACTCCACAGACCTGGGGCAACTTCGACCTCGACGCAGGAATTGTGCTGGCGCAGACTGGCGTTGACCGCCATCGCATCGCGATAATTGAACGGGTCGAAAGACATGTCCTTCAGCAATGGCTGGCTGATGGGCGTGTCGCGCAGCCGGACGACAAGCTTGGCGACCTCGACCAGGATGTCGGCGGTCCTGTCAGTCAACGTCGCAGCGACCGAAGCGAGCAGGCCGTCCTTGTTGAAGGTGACATTGATGTCGTCGTCGGAAAGCGGCGAAAGGGCGAAACCCGTCTCGAGCGCCAGCCTGCGATCCTGCACTGGCGTGCTGGCAACGACGATCTTCTGGGCGGTCTTGTCGCCGTAAAGCTTCACGTTGAGCAGGTGCTTGGGCAAGTAGTAGACGCCGGCCTTCTGGCCCTCGCCTGAGGTGTAGGCTTGCGTTACCGGTTGGCTGTTGACGGCCGAACAGGCCGTAAGCGCAAGCGTGGCGGCAGCAACGGCATACCGCAAATAGTCCCTGAAATCGCAACCCATGCAGTCCCCCTGCTATCAAAAGTTGCTGGATTGATTGTATGCAACTATAAATTTAGCAGAAAGCCGGACCCTTGTCCTGTTGTTGTTGGTTTGACGACTGCGGCCAGTCGACCGGTGGCATTACGCGAGCAAGAGAAAGCATCATAGACGACACCGGCCATGCCATGCCGGCACGAAATCATCTTGTGCTGTCGACATTCATGTGGGCATGAGCAGTGTTCAATCCAGGATTGCTTGGTGTCAGCTGGCTGGGTTACTGCCCGCAACCGGAGCCGCCCGCGAGGGCGGCTCATTGCGACGAAATGCAACTGCAATCGCGACTTTCAATACACATGCCCGACAAGAGTTCGTCCCATACAGGTCCAATGAGCGCGGCAGAGTTGGCAGCGCATCGGCTCTTTCCACATATTGACCGGCGCCTCGCCCTCCACCTGATCGCCATACATGAGCAGACGCCAAGGCTCGCGCGGCTCAAGGCCTCGCATCGCAAATGGCTGATGACCCAGTCGCTCTATGCGCTGACCCTCGAGCGCACGGAAGAAGACCCTCACTCCGGCCTTTCCGCGTCTCGTCTGGTCGAGATCGCCACCAGCATCGGCGCGGTCAGCCACAACACGGCAAGGGCCTTTCTGCAGGAACTGCTGAGCTACAAGTTCCTGATGGAAATCCCCAGCCCGCACGACAAGCGGCTGCGCCTGCTCGACACGACCGAGGCGAGCCGCAAGGCGATGACCGGCTGGTTCATGGGGCATATGGACTGCCTCGATGAACTGGACAATGGCGGCCGCCATGCCCGCTGTGCGGCCAATGACAGGATCTTTCGGGCGGCCCAGCCGCGCGCCGCCCGCCGGCTCATCGAAAACCCGTTGTGGCGCTATCCGGCCGAAAGCATCAATTCGTTCCTGCAGTCGGAACTGGGCGGAATGATCCTGCACGAAATCATTTCGCGCATCGACGACTTCACGCCGCAAGACGGCAAGGTGATCGTTGGCCCCTCCAGCGTCGCGGAACTCGCCGCGCGATACTTCATCTCGGTCACGAACCTGAGGCGGATGTTCAGAAAGGCTGAAACCAGCGGCCTGATGGGCTGGTCCGTGACGTCAGAGCAGCGGGTGCTGTGGCTGTCAGGTGCGTTTCTGGACGATTATTTCCTGTGGCAGGCGCAGAAGTTCGCGGCACTGGACGAGGCATATTGCTGGGCGGTTCAAAACGTCGATTTGGACAGCCACTCGACCGCCGACGGGTGCGAGAGCGATCCGGCAGGACCACCGCAACATGCAGTAGCGGCAAGATAGGACCAGATTTGGTCGTTTACCGGTCGCGGAGCTAGCCCTTATCACGCAGCGCAGGGCGTGCAGCAGTCAGGTTTCCAGGCAACGAAAGGTTGCCGTGTTGTGCCCTTTCATTGCTGGGGTTCTTCATGAAAACAATTCTCCTTGCCTCGACTTTTCTGTTTGCAGCCGCAGGCGGCGCTTTTGCTGCCGATGCGGTTGTCAACGCGCCGGCACCTGATACAGCGCCGGCGGGCTTTGTCTGGACCGGCGGCTATGTCGGCCTGCATGGCGGCTACGCCTGGCTCAACGGCACGGTCAATGTCGGTCCGGATGAGCCGCCCTTCGATGTCGATGGCTTCGACAACGGATTGCTGGGCGTCCATGCCGGCTACAATTGGCAGCTCAACGGCAATCTTGTTGCCGGCATCGAGGCCGACATCTCGCATGCCTGGACCAAGCGGGATCTGGTCGTCCGCGTCAGCCTTCCCGATTTCCCGCCGATCGACGTTCCTGTCGAGGCCGGAACCAACTGGCAAGGCAGCGCGCGCCTGCGTGCCGGTTATGCGATGGACCGTACGCTGCTTTTTGCGACCGGCGGCGTTGCCTTCGCCAATACCTACGTGAAGATGCGTGCATACGACGAAAGCAAGACGTTCCTCGGCTGGACCGTGGGCGCCGGCATCGAGCATGCTTTCACCGACAACTGGATCGGCCGTTTTGAATACCGCTATGCCGACTTCGGTTCCGAGGCGTTCCCGGCAGACATCAAGATCGGCCTTAACGAGCACACCCTACGGGCCGGCGTCAGCTACAAGTTCTGACCGGCACTGCTTGCAACATCAAAGCCCGGCCTCGCGCCGGGCTCATTTGTGGCAGGCCCCGCGACCTTCTCAGGGACTTGGCTGTGCCGGCAAGATTCGCGCGAACTCGACACCGTCGATGACGAGCAGGCGCGGCTCGGGTGCTGCGGCGATACGCTGGACGCCGTCGCTGCACGAAAACACCGGCCAGCCGGTATCCGCACACAGGATTTCGACGAACCAGTTGCCGAGCTGGTCGGTCAGGCTGATCCGCAAGGCGCCATCGCGCAGACGCCGCGCATGGGAGCCGTTGGCGGCCGTCCAGGTCCACGGCCCGCCGAGAGGCGGTCGGGTGAACATGACAAAGGGGTAGGTTTTGGGCGGCAGGTCTTCGTATTCGGACGCCATGCGATAGCGCATCATCGCAGTGGTGTAGTCGGCGGCTATGACAGGCCAGTGCGCATAAAGGACGCCGATGCCGTGCGGATGGGGGTCGACCAGCAATTGTCGGCCGCGATTGTCGGCGCCCGGAGCCGCCCCCGGAGCCGCCATTGCCATGGCAGCGATCGGGATGGCGGCAAGCAGCACTGCGAGTCGTCGCGACATGTGCCCGGCCTTAGCGCCCATTCCCTGGAGGAATGAGCCCTAATTTCGCGTTGGAGCCTGGCCTTGCCCGAAAACCTGTCTCCCAATTTCCGGGAAGGAATCAGCCTGCGCCATTGTCGCTGCTCGGCGAACCGGGATCAATGGTGGCATCAAACCCCGCGCATTCTCGCTGGAGGGCAGAAAAAAGCGTCGAGAAAATCCCGGAAATTTCAGCCGAAGAATAACGCCGGGCGCGCAACGCGCTCGGACGTCAGGGTCGCATGGAAATCTGGTGAGAACGTTCCGGCAGCCTGGCCGACACCACCTCATCCCGAAAGCCGGGAGGCTCTCGGGACATCAATTCGAGGTTGTGGACCGCCTGTCGTCAGGCGGCGGTTCTGGTCCTGAAACGGGGTATGCTTGCCAGCAGCAGATCCTTGTCACGTACGCCGCTTCGATAAAGCTTGAGGAGCGTCCTCGCTATTTCACTTGCCCATACAGAGCTCGGATCTTCGCCGCGTTCGTGGCAAATCTGGTCGAACACATGCTGAAGAAGCGCGAGATCCCTGGGATAAATCGGGGAGTTAGGCTGGGTGAAAAGTACGTGCTCCATAGTCTTCTCCCATATGGTGCTTGTTCTTTTGTCTTCTGCTTGCTGCTGAGTTTTTGCCTGCTTGCTGTCGCGGTCAGCCAAGCTGATCGCGATCGACAACTAAATCCGCGCCTACACCCGTGGGTATAGATCGAGGATAGAGTTCAGCATCGTCACGTATGTGGAAGCATCTGCCGCAGGCGATCGCATCGATATGCCTCCTTGAGGCAAAGGTTGCATGCTGGCGTGGTTCATTTCAGGGCGGAAATTCTGCTCTACAACCTGTGCGATGTCGAGTCACTCTGGGTTGCATCGGAGTTGCAGGAAAAGGTGGTCAAAACCTGGCGAAAGGGCCGGCCGCGAGGGGGGCGGCAGGCCCTTTCTGAACGTGGCTGAAAGGAAGGACCACGCCCATTGTGCCTGAACGCAACTCTCCGAGGCGGAAAATGGTTCCGCGCAAGGCGGCTTGCCTTACATCAGGACATCGACCGTGATCGATTTCCTTCATTATTTGTTCACCATCAACTCCGCACCATTGACCTGCGCAATGTATCGAGTGCGCGTCTTTGGCAACGCCCGGCGGGTTGGCACAACCCTTCCGCCCGCCGGTGCGCCGCAAGGCCCGCTGCGGCCTTTCCAACGGTCCCGGCATGACTCAGCCTGACGCGGGTGCTGGGCGGCCGCATGGCTGCACCAGACCGAAGATCGAAGAAAGGCATAAACGCTTGGCCGAAATGACCATCATCGTCGAATTCGAGACACTGGACGGGGCAGAGGAACAGTTCCTCGACCTGATCTCGGAACATGCCCGCGCCACGCTGCAGGAAGAGCCGGGCTGCCTGCGCTTCGAGGTCATCAAGCCGGTGGAGCGCGACGGCACACCCGTCGCCAACAAGGTGATGGTCAACGCGCTTTATGCCGACGATTCGGCTGTCGCGGTACATGAGCGCAATCCGCGCATGGCGGATGTGCAGGCGGCACTTTCGCCGCTGCTCAAATCGCGCCGGCTGATCCTTGCCAGGTCGCTTGGCCTCGTCGATCCCAATGGCGGCATGCGGCCCGAGGAGCTGAACGCCGCCAATGACGATTAGCGGAGAGGTTTCGGGCGCTCTTCGAGCTGCAACTGGCGGTTTCCTGGTCGTCCGGTTCTGACGCTGCGGAAAGTAAGCGCAGATTCGGCGGCAGCTTTTCGCAGCTTCTCACCTCGAATACATTTGGATCAGCTCATCTATGGCGCCGCGGCGTTAAGGTTAGTCAGTCGTTAATGCTTCTGCGGCAAGGTTTGTCGCGGCGGTCTGCGGGGGAGCAGCATCGCTCCATGCATGCAGGGCTGACGGATGCGGAAAATTCTGGGCTCGGACGTCAATGATCCGACCGGCGAGCCGGCCAATGGGCAAGGGCTGACGAACGAGGCGCGCAACATGCGGGCTTTGGACGATCTCAACCTGCCTTATGCCGACCTCGAACGCACCATCGATTCAATGAACATGGGCGTGGTGCTGGTTGATGCCAGCCTCAATGTGCAGTTCATCAACAGGGCCTTCTACGACATCTGGAAGCTGAGCGTTGGTCAGGTCGCTATCGGTTGCCCGTTCAGGGCACTGATGGACATCAATCGCTACAGCGGTGTCTACGCCGTCGTCGACGGCGACTGGGAAAGCTACGTCGCCTTGCGCGAGTCGGAGATCTCGGCTGGCGACGTTGCGCCGCGCGAATTCCGCCGTGCCGACGGCTGCACCATGATCTATTCGGTAACAGCGCTTTCGGGCGGAAAGCGGCTGGTTTCTTATTACGACGTCAGCGAGATGAAGCGCCGCGAGGTCGAGGCGGTCGAGGCCCGCCACCGGCTGGCCGAAGTGCTGGAATCGCTGCCGGCGGGCGTCATCATCTACGACCGCGACGACCGCTTCGTGCTCGCCAACCACAAGCTCAAGAGCGCCTTGCCGGCACTCGACGAGGTCCTGACCGAAGGCCGTACGCTACGTGACAGCCTGTTTCTGGCGCAGCGCTCGGGCTATTTCCGCGACACCGGCGACGAGGATCTCGATGCTCTTTATGACGCCGATCCCGTGGCCTGGGTCGAGGGCATGGTCGTCCGCTATCACACCAGCCAGGCGGTGCGGGAACGGCGCAATCCCGACGGGCGCTGGTACCAGATCTTCGACCAGCGGCTTGCCGACGGCACCTTCATCGGCGTGCGCGTCGACATCACCGAACTCAAGCAGCGCGAGCGCGCGCTGCAAGACTCGATGCGCGAGAACGAAGTGTTCCGCAGCCTGATCGACAATGTTCCGGTGTCGATCTACGCCAAGCACGCCGACCTCCGGCTGATGTATGTCAACCAGGGCTGGTGCGAACTGACCGGCTATTCCAAGCAGGAAGCGATCGGCAGGACCGACCTCGAGATTTTCGGCGCCGAAGGCGAGCCATTCATGGAGGCCGACCGCGAAGTCATGCGCCGCGGCACGACGGTGGAGATCGAGGAGACGGCGACCTGCGCCGACGGGATGGTGCGCCATCAGTTCGCGCGCAAGAGCGCGATGGTCGCGTCCGACGGCTCGCTCTACCTGATCGGCTCGACCACCAACATCACCGAGCTCAAGCAGCGCGAGGTCGAGCTTGAGGAGGCGCAGCGCCGGGCGGTGCTGGCCGACCGGGCGAAATCTGAATTCCTCGCCAATATGAGCCACGAGATCCGCACGCCGATGAATGGCGTGCTCGGCATGGCCGAGCTGCTGGCGAAATCCGATCTCGACCCGAAGCAGAAGACCTTCACCGACATCATCGTCAAATCAGGCAATGCGCTTTTGACGATCATCAACGACATCCTCGATTTCTCGAAGATCGATGCCGGCCAGCTGGTGCTCGACCCAATCCCGTTCAACCTGTCGGAGGCGATCGAAGACGTCGCCACGCTGATGTCGACACGGGCCAAGGAGAAGGATCTCGAGCTGATCGTGCGCATGCAGCCCGATCTCCGCCATCTCTATGTCGGCGACGTCGGCCGCATCCGGCAGATCATCACCAACCTGCTTGGCAATGCGGTGAAGTTTACCGATTCCGGCCATGTGCTCGTCGATGTGACGGGGCGCAGCGATGGCGAGCAGACCAAGCTGCATGTCGCTGTGACCGACACCGGCATCGGCATCCCCGAAGGCAAGCTCAAGCTGGTGTTCGAAAAATTCAGCCAGGTCGATGCGTCGTCGACGCGCCGGCATGAAGGTACGGGGCTTGGCCTCGCCATCACCTCGCGGCTCGTCGACATGATGGGCGGCGAGATCGGCGTGGAAAGCGGCGAGGGGGCTGGCTCGACCTTCTGGTTCACGCTGACGCTGCCCAATGCCGGACGGCTGGAGACGCGGCCGGCGGCACTGATCGACGTCACCGGTGCGCGCGTGCTGATCGTCGACGACAATGCCGTCAACCGCACCATCCTGACCGAACAGATGCTGTCGTGGGGGTTTGATTCCTGTGCCGCCAAAAGCGGTGCCGAAGGCCTGAACGTGCTGCAGGCCGCGCAAGCGATGGGCGTCACCGTCGACTGTATCGTGCTCGACTACCAGATGCCCGGCATGACCGGCGCCGAGATGGCGCGGATCGTGCGGCAGTCGCCAAGCCTGGCCGAAACGCCAATCGTCATGCTGACGTCGGTCGACCAGTCGCTTTCGGGTCCCGGACATCGCGACCTCGCCATCGATGCCCAGCTGATCAAGCCGGCGCGTTCGTCGGCCCTGCTCGAGGCGCTTGTCGCGGCGATCCAGCGCAAGCGGGTTCCCAACCTCACACCGGCACAGATGGCCGATGCGCTGGTGCCGGCCAAACATGCCAGCAGTCCAGCGCCCAACGTCGCGCGCATGCGCGGCGGGCAGCGGCCCAGCGGCGATGGCGGGCTCGACATTCTCGTTGCCGAAGACAATGAGGTGAACCAGATGGTGTTCAGCCAGATCCTGGCCGAGACCGAACTCAGCTTCGAGATCGTCGGCAATGGCCGGCGCGCGGTGGCCGCCTATGGCGAGCGTCATCCCAGGATGATCCTGATGGATGTGTCGATGCCCGAGATGAACGGGCTCGAGGCGACCAACGAAATTCGCAAGCTCGAACGTGGCACCGGCCTGCGTGTGCCGATCATCGGTGTCACGGCGCACGCGCTGAAAGGCGACAAGGAACGCTGCCTCGAAGCCGGCATGGACGACTATCTGCCCAAGCCGATCAGCCCGCGCGCGCTGCTCGAAAAGATCGAGCGCTGGTCGTGGCAGGACGAGGAGCGCCGCGGCGCGATCTAGATTCTGCCGATGCCGGCCTGTCCTGAATCTTCGGCACGCCCTGGGCCGGCTCTCAAAGACTGTGGAAATGTGACAGCTCGCGGCAACAAAGGCCGGCCTGCCGTTGGGTAGGCGGCTTGCATTCGTTGCCTGCCTGTTGTTTGCCTCGCGCCGGCAAAGGATCGCGGAAACGACCCCTTGGCGGCCATGCACTGCAACCGTTACAGGGGTGACACGAAACTGTCATGCAACTGTAATAGAGGGGGGCTATTGGCTCACCGGGCGCCGAGGAATGGCGTCATACGAGATACCCCAACAGGAGCAGGCCCCAATGAAAAAAGCTCTTCTCACTGCGTCGGCTGCTGCCTTCGCGATCGCAGCCTCGGTCGGCTATGCCTCGGCCCGCGACCAGATCCAGGTTGCCGGTTCCTCGACCGTTCTGCCTTATGCCAAGATCGTCGCCGAACAGTTCGGTGAGACCTTCACCAACTTCAAGACCCCGGTCGTTGAATCAGGCGGTTCGGGCGCTGGCATCAAGGAATTCTGCAAGGGCGTCGGCGAGAACACCATCGACATCGCCAACTCCTCGCGCCCAATCAAGAAGGACGAAATCAAGTCCTGCGTTGACGCCGGCGTCAAGGAAATCCAGGAAGTGAAGATCGGCTATGATGGCATCGTCTTCGCAACCGACGTCAAGGGCCCGGATTGGGCGCTGACGCCTGAAGACGTCTACAAGGCGCTGGCCGCCAAGATCGTCGTCGACGGCAAGCTGGTCGAAAACCCGAACACCAAGTGGAACCAGGTCAACCCGAACCTGCCCGACTGGGACATCGCCGCCTACATTCCGGGCGAAAAGCACGGCACCCGCGAAGTCTTTGAAGAAAAGCTTTTGGTCGCCGGCTGCAAGAAGCTCGGCGGCGTTGACGCCGGCAAGGCTTCGGGCCTCGACGACAAGGCTGCGGAAGCCGCCTGCAAGGCCGTGCGCAAGGACGGCAAGGCTGTCGACATCGACGGCGACTACTCCGAGACGCTCGCTCGCATCGATAGCAACAAGACCGGCGTCGGCGTGTTCGGCCTCGCCTTCTACGAAAACAACGCCGACAAGCTGAAGGTTGCCACCGTTGGCGGCATCACGCCTTCGGTCGAGACCATCGCCAAGGGCGAGTATCCGGTGTCGCGTCCGCTGTTCTTCTACGTCAAGAAGGCACATCTCGGCGTCGTTCCCGGCCTGAAGGAATATGTCGAGTTCTTCCTCGACGACCAGATGGTCGGCCCGGAAAGCCCGCTTGCCGATTACGGCCTGGTTGCCGCTCCTGACGCAGAGCGTGCTGCCCAGCGCGAAGCCTTCGGCGCCGGCAAGACCATGTAATATCGACCATGGGGCGGCGAAAAAAAATCGCCGCCCCATGGACTATTTCGCCGGCTGTTCCGTTCGGCACAATGATCTGAATTCACCGAGGCCGGCCCATGTCCTTCCTGCTTGTCTTCGCCATTGTACTCGCAATCGGACTGGCGGCCTTCGTGGTCGGCCGGCAAAGGGCGCGTGCGCAGGATGACGGAACGGTCAAGCCGCACTCGCGTGCGCACTACCACGGCTGGTGGGCGTTCCTGACGGGCGTCGTTCCGGCCGTATTGTTTCTCGCTGCCTGGGATATCGGCGCCAGTGCCTATCTCAACAGCCATATCCATTCGGCCCTGCCGGCCGATGTTGCCGACGGCACCGTCGCGCATGAAGATCTTGCCGCGGGCCTGGTCAAGAGCCTCGCCAGCGGCCTGCGCAAGCTCGACAGCCAGACGCTCGGCGCACTGCCTTCGAGCTTTGCCGAGTTGCAGCCGATGCTCGCCGCAAAGGGCGTGGCGCTGGCGCCCGACACGCAAGACTACATGATCCCGATCGCGACCGAGGCCAACCGCGTCTCCGATCGTCTCGGCATGATCTCCGCCATCGTTTCGGTCGGCCTCGCCTTGATCGGTGTCGGTTATGGCTTGAAGGGCATCAGCCCGCGTGCCAGGGCGCGCAACAATGTCGAGAAGGTGATGCTGTGGAGCCTGCTCGGCGCCTCGACGCTCGCCATCCTGACGACCGTCGGCATCGTGCTGTCGATGCTGTTCCAGACCATCGCCTTCTTCGAAAAAATCCCGCTGACCAACTTCTTCTTCGGCACCGTGTGGGATCCGCGTTTCGCCGCTGCCGGTTCGGGTGGCGCGGAAGGCCAGTTCGGCCTCATCCCGTTGCTCGCCGGCACGCTCTACATCGCCTTTGTCGCACTGCTCGTTGCGGTGCCGATCGGCCTGATGTCGGCGGTCTACATGTCGGAATATGCAGCACCCAAGGTGCGCGCGGTGGTCAAGCCGGCGCTCGAACTGCTCGCCGGCATCCCGACCATCGTTTACGGTATCTTCGCGCTCGTCACGCTCGGACCCTTCCTGCGCGACATCAGCGCGGCCCTGACCGGCGGCACCCCGTTCATCCAGGCGCAGTCGATCCTCACCGCCGGCCTGGTGATGGGCGTGATGCTGATCCCGGTTGTCTCTTCGCTTTCCGACGACATCATCACCGCGGTGCCGCGCGCCATGCGCGACGGCTCGCTCGGCCTTGGCGCCACGCGCTCCGAAACGATCAAGCGCGTCATCCTGCCGGCCGCCTTGCCCGGCATCGTCGGTGCCATCCTGCTCACCGCCTCGCGCGCCATCGGCGAAACGATGATCGTGGTGCTGGCAGCCGGTGTCGCCGCCAACCTGACGCTCAACCCGTTCGAGGCGATGACCACCATCACCGTCAAGATCGTCAACCAGCTGACCGGCGATCTCGAGTTCAACACGCCGCAGACGCTGGTGGCCTTCGCGCTCGGCATCACGCTGTTTGCGCTGACGCTGGTGATGAACATCGTCGCCCTTTACATCGTCCGGAAGTACCGGGAGCAGTACGAATGACCGATATTTCGCTCGACACGCTGACCACCTCGGTTGCCCGCCCGCGCCGCGACATCGGCATCAAGAAACGCTACGCCGCCGAACGCCGCTTCCGCCTCTATGGCGTGCTGGCGATCGCCGTCGGCCTGGCGTTCCTGGGGGTCATGCTGACCTCGATCGTCTCCAAGGGCTACACCGCCTTCTGGCAGACGACGGTGACGCTGGCGATCAACTTCGACGAAAAGATCATCGATCCGTCGAACAAGCGGGCGACCGATCCGAACGTGCTGATCACGGCGAACTATCCCAAGCTCGCCGAAGCCGCCTTGATCGAAAAGCTCGGCATCGATGCCAACGACAAGGCCGAGGTGCGCAAGCTCAAGGGCTTCTTGTCCGACAGCTCGCGCGTCCAGCTCCGGGCAATCGTTGCCGCCGACCCGTCGGTGATCGGCACGACGCGCAACGTCGACATCCTCGCCGCTGCCAATCTCGACTCGGCCTTCAAGGGCCAGATCGACCTCGACGTGCCGGAAAGCCGCCGCAAGGTGTCGGACCAGCAGGTCGAGTGGATGAACAAGCTCAAGGCCGAAGGCGTGATGGCCGAGCACTTCAACACCGGGCTGTTCAGCTATGGCGCGTCGAGCCGGCCGGAGACCTCTGGTGTCGGCGTCGCGCTCATCGGTTCGTTCTACATGATGGTGATCGTGCTGCTTTTGGCGCTGCCGATCGGCGTCGCCGCCTCGATCTATCTCGAGGAGTTCGCCAAGAAGAGCCGCTTCACCGACCTGATCGAGGTCAACATCAACAACCTCGCCGCCGTGCCGTCGATCGTCTTCGGTCTGCTCGGCCTTGCGGTGTTCATCAACTTCCTTGGCCTGCCGCGCTCGGCGTCCTTTGTCGGCGGCCTGGTGCTGACGCTGATGACGCTGCCGACGATCATCATCGCCACGCGTGCGGCCTTGGCCGCGGTGCCGCCGTCGATCCGCTCGGCAGCGCTTGGTCTCGGCGCCTCGAAGATGCAAATGGTGTTCCAGCACATCCTGCCGCTGGCGGCTCCCGGCATCCTGACCGGCACGATCATCGGCCTGGCGCGCGCGCTCGGCGAGACCGCGCCGCTGCTGTTGATCGGCATGGTCGCCTTCGTCGCCGACTATCCCAAGACGCCTTTCGACCCGGCGACGGCCTTGCCGGTGCAGATCTACATGTGGGCAAACGAGGCCGAACGCGCCTTTGTCGAACGCATGTCGGGCGCCATCATCATTCTTCTGATTTTCCTCATGGCCATGAACATCGTCGCCATCGTCCTGCGCCGCCGCTTCGAGCGCCGCTGGTAGGGCATGGACAAGGAGCATCCTGCTATGAACATCATGACCGAAAAATCCCTCGACGACGCGGTGAATGCTGAGATGAACGCCAGATCGAATGAAATCATCAAGATGCGCGGCGACAAGGTCACCGTGCACTATGGCGACAAGCAAGCGCTGTTCGGCGTCGACCTCGACGTCCGCCAGAACCAGGTGACGGCGCTGATCGGCCCGTCGGGCTGCGGCAAGTCGACCTTCCTGCGCTGCCTCAACCGCATGAACGACACCATCGACAGCGCCAGCGTCGGCGGCAAGATCACGCTCGACAACGAAGACATCTACGATCCCAAGATCGATGTCGTCGAGCTGCGCGCCCGCGTCGGCATGGTGTTCCAGAAGCCGAACCCGTTCCCCAAGTCGATCTACGAAAACGTCGCTTACGGTCCGCGCATTCATGGCCTGGCCAAGAACAAGGCCGAGCTCGACGTGATCGTCGAAAAGAGCCTGCAGAAGGCGGCCCTGTGGAACGAAGCCAAGGACCGTCTCAACGAGCCGGGCACCGGCCTGTCGGGCGGCCAGCAGCAGCGCCTGTGCATCGCACGGGCCATCGCCGTTGCGCCCGAGGTGATCCTGATGGACGAGCCATGCTCGGCGCTCGATCCGATCGCCACCGCCAAGGTCGAGGAGTTGATCGACGAGCTGCGCGAGAACTACACCATCGTCATCGTGACGCACTCGATGCAGCAGGCGGCACGCGTGTCGCAGCGTACGGCGATGTTCCACCTCGGCTATCTCGTCGAGGAGGGTGCTACCGACAAGATGTTCACCAACCCCGACGACAAGCGGACGCAGGACTACATCACCGGCCGCTTCGGCTGAGTGAGCGTTTTCGCCGCGGGTAACGATACGAGGAAGAAATCATGGGCGAACATACAGTCCGGTCCTTCGACGAGGAACTCCAGCACGTCGACCAGCTCATCCGCGACATGGGCGACCTCGCCAGCGCGATGGTTGCCGGCGCCATCCGCGCGCTGTTGTCGTCCGACCAGTCGCTGGCGCAGAACGTCGTTGCCGACGACACGATCATGGATGCCAAGCAGCGCGATCTCGACAATTCGGCAATCACGCTGATCGCCAAGCGCCAGCCGATGGCGCAGGATCTGCGCGCCGTTGTCGGCGCCATCCGCATGGCGGGCGACCTCGAGCGCATCGGCGACCTTGCCAAGAACATCGCCAAGCGTGTCGGTGCTGTCGGCCAGTCGCCGACACCGCGCAACCTGTCGCATTCGATCGACGCGATGGCGCAACTGGTGCTTGGCCAGGTTCGCGGCGTCGTCGATCTCTATGTCGCGCGCAAGGCCGAGGGCCTGAAGGACCTGCGCGCCGACGACCAGAAGATCGACATCCAGTACACCGCCGTGTTCCGCGAACTGCTGACCTATATGATGGAAGATCCGCGCAACATCACCGCCTGCACGCATCTGCTGTTCTGCGCCAAGAACCTCGAGCGCATTGGCGACCATGTCACCAACATCGCCGAGAACGCCTATTTCGTGGTGACCGGCACGCAGCTGCCGCTCAACCGGCCGAAGGTCGACGAGACCACGACGACGGTTCCGGCCTGAACTCTGCGGCGATGCGTGTCCCGATGGATGCGCAAGGATGCTGCAGGACTTTAAATCCGTGCATGATCCGGTTGGGGTCATGCACCAAGAAAGGGGACAGCCGATGATCGCCCCCAAGATCATGGTCGTCGAGGATGAAGAGCCGCTGGGCGTGCTGCTTCGCTACAACCTCGAGTCCGAAGGCTACCAGGTCGAAGTCGTCACCCGTGGCGACGAGGCCGAGATCAGGCTCCAGGAAAACGTGCCCGACCTTCTGGTGCTCGACTGGATGGTGCCGGCACTTTCCGGCATCGAATTGTGCCGCAGGCTCAGGATGCGGCCCGACACCGAACGCCTGCCGATCATCATGCTGACGGCGCGCGGCGAAGAGAGCGACCGTGTGCGCGGGCTTTCGACCGGCGCCGACGACTATCTGGTCAAGCCGTTTTCGACGCCGGAGTTCATGGCACGCGTCAAGGCGCTGCTGCGCCGGGCCAAGCCCGAGGTGCTGTCTTCGGTGCTGAAGGTCGGCGACATCATGCTCGACCGCGAGTCGCACCGCGTCTACCGCAAGAAGAGCGAGATCAAGCTCGGGCCGACCGAGTTCCGCCTGCTCGAATTCATGATGCGGCATCCGGGCCGGGTGTTCTCGCGCAGCCAGCTGCTCGACAATGTCTGGGGCGAGACGATCTATATCGACGAGCGCACTGTCGACGTGCATGTCGGGCGTCTGCGCAAGGCCGTCAACAATGGCCGCATGCCTGACGTGATCCGCACCATCCGCGGTGCCGGCTACGCCATCCGCGAGGATTAAGCGATTTCGGCCTCGGCGCGGCGCGGGGCTGTGCCGGCGGCAAAAATCTCCTGATCGACAGTGAGCAGGGCGCGCATCATCGCGCCCTCGCGCTTGAGCGGTACCTCGTTGGGCTCGGTGTCGAACGAGATCGCCTTCGAGTGCAGCCCGCCGGCGGTCTTGGCGATGGCGGCGCGGACATGCGGCTCCATCAGGTCGAAGGCTGTGGCGCCGACGCCGACGAAAGCGAGCGGCGCGGGGTCGAACAAAGCAAACATCGAACCCAGGCCGAAGCCGATGGCTTCGCCGGCTTTGCGGAAGGCTTCCCGCTCGGGGCCGTCATGGTCGCGGGCCGCATCGGCAAGCGCCCTGATGTCGTCGTCGGACAGGTCGGCCAACGGCTCGGCGTTTTCGTCGCCAAGCCTGGCGTTGCGCCAGATGGCGTAGTTGCCGGCATAGGCCTCGATGCAGCCGCGGCGGCCGCAGCGGCAGAGCGCGCCGTCGGGACGGTGGATCATGTGGCCGAACTCGGCGCCGGACGATTGGGTGCCGGTGAACAGCTCGCCCTTGATGACGAGACCCATGCCGATGCCGTGCGACAACAGGATGGCGATGAAATCGTCGCGATAGCGGGCCGGGTCGCGCCAGCGCAGCGCCTCGGCGATCATGTTGCAGTCGTTTTCGACCGACACGGGCACGCCGAACTCCTGTTCGAGCCGATCGGCGAAGGGGATGTCGTCGTGCTGGGTGATCGGCGACCACAACAGCTTGCGCGATGCGGCATCGGTGATGCCCTGGACGGCAATGGCGATGCGCAGCACCGCCGCGCCTGAAGTGTCGCTGTCGATCAGGCGCCTGATCATGGCGATGCACTCGTCGACCAGGGCTTCGGCTGGCATCCGCTGGGTCACCAGCCGTTTGGTTTCCTCGACGATGGTGTTGCCGGCGTAGTCGATGACAGCGGCAGACAGGCTGTTGAGCGAGAGCACGACGGCGACGATCGACGCAGCCTTGGGTTCGAGCGTCAGGGCCACCTGGGGCCGGCCGCGTTTCATTGAGACCGGCTCGTTGCTCTTGGCTTCAGCCAGGATGCCTTCGGATATGAGATCGGAGGATATGGTCGAGATCGTCGAATGGCTGAGGCCGGTGGTGGCGGCGATTTCCGTGCGCGACGGCTGGCTGGCGCGGCGAACCGCGGATATAACCATGGCGCGGTTACGCCGTCTCAGATCGTCGTGACGTATGCCGACCGACATGTGCTCGTCTTCCTCCCGGCGAAGCGCTGCCCTTTTTAAGCGGCAGTCCCTTGCGCGCCAAGTGATTGTGACAGAGCTCAAGCCAAATGTCTTTATTTATTTCGAGCTCCGAAAAAAATATGGAGCCCATGCGAAACCATGTTGACAGCGGCCGGCCATTGGGTCACTATTTTTTCGAGGCTCGAAAAAAGAGCTTCTCCAAGGGCTATGCGAAGTAGGCGCGCCCATTGGGCGCAGGGAGGAAATCATGAAAAAGTTTACCACCGCCATCCTGGCGGGTGTTGCCATGACTCTGTCGCTTTCGGCAGTGGCTTCGGCAAAGGACAAGGTCATCGGCGTGTCGTGGTCGAACTTCCAGGAAGAACGCTGGAAGACCGACGAAGCTGCCATGAAGGCCGCCATCGAAGCTGCTGGCGACAAGTACATCTCGGCTGACGCGCAGTCGTCGCCGGCCAAGCAGCTGACCGACGTCGAAAGCCTGATCTCGCAGGGCGCCAATGCGCTCATCATCCTGGCGCAGGATGCGTCGGCCATCGGTCCGGCCGTCGACAAGGCTGTCGCCGAAGGCATTCCTGTCGTCGGCTATGACCGCCTGATCGAAAACAAGGACGCCTTTTACCTGACCTTCGACAACAAGGAGGTCGGTCGCATGCAGGCCAAGGGCGTGTTCGCCGCCAAGCCTGAAGGCAACTACGTCTTCATCAAGGGCAGCGGTGCCGATCCGAACGCCGACTTCCTGTTCGCCGGCCAGATGGAAGTGCTCAAGGAAGCCGTCGACGCCGGCAAGATCAAGAATGTCGGCGAGGCCTACACCGACGGCTGGCTGCCCGCCAACGCCCAGAAGAACATGGAACAGTTCCTGACCGCCAACGACAACAAGATCGACGCGGTCGTGGCTTCCAACGACGGCACCGCCGGCGGTGCGATCGCTGCACTCCAGGCACAGGGCCTTGCCGGCTCGGTGCCGGTTTCGGGCCAGGACGGCGATCATGCCGCGCTGAACCGCATCGCGCTCGGCACCCAGACCGTTTCGGTGTGGAAGGACGCACGCGAACTCGGCAAGAACGCCGCCGAAATCGCCTCGCAGCTCGCCGACGGCAAGAAGATGGAAGAGATCGCCAACGTCACCAAGTTCAAGACGCCCGGCGGCCTCGAGCTGAACTCGGTGTTCCTGACCCCGGTTCCGATCACCAAGGACAACCTCAACGTCGTCATCGACGCCGGCTGGGTTGGCAAGGACGTCGTCTGCCAGGGCGTGGCAGCGGGTTCGGTTGCGGCCTGCAACTAACAGTCGGCCTGGTCCGAAAGGTGAGACGCCGCGGCTTTCTGGCCGCGGCGTTTTCCCAAAACGCCCGCTTCATGACATGGCATATTGACCCTATCATGCGCACACCGGCCGCCGCGCAGACGGCTGTCCGGTCGGGAGGTAACAATGACAGACACGACATCCAACGTGCCGGCTGACCGGGCGCGGACGACCGAGCTTAGCCCCGTCGGGCGTTTCCTCAAGGCAACCGAGATCGATACGCGCATGCTCGGCATGGTCGGCGCGCTGTTGCTGATCTGGATCGGACTGCAGGTGATTTCGAGCCTGCGCCTCGGCGTCAACCCGCTCGATTTCGACAGCCGCACCTTCCTGACCTTCCGCAACCTGTGGAACCTGTCGGTGCAGGCGTCCGCCGTGGCGATCATGGCGACCGGTATGGTGCTGGTTATCGTCATGCGCAACATCGACCTGTCGGTCGGCTCGGCCGAAGGCCTGATCGGCATGGTGATGGGCTTTGCCCAGGTGCATTTCCTTGTCAAAGCCGTCGGCCTCGAACTCGGCAATCCGTGGATCTGGGCGCTGGCACTCGTCATCGGCATAACACTCGGCTTGCTGATCGGCGCGCTGCAGGGTTTCGTCATCGCCTATATGGAGGTTCCCGCCTTCATCGTGACGCTGGGCGGATTGCTGGTCTGGCGCGGCGCGGCCTGGTGGGTTACCTCAGGCCAGACGATTGCGCCGCTCGATGCGACCTTCCAGCTCATGGGCGGTGGTCCGCAGGGCGCCATCGGCGCGACATGGAGCTGGATCGTCGGCCTTGTCGCCTGCCTCGCCGTGGTGTTGCTGCTGCTGCGTGGCCGCCAGCAACGCAAGCGCTTCAAGTTTCCGCTGCGGCCGCTCTGGGCCGAGACATTTCTCGGCACTGTTACCTGCGGTGTGATCCTCGGTGCGATCTGGATTGCCAATTCCTACCCCTGGCCGATCGGCATCGTGCGCCGCTACGCCGAGGCCAACGGCATCACCGTTCCCGAAGGCGGGCTGTTCATCGCCCATGGCATTGCCATTCCCGTGCTGATCGCGGTTGCCGTGGGCATCGTCATGACCTTCGTCACCAACCGCACCCGCTTTGGTCGTTATGTCTTCGCCATCGGCGGCAACCCCGAAGCCGCCAACCTCGCCGGTATCAACACGCGCTGGATCACCATGAAGGTGTTCATGATCATGGGCGTGCTGGCGGCGATCAGCGCCGCCGTCTCCAGCGCGCGCCTGAACTCTGCCACTAATTCGCTCGGCACGCTGGACGAGTTGCTGGTCATCGCCGCAGCCGTCATCGGTGGCACCTCGCTCGCCGGCGGCTCCGGCACCGTTGCCGGTGCCATGCTGGGGGCGCTTTTGATGCAGTCGCTGCAGTCGGGCATGGTGCTGCTCAACATCGACACGCCGTTGCAGAACATCGTCGTCGGCATGGTGCTGGTCGTGGCTGTGTGGCTCGACACGCTCTACCGCAAGCGCGTTTAACGAAATCGGGAGCCAAGATCATGGAACAGACCCGTATCCCGCTCGTCGACCTCAAGAACATCTCGATCGCCTTCGGCGGTATCCGCGCCGTCGACGACGCCTCGGTCGACCTCTATCCCGGCGAAGTGGTGGCGCTGCTCGGCCATAACGGCGCTGGCAAGTCGACACTGATCAAGATCCTGTCGGGCGCCTACAAGCGCGACAGCGGTGCGATCTTCGTCCGCGGCGAGGAGGCAGCGATCTCCAACCCGCGCGACGCCAAGAAATATGGCATCGAGACGATCTACCAGACGCTGGCTTTGGCCGACAATGTCGATGCCGCCGCCAACCTGTTCCTCGGGCGCGAGATCATGACCGCCTACGGCACGCTCGACGACGTCGCCATGGAGGCCGAGGCACGCAAGGTGATGGGCAGGCTCAACCCGCGTTTCCAGCGCTTCAAGGAGCCGGTCAGCAAGCTGTCGGGCGGCCAGAGGCAGTCGGTGGCGATCGCGCGCGCGATCCTGTTCAACGCCCGCATCCTGATCATGGACGAGCCGACGGCAGCCCTTGGTCCGCAAGAGACGGCGCAGGTCGGCGAGCTGGTCAAGCAGCTCAAGGCCGATGGCATCGGCATCTTCCTGATCAGCCACGACATCCACGATGTGTTCGATCTCGCCGACCGCGTCTGCGTGATGAAGAACGGCCAGGTGGTGGGCACGGCGCGCACCCAGGATGTCACCAAGGACGAGGTGCTTGGCATGATCATTCTCGGCAAATGCCCGCCCGGCGCCACCCCGGGGCCAGGAGCGATGCAGATCGCCGCCTGATCGATCACGACCAGCTTTGCCGGCTACGAACCTGGCTCAAGAGATGATCGCGAAAAGCAGTTCCACCTTTTCGCGATCATGCTTTAATGAGTGGAGGGTGACGCGAGCCAGCCGGAATTGAGAAAATACTTCCCCAGCCTGATCTTTGTTGCCGTCGCGCTGGTCAGCCTGACGATGGCGGCGCTCGTTTACCTGGCGACGGTCGAGGCCGCACGCATCAAGTTCCAGTCGGTGGCCGACGATGCGCTCAACCGCATCGAGGGCAGGATGGAGTTCGACCTGGCCTTGCTGCATGCGACGCAGGCGATGTTTGCAGCCCAGAAGGGCAATCTTTCGCGCGACCAGTTTCGCAGCTACTTCGCCTCGCTCGATGCCGAGCGGAGTTTCCCGAGCCTGCGCGGCATCGGCTTTGTCAGGCTCATCGACAGTGGGCAAAGCGGTTCGATCACTGTCGAGCTGAAACAAGGCTACGGCATCGACCGGCCGCCTTTCCCGCAAACCGACCTGCCGTGGCGGACGCCGATCGTGCTGTTCGAGCCGATGAGCAAGGCCAGCCTCGACGCCATGGGCTTCGACATGGCGACCGACCCGCTGCGCCGGACCACGATTGAAGCGGCGATGGCGGCAAAGGGCGAGCCGCGGGCAACCGGCCGGGTGCTGCTGGGCCAAGGTAGCGACAATGGCGCGCGCCAGCCGGGGATATTGGTGTTTTCGCGTGTCGACCGGCCCGATGGCGAGGGTACGGCTCCTGCCGGCTTCCTCTATGTCGCCTTCCGCACAGCCGAGCTGTTTCAGGCAGCGCTTGGCAAGGCGCCGCTGCTGCCGGTCGCGGTCGAAGTGTTCGACGGCACGATGGGCGAGGACACGTTGCTGTTCCGCTCGCAGGCGCCGCCCGACCCCGGCTATGGCGACGACTTCTCGGTGACGCGCGAGGCCAATGTCGCCGGCCGCAAGTGGACGATCAATTTCAGGCCGAGCACCGCCTTCATGCCGCCATCGCCGCGCGCAGCGCCGTTGATGCTGGGACTGTTCGGGCTGGTGCTGGCCGGCTCGATCGCGCTGGTTGCCCGCTACCAGCAGCGCGCTTACGAGGTTGCGGCGCAGCTCCACGAAACGACCGAAAAGAGCCTTTTGGAAAAGGACCTGATGCTTCAGGAGATGAAGCATCGGATCAAGAACTCGATCGCCCGCGTCCTGGCCATGGCGCGCCAGACGGCGGCACACTCCGGCAACATTGACGAGTTCTCGACGTCGTTTTCGGCCCGGCTTCAGGCGATGGCCGCGTCGCAGGACATGCTGACGCGCTCGCGCTGGCAAAAGGCCGACCTCAGCGAGTTGCTGCGCATCGAGCTTGGCCAGGTGTTCGGCAAGGAGTTGCCTCAGGACATGATGACCGGCCCTGCCGTCGAACTCGACGAAACCACGACGCAGGCGCTCGGGCTGACTTTCCACGAACTGGCGACCAATGCGCTGAAATATGGCGATGCCGACAATTCCGTCGGCGGGCTGAAAGTCGACTGGCGCTTGAACGGCGAGGGCAAGCGGCGGCGGCTGCTGCTCAACTGGACGGAACGCAACGGCAATGGTGTGTCGGCACCTGACAAGACCGGCTTCGGCACCAAGCTGATCGACATGAACATCACCCGCGAACTCGATGGC
The DNA here is from genome assembly GCF_044056035.1 of Aminobacter sp. UC22_36. Lineage (NCBI taxonomy): Bacteria > Pseudomonadati > Pseudomonadota > Alphaproteobacteria > Hyphomicrobiales > Phyllobacteriaceae > Aminobacter > Aminobacter sp. UC22_36. Next base: position 973,820 of record NZ_CP171996.1, read on the forward strand.
CAGATCGTGCGGCGCTACGCCGAAGACGGGCTGCGGGTGGAGATCGACATCCCTTATCGCGGCTGAAGGCTTGCGGGCAGACAAAGAAAAGCCCGGCGACGGCCTGAGCCGGCGCCGGGCCTTGTCTGCAAAGCCGTGTTAGCGGCAGCGCGCGGTGTAGATCTGGCCACGGCTGTTGCGGTATTCGCAATAACCATTGCGCAGATTGCGCACCAGCAAGCCCGATGCGGCGCCGACGGCACCGCCGATCAGAGCACCACGGCCGCCGCCGATCAGCGCGCCTGCCACAGCACCGACGCCGGTGCCGGTCACCACGTCGCGCTCGGTCGTCGTGCAGCCTGAGATTGCAACGACGGCTGCAACGACAAGAATAAGCTTCTTCATGTAGTCAGTCCTCTCACTTTAACATCGCCCGGCCGATACTTAGCGTATCAGCCCGAATTTCGGAATCGTTTTTCCACGCAACGCGTCAATTCAACGGCTTAGCGTATCCGCATGATGTCGGCTCCTTGGTCTGAGGGAAGCGACCGGATACGCTCCGGCATCAATGGAGATAGTCCGGCTTGCCGAGCCCGGCACCCGAGGCGACGACAACGCTGGAAATGGAAAGGGAAGCGTCGAGCGTGCCATTGGGCAACACGTTCCAGGTCAGCTTGTCGTAGTCGTCCTCAAGTGCTGGATCGACCTCCAGGCACTTGGCGAAAATGCGCTGATTGCGGACGGCAAGCGCCAGCGCCCCGGGCAATGCGGACTGGCAAGCGTCGAATGCCTCAAACAGCGGCGTGGGCGCCGGAATCTCGCGGCAACCAGACAAATCCTGCGAGCAGGAAACGACCAACAGAAATGCTGCGATGTGTTCCATGACAAACCACCTCGGCCCAGAAACGGCGGGTGGCGGATAAAAGTTCCATGGCCGGGCGGAGCTGAACCGTTTGAATTTCGCGGCGAGCTAATCCTGCTCCATTTCGAAGTTCGCCTGGGGCATGACGAGACGATATTGCAGCCTGTCGACGCCGATTTCGAGTTCGGCATTGCCGTTCAGCGCGGCCGGGACGACGCGTTCGAGCGCCACCGACCCGAAACGCTTCTTGCGCGTCGTCGCATCCGCAATGGGGCCGATGGCTTCCGACCAGTGCAGGGCAATCTGTTCTTCGCCGTCGGGACCTGATGTCTTGCTGGCCGTCACCTCGACGTGACCGTCAGCGCGGGAAAGCGCGCCATAGCTCACCGAATTGACCGCCAGCTCGTGGACGGCAAGGCCGATGTGCAAGGCGGCATTGGGGTTGAGATATGGATCCTCGCCCAGGATGCGCACGGCGTGCTCGGTGTCGCTGCTGTAGCGCTTGACCTGACCGACAACCAGCTCGCGAAAGCCGGCGCCGCGCCAGTTGGACGAGGTGACGAGGTCCTGCGACGAGGCCAGGGACTGGAGCCTGCCGCGAAAACGCTCGAGGAAGACCTCGATGGAGCCGGAATAGTGACCGGTCTGGCTGGCGATGCTCTGGATGATGGCAAGCAGGTTCTTGGAGCGATGGCTGACCTCGCGCAGCAGCGCCTTCAGCGTCTGCTCGCGCCGCTTTTGCTCGGTCGTCTCGATGACGGTGACGACGACACCCTGGACCTGGCCGCCGGGGGAGCGGTCGGCATCGACGCAGACTTCGAACCAGCGCATACCGGCAGAGTTGTCGGCGATGCTGATCTCGAGTCCTTCGGAATTACCGGTGGCAAGGACGTTCTTCTTGGCGGCGACGAGGCGATCGACTTGCTGTTGTGGCACAAAGTCGCCCTCGCCAGCCTGTTCTTCCAACGCTTCCGCCCAAGGCGGCTGCAGATTGTGCGACCAGACCGTGTGGAGCGTGTGATCCTGGTAGAGCACGGCGATGCCGGCGTTGCGGGAGGCATGGAGAAGGGCTGCGTCTACCCGTGAACTTTGTCCCGCTGGGTGGGGAATGGCCATGCGACGAGAGCCCTTGCTCTGCTCATTGCGGCTCGGCCGAATGATTTCGGCGAGAACCAAATGGGACCGCCGGGCAACGCTTCAAGAGTGAGGCGCTACCCGGCGGCGCTGGATTCCGACTGAGGGGGCCGGCTTCCAGTCTCGGGTTCGTTCTTCATATTGCCGGCGTCATCAAGCGCGCCTGAAAAGGCCCGCGATCAACGATATGACCAGGAACGCCAGGAAGATGAAGAACAAGATTTGCGCGATGCCGGCAGATGTTCCGGCGATACCACCGAAGCCGAGGGCGCCGGCAATAATCGCGACGACGAGGAATACAAGCGCCCAATACAGCATGATCTATCTCCTTCAAATGACGTACGAAAAACGTGCCGCCCCAAGGTTGGTTCCCTGAGGCGGTGGTAAAAAGCCCTATGCCGCAGCCTTTGCCTGTCTGTCAAAGAACAAAGCCTGACTTATCAGCGCCTTGACCATTTCAGGGTTGAACGGCTTGGTGACGAGGAACGCCGGCTCCGGGCGCTCGCCGGTCAGCAGGCGCTCGGGGAAGGCGGTGATGAAGATCACCGGCAGCGGTGCCGAAGACAGCATCTCGTTGACGGCATCGATGCCGGAGCTGCCGTCGGCGAGCTGGATGTCGGCCAGGATCATCTTGGGACGTGTCCTCTTGAACAGCGCGATCGCTTCCGCACGGGTGCGTGCGGTGCCGACGACGCGATGGCCCAGGCTTTCCACCATCTCTTCGATGTCCATGGCGATCAGCGGTTCGTCCTCGATGATCAGGATGTCGGTTGCGACCTGGCGCGAGATTTCGCCGCTCGCTTCCTGCAGGAGCCTTGTGAACTCGTCCTGGTCGGCGTCGAGGACCTCGGCGGCTTCGGCTTCATTGAAGCCTTCGACGGCAACCAGAAGGAAGGCCTGGCGCGGGCGCGGCGAAAGAGCCGAAAGATTGGCAGCGGCGCGCTTTTCCCAGCCGAGCGTCGGAGAATCCTGCGGCACGCGGATGGACACGGATGTGAAAAGGCGGGCAAAAATCTTGTAAAGCGCAATGCGGTCGTTGGAAGCGGACGGGAAAACATCGATATCGTCGATCAGTGCTTCGAGCATCGCAGCCACCAGCGCATCGCCGCTCTCCTGGGAGCCCGCCACCGCGCGCGAGAAACGGCGGAGATAGGGCAAGTGCGGGGCGATTCTCGTGGATAGTGTCATGATTGACGTCTCCCTCATTCGACGTTGCTGAAACTGTTGTGAAGCGACACACAACGCCTGGTTTGTGCAAAAGTTCCTCTTTTGTGGAACCTAACCGCATTTGAGGAGTTGGGTGCAAAATTCGATAAACCGACAAGGTTGTTGCGCGCCGTTCGGGGCGGGACGTCCGGCGGGGCAAAAGGGCAAAGACAAGCATATGACCAAGCAGACCAGTGGCGTAGCCAGCGCCGGGCCGAACCGTCGACGCGACGGTGAGCCTCTGGGGGCAAACTCCGAAATAGGCCGCAAACTCAAGCAATATTACGATGAGCTGGTGTCCGACGAGGTGCCGGATCGTTTTGCCCAGCTGCTCAGCCAGCTGGAACAAGCCGAACCTGAGCAGCAGAAGGACTGACCGGGCATGGCAGCATCTCTCGGTTTCAAGGGCGACTTGCTCGCGACGATACCTGGCCTGCGCGCTTTTGCGATGTCGCTGTCGCAGAACGCCGACAGGGCCGACGACCTGGTCCAGGAAACGCTTGTCAAAGCGTGGGACAAGCAATCGAGCTTTCAGCCCGGCACCAATCTCAAGGCCTGGCTGTTCACCATCCTGCGCAACGAATTCTATTCGCAGATGCGCAAGCGCGGTCGTGAGGTCCAAGACAGCGACGGCCTTTTGACAGCCCGCCTCGCCGTGCATCCGAGCCAGCATGGCCGGCTCGATCTTGACGACTTCCGCAAGGCGCTGGAGCAATTGCCGGAAGACCAGCGCGAGGCGATCATCCTGATCGGCGCGTCAGGCTTTTCTTATGAGGAAGCTGCGGAGATCTGCGGCTGTGCGGTCGGCACCATCAAGAGCCGCGTCAGCCGCGCCCGCAACAGGCTGCAGGAGATACTCGACATCTCCGGCGAGGCCGATTACGGCCCCGACGCGATCGCGGCCCAGGTCATGGGGTCAACTGTCGGCTGAGCGGGCAGCCTTGCGGATGCTCTCGGCAACGGCCTCGATGAGTTCGGCGCCGGCATAAGGCTTGCTGACCAGGGCGACATCAGGGAAGCCGGCAAAGATCTCGTCAAGCTTGTCGTAGCCCGAGGCGAAAACGAATGGAACGCCAGCCGCCTCCAGCGAGCGTGCGAACTCGAAGGTCGGCTCACCGCCGAGCATGATGTCGATGATGGCGGCATCGTAGGGCAGCGAAACCTGCTTGGCCTCGCGCAGCGAACTGGCGATGGCGACCTCGCCGGCGCCGTGGTCCCGGCAGAGCTGCTCGACATCGAGCGCAATCAGCGCCTCGTCTTCGAGCACAAGGATACGCAGTCCTGAAAGCGGGCTTGGCACGTCGCGGGGCACTCCATGGAAACGAAGCCGAACATGACGGCAGTCGCGCCCGCTGTCATTTAAAAAAGACATGCTGGGGTCGCGTAGCAGGCTGCGGCATATGGACGTGGAACCTTCGGCGGCCTCAAGGCGTTGCCGGTCACATTCCTGGAGGATTTCATGGCAGCGCAGGGCATTCCGACCGACATGGTGCGGCAGGTTCCGTGCGAGAAGTGCCCACTCAGGCCATTGCCGGCCTTCAGGCCGTTCGACAATGCGGAACTGGCATTCGTCAGCTCCTTCAAGCGTGGCGAACTTGCGGTCGACAAGGGTGCGACGCTGCTTTCTGAAGGCAGCAACAGCGCGCATCTGTTTACTGTGCTGGCAGGGTGGGGCTTTCGCTACAAGCTGCTCGAAGATGGCCGCCGCCAGATCCTGAACTACGTGCTGCCCGGTGACATGATCGGCCTGCAGGGCAGCTTGATGGGCGAAATGCAGCACTCGGTGGAAGCGCTTTCGCCGATGCTGTTGTGCATGTTCGAGCGCGACCGGCTGATGGACCTCTACTCGAACTACCCGGGCCTCGCTTACGACATCACCTGGATCGCGGCGCGCGAAGAGCGCATGCTCGACGAGATCCTGTTGAGTGTCGGGCGCCGCTCGGCACTCGAACGCGCCGCCTATCTTCTTGCCTTCATCGCCAGCCGGGCGCGCAAGGTTGGCATCAACGGCAAGGGTGACGTCGAACTTCCGATTACCCAGCAACATGTAGCCGACACGCTCGGACTTTCCGTGGTTCACACCAACAAAACGATCCGCAAGCTGATGGACCGCAAGCTGGTGCAATGGCGCGATGGCGGATGCAAGGTGCTCGACATCGAAGGACTTATGGCACTGGCGAACTGGAGCGGCCTCGACGAGGGCGTACGACCGCTGCTGTGACTGACAATCCGTTCCCGCTTTCCGGGATCATGCGCTAACGCTCATATTGCCGGTCGAGGTCATCGACGCCCCAGTTCACGCCGGGCAACACATTGCGGATGATGGCGTAACCGACGAGCAGGGCCGGGATGGCGATGAAGCCGCCGATGGCACCCCACAGCCAGATCCAGAACGCCAGCGCAAGCAGCACGACGAAAGGATTGAGCGTCATGGTCCTGCCAATGACCAGCGGGGTGATGAACTGACCCTCGACAGTGTTGACGCCGAGATACAGCGCGACCGGCAGCAGGCTCGCGCCCAAAGTGTCGAACTCGGTCAGGCCGACGGCAAACAGGATCACCACCATGACCAGCGGGCCGACGAAGGGCACGAAATTGGTGATGATGGCGAGTGCCCCCCATAGCGGCGCGGAGGGCACGCCAAGCAGGAAAAGACCGATGCCGACGGTCACGCCTTCGGCGAAGTTGATGACGGTGATCGACAGCAGATATTGCGAGACGAGCCGTTCGACGTCGCGGAAGATATGGGCGACGCGCCAGCGCAGGCGGCGGTTGAAGCACACCCTCAGGATGGCGGTCCTGGTCTGGTTGCGCGTCGCGACAAAGAAATAGAGGCTGGCGAAGAACAACAGCACCTGGGCAATCACCGCCGGGGCCAGCGTCGCCATGGTTTCGACGCCCATGCCCTCGTCGACCGAGACCGACACGCCTTCGCCGCCGGTGACCTGGCGCAGCTGGTCGCGCATGCTCTTGAAGGTTTCGAGCGGGCCCTTGAGGTCCGACAGCTGGGTCGCGAGCTGCGCCCAGATCTGGGGCAGGCGCTGGAGCCAGAAGCTGAGTGGCGAGCTGATCAGCAGCGCAAAGATGCCGACGGAGAGGATGAACAACAAGACGACGATGGCCGCCGACAGTGCCGGTGGCACCTTGAAACGTTCAAGCCTGGAGGCAAGCGGTCCGAGCATCAGGCCGATGACGACGCCGAGGCCGATGGGGGTGAGGATGAACTCGCCGGCATGAAGGGCAAAGACGGTGACGATGATGCCGATGAAGATGATCGATACCTGGGCGCCGCGCGTGAGCAGGATCTCGAAATTGGATTTTGGCGGCAGGCGCACGGTTGGCGCCTTCTTGATGGTGCGGTTCGGCATCGACAATTTTTCCAGCTGAAACAGACTGGCAAAACGTCCGGTGGTCGGCGATGGTTCCTGCGACGACGGAACCGACAGGCCTATCAGGCGTTTGGACCCCAACGAACGCAAGGAGCAATGACATGGCGACAGCTACAGGCAAGGTCGGCAACGGCACCAAGACGGCACCGGACCTCGAGGCCGACATCAAGCAATTGAAGGCCGACATCGAAGCGCTCGCCAAGCAGTTGGCCACGACCGGCGAGCATGGCTACGGTGCGGCGCGGCGCGCGGCGTCACAAGGTGCCGAGCAGTTGAAGACGCAGAGCGACGCGGCAGTCGAAGCCTTGCGTGCCAACGCCCGCGACATCGAAGAACAGTTCATGACCACGGTGCGCGAAAAGCCGGTGACGTCGCTTGCGATCGCCGCCGGCGTTGGCTTCCTCATCGCGCTGCTGGCGCGGCGCTAACGCATCGGCCCGAAGATCGGCAATCGATTTTCGGAAAGCACGATGCGTAAATTCATAGTCAGTCCGGGGGACATATGCTGGCATCATTGATTGCGAGTTTCGCCACCGGCGAGACGACACTGGCGCTGAGGCGGACGCGCCGGGCGGCGGCGGCCTATCTTGGCGCCGCGATCGCTGGCCTGTGTGGCGCCGGCTTTCTCGTCGGTGCCGCCTTCATCTGGGCGGCCGAGAAATATGGTCATCTTGAAGCGGCACTCGGCTTTGGCCTGGGCTTCCTGGTGCTGGCGGGGTTGATCCTGCTTGTGCACAAGCTGCTGGCGGGGTCGCGGGCGCGCGAGGATAAAAGGCGTCGGCGCGCCGACATCGCAGCGTTGGGCACGACGGCGGCGATGGCCGTGCTGCCGACATTGCTGCGCAGCAAGGGCGGTATCGGTGCGCTGCTCGGGCCGGTGGTGGCGCTGGCCGCTTATGCGATCTATCGCGAAAATCACAAGCCCGACGACAGCGACGGCGTGGCAGGCGAATAGGCCTGCGGCTGTTCAGGCTTCGGCGGTTTCGCCTAATGGCATCGAAATGTGAGCGCGCACGCCGTCAGGCGGAAATTCGTGGGTCACCTCGCTTGAGATAACCTTGGCGAGGCTGCGGCGGATAAGGATCGAGCCGAAACCGTGATGGGTGGGCGGGCTGACCTTCGGTCCGCCACTTTCGATCCATTCCAGCTCGAGCTGTTTGTCGCCTGTGGTGGCCCTCACGGTCCACGACACGGCAACCTTGCCGGCCGACACTGAAAGGGCACCATATTTCAGCGCATTGCTGGCCAGTTCATGCAGGATCAGCGCCAGGCCCAGCGTTTGATCAGGGGTCAGCAGCGCATCCGGGCCTGACATCGAAATACGCGGGGACTCGGCGTCGTCGAACGGCGAGAGCTCCAGCCGCGCGAGATCGCGGATGCCGATGCCGCGCCATTCATATTCCGACAAGAGCCCGTGGGCGAGGCCGAGTGCGCGCAGGCGCTGACTGAAGGCGTCGAGGAACTCGCGCGGCTCGCGTGCATGGCGCACCGTCTGGGTGGCCAGCGCCTGAACGGTGGCGAGCGTGTTCTTGACCCGATGGTTGATCTCGCGCAGCAAAAGGCGCTGGCGCTCCTCGCCACTGTGGCGCTCCGATATGTCGTAATTGACGCCGAAGACCAGCGTCGGACGGCCATCGGCATCACGCTCGACGACGCGGCCACGGGCGGCGAGCCAGCGCGGCGGATCGAAGCCGCGGATGCGGTATTCGCCGGAATAATCGTCGCTGCCCTCGAGCGCTTCCTGGAAGATCTTCCGCGTCTTGCCGATGTCGCGGCGATCGATGGCGACGACGATGTCGCGCGCTCGCATCCTCGCTGCCGGCGGCATGTTGAACAGTTCGGGCAACAGCGTGTCGCATTCGACGACCCCGGTTTGCGGATCCCAGACCCAGCTGGCAAGGGCAGCGGCTTCAAGCGCGATCGCGCGGCGGGTTTCGGCATGCACCAGGGCCGCCTCGGCGCGCGCGCCGGCTTGCGAGCGGTCGCGCAGGACAATCAGGCTGCCGGCAAGGGCCGCGACGTCCTGCAACTGCGCGAGTTTGTTCAGATCCGGGGCGGGGCGTTCTCCGCCGTCGAGAACCAGCAAGGCGCCGACGGTGCGGCCGGACGCGACGATCGGTGCACCGGCATGCAAGAGCAATGAACGATTGCGCGCTTCGGCCGGGTCGTTGGCCAGGAACCGTTCTGCCAGGCCGAGCGCCTCCGCGGCCTGCGCTAGAGACGTTCCAACATGCGCCTGGATGACTTGTTTCCCCTCCGCGTCGGTGAGGGTGAGCAGGGCCGCAGGTGCTGCCATCAGCGTTGCAGCAAGGCTTGCCAGCCTGTCGAAATCGGCGTCGTGCGGCCCAGGCCTGTGCGCAGCGTTGTCGCTGTCTTCGGCGATGTTGACTGCCTTGGTTCTGTCGTCCTGCACTCGGCCATCCCTCTTGGGAGGGGAAACTAGACGGGTGCGGCACGCTTGGAAAGCCTTGGTCGAAATTGGGAACCATGCCGTGACGCTGTCGTTAGCCCTGCTTGGAACCAGATGGGAGAGCAGAGATGACCAGGATCATTCCAGCCCGAAATGCGCGTCAGGGGACGCGCGGTCGCCATGTCCTGCTGGTGCTTCTGGCGGCGTTGATGCTGGCAATGGCGGCATGGGGGGCTGCTGAATTCTATGGCGAGATGATCGACCAGAACGCCAACCAGACCACCGCCGCTCCGGGCTAAGTGCCCTTACGGAAAGGCGATTTTTGATTGCTTGCCGAAATGCGAGCGACGGTTCCGAGCCAGGCACGTGCCGAAATACGCCTCGCAAAAATTCGGAACCATGACCGGGTCACGACGTTGTGAACCCGTAAAGGGGCCGCGCCGGACCCTTCCCGCAAAAGACTGGTCGAGGCGCGGCATGCATGAAAACACGCACGAGGAGAGAATATCATGATCCGCAACCTTTTGGCCACGACCGCCATTACAGCCCTGCTTGCGACCGGCGCATATGCCCAGGACACCACCGCGCCGGCTCCTGCGCCCGCACCGACCCAGGCCGCTCCGGCAACGCCCGAAGTGATCCCGCATGCCGATGGTTTCCTTGCCGCCAACATCATTGGCGAGAAGGTCTACAATGGCACCGCCGACAACGCCGAGAACATCGGCGACGTCAACGACATCGTGCTTTCGGCTGATGGCACCGCCGACCAGCTGATCATCGGCGTCGGCGGCTTCCTCGGGCTCGGCGAAAAGAATGTCGCCATGCCGTTCAAGGACTTCGACTGGGCCGAGAAGAACGGCGATCGCTGGCTGGTGACGGCCGCGACCAAGGAGCAGCTGCAGGCACTGCCCGATTTCGACCGCCGCGCCTATGACCCGGCACCGGCTCCTGTAGCGGCGACGGATCCGGCGGCACCTGCCACCGACCAGACGGCACAGGCTCCGGTTCCTCCAGCAACGCCTGAGGCGACGCCTCCTGCAACGGAAGAGTCCGCCCTGGCACCCGCGACGCCTGATGCGGCGACGACCGACGAGACCAAGACGGCGGCGATCGACAAGTCGACGCTGAAGGAACTGCCGGCTGCCGATCTGCGCGCCGAGGAGTTGATGGGCACCACCGTCTACGGCGCTGATGACACCAATATCGGTGAGATCGGCGACATCCTGATGACCGCCGACGGCAAGATCGATGCTTATGTCATCGACGTTGGCGGCTTCCTCGGCGTCGGCGAAAAGAAGGTCGCCGTCGGTAGCGACAACCTTGCTTTCATGGCCGATGCCGATGGCAAGAAGTATCTCTACACGACCTTCACCAAGCAGCAGTTGGAAGGCCAGCCGGCCTATGATGCCGGCAGCTGGGCTGCCAAGCGCGACGAACAGCGCCTGATCATCACGCAGTAGATGCGGCGGCCTGCATAGAGCGGTATCGAGGAGACAAGGCCCGCGCTTCGGCGCGGGCCTTTTCTTTGCGTGTCAGAGTGCTTGCGCTCCTCTGCGAGGCGCGCAAGCACTCTGTCTTATTGTCTTGCGCAGTTCCTAGGGAAAACCGCTGCGCACTTTCCTGGAATTGCTCTAGGGCAGGCGCAGGAAATGGCCGGTGGGACCTGACACGGCGAGCTCCGACAGGGCCAGCGACTGGTCGAGATGCCGGGCGCGCCAGCCGAGCAGCTTCTCCGCAAATTCGAGCCGCACCGCCAGCCATTCCGGCTCATTGGCCAGATTGCGTGTTTCGCCGGGATCGTTGACGAGGTCGTAAAGCAAAGGCGGCAGGCCACCGCCGAAATGGACGTATTTGACCGCCTCGGTGCGGATCACCGACAGGTTGAGCGCGCGCGAGCCGGTGCCGAAATAGGCTTCGGTGGTGCCGTCAGCGACGGAGCGGAAGTCGTATTCCCAATGCGCGGCATCGCGCCAGGTCGTCGGCTCGCCGCCATCGAGGAAGGGTTTCAGCGACTGGCCGTCGAGATGCGGTTGTGCGGCCCCGCCGATGAGGTCGAGCACGGTCGGCATGATGTCGACGGCGGCGGTGAAGCGCTCGACGATGCTGCCTGCCGCCTGCTCGTGGCCCGGCGCCTTGACGATCAGCGGAATGTGATAGCTGCCGTCGAACCAGCCGCCTTTGCCGAGCATGAAATGGTCACCCATCATCTCGGCGTGGTCTGAGGTCAGGATGACGATGGTGTCGTCCCACACACCCGCTGCCTTGATGCCTTGCCAGATGCGGCCGAGCTGGGAATCGACCTCCGAGATCATGCCGTAATAAAGCGCGCGGATCTTGCGGAACGCGTCCTCGTTCCAGTCGCCGACCTTGCCGGGAGCGCCTGGGATGAAACTCGACTTATTCTGGTGATGCTCAAGATGGTAGGCGAGGAAGGGGTGGCTTGCCTTTTCCGCCTCGAGGGTGGCTGCGCGGGCATAGGCCGGGCCGTCCGCCGGATCGTACATGGTGTTGAACGGTTCGGGCACGATGAAGGGCGGGTGCGGGCTGAGGAAAGAGACATGGGCGAACCATGGCTCGCCTTCATCCTGTTCGCTAAGCCAGCGCAGGAATTCGCCGGTGAGGAAGGCGGCAGGGGTTTCGTCCTTCGAATAGACAGGAATCGCGTTGCCGACCTCCGGCGCATCGGCATTCCCCGGCCGGTGGATATCGGGGAAGCCGGGGCTCGAATCGATACCGCGCGCGGCGAGCCAGGACAGCCAGCCCTTCTGGTGTTCGGGCAGAAGCTGCCGCGTGGTGAAACCGGGCAGCACACCTTCATAGGTGCGCAGGAACGGATCGCCCGGCGCGCGGTTGCGCGGGTCGGGCGAGACGTCGGTGTAGCCGAACAATGTCGGGTCGTAGCCGACACGCCGCGCAGCACGGGCGATGTTGTCGTGCCTGTCGTCGAGCGGCGTGCCATTGCGGCAGACACGGTTGTTCATCTGGTAGAGGCCGGTATAGAGGCAGGCGCGCGCCGGCGAGCAAGGTGCTGCCCCGGCATAGTGGCGGGCGAACAATACGCCTTCCTGCGCGAGCGCGTCGGAATTGGGCGTCTTCACCTCGGGGTGGCCGACCGCCGAAAGGCTGTCGCCGCGCCACTGGTCGCAGGTGATGAGAAGAATGTTCTGCCGTCTGCCGGTGCCTGCCAAGCTCGCCCCCAAATCTGAAATCGCGGCCAAGGAAGCCGGATTCATCGGCGCGTGCAAGCGCCATTGTGCCAGCGCGGCTCATGCCAGAATCTGTGAACGCCGCAACATTTATTGTTCACCTATCGGCGACAGTGCATTCTGTGCCTGCTCACTTTGCCGCTTCCGCCAATGCGACCATATTCATCGCAACAGCGCGGCAGGGGCCGCAGCAAGAAAGGGAGCAAGATCATGCTCGACCAGATCAAGGGTCTGCACCACGTCACCTCGATGGCCAGGGACGCGGCTGAGAACAACCGGTTTTTCACCCACAAGCTCGGCCTGCGCCGGGTCAAGAAGACGGTCAATTTCGACGCGCCCGACGTTTACCATCTCTATTACGCCGACGAGCTCGGCACGCCGGGTTCGGTCATGACTTACTTTCCGTTCCCCAATATCGGCCAGGGCCGTCCGGGCGTCGGCGAGGTCGGCACCACGGTGTTCTCCGTGCCCGAGGGCACATTGCCGTTCTGGGAAAAGCGCTTTGCCGAACAGGGCGTGAGCGGGCTCGCCCGTGACGAGCAGTTCGGCGAAAAGCGCCTGAGCTTTGCCGGTCCCGACGGCGACGGTTTCGCCCTGGTCGAAGCCAGGGGCGACAAGCGTGCGCCCTGGGTCAAGGGTGGCGTCGCCAATGACGAGGCGATCCGCGGTTTCCACTCGGCGACGCTCAGGTTGCGCGACGGCGGTGCGACCGAAGAGCTTTTGAAGTTCATGGGCTATGACACGGTCGACACGTCTGGAAACATCAAGCGGCTGGCGGTGAAGGACGGCAATGGTGCCGACTTCATCGACATCGAGACGCTGCCGGGTGCATCCTTTGCCGGCATGGGCGCAGGATCGGTGCACCACATCGCCTTTGCGGTGGAGAACCGGGCCAAGCAGCTCGAAGTGCGCAAGGCGCTGATGGAGACGGGTTACCAGGTGACGCCGGTCATCGACCGCGACTATTTCTGGGCGATCTACTTCCGCACCCCAGGCGGCGTGCTGTTCGAGGTCGCGACCAACGAGCCCGGCTTCGACCGCGACGAAGACACCGCCCATCTCGGTGAGGCGCTGAAGCTGCCGGCGCAGCACGCGCATCTGCGCGACTATCTCGAAAACAGCCTGCAGCCGCTGGGCGACTGAGGAGGGACCGATGAGCAAGGATAGCTACATTCATAAGCTGCTGCCTGGGAAAGCTGACAGCCCGCTGGTCTTGGCTTTCCACGGCACCGGCGGTGACGAAAACCAGCTTCTGGGCTTTGCCCAGGAGCTGGTGCCTGGCGCGACTGTGGTGTCGCCGCGCGGCGATGTCTCTGAAATGGGCGCGGCACGCTTCTTCCGCCGCACCGGCGAGGGCGTCTATGACATGGACGATCTTGCAAGAGCGACCGACAAGATGGCCGGTTTCGTCAAGGCGCATGTCGAGGCGGCAAGGCCGTCGCAGGTTCTGGCGCTCGGCTATTCCAATGGCGCCAACATCCTCGCCTCGGTGCTGTTTGCCGAAGCTGAATTGTTCAACGCGGTGGCGCTGATGCACCCGCTGATCCCGTTCGCGCCAGAGGTGAAGGGCAGCCTTGCTGGCCGGCATGTGTTGATCACCGCTGGTCGGCGCGATCCGATCTGTCCGCCCGAACTGACGAACCGGCTCGACGCCAATTTGCGGCAAGTCGGTGCCGATGTCAGTCTTGAATGGCATGAAGGTGGTCACGAAGTGAGGCCTAACGAAATCGATGCGGTGAAGCGCCTTTTCGCCACCGTGACAAAGGAGCGGTAACAATGACTGAAGAACTGGCGGCGATCGAGCGTGAGGACCGCGGCAGCAAGGGGCGCTATGTCATCCGAGGTGCCGGCGGCGCCGAGGCCGAGATGACCTACAGCAATGTCAGCGAACAGCTGTTCATCATCGACCATACCGAAGTGCCCGATGCCTTCCGTGGCCAGGGTGCGGGCCTCAGGCTGGTGACGCGGGCGGTCGAAGACGCACGCGCCGCGGGCAAGAAGATCATCCCGCTGTGCCCGTTTGCGGCGGCGCAATTCCGCCGCCATCCCGAATGGGCCGACGTCCTGAACGGCTAGGCTCAAACACCGACGCCGGGCATCGCCCGGCCCCATCCGCTAGGCCGGTGCAGGCGACTGCATCGGCCTTTCGTTATTTTCGCATGTGCCTGAAAGTCAGGCAGGCTGTTACAAAGGCGGTTTTGGCGCTTTCTCGGAATGGTACAGCTTGTCAGTCGAAATGACTGATATGGCGACTGATTGTGACCGATTGGACAGAAATGCTGACTGTTTATGAGGTTTACCGGTTGTTGCATTAGATGTCGCTGATCAGCATCGGCGCGTTACAAAGCGCGGTTACATTCATATCAACAGGGGAATGAAATTTAACGAAAAGAGCTGCCCAATGTCCGGTTCCACCCAGCTTTCCGAGTTCGACCACAAGTTCCAGCCGCGCTCGCACATCTATCGCCGTCCGCGCCTTGCCATCCGCCAGCGTGCCAACGAGCACCCGATGGCGATGTTTTCGGTTTTCGTGATTGCCTCGCTGTCATCGATGGTGCTGGCCCCGACCAGCGGCCCGGCCTTTGCCTCGATGGGTTCGATGCCGCGGGTGATCGACGGTGCGCACACGACGGCCAAGACCGACAGGCTGCCGCTGTCCGAGACCGAGATCGCCTGCCGTGGGCAGGCCTGGGGCGCGGAAAGCGAGATCTGCGTCGAGACCATCGCCAAGGAAACCGGCATGCGTGAAGCACGCAAGGTCAGGCTGATCGCCAGCGCCGAGCCGGTCCGCACCACACCCAACATCTTCTAGCGTTCGGGCATTCCGGACGCGGCCCTATCCCCGCGCCTGCACACAGATCCTCCAGCGCGTACCTCCCCCGTGGCTTCGGCTGCGGGGGCTTTTTTTGTTCCGGGGCAAGCGTGGTGTTAGTCCCTCAGGACGATGCAGTGGCGGTGGTCATCGCGCGATCATGGGTTCCTCAAGCGAGGGGATCAGCGATGGGCCGCGTCGAAGGAAAGGTTGCGATCGTCACCGGTGCCGCATCGGGCATGGGGGAAGCGGGCGCCAAGCTGCTGGCGCGCCAGGGCGCTGCGGTGGTCGTCAGCGACCTGCAGGCCGACAAAGGCCGCCAGGTCGCCGAAGCCATCCGGATCGCGGGTGGGCGCAGCCTCTATGCCGAACATGACGTGACTTCGGAAGCCGGCTGGCAGGGTGTCATGGCGCAGACGCTCGAAGCGTTTGGCGGGCTGCACATCCTGGTCAACAACGCCGGCGTCGGCGCTCCCTTCGGCAGCGTCGAAGAGCTCAGCCTCGACGACTGGCGCCAGGTGATGGCGGTCAACATGGAAGGTGTGTTCCTCGGCACCAAATATGGCATCGGGGCGATGCGAAAGACCGGCAAGGGCGGGTCGATCATCAACTTCTCGTCGACGATGGGCATCGTCGGCAGCCCTTCGACAGCCGCCTATGTCGCGAGCAAGGGCGGGGTCAAGCTGTTCAGCAAGTCGGCGGCGCTGCATTGCGCCAAGGAGCGCTACGGCATCCGCGTCAACTCGATCTGCCCGGGCTGGATCCGCACGCCGATGTCGTCTGGGGCGCTCGACAAACTTGCCGAGAGCGGCGCGGGCAACAAGGCTGTCGAGCTGACACCGCTTGGCCGGGTCGGCGAACCTGACGATGTCGCCTATGGCGTGCTCTATCTCGCCTCGGATGAATCGAGCTTCGTGACCGGGACGGAACTGGTCATCGACGGTGGCTACACCGCCCAGTGACGCTGTCGCCGCATGAGGTCAGGCGCTGTCGGCGACCTGTTCGCTGACCGCGCTGAGCGCGCTGCGCACATCGAAGGTGCTGAACGGCTTTTCCAGTATATGCGGCTTGAGGTTGGGCGGCAGCTGCTCGAGCTCGGCCTTGGCGCCGATCAGGTCGCCGGTGACGAGCACGAAACGTGGGGCCATGTCGGGCTGTGTCGCGACGATCTCGCGGAAGATGGTGATGCCGCTGCGGTCCGGCATGCGCAGGTCGGAAAAGATGATGTCGGGCTGGCCAGCCAGCGCCTCTGCGACCGAATCCCAGGTCGCAACGATGCGCGACTTGACGCCCATCAGTTCAAGGATATCGGCCAGCGAGGCCGCGACATCAGGCTCGTCGTCGATGATGACGGCATGGCGCAGCCCGCTCGACTTTGGAACGGTTTCCAATACTGCGCTGTGGCCGACGCCCATCGGCGGCAGTTCGACGACAAAGCGTGCGCCGCACGGCTTGACCGGCTCAAACCAGACCTTGCCGTTGTGGCGGTCGACGATGGCTTTCGAGATCGACAGGCCGATGCCGGTGCCGACGCCGACCGGCTTGGTGGTGAAATAGGATTCGAATATGCGGTCGCGGATCGCCTCGGCAATGCCGGGGCCGGAATCTTCGACCGAAAAGCCGGCGCTGCCGTCGGCATTGCGGAAGGTCCTGACACGGATGTTGCGATCGCCGGGCGCGGCAGCCAGCGCATGCTGGCTGTTGACCAGGAAGTTGGCCGCCACCTGGGTCATATGGTCGGCGTCGGCCATCACGCTCAGCGTGCCCGAGGCAAAATCGGTGTCGATGCTGATGCCGCTGGAGCGGGCGCCGTAGGCAGTGACCTCAAGTGCTGCACGAATGACCTGGTTGAGGTCGGTCTCGGCCCGCGAGGTCGGGTGCAGCCGGACCATGCCGAGGAAGCTCTTGACGATACGGCCGCAACGCTCGGCGGCGGCGCGTACCTTTTCGGCGCGAATCTTGGTCTGGGGGTCGGGGGCGAATTCGTGCAGCAGCGTCGACTGGGCCACGACCACGGCGAGCGGGTTGTTGAGCTCGTGCGAGACGCCGGCAAGCAGCGAGCCCATCGCCGCCATCTTTTCGTTCTGGTGCAGCTTTTCGCGCTGGCGGTTGATCTCTTCTTCGGCGCGGTGCTTTTCCCTGAGGTCGCGGATCGAGCCGAGGACAAGGCGCCGGTCGGCAAGCCGCATCTCGTTGGCGGTGAGTTCGATCGGGATGATCTCGCCGGTCGCATTCTGGGTCACGGTCTCGAGCCTATGGCCGACCATCGGCGAGCCGCGCCCGGCCAGGTACTCGGCGCCGTTGTTGTAACCCTTGCGATAATAGCTGGGGATCACCGTATCGAGCAGGTCCTTGCCGAGGATCTCGTCGCGGCTCCAGCCGAACATCTTTTCGGCCGCCGGGTTGAATTCGATGATCGAGCCGGTCTCGTCGACGACCATGATGGCGTCGAGCGAGGCCTGCAGCATGGTGCGGCGGATGATCTCGCTGACATGATATTCCGACAGCGAGCGCTCGATGGCGTCGCCGAGGGCTGCGGCGATGATTTCGAGCGCGGCGATCTCGTCGTCGTTCCAGTGACGCTCGACCAGGCAGTCATTGACCGCCAGCGTGCCCCAGAGATGGCCATGCGCCGAGACCGACACCGACAGGAACGACTTGATGTGCTGCTTTTCGAAATCGGTGCGCAGGAAGCCGGTCAGGTCGCGTGTCAGGCCGGTGAAGATCTTGCCCTGGCGGCCTTCCTCGGCAAGGCGTTCGAGCAGCGGGTCGGAATCGACGAGCGTCTGGTTGATGGTCGTTGGCGGTGCGGCAATGGCCTCGATCTTCGGATCGACCCAGTAGGCCGAGATCGACTGCGCGAAACCCTGGCCGGGCACGTCGCGCAGCCGAAACAGGATGGTGCGATGGCCGCCGAAGCCGCGCGCAAAGCTCTCCAGGATATGATCGATCTCGATCTGCCAGTCCTGGGCGGCGCGCAGCCGGCGCACGATCTGCCCGGCCACGATGGTGGGGCTCGGCGTGCCCGACGGGTTGTCGGTGCGTGAGACGGTCAACAAGGTCATCGCGGTTCCTGGCGGGGCCGGAGGCTTTAGAGCGCTGTGCGTCCGATCGGACGCACAAAAGACGCTCTAGTTTCTGATTCTGCGCATCGTGCTTTCCGAAAATCGGCTCCGATTTTCGGGCCGATGCGCTAGTAGCCTTCGCTGCCGGGCAAGGAGAAGATATAGCCTTCCCCGCGCACGGTGCGCAGAAATTTCGGGTTCGCCGGATCGTCTTCGATCTTCTTCCTCAGCCGCATGATGCGGATGTCGACGGCGCGCGAGGATTCGGGGTCTTCGGCAAAGCCGATGGCCTCGGAGATGGTGGTGCGGCTGAGCAACCTATTGGGCCGCGTCAGGAAAACCTCGAGCATGTCGAATTCGCTCTTGGCAAGGTCGATGATGGCGCCGCTGCCGCCGGTGACCAGGCGGCCGTCGAGGTCGGCCTGGAACGGGCCGAAGGCGATGGTGCGGCGCGGCGGCTGGGCGGCAAGCAAAGACTGCCTGTAGCTTTCGGGCTGCGGCACACGGCGGATGACCGAGCGCACGCGCGCCAGAAGTTCGCGCAGCTCGTAAGGCTTGACCATGTAGTCGTCGGCGCCGATCTCGAGGCCGACGATGCGGTCGAGTGCGGTGCCTGCGGCGGTGGCGTAGATGATGCCGATCGGCATGCGCGAGCGCAGCCAGCGGCCGAGCGACAGCCCGTCTTCGCCGGGCATGGCGATGTCGAGAATGGCAAGCTGGAATTGTTCGGTCTCGAGCAGCGCGCGCAGGGCAGCAGCGCTTTCGACTGCGGTCACATCGAAGCCGTTCGCGCCGAGATACTCGGCGACGGCGTCCCTCAGGTCGGGCTCATCTTCGACGATGACAATCCGAGCGCGCAGTTTGGTCTCGCCTCCGCTACCGGCGGAAAGTAGATTGGGTATAAACATGATGTCCAGTGATCATTTGGCGTGGGCAGTTGCTAACGGTGTTGTGCCTCGTTAGGGGCGGAAGAGGCTTCGGATAGCGCGGACTGGGGACCCATCCCCGGCCGAGTGCGTCTCGCGGCATCTTCTTGCCCCTGTAGGCGCCGACGCGGCCGCCACGGCAGGCAATGGTTGCGCTGAGGCTGATGTTGCGGGGTGGAACGTGGCTGGAAGATCGGTCGTAGCACTTGTCGCCATCGCGGAGGTCGTTGCCTCCGACCTGGCCGATCATCTCGACCGGCGCGGCCACGACGTGCGCACGGCCAAGCGGCTGTGGGAAGCCGAGTCGCTGCTGTCGGCCACCGGAATCGACGTTGTGGTGGTGGGAGACGGGTTGACGCCGGCCGAGGGCCGCGACCTGCTGCGCCGCTTTGGCGGCGAGGGCCGTCCCGACTTCGTGCTGATCTGCCGTCCGGGCGAACTTGTCGACAAGGTGCTGGCGCTGGAACTTGGCGCCGCCGATGTCGTCGAGAGCCCTCTCAACGTAAGGGAGCTCGCCGCGCGCATCGGCGGCCTTCTCACGCGCCGGGGACGCGGCACGCAGGAATTGGTGGTGCTGGAGAATTCGACCGTCGACCTGCGCTCGGCGCTGGTGATGCACAGCACCGGCGAGGAGGAGCAACTGTCGCCCGGCCAGATCGCCTTGCTGAAGCTGTTCCTGTCGCAGCCCAGGCGCGTGCTGACGCGCGACGACATCATGGCGGCCGCGCCGGCTGAAAGTGCCGATGCCTTCGACCGCTCGATCGACTCGCGCATCGTGCGCCTGCGCCGCAAGCTCGACACCGAAAGCATCACGACGATCCGTGGATCGGGTTATCGCTTCGATCCGCCAACTAAGACAGCCGGCCAGGAGGCCGGCAGAACTCCAACCGAAAACCAGGGCTGATGTCGCTCCAGCGACCAACGTTTCAGCGTGCCAGCGTGGCGACGGCCGGTGCGGCCATCTCGACAACTGCCATCTCTTCGGCATGGGCCCTGTCCTTGAGGAGCACGCTCGCCACGCCTGCGAAGCCGAGCAGCCCCTGGGCATAAAGCAGTGCCGAAAGCACCGATGCTGCGAATTGTCTCTTCATCGTCGTAGGCCCCGTTTCCGTTTCAGGGGGTTCAATCAAAACCGTTTGCCAATATTGGCTACCGAGATACCCGCGCCGCCTGACCTGCCGTGGACGGCGCGGGTATCCTGTCCTCGCTGCGAGTGACGCGCGAGGTTCTGCTCACCCAGGCCAGGCACCCACGCCCATGGACCCGGCCGATGTGCAGAGTTGCGACGAACAAGGCTGCTGCGAAGAAGGTGGCGGCGGAGGCCACCGGCGCCATGTCCTGCACCGGCGGCAATTCAGCTGCCATGGCGTTGCCCGGATTGGCCAGAAAGCCGATTCCCGACAGAATCGCCGTAGCGACGCCCACCCGCAGGAACCATCTTGCAGCCAACCGTTTCGCGCTCATCCAACCTTCGCAACGTTCGTTTCGTCGCGGCTGAATGTGCCGGGCGGCTGTATCGGGAAGATGCCGCCGGATGGCCTTTCGTGCTTCCGAATGTTTCAACCAGGTTGCGAGACCGGCAGGCGCTTGCGCTGTGCTTTCAGCGGCATAACGGGCCGGCAGGCCGAGGATTCATAAAGGAGCGGCTGCCTGGAGGTGCTGTTTCAGGTCAATTCGCGTCGCACCGGGGCGGCTGCAAGCCTGGAGATGCGGGGTGGCAGCGAAACCAAATTCACCAATTTGGAAACGAATATGAAACACAAAGAATAGATAAACGAAATTCGCCGGAAACACGAAGCTGGCAAAAGATGTCCATTCCGAAATGCATTTTTTTACAGCCGGTGCGACCGGCTCAAGGGGGACGTCATGAATTCCGAACTGAAGAAGCGACTGATCAACATCGCCGCCATTGCCATGACTGGCGCCGCACTGCTGCTGGCGGCGGGCCAGGGCAGCGCCTTTGCGGCGAGCAAGATCGTGGCCCGGGTGTCGATCAGCGAGCAACGCATGCATGTGATCATCGATGGCCGTTCGGCCTTCGTGTGGAAGGTGTCGACGGCGGGCCGTGGCTATGTCACGCCCAAAGGCTCCTATAAGCCGACGCGCCTGCACGAGATGTGGTACTCGAAGAAATACGACAACGCACCGATGCCGCATTCGGTGTTCTTCAACGGCGGCTACGCGGTGCATGCGACCAATCATATCAGCCGCCTCGGCCGGCCGGCGTCGCATGGCTGCGTGCGCCTGCACCCCGACAACGCCGCCGACTTCTACCAGCTGGTCCAGGCCTACGGCCCGTCCAACACCAGCATCCAGATCGTCAAGTAGACGTATCCAGATCGTCAAATAGGCGCGCGCCAGCCAGGGCTGGCGCTTGCCGTTTTGACTAGAGCTTGTTGTTGACGAACCAGTCGTAGGTCGCGCGGATGCCACTTTCGAGTTCGATGCGCGGCTGCCAGCCAAGGCGGGCGAGCTTGTCGCCGCTCATCAGCTTGCGCGGCGTGCCATCCGGCTTGGAGGTGTCGAGGACGATGCGGCCCGTAAAGCCAACAACACGTGCCACCGTCTCGGCCAGTTCGAGGATGGTCACGTCAGTGCCGGAACCGACATTGACGTGCTGGTCGCCGGAATAGGATTTGAGCAGGAAAACCAGCGCGTCGGCGGCATCGTCGACATGCAGGAACTCACGCCGCGGCGTGCCGCTGCCCCAGATCGTCAGCTCGGCCGCACCAGACAGCTTGGCCTCATGCGCCTTGCGGATCAGCGCCGGCAGGACGTGGCTCGAGGTCAGGTCGAAATTGTCGCCGGGGCCGTAGAGGTTTGTCGGCATCGCCGAGATGAAGTCGACGCCGTGCTGCTTGCGGTAGGCCTCAGCGAGCTTGAGCCCGGCGATCTTGGCGATGGCGTACCATTCGTTGGTCGGTTCGAGCGCGCCGGTGAGCAGCGAATCCTCTGATATCGGCTGGGCCGCGAATTTCGGATAGATGCAGCTCGAGCCGAGAAACAGCAGCTTTTCGACGCCGACCAGATGCGCGGCGTGGATGATGTTGGTCTCGATCGCCAGGTTCTCATAGAGGAACGCGGCAGGGTAGGTGGCGTTGGCGAGGATGCCGCCGACCTTGGCCGCCGCCAGCAAAACGGCCTGCGGGCGGGTTTCGCCCAGCCAGGCCTCGACCTCGGCCTGCCGGGTCAGATCGACGGTGTCGCGGCCGGCGGTGATGATTTCGCAATCTTCCTGCGCCAAACGGCGCACCAGGGCAGCACCGACCATGCCGCGATGGCCGGCGACCCAGACGCGCTTGCCGGCGAGCGGATAGAGCATGTCAGCCATTGGTGCGCCCACTGCTTTGCGCCAGCGCGCGGCGGTCCTCGCGCACCATTTCGGCCACCAGCTGGTCGAAGCTGGTCTGGTGATGCCAGCCGAGCGCAGCACGCGCCTTTGCCGGGTCGCCGAGCAGATAGTCGACCTCGGTCGGGCGGAAATAGCGCGGGTCGATTTCGACCAGCACGCGGCCGGTGGCGGCGTCGACGCCGGTTTCCTCCAGGCCGTGACCACGCCATTCGATGGTGATGCCGATCTCGGCGAAGGCCTTTTCGACAAAGGTGCGGATCTTGTGGGCCTCGCCGGTGGCGAGCACATAGTCGTCGGGCTTGTCCTGCTGCAGCATCATCCACATGCCGAGCGCGTAGTCGCGGGCATGGCCCCAGTCGCGGCGGGCATCGAGATTGCCGAGATAGAGCCGGTCCTGGGTGCCGGCCTCGATCGCCGCCACGGCGCGGCTGATCTTGCGGGTGACGAAGGTTTCGCCGCGCAGCGGGCTCTCGTGGTTGAACAGGATGCCATTGGAGGCGTGGATGCCATAGGCCTCGCGGTAGTTGGCGACGATCCAGTAGGCGTAGAGTTTGGCGGCCGCATAAGGCGAGCGTGGCGCAAAGCCCGAGGTCTCGTGCTGCGGCGCGGGGATGTTGCCATAAAGCTCCGACGTCGAAGCCTGGTAGAAACGGGTCTTGCCGACGAGGCCGAGCAGGCGGATCGCCTCCAGCAGCCGGAGCGGCCCGAGCGCGTCGGAATTGGCGGTGTATTCAGGCGTTTCGAAGCTGACCTGGACATGCGATTGGGCGCCGAGATTGTAGATCTCGTCGGGCTGCGTTTCCTGCACGATGCGGATCAGATTGGTGGCGTCGGTGAGGTCGCCATGATGCAGGATCAGCCTGGGGTCGGCGACATGCGGGTCCTCGTAGAGGTGTTCGATGCGGCCGGTGTTGAAGGATGACGAGCGGCGCTTGATGCCGTGGACGACGTACCCCTTCGATATCAGGATCTCGGCGAGATAGGCGCCGTCCTGCCCGGTCACGCCGGTGATCAGCGCCACCTTGCCGTTCTTTGCCGGCGCTGATTTCAGTTCCTTCGACATTGCCGATTCCTTGGTTCTTTACGTGCGGCGCACCCTAGAGATGTTGCGTGCACTGCGAAAGAGGCGCCGTCCGGATCGCGCGCCGACAGTGCTTTCCCGCGGATTCCGGGACGTTTCGGCAAGGTTGTTTATTGTGCATTGCACGGCAGTGCATGCCTTCACCCGCGTGAAGCTTCTGGACTGCGCTTGATTCAAGCCGAGCCTCATAAAACATGGCCAGTTCAAACAAATTCATATCATTTGCACGCCTGTGCAAATTTTTGCAGATTCCGCATTGACACGAACGTACCGCCAATGGAATGAATATGCCAACAGGCACGGGAATGTGCCGCACCGCCTGGAGGTGGCGGTGGCGTCGGAAGCAGGACGGGTGAGGTGTGTCCGAGCGGCTGAGGTCGCGGGATGCAAGTTCCGCTTCAAGGCGCCCAACGGAGGAGAATTCATGCCCGTGCCATTGCATGCCAGCCATGCCGTGCCTTCGCGCCGGATCGTTCCCGGTGCCGGACGCTGCAGCCATGACGGAATGTGCCCGCGAGGCGTTGCCTCGTGACCGGTTCGTCCCAGACTTCCGTCAAGGCGGTGGCGATGCGGCCGCTCAAGGTTGCCACGGCCGCGCCGACACGCGGGCAGCGCCTGCGCTACCGGCTGAAAGTGGCGCTGCGCGAGCCGACGACGACAATCGGTATCCTGGCGGCGGTGCTGTTTGCCTATCTCATCGTCGTGCCGATCATCTCGATGCTTTCGGATGCGATGCGGGTGCAGTTCGGCGACGAGCGCCGCATCAAGCAGGATGTCGGCGAACTGACCTGGTATTACATCGACCGCGTCTTCCTTTCGCGCATCTCGCATGACCTGTTCTGGGAGCCACTGGTCAACACGCTTGTTGTCGCGGCAGGCGCGATCACGCTGTCGATGCTTGTCGGCGGCACACTCGCCTGGCTGCTCAGCCGTACCGACATGTTCGGGCGGCGCTGGTTCGCGACGGCTCTCATCGTGCCCTACATGCTGCCGGCCTGGACCTTTGCGCTGGCCTGGACGACCCTGTTCAAGAACCGCACCGTCGGTGGCCAGCCGGGCTGGATGGAAGCGCTCGGCTTTTCGCCACCCGACTGGCTGTCTTACGGCCAGCTGCCGGTGACCATCATCCTGGCACTGCATTATTCGCCCTTCGTCATCCTTTTGTTCGGCAACGCGCTGCGCCGCTTCGACTCGCAGCTCGAGGACTCGGCCCGCATCCTCGGTGCCAGCAGGCTGACGGTGGCCAGCAAGATCATCATGCCGCTGATGCGCCCGTCGCTGATGTCGGCGATGGTGCTGATCTTCGCCAAATGCCTCGGCGAGTTCGGTGTGCCTTACGTGCTCGGCCTGCCGGTCAATTTCGACGTGCTGGCGACCTCGCTTTACCAGAACATCTCGTCGCGCCAGGTCGGCGTCGGTGCGGTGCTGGCCGGTGCGATCATGTTGATCGGCATCATCACCATCACCATCGATGCCCGGCTGATGCGGGAAGCACGCCGTTTCGTGACCATCGGCTCGAAGGGTTCGATGAACCGGCTGAGCCCGCTCGGCATGTTGAGGATGCCGGCAACCGGCTTTGCCGCGCTGATGTTCGTGCTCAGTGTCGGCCTGCCGATCGGAACGCTGTTCTTGTCGACGATCATGCGGGTGCCGGGCCAGTTCAATCTCGGCAATTTCACGCTCGACTACTGGATCGGCACCAACCTCAACACGGTGGCGCTGCAGACCGGCATCCTGCTCAGCCCCGATCTGTGGAACGCGGCCTGGAACAGCCTGCGCATCGTCGGCGTCGCTTCGATCACCTCTGGCATCCTCGGCCTGCTGGTCGGCTATGTCGTGGCCCGCACCCCGGTGAGGCCGCTCGGCACCTTCCTGCGCCAGGTGACGTTCCTGCCTTACCTGGTGCCGGGCATCGCCTTTGCCGCGGCCTATCTGTCGCTGTTTGCCGTGCCGCGCGGCCCGATCCCCGCACTCTACGGCACGACGCTGATCCTGATGCTGGCGCTGATCGCCGACCAGATGCCCTATGCCTCGCGCGCCGGCATTGCCGCGATGACGCAGCTCGGCAAGGAACCGGAAGAGGCAGCACAGATCGCCGGTGCCGGCTGGTTCCGTCGCATGATCTCGATCGTCATCCCGATCCAGAAAGGATCGCTGACGACGGGCATCCTGTTGCCCTTCATCTCGGGCATCAAGGGGCTCAGCCTGTTTGTCGTGCTGGCGGTGCCGTCGACCGACGTGCTGACGACCTATTCGCTCCGGCTCGTCGACTACCACTACACGCAGGCGGCCAACGCCGTCGTGCTCATCATCGCCGGTCTCGCCTATTTCGGCGCGCTGCTCGGCCAGAAGCTGACCAAGACCAATCTCGCGCAAGGACTGGGGAACTGACATGCCGAAGATCAACCTGAGCGGCGTCGAGAAGAACTATGGCGGCAACTCCGCCAATGCGGTGGCCGATCTCGACCTCGAAATCGGCGACGGCGAATTCATGTGCCTGCTCGGACCGTCGGGCTGCGGCAAGACCACGACGCTGCGCATGATCGCCGGGCTGGAGCATCTGACGGCGGGCGAAATCCGCGTCGGGCCGAAGGTGGTCGACTCCGTCGTCGAAGGCGTGTTCGTGCCGCCGGAACGGCGCGAGATGGGACTGGTGTTCCAGAGCTATGCGCTGTGGCCGCATCTGACCATCGAGCGCAACACCGACTTCGGCCTCAGGCTGCGCAAGATGCCCAAGGCCGAGCGCGAACAGCGCGTCGACAAGGTGATGAAGACGCTCGGCATCGAAAAGTACCGCGACCGCTATCCCTCCCAGCTTTCGGGCGGCCAGCAGCAGCGCGTCGCACTTGCCCGCATGCTGGCGGTCAATCCCGAGGTGCTGCTGCTCGACGAGCCGCTGTCCAACCTCGACGCCGCACTCCGGCTCGAGATGCGGGCCGAGCTCAAGCGGCTGCATGCCGAGTTCAAGACCACCATCGTGTTCGTCACCCACGACCAGTGGGAGGCGATGACGCTCGCCACCACCATCGCCGTGATGAGCGAAGGGCAGCTGCAACAGGTCGGCACGCCCAACGACATCTACGACCGGCCGGCCAACCGCTTCGTGGCGCAGTTCGTCGGCAACCCGCCGATCAACATCATCGAACTCGGCGATGCCAAATCCGAGCTGTCGCGGCGCGCCAATGCCTATCTCGGCGCACGCTTTGCCGAGTTGCGCGACGCCGGCTCGATCGGCATCCGGCCGGAGGCGATCCGCCTTGCCGACGCCGAGCGCGGCGTGGCCGAAGGCGCCATCTCGGGCGAAGCCGAGGTGACCGGCATCCTGCCGACCGGCGGCAGCTGGATCATCGAACTGACCGCGTCAGGTGAAAAGCTGTTCTTGACCACGCACCAGTCGCCGGAAATCGAGGTCGGCGACGCCGTCACCTGGTGGGCCAAATCAAAGGCGCTGCATGTCTTCGACAAGGCTGGCGGCCGCGTGGAAGCGGCGGACCGGCTGATGCGGCCGACGAAGCTGCACTGAGAGGTTCCGCGGGCGGTGGAGGACCGACCGACGGGAAGCAAGCAGGACTTTCGGGAACGCGACGGCCGGCATGGCGCCGGCCTGACAGAGGGAGGAAAAGATGAGCAGACATTTCGATATGAAACGGCTCCTGGCAGCGACGGCACTTGGCGTCGTGGCGGGCATGTTTGCCGGCGCAGCGCAGGCCGAGGAGTTCGACCTCAACGTGCTGATCGAGGCGGCGAAGAAGGAGCCGCCGATCAACGTCTATTCGAGCACCGGCAAGATCGTGAAGCAGGCCGAAAACTTCACCAAGAAATACGGCGTGCAGGCGACGGGCACCAAGGCCAATGCCGCAGCCCAGCTGGAAATGGTGATCCGCGAAGGCCAGGCCAAGAACGTGCAGGGCGACGTCATCCAGATCAGCGACGTGCCGGCCGGCGTGGCCCAGCTGGTACCGCAGGGCTTCGTCGAGAGCTGGCTGCCGCCGGATCTCGCCGCCAAGATCCCGGCCAAGTACCAGAACCCGCTGACCGTCTCGAACGAGGCCAACGTCTTTGCCTACAACACCCAGCTCAACGAAAGCTGCCCGGTCAAGAACATCTGGGAGCTGACGGAGGCCAAGTGGAAGGGCAAGCTCGCGATGCAGGACCCGCTCAACAAGGCGTCCTATGTCGACTGGTTCAACCAGATGGCGACCAACGCCGACGACAAGGTGGCCGCGGCCTATAAGGAACATTACGGCAAGGATCTTGAAGCGGGGGAGGACGGCGCCACCGGTGCCTGGGTCAAGGCGCTGGCCGCCAACGGCCCGCTGCTCACCGACGCCGACGAGGCGGCAGCGCAGGCAGTCGGTGCGCCCGACCAGAAGGAGCAGTTCATCGGCCTGATCAGCTCGGCCAAGTTCCGCAACAACCAGGATGTCGGCTCCAAGCTTGGCCTGTGCACCGATCTGAAGCCCTTCGCCGGCTGGATGTATCCGAGCCTCGGCTTCATCGCCAAGGGCACCGACAGCCCGAATGCGTCGAAGCTGTTCATCCACTATCTGATGACCGACGAAGGCATCGCCCCGCAGGCGGCCGACGGCAAGATGTCGACCAACAGCGACGCCAAGCTGCCTGACGACGAGCCCTCGGGCATCGGCAAGGTGCTGGACCAGATCTTCCCCTATAACTCGGCGTCGGCCCAGAGCGACTGGGACGCGCGCCAGGATTGGCAGGACCTCTGGCGCATCAACTACAAGAAATGACGCTTGCGACTGCCGCGCCCGGCAGCACCGCCGGGCGCGTTTCAGCCGGATTTTTGGGGAGGAATCGATGAAACCGGCATTTGGAACGAGCAGGAAACTGGCACTGGCAACGACGGCGCTGGCCACGATGATGGCAGCTGCCGTGATGGCGTCGGCGCCGGCGCGCGCCGAGGCCTTCGATCTCAATGCGCTGGTCGAGGCGGCGAAGCAGGAAGCGCCGATCAACATCTATGACAGCACCGGCAAGATCGTCGAAATGGCCGAGAACTTCACCGCCAAATACGGGGTGAAGGCAACCGGCATTAAGGTGTCGGCAAGCGCCCAGCTCGAGATGATCGTGCGCGAGGGCCAGGCCAAGAACGTCAAGGGCGACGTGGTGCTGATCACCGATGCGCCGGCAGGCCTGGCGCAGCTTCTGCCGCAGAAGTTCGTCGAGAGCTATCTGCCGCCTGACATGGCCGACAAGATCCCGGCCAAGTTCCAGAACCCGCTGGCGATCACCACCAATGCGGCGGTCTGGGCCTACAATACCGAGGTCTACAGCGCCTGCCCGGTGAAGAACATCTGGGAGCTCACCGATCCGAAGTGGAAAGGCAAGGTCGCCTTCTACGACCCGCTGTCGAAGGGTACCTATCCCGACTGGTTCAACCAGACCGCGACGCATGACGACGACAAGATGAAGGCTGCCTACAAGGCGCATTTCGGCAAGGACATCGACGTCGGCGAAGACAGCGCCACGGCCGCCTGGGTCAAGGGTTTTGCCGGCAACGCGCCGCTGCTTGCCGACGCCGACGACGCGATCTCGGAAGCGGTGGGCGCGCCGGGCCAGAAGGAGCCGTTCTTCGGGCTGATGAGCTCGGCCAAGTTCCGCGACAATGCCGACAAGGGCTTCAAGCTCGGGCTCTGCGAAGGGCTCGATCCCTGGCCGGGCTGGACCTATGTCAAGCTCGGGCTGATCGCCACCGGCACCAAGAGCCCGAACGCGGCCAAGCTGTTCATCCACTACATCCTGACCGAGGAAGGCATTGCGCCGCAGGTGAAGGACGGCAAGCTGCCGACCAATCCCGACATCGGCCTGCCTGCCGACGAGCCCTCGGGTATCGGCAAGGTGCTGGACAGGCTGCAGCAATACGACGCCTCGACGGCACTCGAAGATTGGGATGCGCGCCAGGATTGGCAGGACCTCTGGCGCGTCGCCTACAAGAAATAGCTTTCCGGTGGACTGGGACGGAGCCTTTCTCCTTCGGCTCCGTCCACTTTTTTCCACCGGGCGACAGGAGATTTTTGAATGACTGCAACTTCGGCGAGGAAACTCGCGGCTCCCAAGGCACTGCTGCTCGATTTCGGCGGCGTCATCGTTTCGACGACGCATCTGCCGGGCTGGCAGGCGCGGCTGGCCGGACACGTGCGCGGCCTGCTCGACAGGGCCGGCGTTTCGGCGCCCGAGCTTTCGGTCGCGCAGATCAGCGACGACATCAAGGCCGCCGGCATCGCCGACTCGCACTGGAAGGATGCGATGTCGCGGCCCTTGGCACCGCGCGAACTCAGGCATGAGGAGTTCTGGGGCGATTTTGCTGCCGGCGACTGGCCGCAACAGGCGCAAGACGTCGTTGTGACCGAGGCCTATGATCTCTGCCGCAAGATGGGCAATTGGAAGAGCGAGCGCGTGCTGCGCAAAGGCATGCTCGACCTGTTCGATGCCGCGGATGCGGCGGGCGTGCCGGTCGGCATCGTCAGCAATGCATTGTGCGGCCAGGTCCATCTCGACTTCCTTGACACGCACGGGCTGACCGACCGATTTGCCACGATCATCCACAGCGACGAGGTCAAGCTGCGCAAGCCCAATCCGGAGATGATCTGGCTGGCGACGCGGGCGCTCGGCGTCGACGCAGGCGAGGCCTGGTATGTCGGCGACAATTTCGACCGCGATGTGCTGTGCGGCAAGCGCGCCGGCATTGGCGGCAACATATTGATGGAAGCCAAGGGCACCTACGAGCTGCCTTATGAGCTGAAGCTCAAGCCCGATGTCATCGTTGCCGATCCGGTCGGGCTGCTCGGTCTTTTCCATGAAGCCACACGCGGGATCGCGGCATGACGCGCATCGAGGAATCCAGGCGCCTGCGGGCGGTTGCCGAAGAGGCGTCACAGCTGATGCGCGTGCCGCTGCTGGCGGCGTTCCGGTCGAACATGGCTGTCGACTACAAGGTCGATCTGCACGACGTGGTGACCAAATACGACAAGGAATCGGAAGTGGCGATCCGCGCCTTCATCCTGAGCGCGGTGGCCGATTCCGTCGTGATCGGCGAGGAGGCCGGCGAAAGCGGGGCCGGCCGGGTGCGCTGGTATGTCGACCCGATCGACGGCACCTCGAATTTCGCCCGCGGTTTTGCCTTCTGGTGCGTGTCGGTAGGTGCGGTGATCGACGGCGAGATCGTCGCCGGCGCCGTCCATGACCCGGTCGCCGGGATGCTGTTTTCGGCCGACCTCACCGGTGCTTGGCTGAATGGTGAGCCGTTGCGCTCGCGCGCCATAACAGACGAGCGCCATGCGACGCTGATATCGGGCTATCCGGTGGCACGCGACCTCAGGCTCGATGGACGCGAACAGGCGCTCGAAAATTTCGGCGAATTGGCCGAGACCTTTTCGACATTGCGCCGGCCAGGCAGCGGCGCGCTCAGCCTCTGCCACGTTGCCGCCGGCTGGGTCGATGCCTCAGCCGGATTTGGCAGCAACCCGTGGGATGTGGCAGCGGCAGTCCTCATCCTCAAGCAGGCCGGGGGCAGCTATCACCCTTTGACCCTGGGCAAGGTCGATGCCGGCGTACCCGATTTCATGTGCCCGGGTTATGTCGCATTGGGGGAGGGCGCCGACTATCCGACGCTGATGCGCGTGGCGCGGCGCATCTCCGAAGGGCGCGAAGCGGCCCGGGCGCGAGATGCGGCATGATGGAACGCGTGTGCATTCGCATGAAATCGGTGGCTGCACGAGCTTTCCTCGAGCTGCAGAAACATTATCCAAGTTAAGGCGTTGACGATTTTGCACAGCTGTGCAATTTGAGATCAACTGTTATCACAGGCGGCATTGAAATGACGGTTCACGCAACAGCCACCGAAGCCACTGATGAAACCGGCATCGACCGGCGCGCATCATTCTGCCGCGACATCGCGCGTTCGGCCGGTGCGGTGGCGCTCGACGGTTTCACCAACCGCGTTGCCGGCTTCGGCATGAAGGGTCCGCAGGATTTCCTGACCGAGACGGACGCCGCGGTGGAGCGGCATCTCAAGGCGCGCATCGCCGAAGAATTTCCCGAGGACGGGTTTCTCGGCGAGGAGGGCGGCGGAGCGATCAAGCCGGACATCTGGGTCGTCGATCCGATCGACGGCACGGCGAACTTCGCCCGCGACATTCCGCATTTCTGCATCTCGATCGCTTTTGTCAGCAATGGCGTGACCGAGATCGGGGCGATCTACAATCCGGTGCTGGACGAGCTGTATCTCGCCCGCCGCGGGCAGGGCGGAACCCGCAACGGCAAGCCCTTGTCGGTTGCCAAGACAAGCGATTTCGACGCCGCCTGCGTCGAGTTCGGCTGGTCGAACCGCAAGACCAACACGCGCTATCTCGAAGTGCTGTCGAACATCCTCGAGCGTGGCGCCAATGTGCGGCGTGGCGCCTCGGGCGCGCTGGGTCTCGCCTATGTCGCCGATGGCCGCTCGGATGCCTATGCCGAGTTGCACATGCATGCCTGGGACTGCCTTGCCGGTCTGCTGATGGTCAAGGAGGCGGGTGGTGTTGTCGCTCCCTTCCTGGCGCTTGGCGGGCTGACCAAGGGCGGGGCGGTGCTTGCCGCAGCACCCGGTGTGGCGTTGGGCATGAGCGAGGCGACCGGCATCGCGCTCGAAGCCGGCAAGTGAATTTCCAGACACCACCAAGCATCAAGGCCGCGCACATGGACCACAATAGCCCGCGATATGAGCGCCCAGCACTCAGCCTGATCGAACGCGACATCGCCGGTTACGGCATCGACATCTATGTCGGCGGCATGGACGGTGCGGGCGACCTTGATCTGCTCAGGCAAAAGAACATCACCACGGTGGTGAACTGCGCTGTCAATCTCGACTTCAACTACGCCACCGAGCCGTTCGGCGAGGGCGAGGCGACCGATGCCATCTACGGCGTCGGCGCCGTGCGTTATTACAAGCTTGGCCTGATCGACGGCCACGGCAACCCCGAGACGATGATGCTGTCGGGCTTTTACCTGCTGCGTGGCGCACTGAGCCAGGTGCTGCCTGACAAGGCCACCTACAGGCGGCGCGAGAAGGGCAATGTGCTGGTCAATTGCCGCGGCGGCCGCAGCCGCTCGGTGTCGCTGGTCGCACTGTTCCTGCATGTCGAGATGCCTCAGAAATTCCCGACGCTCGACGCAGCGCTCGACCATGTGCGCACGCAGCGCGAGCTGCGCCGCGACGAATGGCACGAGGCGCCCAAGCCGATGCTGGTCACGGCGGCGCGCAAGGCGGCGCAGTGGATTGCCATGATCGACAAGGGATTGCCTGTCACGGCCTTGGCTTACAAGGACTGACGGCGAGGCCGTTCGCAGCGAGAATGAAATGAAGATTGCCGTCATCGCCGACCCGCATTTCCATGACATCAACTACCGGCAAGGCGTGGGCGTCGGCGAAGAGGTGGCGATCCGGACGCTCGCCGACACGGCGGCCTCGACGCGGGTGTTCAACGAGAGCTTTCATGCCACCTGCGCGCTGCTCGACGACATCGTTGAGCGCGGCATTTCGCTGGTGGTGGTCGCGGGCGACCTGACCGACGACGGCCAGCAATCGACGATGGCGGCGGCAACCGCCTTGCTCGACGACTACTCCAGGCGCTTCGGCCTGCGTTTTGTCGCGACGCCGGGCAATCACGATCTCTACGCCATCCATGGCCGCCACCAGAGCAAGCGATTCCTCAACACTGATGGCTCGCACACGCTGGTGACGAGCGACCCTGCGATGGGGCAGGGAGATTCCGTCGAGCGCATCGTCTCGGACGAGATGTATTGCGGCGGTTATGACACGGCGATCCCGGCGCTGGGCGCCTACGGCTTTTCCAGGCGCCAAGGCGACCTGCATTGGGAGTGCCCGTTCGGGGGCGATGACAGGCTGGAGGCGCGGGTTTTCGAGATCGTCTCGGCCGACGGTCAAACCAGGCGGCGCATGATCGACGCGTCCTTCCTGGTCGAACCGGTCGACGGGCTATGGCTGCTGTCGATCGACGCCAATGTGTTCGAGCCGAGGAATGGCGACCTCGATGCGACGCTGGAGAAGAGCTACCACGACAGCACCGATGCCGGCTGGAACTCGATGCCGCGCAACAAGGGCTTCGTGCTCGCCTGGATGCAGGATGTCGCGGCGCGGGCCAGGGCGTCGGGCAAGCGGCTGGTCGCGTTTTCGCATTATCCTGTCATCGACCCGCTCAACGGCACCTCGACTGACGAAGCCAGGTTGCTCAACGACACCAGCTTCCTGCGCCGCACGCCACGGCCCGAGGTGGCCGAGGCCGCCGCAGCGACCGGCATCAAGGTGCATTTCAGCGGCCACCTGCACATCAACGACACGGCGGTTTTCCGCACCGGCGACGATTTCCTCGTCAACATCGCGGTGCCGTCGATGGTCGGCTTTCCGCCGGCCTACAAGATCGTCGATGTCGGCAGCGACACACTCGATGTCGAGACGGTGACCATCGCCGATGTGCCCGGCTACGACGCGGCGTTTGCCCACTACCGCATCGAGGCGGCAAGGGACGGCGTCTCGGCCGCGGTCACCGAAGCGGCCAGCCATGCCGATTTCCTCAGCCGGCACCTGGCTGAAATGGTGCGCCACCGCTACCTGCCCAAGGAATGGCCACAGGATCTGGCTCGTCTCGTGCCGCAGCTTGCACTTGGCGACCTGGATGCCTTCGCCGCCACCACCCGACCGCTGACCATCGGGGACGCAGGCGCCATCATCGGGCGCGGGCAAGATGGGGCAGGGGCGATGGCTGCGCTGCCGCTGTTCGAGGTGATCGTCGACTGGTACCGGTTGCGCAAGGGCCGGGAGATCGCGCTCGACTTCATCGATCCGGCGCGCATTGCTGCCTATCGTGTGACCGCGCAGCGCTATGCCGCCGGTTCATGGCCGCAAGGCAGCCTGCAGGATCGCTTCGGTTCGTTCATGCGCATGATGATGGACTGGCTCGACAGCCAGCCGTCACGCAACTTTTCCGTCGACCTCGCCACCGGCAAGGTCGAGCGCATTGATCACTTGGGCCGGACGGTGCGGCGCCAGACCGGAGCGGCATGAAAGCAGACGCGGCCGCCACTGACGACGTCCGGGCCGCTGATCGCGTCCGGGCCGTTGACAACGTCCGGATTGTCGCTGTCGAGCAATGTCGTGATGTGCTCGGCGATCTGGGCGATCGGCTGGCGGAACGTCGTCAGCTGGTATGACGCCCAGCCGGCCTGTTCGATGTCATCGAAGCCGATGACGCAGAGATCGGCCGGCACGTCCATGCCGAACTCGACACGCGCCGCGTCCATGAAACCGCAGGCCAAGAGGTCGGTGACACAGAACGCCGCCTCTGGCCGTTCCGAACCGCTAAGCAGCAGTCGACCCGCCTCGAAGCCGGCACCGTAGCCGGTCGGTCCGGCGCGGGTGATGGTGACCCCGAGGCCGGCTTCTTGTGCCGCCCGCTCGAAACCGCGTTCGCGGGCGACCAGGCTGGGCGTGCCGGCCTGCGACGAGACCACGGCGATGCGGCGGCAGCCGGCGCGGTGCAGCATGTGGAAGGCCTCGCGCGCCGCGGCCGCATTGTCGACGGTGATGTTTTCGGGGCCATCGAGATGATCGTCGCGGTTGATCAGGATGACGTGCTGGCCGCTGTTGACGCAGGTGTTGATCAGCGACGCCGGCGGCGTGCCCGATAGCACGACGGTGGCATTGGCACGGTAATTGAGCGTCTGGCGCAGCGCCGCTTCGACGCTGTCGCTGTCGCCAGAGGTGTTGATGACCATGGCGACGCGGTTGATCGCCTGCAGGCGCCGCGTGATCGCGTCGAGCAGGCGCGAATGGTAGGGCGTGTTGATGTCGGCACCGATCAGGCAGACGATGCCGCTGTCTTCGTGGATCAGGCTGCGGGCGAGATGGTTGACGTGGTAGCCGAGCTGCTCCGCCGCCTCGAGCACCTTCTTGCGAGTGGTCTCCGAGACACTGGCGCCATCGGTAAAGGTGCGCGACACCGCCGAGCGCGATACGCCGGCCAGCTCAGCGACCTGCTGTGCGCTGACGAATGACCTGCCCGGCTTCATTTCGGACATCGCATGGCTCCAGTTTGGCCGGTCCGTGAACCGCTTCGCAAGCGTTGCACAAATGTGCAACGCGCTCTCCCTGATACATTCGGATTGTCGCGCCTGCAATCCTTGAGGCGCAATCTTGCAGAGGCAATTGCCGGAGGCGGTGGCTAGGCTGTCGCCGCTGCCATGGCCGGGGCGGGCGTGGCGATGCTGGCTACCGACAAATTGCGGATGAGCGTGGCGAGCTCGGGCTCGTCGATGAGGACGGCGGCGTCGGCGGGCGCCAGCCAGGCGCGTTGCCGCGCCCCTGCCTCCTGCCAGTCCTGCAGTTCCTCTGTTACCTCGATCAGAAAGGCGGTGACTGCGACATGGACGAAGCTCGTCGACAGCCGCTTCCAGTAGCAATAGCTGCCGGCTGGCGTTTTCAGGGCCTTTCCGCGTACGCCGGCTTCTTCGCGCGCCTCGATCAGCGCGGCCTGGCGCCCGCTTTTGCCCTTCATCGGCCAGCCCTTGGGCACGATGAAACGGCGGGTGCCACGCGAGGTGACAAGCATGACCTCAAGCTCGCCGCCCCCATTCACGCGGAATGGAATGGCAGCTACCTGGGCGATGACCTCGCCCTTGGTCGCCTTGCGTAGGGTCTTCTTGTCCTTTGGCATTTTCGCCTGGTCGTTCCTCTAGCTGTGCCGACGGGCGCCGCTGGCTTTGTGTGTATCACCTCGGCCCGTTCGGGTTCATGACACTAAGATAGTGCGATGAACACGATTGCAAAATGCGCAAAAACAACTCACTCTGCAAGTGACCAAAACGACATCAGATCGTTAGACGGCGAATAATTATGTGGAGGGAACCCCGATATGAAGTCTGCCTATTTGCGTTCGGCCGCGCTGGCCGCTGTTTTCGTCGCCGGTGGTACGGCAGCCCAGGCGGAGAGCCTGACACTTTATTGCAGCGCCGATGAGGCGTGGTGCCAGCAGATCAAGACCGGTTTTGAGGAAAAGACCGGCATCACCGTCGACATGACCCGCAAGAGCTCGGGCGAGACCTATGCCCAGGTTCGCGCCGAAGCCGGCAATCCCAAGGGCGACGTGTGGTGGGGCGGCACCGGCGATCCGCACCTGCAGGCGGCACAGGAAGGCCTGACCGACGAATACATGTCGCCGATGCGCGGCGAGTTGCACGACTGGGCGATCAAGCAGGCCGAAGCCGCCGGCAACAAGACCATCGGCGTCTACTCCGGCGCGCTCGGCTTCGGCTACAACAAGGACCTGCTGGCCAAGAACGGCCTGCCCGAGCCGAAGTGCTGGGCCGACCTGACCAAGGCCGAATACAAGGGCCAGGTCCAGATCGCCAATCCGAATTCGTCGGGTACCGCCTACACGACGCTGGCAACGATGGTGCAGCTGTTCGGCGAGGACAAGGGCTTCGACTACATGAAAGCCCTGCACAAAAACATCAACCAGTACACCAAGTCGGGCTCGGCGCCGATCAAGGCCGCCGGCCTCGGCGAAACCACCATCGGCATCGTGTTCATGCACGACGCGGTGGCGCAGACGGCGGCGGGCTTCCCGATCGTGACGGTCGCGCCTTGCGAAGGCACCGGCTACGAGATCGGCTCGATGTCGCTGATCAAGGGCGCGCGCAATCCCGATGCGGCCAAGAAGTTCTACGACTGGGCGCTTTCGGCCGAGATGCAGAGCAAGGCCAAGGACGTGAAGTCGTTCCAGCTGCCGTCGAACAAGACAGCGACGGTGTCGGAACTGACGCCTGATCTGTCGACCATCAAGCTGATCGACTACGACTTCAAGAAGTATGGCTCGAGCGACGAGCGCAAGCGGCTGCTGTCGAAATGGGACACCGAGGTCTCGACGCTGCCGCAGTAAGACATGCGCTCCCGCGACTTCAGCGGCGGCCTGCACCCGGCCGTCATCCTATGGATGGCGGTCGGTTGGCTCGGCTTCGCCGTGCTGCCCTGGTTTGGCGTCGAAGACGGGTTCTTCGGCTTGTCCTGGCTGTTCGAGGGCTATCCGCTCGACAGCGAGTTCGCGCCTGCGCTGATCCTCAACCTTAAAGGTGAGAAGCTGTGGCTGGCGCCGCTCAGCCTCGCCCTGGCCGCGCCGCTGCTGCTTTGGCGGCGCAAGAAATCCGACCCGCTGTTCGGCAGACTGTTGATCGCTGTCGGCGCTGTCGGTTTTGCCTGGATGATGTTCCAGGGCTTTGCCATCGGTCTGCGCGGCTGGCAGTTCGGCTGGCTGCAGAGCCTGTTTGGCGATCTCGGCGACCGCCAGTTCGGCATGGGTTACGGGGCGCTGCTGGTCGGCCTTGCCTTCCTGTTTTTGTTCTCGCTCGGCCTGGCGGCGCGTGGCGCTGTCGGCGGCGACGTCTTCGTGGTTTCGACAATCGCCTTTGTCGTCGCGGCGGTCGGGCTGTTCATCTTCATGCCGATCCTGCAGCTGCTGGCCAATGCGCTGATCACCGCTGACGGCAGCTATTCGTTCAGCACCTTCCTGGGCAAGCTGTTCAGCGCGCGGCTGTGGGGGCTCGACTGCCTCGCCGGCGGCAGCCGCTGCGGCGTCGCCTGGAACTCGCTGTTCCTGGCCGTTCTTGTCGGTGTCCTGACCACCGTGCTTGGGCTTGTCTTCGCCCTGGTGGTGACCCGCACCGGCTTCCGTTATGGCAAGCTCTTGCGGGCGCTGACGGTGCTGCCGATCATCACGCCGCCCTTCGTCATCGGCCTTGCCATCGTGCTCCTGTTCGGCCTGTCGGGCGCGATCACCCAGTCCGTCTCCGAAGTCCTGGGCATCCAGCCGACGCGCTGGGTCTATGGCCTGCCGGGCCTGCTGATCGCCCAGCTTCTGGCCTTCACGCCGATCGCCTTTCTGGTGCTGATCGGTGTGGTCGAGGGTGTCAGCCCCTCGATGGAGGAAGCGGCGCAGACCCTGCGCGCCAACCGCTGGCAGACCTTCTGGACGGTGTCGTTGCCGCTGATGCGGCCGGGCCTCGCCAATGCCTTCTTGCTCGGCTTCATCGAAAGCATGGCCGATTTCGGCAATCCGCTGGTTTTGGGCGGCAATTTCGACGTGCTGTCGACCGAGATTTTCTTCGCCATTGTCGGCGCCCAGAATGACGAGGCGCAAGCCGCGATCCTGGCGCTGGTGCTGCTCGCCTTTACGCTTGTCGCCTTTTATGCCCAGCGTTTCTGGCTCGGCAAGAAGTCCTATACGACGCTGTCGGGCAAGGGCGATTCCGGCGTGCATCCGCAATTGCCGAGCGGCCTCAGGCGCGCCGTCTATGGTGTCGCCGGCTTCTGGGCGATCTTTACCATCGTCATCTACGGGACGATCTTCTACGGCAGCTTCGTCAAGCTTTGGGGCGTCGATCACAGCCTGACCCTCGCCCACTACGTCAAGGCATTCGCCGTCGGCTGGAACGAGTTCGGCATCCACTGGAAGGGCTCGGCCTGGAGCTCGTTCTGGACGACGATGATGATCGCGCTGATCTCGGCGCCGCTGACCGCGGCCATCGGCCTGCTCACCGCCTATCTGCTGGTGCGGCAGAATTTTGCCGGCAAGAACGCCTTCGAGTTCGGCACCATGCTGTCTTTTGCCATCCCCGGCACGGTCATCGGCGTGAGTTATGTCATTGCCTTCAACGTGCCGCCGATCGAGCTGACCGGCACCGGCATCATCCTGGTGCTGTCGTTCATCTTCCGCAACATGCCGGTCGGCGTGCGGGCAGGGGTGGCCTCGATGTCGCAGATCGACAAGAGCCTCGACGAGTCGTCGCTGACGCTTGGCGCCAATTCGTGGCAGACCTTCCGCAAGGTGGTGCTGCCTTTGCTCAGGCCGGCGATCCTCGCGGCACTGGTCTATTCCTTCGTGCGCGCCATGACGGCGATCAGCGCCATCATCTTTTTGGTCAGCGCCCGCTACGACATGTCGACGAGCTACATCGTCGGCCGTGTCGAAAACAACGAATATGGCATTGCGATTGCCTATTCGGCGGTGCTGATCGGCGTCATGCTGGCGGTGGTCGGCCTGATGCAGCTGCTTGTCGGGCGGCGCAACATCGGCCGGCGCGGGCAGCATGGCGATCCGCAAACGACCGGCTGGCGCTCCAATGTCAGCCTGCCCGAGCGCAACCAACCGGCATTTTCTGGAGGCGGCTAAAATGGCAAGCATCGGCAGCAACGCCGCGTCGGTGGAGTTTCACGAGGTCACCAAGGTTTACGGCAAAAGTCCGACCGCGGCGGTCAACAATGTCTCGTTGTTTGTCGAAGCGGGCAAGCTGGTGACGCTGCTTGGCCCTTCCGGCTGCGGCAAGACGACGACGCTGAGGATGATCGCCGGGCTGGAGATGGCGACGCGCGGAAAAATCCTGATCGGCGGGACTGATGTCACCACGCTTCCGGCGACCGATCGCGACGTGTCGATGGTGTTCCAGTCCTATGCGCTGTTTCCGCATATGAGCGTCAACGAGAACGTCGAATACGGGCTGAAATTCTCGGGCTTCGCCAAGAAGGAGATCGGTGAGCGGGCGCGTGCCGGGCTCGAACTTGTCGGCCTCTCCGGTTATGGCAACCGGTTGCCGAGCGAGCTGTCGGGCGGGCAACAGCAGCGTGTCGCGGTGGCGCGCGCGCTGGTGCTCGAGCCGCAGGTACTGCTGTTCGACGAGCCGCTGTCCAATCTCGACGCCAAGCTGAGGCGGCGGGTGCGCGAGGAAATCCGCGACATCCAGACCAAGCTCGGCCTGACCGTGGTCTATGTCACGCATGACCAGGAGGAGGCGCTGGCCGTCTCCGACCGGATCATCGTCATGAACAATGCCGTCATCGCCCAGGACGGCACGCCGCGCGAACTCTATGAAGCACCGGCCGATGCGTTTGTCGCCGACTTCATCGGCGAGGCCAACATCTTCGACTGCGAGATCGCCTCGGTCGAAGGCGGACTGGCCAATGTGCGGCTCGGCGGGCTCGAAACGAAGCTCGATGCACGCGGCATGGCGCCGGGGCCGGCCAAGCTCGCGGTGCGGCCGAGCCGCATCGAGATCAAGCCGGCCGGCGCGGCGGGCACGATTCCCGGCCGGCTCGACAAGGTGACTTATGTCGGTTCCGACCTGGAGTTCATGGTCGGCACCGCGTTCGGCGAGGTCTTTGCCGTGTCGTCAGACGTCGATGCACCCTTCGTACCGGGACAGGATGTCGGGCTGGGGTTTGCCGCGCGCGGACCGGTGCTGATCCGGGCGTGACCGGGATTGGTCCATCTGCCCCTCAACCCCTGCCGGACCTTCTCCCCGTGAAGAACGGGGCGAAGGAAGCTGGCCGCAACGTGGGCGTCTCCCTCTCCCCGTTCTTCACGGGGAGAGGGTAAGGGTGAGGGGCAGTGTGAACTGTTGTTTCAGACGAAACTCTGTGCTGCCGCCGCCACCGCAAGGTAGCGCATGAGCTTGGCGATGCCGACGAGGGCAAGAAAGCTCCACAACGGCTCCTTCAGCGTGCCGGCGATCAGCGTCAGCGGGTCGCCGATGATCGGCACCCAGGAGAGCAGCAGCGACCAGCGGCCATAGCGCCGATACCAGTTTTCGGCCCGCTGCAGTGCGACTGGGCC
This sequence comes from Aminobacter sp. UC22_36, assembly GCF_044056035.1. NCBI lineage: Bacteria > Pseudomonadati > Pseudomonadota > Alphaproteobacteria > Hyphomicrobiales > Phyllobacteriaceae > Aminobacter > Aminobacter sp. UC22_36. The sequence continues at coordinate 1,014,920 of NZ_CP171996.1, forward strand.
GACCGGAAACCAGCGCCGGTCCTTGAAGCGTTCGACCTGGCCGCCGATCAGCCAGTTCACCCACGATCCGAGCACGTTGCCAAGTGTTGCGACGGCAACGAGCAGGGCAAGCGAATAACCGCCATTGATGGTCAGCCCGGCAAGCAGGGCTTCGGACTGCGCCGGCAGCAGCGTCGCGGCGGCGAAGGCCGCGACGAAGAGACCGCCATAGGCGGCGAGGCTGGTCACTCGAACTTCACGCCGGCTACTGCGTCTGCAGGCGGCCGGACAGGCCGTCGATGATCGGGCAATCGGGCCTGGCGTCACCGTGGCAGTTGTGCACGAGGTGGCGCAGCGTGTTGCGCAGCTCGGTCAGCTCGGCCAGCTTGCGGTCGATCTCGGCAAGCTTGGTCTCGGCGAGGGCCTTGACGTCGGCGCTCTCGCGCTCCTTGTCGCCATAAAGCGACAAAAGCTGGCGGCATTGCTCGACCGAAAAGCCGAGGCTGCGCGAGCGCTGCAGGAAACGCAGGCGATGCACGTCGGACATCGAGTAGTCGCGATAGCCGTTGTCGGCGCGGTCGGGGCGCAACAGGCCGATGTCTTCGTAATAACGGATGGTCTTGGCCGGCAGGCCCGACTTTTCCGAAGCGGTACCAATGTTCATGGTCACTCCTCGATCGATTTGGATGTCATATAAAGCTTCCAGTAACTGGAAGTTCAAGGGGCTGGCGAAATCGTGATGGGCCGGGGCAGCTGATGCCGCCCCGTCCCAGTCTCAGCTTCAGTCGTCATAGGCCATCGAGGTCATCATGCCGCCGGCCATGTGGTAGAGATGGTGGCAGTGCAGCGCCCAGTTGCCGGCATTGTCGGCGTCGAAGGCGATGGTTACCGTGCCCATATTGGCCGGCACCAGCACCGTGTCGCGCATGGCCCCGGCAAAACGCTTGCCGTTGACCGCAACCACCTGGAAGTGGTGGCCGTGCAGGTGCATCGGATGCGACATGGTCGTGTGGTTCATGAAGGTGAGCTCGAAGCGGTCGCCGCTCGTCACCGCCAGCGGCTTGTCCTGGCCGTGCATGGCGCCATCGAGCGTCCAGACATAACCAGCTCCTTCGCCGAGCATCATGGTGTGCTTGCGTGTGGCAGGCTTGTCGCCGAGCGGCCTGGCCGCCCTGAGCTTCTGCTCGAGCGCGACACCGACGGCGGGGAAGTCCTCGTCGGCCATGCCGGCAAGCTTGGCGACAGGCGCGCCCTTGGCGGCAAGCACGACACCGGTGCGCATGCGGCCGCCTTCCTGCACGGCCAAGACCGGCCAGGCGCCCGGCTCCTTCGGCAGTTCGAGCAGGATGTCGAGGCGCTGGGCCACGGCGAACTCGAAGCGCTGACCTTCGACCGGCTCGACCGGCATGCCGTCGACGGCGATCAGCTTGCCCTCGAGCTTGCCGAGGTCGAGCCACATATTGGTCGAGGCGGCACCGTTGATGAGGCGTAGGCGAACGCGGCCGCCCGGCTCGACGGCGAAGATTTCGGGATCGTCGAGGGTGCGGTCATTGGCCAGCAGGGCGTCGTATTGCACGTCCTGCAGATGGGACATGCCCGTCTGGGCTCCCATCTGGCCGCCCATCTGCATGCCACCCATGTTCATCGTGCCGTGGTCCATGGTGCCGCTGCCCATCGCCATGCCCGACATGTCGTGGCCTTCATGGCCGCCAGCTGCCGGCGCTGGTGCCATGGCCCCCATGTCGTGGCCGCCGGCCTTGAGCTCGGCGAGGATCTCCTGCGGATCGCGGAAGGTGAAGTCGTGGAACAGCACCACCACCTCCTGCATGTCCTGGCCTGCTTCGTCAGGGTCGCGCACGATCAGCGGGGCCGCCAGCATCGACTGCTCCTGCAGGCCGAAATGCGAATGCATCCAGAAGGTGCCGGCACGAGCGACTGGAAAGTCGTAGTCATGGCTGCCGCCATCGGCGATCGGCTGCTGCGAGATGGCGGCGACGCCGTCCTGCTGCCATGGCGGGGTGAGGCCGTGCCAGTGGATGGCGGTCGGCTCGCCGATAAGGTTCTTCAGCCTGACGCGGAAGTTCTCGCCGGCATTCATGACGAGGCCGGAAGAGCCGTCGGCCTGGGTGAGGCCAAAGACGTTGGCGGCCTTGCCCCTGACCTCGATGACGCGCTTGCCCGCCGTGATGACCTTGTGGCCGTCGGCGCGGGCCGGGCGCACCGGCAGCAGGAGCGATGGGACAGCGGCAGCCGAAAGCGTAGCCGCTGAAGCCGCGAGGAAGCCGCGGCGCGAAAGGGTATTCATGTTCATGGTCTCCAAAACTTGATGTCTCCCGGCGCTGACAGGGCCGGGGCGTGCGCGTCGAAACGCGTCAGTTCAGGAGTGGGATGGCGGTCTGAGATGCGGCGAGGCGATCGCCCCGTGCAAAGGCTCGGTCTTGGCGGGACGCGGCGAAGCAGCTGCAAGGTCGGGGAAGACAGTCGGCAGCGGAACCGGCGCGCAATAGCTGCACGAGGCCAGACATTGGGCGAGACAAGCCTTGGCGTCCTTGTCTTGCGAAAGGTCGCAGCAGCCGGCGTCGGCCTTGGCGTGATGCGACACCGTCTGGGTGGCGTGCGGCTGGTGCTGGCTGCCGGCCGGGTGGGCGGATGCCGCCTGGCCGAGCGCCAGGAAAAACAACAGCAGCAGCGGCAACAGCAGGCGCAGGGCTTTCAGCGCCCTGCCATCGGGCATCACAGCAGCGCGCGCACGAGCCTGCCTGCGCCCGGTGGCGCGGTGCTGATGGGTCGTGGCCGGGATGTGCCGCATCGAATGCATGTCCTATTAATGGGGATTGCGACCCCTGGAGGTCAAGCGGCGTTGTTGTCGCTTGCCTCAGGCGTGAAGAAGACATCGGCGTGGATGTCGCTGGCCTGTAGCCCACGCGCGCCGAGAATGGCCATGGCGGCGTCGACCATGGCGGGAGGGCCGGCGACATAGGCCTTGGCCCCGGCGAGGTCGCGATGATCCTCGGCGAGCGCGTCGGCAACGAAGCCGCTGCGCCAGCCCTCCGAAGCCGTCTGCGACAGCACCGGCACGAAGGTCAGCTTGGCAAATCTCCGTTCCAGCGCGCGGAAGTGCTCGACCAGATAGAGGTCGCGCGCGGCGCGGACGCCGAAATAGACATGGATCGGCTGGCCCAGGCCGGAAAGCAGCGCCGTCTCGACGATCGACTTGACCGGGGCGAGGCCGCTGCCACCGGCAAGGGCAATAATCGGGCCGGCATGGGCCTCGCGCAGATAGGCCGAGCCGGCCGGGCCTTTGATCCCGACCGTGTCGCCGGCCGACAGGGTGGCGTGGATCAGGCTGCTGGTGCGACCGCCTGGTACAGCCCTGACGTGAAGCTCGATGAGCTCCTCGTCGGGCCGGCTGGCCATCGAATAGTTGCGCGGCGGCGCGCCCGGCATCGACAGCGACAGATACTGCCCGGCGGCAAAGCGGAAATTTTCGCGGTCGGCAAGTTGAAGGCGGAGCGCGACGATGTCGTGCGTCATCTTGTCGATGGCGACGACCCGCGCCTCCTGCACGACAGGCGGGGCGGCGTCGAAGCTTTCGTCGAGCCATTCGACGACGACGTCATCGCTTGGCACGGCGCGGCAGGCGAGGATGAAGCCGTCTTCGCGCTCCTGTTGGCTGAGCGCAAAAGGCGAGTGCTTGCCGAGTTCGACATGGCCCGAGACGAGGCGCGACTTGCAGGCGCCGCAGCGGCCGGAACGGCAGCTGTGCGGATAGGCGATGCCGGCGTCGAGGGCTGCCTGCAGGACCGTCCTGGTATCGCCGACCGCGATGCGGCGGCCGGGCTGGGGCAGGGTCAGGTAGGTCATGTTCAGGCTGCCCTGGTCAGGTCGAGCAGCGCTGCGATCTCGGCGCGCTGGGTGGCGAAGGTGCCGTAAAAGACGTGCTTGCCGTCGATGATGGTGATCGGGGCGACGCGCACCCCGGTGCGGCGCTTGGCTTCGTCGGCGATGTCGGGGTCGCGCAGGTCGCGCTCGACGAAGGGCAGGCTCTCAGCATTGAGCCAGCGCTTCAGCGCCAGGCAGTCGGGGCAGGTCGGCGTGGTGAAGATCTCGATCCAGGGAGCGTTGGGCATGGTGGCCTCGCGTGATGAGCAGATGGATTGGAGAAAGCAGCAGCGGCCGGCCTGCCTGGGCACGATCTTGTCCGAAAAGTTTCCACCTTCGGGATCATGCCCTGCCGGGCAGGCCGCCGGCCTGGCTACACGGCCGGGACCAGCGACGGGGCACCTGGCACTGCGGTCGCGCGGGCCGGGGCCTTGAAGCGCTTCAGCCGCATCGCATTGCCGAGCACGAAGACGCTCGACATCGCCATCGCGCCCGCCGCCAGCATCGGCGACAGCAAGGTGCCGCTGATCGGGTAGAGCACACCCGCCGCGACCGGGATGAGGGCGGCGTTGTAGGCGAAGGCCCAGAACAGGTTCTGCCGGATGTTGGCAATCGTCGCCTTGGACAGCGCAATCGCGTTGGTCACCCCGAGCAGGTCGCCTGACATCAGCACCACGTCGGCACTTTCGATGGCGACATCCGTGCCGGTGCCGATGGCAATGCCGACATCGGCCTCGGCAAGTGCCGGCGCGTCGTTGATGCCGTCGCCGACGAAGGTCACGGCGCGGCCACCGGCACGCAGGCGCTTGATGGCATCGACCTTGCCGTCGGGCAACACTTCGGCGACGACCTCGTCGATGCCGAGCTGGGCGGCGATGGCTTCGGCGGTGCGACGGTTGTCGCCGGTGATCATCGCGACCTTCAGGCCCATGTCGTGCAGGGCGCGGATGGCCTGCGGCGTCGTCGGCTTGATCGGGTCGGAGACCGCGATGACTGCCGCGAGCTTGCCGTCGATGGCGGCATAGAGCGGGGTCTTGGCCTTGTAGCCCATGCGGATAGCGGTCTCGGCGAAGCCCTGCACCGGGATGCCGAGCCTGGCCATGTAGCGGTCGGCACCAACATCGACGCGGTGCGTGCCGACGCTGGCGCTGACGCCGAAGCCGGGCACCGCCTCGAAGGCGCTGGCCTCGGCCAGAGCGAGACCTTCTTCCCTGGCCGCGGCGACGATGGCCGCCGCGACCGGGTGCTCGGACTGGGCCTCGACGGCGGCCACCAAAGCGAGCACCCTGGTACGGTCAAAACCGTTGGCGACTTCGAGGTCGGTCGTGACCGGCTTGCCGGCGGTCAGCGTGCCGGTCTTGTCGAGCGCCACGACCTCGGTCGACTTCAGCGACTGCAGTGCTTCGCCGTTGCGGAACAGCACGCCCAGTTCGGCGGCACGGCCGGTGCCGACCATGATCGAGGTCGGGGTGGCGAGACCCATGGCACAGGGGCAAGCGATGATCAGCACGGCAACCGCATTGACCAGCGCAAAGGTCGCCGCAGGTTCCGGGCCAAAGACCAGCCAGACCAGGAAGGTCAGCGCTGCGGCGGCCATGACGGCGGGCACGAACCAGGCCGTGACCTTGTCGACCAGCGCCTGGATCGGCAGCTTAGAGCCTTGCGCTGTTTCGACCATGCGGATGATCTGGGCCAGCAGCGTATCGGCGCCGACCTTGGTGGCGCGATAGGTGAAGGAGCCGGTCTTGTTGATGGTACCGCCGACGACCTCGGCACCTTCGCCCTTGCTGACCGGGATCGGTTCGCCTGAGATCATCGATTCGTCGACGAAGGACGAGCCCGACAGCACGATGCCGTCGACCGGCACCTTGTCGCCGGGGCGCACCTGCACGACATCGCCGGCAACGACCTCTTCGAGCGGGATGTCGACGAATGTGCCATTGCGCTCGACACGCGCCGACTTGGCCTGCAGGCCCATCAGCCGCTTGATGGCTTCGCTGGTGCGGCCCTTGGCCTTGGCTTCGAGCACGCGGCCAAGCAGGATCAGCGTGACGATGACCGCCGATGCCTCGAAATAGACATTGGCGGTGCCGGCCGGCAGCACGCCTGAGGCAAAGGTGGCGACAACCGAATAGGCCCAGGCGGCAGTCGAGCCGAGCACGACCAGCGAGTTCATGTCGGGCGCCAGCCGCAGCAAGGCCGGCACGCCCTTTTGGTAGAAGCGCAGGCCGGGGCCGAACTGGACGATGGTCGCCAGCACAAAAAAGGCAATGTAGAGCTTCTGCTGGCTGACATTCATCATCAGCCAGTGGTGCAGCGCGGGGATGGCGTGCGAGCCCATCTCCAGCACGAAGATCGGCAGCGTCAGCACCGCAGCGATGGCGAAGTCGCGCTTGAGGTTGGAGAATTCGCGGTTGCGGGCGTCCTCGCGGCTGTCGCCTTCGGCGTCGGCCTTGTCGCTACGACGCGGCTCGTAGCCGGCCTTGCGGATCGCGGCATCAATCGCTGCGCGGGTGGTGCCGGCCAGCGTCTCGATGGTGGCGCGTTCGGTGGCGAGATTGACCGAAGCGGTCTTCACGCCCGGCACGGCAGCAATGGCCTTTTCGACCCGGCGGACGCAGGAGGCGCAGGTCATGCCCTCGATCTCGACTTCGATCTTCTCGACCGGCACGTCGTAGCCGGCGTTGCGGATGGCGGCGATGACGCCGTCGGCGTCGATGCTGCCGCCGAAGGTCACGTCAGCACTTTCGGTGGCAAGGTTGACGGTGGCCGCGGTCACACCAGGCACCTTGGCGATGGCCAGCTCGACGCGGCGCACGCAGGAGGCGCAGGTCATGCCCTCGATCGGGAAGCTTTGCCGGATAGTGCCGGTGGGCGGGTTGAATGGTGCGTTCATGGCCATGGACCTCTATGTCATCAATTTCGAACCGAGGTCTAAGGCTTCCAGTGTTGGGAAGGTCAACAGCTTTCTTGCCGATTTCGTTCTTATCGGACAACTCACTGAAAACATTGATCTTTCATGGATATGCCGGGCCAACGCTCCGTTGCTTGCGCGTTGCGTGGCTGGTAACAAATCCGTGATCGAAAAACTGTTTGACCTTACAGTAACTGGAAACACCACATTGCGGATACGGCGCGATGCCGGCCCGAAAGAGGATTTGAAATGCTGAAGATGAATGTTCCCGACATGACCTGCGGCCATTGCGCCGGCATGGTGACCAAGGCCGTGCACAGCGTCGATGCGGCCGCGCGCATCGATATCGACCTCAAGGCGCAGACGGTGTCAGTCGAAACCAGCGCTGACGCTGCCAAGGTTGCCCAGGCGCTCGACGCGGCCGGCTATCCGGCCCAGGCGGTCTGAACGGCCAAACTGCCCGTCAAGTCCGGAGTGGCGAAGCCATCTCGGACGGTGTGGCGAAGCCATCGCGGCGCGCCGCATTGGGAGCTTGACCTGACGGCCAAGAAGACAAGACCGGTTGCGGAAGAGTTTCTGCAACCACAAGCAGCTTGCAAATATGACGCAACCTGCAACCGCTTCCTCCCCTAGTATTTCCGCGCCAAATCAAGCTATGATGCGGCTGGCCTTCCTGCTGGGACAGCGTCCCCGGAATGCCGGGGAGGACAGAGGATGGCCATTGCGCTCGTACTCGTTCTTGTTGTCGTCGGCTCAGTGCTCTTCCATGTGCTGAGCCCTTGGTGGTGGACGCCGATAGCCTCCAACTGGGGCTACATCGACAGCACTCTCGTTGCCACTTTCTGGATCACCGGCGCGGTCTTCTCGGCCGTCGTCCTGTTCATGGCCTATTGCGTCTATCGCTTCCGCCACAAGGAAGGGCAGAAGGCGGCCTATGAGCCCGAAAGCAAGAAACTCGAATCCTGGCTGACACTGGTCACGGCGGTCGGCGTGGCGGCGATGCTGGCGCCCGGCCTGTATGTCTGGGGCCAGTTCGTCACCGTGCCGAAGGATGCGACCGAGGTCGAGGTGGTTGCCCAGCAATGGCAGTGGAGCTTCCGCCTGCCCGGCGCCGACGGCAAGCTCGGCACCTCCAACGCCCGGCTGGTCAATTCCGACAATCCGCTCGGCATCAATCCCGACGACCCCAACGGCCAGGACGATGTCGTGGTCGAGGCCGCCGACCTGCATCTGCCGATCGACAAGCCGGTCAAGATGCTGCTGCGTTCGATCGACGTGCTGCACGATTTCTACGTGCCCGAGTTCCGCGCCAAGATGGACATGGTGCCGGGCATGGTCACCTATTTCTGGTTCACCCCGACGCGGACCGGAACGTTCGAAGTGCTGTGCGCGGAACTCTGCGGCACGGGACACGGCTTCATGCGCGGTATCGTCATGGTCGACACCGCGCAGGACTACACGAGCTGGCTGCAGCAGCAGTCGACATTCGCCCAGCTGACAGGGCCCGCCAAGGTCGGCGCGCTTGTCGATCGGGCGAAAGCTGCGGCGAAGATCGAATAGGAGATACGGCGCGACCGCTTGAAAGCGGCCTCACCGCGAAGGGCAGAGGCAATAGCAACAGGTGTACGCATGGTCGATGTCACGCCCACGGAGCAGACCTGATCCCACCAGCGGAAGTGGGCGAGATGGAGCTTTACCATCCGCATAGCTGGTGGACGAAATACGTCTTCTCGCAGGACGCCAAGGTCATCGCCATCCAGTATGCGGGCACCGCACTTGCCATCGGGCTGGTCGCGCTGGTGCTGTCCTGGCTGATGCGGCTGCAGCTCGGTTTCCCCGGCACCTTCGATTTCATCACGCCCGAGGCCTACTACCAGTTCATGACCATGCACGGCATGATCATGGTCATCTACCTTTTGACCGCCCTGTTCCTCGGCGGCTTCGGCAACTACCTGATCCCGCTGATGGTCGGCGCCCGGGACATGGTGTTTCCCTACGTCAACATGCTGAGCTACTGGATCTATCTGCTGGCCGTGCTGGTGCTGGTGGCGAGCTTCTTTGCGCCCGGCGGGCCGACCGGTGCTGGCTGGACGCTGTATCCGCCACAGGCGATCCTGTCAGGCACGCCCGGCGGCACCGGGCCCGGCATCATCCTGATGCTGGTGTCGCTGATCCTGTTCATCATCGGCTTCACCATGGGCGGGCTCAACTATGTCGTCACCGTGCTGCAGGGGCGCACGCGCGGCATGACGCTGATGCGGCTGCCGCTGACGGTGTGGGGCATCTTCACCGCGACTGTCATGGCGCTGCTGGCCTTCCCGGCGCTGTTCGTCGCTTGCGTGATGATGCTGTTTGACCGCGCCATCGGCTCGAGCTTCTTCATGCCGGCGATCGTCGAGATGGGCGAGCAGTCGCCGCATAATGGCGGCAGCCCGATCATGTTCCAGCACCTGTTCTGGTTCTTCGGCCACCCCGAAGTCTACATCGTCGCACTGCCCGCCTTCGGTATCGTCTCCGACCTGATCAGCACCCATGCGCGCAAGAACATCTTCGGCTACCGCATGATGGTGTGGGCGATCGTCGGCATCGGCGCGCTGTCCTTCGTGGTCTGGGCGCACCACATGTATGTTTCGGGCATGCACCCCTATTTCGGCTTCTTCTTCGCCACCACCACGCTGATCATCGCCGTTCCCACCGCCCTCAAGGTCTACAACTGGGTGCTGACCCTGTGGCGCGGCGACATCCACCTGACGATCCCGATGCTGTTTGCGCTCGCCTTCATCGTCACCTTCGTCAATGGCGGGCTGACCGGGCTGTTCCTCGGCAATGTCGTCGTCGACGTGCCGCTGTCGGACACGATGTTCGTGGTCGCCCACTTCCACATGGTGATGGGCGTGGCGCCGATCATGGTCATCTTCGGCGCGGTCTATCACTGGTATCCCAAGATGACCGGCCGCATGCTCAACGAGTGGCTGGGCCGCTTCCACTTCTGGGTCACCTTCGTTGGCGCCTACCTGATCTTCTTCCCGATGCACTATGTCGGGCTGGTCGGCGTGCCCCGGCGCTATCCCGAACTTGGCGATACCGCCTTCATCCCGCCATCGGTGCATACGCTGAACGAGTTCATCACCGTCGCAGCACTGACCGTCGGCTTCGCCCAGATGGTGTTCCTGTTCAATCTCATCTGGAGCATTCGCCACGGCAAGGAAGCGGGCGACAATCCGTGGCGGGCAACGACGCTGGAATGGCAGACTGCCGGCACGCCGCCGCCGCATGGCAATTTCGGCAAGGAACTGCCTGTCGTCTATCGCTGGGCCTATGACTACTCGGTGCCCGGCGCGCCGGAGGACTTCATTCCGCAAAACGATCCTGGTCCGCCGACGCAAGGCGGGCCGGCATGAGCGCCATCCTGATCTTCCTCGCCTTGATCACCGCCATTGCCGGCTGGTGGCTGGCGCGGCAGCGGCTGATGTCCAAGCCGTGGCTGGAAGCGGGACCGGTCAACGCCTTTCCCGAGACCGAGGCGTCATTGCTGCATCCGGCCAAGCTCGGCCTTGGGGTGTTTCTCGCCGTCGTCGGCGCGCTGTTTGCGCTGTTGATCAGCGCCTACTTCATGCGCATGGTCTATGCCGACTGGCAGGCGCCGCCGATGCCGCGGCTGCTTTGGCTCAACACCGGCATGCTGGTGCTGGCGAGCGTGGCCCTGCAATGCGCGGTGGTTGCCGCGCACAAGGACCAGCTCGACAATCTGCGCCTTGGCTTGCTGGCCGGCGCACTGTCGTCGGTGGTGTTCCTCGGCGGCCAGCTGCTGGCCTGGCGCGACCTCGCCGCCGGCGGCTATTTCGCCGCCGAGAACCCGGCGGTCAGCTTCTTCTACCTGATCACCGCGATGCACGGCCTGCACATCATCGGCGGGCTTGTCGTGCTTGGCCGAACCAATGTCAGGGCGTGGCGCGGCGAAAAATCGGCCAGGCTCGTCCTGTCGACCGAACTGTGCGCCATGTACTGGCACGTCCTGCTCGTCGTCTGGCTGGTGCTGTTTGCCGTGCTGGCCGGCTGGGCCGCCGACTTCGTCGACATCTGCCGCCAATTGCTGAGCTGAGGGAGAACGCGGATGGCCGAGACCACGCTGGGACATGCCGACCACACCGCGCCACGGCCGCCGGGCCTGCGCGGCTTCATAGCCGATTGGTCATCGGACCAGCGGGCGTTCAAGGGTGTCTCCTGGGGGAAGGCCATGATGTGGATCTTCCTGCTCAGCGACACCTTCATCTTCGGCTGCTTCCTGCTGTCCTACATGACCGCGCGCATGTCGACCGTCGTGCCGTGGCCGAACCCGAGCGAGGTCTTTGCGCTGCATCTGTTCGGCCAGGACATCCCGTTGATCCTGATCGCGATCATGACCTTCGTGCTGATCTCGTCCTCGGGCACGATGGCGATGGCGGTCAATTTCGGCTACCGCCGCGACCGCAAGAAAACGGCGATCCTGATGCTTTTGACCGCGGCCCTTGGCGCCACCTTCGTCGGCATGCAGGCCTTCGAATGGACCAAGCTGATCAGCGAGGGCGTGCGGCCGTGGGAGAATCCATGGGGCGCAGCACAGTTCGGCTCGACCTTCTTCATGATCACCGGCTTCCACGGCACCCACGTGACCATCGGCGTGATCTTCCTTTTGATCGTCGCGCGCAAGGTCTGGCGCGGTGACTACGAGACCGGTGAACGGGGGTTCTTCACCAGCCGGCGGGGCCAGTATGAGAGCGTCGAGATCATGGGGCTCTACTGGCACTTCGTCGATCTGGTGTGGGTGTTCATTTTCGCGTTCTTCTATCTTTGGTGAGGTGAAGCGATGGCACAGGTAGAAGCGCAGGATCACGGGCTGCATGGCCATGCCGCGCCCGCCCAGGCAGCGGCGCATGCCGTGGGCCAGCAGCACCCGATCAAGCTTTATCTCGTCGTCTGGGGCTGGCTGTTCATCCTCAGCGCCTGCTCCTACGCGGTCGACTATTTCGGCGTTCACGGCTATCTGCGCTGGGCGCTGATTCTCACCTTCATGATGCTCAAGGCCGGGCTGATCGTCGCCGTGTTCATGCACATGGCCTGGGAGCGGCTGGCGCTGGCCTATGCGATCATCGTGCCGCCTTTGGCGATCCTGGTGTTCGTCGCGATCATGGTGGTCGAGGCCCGCTACACGGAAATCACGCGGGTGCTGTCGTTCGGCACCGGGCAGTAGGGCGCAGTGACGTCAGCCGGCCGACGGGTTCGGCCGGCGCCATGCGTTCTTCGTTGACAGGAAAAATGATGGGAGGAGAATGAGATTTCTCGTTCTCCGACGCGTCACCACCTCCAACAGAAGGGCGCCCACGATGACGATCGCAAGGAAACTTGAAGACTACATGACCGGCAAGGGTATCCACTACGATACCGTTGCCCATCACCGGACGTCGACCAGCAGCCAGACGGCGCAGGCGGCGCACATACCCGGCCGCAGGCTGGCCAAGTCGGTGCTGCTGCACCATGAAATGGGCTATGCGCTGGCGGTGGTTCCAAGCAGCCACCGGGTCGAGCTCAGCACGCTGCAGGACGTCATCGACAAGCGTCTCGGGCTCGCCTCCGAAGACGAAGTCAGCCAACTGTTCAACGACTGCGACACCGGCGCCGTGCCGCCGGTAGGTGCAGCCTATGACGTGCCGGTCATTCTCGACGAAAGCTTCGGTGTGGAAGGCGACGTCTACTTCGAGGCCGGCGACCACAAGACGCTTGTGCATGTCACCGGCGGCGACTTCCGCAACCTGCTGCAAGGCGCGCGGGTCGCCCGCTTCAGCCACCCGGCGTGAGGCAAACCGAAGCCGTTAGCGTCCGCCCCTCGACAGGGCGGGCGAAGTTGTTTCATCGAGGGGTGCGCCGACGACTGAACGCCGCCGGCGAGGAATGGTTCAGGCTGCGCGTTTGCGCGGCTTCTTGACGGGTGCCGGCGCCACCGGCGCTGGCTCGATCAGCTTGCGGTAGAGATGCCAGGTCGAATGACCGAGCACCGGCAGGACGATCGCCAGGCCGACGAGCAGCGGTATCGATCCGGCAACAAGAGCGGCTGCAACGATCAGGCCCCAGAGCAGCATCGGCACCGGGTTTGCCATGATCGCCCGTGCCGAGGTCTCGACGGCGGCATAGGCGCCGATGTCGCGATCAAGCAGCAACGGAAAGGCGACGACCGTGGTGCTCAGCGCGACAAGGGCGAAGACGAAGCCAATGAGGTTGCCGAGGATCATCAGTGTCCAGCCGCGCTGGGTCGTCAGCACGTCGTTGACGAAGCCGGTATAGCTGGCCGGTGCGGCGTCGCCGTAGAGCCAGGAAAACAGCGCTTGGGCGGTGAACAGCCAGGCGACGAACAATGCCATCAGCATGATGCCGAGAACAGCGATCGCCGGCATGGCGGGCGATTGCCGGACCTCGAAAGCGTGCTTCCACGACGTGTCGAGGTTTTTCTCCCGGCGACGGCTGATCTCATAGAGGCCGAGTGCCGCAAATGGTCCGAGCAGGGCGAAGCCGGTCACCAGCGGATAGATCAGCTGCAGCGCGTTGCCACCGGAGGTCCATGTAATCAGGAACACGCCAACAACCGGATAGATCAGGCATAAAAAGACGTAATGTGAGGGTTTGTCCCAAAAATCTTCAAATCCCAGGCGAAGCGCGTCGAAAACGTCCGAAACCCCTATCCGACGTATGGCGGGATGTTCGACGTTGCTGCCAGTGCCTGCTGCGTAGACGTGGAAATTTGCCATGAACCATTCCTCCGAGATCGGGTCCGGTTCAGGTCGCGGCTCGCGGTGCTGCCGTCCAGCGTGTCTGGTCACGCGAAACCGCGACCTGCACCGGCAAGGATGATAACAACCATCGTGGCCCTTGTCGCCCCTCCAGCGCTTTGGCTCCAAAGGCTGCAACGGAATGGCGCATGGCGCGTTGGCAAAGGCAACGCTAGTATCGTCAGCGTCGGTGCGATGCGCCGGCCTGACCAGGGAGACAGCCATGAGACTGACAGCATGGGGCGTCCAAGCCCTTCTTGCAGCTTCGGTTCTAGCCACCAATCCGGTTCATGCGGCGGGCGATGCGGCCGCCGGCAAAAAGGTCTTCACCAAATGCATGGCCTGCCACGACCTGGCAGTCGACAAGAACAAGATCGGCCCATCGCTGCACGGTGTCATCGGCCGCACGGCGGGCTCGCTGCCGAGCTTCGAAGCCAAATATTCCGACGCCATGAAGCAGGCCGGCACTGGCGGTCTCGTCTGGGATGAGACCAACATCGCCGCCTATATGAAGGCGCCGAAAGAGAAGGTGCCGGGCAACAAGATGGCCTTCCCCGGTCTCAAGGACGACGCCGACATCGCCAATGTGATTGCCTATATCGAAGAGATGTCGAAGTAGCGGGGCGGCGCAAACCGCCACTGCTTTCATCGGACGGACCTGCCCGGTCGCCATGCGCGACCGGGATAAGCTGTTTATGTTCCGGCTTGCAAACGATAGCGCGTCCCTGGATCAGCGAGGACTGCTCGTCCGTGGGGGAGACACTATCCGGACCGGGGAACGCATCCACATGTCCTGCCTTGCCAAAGTGCATGGTTCGACGCCTGTCGTGAAATTTCACCCTTGCTGACATTGTATGAAGTCGTTATCGTTTTGCCATACTGTATGCATTGGTTTTAAATCACGTAGCTATTCTTGCCTTCCTTGGGGGGAAAAATTGCGGCCTGCTTGGGGGCCAGGCAGCCGCATCATTTCCTTTGCGCGATCTCAGTCCGGCGCGTCGAAATCGGGCGCCACAGCCGCGATATTGTAGGCCTCGAGCCGTGCCGTTGGGGCGTCGGCCGTATCGAAGCTGAGGATCGTCGCTGTACCAGGCGTCACCGGCACGACGCGTGAAGGCGGCAATCCCAAAAAAGCGTGGCAGGCAGCGCGGATGACGCCGCCATGGACGATGGCCAGTGTGTCGCCGTTGCACTTCTTCAGGCAGTCTCTCAACCCCTCGACGATGCGGGCGCAGAAATCCGCCCAGGGCTCACCCTTGTCGGGCGTAAACGTGCCGGCACGCCAGGCCAGATATTCGTGCGGCCGCTCGGCCTCGAGCTCGTGTTTGATGCGGCCGGTCCAGTTGCCCATGTCGATCTCGCGCAGCCGCGGGTCGAGCGGTGCGTCGCCATAACCGAGCAGGCCGGCGGTCTGGCGCGTCCGGCCAAGGTCGGAGACCACGACATGGTCGGGCGCCATCGCCCTGGCGAAGGATGCGAAGCTCTGGACCTGCTTGATGCCACGCGGCGACAGCGGCGCATTGTCGTGGCCCTGCAGCCTGTGCTCGGCATTCCAGGTGGTCTCGCCATGGCGCACCATTACCAATCTCATCAGCTAATCCTTTCACCATTCATTGCAAAAACCGCGCTCGGCCCGTTGACGAAGCTGAGGCGTATCTGGTCGCCGATCGCAGCGCGGAAGTAGCCGTCGGCCATGGCGGTCAGCCGCTGGCCGTTCGAAAACGCCGTCACCATCGTGCGCCCGGCGATCGGGGCGGCTTCCTCGAAACGCGCGCTGAGCGTCGGCCGCCCCTCGACATCGCCGACCATCAAATCGTGGGCGCGGTAGAGAAGCTGCACGCCATCCTGTGCCTCGGCCCGGCCGGCGTCGGTGAGGCGCAGACCGTCATAGACAAGGCCGTCGCCGCTGTTTTTGACCTCGATCAGGTTGGCCGGTGGCGTGCCAAGGAAGGTGGCGACAAAGGTGGTGCGCGGGTTTTCCAGAAGCTCCAGCGGTGCGCCGAACTGTTCGACCTTGCCATTGTTGAGCACGGCGACATGGCTTGCCATGGTCATCGCCTCGACCTGGTCGTGGGTGACGTAGACCGATGTCGCACCTGTGGCGCGATGGATGCGCATCAGCTCGCTGCGCATCTCGATGCGCAGCTTGGCATCGAGGTTGGACAGCGGCTCGTCGAACAACAGGATGTTCGGCTTGGGGCCGATGGTGCGGGCAATGGCCACGCGCTGCTGCTGGCCGCCCGAAATCTCGGCCGGGTAACGCTCCTTGAGCGCTGCGATGCCGAGCAGCCCGAGCACCTCGTCGACCCGGGCGGTACGCTCCGCCTTGCTCCATTTCGCGACCTTGAGCGGCCATTCGATGTTGCCGGCAACCGTCATGTGCGGCCACAGTGCGTAGCTCTGGAACACCAGTCCGGCGTCGCGGGCCCCGGCATCGGCGACCAGGCCACGCGTGCCGTCGGAGACAATGCGGCCCATGAAGGCCATTTCGCCTTCGCTCGGTGTTTCCAAGCCGGCAAGCATCCTGAGCAGCGTGGACTTGCCGCAGCCCGACGGGCCGACCAGCACCAGGAAGGCGCCTTGCGGCACCGAGATGTCGACATTGTCGACGGCGGTGAAGCTGCCGAAACGCTTGGAGACGTTGCGGATCGCGATCGCGGCTGGATTGCCGTTTGCCGGGTTCATGCGGATTTCCACTTCTGGACGCGGTTCTGCAGGCGGTGCGCCAGAAGCGTGGCGACGACGCAGAGGACGAGGATGACCATGGTGATGGCGTTGGCGAACTGCATGAAGCCTTCGGCGGCATAGCGGTAGGCAAGCATGCTGAGCACCGGCGAGGTCGAGGTGAACAGCAGCACCACCAGCGACAGGTCGCGCACGATCTTGACGAAGACCAGCAGCGCGCCGGCAAGCAGGCCGCGAATGGCCAGCGGCATGATGATGGCGCCCATGCGGCGGAAGAAGCCGGCGCCGGTCAGCCGCGCGCTTTCTTCGATGTCGGCCGAGATCTGGCCGAGCACCGAGCGGCCGGACTGGACCGCGTAGGGCAAAAGGTGGGCGGAGGCTGCGAGCACCAAAAGCAGGAAGGTGCCGTAGAGCGATGGCAGCGGGCCGATCGGCGCGCCGAACAGGGCGATATAGGCGGCGGCGAAAGCGATGGAGGGGATCAGGATCGGCGTGAACGAGACCTGGCCGAGCACGGTTGCCAAGACCGTGCCCTTGTTGCGGGCGATGGTGTGCGCCAGCGCCAGGCCAAGCGCCATGGTGGTGACAGCCACCGTCACGGCGAGCTTCAGCGTCATCCACAGCGCTTCGATCAGCACCGGATTGCGGAAGATGCCAGCCTGGCCCTGGGCCATGTCGGTGCCGCCTTCGCCGATCCAGAAATGCGTCGTCCAGTTGGAAAACAGCGAGCCGTTCTGCAGCGCGAAGCTCGAGGCGGTCAGGATCAGCGCCGGCAGGAAGGTGGTGAGCAGACACAGGACGACGGCGACGGCGAACAGCGGCCAGCGCCACTTGCCGAGCGGGAAGCGCTTGGTGCGGCCGCCCTTGCCGGTGACGGTGACGAAGTTCTTGCGGCCGGCGACCAGGCGTTCGCCAAGCCACAGGAACGAGGCGGAGACGACGATCAAGAGCAGGGCGATGACGAAACCGCGCTCGGTCTGGCCGGTCTCGATCATGCCGAACAGGCGTGTCGACAGCGTCTGCATGCGCACCGGCAGGCCAAGCAGGGCAGGGGCGGCGAAGTTGGAGACGGCGCCGGCGAAGGTCAGCGATGCGGCAGCGATCAGTGCCGGGGTGACGACGGGCAGGATGATGCCGAAGAAGATGCGGGCGCGCCGGGCGCCGGCGACCTGGGCCGCCTCGACGAGGTCGGCGCCGATCGAACTCAAGGCGGCCGAGATGACGGTGAAGGCGAGCGAATAATAGTGGGCGATGAGCACGATCAGCGTCGGTACCAGGCCCCAGGCGAGCCAGTCGGGCACGATATAGCCATTGGCTTCGAAGAAGCCGACCGAGCCGCCGAGGCGGCTGTTGCGGAACAGCGCGCCCCAGGCAAGGGCCGCGGCAAAACTCGGGATCATGAACGGCATGGTGGCGAGCAAGCCAATTGTCCTGGGCGCCGGCACGTCGGTGAGCATCACCAGCCAGGCGAGGAAGCCGCCCATCAGGATGCAGCCGGCGGCAACGCCGACACCGAGCAGCACGGTGTTCCACAGCGGGCGCCACCACAGGTTCTCGGACATTTTGGAGGCCAGCACCGCCTGCCAGGCATCACGGCCTTCGACGGTCAGGGTGGACAGCACGATCTTGACCAGCGGCGCGATGACGAGGACCGAAACGATCAGGATCAGGAGGATGGGCACGAGTGTTTCGGAGCGCAAAAAGCCTCTCCTCGACAACACGGATGTTGCGACGGCGGACATGACAATCTTTCTCACTGGAGAGACCGGGGGCAACCAGACCGCAGTGGGGCGGCTGGGCGGGCTGAGCGTGCGGACCGGCGCCTCCCCCGAGGCGCCGGGTGGGCTGAGGGTGTGGACCGGCGCCTCCCCCAAGGCGCCGGCCCGGCCGCAGTCATTGCAGCGTCAGCACCAGGTCGGCGATACGCTTGCGGGCAGCGGCGGTCTTGACCGGATCGATGCGCCAGGCCTTGAGTTCCTTGAGCGGCACGGAATCCGGGCTGTCCTTGACCGTCGGTCGCACGGCGTAGTCGCCTGGCACGTTGAAGGGCTCGAAGGCCGGTCCGCCGGTGGCAGAATCGTCGCCCATCATGAAGTCGATCAGCAACCGGGCCGCAGCCGGGCTCGGCGCCTTGTCGACCAGTGCAAGGACTGCAGGAAACAGAATGCCATTGGACGGCTCGACGTCGTTGGCGACCTGCAGCGCCCAGCCTTCCTTGTCGTTGTCGCGGCGGTCGGAATAGGTGGCAAAGCCGACAGGCGGATTGGCCGAGGTCTTGTCGCCGATGGCCTTGTTGATGACGTCTGAATTGGGAACCAGCACGAGGTCATTGGCAAACAGGTCGCGGACGAACTGTTCGCCGGCACCCTCAAGGTCGCTGTCGACAGTGATCGGCTTGCCGAACTGCGCTTCGTAGGCCTTGGCCATCTCGTCGGGCCTGAGCGAGAATTCGACCAGCAGGTCGAGCAACTCGCCGCGCTGCAGCGGGTCGACCATCAGGACACGGCCTTTCCATTCCGGCGTTGTCAGCTGCCACAGGTTGTTGATCGGCGCGCCATTGGGGTTGGCGGCTTCGTTGTACATCAGCACCTTGGTCGACAGGCGCTGGGTCAGAAGCGGGGTCTTGTGCTCGTCGGCGAGTTCACCTGATACGCGCGGCGGGATGTAAGGCACGACGCGGTTGGTCTTGACCAGGTCTTCATAGACCACTGGCGTGTCGGCGATGTAGAGCACGTCGACGGCATTGACGCCGGCGGTCTGCTCGGCAACGACACGGGCGATCTGCTTGACAGAGCTCATGTCGATGCCGACGAGGTCGATGCCGGGATAGGTCTCCTCGAAGGCCTTCTCGACCTTGGCGATGCGGCTCGACAACGAAAAGACGGTGACCTTGCCTTCCTTCTGCGCCAGCGGCAGCAGTTCCTTGACGCTTATGGCGTCGAGATCGGCAGCGCTGGCTGCCAAAGGCAGCAAGGCGGCGGCTGCGAAAAGTGTCCATTTCATCGACTTGAGCATGTTTTTCCCTCCCAGGTTTTTCTCAATCGAATTCGTCGAACAGGCCCGACAGGCGCTCGAGCGCGCCCATGACGCGGCTCTGGTGCCGGCCGGCAATGGTCAGAAGGATGGCGTTGACGATGGCGAACGGCACCGTCGGCGTCTGGAACTCGCTGCCCGAGCGGCCGCGTGGTGCCGCGAGCACAAGGTCGGCTTCGGGCTGCATCATGGTACCGGCGAGGTCGGTGACCAGCATCGCCTTGGCGCCTTGCGCATGACAGTGCTCGACCAGCGGGGCATAGCTTGTCGGCTGCTTGCGGAAGGCCAGCGCCAGCACGAGGTCGCCCTTTTCCATGCCGACGACACGCTCGGCAATGTCGCGGCCACGGCCTTCGAGCACGATGGTGGTCATGCCGAAGCGGTCGAGCCGGCGGCGCAGGAACTGGGTGATCGACTGGGCATGGCCCTGGCCGAACAGGAAGATGCGCCTGGCATCGACGATCATGTCGGCGGCGCGGTTGATGCTGTCCTGCGAAACGGCAAGGCGCAGATGTTCAAGCGCGGCGATCTCGCTGCCGACCAGGTCGAGCAGGAAGTCGCCATGCTCGACCTTGGCGACGGAGCGGCGCATGCGCTCGGCGGCGTCCTGGCTCTCGACCAGCTCGCGCTGCAGCTGCGAGCGCAATTCAGGATAACCCTTGAAGCCAAGCTTCTGGGCCAGCCGGGTGGTTGCCGCCTCATGCACGCTGGCACGTTCGGCAAGCCTGGCGCTCGACAGGAAAGCGGCCTCGGCGGCGTTTTCGAGCAAGGCAGAGACGAGCCGCTGGTCGGCCTCGGTGAGGCGGGTCGAATGGCTCTTGATGCGATCCAGCAGCGTCATCATCTTGCATCCATGTTGCACTAGACTCTTATTGTGCAAGATATCTTGCAGTCAAGTGCAAACGTGTGCAAGATTGGCTTTTCTGTCTTGCAAGGCGGGGGGTGGCGACATGAAAAAGGCGCTCCGAAGAGCGCCTGGTTTCGGTCAGGACCGGCGAACAGGCGTCGCCGAAACCCTAGATGTATTTCATGTAGCCGACGAAACCGGTGATCCTCCAGCGCCCATCCGCCTTGCGGCAGAAATACAGCGTCTGCCAGTTCAGGACGTCGTCGCTGCCGTCGGCGCGGCGGATGGTGCCGTCGAACTTCTTGCGCGCCACAGCTATGTCGCCCGTGATGTCGATCTCGGTCAGCTTCGTGGCGCGGAAGATGCCGTCGGCGAGCGGCTCGGCATATTCGGTGGCAGCCGTTTCGGCTGCCTGGCGCAGCCACTCGTCGCGATAGACTGCGAGCGTCGGGAAAGCGGCGGTCCAGTCGTCGGGGTTGGCGGCGTTATGGGCATGGATGCCGAGGAAACGCTGCTCGTCGAAATCGCCCGCCACCATCGACCAGTCCTGGCCGACGAAGGCGGCGATGTCGCGCTCGACCAGCATCTCCCAGATGGCCGCGCGGTCGGCATCGCCAGGGAATGGGTTTTCGGCAATCGTCATGTCAGTCACCTAGAGGCAGTCTGGGGTCGTCGATCTTGAGCATGCTGAGGCTCTGCTTGATGCGGCGCAGGCCTTCGAGCACGTTGGTACCGCGGGTCTCGGCGGTCGCAGTCGCGATCATGTCGAGGATGGCAAGCAGCGCGAAACGCGACGAGGTCGGCTTGTAGATGTTGCCGTCCTCGATCGGCTGGAACGGGATGACGATGTCGGCGACCTTGGCCAGTGCCGAACCAGGCGCGGTCACCGCAACGGTGCGGGCGCCATATTGGCGGGCGACCTGGACCGCATCGACCACCGACTTGGCGTGGCCGGAAACGGAAAATGCAACGACCGTCGTCTCGGGCTTGGCGACCGCCGCATACATGCGCTGCAACTGGCCGTCGACCTGGGCGACAACAGGCAGGCCGAGGCGGAACAGCCGGTTCTGCAGTTCCGTCGCCATCATCGAGGAGATACCGCCGGAGCCGAAGCACAAGATGTTCTGCGAGGCCGACAGCCGCTCGGCCACCGAAACCAGCGTCGCCATGTCGAGATTGTCCGAGGCACGCTGGATCGCCACGATCGCCGCTTCGGTGACGGCGGAGGCGATGCGCTGCTCACGCGCGTCGCGGCTGAGCGGTTCGGGCTTGAGATATTGCCCGCCGATGGCGATGGCCTGGGCGAGGAAAAACTTGAAGTCGCGCACGCCGTCGCAGCCGAGGTTGCGGCAAAAGCGGGTGACGGTGGGTTCGCTGACGCCGACGCGCGCGGCGATCTCGGAGATCGCGGCCTTGGAGGCAAAGTCGAGATCCGACAGCACCAGGCTGGCTAGGCGCTTGTCGGACTTCGAGCCGTCCTGCGCCGTGACCTGAAGCCGGGTGATGATGTCGGCGATGTTGCTCATACGGGCAGGCCGGTCGCCTTGTCGAACAGATGGATGTTCTTCGGATCGGCGGTGACAGGCAGTGTCTCGCCCGGCCGCACCGAAACGCGGTCGCGGAACACCGCGCGTACCTGCTCGTCACCGATGGCGCCATAGATATGGGTCTCCGAGCCAGTCGGCTCGATGACGTCGACCTTGAACTGCAACGCGCCCTGGGTGCCGCTGATGATGAAATGCTCCGGCCGGATGCCGGCCTCGACCGCTCCTGCGAAGGCCGAGGCGCGGCCGCCATTGAGCGACAGCTTGTCGCCGGTCGCCGTCTCGAAATGCGCGCCCGACGTTGAGCTGCCAAGGTTGCCGGAGACAAAACTCATCGACGGCGAGCCGATGAAGCTTGCGACGAACTTGTTGGCCGGGCTGTCATAGAGTTCGAGCGGTGCACCCACCTGCAGGATCTTTCCCTGGTTCATGACGACGATGCGGTCGGCCATGGTCATGGCCTCGATCTGGTCGTGTGTCACGTAAACCACTGTTGATTTCAAGCGCTGATGCAGCGCCTTGATCTCGGTGCGCATCTGGACGCGCAATTGCGCGTCGAGATTGGACAGCGGTTCGTCGAACAGGAACACCTTGGGTTCGCGCACGATGGCGCGGCCCATGGCGACGCGCTGGCGCTGGCCGCCGGAGAGCTGGCGTGGATAGCGGTCGAGATAGGCATGCAAATTGAGGATCGCTGCGGCCTTGTTGATCTTCTGGTCGATCGTGGCCTGCGTCTCGCCCCTGATCTTCGGGCCGAAGCCGATATTTTCGGCCGCGGTGAGATGCGGAAACAGCGCGTAGGACTGGAACACCATGGCGATGTTGCGCTTCTGCGGCGGCAGGTCGTTGGCGCGCGTGCCGCCGATCAAGAGGTCGCCGTGGCTGATCGGCTCGAGCCCGGCGAGCATGCGCAGCAAGGTCGACTTGCCGCAGCCGGAAGGACCGACGAGCACGACGAACTCGCCGCTTGGAATGTCGAGGTTGATGTCGTCGAGCACCTTGTGCTGGCCAAACGACTTGGAGAGGTTGCGGAAGGTTACGCCGGTCATGTCTTCACGCTCCCAATATGTCGTCGATGAAAGGCAGGCAGCCGGCGGTCAGGCCGGCGTCGACCGGCAGCACCGTACCGGTGATGCCAGAGGCGCGTGGCGAGGCAAGGAAGGCGACAGCCTCGGCCACTTCCTGGGCGTTGACTATGCGGCCCAGCGGATAGAGCCGCTGCAGCTTGCCGAGAATGGCCGGGTCCTTGGCGAGGCGATGGTCCCAGGCCGGGGTGCGGATCGAGCCGGGGCAGACGACGTTGGCGCGGATGCCCTGGCGGCCATGCTCGACTGCGATGGCGCGCGACAAGGCGTTGATGCCGGCCTTGGCTGCGGCATAGGCCGGGTTGCCGAAATGCGCCAGCGCATTGACCGAGGAGATGAAGACGAAGCAGCCCGCGCCGCGTACCACCATCGGCTTGAGCAGCGCATTGGTCAGGCTGGCGACGCCGGTCAGGTTGAGGTCGATCTCGGTCTCGACCCGCTCCTGTGTCAGCGCCGGCATGGTTTCGGCGCGGGTCCAGCCGGCATTGTTGATGACGATGTCGGGCACGCCGTCGGCGTCGACCAGCCTGCGTGCTGCTGTTTCGAGGCCGGGGCGATCGGTCAGGTCGAAGCTGTGGCGCCCGGCGAGATCAAGCCCCTCCATCGCCTCGACGGTCTGGTCGCAGCCGATGACGCGGGCGCCACGCGCGGCGAAGATCGCGACCAGCGCCCGACCAAGGCCGCCACCGGCGCCGGTGATCAGGACGGAGTTTCCCCGGAATTCGCTGTCACTGCTCAATGATGTGCTCCCATAGCGATCTTGGCCGCTTTCTTTGCTCAGGACTATGGCTGAAAATGTAATTAAGCAACAAAGAAAATCGCTTGATATGGCGAAAATGCCGGATAATGTAGGAAAGTCACTTAATCAAAGAGGCGCGGTAAAGCGCCGGAGGACCGGGCCTTGGCCCGTGGGAGCAAGGGAACACCGACATGGCGATTTCGAAGTGGAAGACTGGCCTTCTGGCCGGGTTGAGCGTGCTGGCGCTGGCCGCCCAGGCAAATGCCGGCGAAGTCCGGGTCACGGTCGCGGAATACAGCGCAAAGACCGGCCCCTATTTCCAGGAAGTGGAAAAGGCATTCGAGGCGGCCAACCCTGGCATCGACGTCAAGTTCGAGGTCGTGCCGTGGGACGTGCTGCTGCAGAAGCTGACCACCGACATCACCGCCGGCACCAATGCCGATTTGTCGATCATCGGCACGCGCTGGCTGATCGACTTCGTCCAGCAGGGCGTCGCCGAGCCGCTCGACGGCTACATCAATGACGAGTTCAAGGGCCGCTTCATCGACACCTTCATGTCGCCTTCGGTGATGGACGGAAAGACCTACGGCCTGCCGATCGCCGCTTCGGCGCGGGCGATGTATTACAACAAGGAACTGCTCGAAAAGGCTGGCGTCGCCAACCCGCCGGCGACCTGGGCCGAGCTCAAGGACGCGGCCGCCAAGATCAAGGCGCTGGGCGGCGAGAACTACGGTTTCGGCCTACAGGGCAAGGAGATCGAGACCGACGTCTATTATTATTACGCGATGTGGTCGCAAGGCTCCGAGATCCTCGACAAGGACGGCACCTCGGGCCTCGACAGCCCCGGCGCCATCGAGGCGGCCAAGCTCTACAAGTCGCTGATCGACGAGGGCCTGACCCAGCCGGGCGTCACCTCCTATGCGCGTGAGGACGTGCAGAACCTGTTCAAGCAGGGCAAGGTCGGCATGATGATCACCGCACCCTTCCTGTCCAACCAGATCAAGGAAGAAGCGCCGAAGCTGAAATATGGCGTCGCTGCCATCCCGGCTGGTCCGACCGGTGCACGCGGCACCTATGGCGTGACGGATTCCATCGTCATGTTCAAGAACTCGAAGAACAAGGACGAGGCCTGGAAGCTGCTCGACTTCCTGTTCCAGACCGACTGGCGCGCCAAGTTCACCCAGGGCGAAGGCTTCCTGCCGGTGAACAAGGAAGAGGCCAAGATGGACTATTACGTCAACAACGCCGACCTGGCCGCCTTCACCGCCCTTCTGCCCGACGCCCGTTTCGCGCCGGTCATTCCGGGCTGGGAAGAGATCGCGCAGATCACCTCTGACGCGATGCAGAAGGTCTATCTCGGCGAAGGCGATCCCGAGGCCCTGCTCAAGGAAGCAGCTGCAAAGGCCGACGGCATCCTGAAGAAGTAGTTTTCCTTCCTCCCGCCGGTGGCGCATCTCGGGCGCCACCGGTCCCTTATCCCGTGCTCCGGCCAGGGCTCCCATGCACAATCGCGCACTGCCATATCTTTTGACGCTGCCGAGCCTGATCCTGGCTGCGGTGGTGATCTTCTGGCCGGTCGTCGACCTGATCCAGATCGCGACGCATGACGTCAGCCGCTTCGGCCAGCTGCGCGATTTCAGCGGCCTCGACAATTTCGCCGCACTGGTTGCCGATCCGGATTTCATCAAGGCGCTGCTGCGCACCGGCGTCTGGACCGTGGCCGTTGTCGGTGGCGCGCTTTTGGTCTCGATCCCGGTGGCGGTCATCCTCAACACCGATTTCTACGGCCGTTCGCTCGCGCGTGTCATCGTCATGCTGCCCTGGGCGGTGTCGCTGACCATGACGGCCATCGTCTGGCGCTGGGCGCTGAACGGTGAAAGCGGCATGCTGAATTCCGCCTTGCGCGGGCTCGGCCTCGCCGACCAGAACATCCAGTGGCTGGCGAGTGCGGCGACCGCATTCCCGATGCAGATCATGATCGGCATCCTGGTGACCGTGCCGTTCACCACCACCATTTTCCTGGGCGGGCTGTCGTCGATCCCCGACGACCTCTATGAGGCGGCGGCACTGGAGGGGGCGGGACCGGTGCAGCAGTTCCGGCGCATCACCTTTCCGCTGCTCAAGCCCTTCGTCAACATCGCCATCGTGCTCAACACGATCTATGTCTTCAACTCGTTCCCGATCATCTGGGTGATGACGCAGGGCGGTCCGGCCAACTCGACCGACATCCTCGTCACCCATCTCTACAAGCTGGCCTTCCGCATCGGCAAACTCGGCGAGGCATCCGCCGTCTCGCTTGTCATGCTGGCGATCCTGCTGGTCTTCACCGCCATCTACATCAGGCTCGCGATGCGGGGAGAACGCGCATGATCTCGCCCAAGCTCAAGCGCAGCATCATCGCCTGGGGCCTGCTGGCGCCGCTTGTCGTCGTCACCTTGTTTCCGTTCGCGGTGATGTTCTTGACCGCGGTCAAGCCGGCGCAGGAAGTGCTGACGCCGAACTGGTGGCCGAGCGAGTTCCGCTGGCGCAACTTCTACGACATGTGGGTGCAGGCCGGCTTCGGCCAGGCGCTGTTCAATTCGCTCTATGTCTCGCTGATCGCCACAATCGGCGCGATCCTGATCTCGATCCCCGCCGCTTATGCGATGTCGCGCTTCCGTTTTGCCGGCCATGGCGCCTTCCGCCAGTTCCTGCTGGTGTCGCAGATGATCTCGCCGATCGTGCTGGTGCTCGGCCTGTTCCGCCTGCTCGCCTCCTTCGGGCTGGTCGAAAGCCTGAATGCCGTCGGCGGCGTCTACATGGCCTTCAACATCGCCTTCACCGTGTGGATGCTGCAGAGCTATTTCGACACCATCCCGCGCGACCTCGAGGAAGCCTCGTGGATGGAAGGCGGCAGCCGCTGGCTGACCTTGCGCAAGGTGTTCCTGCCGCTATGCGTGCCGGCCATCGCCGTCACCGCCATCTTCACCTTCATCAATGCCTGGAACGAGTTCGTCGTCGCGCTGACCATGCTGCGCAGCCAGGAAAGCTACACGCTGCCGATCCAGGTGTTTTCGCTCGTCGCCGGGCGCTACACTGTCGAATGGCACTACGTCATGGCGGCGACGCTCGTCGCCACCGTGCCGGTCGCCATCCTGTTCGTCTGGCTCCAGCGCTACCTTGTCCGCGGGCTGGCGCTCGGCGCCGTCAAGTGACCTCCTGACTTCAACGATAAAGAAACGAAGCTGACATGCGCATCTTCACCGCCTCGCTGGCGACTGAAACCAACACCTTCTCGCCGGTGCCGACCGACCGCGCCTCGTTCGAGATGGCGTTCTACGCCGCGCCAGGGCAGCATCCTGAGACGCCGACCTTGTGCTCGTCGCCGATGGTGGCGCTGCGCCGCCGCGCCGATGCCGACGGGCTGACCGTCATCGAGGGCACCGCGACCTGGGCCGAGCCGGGCGGGCTGGTGCAGCGCCAGACCTTCGAGGCGCTGCGTGACGAAATCCTCGACCAGCTCAAGGCGGCGCTGCCGGTCGACGCCGTCATCCTCGGCCTGCATGGCGCGATGGTGGCGCAAGGCTATGACGACTGCGAGGGCGACCTCCTGGCGCGGGTCCGCGACATCGTCGGGCCCGACGTCGTGGTCGCTTCGGAATTCGATCCGCACAGCCACCTGACGCCGAAGCGCGTCGCTGCCTGCAACGTGCTGGCGGCGTTCCTCGAGTTTCCGCACACCGATTTCTATGAGCGCGGCGAGCATGTCGTCGCGCTTGGCCTGGCAGCGGCGCGCGGCGAGATCAAGCCTGTCATCTCGACCTTCGACTGCCGCATGATCACCGTGCTGCCGACCAGCCGCGAGCCGATGCGCTCGTTTGTCGACCGCATCAAGGCGCTGCATGGCAAGGACGGCATCCTGTCGGTGTCGGTGATCCACGGCTTCATGGCGTCCGACGTGCCGGAAATGGGGTCGCGCATCGTCGTCGTCACCGACAATGACAAGGCCAAGGGTGATGCGCTGGCCGAAAGGCTCGGCCGCGAGCTCTATGCCATGCGCGAAAAAACCGCGATGACCATGGTCGACACCGACGCCGGCATCGACAAGGCGCTTGCCGCGCGCAAGGCCAATCCGGCAAAACCTGCTGTCATTGCTGATGTCTGGGACAATCCCGGCGGCGGGGTCGCCGGCGACGGCACTTTCATGCTGCGCCGGATGCTGGAGCGTGGCCTCGACAAGGTCGCGGTGGCGACGATCTGGGATCCGATCGCGGTGACCTTCTGCCATGCGGCGGGCGAGGGCGCGGTGATTAACCTGCGCTTTGGCGGCAAGGCGGGCCCGCAGGCCGGCGAGCCGATCGATGCCAAAGTTCAGGTGCTGAAGGCGGTCGCGGAAGGCTGGCAGAGTTTTGGGCCGAGCCGCGTCACGCTCGGGCAAACGGCGCTGGTGCGCATCCTGGGCACCGAGGTCGATATCATCCTCAACACCAACCGCACCCAGACCTTCGAACCCGACATCTTCTCCAATCTCGGCATCGACCTGGCCGGCAAGGACATCCTTTTGGTCAAGTCGACCAACCATTTCTACGCCGGCTTTGCGCCGGTGGCGGCCGAGATCATCTATGTCGACGCGCCGAGCTCATATCCGAGCAATCCGCGCGTCACCAACTACACCAAGCTTGTCCGCCCGGTGTGGCCGCGGGTCAACGATCCCTGGGCATGAGTGGTGAGACCGCCAGGCCTCGCCGTTTGTCCGTCAGGTCGCCGGCCGGAACGGCTTGGCCAGCGACGCCGGGAAATGCAGCGCCAGCATCTGGCGGTTCTGCGAGATGATGACCAGCACGATGATGGTGGCGAGGTAGGGCAGGGCGCTGAGCAGTTCGGAAGGAACCGCGATGCCGAGCGCCTGGCCCTGCAGCTGCAGGATGGTCATGCCGCCGAACAGCCAGGCGCCGAGCAGTACCCGCAGCGGCCGCCAGGTCGCGAACACCACCAGCGCCAGCGAGATCCAGCCCTTGCCGGCGGTCATGTTTTCGACCCACAGCGGGGTGTAGGCGACCGACAGATAGGCGCCGGCAAGACCAGCCATCAGCCCGCCGAACAGCACCGCGAGATAACGGATGCGGATCACCGGATAGCCGATGGCGTGCGCCGTCTCCGGTGACTCGCCGATGGTGCGCAGCACCAGCCCGCCCTTGGTGCGGTAGA
The DNA here is from genome assembly GCF_044056035.1 of Aminobacter sp. UC22_36. Taxonomy (NCBI): domain Bacteria; kingdom Pseudomonadati; phylum Pseudomonadota; class Alphaproteobacteria; order Hyphomicrobiales; family Phyllobacteriaceae; genus Aminobacter; species Aminobacter sp. UC22_36. Next base: position 1,043,615 of record NZ_CP171996.1, read on the forward strand.
GGAACCAGCTGATGACGAAGAACATGACGATGGCGAAATAGACCATCGGGTCGAAGCGGAACAGCATCGGCCCGATGACGGGGATGTCGGAAAGATAGGGGATGTAGATCTTCTTCAGCGCATCGATCGGTGCCGAGCCGAAGTTGCGGCCGAGGAAGGCCGAGACGCCGGAGCCGAAGATGGCGAGCGCCAGGCCGGCGGCGTACTGGTTGGTCAAAAAGGTCAGCGCCAGGACGCCGAACAGCAGCGAGGCGGCGGCCCCGCCCAGCGCGCCGGCTAGGATGGCGACCGGCATCGGCAGTCCGGCAATCACCGCCCAGAAGGCGAAGGCAGCACCCATCAGCATCATGCCTTCGATGCCAAGGTTGAGAACGCCTGATTTTTCGACGACGAGTTCGCCAAGGGCAGCGAAGATCAGGGGTGTCGCGGCAATGATGGTGCCGGTGAAAATGGCAATGAACAGGTCCATCAGGCATGCTCCGGAATGCGGCGAAGCCGGTAGAAGATGAAGAAGTCAGCGGCAAGCAAAAAGAACAGCAATATGCCCTGGAAGATGCGGGTCAGCGCAGCCGACAGGCCAAGATTCATTTGCACTGCTTCGCCGCCGAGGAAAAGTAGCGACATCAGCAATCCACCGAGGACGATGCCAAAGGCGTTGAGGCGGCCGATGAAGGCAACGATGATCGCGGCGAAACCGTAGCCGGGCGAGATCTGCGGCGACAGCTGTCCGAGCGGGCCCGAGACCTCGGCCATGCCGGCGATGCCGGCGGCAGCGCCACCGGCAAGCAGGCCGGTCCAGACCGCGGCGGATTCGCGGAAGCCGGCGTAACGTGCCGCCAGAGGTGCCGCACCACTGACCGACATCTTGTAGCCAAGGAAGCTGCGGTCGGTGAACAGCCACATCAGGAACACCGCGACGACGGTGATGAACACCGAGGCGTTGAGCCGGTAGGCATAGTCGAAGGGCTCGAACATCGCCGCTGCCGACAGCAGGGCCGTCTGCGGATAGTTGAAGCCGGCCGGGTCACGCCAGGGGCCATGCACCAGCCACGACAACAGCAGCGTGGCGATATAGGTCAGCATCAGCGTGACCAGGATCTCGTTGGTGTTCATCCGCGCCCGGAGGAAGGCGGGGATGGCGGCCCAGGCCATGCCGGCGATGGCACCGGCGAAAAACATCAGCGGCAAAAGCAGCATGCTGTCGGGGTCAGGGTAAAACAGGCCGACGCCACAGGCGGCAATGGCGCCGATGATCAGCTGGCCCTCGGCGCCGATGTTCCAGACATTGGCGCGGAAGCCGACGGCCAGGCCGCAGGCAATCAGGATCAGCGGCGAGGCCTTGAGCAGCCACTCGGACAGCCCGTTCACCGAATTGAGCGGGGCGATGAAGAAGGCTTGCAGCGTCGCCAGCGGGTCATAGCCGAGCACGGCAAACAGCAGCGAGCCGACGAGAAGCGTAAGCCCGGTCGCGATGACCGGTGCCGCCACCCGCATCCTGGCGGATGGTTCCGGTCTTTGTTCAATCCTGAATCGCAACTTCGGCTCTCCCGTTGGTACCGTTGCCGCGGTCGACCCTGGTCATCAGCAGGCCGATTTCTTCGCGGTTGGTTTTTGTCCTGATCAATGGCGGCGAGACCTGGCCCTGGCAGATGACGAGCAGGCGGTCGCAGATCTCGAACAGCTCGTCGAGTTCCTCCGAAATCACCAGCACGGCGGCACCCGACCGGCTCAGGTCGACAAGCGTCTGGCGGATGAAAGCGGCGGCACCGACATCGACGCCCCAGGTCGGCTGTGCCACGAGGAACAGCTTGGGTTCGAGCGCGATCTCGCGACCGACGATGAACTTCTGCAGATTGCCGCCTGATAGACTCTGCGCGCTCGATTGCGGGCCGTTGGCCTTGACCTTGAAGCGCTCGATGATCCCGGCGGCGAAATTGCTCGCCCGCTTGCGGTCGACGAGGCCGTTGCGCACCAGCCCGGAACGGTGGGCGGTCAGTACGGCATTCTGCCACAGCGCATGCGGCGGCACTGCACCGCGGCCAAGCCGCTCCTCCGGCACGAAAGCCATGCCGAGCTTGCGCCTTTCGCTGGCATTGAGGTGGGCGGCAGCCTTGCCATCGATCTGGATCGCCAGCGCATTGGCATGCGTGCGTTCGCCGCTGAGCAGCGAGATCAGCTCGGCCTGGCCGTTGCCGGAGACGCCGGCAAGCCCGACGATCTCGCCGCCGCGCACCTCGAACGAGACGTTGTTGAGCTCGACGCCGTATTTGTCGCGGGCAGGGGCGGTCAGCCCGCGCACCTCGAGCACCGGCTTGTCGCTCGGCACCGAGGGGCTGACATGCATTTCGGGCAATTCCGCGCCGACCATCAACCGGGCGAGCTGGGCCGAGGTGCTTTCCTTGGGCCTGGCCGTGCCGGTCACCTTGCCGTTGCGCAGGACGGTCGCTGTGTCGCAAAGCTCCTGCACTTCGTCGAGCTTGTGGCTGATGTAGACGATCGAGCAGCCTTCGCTAGCCAGCTGGCGCAAGGTCTCGAACAGCTTGACGACGGCCTGCGGCGTCAGCACCGAGGTCGGTTCGTCGAGGATCAAGAGCTTCGGCGCCTGCAACAGGCAGCGCACGATTTCGACACGCTGGCGCTCGCCGACCGACAGGTCGTGGACGCGGCGATGCGGGTCGATCGGCATGCCGTAGCGGTTGGAAAGCTCGGTGATCTGGCGCGCCAGCGCATCGAGGTCGAAAGTGCTCGACACGGCAAGCGCGATGTTTTCGACCACGGTGACGGATTCAAACAGCGCGAAATGCTGGTAGACCATCTCGATGCCGAGGGCCCGCGATGTCGCCGGCGTGTGGGCGGCGATGGCTTTGCCGTCGCAGAAGATCTCGCCGGAATCGGCCTGGGCCGCGCCATAGATGATCTTCATCAATGTCGATTTGCCGGCGCCGTTTTCGCCGAGCACGGCGTGGATTTCGCCTGGCATGATCGACATCGAGATGTCGTCATTGGCAATGATGCCTGGGTAACTTTTGGTGATGTTGCGCAATTCGAGGCGTGGGGGCATAGCCGGGTCCTGCCGTGAGGGTTGGACGGTGCGCAGCCATAGTCCACCGGAGCCAGTGCGCGATTCCGAAGATCGGAATCGCTGCACTATTGTGCCCCGGCGGCCTTGCTAGCGGTAAGCGAGGATCAGCCGAGCTTGCCGATCATTCCCTTGACGAACCAGTTCATGCCGCGGATGTCGGCATCGGCCAGCACGCTGCCCGCCGCAACCTTGACATTACCGTCCTGGTCCTTGAGTTCGCCGGCATAGGGATGGACCTTGCCGGAGCCGATGTCGGCCTCGAGCTGCTTGAGCTTGGTGATGACGTCGGCCGGGATCGCCTCATTGTAGGGCGCCATCTTGACGACGCCGCCGGCCAGGCCGTCCCAGCGTGCCTCTGGCTTCCAGGTGCCGGCTGCGACACCCTTGGCGGCACCGACATAGTCGCTCGACCAGTCCAGGGTGAAGGCGGTGAGCTGCTTGCCCGAGCCGAACTTGGCCATGTCGCTGGCATAGCCGATCGACCATGCGCCGCCTTCGCCGGCGACCTGCACGCCGGTTGCGGTGTCGGTCATCGAGCAGATGACGTCACAGCCCTGCGATAGCAGCGTGTTGGCGGCTTCCTTTTCCTTGCCCGGATCGAACCAGGAATTGAGGAAGATGGCGTTGCAGGTGGCGTCGGGATTGACGCTCTGGGCGCCGAGCAGCAGCGCGTTGGCCGGGCCGACGATGTCGGGGATTGGGAAGCCGCCGATGAAGCCGATCTTGCCGTTCTTGCTCATATGCGCCCCGGCGGCACCGGCAACGAAAGTGCCTTCGTAATATTTGGCTTCGAAGGTGCCGAGATTGGCGAGATGGACGATGCCAGAGCAATGCTCGAAGGCGATCTTGGGGAAGCGCGGGGCGACCTTCTGCATCGGCGTGCCATGCGAGAACGAGGTGCCGAAGATCAGCTGGTTGCCGGAAGCGGCAAGCTCGCGGAAGACGCGCTCGGCATCCTGCGGCATGAAGATGTTGTCGATGACGGTCAGCGCGACCTTGTCGCCGAACTCCGCCTTGATGGCGTCGACACCGAGGCTGTGCTGCTTGGTCCAGCCGATATCGGCGATCGGCGAGACATAGACGACACCGATCTTGAGTGGTTCCTGGGCGCTGGCGATGCCGGCCAGGCCGGTGGTGCCAAGGGCTGCGCCGGCGGCGCCGGAATATTGCAGAAATTGCCGTCTGGTCAGATTGAACATGGTGGTAACCCTCTGTTGGTTGGTTGTGCCCGGCTTTTTGCCGGGTCTATTTTGAGGCGTGGACATGGGCGTGCGCCCGTGCCGCGCCATTTTCTCCTGCCTTCTTTCGTGGTGCCGGTTTCGGCGGCTCGCCGGACTTGCCGTCGAGATAAGGTTCGAGCGCTTCGCGCGGCGTCAGCTCGGGAAACACCTGCCGGTCCATGATGTAGCCGCGCACGACGGAGCGGTGATGGGTGTCGATCAGCTCCATCGCCTGCTTCAGCCGGCCCTTTTCGAGCAGGTCGATCACCCGCGCATGGTCGTCGAGCAGGTTGCAATAGTCGAAGTCGGCGGTGATCAGCGAGCGCAGCAAGGTCGTGCGGCGGACCAGCTGGGCATGGATTTCCTGCATCACCTTGTTGCGGCTGAGCCGGACGAACAAGGTGTGGAATTCCTGGCCGAGCACGTCGGCGAGCGCGTCATTGCCTGATGCCACCGCCTGGCGCTGGCGCTCGACATGCTGGCGCAGTTCGGCCCAGCCGGCGGGGCCGAGGCGGTCGCTGAGCTGGGCGGCAACGCCTTGTTCGACAAGCGTCAGCGCGTCGTAGATCTCCAGCGCTTCCTGCATGCTGGGGCGGGCGACGAAGGCGCCGCGGTTGCGCTCGATCTGGGCCAGGCCGTCATCGGCGAGACGGATCAGCGACTGGCGCACGACGATGCGGCTGACGTCGAAAATCTCTGATAGCTCGCGTTCGCCGAGCTTGCAGCCGGGCACCAGCCGGTGATCGATGATCGCCCGCGTCAGTATGTCGGCAATGGCCTGCGAGCGACTGCTCATGACATCTTCCTCCCCCACCAGCGCACTTTGGCTTGCTCAGCGGTCACGCCCGGCACTGGCAACAGCTGATGTGCCGCATATCCCGAATTGCGTTTCCCATATCGGTAGTCAATCAAATCAACCTGTCAACCAAATTTCTTTCATTGACATGCAAATTGTCATTGATTGATATCCAATCCTGTGGTTCCAATATGGGCATAACAGAGCTAGGTTCACGGGGAAGTGCTAGCCAGGGAGGGTGCGATGAGCATAGCTGCCCTTTGTAGCGACAGAGTCCTTCTTAACGATTGGCATGTGATCGCCGACCTGACGAACCTGTCGGCGCATGAGCCGTTTCAGACTCGCCTGCTCGGCATCGATCTCGGCGTCCATTGCCGTGGACGCTACAACAAGGAAGTGGTGCGCAACGACACCGGCGCGCTGGTCAATTCGATCAAACGTTATGGTTTTCTCTGGGCCTGCCTCGGCACGCCGGAGCGCGACATCGTGTTTGTGCCGGAGGCCGAGGAAGCCGACCGCTACCTGCTTACCGGCGGGTCGATCGCGGTCAAGGTCTCGGGCCTGCGCGCGGTCGAAAATTTCCTCGACATGGGCCATTTCCCCTTCGTCCACACCGGTTTGCTCGGCGAGGAACCGCATACCGAAGTCGCGCCCTACAAGGTCGAACTGACGGCTGCCGACGAACTGGTTGCGACCGAATGCAAATTCTACCAGCCGGTGGCGTCGCCGACGGCCAAGGAAGGTTTTGTCGTCGATTACATCTACAAGGTGATCAGGCCCTACACGGTGGCGCTCTACAAGAGCAACCCGGTGCACAAGGACCGGCTCGACGTCATCACCTTGTTTGTCCAGCCCGTCGACGAGGAAAACTGCGTCGCCCATCCCTTCCTTTGCTATCTCAAGGACGGCAGCGACGAGGCTGGAATCCGCAACTTCATGCAGCTGATCTTCGCCCAGGACAAGCCGATCCTGGAGAACCAGCTGCCGCGACGGCTGCCGCTCGACCCACGCGCTGAAACGCCGATCCGTGCGGATGCGGTCGCGGTCATGTACCGGCGTTGGCTGCGCGACAAATCAGTCACTTACGGCGCGATACCGGCGCGGATGTGAACCCGCGCCCTTAGGAGGAACTTCATATGACCGAGACGAGATGCAAGGATCAGGTGATCCTCGACCTTTGGCACCCGCTTGGCGCACTTTCCGAAGTGCCGGCCGGCGTCGTGGTCGACACAGTGCTGCTCGAAGAGCGCCTCAGCCTGGGCTCCGACGGCACTGGCAAGGTTTCCGTCTGGCGTTCGCGGCGGGATCTGCCGGCGGACGCCCCGGTCGACATCGCGGCACTTGAGGGCACGTTGCCGGTCAAGCTTGCCTATGGTTATGTCTGGACGTCGCTGGGCAATCCGCCGGCCGATATCTTCCCGATCCCCGAATATGCCGAGGCCGACCGCCGCAAGCTCAACGCCGCCACCTTCGGGGTCAATGTTTCGGCGCCACGCGCCATCGAGAACTTCCTCGACATGGGGCATTTCCCTTATGTCCACACCGACATCCTCGGTGCCGAGCCGCATACGGAAGTGAAGGAATATGACGTCGAGATCTCGGTCGACCGCGACGAGATCCTGGCCACGCGCTGCCGCTTTTTCCAGCCGATGGCATCGACCGCCTCGGATGGCGGTGCCGACGTCGACTACATCTACCGCGTGCCGCATCCCTATTGTTCGGTGCTCTACAAATCGAGCCCGCTCGACGAGACGCGGCTCGATGTCATTGCCGTGTTCCTGCAGCCGGTCGACCAGGAACATGTCCGTGCGCACATGATGTTGTGCGTGCTCGACGAAGACAATGAAGACAAGGTGATCAAGCGCTTCCAGCAGACGATCTTCGGCCAGGACAAGCCGATCCTGGAGAACCAGTTCCCCAAGCGCCTGCCGCTCGATCCGCGCGCCGAGACCCCCATTCGTGCCGACAAGTCGGCGATCGCCTACCGCCGGTGGCTGAGCCAGAAGGGCGTGACCTACGGGGTCATCCCGGCCGCCACCTGAGCGCCTAACGGCGCGACACGACAAGATATCAGCGAGGAACATATGCTCGACCTAGCCAAATCAAGATGGCATCCCATCGCCGCGGCGCACGACCTTCCGTTGCGCCATGTCTTCCATGGCCAGCTGCTCGGCCGCGAGTTCGCCGTCTGGCGCGCCGACGATGGCTACGTCAACATCTGGGAAAACCGCTGCCTGCATCGCGGCGTACGCCTGTCGATCGGCATCAATGACGGCCGCGAGCTGAAATGCCAGTACCATGGCTGGCGCTATTCGAACCGCACCGCCGGCTGCACCTATATCCCGGCACACCCGGCCGATGCACCGGCACGCACCATCACCAACCGCACCTTTGCCGCGGTCGAACGCTACGGCCTGGTCTGGTCGGCGGAGGAGCCGCAAGGCGACGTGCCCGAGGTGGCTGGGTTCGCCGAAGGCAAGCTTCTGGCGCTGCGCGGCATTCCGGTCAACGCGCCGGCCGATGTGGTGGCGGCCAGGTTGAAAGCCTATCGCTTCCAGCCGAGCGGCAAGATCGATGGCAAGGACGCCAAGGTCGCGGTCGAAGCCGCCAACACCTTTTCGGTGGCGCTGCGTTCCAGCGAGGGCGACGCCGGCACGCTCGCCGTGTTCTTCGTCCAGCCCGTCGATTCCAACCGCTCGGTGATCCGCGGCGTGCTCGACAGCCAGGTCGAAGGTGCAACGCGTCTCGCCGTGCTGCACCACCACAACGAGCTGTTGTCCCGCCTGCGTGTCGCCGTCGAAGCCGAGGCCGCGCGGGAACCTGCACCCGCCCCGCTGGAGCCGATCATCGAACGCGTCTCGCCTGAACTGGCCGAGATGCCGGAGGAGACGACACATGGCCGCAAGGCGACGATCCGTGTCCAGGTCGCCAGGAAGTGGCCGGCCGCCGACGGCATCGCCGGCTTCGAGCTCAGGCCGCTCAAGGGCCTGCTGCCGACCTTCCAGCCCGGCGCCCATATCGACGTGCATTTGCCCAACGGGCTGATCCGGCAATATTCGATCACCAACGGCCCGGGCGAAAGCGACAGCTATGTCATCGGCGTCAAGCTCGAACGCGACTCCAAGGGCGGCTCGACCTGCCTGCACGAGACGGTGCGCGAAGGCGACGTGCTGGCGATCTCCGAGCCGCGCAACAATTTCCCGCTGCGCCGCGATGCGCTCCAGACCTTGTTCATTGCCGGCGGCATCGGCATCACGCCGCTGCTCGCCATGGCCCAGGCGCTCAACAACCAGAGCCTCAACCACGAACTGCACTACTTCGCCCAGAACGAAGCCCAGCTCGCCTTCCCGGAGAAGACCAAGACGCTCGGCGCCTCGCTCAAGCCGCATCTCGGGCTTTCGCCCGACCAGACCGGTGCGAAGCTGCGCGAGATCCTGTCAGGCTATGGCCCGGACAAGCATGTCTATCTCTGCGGCCCCGGGCCGATGCTGGAAGCGGCGCGGAAGATCGCGGCCGAGATGGGCTGGCCGGAGACGGCGGTGCATTTCGAGTATTTCAAGAACACCAATGTCATCGACGACTCCACCAGCTTCGAAGTGGCACTGGCGCGCTCCTGCATGACGCTGACCGTGCCGGCCGGCAAGACCATCCTCGAAGTGATGCGCGACGCCGGCATCGACATGCCGTCATCGTGTGAACAAGGCGCCTGCGGTACCTGCCTTGCCACCGTCATCGAAGGCGAGCCCGACCACCAGGATGTCTATCTCAACGATGCCGAGCGCAAGTCCGGCACCAAGATCATGACCTGCGTGTCGCGTGCCAAGTCGGCGCGGCTTGTGCTCGACCTCTAGGAGTTTCCCGATGATCACGCTCTACGACTACGAACTGTCGGGCAACTGCTACAAGCTGCGCCTGCTGATGGGCATGCTCGGTGTCGAGTGGAAGACGATCCCCGTCGACTTCTATCCCGGCCGCGAGCACAAGTCGGACTGGTTCCTTAGGATCAACCCGCTCGGCCAGCTGCCGGTCATCGACGATGACGGGCTCGTGCTGCGCGACGCCCAGGCGATCCTGGTCTATCTCGCCTCGAAATACGATGCGTCGGGTAGCTGGTATCCCCGGGACAATCCGGCCCTGCTCGGCGAGATCAGCCAGTGGCTGGCCTTCGCCGATGGCATCACCGGCACCGCCTCGGCGGCACGGCTGCATGACGCGCTGTTCTATGACTTCGACGTCGAGGCAGCACGCGCCGGTGCGCATCGGCTGTTTCGCATCCTCGACGAACATCTGTGGTTCGGCGAACAGGAAGGGCGCAGCTGGATCTGCTCGGCGGCCCAGCCGACGATCGCCGACATCGCCTGCTTCCCCTACATCATGCTGTCAGAAGAGGGCGGCATACCAAGACAGGACTATCCGGCGATCCGCCGCTGGTGCGACCGTGTCAAGCGCATCAAGGGTTTTGCCGTGATGTCGGGCGTGTTCCCGGCAGGACCGGCCAAGGCTGCCTGAGCTCAACAAGCAACATCCAGGCCGGGCGACGCGCGCGGCCATGAATCCAGTTTTGGGAGTGAGAAAAAATGAAAACCCGCGCCGCCGTTGCCGTAGGAGCTGGAAAGCCGCTCGAGATCATGGAGGTCGACCTCGAGGGGCCGCGCGAGGGCGAGGTGCTTGTCGAGATCAAGGCGACCGGCATCTGCCATACCGACGAGTTCACGCTTTCCGGCGCCGATCCCGAAGGCATCTTTCCTGCCATCCTCGGCCATGAAGGTGCCGGTGTCGTCGTCGATGTCGGCAAGGGTGTGACCTCGCTCAAGAAGGGCGACCATGTCATCCCGCTTTACACGCCGGAATGCCGCTCGTGCCCGTCGTGCCTGTCGCGGAAAACCAATCTGTGCACCGCCATCCGCTCGACCCAGGGCCAGGGCCTGATGCCTGACGGTTCCAGCCGCTTTTCGATCGGCAAGGACAAGATCTTCCACTACATGGGCTGCTCGACCTTTTCGAACTTCACCGTGCTGCCCGAGATCGCACTGGCCAAGGTCAACCCCGACGCGCCGTTCGACAAGATCTGCTACATCGGCTGCGGGGTTACGACAGGCATCGGTGCGGTCATCAACACCGCCAAGGTCGAGATCGGTTCGACCGCGATCGTCTTCGGCCTCGGCGGCATCGGCCTCAACGTGCTGCAGGGCCTGCGCCTTGCCGGTGCCGACATGATCATCGGCGTCGACATCAACAATGAGCGCAAGGCCTGGGGCGAAAAGTTCGGCATGACGCATTTCGTCAATCCGAAGGAGGTCGACGGCGACATCGTGCCTTACCTCGTCAACATGACCAAGCGTGGCGCCGACCAGATCGGTGGTGCCGACTACACCTTCGACTGCACCGGCAATGTCAAGGTGATGCGCCAGGCACTGGAAGCCAGCCATCGCGGCTGGGGTGAGTCGATCGTCATTGGCGTCGCGGGTGCTGGCCAGGAGATCTCGACGCGGCCGTTCCAGCTGGTCACCGGCCGGACCTGGAAGGGCACCGCCTTTGGCGGCGCGCGTGGCCGCACCGACGTGCCGAAGATCGTCGACTGGTACATGGAAGGCAAGATCCTGATCGACCCGATGATCACCCACACACTCAAGCTCGAAGACATCAACAAGGGCTTTGACCTGATGCATGCAGGCGAAAGCATCCGCAGCGTCGTCGTCTACTGAGCTCCCACGGCCGGCCAGGCCCCCATGGCCGGTCCCCTAAACGCCAGGGCTTTTCGCCGGCCTTCAAGCCTCCCAGCTTGGCCCGCGTGTTCCCAAAGTGCTGGCGTTGACCGGCGGTGCGTCCGAGGTTTCTGCAAACCCTCGTCCGCACCGCCGGCATCTCTTTTGAACGGTTGCAGGTCTTGTGTCCCGACGTTATGCCGGGTCGGGATTGTTTGACGAGAAGGCAAAGCAGATGAAGACCATTTCCACGTCGAAGTCGCATGGTGGCGTCCAGGGCGTCTATGCCCACGCCTCCGCGGCCTGCGCCTGCGACATGACCTTTGCCGTCTTCGTGCCGCCGCAGGCCAAGGATGGCCCGGTGCCGGTGCTGTGGTATCTCTCGGGCCTGACCTGCACCCATGCCAATGTCATGGACAAGGGCGAGTACCGTCGCCTGGCTGCCGAGCTTGGCCTGATGATCGTCTGCCCCGACACCAGCCCGCGTGGCGAAGGCGTCGCCGACGAAAAGGACAACTGGCAGTTCGGTTCGGGCGCCGGCTTTTATGTCGACGCGACGCAAGCGCCGTTCGCTGCCAACTATCGGATGTATTCCTACGTCACCGAGGAGCTGCCTGCGCTGATCGCCGCAAACTTCCCGGCCGACATGTCGCGGCAGGCCATCTCGGGCCATTCGATGGGCGGCCACGGTGCGCTGACCATCGCGCTGAAAAACCCCGAGCGCTTCAAGAGCTGTTCGGCCTTTGCACCGATCGCCCAGCCCTCGACGGCGGGCTGGTCGAAGCCGGCGCTGGAGAAATATCTCGGCACCGACGAGCAAGCCTGGCGCGCCTATGACACGACGCTTTTGATCGAGGACGGCAAGCGTTTCCCCGAATTCCTCGTCGACCAGGGTTCGGCCGACGGCTTCCTGCAGGACGGCCTGCGGCCATGGCTGCTCGAAGAGGCCTGCAAGCAAGCTGGCATCGGGCTGAGCTTGCGCATGCAGGACGGCTACGACCATTCCTACAACTTCATCTCGACCTTCATGGACGATCATCTGAGGTGGCACGCCGCCCGCCTGGGCTGAACCAGGCGATCAGACCTGCACGCTCGAAGCAAGAAGCCTGGCGAAGACATGGCGCTTCGCCTTGCCGATGCTGATCTCCAGCGTTTCATAGCGTGCCAGATGTGCTGCGATGGCACTGGCGAGCAGGCAGCCGGTGCCACGCATGGCGACGGGAATGCGCGATGCCTCGAAGCGCACGGGTTCGCGGCCCGGCTGGATCAGCAGGTCCGTGGCGGTCGCGCCCGTGGCGTGGCCGCCCTTGACGAGAATGGCTGATACACCGGCGTCGAACAGTTTTTCGGCTTGCTCGACGATCTCTGTTTCGCCGCTGGCGAGCGGCAGGTCGCTCAGCAGTGCCAGCTCGGGCAGGTTGGGTGTGACCAGCGCGCAAAGCGGAAACAGCCTGCGCTTCAACGTGTCGATGGCGTCGTGGTCGAGCAGCCGGCGTCCCGAGGTCGAGGCGAGCACCGGGTCGAGCACGACAGGCACCGGCAGGCAACTCGCCAGCACCGAAGCGACGGTGTCGATGGTCGCCGCGGTTCCCAGCATGCCGATCTTGACCGCCGCGACCGGGTTGGCGGCAAAGGCCGCGCGCATCTGGTCGGCGACGAGGTCGGGCGGCATCTGCTCGATGCGCGCGACGCGCTGATGCGTCTGCACCGTCACCGCCGTGACGGCGAGGCTGCAACGCAGGCCGAAGGCCGACACCGCCTCGATGTCGCGGACGATGCCGGCGCCGCCGCTCGAATCCGAGCCGGCGACGATGAGCACATGCGAGGTCATCGCCACTGAGCCGTCGCTGCCAGCCAGGCGCGGGTGCGCGCCTCTGGATCGGCGTTGCGCGTGATATCGGTGACGACGGCGGCGCTATCGGCGCCCTGGGCGAAGACGCCTGCGATGCGCTCGACATTGAGCCCGCCAATGGCGACCAGCGGCACTGTGCCGACGCGCCGTTTCCATTCAGCGATGCGGTCGAGCCCTTGCGGCGCCCATTTCATCGCCTTGAGGATGGTCGGATAGACAGGCCCGAGCGCGACATAGTCTGGTGCGGCGGCAAGTGCCGTGTCGAGTTCGGCATCGTCATGGGTGCTGAGCCCGAGCTTCAGGCCGGCGTGGCGGATCGCCTTCACATCGGCTTCGGCCAGATCCTCCTGGCCGAGATGGACGAAGTCGCAACTCTCATCGATGGCGAGCTGCCAGTAATCGTTGACGACGAGCTGGCAGCCATGGCGGTCGCAGATGGTTTTCGCGGCGCGGATTTCGCGGCGCAGGCCGGCCTCATCCAGGTCCTTGATGCGCAGCTGCACCAGCTTGACGCCCAAAGGCACCAGGCGCTCGATCCAGGCGGCGGAATCGACAATCAGGTAGAACGGGTCGAGCTTCATGAAAATGCTGCCATGCCGATGACGGGAGTGGAGGGAACGGCCATGTCGCGTGGTTCGAGCGGGCCGGCGCGGAATGCCTGCCGTCCTGCTTCAACCGCCTTGCCGAAAGCCGAAGCCATGGCGACCGGGTCGCCGGCCTTGGCAACCGCCGTGTTGAGCAGCACGGCGTCGTAGCCGAGCTCCATGACGGTGGCTGCATGCGAGGGACGGCCGATGCCGGCGTCGACGATCAGCGGCACGCCGGGGAAATGGCCGCGCAGGCTGCGCAAAGCATCGAGGTTCTGCGGGCCGCGGGCCGATCCGATCGGCGCGCACCAGGGCATCAGCACCTTGCAGCCGGCGTCGAGCAGCCGCCCGGCGACGACCAGGTCGTCGGTCGTGTAGGGGAAGACCTCGAAGCCTTCGGCAGCGAGAATCCTGGCGGCTTCGACGAGGCCGAAGACGTCGGGCTGCAGCGTGTCGTGATTGCCGATGACCTCGAGCTTGATCCAGCTGGTCGAAAAGACCTCGCGCGCCATCCTCGCCGTCGTCACCGCTTCCTTGACCGAGTGACAGCCGGCGGTGTTGGGCAAGACGCGCATGCCGAGCGACTGGATCAGCGACCAGAATTTTCCACCCGTCTTGCCGCCCGAGGTCTCGCGGCGCAGCGACACCGTGACGATGTCGGCGCCCGATGCCTTGATCGCCTCCGCCATGATGGCGGGCGAGGGGTAGAGTGCGGTGCCGAGCAGCAGGCGGGAGGAAACCTGTTGTCCGTAGAGTTCGAGCATGGCTTACCCTCCCTTCATCGGTGCGAGGATTTCGATGCGGTCGCCTTCGGCGAGGGCGCAGCCGTCGCGCTGCCTGGCCGGCACGACTTCGCCATTGAGGGCTGTGGCGAGCCAGCTGCCCTCATAGTCGAGCTCGGCAAGCAAGGCGGCGAGGGTGGCGGCTGCGACGTCGTGGTGTTCGCCGTTAATGGTGAGCTTCATCGGCGCGCTCCTTCTCCATCTCTGTGCCCAGGATCATGACGGCCGCCTGCCGCGCCATGGCAGGTGCGAGCAGGAAGCCGTGGCGATAGAGGCCGTTGATGCGGATGGTGTTTCCCTCGCGCTCGACGCGCGGCAAATTGTCGGTAAAGGCCGGGCGGATGCCGGTGCCGGTCTCGACCAGCTCGGCCTCGCCGAAGGCCGGATGCAACGCATAGGCGGCGTTGAGCAGCTCCAGCACCGAACGCGCGCTGATCGGCCCGGCGGCGTCGCTTTCGATCATCGTTGCGCCGACCATGAACAGATTGCCGGAGCGCGGCACGATGTAGACGGGCACGCGCGGATGCAGCAGCCGCACCGGCCGCGCCAGCGAGACGTCAGATGTCTTGAGGATCAGCATCTCGCCGCGCACGCCGCGCAGCTCAGGCTGCCTGCCGGCGATGCCGGTGCAGTCGGCCTCGACATCGCAGGACGGCTGGTGCACCGCGCCATAGCCGAACTCGAAACGCACGCCCATCCCAACGAGCTTTTGCTGCAGCCTGAGCAGCGCCCGGCGCGGGTCGAGATGCGCTTCGTCAGCGAAAAACAGCGCGCGGGTGAAGCTGCCTTCGAGGTCGGGTTCAAGGGCCGCGATCGCCTCGGCGTCGATGGCGCGGTAACCAGACGTGCGGCGGCCGAAGCGGTCGAGTTCGGCGACATCGCGGGCGGGGGCGACGACCAGCGTGCCGTTGCGCATGACATGACCGGGCAGGGCGGCGTCCCACCAGTCGGCGGCACCGCGCCCGAGCGTCAGCACCGCGTCTTCGGCACTCTCCAATTCGCACCACGGCGCCAGCATGCCGCCGGCCTGCCATGAGGCATTGCCGGCGATCTGCCTTTTGATGTCGACGACGGTGACGTCGGCGCCGCGCGATGCGAGCTCGTGGGCGAGCGTCAATCCGGTAACGCCCGCGCCGCGGATCAGCAGCTTCATGGCTGGCTCGCTGGCTCCGCCGGCTCGACGCTCTCCACGGCCATGTAGAGGTCGCCACCGTCGCGGTATTTCGCCGCCATGGCCGCCAGCCCTTCTTTCTGTGCTTCGGCGCGGATGTCGTGGGAGATCCGCATCGAGCAGAATTTCGGGCCGCACATCGAGCAGAAATGCGCCACCTTGTGCGCTTCCTTGGGCAAGGTCTGGTCGTGGTAGGAGCGTGCCGTCTCAGGGTCGAGCGACAGGTTGAACTGGTCCTCCCAGCGGAACTCGAAACGGGCCCGCGACAAGGCGTCGTCCCTGACCTTGGACGCCGGGTGGCCCTTGGCGAGATCGGCGGCGTGGGCCGCGATCTTGTAGGTGATGACACCGACCTTGACGTCGTCGCGGTCGGGCAGGCCGAGATGCTCCTTGGGCGTGACGTAGCAGAGCATCGCCGTGCCGAACCAGCCGATCATCGCCGCACCGATGCCTGAGGTGATGTGGTCGTAGCCGGGCGCGATGTCGGTGGTCAAAGGCCCGAGCGTGTAGAAGGGTGCTTCGCCGCAGACCTCGAGCTGCTTGTCCATGTTCTCCTTGATCTTGTGCATCGGCACATGGCCGGGGCCCTCGATCATCACCTGGCAGTCCTTGGCCCAGGCGATCTTGGTCAGCTCACCGAGCGTTTCCAGTTCGGCGAACTGGGCGGCGTCGTTGGCGTCGGCAATCGAGCCGGGGCGCAGGCCGTCGCCGAGCGAAAAGGCGACGTCATAGGTGCGGCAGATGTCGCAGATCTCGTCGAAATGCTCGTAGAGGAAACTCTCCTTGTGGTGATGCAGGCACCATTTGGCCATGATCGAACCGCCGCGCGAAACGATGCCGGTGACGCGGTCGACGGTCAGGTGGATATAGGCCAGGCGCACGCCGGCATGGATGGTGAAATAGTCGACGCCCTGTTCGGCCTGCTCGATCAGCGTGTCGCGGAACACCTCCCAGGTCAGGTCCTCGGCGATGCCGTTGACCTTCTCCAGCGCCTGGTAGAGCGGCACCGTGCCGATCGGCACCGGCGCATTGCGGATGATCCAGTCGCGGATGTTGTGGATGTTGCGGCCGGTCGACAGGTCCATCACCGTGTCGGCGCCCCAGCGCGTCGACCAGACCATCTTTTCGACCTCTTCGGCCATCGACGAGGTGACGGCCGAGTTGCCGATATTGGCGTTGATCTTGACCAGGAAATTGCGGCCGATGATCATCGGCTCGCTTTCGGGATGGTTGATGTTGGAGGGGATGATGGCGCGGCCGCGCGCCACCTCGTCGCGGACGAATTCCGGCGTGACGAAGTCGGGGATGACGGCACCGAAGCTTTCGCCGTCGCGCACAAGCCTGGTGCGCAGCTGCTCGCGGCCGAGGTTTTCGCGGATGGCGACGAACTCCATCTCCGGCGTGACGATGCCGGCGCGGGCATAAGCGAGCTGGGTGACGGCACGGCCGCCGGTGGCGCGCAGCGGCGCGTTGCGCACCGGGAATTCCGGCGTCAGCCTTTCGCCCGAGACAAAGCCGTTGTCTTCGGCCTTGACGGCGCGGCCCTCGTAACGCTCGACGTCGCCGCGGGCGACGATCCAGTCCTCGCGCAGCCGGGGCAGGCCACGCTCGATGTCTGTCTTCACCGAGGTGTCGGTGTAAGGGCCCGAGGAATCATAGACGGTGACGGGCGGCTCGCCGGATGTCGGGTGGAGCGAGATTTCGCGCATCGGCACGCGGATGGCGGGATGGAGTTTTCCCGGTTTGTGGACTTTCTTCGAGGCGGGAAGTTCGCCAACGGTGACTGTCGGGGTGTGGGCATTCATGCGTGAGCCTCCTTGCTTCGGCGCGCCATGCGTCCGGCAGGACGCACAAGGACGCTCCGGGTCCTTGGGTTTGCGCATCGTGCTTGCCTAAAACCGGAACCGGTTTTCGGACGCGATGCGCCGCAATGGAGACCCAGTTCGTGCGATGAGGAGGAGGTGAGGTTTGCCTGAGGGACTTCGGGCATGAGCCCGAATGCCAAAGCCGGAATGCCCGACCCGCAACGCCTCGCACCGTCCCTACGCCAGTGTGAACTGGATCAGGTTCAACGGGTCACTGCGCTGCATAAGCGAGCAGTATCTCAGCCCCTTGTCGGGACCCCCCTGGTGAGGCCGGCAACATGAGGGAGGAAGGCCGCTGCTGTCAACCGGGCTTTCGATATTGTCGCGACAATGCCAAACTCACCTCAGCAGCCATTGCGGTTTCGAAAGTGTTGGGATAATAGGTCAGCGTTGCTGACATAAATTGTCTGCCGCGCAGGGAGGACCAGTTGGCCTGCGCGCGAGACAGGAGGAACATCCGTGACGGACAATCCCTCGCCACTCAAGTTTCACGTGCCCGAACCCGAGGTTCGGCCGGGCGGCACGCCCGACTTCTCCAATGTGCCGATTCCCAAGGCCGGATCGGTGGCGCGACCCGAGGTCGATGTCGACCCGCGCAACATCCGCGATCTCGCTTATTCGATCATCCGCGTGCTCAACCGCGAGGGTGATGCCGTCGGCCCCTGGGCCGGTACGCTGACCGACGAGGAGCAGCTCGATGGGCTGCGTCACATGATGACGCTGCGCACCTTCGATGCGCGCATGCAGATGGCGCAGCGCCAGGGCAAGACCTCGTTTTACATGCAGCATATGGGCGAGGAGGCGGTGAGCTGCGCCTTCCGCAAGGCGCTGATCCCAGGCGACATGAATTTCCCGACCTATCGCCAGGCCGGCCTGCTGATCGCGGGCGGCTATCCGATGGTCGAGATGATGAACCAGATCTACTCCAACGAGCGCGATCCGCTGAAGGGCCGGCAGCTGCCGGTGATGTATGCCTCGAAGGAGCACGGCTTCTTTTCGATCTCCGGCAATCTGACGACGCAATACATCCAGGCGGTCGGCTGGGCGATGGCATCCGCCATCAAGGGCGACACCAAGATCGCCGTCGGCTGGGTCGGCGACGGCGCCACCGCCGAGAGCGACTTCCACGCCGCCCTCGTTTTCGCCTCGACCTACAAGGCGCCCGTGGTGCTCAACATCGTCAACAACCAGTGGGCGATCTCGACCTTCCAGGGCATCGCCCGTGGCGGCTCCGGCACCTTTGCCGCGCGCGGCCTTGGCTTTGGCATTGCCGCCCTGCGTGTCGACGGCAACGATTATCTCGCCGTCCATGCGGTGGCCAAATGGGCGACCGAACGCGCCCGGCGCAATCTCGGCCCGACGCTGGTCGAATATGTCACCTACCGTGTCGGCGCGCATTCGACATCAGACGATCCCTCGGCCTATCGGCCCAAGACTGAATCAGATGCCTGGCCGCTCGGCGACCCGGTGATCCGGCTCAAGAACCACCTGATCAAGCGTGGCCTGTGGTCGGACGAACGCCACAAGCAGGCCGAGGCGGAAATCCTCGAAACCGTCATCGCAGCGCAGAAGGAAGCCGAAAGCCACGGCACGCTGCATGCCGGTGGCAAGCCGTCGACGCGCGACATGTTCGAGGGCGTCTATGCCGAGATGCCGCCGCATCTGAGACGCCAGCGCCAGAAGGCGGGGGTATAGACCATGCCGCGCATGACCATGATCGAAGCCATCCGCAGCGCCATGGACGTTGCCATGGGGCGTGACGACGATGTCGTCGTCTTTGGCGAGGATGTCGGCTATTTCGGCGGCGTCTTCCGCTGCACCCAGGGGCTGCAACAAAAATACGGCCGCTCGCGCTGTTTCGACGCGCCGATCAGCGAACTCGGCATCGTCGGTGCCGCCATCGGCATGGCCGCCTACGGGCTCAAGCCTTGTGTCGAGGTGCAGTTCGCCGACTATGTCTATCCGGCCTATGACCAGATCGTTTCGGAAGCGGCACGGTTGCGCTACCGCTCCAATGGCGAGTTCACTTGCCCGATCGTCGTGCGCATGCCGACAGGCGGCGGCATCTTCGGCGGCCAGACCCACAGCCAGAGCCCCGAAGCGCTGTTCACCCATGTTTCGGGCCTGAAGGTCGTCGTTCCATCCAACCCGCTCGACGCCAAGGGCCTGCTGATCGCCTCGATCGAAGACCCCGATCCGGTGATCTTTCTGGAGCCGAAACGATTGTACAACGGCCCCTTCGACGGCCATCACGACCGGCCTGTTACGGCCTGGTCGAAGCATGAGTTGGGCGAGGTGCCCGAGGGGCATTACACCACCCCGCTCGGCAAGGCGGAGATCCGCCGGCCAGGTTCAGCCGTCACCGTGCTCGCTTATGGCACCATGGTCTATGTCGCCCAGGCGGCGGCTGAAGAGACCGGCATCGATGCCGAAATCATCGACTTGAGGACGCTGCTGCCGCTCGACCTCGACACCATCGTCGCCTCGGTCAAGAAGACCGGCCGCTGCGTTGTCGTGCATGAAGCGACGCTGACTTCGGGCTTTGGCGCCGAGCTTGCTGCACTTGTGCAGGAACACTGCTTCTACCATCTCGAAGCGCCGGTCGCGCGTGTCACCGGCTGGGACACGCCTTATCCGCATGCCCAGGAATGGGACTATTTCCCCGGTCCCAAGCGGGTCGGCGAAGCTTTGATCGAAACGATGGGGGCCTGAACATGGGCGAACATGTCATCAAGCTTCCCGACGTCGGCGAAGGCGTGGCCGAGGCCGAACTGGTCGAATGGCACGTCAAGATCGGCGACCTCGTGCGCGAGGACGCGGTGCTTGCCGCCGTCATGACCGACAAGGCGACGGTCGAAATCCCGTCGCCGGTCGATGGCGAGATCATCTGGCTCGGCGCCGAGATCGGCGACACCGTCGCCGTCGGCTCGCCGATCGTGCGCATCAAGGTCGCCGGCGACGGAGCGGCGGAAACTGTGGCTGAGGCCGCACCGACCGAGGCGAAAAGCGAGGTCAAGCAGCCGGCCCCGGCAGCTGTGGAAGCGGCTCCTGCGCCGGCTAAGAAAGCCGAAGCTGCGGCAAAGGCGCCAACGCCGACTGCGGCGCTCAAGCCTGTGCCACGAGCCACGACAATTGGCCTGCCCAGGCCGGAAGGCGAACGTCCGCTGGCTTCGCCCGCCGTCCGCCTGCGCGCCAAAGAAGCCGGCATCGACCTGCGTCAGATCCCCGGCACCGGTCCGGCCGGCCGCGTCACCCATGAAGATCTCGACGGTTTTGCCGCGCGTGGTGCGGCGGTCCCAGTGGCCGGCTTGCAGGCCAAGTCAGGGGTCGAGGAGATCAAGGTCATCGGCCTGCGCCGGCGCATCGCCGAGAAGATGGCGCTGGCCAAGTCGCGCATCCCCCACATCACCTATGTCGAGGAGATCGACGTCACCACGCTCGAGGAGCTGCGCGCCAGGCTCAACGCTTCGAAAAAGCCGGAGAGGCCGAAGCTGACTTTGCTGCCGTTCCTGATGCGGGCGCTGGTCAAGGCGGTGGCTGAACAGCCGCAGCTCAATGCCATCTATGACGACGATGCCGGCATCATCCACCGCCATGCCGGCGTGCATATCGGCATGGCCGCGCAGACGCCGGGTGGGCTGATGGTGCCTGTGGTCAAGCATGCCGAGGCGCGCGACCTGTGGGATTGCGCTGTCGAGGTCAACCGCCTTGCCGAGGCGGCCAAGGCAGGCACGGCGACACGCGAGGAGCTGACCGGCTCGACCATCACCATCACCTCCTTGGGGGCGATGGGCGGCGTCGCCACCACGCCCGTCATCAACTATCCGGAAGTGGCGATCGTCGGCGTCAACAAGATCATGATCCGGCCGATGTGGGACGGCTCCCAGTTCGTGCCACGCAAGATGATGAACCTGTCCTCCAGCTTCGACCATCGTGTCATCGATGGCTGGGACGCGGCGGTCTTTGTCCAGCGCCTCAAGGCGCTGCTCGAAGCGCCGGCAATGATCTTCGTGGAGGGCTGAGGCTGTGAAGGAAATCTCCTGCAAGCTTCTGATCATCGGTGCTGGCCCCGGCGGCTATATCTGCGCCATCCGCGCCGGCCAGCTCGGCATCGACACCGTCATCGTCGAAGCGGTCAAGCCCGGCGGCACCTGCCTCAATGTCGGCTGCATCCCCTCCAAGGCGATGATCCACGCCGCCGACGAATATCTCAAGGTCTCGGAGATGGCGTCGGGCACAAGCCCGCTCGGCATCTCCCTGTCGGCACCAGTGCTCGATCTCGCCAAGACCGTTGCCTGGAAAGACCGCATCGTCGGCCGCCTGACCACAGGCGTTGCCGGCCTGCTCAAGAAGGCCCGGGTCAAGTCGGTGCAGGGTTGGGCGCGCTTCCGCGACGGCAAGACCGTCGAGGTCGACACCGAAACCGGCCTGCAGGTGATCCGTGCTGAAACCATCGTCATTGCCACTGGTTCCGTGCCGGTCGAGTTGCCGTTCCTGCCCTTTGGCGGATCGGTGATCTCGTCGACCGGGGCGCTGGCGCTCAAGCAGGTGCCGGCAGCGCTGGCCGTCGTTGGCGGCGGTTATATCGGCCTTGAGCTCGGCACCGCCTTTGCCAAGCTCGGTTCGAAAGTGACGGTCGTCGAAGCCTTGCCGCGCATCCTGCCGCAATATGACGCCGAGCTGACCCGGCCCGTCGCCAAGCGTCTTGAAACGCTCGGCGTCAAGGTGCTGACAGGCGCCAAGGCCAAGGGGCTTTCAGCCAAGGGCGATGCGCTGCTGGTCGAGGCCGCCGACGGCAGCGAGCACAAGATTTTGGCCGACAAGGTGCTGGTGACGGTCGGGCGCAAGCCGCTGGTCGAAGGCTGGGGGCTGGAAGAGATCGACCTCGACCGCGACGGCCGCTTCATCCGCATCGACGAGCAGTGCCGCACCTCGATGCGTGGCATCTACGCCATTGGCGACGTCACCGGCGAGCCGATGCTGGCGCACCGCGCCATGGCCCAGGGCGAAATGGTCGCCGAGATCGTCGCCGGCCACAAGCGCAGCTGGGACAAGCGTTCGATCCCCGCCGTCTGCTTCACCGATCCGGAGGTCGTCACCGCTGGTCTTTCGCCCGACGAGGCCAAGGCGCTCGGCATCGAGATCAAGTCGGCGTCGTTCCCGTTCTCGGCCAATGGCCGGGCGATGACCTTGCTCGGCGAAGACGGCTTTGTTCGTATCGTTGCGCGCGCGGACAACCATCTGGTGCTCGGCATCCAGGCCGTCGGCACCGGCGTGTCGGAGCTTTCGGCGGCCTTCAGCCTGGCGATCGAGATGGGGGCGCGGCTGGAAGACATCGCCGGCACCATCCATGCCCACCCGACCCAAAGCGAGGCCTTCCTCGAGGCAGCACTGCGCACGCTCGGCCACGCGCTGCACATCTGATGCCCTATGTTGATATCAGGGACGCGGCCTTGCGCCGCGTCCCTTACTGCCTTGCCCAATCAGCTAAGCTCAGCTAACAAGCCCACGCACTGGACGACCAGTGCCTAGCACGTTCGGGGACGGCCCCATCCAAGAGATGGCGCCGCAGACTTGTCACCCGAACCTGTTCACACCTTGAAACCGCGAAAACATGCAGCCTCCGCGCGGCGGACTGCCCTGTGCGCTCGACCCTGTCAGGCTTCCGGATTGGGTTCGGTGGCGCGCGCTTTCGCATTCGCATTGACCAGACCGGAGAGGCGCCATGGCCGGACCGATAGAACAATTTGAAATCAAGCCGATCTTCACCCTGTTCGAGTTTGCCGGCCAGGAGATCGCCTTCACCAACTCCGCCGCCTACATGGTCGGCGTCGCGGTGTTCGGCGGGCTGTTCCTGCTTTTGTCGACAAGTGCGCGTGCGCTTGTGCCGACGCGGCTGCAGTCGATCACCGAGCTGATCTACGAATTCGTCTCCAAGACCTTGCGCGAAAATGCCGGCGAGGGCGGCATGACATTTTTCCCGCTGGTGTTCTCGTTGTTCGTCTTCATCCTGATCGCCAACCTGGCCGGCATGTTTCCTTATGCCTTCACGGTGACCAGCCACATCATCGTCACCTTCGCCTTTGCCATGATCGTGTTTTTAACCGTCACGCTCTACGGCATCTGGAAAAACGGGCTCGGCTTTTTCAGGCTGTTTCTGCCATCCGGCGTGCCGCTGGCACTGGCGCCGATCATCGTGCCGATCGAGATCGTTTCCTACATCTCGCGGCCGATCAGCCATTCGGTGCGCCTGTTTGCCGTCATGCTGGCCGGCCACATCACCCTCAAGGTCTTTGCCGGCTTTGTCGTCAGCCTAAGCAGCATGGGCACGCTCGGCATCTTCGCCGCCGTGCTGCCGCTGGCCATGACGGTTGCGCTGACCGCGCTCGAACTGTTGATGGCGGTGATCCAGGCCTACATCTTCACCATGCTGACCTGCATGTATCTCAACGACGCGCTGCACCCCGGGCACTGATCGGGCGCTGCCAAACAAAAACCCCGGCTTGAGACCGGGGTTTTTCCGTTCAGGTGGATCGGCCGGCTCAGTTGCGCGGCGGCCAGACCTGGTCGCTCATCCCCATCTTCGGCTCGCCGAGCAGCGGCGTCTTCAGCGCATGCACACCATTGACCGAAAACAGCCAGATGATGTTGCGGTCATATTCGGTGAACACCGCAAAGCTGGCATTGTCGAAAGTGTAGTCGGGCATCTCCGAAGTCGTTGGGAAACGCGGCACGAAATAGCCTGATATCTTCGGCTGTGCCGGGTCCTTGACGTCGAAGATCTGCAGCCCGGCGTTGTAGAAGGCATAAGGCACGATGCCGTCGCGGCCATGGCCCGGCTGGTGGGTGGTGCCGGAGCGCTTGGGCCCGAAGCTGCCCTTGCGCTGGCAGAAATCGCTGAACTTGGCCTCCTTCGGCGGCGTCGGGCGCGGCAAGGTCGCCACCACCTTGGGTGCGGCGACATCCTTGGCGTCGATCACCAGCACGTCCTTGTAGGGCTCGTAGCAGTTCGAGTTCATCGGATAGCCATTGGCAAGGACATAACCTGTGCGCGCATATTGCGAGGTGTCGACATTGTCGAACTCGGTGCCGGCAAAGCTCGGCGCTGTCTCGACATGGCCCTTGATCTCCGGTCTGTCGGGATTGGTCAGATCGAAGGTGTAGAGCCCGAGCCCGCCCATCGCGCCGAAGGCGACCTTGCCGCCCTTTTCAACCGGGGTCGGCAGGAACGGCGGCATGCGCGAGCCCATCCACGACGTGCGGTTGCCGGCGCGCGGGTTCTTGAGGTACGCGTCCTCGCTTGCCTTGTCGCCGACCATCTGGCCGGGCACCGTGACCTGGCTGACAAAGACCGGATTGGCCGGGTCCGACATGTCCCAGACCTGGTAGCCCGGCGAGTGCAGGTAATCAGGATATTCGGTCAGCGCGTAGGAATCGTCGGGAGCCGCCGACAGATACATGTATTTGCCGCCGAACCAGGCCGGCGCGTCGAGCGAGCCCGAGCCCTCTTGCTGGCCGATCGGCGCATCGGGATTTTTGGTGTCGGTGGTGCGGGTGGCGATCAGCTTCCAGTCGTCGGGCAGCGGCCCGTTCATCTCATAGACCTTGAAGCCCTTGAGCGAATTGTAGTTGCGCAAGGTCGCGACGATGTCGGGCTGGGTGCGTTTGTTGTCGAGAATGCCGAAGCGGCCGATCTCGTAGGAAGCGACAACGACGTTCTTCTGAAGCTTTGCGCTCCAGGCGATGGTGATGCCGCCGAAATAGTCCTGGACTGTCTTGGCGTCCCAGTCCTCGCTCGAACCTTCCGGACCCCACACGCCGCCCTTGGAATAGACGACCTTGGCCTTGGCCGGGTCGGT
The DNA here is from genome assembly GCF_044056035.1 of Aminobacter sp. UC22_36. Taxonomy (NCBI): domain Bacteria; kingdom Pseudomonadati; phylum Pseudomonadota; class Alphaproteobacteria; order Hyphomicrobiales; family Phyllobacteriaceae; genus Aminobacter; species Aminobacter sp. UC22_36. The sequence continues at coordinate 1,068,534 of NZ_CP171996.1, forward strand.
GATGTCGAGCACCCGCATATAGTCGCGGTCGTGCACATACATGTAGCGCTTGCCGTCGAAGTCGGCGACATCGGGCCAGGCATGCCAGGGCGAGCTGACATGCGGGTAAAACGCGATCTCCTCGACATTGTTGCTGTAGCTGTTGTCGTCCCAGGCTTCGAGCTGGCCGGGAAAGGCCGGGCTTTCGCCCAAAGGCGTGGCGCGCGGCGCGCGGAACGTGCCGTCCTCCGCCATGCCATAATCCTTGCCCGGCTCGGGCGCCGGCGGCGCCTTGTCGTAGGTCAGCGCGTTCCATTGCTTGAGGGCGGGATCGGTGATGTTGATCTCCGTCGGCACCTTGCTGCCCCAGTCGGCAGCCCGAGCCATGCCGGCCGTCAGCGCCAACAACGAACAGCCGATCGCGATAATCCTAGGTGTCATGACGTCCCTCCCGACGGTTGGCCCTCGCATCGGGCCGGCCTGGCCAGTTGAGGAAAGTTCGGTCAGTCAGAAAAGTGAATTGTTGGCATTCGGATATGAGGGATTAGAATAGTAGACAATACCCCAAACTTACTGATGCAGCCGGCATTTCTCACATGAGAATCTTGCAAGGATTGCGGCCGCAGATCCGACGACCGACACGACCATGAATATGGCGGCTGTGGTCTCCATGCCGGACATATTCGCCACTTGCGGGATGAAACGCTCGAATGGGTCTCTTTGCGAAAAGACCAGCAATCGCCCGTACCACTGCAATGCCTGATCAATAGCGCTGAGCCACATTTTTCGTCCCCCACCCTGATGTTGCCAGCGCCTTGGGGCATTCACCCGACACCAATACGGCTCGGCGCATAGGGTTTCGAGGTGACCGTGAAGGCACCGAAATCAAAATGTCATATAATCTAGTCGCTCTGGCTGGCTCAGGCTTTACTTACGTCAAGTACGAACACATCAACTAGCCCTTTGAGCTCACTGGGCATTGATCCCTCAATGCTCTGTTTGAGGTGGTCCGCGTTCTCAATGAACGTATTTTTCTTCCCCGCCACTTTCTCCTCGGCTCCGAACCAAAGCACTAAGTAGATGCCTTGTTGCTCGGCGTGTGGGTGTATCGAATAGCGTTCGTGCAACTGTTTTGATGCCGCAGTGTAAAGCTCTTCGTGCCACTGCCCTTTGACTTCGACAACAAGAAGTCGTCTATGATTGTCAATAAATTTGGTGCAGGTGAAATCGCACCTCTTTGCATCTTGCAATTGGTGTTCCGGTGTCACCGAGACCCCCTTGTCCTCAAGCCGAAGGCGTATCCGATCCGCTATTCGCAGTGTCGCTGCGACTTCTCCAAGGCGCTCTCCTTTCTTGTAATCCTTGTAGAAAACGTCCTTTGAAGTTGTCTCGCTGCCTATGAGATCAGCTTGATACTTTTGAAGCTCATCAAGCATCATTGCCCGAAGCCCTTCAACAGTGGCGATCTCACCTTTCTCCAGAAGCGCTACCAGTTTGATCGGGTCGGGCGCTTGAAAATTTCTAAGAGCCTTTTTCCTGACTTCTGAAGCGCGGATGCTTCGCAGATCCTGATGCATGTCCGCAAAGCGGGTATCGCCTAGAAGGCGATCTAGAACGGGCAATGAAGTGTCGGGATCACATTTCCCGATGTTCCAGATCGCTTCCGTTAGGAAACGATAGGCCTTCTCCTCTTTCGGGCTGTCGCTTCCTGAGTGGTTGGGCAAGTCAACCTTTGGCCAAACATCGATGAAGGCGTCCAGAATAGCTTCAATTTGGCCGGCGGACAGAAGGGGCCAGTATGGATGTTCGCTGCGGTTTATCCGCCCTGATCGTTCGTCCAGGATCAGGACCGTGTCCTTGTCTGCCTTCAGCCATTCCCAGTAGGCCCTCGGGGCATTGGGTAAGAAATGGAGCGCTCGGACAAACCAAAAGGTGCGTATTTGCTCCAGCTCATTATTTTCCGTTTTGTCGGGCCAGAAGAACATGAATTCCGCACAGCGGATCGAGATTATCTCTTCCAGTTTCTTCGTTTCCCCGAATTGAGCCGCCAACTCAAACAGTTCATCTAGGGCACCAAATGGCAGTCCATAAAAACGCGTTAGCCATTCAATCGGCAAGCTGGGTTGAAGAGGCTTGAATGCTTCGTCATATCGAAGCAAGCCAACTTGTGGATTATTGCACCGTTGAATGCAGAGCTGCGGCTCAACATAGTTTCTTAGAAAAGCCTCGGCCAGCTGGGGCGTCGCAAACAGGTGCTTGTCAGTCTCTGTTTTTAGCAATTCTCGCTCGTCACTAGTAACTGCAGAGTAACCCATGTTAATATTGGTTCTGAGGGCGGCCAACAATGTAGGCTTAACGCGTTTGAGGCTTCCTTCTGTCCGCATGATCTCAAGGCACGCTGCGTACAATATGGTTTCAGAGCGGAGGCCTTGCGATTGACATTGCAGTTCAGCAAGCCTTTGCAGGCTAGGAACATGAGGCTCGATGAAATCGAGGCAATTTCTTAGTGCACTGCGAACGAGTTTTTCGTCACCGAACTCGTGCTCGATCTTGTCGGGTTGCATGAGTACCAGTTCGGCAAATCGGGCGAGACAAGACCAGTGCTCCCCCCCTTCTACAAGCTCCTTATTGTCTTGAACGTACTTGATATTTGCGGCTCTGATTTCGATCTGTTGCCTGTCGCGTCGCCTAATACGCCGCGACAACCGGAAACTGGGAATTCTGTTCTCGCGTTCAAATCTCTCTGCGGCTCTATTGGTCTCTGCCCACTTCTGCATGAACACAGGTTTCTCCCTAGCCTGTTGCTTCATGTAGTGGCGAAGATCGTCCGGGCCTCTTACTTTTTTGTCGCGATGGCGTTGATGGCGCGCAATGAATCGAGACCAAAGAGCGGTATTGTCAACCGAGAACGCTAGGTCCACGATGAAACGATAGTCTATCTGCTGAAAAAATAGTCCAGAGTGACAATGTCTATCGAACTGGTGCACCTTTATTTCAAATATCCGATCACCATCTGTCTCATGTTCAAATGCAAGTGCAATGATGCCTTGGCGCAGGGTGTCGTCTTGTCGAAGGACGCGAACGGCCGTGCTTTGGTCTGGACCTTTGCTTTCATGAAATTTCAGGTTTTGTACCCATTTCCAAATTGTTTTGGGGTCAAAGGGAGCGCTGGACAGTTCAAAAAAACGATCCAATAGCGATCCAACGATTTTGCTGGTTCCGTTCCGACAATCGCATTCGTAGGATTTTTTCCCGCACTTGCAGCTGAGGCCGTGGGTCAAGTTATGCAAGAGCCAGTCGACTGTTGGGAGGTCAAGGATAGAGACAAAACGCTTTACAAAGTATCTGTCACCAATCGTGCGATCAAAACGTTCTGCGTGTGGGGGGTACAGATTTGCACAGATACGCAAGAACCCTGCGAGATAGGTCTTTTCGAAGCTCTCTATCCCAGTGCCCTCCATGATCTTAGCGGCAATATTCAACGAAGTGCGGGTAGCCTCGAATATTAGAACTGCTAGGTCAGCTTTGTGGTCATGTTTTTGAATTCCCAACAAACATTGGCTGGCCAATGTGCGGGTATGGTTGCTTTCCTGTGGCGCAAGTACAAGCTCTCGAAGTTCATTTGACATTAAAGGAATGGCTTTGGAGTCGACTAAAAGTTCGAGTATCAACCATCTAAGATGCCCGTTTTCGTCCTTTTCAGTAAGCAACGGTTTAATGTCGGAAACAACGTCTTCTGTGAAGAACCCTGCCGCACTAAATGTTCTCCATATGTCGCTTCTACGAAAGTATGGATCAGTTTTGGCGATTGACTTCAATCTATGGATTAGCTTGCACTTCGAAGTGGGGAGCAGCCTAGACGGGTCCCCGTTGGCAAGTACGGCATACGGGTCTAGGTCGATCGCAGCTTCTTGGATGTGCTTGTTGCCAAGTGCAGCCATCCAACCAAGGAGACCCCTTAATTCATCACGAACAGTCGAATTCGGTGCAATGATTGCTAAGCATTGTGGAAGAGACAGGGCGTCTGTGGGGTCGGTGATCCGCTTGATCAGGTAAGTCGCGGCACAATACTCTGATACTATTTTATGCATCGGTTGGTGTTGGCCGACCTTGTCACCCGGCTTGAACAGCCTGGTTGCCAAGATGCTTCCAATTGATGCCTCGCCAACAATAAGTGAGGCTAGTCTTGGGTACATGCGATCAGAATTTACATCACTGGAACTCACACCCTCCGAGCCGGAAAGCAACAGCTTGGTGAAGACATCAGCGGCAAGGGCAATTTTCCGTTCGAAAGGGATTTCTCGCTTCTGGGAGACGCTTGTATTTGTCTCTTTTGCTAGTCGATCTACAGCAAGTTCAAAGATGGAAATTTTGTCCTTGAAGCATCTATTGCTTTCCGAGTAGGCATCCGCAAAGAGTGTCAAGAATTGTGGATTTGGCAGGAGTTGTTCTAGGTCGAAACGGGAAACTTCAGCCTGGAATCTGTGAAAATCCTCTCCCGGTATATGGTGGTCAAAAAGCAACTTTTGTTCCGCTTCGATAAAAGCGGTCAAACGCACCACCAATGGTTTGGTGTCAAAGAATTCCGCAAAGCTCTGCGTGCAGGAGTTGTCCCACTCACTTGAGCGGCTGGACAAGATCACCCTATCGGCTTGTGCTTCTACCGCCTTGCCAAGCAGTTTGTAGATGCCGGAAGCGTCAACCTTTGCGAGCTCATCGAATGCATCAATTACAAGCGGTTTGTATTTTGCATTTGAGATTGTGTGATGGAAAACGTTCGCTGTGATCCTTTTGGTCTTCAATTGAGTTGCCAGGCTATCCATTAGCCTCGTTTTCCCGCCTCCCGGTTCAGCCAGAACGACAATGTACTGCGAAGCGGCTAGGAGCGTAGTTTCGCTATATGATTTGTTCTCGTCGTGTAGCGTGCGTGGAAGGTAAAATTCTGAATTCATGATCAGGTCACAACGGGTCGGACTAAAAATGTTCGTCGAGCATAGTGCATGGGCGATATATCGCAATCGGGACGAGGGTCTACTTTTCGACTAACATAGCCATTCAATTCGGCATCTCGACAGACCGGTTCGGGCACGATTTGCCGTTTACCTGTTGCATGGGAACGGCAGCATTCCATCAAGAGCGCCTTTGAGTGACCGCCTCGGGTGGAGGGCGGAAGTCGGGCGGTGGGCGCGGCGATGACGCCTTTCACCAAGCAGCCATTTAGCCACGCTGAGTTGAACGACGGGTGGTCGGCGGGAATCTGACTGCGACATCGCAGATTGAAAGACCATGACGCTTCGCGAATATTCGTCACTTCGATGTCTAGCTAAAGATCATCGGGAGAAGTCTGACTCAATCCCAGTTGAAAACGGGCTTCCGTGGCGTATCAAGTAATGACAGCGGAAAGGAGTGCATGAATGGCGAAGCCCGACGTTTTCATAATCGAAAGCCTTGATCCCGACGATGAGGGAAATGGTCGATTTGAGGGTAGTATCCTCTCAAACTTCCTGCGACTACACGGAAAGCGGCCGAAAATACCGTTACGTTCGGACGCGTGATGAGTTCGAGGAGGCGTTGGAAGCCTACAAGCGCTCGAATTACCGCTATCTTCACATCTCGGCCCACGGAGAGGCTGAAGGCTTAACGCTTACAAACCAAGAGGATATCGACTTTGACGAGCTAGCAATCCTGCTGAAGCCCTGTCTGAAGAACCGCCGTCTATTCCTGTCGGTTTGCTCGATGGTGCATGACGATTTCGCGGATGAGATCATCTCTAAGACAGGCTGCTACTCCGTGGTCGGCCCTACCACGGATATTTACTTTCGCGATGCAGCCGTGTTTTGGATTGCCGCTTACCACTTGATTTTCAAGGCCGATAGAAATCGGATCGCTAGCCGGACCCTTAGGATTGAGTTAGGTCGAGTGCGCGATCTCTTTGATCTCGATATAGCGTACTATTCGAAATCGAAAACTCTCCCTCAAGGTTTCACAAAGGACCTGCTCGCAGTTCGCGGGTGAGTAACATCTTTCTAACCTCCATTCTCGTCCGCACCTCGCGACCGTTTATGGCTTCGAAGATGGCGGGGAAGGAGGGGTTGCCTGGCTCCGAAGGACGCTCGCGTTGGCAATCAATCCAACCGCCGTAGGCCAAGCGAGCAAGAACGGTTTTGGGGTGCTCAATCTGGGGGAAAAAGGGCTGATTCCGAAAAATCACGACTCCTCGATCGAAGATCGACAACTGGCGTTGGTCTCCAAAACGCTGTCAAATCGAGCCCCTAGAGCAGAGGGCAGCATCTGGACCTTTGATCACCATAGCCCCTTGAAGAGAAAGGCTTTTCTCCGGTGGCGTAGTTGGTGATCCCGACAGGAATCGAACCTGTGACCTACAGATTAGGAATCTGCCGCTCTATCCTACTGAGCTACGGGACCACTCGGCTGCACACATAGCGGCTTCAAACGGATTCGCCAACGGTTTTTGGCGGGCCGCGGCTGAAACGTTTTGGCGGCGGCTGGCTGCGGCAAATGCTGTTTCCGCCTCCAGGGCCGGCGGGCAGCCCCGGAGGCGTTTTGCGGGCAGGGGCGCTAGGCCGCCAGGGCGGTTTCGGCGAGGCGGACCCAGTAGCTGACGCCGTGCGGGATGGCCTCGTCGTTGAAGTCATAGGCCGGGTGGTGGAGGTTGGCGGTGTCGCCATTGCCGATGAAGATGAAGGCGCCGGGGCGGGCTTCGAGCATGTAGGAAAAGTCCTCGCCGCCCATCAAGGGCTGGATCGCGCGGTGGACCTGCGCTTCGCCGGCGACGGTGGCGGCGACATCGCCGGCAAACACCGTCTCGTTTTCATGGTTGAAGGTGACGGGATAGTTGGCGTCGTAGTCGAGCTCGATCGCCGTGCCGGTGGCTTCGGCGACGCCGCGGCAGATCGCAGCCATGCGCTCCTGCGCCAGCTTGGCGATGTCCTTTTTCAGCGTGCGCACGGTGCCGGCAATGACCGCCTGCTCGGGAATGATGTTGTAGGCGGTGCCGGCGTTGAACTTGGTCACCGAAACGACGATCGCCTCGGCCGGGTCGGTGCTGCGCGAGGCGATCGTCTGCAGCGCGGTCACCAGCTGGCTGCCGGTGACGATCGGGTCGATGGCGCGGTGCGGCATCGCGGCATGGCCGCCCTTGCCCTTGATGGTGATGGTGAACTCGGCGGTCGCCGCCATGATCGCGCCCGGGCGGATGGCGAACTGGCCGACCGGCAGGCTCGGCATGTTGTGCATGCCAAACACCTTCTGGATGCCGAAACGCTCCATCATGCCGTCCTTGACCATCTCGTTGCCACCGCCGCCGCCTTCTTCGGCGGGCTGGAAGATGACCGCGACAGAACCGGCGAAGTTGCGGGTTTCGGCGAGATACTTGGCCGCACCCAAAAGCATGGCGGTGTGGCCGTCATGGCCGCAGGCATGCATCTTGCCAGGCACTTCAGAGGCGTAGGGCTTGCCGGTGATCTCCTCGATCGGCAGCGCGTCCATGTCGGCGCGCAGGCCCACCACGCCACCGGCACCGAGGCTGCCCTTGATGATGCCGACCACGCCTGTCTTGCCGAGGCCGGTGACGATGTCGTCGCAGCCGAATTCCCTGAGCTTGCCCACCACGAAGTCGGCGGTCTCGAAGACGTCGAAATTGAGTTCCGGCTTCTGGTGCAGGTGACGGCGCCAGCCGGCGATCTCGTCCTGCATTTCGGCGGCTCGGTTCAGGATCGGCATGTTTGTCTCGACTTCCTGTGTGGTGGACCGACTGGGTGTGGAACCAGGGTCCGGATTCGCAATTGTGATCGTCCAAGCTCTGCCATCTTGGCGTCACATAGGTTATTTAGCAGCGGCGGCGGCGCCGTGGCCATGGGTCTTTTGTACCGGCCAGCGCGTTGCCATCCCGGTTTACGGAAATCTTATGGACGGCCGGCTATGATCGGCAAGAGGCGATTTCGGATTTGATGATGAAGATGCAGTTCGTCAAAAGCATGCTCCTTGGCCTAACGGTCGCGACCGCGTTCGGTGCAGCGCCTGCGGCGGCCAATCCGGTGCTGCTTTTCGACATCAATTCAGGTGCCATCATCGAGCACCAGGATGCGTTCAAGCGCTGGCACCCGGCGTCGCTGACCAAGCTGATGACCGCCTACACGACCTTCCGCGCCGTCCAGGCGGGTGAACTGGCGCTCGATTCGCCGATCAGGATCTCCAAAAAGGCGGCGGCCTTCCCGCCGGCCAAGATGGGCTACAAGCCCGGCTCGGTGCTGACCCTCGACAATGCGCTGAAGATCATCATGGTCAAGTCGGCCAACGACATTGCTGCGGCGATCGGCGAGAATGTCGGCGGCACGCCAGAGGCCTTCGCCGCGCGCATGAATGCCGAGGCGCAGCGCCTGGGCATGTCGGGCAGCCACTGGGTCAATGCCAACGGCCTGCATGACCCCGAGCAGTACACCACGGCGCGCGACCTCGCGATCCTGGTGCGGGCGATCCGCTTGGAATACCCGCAATACGCGTCTTATTTCGACATTGAAGGCATCATTGCCGGCAAGGCGAAGCTGAAGAATTTCAACCCGCTGGTCGGCCGCTTCCCCGGCACCGACGGCATGAAAACAGGCTTTGTCTGCGAATTCGGGCTTCAACCTGATCGCCTCGGCCAATCGTGGCGGCCAGACGCTGGCGGCGATCGTGCTCGGCGCGACGTCGCCGGGTGACCGTGCCGAAGAGGCCGCCAAGATGCTGCAGGGTGGTTTTGGCCGCACCGGCATCAGCTCGGTGACGGTGGCGACGCTCGCACCTTATGGCGACAACCGCGACCTTGCCACCGACATGCGCGACGTGGTCTGCTCGAAAAAGGCCAAGCACGTGGCATCAGACGGCCCGACCGAAACGGGCGCAGCACCGGAAAAGGTCTCGATCATTCCCGAAATGACGCGCCCGCGTAACTGGGTGACCGTCAGCCTGGGCGGCGCCACCGGGCCGATGCCCAAGGCGCTTGGCGGCCGCGACATAGCAGTCGAACAGGCCGACGTGCCGCTGCCGACCTGGCGCCCTGACAGGCCGGCGCCGACAGGTGCGGTGCCGGTGGTTTCGAGCAACACCCAGGCCCGGTCGTGAACCCGCAGGCGGCGTTTCCGATCCCCGTCTCGGTGCTGACCGGCTTTCTCGGCGCCGGCAAGACGACGCTGCTCAACCGGCTGCTCAGGGATCCCGAGCTCGCCGACACGGCTGTCATCATCAACGAGTTCGGCGATGTCGCCATCGACCATTTGCTGGTCGAAAAGGCCTCGGACGGCGTCATCGAATTGTCCGATGGCTGCCTGTGCTGCACGGTGCGTGGCGAACTCGTCGACACGCTGGCCGATCTCGTCGACCGCCTGCAGACCGGCCGCATCGAGCGGCTGGCGCGGATCGTCATCGAGACCACCGGGCTTGCCGATCCGGTGCCGGTGCTGCAGTCGATCATGGGCCATCCGGCCCTGATCCATGCCTTCCGGCTCGACGGCGTCATCACGGTCGTCGATGCGGTCAATGGCTCGGCGACGCTCGACGCCCATGTCGAGGCGGTCAAGCAGGTGGCGGTGGCCGACCGCATCGTCTTGACCAAGGCCGACCTCGTCGACGACGCCGAATGGCTTTCAGCACTCAAGGCGCGGATCAGCCGCATCAATCTGGGCGCCGAGATCCGCGAGGTCGAAGGGGCAGCGGTGGCCAAGCTGCTGCAATGCGGGCTCTACGATCCGGCGTCCAAGACCGCCGACGTGCGCCGTTGGCTCGGCGAGGCGCAGGCGCATGATCACCATGATCACCACGATCACCAGCACGATCACCATCACCACCACGGCGATGGCCATGACGACCATCACCACGCCCACGCTCACGACGCCCGCATCGGCTCGTTTTCGCTGAGCCATGACGGTCCGTTGCCGTTTTCGACCATCGAGATGTTCCTCGACCTTTTGCTGTCGACCCAGGGCGACAAGCTTTTGCGCATCAAGGGCATCGTCGAGCTGATGGAGGACCGGGCACGGCCGCTGGTCGTCCATGGCGTGCAGAAGCTTTTGCATCCGCCGGCGCGGTTGCCGTCCTGGCCGGATGCGGTGCGCGGCACAAGGCTGGTGCTGATCGGCATCGACCTGCCGCGCGACTATGTCGAACGGCTGTTTTCAGCCTTCGTCAACAGGCCTGCCATCGACACGCCCGACCGCCAGGCTATGGAAAACAACCCGTTGGCGATCGCCGGGCTCTAGTTTCCAGTCTTTTGCGAAAATCAGTTTCCGCGTTCGACGAGGAAGCGGTGGCCGCCTGAAACCGGCCTGGTTTCGACCAGCCGGTGGCCGGCCTCCTGGCAGAAGGCCGGGATGTCGATCACCGCGAGCGGGTCGGTGGTTTCGAGCCACAACAAGTCGCCCGCCGCCATGTCGGCGAGGCGGCGCCTGGCCTTGAGCACGGGCAGGGGGCAGTTGAGCCCCCTGAGGTCGTAAATGTCGGTGGTTTCGCTCACGCCGATCAGCTGCCGAACAGGCCGAGCAGCTTTTTCTTGAGCTTGGTGGCAGCACCTGCCTCTTCGACCGGGGCGACCTGCGCGGCCTGGGTCGGCGCCTCGGTGACCACCGGCTCGGGCACGGTGGCGGTCACGACCTGCTGCTGGGCGGCAAGCTTGGCAGCCTTGGCGGCAGCGACCGCGGCAAGCTTTTCCTCGGCGGCCTTCTTCTTGGCCTCGGCTGCGGCATCAAGCGCTGCCATGCGGCGGCCTTCGGCCGAATCGATACGGCCCATGCGCGAGGTGACCGTGACGGTGCCATCCTGGTTGAGCGACGGCGGCTCGATCGGCACGCGTTCGCCGCGGGCCCGCTTCTTGGTCCAGTCCGAAACGATGGCGGCTTCCTTGAGGCCGGCAATCGTCGGCTTGGGCGCCGGAATGTCGGCGCCGGTGGCGCTGGCAAAGGCCGCGTCATATTTGCTCTTGTAGGCCTGATAGGCCGTCTGCAACGCCGCCGGCTGGGTCACGGCAGGGCAGGCGCCGGTCGGATTGAAGGTGCCGCCGGCTTCGGGCACCTGGTTGAAGACGTAGCGTTTTTCGCAGACGTCGACCTTCGGTGGCACCTTGGTGATCTCGAAGTGGTCGTAGCCTTCCTTGAGCATCGCCCAGAACTGGTAGTTGGCGTCGTTGCGGTACCGCGCCATGTTGGCGGCGGTCATGCGGAACGGATAGGACTGGACCTGGAACTCGGTCTGGCCGCCCTTGAAGGCATCGCGCGCGAAGGCGTAGATCTCCTCGATCTGCGCATCGGTCATCGAAAAGCAGCCTGACGACGAGCAGGCGCCGTGCACCATCAGGTTCGAGCCGGTGCGGCCGTTGGCGCGGTCATAGCTGTTGGGATAGCCGATGTTGAAGGCGAGGTGGTAGCTGGAGTTCGGGTTCATCTGCCCCGGACGCACGGTGTAGAAACCTTCCGGCGACTGGCGGTCGCCCTCGGTGAATTTGGGGCCGAGCTTGCCCGACATCTTGCAGATGTCGTAGGTGGCGATCAGGTCGTAGCGGCCATTGGTCTTCTGTTTCCAGACTTCCAGCTTGGCCTCTTCCTTGAACACGCGCGCCAGCACCGGCGAGGTCCGCGTCATGCCCTTGGCCTTCATTTCCGCCACGATCTTGGCCGGCAGCTGCCTGTTGGCATGCTGCGGGACAAAATCAGTCACGGAAGATTCCGAGCAGCCGGCCAGCGCGAGCGCAGCGAAAAGCAGTCCGGTACGTGCGATATTGGCGATCATCGGTCTAAAAGTCGTCTCTACATTGCAGTCATGGCGCCTAACGCCATCGACCGGCCCGTCCTGATACTGCTTCGACTTTAAGGTCGTTAACCTTGAAAATTCCTTACCGCAAGTTCCTGGCCCGTCCGACGCACGAAAAATCACGGCACGTTCATTGAACGTGGCGAGGCGGCAATTTTGTGGCGAAAAGATGCCGCGGCCCATGCAGGCCACAGTTTGTGCAATCACAGGCTGCGCATCGTGCTTTCCGATTTTCGGGCCGATGCCTAGAGGCTGCGGCCGATCGCCAGATATTTCTCGCGGCGTTGTTCGCGAAAGTCGATGTTGGAGCCGTTGAACTCGGCGAACGTCCTGGCGATCAGGTCGCCGGTGGCCGAAATGACGGCTTCGGCGTTGCGGTGGGCGCCACCGAGCGGTTCGTCGATGATCTGGTCGATGATCTTGAGGCCGAGCAGATCCTGCGCGGTGATCTTCATGTTGGTCGCCGCGTCCTTGGAGCGCGTCGTGTCGCGCCACAGGATGGAGGCGGCACCTTCCGGCGAGATCACCGAATAGATCGCATGTTCGAGCATGAAGACCCGGTTGGCCGCAGCAATCGCGATCGCGCCGCCCGAACCGCCTTCGCCGATGACGATGGCGATCGACGGCACCTTGAGGCCAAGGCAGGTCGAGGTCGAACGCGCAATGGCTTCGGCCTGGCCGCGCTCTTCGGCGCCGACGCCGGGATAGGCACCTGCGGTGTCGACCAGCATGACGACAGGGATCTTGAAGCGGTCGGCCATCTCGAGCAGGCGCACCGCCTTGCGGTAGCCCTCGGGGCGGACCGAACCGAAATTGTGCTTGAGGCGGCTCTTGGTGTCGTTGCCCTTTTCCTGGCCGAGCACCAGCACCGGCTCGCCACGGAAGCGGGCGAAACCGCCGACCATGGCATTGTCTTCGCCGAAACTGCGGTCGCCGGCCAGAAGGGTGAAGTCGGTGAACAGGCCGTTGATGAAGTCGAGGCAATGCGGGCGGTCGGGGTGGCGGGCCACCTGGACCTTCTGCCACGGCGTCAGCGCCTTGTAGGCGTCGCGCAGCGCATCGCGCGAGCGCTTCTCGAGCCGCTTGATCTCGTCGCCGACATCAACCGCCTCGCCGTTTTCGGCAAGCTTCTTGAGCTCGAGGATCTTGCCTTCGAGATCTTGGACCGGTTTTTCGAAATCGAGGTAATTGTACATTGGCGAGCGGACTACCACGCTGAAATGAGGCACTGGGAGCGCGAAAACTGCGGCGCCGCGCCAGCGGAACGTGGCACTCACATAACGATATGGACCCTAATCGGCAAGCGGGTGATGTTCGTTGACCAGTTTCAGCAGCCTTTCGTGCAGCACATGGGTGTAGATTTGGGTGGTCGAAATGTCGGAATGGCCGAGCAATTGCTGCACGGCGCGCAGGTCGGCACCATTCTGCAGCAGGTGGCTGGCGAAGGCGTGGCGCAAAACGTGCGGTGAAATTTTCGCCGCAGCGATGCCGGCCCGCGCGGCAAGCCCCTTGAGGTCGCGGGCAAAAACCTGGCGTGGCAGGTGACCGCTTTGCGAGGTCGCCGGAAACAAAAACACGCTTTCGGCTTGTCGCGGGTCGCGATTGCGCTGGTCGAGCCAGGCCCGCATCGCCTCGCGCGCCTTTGATGACAGCGGCACCATGCGGTCCTTGTCGCCCTTGCCGCGCACGACGAAAAAACGCTCGTCGCGCAGCGCCACCGTCAGCGGCAGGCTGACCAGCTCGGAGACACGCAGGCCGGTGGCATAGAGCACCTCGACAAGCGCGTGCAGCCTGGCCGCCGCAAAGCTGTCGCCATCGGCGGCCGCCTCCGCTGCCGCGCGGTCGAGCAGGCGGCCGGTTTCGGCCTCGCTCATCGTTTTGGGCAGCGGCCGTTGCTTTTTCGGGCTGTCGAGAATGCCGGTCGGATCGTCGCCGCGCAGCCCTTCGGCATAGAGGAAGCGGAAGAACTGCCTGAGTGCCGAGAGCTTGCGCGCCTGCGAGGTGGTGGCGAAGCCACGGCCGGCGATGTCGTCGAGATAGCTGCGGATGGCAGCGGCATCGGCATCGGCAAGCTGGCCGCCGAGATGTTCGGAGGCGTCTTCGAGATCGCGGCGGTAGCTTGACAGCGTATTGTCGGCGGCACCGCGCTCGGCGCTCATCATTTCAAGGAAGGCCTCGATGCGCGCGCCGCTTTTCATTTTTTCGGCGCGAGCTTTTCCGGCGGGATTCGTATGGTGATTTCCGCCTTCTTGGGCTCGACGAACATCACCAGCGCAAACATGGCGCCGTAAGCGATGCCCGCCAGAACAGCGAGCGTGACAAGGAACCGGAAAAGTGTCGGCATCGATGTGTTTGCCCGTCTGTCCTATCCTGTGCCCTTATGGGACGCCGTGTCAGGCAATTCAAGGGCACGTTTGGTGCCATGCGCTTGACGCAACGGGGCTTTTCATGTCGATACGCCGGCGAAAGGGACGCCATGACACCCGACGTGCAGACTCCATTTCCCGAAGGCTCGGTTGCTGCCCTGCTCGAACGGCTCGGCACACGCTCGATCGTCTTTGTCGGCCTGATGGGCGCGGGCAAGACCGCCATCGGCCGCAAGGTCGCCCAGGCGCTCGGCCTTGGCTTCATCGACAGCGACCACGAGATCGAAAGCGTGTCGCGGATGAGCATCCCCGAGCTGTTCGAACGTTATGGCGAGGTCGAGTTCCGCGCGCTCGAGCAGCGCGTCATCGGCCGTGTGCTGGAGAACGGCCCGCAGGTGCTGTCGACCGGCGGCGGCGCCTTCATGAACGCACAGACCCGCGCGGCGATATCAGGCCATGGCGTATCGGTGTGGCTGAAGGCCGAGCTTGATCTGTTGATGGAGCGGGTCTCCAAGAAGCAGAACCGGCCGCTGTTGCAGAATGCCGATCCGCGCGCCGTGCTTTCCAAACTGATGGACGAGCGCTACCCGGTCTACGGGCTTGCCGACCTCACCGTTGCGACACGCGACGACCGCAAGGAAGCGATCGCCAGCGAGGTCATCGAGGCATTGTGCAATCATCTCGGCGTGCCCGGCAGGATACATGTCTCGGAAGCCCCGGAGGATCACGAATGAGCGTCGTCACTGTCGAAGTCGGGCTTGGCGAGCGCGCCTATGACATATTGATCGGGCCGGGCCTGATCTCGCGGGGCGGCGAGCTGATCCAGCAGCGCCTGCCCAAGGCGCGGGCGGCGATCGTCACCGACGAAAACGTCGCCGCAGCCCATCTCGAACCGTTGGTCGAAAGCCTCAGCGCTGCCGGCAATGTGCCTGCGGTGATCAAACTGCCGGCCGGCGAGAAGACCAAGAGCTTTGATTCGCTGCAGACGGTGGTCGACGACATCATCGCTGCCCGCCTCGAACGCGGCGACGCGGTGATCGCGCTTGGCGGCGGCGTCATCGGCGATCTCACCGGCTTTGCCGCCGGCATCGTCCGGCGCGGCATGAATTTCGTGCAGATGCCGACCTCGCTTCTGGCCCAGGTCGATTCGTCGGTCGGCGGCAAGACCGGCATCAACAGCCCGCGCGGCAAGAACCTGATCGGCGTCTTCCACCAGCCCAAGCTGGTGCTGGCCGACACCGCCGCCCTCGACACGCTGCCGCTGCGCGAATTCCGCGCCGGTTATGCCGAAGTCGCCAAATACGGCCTGATCGACCGCCCCGACTTCTTCGCCTGGCTGGAGACCAACTGGCGCGAGGTTTTTTCAGGCGGCCCAGCCCGCATCGAGGCCATCGCCCAGTCCTGCCGCGCCAAGGCCGATGTCGTTGCCCGCGACGAATTCGAAACCGGCGACCGCGCGCTGCTCAATCTCGGCCACACGTTCGGCCACGCGCTTGAAGCCGCGACCGCCTATGACGGTGCGCGTCTGGTGCATGGCGAGGGTGTCGCCATCGGCATGGCGCTGGCGCATCGCTTCTCGGCCCGGCTCAACCTGGCAAGCCCTGACGACGCGGCGCGTGTCGAGGCGCATCTGCGCGACGTCGGCCTGCCCTGGCGCATGGCCGACATTACCGGCGCGCTGCCCGACGCCGAGGCGCTGTTTGGCTACATCACCCAGGACAAGAAGGTGTCGCGCGGTGCCTTGACCTTCATCCTGACGCGCGGCATCGGCCAGTCCTTCATCGCCAAGGACGTGCCGGCCTCCGAAGTGGTGTCGTTTCTCAAGGAGAATCATCCGGGATGATCGACGCAGGCTGGGTCGTCGCAGGCATTCTGACGGGGCTGATCTTGCTGGCCCTGGCGTTCCGCGACCGTCTGCTCGCTTCGCTCGGCTATGAACTGTTGGCTCTGACGCCGCAGCGTTCGGCCCATGACGAGCTGCGCGGGGCGGTCGACGAGTTCCACCGCGACGGCCAGGTGGTCAAGCAGGACCGCGACCGTGTCGGCGGTCTGCTCGACCTGCACGAACTCGAAGTCTCCGACGTCATGGTCCACCGCACCGCCATGCGTTCGGTCAATGCCGACATTGCGCCGGAGGCGCTGGTCCGCGAGATCCTGCAGAGCCCCTATACACGCATGCCGCTGTGGCGCGGTTCGATCGACAACATCGTCGGCGTCGTCCATGCCAAGGACCTTTTGCGGGCGCTCAACGACGTCGAGGGCGACTATGCCAGGGTCGACGTGCCGAAGGTCGCCTCCAAGCCGTGGTTCGTGCCCGACACCACCACGCTGCAGGAACAGCTCAACGCCTTTTTGCGCCGCAAGGCGCATTTCGCCATCGTCGTTGACGAATATGGCGAGGTCGAAGGGCTGGTGACGCTCGAAGACATCATCGAAGAAATCGTCGGCGAGATCGCCGACGAGCACGACATCGACGTCCAGGGCGTCAAGCAGGAAGCCGACGGCTCGGTGGTCGTCGACGGCACCGTGCCGATTCGCGATCTCAACCGGGCGCTCGACTGGCATCTGCCCGACGACGAGGCGACGACGATCGCCGGCCTGGTCATCCACGAGACCCAGTCGATCCCGGAGGAGAAGCAGGCCTTCACCTTCCACGGCAAACGCTTCATCGTCATGAAGCGCGACAAGAACCGCCTGGCGCGAATCAGGATCAGGCCGGCGGTGGTGGAGCCGCAATCGCCGCGCTGACCATGGTCATTTTTGCTATCTTCGGAAGGTAGCAGGAGGTGCGGTCGATGGTTGCTCGCGTTTCGAAATCCCAGTTCAAGGCAAAAGCGCTGGAGCTGTTTCGTGCAATCGAAGCGACCGGCGCGCCGCTTGTTATCACTGATCATGGCCAGCCGAAGCTGGAGGATCAGGCGGATCGATCAAAGGCAGCCCAACCCGCTTGATATGCTGAACGGGTCGGTGCTGCGCTCGTTCGAGCCGGCCGGCGATGGCGACTGGGACGTCCTGAAATGATCGTCCTTGGGCGCGCCGCTGGTTAGCGCAGACGGCAAGAGAGCGCGCTATGCACGTGAAGAGCATCTGGTCGTCATCGAGCCGTGGCGGCCTCATCTGCGGATTGCGGGGCGGCCCACAACAGCCTTGCCGCGGCCAAGCCGAACAGAGCCCCAACCAGTTGCGCCGCGATGAATGCCGGCGCGTCGGCGGGCGCTATGCCGGCAAATGTATCGCTCAGCGCGCGTGCGATCGTCACCGCAGGATTGGCGAAGGACGTCGACGAGGTGAACCAGTAGGCCGCCAGGATGTAGAGGCCGACGGCGACAGGCGTCGTCTTTGGTGCCTGGACAATGCAGCCGAGGATGGTCAGCACCAGTCCAGACGTCGCGACGGCTTCGCCGAGCCATTGGCCGGCGCCGGTGCGAACGCTTGTCGACAGCTGCAGCACCGGCAGGTCGAACATGGCGTGTGCCGTCCAGACGCCGAGGATCGCCCCGGCGAGCTGTGCTGCGATGTATGGCGGCACCGCCGACCATGCCAGGCGCCGGTCGAGCGCCATGACCAGGCTGACCGCCGGGTTGAGGTGCGCGCCGGAAACCGGCCCCAGGATGGTGATCAGCACGACCAGCATGGCAGCGGTCGCCAAGGCGTTGCACAAAAGCGCGAGCGCAACGTTGCCGCCCGCCAGCTGTGCCGCCATGACGCCGGAGCCGACGACGGTGGCGAGCAGCAATGCCGTGCCGAGAGCTTCGGCGAGCAGGCGTCGTGCCAGCTCAGCGCTCATTTGTCTGAAGCGCCGGAGCTGGCGCCGTCCATCTTGCCGATGTCGTGGAGATGCGAGGTCAGCGCCATGCGGTCGAGGCTGGCGATCGGCAAGGCAACGAACGCCGCGATGCGGTTGCGCATGTATTTGAAGGCGGTGACGAAGGCGGCTTCCTTTTCGAGGTCGCTGCCCAAGACATGGCTCGGATCCTCGATGCCCCAATGGGCATTGGCCGGATGGCCGAGCCAGACCGGGCAGGCTTCGCCGGCGGCGTCGTCGCAGACGGTGAAGATGAAATCCATCTCGGGAGCGCCTTCGACGGCGAATTCGTCCCAGGTCTTGGAGCGGAAACCGTCGCTCGGATAGTCGTAGCTTTCGAGCACCTTCAGCGCGAACGGGTTGACGCTGCCCTTGGGCTGGCTGCCGGCGGAGAAGGCGTTGAAGTGGGGGGCGCCGTCCTTGCGCAGGATGCTCTCGGCAAGGATCGAGCGGGCGCTGTTGCCGGTGCAGAGAAAAAGCACGTTGAAGGGCCTCATGGCATCACTCCTGGGGAACGCAGCAAGGGGAGGCAAGCAAGGGCGCGCAGATCTCGGGCCTGCCTTCGCAGCAGTCCTGCAGCAAAAACAGCAGCACCTTGCGCAGGGCAGTGAGCTCGGCACGGTAGATGATCGAGCGGCCCTGGCGCTCGCCTGTGGCGAGGCCGGCGCGGGTCAGCACGGCCAGATGCGTCGACATGGTGTTTTGCGGAATGTCGAGCCGGCGTGCCAGGTCGCCGGCGGCAATGCCTTCAGGTTCGGCGGCGGCGAGGCGGCGAAAGGCTTCCATCCGGGTCGGCTGGGCCAGTGCTGCCAGTGCGTCGATCGTGTCATTCGCATCCATATATCCGGACTAATGGATATATGTGACAGCCACATGACGCCGCAGCCGCGCCGTCATCGTCGCACAGCTGCGTCGACGCGCTGCTACCAGCGCGTCTTTTCGCCAGGTGCTGCCGGTTCGATGGCGAGCGCATGCAGGCCGGCCTTGAGTTCGGCTGCAAGTGCTTCGTTGACGGCGCGGTGGCGGTCGATGCGGCTCATGCCGGCAAAAGCGGGTGCGACGATACGGATGCGGAAATGGGTTTCACCCGAGCCGTCGAATGTTGCATGGTGGCCGCCATCGACGTGGTGATGGCCGGCATGGAGGTGGCTTTCGTTGAGGACGGCAAGCCGTTCCGGCGAAAATGCCTTGTTCAGCTTGTCTTCGATGGTCGCCTGTATGGACATCGGTCTCGCCTTTCACCACATGTGTCGCCGCGAACAATCGTGCTATCAGGCGCAATTGGGCCGCAAATCAGGCGTTAGGGCCAACATCCTTGAAATGTCAATTCTTGTTTCGCCGCGCCAAGAGGCGGTAAATACAATCCGATGAAGTCGTATCCGAAATATTTCGACAAAATCCGCGTCCGGCCCGATCCGGAAGCGGAGGTGAAGTCGCACGCCCCGATCTGCCAGTGGGACGGCTGCAAGCAGCCGGGAACGCACAAGGCACCGGTCGGCCGCATGAAGGAGGGCGAGTACTTCCGCTTCTGCTTCGACCATGTGCGCGAGTACAACAAGGGGTTCAATTATTTCTCCGGCCTCGCCGATGGCGATATAGCGCGCTTCCAGAAGGAGGCGCTGACCGGGCACCGGCCGACCTGGACCATCGGCTCCAATGCCGCCGCCGGTGCCGGTGGCACGGCGCGCTCGGCACCTGACTTTGCCCAGCAGCGCTCGGGCCGCGCCGGCTATTACAATCGCATGCGCGACTCCAGCAATGTGTTTGGCGGGCAGGGCGCACCGCGCCAGCGCAAGGCCAAGCCCCTGGAAGCCAAGGCGCTGGAGACGCTTGGGCTCGATACCAGGGCGACTGCCACCGACATCAAGACGCGCTACAAGGAACTGGTCAAACGCCACCACCCCGACGCCAATGGCGGCGACAGGGGGTCCGAGGACCGCTTCAGGGACGTGCTCCAGGCCTATCGCGTGCTCAAGCAAGCGGGATTGTGTTGAGCCAGCCGCGGCCGCGGCCTTTTTCCAACTTTCATCTGGTCGGAAAAGGCTTTAAGACCGCCCCCGAAGAAAATTCGATTGCCGGCGTGGCCTGAAGCCACGCGCGTGGAGACGCTATGAACAAGGTCGATCGCGACATCACCAACCTGCCTGATACCACGGTGTCGGTGAAAGACACCTTCGGCTTCGATTCGAAGATGGTCGTACCGGCCTATTCGGCCTCATCGGAGCATGTGCCCGACATCGATCCGGACTATCTGTTCGACAAGGCAACGACGATGGCGATCCTCGCCGGCTTCGCCTACAACCGCCGCGTCATGGTGTCGGGTTATCACGGCACCGGCAAGTCGACCCATATCGAGCAGGTCGCCGCCCGCCTCAACTGGCCGATGGTCCGCGTCAACCTCGACAGCCATGTCAGCCGTATCGATCTCGTCGGCAAGGACGCGATCGTCGTCAAGGAAGGCATGCAGGTCACCGAATTCAAGGACGGCATCCTGCCCTGGGCCTACCAGCACAATGTCGCGCTGTGCTTCGACGAATATGATGCCGGCCGCCCCGACGTGATGTTCGTCATCCAGCGCGTGCTCGAATCCTCGGGCCGCCTGACCCTGCTCGACCAGAGCCGCGTCATCCGTCCGCACCCGGCCTTCCGCCTGTTTGCCACCGCCAACACCGTTGGCCTCGGCGACACCACCGGCCTCTACCACGGCACCCAGCAGATCAACCAGGCACAGATGGACCGCTGGTCGATCGTGACGACGCTGAACTACCTGCCGCACGACAATGAAGTGAACATCGTCATTGCCAAGGCCAAGCACTACCGCGACGCCAAGGGCAAGGAGATCGTCAACAAGATGGTCCGCGTCGCCGACATGACGCGCTCGGCCTTCATCAATGGCGACCTGTCGACGGTCATGAGCCCGCGTACCGTCATCACCTGGGCCGAAAACGCCGAGATCTTCGGCGATGTCGGCATGGCGTTTAGGCTGACCTTCCTCAACAAGTGCGACGAGCTCGAACGTTCTGTCGTGGCCGAGTTCTACCAGCGCGCCTTTGGCGAGGACCTGCCCGAATCAGCCGCCAACGTCGTGCTGGGATAAGAAACAGGCTCAGATGGCGGGGCCGGGCGACAACACACGCAACAAGTCGAAGACGGGCTCGGAAGCCGACAGCTTCAAGCGCGCCGTGACCGTTTGCATGCGGGCCATTTCGGGCGACAACGGGCTTGAGGTGGCTTTCGCCAAGGAGCGGCCGGCACTTGCCGGCAATCGCGCCCGCCTGCCTGAACTGCCCAAGAAGGCCTCGCCCAGCGACATCGCGGTGACCCGCGGCCTTGGCGATTCGATGGCGCTGAAGCGCGCCTGCCACGACACGCGCATCCACAGCCGTCTCGCGCCCGAGGGCAAGCAGGCCCGCGCCGTCTTCGATGCCGTCGAGCAGGCCCGCGTCGAGGCCATCGGCAGCCGCGCCATGACCGGCGTTGCCGCAAACATCAGCTCGATGCTCGAGGACAAATACGCCAAGGCCAACCTCGCCGACGTCACCGAACAGGCGGAAGCGCCGCTCGAAGAGGCGCTGGCGCTGATGGTGCGCGAGAAGCTGACCGGCCAGCCGATCCCCAGGAGCGGCGAGCGCATGGTCGCGCTCTGGCGCAACTGGGTCGAAGACAAGGCCGGCGGCGACCTCGACGGCCTGCTCGGCAGTCTCCAGGACCAGCAGGCCTTCGCCCGTGTCGTCCGCCACATGCTGGCCTCGCTGGAGATGGCCGAGGAATATGGCGACGACCAGGAAACCGAAGACAACGACGACCAGGACGACGACCAGCCGCAAGGCGAGGAGCAGAGCGAGGAGGGCGGCGAGGACGATGCCGGCTCCGACCAGTCGCAGTCCGAAGATGCCGAATCGTCCGCCGAAGAGGAACAGTCCGGCGAGATGGAAGCGTCGGATGCCACCTCCGACGAAATGTCCGACGACGATGACGTCGATTCGGAGACGCCGGGCGAAGCGCGGCGCCAGGACAATCCTTTCGCCAACCTGCCCCGCGACATCGACTACAAGGTCTTCACCACCGCCTTTGACGAGACGGTGGGTGCCGAGGATTTGTGCGACGAGGACGAACTCGACCGTCTGCGCGCCTTCCTCGACAAGCAGCTTGCCAATCTGTCTGGCGTCGTCGGCCGCCTCGCCAACCGGCTGCAGCGCCGCCTGATGGCGCAGCAGAACCGCTCCTGGGACTTCGACCTCGAAGAGGGTTATCTCGATCCGGCGCGCCTGGTGCGTGTCGTCATCGACCCGATGCAGCCGCTGTCGTTCAAGCAGGAGCGCGACACCAAGTTCCGCGACACCGTCGTCACGCTGGTGCTCGACAATTCCGGCTCGATGCGCGGCCGCCCGATCACGGTTGCGGCGACCTGCGCCGACATATTGGCGCGCACGCTGGAGCGCTGCGGCGTCTCGGTCGAGATCCTCGGCTTCACCACCCGCGCCTGGAAGGGTGGCCAAGCGCGCGAGAAGTGGCTGAAGGACGGCAAGCCGCCGAATCCCGGCCGCCTCAACGACCTCAGGCACATCATCTACAAGAGCGCCGACGCGCCGTGGCGGCGCTCCAGGCGCAATCTCGGCCTGATGATGCGCGAAGGCCTGCTCAAGGAAAACATCGACGGTGAAGCGCTGTTGTGGGCGCATCAGCGCCTGATCGCGCGGCCCGAGCAGCGCAAGATCCTGATGATGATCTCGGACGGTGCACCGGTCGACGACTCGACCCTGTCGGTCAACCCGGGCAATTATCTCGAGCGCCATCTGCGCGCCGTCATCGACCTGATCGAGACACGCTCGCCGGTCGAGCTTTTGGCCATCGGCATCGGCCACGACGTCACGCGTTATTATCGCCGCGCCGTCACCATCGTCGACGCCGAAGAACTGGCCGGTGCGATGACCGAGCAGCTGGCGTCGCTGTTTGGCGAAGAGTCGGCACGCGAAACCCGCCGCGGCGGCTTCCGGCGCGCCGGATGATCTTTTTCGCTAGCCCGACTGCGGCAGTTGGCTTGCGCTGCCATGGCAGCACTTGCGCTTTCGACGTCGCTGACCGCCTCGTCGCGGGCCGAGCAGCCTGACATCGAGCGCATCGAAATCTCGGCCCGTTCGATCGCGCGGTTCCAGATCGGCCTCGACCAGAAGATCTTTGGCCCGCTGGAGTTCGTCGGCGGCCTCGAAATGACCTCGTCGTCGCGCAATCTCGGCGCGCTGTCGGCCTTCCGCTTCCTCAAGCCGGGCAGCGATTTCATCGGCGTCGCCGATACCGGCTTCTGGTATTTCGGCCGCATCGTCCGCGATTCCGCGCAGCGGCCGACCGGCGTCGAGAATTTCCGCATGGTGCAGATGGTCGACGCCTCGGGCAGCGCCATCGAAAAGAAATGGCAGGCCGATGCCGAGGGCCTCGCGGTCAAGGACGGCATCGCCACTGTCGGCTTCGAGCGCACGCACCGCGTCGCCCAATACAAGATCGATCCCGACAACATGCAGCCGGCCATCCGCGAGCTCGACTTCGTGGTGCCGCGCAACGAACTGCGGACCAATCGCGGGTTCGAAACCGTCGCCTATTCCGCTGAAAAGGCGAGCCTGGTGGTGGTCTCGGAAAAGAGCCTCGACAAATCAGGCAACATCTTCGGCGCCGTGCTCGAAGGCCCCGGCAAGGGCGTCTTTACGGTCAAGCGCAATGGCGAGTTCGACATCACCGACGGCGCCTTCCTGCCCGATGGCGACCTGCTGCTGCTCGAACGCAGCTTCTCGATGGCGTCGGGCGTCAAGATGCGGCTCAGGCGCATCGCCTCGCAAACCATCGCCACGGGCCAGGTCGCCGATGGCCCGGTGCTGCTGGAAGCCAATATGGGCTACCAGATCGACAATATGGAAGGGCTCGACGTCTGGCAGCGTGCCGACGGCGCGCTGATGGTGTCGCTGGTTTCAGACGACAACCACTCGATCCTGCAGCGCAATCTCTATCTGGAATTCATCCTGCACGGCGATTGAGCGGCGGCACGGCGATTGCGCGGCGATTTTCCGCTATGCTGGCCGCTTGCGGGAGCCCGGCCATGTCGTCCGATGTCACAGCTGTCATCGACCGCTATTGCGCAGTCTGGAACGAGCCCGACCAAGAGCAGCGCAAGGTGCTGCTGGAAGCCGTCTGGGCCGAGCAGGCAAGCTACACCGATCCGCGTGCTGATACTGTCGGCGCCGATGAGCTTTTGGCGCATATCGCAAAGATCCGGGCGAGCCGCCCCGGCGCAAAAATCGTTCGCACCACAGCGGTCGACCTTCATCACGGAGTTGCCCGGTTCGGCTGGCGCGTCATAGAGGCCGACGGCACGCCTTTGCCCGAAGGCATCGACTTTGTCGAACTGGCGCCCGACGGGGAGCGTATCGAACGCATCATCGGGTTCTTCGGGCCGATGACGGCGATCTGATCTGCTTGAAAGCTTCCATCGTGGCTGAGGCAAACGCCGTACCCATCTCAGCCTTTCAGGCAAAAAGAAAGCGAGGGGTCCCCCAACCCCTCGCTGCATAAGTCGGACCTCCGGGGTATCCTCCCCGTAAGGTGTTGCGTGATCAGGCTGCCAGGTGCGCGGCACCTTGCTGGGCGTAGTTGTGGCCGAAGCGGTTGGCGAGGAAGGCGTCGAGGCCGATGTCTTCCTGGCGGATGAAGCCCTGCTGCGGCAGCGCGCCGGAAGCCAGCATGTCGAGCACCGAGCAGATGCCCGAGGCGGTGGTGATCTGGATGGCGCTGCGCACCATCTTGCCCATCTGGCGGCTGTAGATCTTGTTGGCGTAGCTTTCCTGCAGCAGGCGGCCATTCTTGTGGCCGCTGACGGTGACGAAGATCACCACCACGTCCTGCATCGTCGCCGGCAGGGCGTTTTCCAGAATGTCCTTCAGCACCTCGCGGCGGTGGCGCAGGCCAAGGTCGTTGAGCAGCGCCTTCATGATCGCGGCATGGCCGGGATAGCGGATGGTGCGGTAGTTCAGCGTGCGCACCTTGCCCTTGTAGGTCTCGCACAGCGTGCCGAGGCCGCCAGAGGTGTTGAACGCCTCATAGGTGATGCCGTCGAGCGAGAACTCCTCGCGCTCCTCGAGCGGCGGTACCTCGACGAGTGAGCCTTCGACGATGGCTTCGCACGGCTCGCAATATTCGTTGATGACGCCGTCGGTGCTCCAGGTCAGATTGTAGTTCAGCGCGTTGGACGGGTATTGCGGCAGCGCGCCGACACGCATGCGCACGCTCTCCAGCGTGTCGAAGCGCTTGGCGAGATCATTGGCGACGATCGAGATGAAGCCCGGCGCCAGGCCGCATTGCGGGATGAAGGCGCTCTTGGCGGTGGCGGCCAGTTCCCTGACGATGCGGGTCGAGGCGACGTCCTCGGTCAGGTCGAGATAATGCACGCCGGCCTTGGCGGCGGACTCGGCGATGCGCGTGGTCAGGTGGAACGGGGCGGCGGAAAGCACGGCAAACTTGCCGGCCAAAACGGCGTCGAGCGCGCCGGCTTCCGAAATCTCGACCTTCAGCGTCTCGACGGGGTTGCCGGTCTCGAGCGAATCAAGTGCTGCCTGCGAGCGGTCGACCACTGTCACCTTGTAGTCGCCCGTTTCGGCCAGCATGTCGGCGATGGTCGAGCCGATCTTGCCTGCGCCTACAACAACGATCTGTTTCATGGTCATGTCCCCTTCGACTGGAATTTCGTGGCGGATTCTATGGCCGCGCCTCGTCGAAAGGCAGTATCGATTTTGCCGAAAAGACGATATGTTTTAGGCATAACGACGTAGAGTATTGACGAAATGACGACAGACCCCGACCGCGCCCTGCTTGCCTTGCTGCGCGACAATGCGCGGGCCTCGACCGCCGAGCTGGCACGCAAGCTCGGCGTTTCCAGAACGACGGTGCAAAGCCGCATCGAGCGGCTGGAGCAGCGCGGGGTGATCGCTGGCTACAGCGTCCGGCTGTCGCCCGACTACGAGAAGAACCTGGTTCGCGCCCACATCCTCGTCACCGCCTTGCCCAAGGTCTCGGCGGCGGTCGAAGCGGTGCTGAAGCGCATCCCCGAGGTGCGCATGCTGCATTCGGTCAGCGGCAATTTCGACATGATCGTCGTTGTCGAAGCGCCGTCGGTGCGCGACCTCGACGCGCTGATCGACCGCATCGGTGCGCTCGAAGGCGTCGAGCGCACCCTGTCGTCGATCATCCTGTCGACGCGAATCGACCGCTGAGCCGCTTCAGCGGGTCGCGGACAGGTCGTGGCGAAAGACAACCTCGCCGCCGATGATCTCGCCCGTCGCGCGAAAGCCCGTTGAGCGATAAAGCGCCATCGCCGCTTCGTTTTGTGGCACGACGCCGAGGGTGACGTGGCTGCAGCCGGGCAGCCTGGACATCAGCTTCAGCAGTTCGAGCAGTGCTGTGCGGCCATGGCCGCGCCGCTGGAAGCGCTGGTCGATCATCAGCCGGTAGATCCAGTGATTGCCGTCGTCGGGATCGAGCGCATACATGGCAAAACCGACCGGCTCGTCACCTGCGTAGATGGCCAGCGGCACACAATCGTCGCCGTCATCGGCTTCCTCGATCGAGTCTTGGTTGCTGGCGACGAAGTCCTGCTGCGCCGGAGCGACCTGCAGTTCAAGCATTCTGGCCCGCTCGGCATCGTCGAGCGGGCGTAGTGTAATGGTCATGCGTCATCCTTGGTTGCGTTGGGACGCAGCCGCTACCTCACCTAGATTGCATGAGCATGACGCCGGTGGTGTCGCAGTCCGATCGCCATGTGCCATCTGTTTGGAACGCAGCCTGTCGGCCGCCTGTCGCAGCAGGCCGACAAGCTCGTCGAGCGGCTTGACCGCCGATGTCGGCGCTTGCCCGGCAAGGACCATCATCGGCACGCCTGATATGCCGCGCTCGGCGGCAAGGCGTTTGTCGGCGCGCACGGCATCGCCAAAATCCTCGCCGGCGAGCAATGCGGCCACAGCACTCGGGTCAAGCCCGGCCTCGCGGCCATGCCGGTCGAGCACGCCTGTCACAGCGATGTTTTGCGCCTCGCTGTGATAGGCGCGCAGCAGGCGTTCCATCACCGCATCGGCCTTGCCGGCGGCCGCGCCGAGATGAACCAGGCGGTGCGCGTTGAAGCTGTTGACCGGGCGGGCCTTTTCCAGGTCGAGCTGGAGCCCTTCCGCTGCCCCGAACGCCATGATCTCGGCGATCCGCGCTGCGGCGGCGTCGCCACGCCACTGCCTGATCATGTCGGCAGCACTTTCGCCTGGAATCGCGCCGCCCTCGGGCGAAAGCTCGAAGCTGCGCCACACAATTTCGGTGGCTGTGCCGGCCAGTGCCGAGGCCGCTTCGAGGCGGCGCTTGGCGATGTAGCTCCACGGGCACAGCACGTCGGCATGTATCTCGATTTGCATGATGTCCTCCCGGCTCAGGCGTCGGTCGGGCGCGGGCCGGGCGCCACCTCGCGGACGAGCCTGTAGCGCGGCGGACCGCTCATC
Organism: Aminobacter sp. UC22_36; assembly: GCF_044056035.1. NCBI lineage: Bacteria > Pseudomonadati > Pseudomonadota > Alphaproteobacteria > Hyphomicrobiales > Phyllobacteriaceae > Aminobacter > Aminobacter sp. UC22_36. The sequence goes on from NZ_CP171996.1 coordinate 1,096,004, forward strand.
CGCGGTTCGGCCTTGCCCTTGAGGCTGTCGATCACGCCCTGGATCGCGGCGATGCGGGCGGCATTGTCGGAGACGCGCTCGAACTCGCGGTGTGCGGCTTCGCTGTCCCAATGGATGATGTTGTAGACGCGGGTGCCGTCGGTGCTGGCAAACAGCTGCGCCGACTTGTAGCCGGGATAAAACCGCACCCATTTTTCCTGCAGGCCGGCAAAGGCCTCGATCAGCTCGTGCTGCGTCTGGGCGTCGTCCACGGTGTAGTCGATGATCGAGTAGAAACCCTTGGTGTCTTGCATCTGCTTGTCCTTGTCCGGTTCGATGAGCCGAAGGTAAGGACAGGCAGCCAGGCGGATTAGCCGGGGATTTCGGGATGGATCTTCCGCCTCGACGGAAGATCAGCCCGGGGAAGATCAGCCGCTAAACAGCTGGCGCGGAAAATGCGCGACGACATGGTCGATGAAGGAGCGCAGGCGCCTCGAGACGATGCGCTGGTTGAGATAGACGATGTGGATCGGCTGCGCCTCGCCGCGCCAGTCGGCAAGCACCGTCACCAGCGCGCCGCTGGCCAGCTCGCGCGCCAGCAATGCCGCCGGCACCAAGGCTATGCCGTTGCCCGCGACAGCCTGGTGCCGCAAGGATGAAAGCTGGTTGCCGGTGAAACGGCCTGAGATGTTGACGTCGCAGGCGTCGCCATTGGCGTGGTGGAGCCGTGCGGTGCCATAACCGGCAAAAGACATCAGCTCCCGCGGCTCGATGTCGTTGGGATGGCCGATCGGCGGATGTTTCCCGAGGTAATCCGGCGACGCCACGAGCTGCAGCGCGGCAGCGCCGAGCGAACGGGCGACGAGGCCCGAATCGTCGCGCAGGGCGCCAACGCGGATGGCGACGTCGATGCCGTCGGCGAACAGGTCGGCGTTGCGGCCGCTCAGATTAAGCTCCAGCGCCATGTCGGGATAGGCCTCGAGATAGCTCGCCAGCAGCGGCGCCAGCACGTCGTCCATGGCAATCGTGCTCGCCACCTTGAGCGTGCCGCTCAGCCCTGCTGCCGTATCGGTCAGCTCGGCCTCGTAGCCGCGCAATTCGGCCAGCGCCCGCGCGGCGACCTCGTGGTAGCTCGTGCCGGCCTCGGTCAATGCCAGGCGCCGCGTCGTGCGCTTGAGCAAGGTGCTGCCGAGGCGGGTTTCGAGCGCGGCGATGCGCTGGCTGACCGTGGAGACGGGGATGCCGGTGGCGCGCGCGGCACCGGAAAAGCTGCCGGTCCGAACGACCTCGAGAAAAAGATCAACCGAATCGAGAGCCATATCCTTGCCTGCCATGCCGTGGCGCGAGCCGGCAGACTATGCGGCGGCGCCCGACATGCAAGAGCAGCCGACGGGGTCGTCGGCTGCTCCTTGGCAATACAGTCGTATGTGTGGTGGCTAGGCCAGCGCCGGCTGTGTCCAGCGCGCGGCGATCAGTCGGTAGGGGATCAGCGCGAACAGCGCGATCAACAGCTTCACACAGAGGTCGCCCAGTGCCCAGGAGACCCAGCGCGGCGCGTCCATCGACAGCACGCCGAACAAGGGTGCTGCTTCCAGCGCAAAGCCGTCCTCGGGGCCGAGAAAGGCGAAGGCGGCGGCGAAGGCGACACCGAAGAAGATCGCGGTGTCGAACACCGAGCCGACAAGCGTGCCGAAGATCGGCGCGCGCCACCAGCTCTGCCGGCGCAGCCAGTTGAACACGGTGATGTCGAGCAGCTGCGCGGTCAGGAAGGCGGCACCGGAGGCGACCGCAATGCGCGCCAGGCGGTCGGCGGCGGTGTCGAACGGGATCAGGCCATAGCCAAACAGCACCGGCGGAATGACGATCGAGCAGACCACCGCGGTCATGAAGCCGACAAAGACGATGCGTCGCGCCAGCCTTGGCCCGTAGCGGCGGTTGGCAAGGTCGGTGACCAAAAATGAGAAGGGGTAGGTGAAGGCGCCCCAGGTCAGGACATCGGCAAGCGCCAGAGATCCGACCTGTCCCTGCATCGGGAACTGGACGAGAATGTTGGAAGCAACGACGACAAGCGCCATGGCCGCCACGAAAGGCAGGTATTTTGAACCGGAGTTCATTTTTTTATCCTGGGTAATGGAACCAGCTTTACGGGCCAAGCCCGGGCATTTGGGCGGAGCCTCCATCGTCCTTGCGGCCGTCAGAGGCTCCAGGCGGTCGTCCCCCGCCTGATTCGACGATTAGGCTGCGGCCTGCTCGGCGGTCTTCTTGGCGATCTGCTTCTTGAGCAGGCGCGCACGCTGCGACAGCTCTTCGGCATCTGCCTTGACCAGGAAAGCGTCGAGGCCACCGCGATGCTCGACCGTACGCAGGGCGTTGGCCGAAATGCGCAGGCGCACGTTCTGGTTCAGCGTCTCGGAGATGAGCGTGACATTGACCAGGTTCGGCAGGAAGCGCCGACGGGTCTTGTTGTTGGCGTGGCTCACATTGTTGCCGGTCATGACGGCTTTGCCGGTGAGTTCGCAAGCGCGGGACATGTTACTTACCTTCAGTTCTGGCGGACCAAGCGACGATAACGCACCGATTAAGATGGCGCGCGGTCTCAGTCAGGCGGCCTCATGGAAAAAGTTGGCGTTCCATAGTTGTATTTGGCTGACGCGTCAAGCGTCGTGGTGGTTTCCGGGGGTTGTCCCCAACTCCACAGAATGGCCGGAATTGCTTCTATAACCGATCACAAGGGACACGAACAGCGCGAAGTCAGCTTCCGCTGACGATGAGGTGTTGTCGACGATGCCCCGCCTTTCACTTGCCCTGCTCATCTTTGCCTTGGCCCTGTCGCCGTCGCCGCTGCTGGCCGCCAAAAAATCCTTCAGCGGCGATTTTTCGCTGTCTTTCCTCGGCATTCCGGTCGCCAAGGCGACCTTCGACAGCAGCTATGACGGCAATTCCTATGTCGTCAACGGCAAGGTCTCCAGTGCCGGGCTTGCCGCCTTTTTCGACGATACGCGCGGCACGATCTCGTCGCGCGGCAGCTTTGGTGACGGCCGCACCCGGCCGCGCGCCTTCCGCGCCGACTATGTCTCGGGCAAGGTCAGCTCGCTTGTCGATATCCGCTTCGCCGGCGATCGTGTCAGCCGCACGCAAGTCGTGCCGCCGCCCAAAAAGCGCGGCGAGACCTGGATTTCCGCTCGGTCCCGGCGATCTCAGCGGCGTCGCCGATCCGATCGCCGCCACCATCATCCGCGCCCCCAGCCTCGACAAGGTCTGCGGCCGCACCGTCAGGATCTATGACGGCGAATTGCGCGCCGACCTCAGGCTGACCGAGGTGTCGCGCAAGAAGATGTCGGTCACCGGCTTCTCCGGCGAGACGGTGACCTGCCGCATGGGCTTCAAGCCGGTGTCCGGCTACCGCAGCGACAAGAAGGCGCTGACCTTCCTGCGCGACCGCAGCCGCATCATGGTGACGTTTGCGCCGCTCGGCGAAACCGGGGTATATGCGCCCATATATGCCACGGTCAGCACGGAGATCGGCACGATCACCGTCAAGGCCCGGCGTTTCCAGGCGATCGACTGAGCATGATCCCGAAAAGTGCGTAGCGGTTTTCGGACAAGATCATGCTCCACCAAAAGAACCGGCCCAGAGTCTGGCACTTGAACTGAAGCGGCTTTGAGGCGCCAACGCGCCGGGAGGGGTGAGTGGGGCGCGCAACTTTGATTGGATTTTCGGCGGTTGCCATGTGGGCGCTTCTGGCGCTGCTCACCGACGCATCGGGCGCGGTGCCGCCGTTCCTTTTGTCGGCGATGGCCTTTGCCATCGGCACCGGCGTCGGCCTCGTTGCCCGGCTGTTCATGCCGAAACCCGACAAGGCCGAAAAGATCCCGGCCCAGGTCTGGGTCATCGGCATCGTCGGGCTGTTCGGCTACCACTTCTTCTACTTCACCGCCCTTCGTAACGCGCCGGCGGTCGAGGCCAGCCTGATCGCCTATCTCTGGCCGCTGTTCATCGTGCTCGGCTCGGCACTGATGCCGGGCGAAAGGCTGCGCTGGAACCATATCGCCGGCGCTTTGCTCGGCCTTGCCGGCACCGTCCTGATCGTCACCAAGGGCGGCGGGCTGGCCTTCGAGCCGCGTTATGCCTTTGGCTACGCCATGGCCTTTGCCTGCGCCTTTTTGTGGTCGGGCTATTCGCTGTTGTCGCGCCGCTTCCCGTCGGTGCCGACGACAATCGTCACCTGGTTCTGCCTGGCGACATCGGTGCTGTCCTTTGCCTGCCACCTGGCGCTCGAGGAGACGGTGCTGCCGGCCAATGCCGGCCAGTGGCTCGCCGTGCTCGGCCTTGGCCTGATGCCCGTCGGTGCCGCCTTCTATGCCTGGGACATCGGCGTCAAGCGTGGCAACATCCAGGTGCTGGGGGCGGCAAGCTATGCCGCGCCGCTGCTGTCGACCTTGGTGCTGATATCAGCCGGTTTCGCCGAACCATCCTTGCGCATCCTCGCGGCCTGCGTGCTGATCACCGGCGGTGCGGTGCTGGCGGCCAAGTCGCTGATCTTTGGTCGCCGCAAGGCCGCGGCAACGGATGGGGCAGGGGCCTAAGCGCTCTTCGGCTCCCAGCCGGGTTGCGCCAGTTCGAACTGCGCGAACTCGAAGCCGGGCGAGACGGTGCAGCCAACAAGCGTCCAGTCGCCCAAACTGCGCGCCGTCTGCCACCAGCCAGATGGCACCACGCATTGCGGCCGCTGGCCGGCTGTTATGTCGATGCCGAGCGTGTGGGCGACGATGTCGCCGCCTTGCTGGAACAGCCTGAGCTCGATCGGCGCGCCGGCATGGAAGTGCCAGATCTCGGCGGCATCCCTGACGCGGTGCCAGTGCGAGACGTCGCCATGTTCCAGCAGGAAGTAGATCGCCGTCTGGTTGCCACGCGGACCATGCGGCCCGCCTGCCGGGTTGTCGCGAAAGGTCTCGACATACCAGCCGCCCTCGGGGTGGCGCTGCATGCCGAGGCTGGCGATGATCTCCGCGGCCAACATGCTCAGAAATTGTCCTTGCGCTTGCGGATTTCAGCGAAGACGTCGACATCGGCAGCCGTTTCCATGCCGAGATGCTTGCGGATGGCCGGATCGGCCCAGCGCAGGAACGGGTTGGTGGCGAGCTCCTCGCCGATCGTCGTCGGCAGCGTCGGCTTGCCCTCGCTGCGCAAAGCCTCGATCTTTTCTGTGCGGGCGCGCAGTGCTGCATTGTCGGGGTCGATGGTCAGGGCAAAGCGCGCATTGGACAGCGTGTATTCGTGGCCGCAATAGATCACCGTCTCAGGCGGCAAGGCGGCGAGCTTGTTCAGCGATTCGAACATCACAGGCGCCGGGCGCTCGAACAGCCGGCCGCAGCCAAGCGCAAACAGCGTGTCGGCGGTGAACGCCACTTTCGATTTCGGCAAGAAATAGCAGACATGGCCGGCGGTGTGCCCCGGTGTTTCGATGACCTCGATGGTCTCGTTGCCGAACGGGATCACCGAGCCCTGCTCGACGGTGTCGTCGATGCCGGGGATCTTGTCGCGTTCGGCCTCGGGCCCGACGATGCGCAGCTTGAAACGCTGTTTCAGCGCCAGATTGGCCTCGACATGGTCGGCATGGTGATGCGTCGTCAGGATCGTCGCCGGCGTCCAGCCGCTCTGTTCGATCGCCGCCAGGATCGGGCCTTCCTCGGGCGCATCGATGATCGCCCTTTCGCCGGTTTCGCGGTCGTGCAGCAGGGCGCCGAAATTGTCGGTGCGGCACATGAAAAGTCTGATCTCGACAGCCATGACAAAACTCCATTTTCCGAAGGACGATAGGGCGCGCTGGCGAGGCTGTCACGCCAAATGGGCCGGGGTCGTTGAAGTCGGCCGCCGGCGCGTCTACCTTCCAGCGATGAATTCCGACATCGTCGACCTTCGCTCCTTCTATTCGACGCCGCTTGGCCGCCTCGCCGAGCAGTCGATCACTATGGCGCTGTCGTCGGTGTGGGCCGGCCTGCCCAATGAGCGGCTGGTCGGGCTCGGTTACGCCTTGCCCTGGCTCGACCGCTTCGGCAGCGACGCCGAGCGGGTCTTCGCCTTCATGCCGGCAACGCAAGGTGCCGTGGTGTGGCCGGCCAACGGGCCGTCGTCGACAGCGCTTGTCTTCGACGAGGAACTGCCGCTCGTCGATTCCTCGATCGACCGGGTGTTGCTCGTCCATTCGCTCGAACATGCCGAAAGCCCGCGCGAGACGCTGAAGGAGATCTGGCGGGTGCTGTCGCCGGCCGGGCGCATCGTCATCGTCGTGCCCAACCGGCGCGGGGTGTGGGCGCGCTTCGAACACACGCCATTCGGCACCGGCCGGCCGTTTTCGTCAGGCCAGCTCAACGAACTGTTGCGCGAGGCCAATTTCACCGTCTCGGCATGGTCCGATGCGCTGCATTTCCCGCCGTCGCGGCGCAAATGGATGATGAAGTTCGACCATCTGTTCGAACGCGCCGGCCGGCGCTTGTGGCCGATCTTCTCCGGCGTGATCGTGGTCGAGGCGCAGAAGCGCGTCTACCAGGGCATTCCGGTGGCACAGCGCGCCTCGCGCCGCGTCTTCATGCCGGTGCTGACGCCAAGCGGCGCGACACGCGGGTTTCCAGCACTGCGGCGCGGCGATGCCGAGCATGGCGGCTGACCTCACGAAGGGGTGAAGCTCAGCCACTTCCATTCCGGCGCCTTTGCCGCAACACTGGCGCTTGCCTCGGGAGCCTGCCGACAATGTTGGGCGTGCTGGCCATCATCGCATGTCTGGGCTGCGAATTGCCCAGTCCGGTCGCCGTGCCAGCGGCCGGTGTTACGGTCGATATCGAGCTGGTGCTGGCTGTCGATGTGTCGCGCTCGATGGACCTGGAAGAATTCACCCTGCAGCGTGCCGGTTATGTCGCAGCGCTGCGTCATCCCGATTTTGTCGATGCCGTGCTAGCTGGCCAAAATGGCCGCATCATCATCACCTATTTCGAATGGGCCGGCACGGTGCGCGCGGAATCGGTGGTGCCCTGGCAGATCATCGACGGGCCGCAGAGTGCCGCAGCCTTCGCCGCCCGGCTCGAGGCGAGGCCGTTCAGCGGCTTTCGCGGCACCTCGATCTCGGGCGCGGTCAGCTATGGTGCCGGCCTGTTCGACGACAACGACGCCGATGGCTTTCGCCGCGTCATCGACATATCGGGCGACGGGCCGAACAATTTCGGCAACCCGGTCAAGCCCGCGCGTGATGCAGCCCTTGCCCAGGGCATCGTCATCAACGGCCTGCCGATCCTGATCCGGCCGTCGCGCACGGCAGCCTCGCTCGACCGCTATTATGCCGAATGCGTCACCGGCGGCCCCGGCTCGTTCGTCTTGCCGATCAAGGCGGCGTCGGAGTTCGCCACCGCGATCCGGCGCAAGCTGGTGCTCGAAGTCAGCGGCGATGTCGTGCCGGTGGTCAGGATCGACGCCGCAGCACCGGTCGACTGCATGGTCGGCGAACGCGAGCGGCGGATCTACTCCGACCCCTATTTTCCCGAGCTCGACAGGTAGCAGGGTGCGATCGGGGACGGGGTCGTGCCGGAATATTGCCATCTGCTAATATGAGATGCGCATCAGGCTAACTTTCATGGAAGGTGATTGTCATGCAGGGGGAAGCAGTCGGGCGCCTGCTGCGCCAAGCCGCCGAACACGCCATACGCTACCGGTCGCAACTGGCGACCAGGCCACAGCGTCCGCTGCATGGCTACATGGAGGCGCTGACAGCATTCGAAGGACCCTTGCCGGAAACCGGAAATGCGTCAGACAGCGTGATCGATGATCTGGCAGTACGCGCCGAGCCCGGGCTCAATGCCACGACTGGTTCCGGCTTTTTCGGCTGGGTCATCGGCGGTTCGCACCCGATCGGCGTTGCCGCCGACTGGATGACCAGTGCCTGGGGGCAGAATGCCGGCAACCATCATGCCATGCCCTCGGCCGCGGCTGCCGAAACCGTTGCAGCGCGCTGGCTGCTCGAATTGCTCGATCTGCCGCGCGAAAGCTCGGTTGGCTTCGTCACCGGGGCCACTGTCGCCAATTTCGTCTGCCTTGCCGCGGCGCGCGGGGAGGTGCTGCGCCGTGTCGGCTGGGATGTCGAAGCCAATGGGCTGTTCGGCGCCCCGCCGATATCGGTGCTGATCGGCGACGACGCCCATACGACTGTTTTCTCGGCGTTGCAGTTCCTCGGCCTGGGCCACGATCGCCTGATCCGTGTCGCCACCGATAGCCAGGGCCAGATGTCGGTCGATGATTTCGCGCGCCATGCCGCGGAGGTTCGCGGCCCGGCAATCGTCATATTGCAGGCCGGCCAGATCAACACAGGCGGCTTCGACAAGTTCGCCGAACTGGTGCCGATCGCCCGCGGGGTCGGTGCCTGGGTCCATGTCGACGGCGCATTTGGCTGCTGGGCGCGGGCATGTCCGCCGCTGCGTCATCTGGCCGAAGGACTCGACGCCTGCGATTCCTGGGCAACGGATGGCCATAAATGGCTGCAGACGCCCTATGACTGCGGTTATGCCATAATGCGCGACAGCGAGGCGCATCGCCGCGCCATGACCATTGCAGCAAGTTATCTTCCGCCCAGCGAGCAAGGCGAGCGCGACCCAAGCCATTTCGTTCCCGAGCTGTCGCGGCGGGCGCGTGGTTTTGCCACCTGGGCGATTATTCGCCACCTCGGTCGCGAGGGAATTGCCCGGATGGTCGAACGGCATTGCGCTGCAGCGCGGCTGATTGCCGACCAGCTTCGAAGCGAAAATGCGATCGCGGTGCTGAACGACGTCGTGCTCAACCAGGTGCTGGTGCGTTTCGGGGCCGACGAGCCGGCCGCGCGCGGCGATGAACTGACCAGGGCGACCATTGCCCGCATCCAGCGCGACGGCGCGGTCTTCGCCGGCGGCGCAAGATGGCGCGGCCGTGACGTCATGCGTATTTCGGTCATCTCCTGGTTGATCGACGAGGCTGCCGGTAAAGCCGCCGCCGAAGCCATCGTTAAGGGATGGCGTGCAGTTCAGCGTGGCTCTTAGAGAGCAAGTCTGCAGCAGTGTCGGTCGCGATCGCCTTCTGTGGTCTGGAGGCTTATTCCGCCTTCGGCCTTCAAATCTGCCCGATTGCTCCCTAGATGACGCGGGGATTGCCTTCGCCCGACAACCACAGGGAATATCCTCCTGACCGACGTCATCCACCAGAAGCGCGCCGTGCAGCAAGGCAAGCGCGCCATGCTGATCGTCAATCCGCGCGCCCGTCGTGGCGGCGGTTCGATCGATGCCGCCCGCCAGGTGCTCGTCGATGCCGGGCTCGAGATCGAGGAGATGGCGACCAGCAAGCACGAGAACGCCTCCGAGCTGATCTCGCGCCATGCCGATCATTTCGACATCGCCATCGTTGGCGGCGGTGACGGCACGCTCAACGCCGCGGCTGCCGGCCTTGCCCATACCGGCCTGACGCTCGGCGTGCTGCCGCTCGGCACCGCCAATGATTTCGCCCGCACCATGGGCATCGCGCCCGACCCGATCAAGGCGGCCGAGGTGATCGCCGCCGGCCACGAGACGACCGTCGATCTCGGCGAGGTCAACGGCCATCTGTTTTTCAACGTCGCCAGCATCGGCTTCAGCGCCGACATGGCCGCCGAACTGACCGAGCATGCCAAGAAGCGCTGGGGCACGCTCGGCTACGGCATCGTTGCTGCCAGGCTGTTGATGCGTTCGCGCCTGTTCACCTGTTATGTCGACCATGACGACACCACCGAAGAGATCCGCACCATGCAGGTCTCGGTCGGCAATGGCCGCCATTATGGCGGCGGCATGACCGTCGAGGAGACGGCGACCGCCGACGATGGCTGGCTCGATCTCTACAGTCTCGAGGTCGACCACTGGTGGCGGCTGCTCAGGCTGTTGCCCAGCCTGCGCAAGGGCACGCAAGGCCAGTGGGACGACGTCCGCGCCTTCAAGACCACCGCAGTGACGATCCGCACCAAGCGGCCGCGCCCCGTCAACACCGATGGCGAGCTGGTGACCTGGACGCCGGCGCATTTCCGCATCCGGCCCAAATCGGTTCGGGTCTTTGCGCCCAGGGGCTGACGCGGCTTTGGCCTCTGCAGCGGCTTTTCGATCACGGCAGTCCGGTCAACGCTGTGCTACGTAGCCGCCGTTGAATGGCACAATCGCCCGCGTCGATTCGCGCGCAGCGGCCAGCCGGAGGAAACCTGATGTCGGGCCAATCGTTCACGCAGGCCAATCGCGAGCCGCTGGCACCTGATTTCGACGCTGGATTTTTCAGCCATTTCAAGATGGCGCGGCAGGCGCTTGCCGCCTCGCCGGTGCGCCGGACGCTTGTCTGGCTCAGCCTGTCGATCCTGGCCGTCATCATCGCCACGTCGGCCGGGCAGATCGTGCTCAACCGCTGGAACAAGCCGTTCTACGACGCGCTGGAGAACCGCGACCTCGACGCCTTCCTGCACCAGCTGATGATCTTTGCGGCGATTGCCGGCTGCCTGTTGGTGTTGAATGTCGGCCAGCAATGGCTCAACCAGATGATCCGGCTCAAGCTGCGCGAGGGGCTGACGCTCGATCTGATCACCGAATGGCTGCGGCCGGGGCGCGCCTTCCGCCTCGCCAATGCCGGTGCCGTCGGCGTCAATCCCGACCAGCGCATGCAGCAGGATGCCGGCCATCTCGCCGACCTCACCACCGACCTCGGCATCGGCCTGCTGCAGGCCTCGATCCTGCTGGTTTCGTTCGTCGGGGTGTTGTGGAGCCTGTCGTCCGGCTTTGTCTTTCATGTCGGCGAAAGCTCGTTCAGCATTCCCGGCTACATGGTCTGGGCGGCGATCATCTATGCTGGCTCGGCCTCGTTTTTGAGCTGGCTCGTCGGCCGGCCGCTGATTGCCCAGAATTCCGATCGCTATTCGCGCGAGGCCGAGTTGCGCTTCTCGATGGTCCGCATCAACCAGAACATCGATGCGATCTCGCTGGCCCGCGGCGAAGCCGACGAAAAGCAGCGGCTGGAGCGCGACCTGAAAAGCGTGCTGACATCGCTGCGCCGCATCTTCGCCACCCAGATCAATCTCGGCTGGGTCACCGACGGTTATGGCTGGTTCACCGTGGTCGCGCCGATCCTGGTTGCAGCACCGGTCTATTTTGCCGGCGACATCAGCTTTGGCGGGCTGATGATGGCGGTCAGCGCCTTCAACCAGGTCCATGCCTCGCTGCGCTGGTTCATCAACAATGTCGGCGCCATCGCCGACTGGCGCGCCACCTTGATGCGCGTCGGCATGATCCGCAGCGTGCTGGTGGCCACTGACGTGCTGCATGAGGGGGAAGACCGCATCGAGGTCAGCGAAAGCCGTGACGGCAGCCTCGCCCTCGACAATCTCGAGATCGTCTCACCAAGCGGCTGCACCAGGCTTTCCGAGCCGCATCTCAGGGTCAGGCCGGGCGAACGCGTGCTCATCGTCGGCGAAGCCGGCGCCGGCAAGACCTTGCTGTTCCGCGCCCTGGCCGGGCTGTGGCCATGGGGCAAGGGCCGCATCGAGCTGCCGGCCGGCAAGCAGGTGGCGTTCCTGCCGCGGGTCTCTTACCTGCCGCCGGGCACGCTGCGCGACGTGTTGCGTTACCCATCCAATGGCCGCGAACCGGCAGACGCCGAATTCACCGCGGCACTCGGCGCTGTCGGGCTGGAGCGGCTTGGCCCGTCGCTCGACCGCGTCGCCGCGTGGAACGACGAACTCAGCAGCGACGAATTGCGCCTCGTCGCCTTTGCCCGGCTCGCCTTGCACAAGCCCGACTGGGTGATCATCGACGAGGCCTTCGACACGCTCGATGTCGCAGCCCATGAGCGCGTCAGGGCGATGTTCGACGGCCAGCTCGCCGACACCGGCGTCGTCTATTTCGGCCCGGCCCGCAACGATGGCGGCCTGTTCGACAGGACGGTGCATCTTGCCAAGGACAAGCAGGGGCCGGCCCTCAAGCGTGTCCGCATCAAGGATGTGGCAAAGGCTGTCGCCCCTGCCTGAGCCGCTCCAAATTGGCTGTCGCCTTGTTGCGTTCGCCCCTCCTGCACCGACGCACTCCTGTCCGGCAGGACAGAGGGGGGGCGACGAAACGCGGGGCCGAAAGTGCAGGGCCGCTTCATTGCCTGTGACAGGTCAGATCACCTGCGACTCGGCCTTCGGGCAGGGCCCGGCGCAGTTCGTCCTGGCCGGTCCGAAGATGACGAAGCTGAGTGCTGCCAGGATCCAGACGCCGATGCCGCCATAAAGCACCGTCCAGCCAAAGCCGTTGACCAGTGCGGCGTGAACGACAGTGGCTGAAACGTCGAGGGTGGTGCCTGCCTCCGATGACACCGCACCTCCGGCAGCGATACGCTCGGCCAGCGAACGCAACTGTGCGGCGTCGGAATTCTCGGGAAGGGCTGTTTTCAGCGTGTAGAGAATGCCCTCGACAAAGACGAAGCCCATCACCGCGATGTTGACGGCGAGCGAAATCAGCCTGGCGCTGGCGTCGATGCCCGAGGCCATGCCGGCGCGGCTGGCCGGCACCGAGCCTGTCGTCATGTTGGTGGCGGGCGTCGTCGTCAGGCCAAGGCCGATGCCGGAGAGCAGCGCGCCGGCCAGCACCGTCGCTCCGGTGGCCTGTTCAAGGCCGCTGCCGAACCACATGACGATGAAGCCAAGGCCGATGGTGAACAGGCCGAGCGGGATGATGGTGCGGGCGCTGGTGCGCAGCAAAAGGTACTGGGCAACAGGCGACATCACCAGGAAGGGCACGGTGTAGGCGAGCAGCGCGAGCCCGGTCGTTGCGCTGTCGTAACCAAGGCCGACGGTGAGATAGATCGGCAGGTAGATCATCAGCGGCCAGTAGCTGAAATTCATGCCGATGCAGCCGATGATGGCGCCGGAGAAGTCGCGGATCTGGAACACCGAGAAGTCGAACATCGGATGCGGATGCAGCCGCTCGGCGGCGACGAAGGCGATCAGGCCGACGAGGGTTGCCGCCGCGATGGCCAGCGCGGTCGGGCTGAAGAAACCGAGGTCGGCGCCGCCGGTGATGTAGTAGGTCAGGCCGAACACCGATGCGCTCAAGAGCACGATGCCGGCGACGTCGAGCTTGCGGGCCTGGGGATCGCGCGATTCGGTGACGCTGGCATAGGCCATGACAAGGCACAGCACGGCGAGCGGCGCATGGACCAGGAAAACCCATTGCCAGGTCGACAGGGCGACGATCAGACCGCCGATGACCGGCCCGAAACCGAGGCCGATGCCCGAGATGACGCCCCAGATGGCAAAGGCGCTGCTGCGCGCCCTGGCGTCCTGGAACTGGTGCGACAAAATGGCGATCGAACAGATGAACATGGCGCCGCCGGCCATGCCCTGCAGGAAACGGCTGACGATCAGCACCGTGGTGTTGGGAGCGAGGCCGCACATCAGCGAGGTCAGGCCGAAGGCCGCAACCGTGATGGCAAAGACCAGCTTGCGGCCATAACGGTCGGCCAGCGTACCCGTTGCCATCAGCACCGTCGTGCAGGCGAGGGTGTAGGCGTTCATGATCCACTGCATGTCCTGGAAGTCGGCATGCAGCACATGTTCGAGCGTCGGCAGGATCACCGGCACGCTCGATATTTCGAGGCCGAACATCAGCGCCGACAGACAGATCGCCCCCAGCGCCAGATTGTCTCTACTGATCAGGGTCATCCCATACCTCTGGCTGACGGCAAGGCTCAGGCGCCTTGCCGCACTGTTGTTTGAGCCATCGAGATAGGTGACGCTTGATCATATCGAAATGGTATGTATTTCTATTTCAGTGATAACAAAATGGAATGGATGCGATGCTGTGGCTTGACCCCGAAGCGGTACGCAACTTCGTCATGGTGGCCGAACTGCAAAGTTTCACCCGGGCCGCCGACGCGATGGGCTCGACCCAGGCCGCCGTCTCCGTCAAGCTCAAGCGGCTGGAAGAACGGATCGGCCGCAAGCTGATCGAGCGCACGCCGCGGCGCGTGCGGCTGTCGGCCGAGGGCGCCTTGTTCATCGATTCGGCACGGGCGTTCCTGGTCGCGCATGACAATGCGGTCGCCGGCCTGTCATGCGGCACGCGCCGCTTTGCGCTCGGCATCGCCGGACATGTCGCGGGGCCCGAGGTGACGACCTTGCTGGCGCGGCTCAACCAGCACGATCCGGCACTGACCATCGAGGTCCAGGTCGACAATTCGAGCAATCTGCTCGACGCCTTCGACCGCGGCAAGCTCGATGCGGCGATCGTCAGGCGCGAGGACGACCGCCGCGATGGCGAGGTTTTGGGGCCGGAGCATTTCGGCTGGTTTGCCACACCCGACTTCCATCACCGCCAGGGCGAGCCGCTACGCTTGGCCGCCTTGTCGCGGGCCTGCGGCGTGCGTGACCTCGCCACGCGCACGCTCGACGATGCCGGCATCGCCTGGGTCGAGGTGTTCCTTGGCGGCGGCTCGTCGGTGGTGACGGCGGCGGTGTCAGCCGGCCTTGCCACGGCGGTGTTTTCGAGCCGGCTGGCGCCCCCCGGCACGGTCGAGGTCAGCCGCAAGTTCGGCCTGCCTGAGGTGCCGTCGTCGGAAATCGTGCTGCATTCGACACTGACCGACCGCCGTTCGCGCGAGGCGCTGCGCATCCTGGCCTGCGCCTTCCGCGAGCATGGCGCGTCGGCAGGATAGGCGGCTTTGCTTGTTTCGAGGAGGCGCTGCGCGAGGCGACCCGCGAGGGCATCGACAGCGGAGCGCCCGAGCCGTTCGATTTCCAGTCATTCATGAACGCGTTTCGCGACGGCTCGGGCAAATGTGGCGCGTAGGCTCCGCCTTGCGCCGAAAACCCGGTCTGACCTCAGGCAGATCCGCGATGACCGGCAAGATCCGACCTCATCTTGGCCGTTCGCGGCCAGAATGCGAACTCCTAAAAACTGCCAGTTGGCGCCCGATGCCGTCCGGCTTGGTCGGGGCCGGAAGTTGACCGTCCGCTTCTCGGGAGAAGGAGATAGGATAGCAGCCATTCCGGCCGTTGCCGATTGCAGAGCGTCCGCGAGCTCACAGATGGCGATCAAGCAGTTTCGACAAGCGAAGTGATCGTCACTTCCACGACACATGAATCTAGTTCAAGCGGAGTTTAGATCTCATCATTTGCAGTCGTTTTTCAGACCTTCAATAGTCCTCCGGCACTCAAACGCCAGAGGAAACCAGATGCAAATAAACAGCCTTTTCTGCAATGTTGTGAGCGCTTGCCTGCTCCTTTCCAGCACAGCTTTTGCCGATGTCGCTTTGAACGGTCGCGATGCCACACCTGAGATGATCGTCCGCGTGGCCAATGGCGAGGCAGTTGCAGTGGATGGTGAAAGTCTCGACAAGGTCGCCCGTGCCTATGCCGTCCTTCTGCAGGGAGCAAAGGAAGGCCAGGAGATCTACCGGCCTGACCGTCGGCGTCGGCTGGAACAAGGACCGCAAGATGGTCGATGCGACAGGCGAGCTTACCCCGGAGCTGATGGAGGCATCGCGCGAATTCAACGAGGGGCTTTTACGCGCCCACTCCGTCGGAGTTGGGCCAGACACAGCTTTGCCGGTCGTGCGAGCCGCCATGGCCGTGCGCCTAAACAACATCCTCACCGGAGGACCGGGCGTTCAACCCCATGTCGCCGAGATGCTCATCGCCTTCCTGAACAAGGACATCACGCCGATCATGCCGTCGCGCGGCTCGGTCGGCCAGGCTGACATGACGCTCCTCAGCCATATCGGCCTTGCCATGCTCGGCGAAGGCGAAGTCGACTATCAAGGTCGCCGGATGCCGGCGGCCGATGGCTTGAAGGCCGCCGGTATCGAGCCGCTGAAACCGTTTGGCAAGGATGGCCTGGCGATCCTGAGCTCCAACGCCTACGCTGCCGGTCTGGCTGCCATTGCCATCCACGATGCTGAGCAACTGCTTTCAACGTCGCGCCTCGTCTATGCGCTCAGCCTCGAGGGTCTAAACGGCAATGTCTCGCCGCTTCTCGAAGACGTTGCCAAGCTTCGGCCCTTCCCCAGCCATATCAGCGCAACGGCCGACCTGCGCGCAGTGCTTGACGGCAGCTACCTATGGCAGGCGGATGACAAACGCATCCTTCAGGATCCGCTAAGTTTCCGCACCGCGCCCTATCTGTTCGGCAGCTTCGCCGACAGCCTGGCCCGCACAAAGGCGCTGGTGGAAATCCAGATCAATTCTTCGGACGACAATCCCGGTATCGCGGTGGGCGCCGAGCCCAGGTCTGACCTGGCACAGGCACGGCGTGGCTATGTCGATGGCGGCGCTGTCCTTCCGACAGCGAACTTCGAGCCGCTGCCTTGGGTGATCGCCTTCGAGGAGCTCGGCATCGTCTTGGCGCACCATACGACAGCATCGTCGGAACGCGTCCTGAAACTTAACAATCCGACCCACACGAAGCTGCCGCGCTATCTCGGAACGGAGAGTACACATCATGCCTTTCTCGTGGTCGAAGCGCCCCTGATGGCCCTGGCGACCGAGAACCGGGCGCTCGCGCAGCCAACCTCGTTCGATTCCCGCCCGATCGCCGGCGGTGTCGAGGATGTCGGAACGAACGCTCCCTTCGTCATGGAACGCGTGCGGGCGCAGATCGACAACAGCTACGCCATCCTCTCCATGGAGTTGCTGCACGCCGCGCAAGCCGCGGACCTGCGCCTGAAGGAGCATCCGGAACGCAAGCTGGCGTCGGCGACAAAGTCCTTCCACGATGCTTTCCGCCAAAAGGTGCCGTTCCTGGATCGGGACCGGTCCATGACCCCAGACATCGCCGCCGGATCGGACTTTCTGAAAGACTATGCACTAACAAACTGAGTTCGGCCGGCAAGGACTCCTTTGGCTCGCAACCTCACAGTTGCGGGCCGTTTGCGTGTCCAGGGAACGCCGATTTGGGGCAATCACACCAGGCGCTGGATCCATTGCAGGAACTCGCGGATGGCCTTCTCCTTACCGCGTCGCTGCAGGTGAACGAGATACCATCCGCCGGGCTGCATGACGTCTGAGATGAGTGGTGCCACAAGCGTACCTGCGGCAATATCGGCCTCGACCAGAAACCTTGGCACGACCACCACCCCCTGCCCATTGATCGCAGCCTCAATGGCGAGCAGGTTGCTGTCGAAGAGCGGTCCTGTTTTTTGCGAGACACCGGTCAGGCCGACGCTCGCCGCCCATGTCGCGGCGTCCTCCGTGGTTCCGCTGACCGCAAGGAACGAGAAGGAACGCAGGTCCTCCGGCCCCTTGATGGCCTGGGCGATGGCAGGGGAACAGACACCGACGAGCCGTTCGCGGCGCAGCAGCGTATATGTCAGATTCGGTCGGTTCGGTGCGCGCGTGTAGATGAAGCCGATGTCGGCGCGATCGGCGTTGAACTCCCAGTCAAGCAGACTTGCATCGAGGTTCACGGCGATTTCGGGAAACGCTTTCTTGAACGTCTGGAGCCTCGGTATCAGCCAGCGCACGGCCACGGTGACATAGACCTGGACCGTCAGCGAAGCGGGCGTGTTTTTCTGGCGAATCAGATCCGTGGTCAGCGCGATCCGGTCCAATGCATCCTGCACGACCGGATAGTAGACCGCACCCTGTTCGCTCAACTCCACACGGCCAGGCAAGCGCAGGAACAGCAGCGTTCCGAGGTATCGCTCCAGCGAAGCGACCTGATGGCTGATTGCGGATTGCGTGACGCGGAGTTCTTCTGCCGCCGCTTTGAAGCTCATCAGCCGCGCCGCCGCCTCGAATGCCCGCAACGTCGTCAGGGGAGGCAAGATGCGCCGGACCATTCTCGCAAATCCACATGAATTCTTCTCATGTAGACTTGATTTCTAATCGTTTGCAAGGCGCCGGACCCATTTTCATACTCGTCCAACAAAACCAAAAATGGGGAACCAGAAAATGAAGGATCACCTTCTGAAAAGCACGGCTTTAGCCGTGACAATGGCGGCCTGTTCGCTTTCGGCAACGGTGGCTTTTGCGCAAGAAGGCTGCGTTCGTGTGCTCGGCTATGAGTCTGACGGCGAAAAACAAACCATGGATCCGGCCGCCCTCATCGGCACGGACAGCGTCTACCATATCCGCGCCATCTACGAGCCGCTGGTCGACCGCAACAACACCATGCAGCCGGTGCCGGCGCTGGCCGAATCCTGGGAATCCAATGCCGACGCGACGGAATGGACATTTCACTTGCGGCAGGGCGTAAAATTCCACGACGGCTCCGATTTCGATGCCAAGGACGTGGTCTATTCCTATCGCCGCCTGCTCGATCCCGCCGTCTCGCCGGGCGGCTTTTCCACTCTCGCTTTCCTGGACCCGAATGGCATCACCGCCGTCGACGACCATACGGTGCGCTTCAAGGTGAAGCAGCCCGTGGTCGAACTGCCGATGCTGATCGCGACCAAATACGCGCTGATGGTGCCGGAGGGCGCCAAATCGGAAGACTTGCGCGTCAACGGCAACGGCACCGGCCCCTTCATGCAGGAAACGTTCACTGTCAACGGCGCGGTACGCGTCATGCGCCGCAACGGCAATTACTGGCGCGCCGGCCTGCCGAAGGCGGAATGCCTGGAGATCACCACCAGCCTGGAGCCGACTTCGCGTCTTTCGGCGCTGCTGTCAGGCACGGTCGACCTGTCGCTGACGGTAGATCCTGCAAGCCTTGTCACGCTAAAAGACAATCCTGCCGTTGAGCTGGTGGCAACACCGGGCGCAACGTCTCTGTATCTGGCGGTGTGGACAGACACGCCGCCCTTCGACAACCTCAAGGTCCGCGAGGCGATGAAACTGGTGATGGACCGCCAGAAGATCCTGGATACCGTGCTGCTCGGCTACGGAGAAGTAGGTGCCGATACGCCGATCCCGCTCTCCTCGCCGCTCGGCCTCGGCACACCCGCAAAGACAGCGGATATCGAAAAGGCAGCAGCCCTGCTCGCCGAGGCCGGCCATCCCGACGGCATCGATTTCGATCTCTACACCTCAGATTCCTATCCCGGCATGATGCTGCTTGCGCAAGTTTATGCCCAGATGGCCGCACCAGCCGGCATTCGCGTCAACGTCATCACCTCACCGGCCGAAGGCTACTGGGATACGATCTGGCTGAAGAAGCCGGCTGTCGTCTCCTACACCAGCGCCCGCCCGCCGGCCGAAGCTCTGACGCTATCGCTGAGCAGCAAGTCCGAGTGGAACGAAACGCATTGGCAACGCGACGATTTCGACGCGCTTGTCGTCAAGGCAGGCCAGACAGCAGATGAAAAGGCGCGCAATGACCTCTACCGCGAAGCCCAGCGGGTGGTCGCCGACGAAGGCGGCATGATCCTGCCAGTCTTCACATCCGTTGTCGCAGGTTTGCGCAAGGGCTGCGCAGGCTATCAGCCGAATGTCGACGTAAACCGCATCGACTATGCCGAGCTGACCTGCAGCCGGTAAGGCGCACTCTCTTCCTCCCAGGACATTCGCATCCACGGGGCAGGTCGCCCCGTGGAAGAGGATAGCTGTATGACGACTTCCGCTCTTATCACTTTTCTCACACGCTTTGCCGACGCGCTCGATCGAGATGCGCGAAGCGTATCGCAATCCCACGCCACCCGGCTGCGCCAGCTTGCGGAACGATTGCCTCCGATGAACGAGGCTTTACCGGGTCGCGTACCGATACAGGCAGCCTGCGAGGCAGAACTGGCATGCCATGCGGCACAGTCGCCGATTGCCCAGGCGCTCGCCGCCCTGCTGCCGGCAATCCACGTGACCCGCAGCCAGAGCTATCTCGCCAACCCGCCTAGCAACGATTTCGGCGAGAACTACGGCTATGGCGTCATCTGCGGCCCTGATGGCGGACCGCCGGCGCTGATCAAGGACCCTGATATCGCCTTCGGGTTGATGTTCCTGGGGCCAAGAACCCACTATCCGCTACATCATCACCCGGCCGATGAACTCTACTACACCGTCACCGGCCCTTCCTACTGGCGGGCGGGCGAAGCGGACTGGACCAGGCGGGGCATCGACGAAATCATCCACCACCCGTCATGGCTGCCCCATGCCACGCTTTCGGAGGAGCGGCCTCTTGTGCTTCTTTATGTATGGGAGGGCGACCTCGAGACCGATGCGGCTTTCATACCCGATGCCGTGACGGCGGATGCCGCCCCCACTTCCGTGGGGTTGGATGTGACATGAGCGTTTTTCGCCTCCTCGCCGGCCGAATCATGTTTTCGGCCCTGACGCTGCTTCTCGTGTCGATCCTGATCTTCCTGATCCTCGAGGCGCTTCCTGGCGACGTCGCCACCCGTATCCTCGGCCGCGATGCCACCGCCAAGGCACTGGAAGTTCTGCGCGGCCAGCTTCATCTCGACCAGTCTGCCCCCATCCGGTATTTCCACTGGCTCGGCGACTTCCTGCGCGGCGATCTCGGCGTGTCGATCGCCACCGGCCGCCCGATCGCCGATGTTCTCGCTCCCCGCATCGCCAATACTCTGCTGCTTTCGCTCTTTGCCTTTGCAATCTATCTCGTGCTTGCGCTTGTTCCCGCAATCATCCAGGCCACGAACCGCGGCAAGCTCGTCGACCACGTCATCTCGGTCATCACGCTCATTCTGCTGTCGCTGCCGGATTTCCTGCTCGCCACGATCCTGCTCTTCGTCTTTGCAGTTGCGATGCCGATCCTGCCTGCTCTGGCGACGATCTCGGAGGCCAGCACCTGGCAGGAGACGCTGCGCGCCATGGTCCTGCCCGCCGTCACGCTCGCCATCATGATGGCGGTCTATGCCATCCGCGTCTTGCGCGACAGCCTCATCGAGGTGCTGCGCTCCGACTATGTGCGCCTCGCAGAACTCAAGGGCCTGCGCCCGCGCACCGTGCTCTTCCGACATGCCCTGCCGAACGCCATCGTGCCGGCGCTCAATGTCACCGCACTCAATCTCGGCTTCCTGATTGGCGGCGTCGTGATCGTCGAGCGGGTGTTTTCCTATCCCGGCTTCGGCACGCTGCTGATTGATGCGCTGCAACTGCGCGATGTTCCGTTGATCAAGGCGACTGTGATGATCAGTGCTGCCGTCTATGTCGTTGCCAATCTGGTGGCCGACGTCCTGGCTGTCCTGCTCCAACCACGCCTCAGGACAAGCCGATGACCACGATCACATCCAATCCCTCGATGCGGTTCGCCCGGTCCAGTGCCGAGCGCTGGCATGCCGCACCCGGCCCGTTCAAGGTTGGTGCGGTCATCCTCGCCGCCCATGTGCTCTTCGCCATCGTCGGTTGTTTCTGGACCCCTTATGGCTTTGCCGAAATGGGAGCGGGACTGCCGCTCTCGGGCGCATCCTTTCAGCATCCGATGGGCCTTGACCAAATCGGCCGCGACGTCTTCAGCCGTTTCATGCACGGCGCACATATCGTGCTTTTGCTCGCTTTTGCAGGCACGATCCTGGGCATGGTCGCCGGCACCACTCTGGGCCTGCTTTCGGGCTATGTAGGCGGCTGGTTCGACGAGATTGCCCAGCGCATCGTCGAAGCAATGATCAGCATCCCCTTTCTGGCACTTGCGCTGGTGATGATCATCGCCGCAGGCCCGGCACTTGCCGGGGAGCCAGTGTTGATCGTGCTCGTCGTCGGCCTGGTCTATGCCCCGCGCATAGCCCGCATCGCGCGCGCGGCCGCCATGGAAATAGCGACGCGTGAGTATGTCGCGGTGGCAGAACTGCGTGGCGAAGGCACATGGTCCATCGTCTTCCGCGAAATCCTTCCCAATGCAGCCAACGTGCTTCTCGTCGAGTTCTCATTGCGCCTTAGCTATGCCCCGATCCTCATTGGAGCGCTCGGCTTCCTCGGATTCGGCATTCGCCCACCGACGCCGGAATGGGGCCTCATGATCAGCGAAAACCGCAATCTCCTGATCGCCTCTCCAGTGACCGTGTTCGGGCCCGGCTTGGGCCTCGCATCCCTCGTCATCGGCTTTAACCTGTTCACCGATGGCCTCTCGCGCATGCTTGGCCAGCGGCCCGTGGCGGGAGCGTGAACATGAAAAAGCTCATCGAAGTCCGCAATCTCAACATCGCCTATGGTGGGAAAGCCGGCTGGACCAACGTGGTGCAGGACGTTTCCTTCGAGATCGCCCGCGGTGAAGCCTTCGGGCTCGTTGGTGAATCCGGCTGCGGCAAATCCACTGTCGCTTACCGCCTGCTTGGCTACGGCACCATCAACAGCCTGGTTCAGACCGGCGAGGTAGTGTTCGACGGCATGGATCTGCTCAAGCTTGATACCTCGGCACTAACACGCCTGCGCGGCAACCGTATCGCGCTCGTTCCGCAGAATCCGACAACCTCTCTCAGCCCGGGCATGCGGGTCGGCTCGCAGATCCGCGAAATGATCGCAACGCACCGGGCACTGCCTGACGGCATAAGCATGGAGCGCCGCGTCGTCGAACTCTTTGCTCTGGTCGGCCTGCCCGACGTGGGTCATCGCTACCCGCACGAACTCTCCGGCGGCCAGCAGCAACGCGTGGCAATCGCCATGGCCGTCGCCTGTAATCCGGACCTGCTCGTACTCGACGAGCCGACCACCGGCCTCGACGTCACCACCCAGCGCCAGATAATCCAGCTTCTCTGCGATCTTCGAGCCTGCATCGGCATGGCCATGCTGTACGTTACGCACGATCTGGCGCTGCTCGCCCAGATCGCCGACCGGGTGGGCGTCATGTATGCGGGCCAACTCGTCGAGGTCGCGCCCTGCAACGAGTTGTTAGCCGCGCCTGCCCATCCCTATTCCCGCGGGCTCATCGCCTCGATCCCGACCGTCGATGGAACCGACAGGCAGGCGCGGGGCCTGCGCGGCGTGCTGCGGCGAGACCAGATCTCCACCGGCTGCAAATTCGAACCACGCTGTGATTTCGCATCCGGGCCGTGTCGCACCACGCCGCAGGTTCTGCAGCCGGTCGGCAATGTGCGATCCGTTGCCTGCATGAAATGGCAAGAAGCCGCGGTGCCGCAAACGCCGGCTGCAAAGCCATGTCGGGGCGTCGAAGCAACCACCAGACACGACAGGCTGCTTTCGGTCACCGACTTGAACCTGTCTTATCGAAAGCCCGGTATTTTCGACAGGTTCCTCCGAAAGTCGATCCCTCCCGTCGTGCGCGATATCGAGCTCGAATTGCGCGCCGGTGAGGTGGTCGCGCTCGTTGGGGAATCCGGCAGCGGCAAATCGACGATTGCGCGCGCAATCAGCGGTCGCCTGCCGCCACAGTCGGGATCGGTCAGCCTGGACGGCGACCTGTTGGCCCCGGCGCTGAAAAGCCGCTCGGTCGAGCAATTGCGCCAGATCCAGTACATCTTCCAGAACCCGGACGCGTCCCTGAACCCCCGTCGCAGTATCCGGGCAATCCTCGCACGCCCGCTGGATCATTTCGGGATCGAGACAAACGAGGTGGCTCTCGCGGCCGTGTTGGACGACGTTGGCCTGCACGCGGGTTATCTCAACCGGTTTCCCGACCAGCTTTCTGGCGGCGAGCGCCAACGCATTGCCATCGCCCGCGCGCTGCTGGTCAATCCCAAACTACTGATCTGCGATGAAATCCTGTCAGCACTCGACGTCTCGGTGCAGGCCAGGATCGTCGAGATGCTGCGCTCCCTCAAGGAAAGGCAAGCGGTTGCGATGCTCTTCATCTCACACGACCTCGCCGTCGTGCAGAAGCTCGCCGATCGGGTTGCAGTGCTCTATCGCGGTGAGATCATGCAATTGGCCGATACCGGCACGCTGCTCGGCGATCCGCTCCACCCCTATACCGAAATGCTGCTCGACGCCGCGCCCGGCCTCAGCAAGGATCACTACGTCCCCCATCCCCCCGCCATTCCGACGTCGCGGGCGGTGCCGGGCATCGGCTGCCCGCTCGTCGGCCGCTGTCCCCGCCAGGTCGGACGCAACTGCGCCGAGACGCGGCCGCCGGTTCGCCAAACCGGCAGCGGCTATATCCGCTGCCACATTCCGGTCGACGAACTGGCAACTCGTGCAGTTCGGCAAGGTCTGAAGCCCTTGAGCGTTGAAACTTAATTGGGCTAGGATTGCCCTGACCAGGAAGGCACCGGCTAGGCGAAAGGGTCCAGGCAGTACCTTGAGTGGGTATCGAGCTCATCACTGGAACACCTAGGGGGAGAGTACCCCTGGTCCGCGACCGGTTAGCGCGTGGCGACGCTCGGTTCAAGGTTCCAGCCAAACGCGACAGCCTTGTTTGCGGTGCCGGACGTCGGCTCAGGGGCGCAAAGTTGCCAAACAGCTTGGAAGACCGAACGGCCGCTTACCGTGTCTCGGCTCCAAAACCCACTCTGACCTGCCCTAAGCGTCGGGTGCCAAGCGTCAGGCCACTGGCGCGTGCTCGATCGGATCATTCCGTTTGCTTGTCGATGTTGTGCGTGTTCTCGACGGCCACAGGAATATCGATGACGGCATGTCCACCGCCGCCTGCAGACGAAGGGTTTCGAGGGCCAGCAGGGCGTCAAGGGACCGCGCCCGGTGTCGGGCGCGGTCGCGATGGCAGCGGCTAGCGCTTCGTGCCGATGTTCTCCAGATCAAACGCCGTGGTCTGGTAGACCCGGTTGATCCAGTTGCCGAACAAAAGATGGGCGTGCGAGCGCCAGCGGTTGAGCGGCTTACGCTGCGGGTCGTCATTGGGGTAATATTCATGCGGCACGGCGATGGTCACCCCGGCCGCGACATCGCGATCATATTCTTCCTTGAGCGAGGTCGAGTCGTATTCGATGTGGTTGAACATGTAGAGCCGGTTGCCGGCTTCTTCGGAAAGCAGGCTCGGTCCGGTCTCTTCCGATTCCATCAAAAGTTCGAGGCCTGAACCCTGAGGGATGTCTTCGGCGCGGACCTCGGTCCAGCGCGACACCGGGATGGCGAAGTCGTCGGAGAAGCCGGCGAGGTAAGGCGATGCCGGCGCGTTGTTGTTGTGGCGGTAGACGCCGAACGCCTTGTCTTCCAGCGTGTGCTTGGGGACACGGTGGAAATGCCAGGCGGCTGCCATCGCGCCCCAGCAGATGAAGAACGGCGAATGCACGTTGGTCGTCGTCCAGTCCATGATCTGCTTGAGTTCGTCCCAGTAGGTGACGTCCTCGAAGGGCAGCAGTTCAATGGGCGCACCGGTGATGATGAAGCCGTCGAACTTGCGATGCCTGACCTCTTCCCAGGTCTGGTAGAAGGCGATCAGGTGGTCTTCGGAGGTGTTCTTGGCCTTGTGGGTGCCGATACGCACCAGGGTCAGCTCGACCTGCAGCGGGCTGGCGCCGATCAGCCGGGCGATCTGGGTTTCCGTCCTGACCTTGTTGGGCATCAGGTTGAGCAGGCCGATCTGCAGCGGACGGATGTCCTGACGCAAAGCGGTCTGCTCGTCCATGATGGACACGCCCTCTTTGACAAGCACTTCACGGGCGGGCAGCTGATCGGGGATCTTGATCGGCACTGTGCGAACTCCAAAAAACAAAACCGGCATTGCTGTCGCAAAGCCGGTTTACGGATCGCAAACGGCCCTTTAGCGACTTGTTTAACGTGGCTGCAAGCCGACCGGCCAAATCACCACGGGTCTATGACCTGCTCTTACGCCCGAGTACCGATTGCGTCAACAGCGACTCAAATGGGGCGCCAGGGCGGCCTTGCCAGCCGGTTTTCCTCGACATTATACGCCCTGGGCGGTATTTCCGCTGCGGCCTCCGATCGGAGGCGCCAATCCAGGATATTTCGAAATGACCAAGGCACCCGAGCAGATTCGCCCCGAACCCCGCGCCGGCATCATGGACATCGCCGCCTATGTGCCGGGCAAGAGCACAGCTCCGGCAGGCGTCGCCAAGGTCCACAAGCTGTCGTCGAACGAAAATCCGCTCGGGGCGTCGCCGCATGCGATCGAGGCGGTCCAGAAGCTTTCGCATAAGATGGAGTATTATCCCGACGGGTCGGCGTCACGCCTGAGGCAGGCGATCGCCGCGACCCATGGGCTCAACCCTGCCAACATCCTGTGCTCGAACGGCTCCGACGAGGTGCTGGGCCTGTTGTCGCAGAGCTATCTCTCGCCGGGCGACGAGGCCGTCTACACCGAGCACGGCTTCATGGTCTACAAGATCTACACCCAGGCCGCCGGTGCCACACCGGTCGTTGCCAAGGAAGATGCCGAGAAGGCCAGCGTCGACAACATCATCGCGGCGCTGACGCCGAAGACCAAGATCGTCTTCCTCGCCAACCCGAACAACCCGACCGGCACCTATCTGCCGTTCGAGGAAGTGCGCCGCCTGCATGCCGCCCTGCCCAGGAACGTGCTGCTGGTGCTCGATGCGGCCTATGCCGAATATGTCCGCCGCAACGACTACGAGTCGGGCGTCGAGCTGGTCGCGGCCAACGAAAACGTCGTCATGACGCGCACCTTCTCCAAGATCCACGGCCTGGGCGGCATGCGCATCGGCTGGATCTACGCGCCGGCGCACATCATCGACGTGCTCGAGCGCATGCGTGGTCCCTTCAACGTCAATGCGGCGGCGATCGAAGCCGGCGTCGCGGCGATGGAAGACCGCGGCCATGTCGAGCGCACGGTGGCGCACAACGCCAAATGGGCGGAATGGCTGGTCGCCGAGTTCGAAAAACTCGGCCTGCGCGTCACGCCCTCGGTCGGCAACTTCCTGCTGGTCCACTTCCCCGATGAGGCCAAGCACGCGGCCGCTGCCGCCGACGACTATCTCAGCGCGCGCGGCTATATCCTGCGCAGGGTCACCGGCTACGGTTTTCCCAATGCGCTGCGCATGACCATCGGCACCGAAGAGGCCAATCGCGGCGTCATTGCCGCACTCACCGAATTCCTGAAAAGTTGACCCATGTCAGACCCTCTGTTTGAAAAGATCGCCCTGATCGGCATCGGCCTGATCGGCTCCTCGCTCGCCCGGGTCATCCGGCGCGAGGGCCTGGCCCGCCACATCGCCATTTCGACGCGCAGCGCAGCGACGCTGGCGCGTGCCGAGGAACTTGGCCTCGGCGACAGCTATGCGACCGACGCCAAGCTGGCGGTCAAGGATGCCGACCTCATCATCGTTTCGGTGCCGGTCGGCTCGTCGGGCGCTGTTGCCGCCGACATCGCTTCGGCGCTCAAGCCGGGCGCCATCCTCACCGATGTCGGCTCGACCAAGGCCTCGGTCATCGCCCAGATGGCGCCCTTCATTCGGCAAGGCGTGCATTTCATCCCCGGCCACCCGCTCGCCGGTACCGAGAAGTCGGGCCCCGATGCAGGCTTTGCCGAGCTGTTCGAGAACCGCTGGTGCATCTTCACGCCGCTGCCCGATACCGATCCGGCAGCGCTTGAAAAGCTGTCGGCGTTCTGGCGCCGCTGCGGCTCCAACATCGACACGATGGACCCCGAGCATCACGACATGACGCTGGCCATCGTTTCGCATCTGCCGCACATCATCGCCTACAACATCGTCGGCACCGCCGACGATCTGGAGTCGGTGACCAAGTCGGAAGTGATCAAATATTCGGCGTCGGGTTTCCGCGACTTCACCCGTCTCGCCGCCTCCGATCCGACGATGTGGCGCGATGTGTGCCTGCACAACAAGGATGCGATCCTGGAAATGCTGGCGCGCTTTTCCGAAGACCTGGCGTCGCTGCAGCGGGCGATCCGCTGGGGCGACGGCGACAAGCTGTTTGAGATGTTCACCCGCACCCGCGCCATTCGTCGCTCGATCATCGACGCCGGCCAGGAAGTCGACGTGCCGAACTTCGGCCGCGAGGCGATCGAGCATCCGGTGAAGAGCTAAGGTCGCGCACTGATAAACTGCCGGGGTAGCTGCACGGTTCTGATTCAAGCTCCTTGAAGGGAGCTGCTGATGGGCCAGCCTGGCTACGAGTTGACGGATTTCGAGTGATCGGACCGCTGCGCCCGAACAAGCCGCGCGGGGTGCCTCGGGTTGATGACTGGCGTCTTCGAACCGGCTGGCCGTGTTCGAACCGGCTGGCCGTGTTCGGACCGGCTCGCCGTGGACGGACATTCCCGAGCGCTACGGAGCGCCGCCGGCATGCTCGATACGCTCGGCGGCGGCGACGTGCTGCTTGCCGATCGCGCCTAAGACGGTGATGCCTTGCCGAGAGATGGCCGCGCGCGCATGGGCCAACATCAAGCCGATGCCCGGCCGCAAACGCCGCCCGCCGTATTCAGCGCCTTCCTCTATCGGTACTGTGACCTCGTCGAACGCTTCTTCAGCAAACCCAAGCACTTCCGCGCCGTCGCCACCGCTTTGAAAAGCATAGCGAAAACTACCTTGCTCTCGTCAAGCTCGCTTCAGCCAAAATCTGGATGCGCTTTACTGGTCGGTGAGCTAGGAAGGCTACTCGAATGCTCGCAGAGGCGTTCAGGCAGGAGCCAGACCATGATCAAGATGAGTGTCTACTATCGCGCCGATGGCGGTTCGAAGTTCGATCACGACTACTACCGCACCCGCCATATGCCACTGCTCCAGGAACGGCTCGGCGATGCCTGCCTGCGCTACGAGATCGATAAGGGCCTTGCGGGTCGCGAAGCTGGAAGCGCGCCGGAGTTCGTCGCGGCGTGCCACGTCTACTCGCCTGACCTGGCGACATTCCAGGAGGCGTTGGGTCCCCCACCGCGCGGAGATCGCCGCTGATGTCGCCAACTATACTGACATCGCCCCTATCGTGCAGATCAGCGAAGTCGTTGAAGGCTAGGCGTAGCCTAGGGCAGCAGGGTGCTTGTTCACATACTGCCCTACTGCCTTATTCCCCTAATCCCCTAATCCACCGCCGGCACCATGCCCAGCGGAATGAAGCCCAGCGTCGCCTTGCCCTTGACGATCTTGAGCGGCAGGGTCGGCGCGTCGCCGAGCAGAGCGAGGCCGGTAAATGCGGTCTCGAACTGCTTTTTCTGCTCGGGCATGACCTCCGACAGGATGCGCGACAGTTCGCGCGGGTTCTGGATCGTCACCTTGAGGTCGGCGTCGACCAGCCCGTCCTCGGCGACCGACCATGGGCCGCTGAGTGCGACGCCCGTCGTGCCGCCCGAGGTCAGCGTCAGCGAGCGAATGGTGCCCGACTGGCCACGCAAGGCCGGCTGTTGGCTTGCGACAAGGGCAACGCCATTGTTGAGCGTGGTGTCGGCGCTGCCGTCGAGCCTGGGCAAGGTGCGCCCGCCGATCGCCTGCGGGTCGATCTGGAGGCCGGTGAAGGTGCCGGCAAGATCGATATTGGCGCCGTTGGGGCGCAGATGCGTCTGTGTTGCCTCAGCGGTGAACAAAGGCTTGGCGACGCCGTCGATGAATGCCGCCTGAGCTGAAAGCATCTTGGTCTCGACCGAGATCCGCTCGGGCAGGGGCCGGGCGATGCGGGCGCTGGCATGCAACAGCTCCCAGTTGAACTGCAACTGCGGCAGGTCGGGCGCGGTGATCCTGAGCGGCCCGTCGATCTCGAGCACCGAGTGCATCGGCTGGTAGACCTGGGCGGCGGTGCGGAAATTGCCGGCACTGGCCGAAATCCTGCGCCCCGAATCCTCATAGTCGAGGCGGTCGCAGAACAGGCCGATGCGGAACGGAAAACCCTTGATCTCAGGGTTGGCGCATTCGAGCGACACGCCGTCGCGGTTGACGCCGGCGATCGCCTTGCGCACTTCGCTTTCGGCCTTGCCGGCGAACCAGAACCAGCCGGCGCTGTAGCCGCCGAACAAAAGCACGATGAAAACACCGAGCCAGAAGAAGCGGCGGCTGGAATTCGGTCTTGGTTGCTGACTTGACGGCATGCTTGGGCTCTCGCTAACGCGGTGATGTTCACCGCGATCACCAACAGGCTGGCGATATGGGCGATTTTTGGGTTTTTGGCTACGGTTCGCTGATGTGGCGGCCAGGTTTCGCGCATATCGAGACGCGCCGCGCCCGGTTGATGGGTTTTCGCCGCTCCTTGTGCATCCGCTCCTGGGTGCATCGCGGCACCGAGCAACGGCCTGGCCTGGTGCTCGGCCTCGACCGTGGCGGCTCCTGCGTCGGCCTCGCCTTCCGCGTGCCCGGCGATCTCAGGGACGAGGTGCTGGCCTATCTGCGCGAGCGCGAACTGGTCACCAGCGTCTATCTCGAACGCCAGCTGGCGATCCAGCTCGACCAAGGCGAAAAGGTCGAGGCGGTCTGCTACATCGCCGACCGCAAGCATCACCAATATGCCGGCAATCTCGACGCGGCACATGCCGCACAAATCGTCACCGGTGCTGTCGGCCAGTCGGGCCGCAACGAGGACTATGTGCTCACAACCGTCGCGCATCTCAAGGCGCTCGGCATTCGCGACCATTGGCTCGAAGAGGTGGCGCGGCGCATCAGTCAACAGCCCTGATGTCAGCAGGCAATATCGACGCCCGATTTTCGGCGGCGCGCCAGGCGGATTGGCGCTAAGGATTCGCCATGCTGTTCCAACGCCCCGATGACGACACGCTCTACGACGCGCTGATTGCGCGTGATGCCGGTTATGACGGCTTTGCCTATGTCGGGGTGCGCACGACCGGCATCTTCTGCCGGCTGACCTGTGCCGCGCGCAAACCCAAGCGCGACAATGTGCAGTTCTTCGACACCACCGCCGAATGCCTGCATGCCGGCTTCCGGCCTTGCCTGCGCTGCCGCCCGATGATGGGCTCAGGCGAGCCGGAGCCATTGGTGGCGATGCTTATCGAAGCGCTCGAACGCACGCCGGAGCGGCGCTGGCTCGAAGCCGACATCGTTGCCATGGGTCTCGATGCCTCGACGGTGCGTCGTGCCTTCAAGCGCCGCTTCGGCATGAGTTTCCTCGAAATGGCGCGGCTGCGCCGGCTGGGGCAGGCGGCGGAACGGCTGACATCAGGCGACAGCGTGCTCGAAACGCAGGTCGAGGCGGGTTTTGATTCCGGCAGCGGTTTTCGCGCCGCGGTGACAAGGCTGCTTGGCGAGGCGCCGGCCAAATTGCGCGGCAAGACCATGCTCAAAGCCGACTGGATCGAAACGCCGATCGGGCCGATGATCGCCATTGCCGACCAGCATGCGCTGCACATCCTCGAATTCCTCGAACGCAAGGCGCTGGCGAGCGAAGTCGCCAAGCTCAAGGCTGCCACCGGCTCGGCCATCGCCTTCGGCCGGGCGCCACCGATCGACCAGATCGAAGCCGAACTCGGTGCCTATTTCGCCGGCAATTCGGCTGCGTTCGCGACCCGGCTGGCGCCGCAAGGCACCGCCTTCGAACGCCAGGTCTGGGATGGCTTGCGGCGCATCCCGGCGGGGATCTCGGCGACCTATTCCGGCCTTGCCGCAGCGATCGGCAATCCGGCTGCGGTGCGTGCCGTCGGTCGCGCCAATGGCGCCAATCCGATCGCCATCGTCATCCCATGCCACCGCGTCGTCGGGGTCAGCGGCGATCTGACTGGTTATGGTGGTGGCCTGTGGCGCAAGCGCTGGCTGCTCGAACACGAGCGGCGGATGGCCGCTGCGTAAGCGGCCGCTAGCTGGCGACCTCTATGCCCAGTTGCTTCAGCCGCCTGGCGGCCGTCGGCGGCATCGGCGGCGGGTTCGCCGAGGTCGCTGCCTCGATCAGGAATGCGTCGCAGGCGGCCTCGGTCTCCGAGATCAGGCGCTGCATGAATTCCTCGCGCGTCAGCCCCGCCGGGATCGGCTTGAGGAAACGCGCCTTGATGGTGCCGGGGAAGCGCAGGAACTTGCGGCGCGGCCAGTACAGGCCGGCGACATGGGCGACCGGCACCACCGGCATGTTGAGCGCCTGATAAAGCTCGGCGATGCCCCATTTGTAGGCCGGCTCGTCGCCCGGGGCACGGCGGGTGCCTTCGGGATAGATGATCAGCTGGCGGTCGTTCTGCATTTCCCGGCGCGTCGCCACCACCACGGCCTTCAGTGCCGCCGAGCGCTTGCCGCGGTTGACCGGGATCATCTTCATCTTGGCGATGTACCAGCCGAAGAACGGGATCCACATCAGCTCGCGCTTGAGGATGTAGAGCGGGTCGCGCAGATAGGGGAAGAAGGCGATGGCATCCCAGAACGACTGGTGCTTGGGCGCCAGGATGAACGAGCCCTCGGGCAGGTTCTCCTGCCCGGTGATCTCGCTTTTGGTGCCGGCGATCTTTTCCTGCAGCCACAGGCTCGAACGCGCCCAGAATTTCGGCACCAGCCAGGCGCGGTGCCTTGGCGACAGGAAATAATAGGGCGTCCACAGGATCATCTGGACGATCAGGCTGACATAAAAGGCGAAGTTGAATGCCAGCGAACGGATTTGGAGCATTGGTGAGGAGCGCCTGAGGACGGGATTTCGCCGTTGGTTACACCAAGCCGTCCAAAAAGGAAAACCAGCGTCACGGCTTTTGTGCGGGCGAGCCCCTATTCGGCGGCGGCCTGGACCACGACCACGCCGTCCGCCGACGGCTTGACCGGTACGATGCCGCGGGCCAGCGCCAAAAGGTATTTGTTATATTCGGTGAACAGCACGCGGAACGCTTCCGGCTTGGTCAGCCAGCGACCGTCGTCGAGCTTGGAGTTGACGACCGGGTAGGGCTCCAGGCTGGCGTTGCGCAGCAGGCGGCCCATCTCCAGCATGCTGCGCGGCATGTGGTAGTTGTTGGTGACGAGGATGACGCGGCCATAGGCGTGGCTTTCGACCCATTTGGCGCTTTCCTCGGCATTGCCGATGGTGTCGAGCGCGGCGCGGTCGATGTCGACCCGGTTGAACAGCGACTTGTCGCTGCCGGTTGCCAGTTGCAGTTGCCGCCGTGTCGCCGACGGGTGCACGCCGCTGATCAGCAGGCGTTCGCCCTTGCCCGCCTTGAGCAGGCCAAGGGCTGCGTCAAGCCGGGCCTGGCCGCCGGTCAGGACGATGATGGCGTCGGCCTTGGCAGGGTTTGCCGGTGTGCTCAGGCCGCTGACATGGGTCGCAAACAGCGCGAAGCCGCCGGTGAAGATGAAGGCGGCGGCGACGAGGATGAACAGGATGCGGCGCAAAAAAATCAATCTCCGGCGCGGCTTGAGCCCGGCCGGGTGGAATTTCGTTGCTGAAACTGTCCCCGATGCGGCGAGCGCGTTCTGTCCCATCACGAAACCATGGTTAGGCAGGGAATGCGGCTTTTGCAGCGCCTATTTAAGCACATTCTGCAACAATGTGACATCATCCGTGATTACATCCTTTCCGGATGCTGCACGTCGATGTCGCCAAGGTAGTTGACGACGGTGATATGCGAGGTCGCAGCCGTCAGCGCCCCGATCACCGCGACGATGACAGCGACGCCGAGATAGCCGTTCACGCCGATGGCGAAGTTGCCGAACAGAGCTGTCGCCTGGTCGGCCTCAGGTGTCGCGAGATTGAGCGACGACCACCAGGAAAAGATGATGAACACGATCACCGCGGCAACCCCGCCGGCGGCAGCCCCCTTCATGCCGGTGAGCAGGAAATGGCGGCGGAACTCGCTGGCGATGAAGCCGGCTTCGGCGCCGACGAAATGCAGCACCTCGATGATGTGGCCGTTGCCGGCCATGGCGCCGCGTGTCGCAAACACCACCGACAGCACCGTGGCGGCGAGCATCAGCACCAGCACGCCGGTACCGATGGTGACAGTGGTGCGCGCCATCGCCACCAGCCGGTCGACCCAGGTGCGGTGATCGTCGAGCGTGGCGGTCGGCACCTTGGGCGTGATCGCTGCGCGCATCGCGCCAAAATCCGGTGGGCTTGCCTGGTCGATGGTGACGATCACCAGCCGCGGCACCGGCAATTCGTCGATGTTCAGCCCCGAGCCGAGCCAGGGTTCGAGCAGCCGGGCGGTCGCCTCGCGGTCGACGATCTTGGTGCTGGCGACGCCGGCGAACTCGCCGGCGATGCGGGCGGCGGTCTCGAGCGCCACCTCCATGTCGAGCCCGTCGGCCGGCTTGATCTGGATCGTTGCCTCGCGCGAAATCTGGTTCTCCCACACCGAGGCGGTGTCGCGCACCAACGTCACCGCGCCCAATGTCAGGCACGACAGGAAGGTCATGATGGCGATGACCAGCACCAAAGCGCGGCCGGCGATGTTCTGCGACGGCACGATCGGCGCGGTCTTGCGCTGCAGCCGCGGTGCCGGCTGCTGTTGTGGGCTTGCGTCTTCGAACTCGTCCTCGAACTCTTCGTCAGGGGCGCGTGCGCCAGCGGCGGCCTCAGTCATAGATGTCGAGCCTCCCGCCGGCGAGAATCATCCGTCGCGCGTCGACCTGGTCCATCAGGCCGAGATCGTGGGTGGCGATGACCACGGCGGTGCCAAGCCGGTTGAGCTCGATGAACAGCCGGAGCAGGCGCCGCGCCAGCGGCGGATCGACATTGCCGGTCGGCTCGTCGGCGAGCAGGATCTCGGGTTGTTCGATCAGCGCGCGGGCGATCGCGGCGCGCTGCTTTTCGCCGCCCGACAGCACCGGCGGCAGCACATGCATGCGCTCGCCGAGGCCGACCCACTTCAACAGCTCGGTGACGTCGGTGCGGTAGCTCGCCTCCTCGCGGCCGCGCACGCGCAGCGGCAACGCCACATTCTCATAGGTGGTCATGTGGTCGAGCAAGCGGAAATCCTGGAACACCACGCCGATGCGGCGGCGCATCAGCGGCAGTTCGGTGCGCGAGATGCGCGAGCGGTCCTTGCCGAACACGCTGATCAGGCCGCGTGTCGGCTTGAGCGACAAAAACAGCAGCCTCAGCAAGGTGGTCTTGCCGGCGCCCGACGGCCCGCTCAGGAACTGGAACGAGCGCTCGGGGATGTGGAAGGAGATGTCACGCAGGATCTCCGGTCCCATCCCATATCTGAGGCCGACATTCTCGAAGCGGATCACGTGCTACAGACCTTGAACTTACGAAACATTGGGAACTTACGAAATCCTGGGAACTTGCGAATCCATGGAGATTCATCGGGACCCTGGCTGCCCGTTTCTACGAAACGACCATGGGTCCGCATGGTTAACGGACGGTTAAGTTTCCGTCCGGGGTGGGGCGGGGTGGCACCTCGGTGGCGAAGCATTAACCATTTCCGTTTACCCCCTCTCAGCAAAATGTCTAAGGGGTCTGATGGCTGAGCAGCGGAAAG
The DNA here is from genome assembly GCF_044056035.1 of Aminobacter sp. UC22_36. Classification (NCBI taxonomy): domain Bacteria; kingdom Pseudomonadati; phylum Pseudomonadota; class Alphaproteobacteria; order Hyphomicrobiales; family Phyllobacteriaceae; genus Aminobacter; species Aminobacter sp. UC22_36. The sequence goes on from NZ_CP171996.1 coordinate 1,131,101, forward strand.
CACGCCCGGTTTCCGGCGAAATCATGACCGATGCCGGCCGCGACACATCCGCCCACAAGCCGCGCGTGGATGCTTGCGACATCATCGACGCCGATTTCGAGGATGTGACACCGCCCCATCGCCGAAACGAATCAGCTGCCGAGGTCCCACCCGTTTTTTCCAACCCGTCGGCCGATGCCGGCGGGATGGAGATGCTGCGTTCGGCATCGCGGCACCCGACGCGGGGCCTGAGCGTGGCGGGCCGGTGTTCTGGATCGCCGGTATCTCCTTGGTAGCAGTGGCGTTTTGGGTCGCCGGCGGTCATTCTGTCATGCATGCGACGGCGTTTCCGCTGTCCTGGCAGGCCCCGGACCTGCGCATCGCCGAGGTCAATTCGCGCGTCGACAGCTCCGGCCGCAAGCCGCTGCTGCTCGTCGACGGTGCTGCCTTCAATGACGGCAACAGCCCCGCAATGTTGCCGCCGATCGACATTGCGGTGACCGGCCAGGACGGCAAGATCCTGCGCTACAGGCTGGGGACATCAGCCGCTCCGGTGGCGCCGGGCGCAAGTTGGGCCTTTTCGAGCCGGCTCGACCTGCCTATGAACGGGATAAAGACCGTCACGGTCGCTTTCTCGGAATAGGATGCTGTCATGCCTGTTGTGCGCGACAAGGAAATCGAAGTGCTGTTCTCCGCCTCGGCGATCGCGCGGCGCAATCTCGAACTGGCCAAGGACATCGCGGCGCACGATTACACCGACCTTCTGGTCATCTCGGTGCTCAAGGGCTCGTTCATCTTCGCCGCCGACCTGATCCGCGCCATGCATGATGTCGGCCTGTCGCCTGAGGTCGAGTTCATCTTCATCTCGAGCTACGGTGCCGGCACCACCAGCGGCGAGGTCCGTGTTTTGCGCGACATCGACAACGAGGTCGCCGGTCGTGACGTGCTGTTGATCGACGACATCCTGGAATCGGGCAAGACGCTGAAGTTCACCCGCGAGCTGATGATGTCGCGCGGCGCCAAGAGCTGCTCGATCGCCGTGCTGCTCGACAAGCGCATGCGCCGCAAGACCGACCTCGACGCCGACTATGTCGGCTTCGACTGCCCGGATTATTTCGTCGTCGGCTACGGCATGGACGTGGCGCACGCCTTCCGCGAGCTGCCCTTCGTCGGCGTGGTCAAGGGCGAAGCCTGAACCGATCACAAATTTTGCGGCGTTCAGGAATCGTCAACCAGTCGCGGCAAATATCGCCGCCATGGCAAAACTTCTGATCGTTGAGGACGACGAGTCCGTCCGTACCCTTGCTGCCCGCGCGCTGGAGCGCGCCGGCCATCATGTCGATGTCGCTTGCGACGGCGCCGAAGGGCTGGAGCGCATCCAGGCCCGTAACGGCGGCTACGACCTCGTCGTCTCCGACATCCGCATGCCGGAGATGGACGGCATCGAGATGGCGCAACTGGCGGCGCGTTCCTATCCCGGGCTGCCGATCCTTTTGATGACCGGCTATGCCGACCAGCGCGAGCGCGCCGAAGAGCTCGACGCCATCATCATCGATGTCGTGCAAAAGCCGTTCACCCTGTCGGAGATTCGCGACCGCGTGTCGCTGGCGCTCGCGGCTCAGTCGACGGTGGCACTTGCCGGTGCTGCCTGAGGCGTCCGCGTCCCGACATTGAGCGCGAAGATACCGGCGCCGACGATCAAAAGCGCGCCGATGACCGTGCCGCCGCCGGGGACCTCGGCGAAAAACAGGAAGCCCCACAACGGCGCCCACAACAGGCCGGTATATTCGAATGTCGCCGCCTTGTTGGCCGGCGTCAGCCGGTAGGCCTGGCCGAGCAGCACCATGCCGGCAGCGGCGATGATCCCGCAGGCGCCCATCATCAGGAAGTCGCGCAGGCTTGGCCACAGCCATGGCCGCATCAGGAAATCGAGGCTGGGGTGGCCGGTCTGGTGGAAGCCGGTGGCCGAGAAGATGGCGGTGATGACGACCGCGCCGATGAGATAGGCGGCGTTCTGGTAGAAGGCCATGGTGGTGGCACTTTCGCTGACGCCGATCTTGCGCGCCATCAGCTGCGAGAAGCTGTAGAGGCCGGCCGAGACCAGCGACAGCAAGGCCGCCCATTCGAAGATGCCGGCACCCGGATTGACCATGACGATGACGCCCAGCAGGCCGACAGCGCCGGCGGCAAGGCTCTGCCACGGCACACGCTCGCCGAGATAGGGGCCGGCCATGGTCATGATCAGCAGCGGTGCGAGGAAAAACAAAGCTGCCGCAGCGGCGATCGGCAGTGCCGGGATCGCCAGGTAATAGGCGCAGTAGGACACAAACAGGATCGCCGAGCGCGTGGCGAGGAAGCGCCAGTTGGGCGAGGCCAGCGCCGCCAGGCCGACATCGCGATGCACCATCCAAAGCAGGATCGGCAGCGCCACCATGGCGCGGATCAGCAGCGCCTCGCTGACCGGGTAGGTGCCTGATACCGCCTTGATCAGCGCGTCCTGGATCGAAAACACCAGCACGCCGAGGCAAAGGCACAGGATGCCGACAAGCGTTCTGTTGTTCATGGTGTCCGAATTGCCTGTCGCATGAGGTCGCCTGGGCAATTGTAGCTGGAGATCGGGCCGAGCGAGAGCGCTTGTCGCCGCCGCCTGTTGGGCCAGCGGTCTCCGCGCGCCAGATGGCAGCGCGAAGGCCGCTGCAACACTTGAAGCTGCGCATGACCCGCGAAAATCGCCGCCGGTTGTCGGCAAGGCATGCTGGTGCCAAAAAAAACCCGCCGGCAAAGTCGCGGCGGGTGAAAGTAAGGACGGTACTTACCAGTCCGTAGCCGCATCTCTTGCAGCCACCTTCCAATGGGTAGGGCGACTATTCCTTGGCGTTTGACACGATGCAAACGAATTGGAATGATGACAGCCATTAGATTTTCTCATGACTGAAAACGTTTTCATGACGACACGCCTCGACAGCGACCTGTTGCGCACGTTCCTGGCGGTGGCCGAGAGCGGCAATTTCACCCGCGCGGCGGAGGGGGTCGGGCGCACCCAGTCGGCGATCTCCATGCAGATCAAGCGGCTCGAACAGGTTGTCGGCGACGTGCTGTTTACGCGCGGCGCGCGTGGTGTCACCCTGACCGAGCGCGGCGCCGAGCTCGTCGGCAATGCCCGCCGCATCGTCGCCCTGCTCGACGAGACCGCCTCGTCGATGCGCACGGCACCGCTGGGCGGACCGGTGCGGATCGGCATTCCCGAGGAATACGGCCAGCCCGTCCTGTCGCGGGCGCTCGGCGCCTTTGCCAAGCGCCATTCACAAGTGGAGGTGACGGTGCGGTTCGGCTATTCGGTCACCCAACTGGCCGCGCTGGCGGCAGGCGAACTCGATCTTGCCGTGGTGTTCGAATGGCAATTTCCTTCGGGCGCCGAAGTTCTGATGAATGATCCGACGGTCTGGGTCACCTCCATTCACCACAATTTGCATCTGGAGCGGCCGCTGCCGGTTGCCATGTACACGCGTCATGGCTGGTCGCGAGAATATGCGCTGCGCTCGCTCGAGCAGCGCGGCATCGACTATCGTTTTGCCTATACCAGCGACACCACCAACGGACTGTCGCTTGCCGTCACCGCCGGCCTGGCGCTGGCGCCGATGGCGCGCAGCAACATCCCTCCCGACTGCCGCGAACTGACCGAGGTCGAAGGCTTCGGCCCGATCGACACGACAAGGGTCGTCATGCATCGCAACCCGCGCGCCAACAGCGAAGCCGTCGACGCCATGGCCGACGCCATCAGGGATGCGTTTCATCAACGGCGCTGAACGCGAGCGGACCACCAGCGGGGCTAATCTCGAAACTGACCATCAGCGGCGCTGAGGAGCCTTGCCCTTGGCTCGCGCTTCTTCGCACCCCCCTCTGTCCTGCCGGACATCTCCCCCGCAAGGGGGGAGATCAGTCTCGTCTCCGCTACAGCTCATCCTGCTACGTTGTAGCTGCGAGCCCTATAGTGCTGGCGATTGGCTGCGGGGTCGTTGACAGCATGATCTCCCCCCTTGTGGGGGAGATGTCCGGCAGGACAGAGGGGGGTGGGACGGAGTGCGTCGGTGCAGGGCTGATTGCGAAACGGACCATCAGCGGGGCTGATGACGAAACTGAATCGACTTCCTGCCATGCCTCCTGACAAGATGGTGTCAGGACGGCGGTGCTATTGCGGCTGCATCAAACGAGGAGAAAGCCATGATCACCTTCTATCACGCCCCTTGGTCGCGCGCGTCCAACATGCTGTGGCTGCTCGAGGAACTCGGCGCGCCCTACAAGATCGAGTCTGTCGATATCCGTGCGCCTGGCGGGGTGCCGGAACAATACCGCGAGATCCAGCCCAACAAGAAGGTGCCGGCGATCGTCCATGACGGCGTCGTGGTCACCGAACGCGCGGCGATCTGCACCTATCTGTGCGATGTTTTCCCTCAAGCCGGCCTGGCGCCTGCCACCGGCGACAGCATGCGTGCGCCCTATCTGACCTGGCTCGTCTATGCCGATGCGGTGTTCGACCCGGTGCTGGCGGCCAAGGCGCATGGCCACGAATTCATGGGGGCCGGCTATTCCTACGGCTCGTTCAGCGAGATGGTCGCCCATCTCGAAAAGACGCTGGCCTCGCGCCCCTATATCGCCGGCGACCGCTTCACCGCGGCCGACACCCAGATCGGCGGCGGCATCAATTTCGGCATCCGCGTGTTGAAGACCTTGCCCGAGAAGCCGGTGTTCCTCGACTATGTCGAGCGCCTCGCCGCGCGCCCCGCCTTCCAGCGCGCCAGCCAGAAGGATTTTGCCATGGCGCAAGCGGCGGGCATGGTTGCGGGCTGAGGGGCGGGAGCGTCTGTAGGGCGGTGAGTGCGGTCTTGCACTTTCGGCCTCCCGCTCCGTCCCACCCCCTCTGTCCTGCCGGACATCTCCCCCGCAAGGGGGGAGATTGGTCTCGCCGCCGGCGGCGCTCATCCTGCTACGTCGTAGCTACGAGCCCCATGATGCTGGCGATTGGCTGCGGGGTCGGTGAAGGCATGATCTCCCCCCTTGCGGGGGAGATGTCCGGCAGGACAGAGGGGGGTGGGACGGAGTGCAACGGAGCAAGCAGCTCCCAGCTGCCCCCGCCTACCTCAGCTCCAACAGGCGCTCGAGATAGCTGCGTTCCAGCTCGGGGCTCAGCGCATTGCCGAGGCGCTTGCGGATGGCGTCGAGGATCTGGCGGGCGCGCTGCACGTCGATCTCGTCGGGTACCTTGGTCGAGTCGCCGAAATCGGGGCCGGTGGTGGCGCGCGGACGGCCGAGCGGATCGCGGTCGGCGTTCTGCTGACGCCCGCCTTCGCCGCTGCCGCCCTGGTCGCCCTGCATCGCCTGCATCTGCTGCATCATGTCCTGGGCGCCCTGGCGCAGCGCTTCGACGCGCGCGGCCCTGGTGGCCGACGGCACGGTCGCCTTCGCCCTTGCCGAGCGCGCCCTCGGCCTGGTTCATCGATTCACCGGCATCGCCAAAGCCTTTGCCCGGCTTGATGCCCAGGCCTTCAAGCCCCTTCATCAGCGCTTCGAGGTCCTTCTCCAGCTGGCCCTGGCCCTGCTGCAGCTGCTTCAGCGCGTCGGCGAATTCCTGCGGCGTCATCGGCCGGCCTTGGCCTTTCCCGCCCTTGTCTTGCTGCTCGCCCTGTTGCTGCTGCTGGCCGGACTCGCCATTGTCGCCGAACGGATCGCTGTTCTGGTCGCCCTGTGGCCCGCGCTGCATCTGGTCCATGCGGAAGGTCTCGTTCATCATCTCCTGCTGGCGCCGCATGATCTCGCCGAGCTTGTCCATCTGCTGGCGCATCTCGGAGTTCTGCTGGCCCTGCTGGCCCTGCTGGCGCTTGCCGGCCTGCAGATTGTTCATCATGTCCTGCAGCTGCGACAACAGCTCACGCGCCTGGTCGCGATTGCCCGACTTGGCCAGGTTCTCGATCTGGTCGAGCATGCGCTGCAGGTCGCTCTGGCGCAGTTCCTGGCCCGGCGTCTGGTTCTGGGCGTTCTGGTTCGGCTGGTTGCGTTCGGCGAACTCGCGCAAGAAGTCGTTCATCGCCTGGCGCAGTTCGGCCATCAGCTTGTCGATTTCTTCGTCGCTGGCGCCGCGTTCGAGCGCGTCCTGCAAGGCCTGCTGGGCCTGGCGCAGGCGCTTTTCCGCCGCCGAGAGGTCGCCTTCCTCGATGCCGAGCGCGACCTGCCAGAGATAGGCCACCGTCTCGCGCAGCTCATCGTCCGAGCCAGCCATCTGGAGCCGGGTGCGGGCGCTCATCAAGGCGAGATAATGCGACAGGTTGTCGATCGTATCCTCGGGCCTGAGCGTGATCGCGTCCATCAGCTCGAGCACGCGCGGCTTGGCGTTGGCGTCGAGCGCCAGCAGCCGCCGCTGCTCGATCACCGCCCGGGCCAGCGGATTGGTGAAGGGTTTTTCGGGCAGGATGATCGTCTTGGTTTCGCTTTGCGCCTCTTGCCCGGCATCATCGGTGGCATGCAAGGTCAGCTTCACCGAAGCCCCGGCCCAGACATGTTCGGTCAGGTCGCGCGTTGCCTTCACCGGCTTTTTGGCGGCACCGCGGCGTGGCAAGGACAGCGGCATTTCGGGCGGGCCGTAGAGCGGACGGGCATCCGGCGGCTGTTGTTCGGCCAGGGCGAAATCGGCCTTGGCCGAGGCTGCGCCATAATCGTCTTCGATGTTGTAGTTCAGCTCCAGCGTGCCGTTGACGGCGCGCCTGGGCTCGCCGGCAAAGCTGATCTTCGGCGGGTTGTCGGGTGTCACCGCAAAGGCCCAGCTGTTGAGCGCGTCATCGCCGGATTTCAGCGTCAGCCGGCCCGCGGCGACGAGCTTTTCGGAAAACTGGCGCACGCTGGCGACCGGTCCCGATGTCACAGGGGCGGCAGGGTCGGCTTTCTGGCCCATCGGCGCGATGTCGCGCGCAACACCCGCAGCATCGGTGAAACCAAGCGTTTCGTCGCCGGCCCCGCCGGTGACGCGCAGCGACAATTCGCTGCCCTCGGGCACGTTGATGACGGCAGCGTCCTTGCCGGCGTCGGCGGTCAGGAAGATCGGCGCCTTGCCGGTATAGGTCGGTGGCGTCACCCAGGCGTCGATGCGCGGCGCAATGGCATCGCGCACGGCATGCGCCTTGAAGCCATCGCCAAGCCGCCCGCCGGCCGGGCCGAAGGAAAAGGCAAAGGCGCAGACAAACAGCAAGGCAGCGACTGCCCGCAGCGCCCAGGGGTCGCGCTCGGGCACACGCGTCTGCGGCAGGTCGCCGCCCAGCGTGCCGAGCCGTTCGGCCATGCGTTTCTGGTGCTCGCGCCACAAGGCGTCGGCGAAGCTGTCGGGCCTCCCCGAGGGACGGTCGGTCTGGACCTGGACCGGCGTGTGCAGCAGCTGGTTGGCGCGTTCGAGCCGGCTGTCGATCTCGGCCCATTCAGGCAGGCGGAAAAAGCGCAAGGGATATAGCGAGGCAAGCCCGGCGATGCCGAAGGCTGCGACCAGCGAAAGCCGCGCCATGTCGGGCAGAAGGCGAAACAGGCCGAGCCAGGACAGGCTGACAAACAGGCTGGCGACGACGATCAGCGGCAGCACAAGCGGCCAGCCGCGCTCGACGACCATGGCCGCTGCGATGGCCAGGCGTGTCCGGCCCAGGCTTGCGGCGAGCTTGCGGTGCAGCGCTGGTCTTGTCGGTTCCGTCATCGGCCCTTCCGCATGGGTGGCGCGGGATGCGGCCCACCTGCCTCTGGCAGAATAACATCAATCACGGCGAAGGCGAGGCGACCAACGTAATCGTGAAGCTCAACGCGCAGCACTTCCAGAGGAAGCGCAAGGAACGCCGTAGAATTCCCGATCCATGTCCTGAGGAGTTGGCCCGACCGTCAGGCGAGCCAGTCGGGCACCGAATCGAGCCCGATCAGCTCGTCATAGCTCTGGCGCTTGCGCACGACATGGAAACGCTCGCCGTCGACGAGCACTTCGGGGACCAGAAGCCGGGTGTTGTAGGTGCCGGCCTGGACCGCGCCATAGGCGCCGGCGGTGCCGACGGCGATCAGGTCGCCGGCCTTGAGCCTGGGCAGCTCGCGGTCGAGGCCGAGATAGTCGCCGGTTTCACAGACCGGGCCGACGATGTCGACATTCATCCGCGGCGCATCGGCTGCCGGCTGCACCACCGGGCGGATGTCGTGATAGGCGTCGTAGAGCGTCGGCCGGATCAGGTCGTTCATCGCCGCGTCGACGATCAGGAAGTTCTTGGCGTCGCCTTCCTTCACGAAGATGACTTCCGAAACCAGGATGCCGGCATTGCCGACGATCAGCCGGCCCGGCTCGAACATCACCTTGAGGCCGAGCTTGCCGACATGCTTGTGCACGATCCGGGCGTAGGCATCAGGCAAGGGTGGCGGGTTGTTGTCGGTCTTGTAGGGAATGCCGAGGCCGCCGCCGAGATCGACATGGTCGATGGCGTGGCCGTCGGCCTTCAGCGTCTCGACCAGCTCGGCCATCAGCGCAAAGGCATCGTCGAAAGGCTGCAGCTCGGTGATCTGGCTGCCGATATGCATGTCGATGCCTGTTACCTTGATGCCGGGCAAAGCGGCCGCCCGGGCATAGACCTCACGCGCCCGCTGGCGCGGAATGCCGAACTTGTTTTCGGCAAGCCCGGTCGAGATCTTCTTGTGCGTCCTGGCGTCGACGTCTGGGTTGATGCGCAGCGACACCGGCGCGGTCTTGCCGTTGGCCACCGCACGCGCCGACAAAAGTTCGAGCTCCGGCTCGGATTCGACGTTGAAGCACAAGATGCCGGCCTCAAGTGCGAAGTCCATCTCGCGCGCCGTCTTGCCGACGCCTGAGAACAGGATCTTGCTGGCCGGGATGCCGGCGGCGAGCGCGCGTCGCATCTCGCCTTCCGAAACCGTGTCGGCGCCGGCGCCGAGCCTTGCCAGCGTGGTCAGCACGGCCTGGTTCGAATTGGCCTTGAGCGCGTAGCAGACCAGCGCGTCGAGATCGGCGAATGCCTTGGAGAAGACCTGGAAATGGCGCGTCAGGGTCGCGGTCGAATAGCAGTAGAACGGGGTGCCGACAGCAGCGGCGATATCGGTCAGCGCCACATCTTCGGCGTAGAGGACGCCGTCACGATAGTCGAAATGGTTCACGGCAGCATGCTTTCGAAAGGTGAGTGCGGCTCAAAGCAGCGGGTCGAGGATGAAAGGCTTGTCTTCGACCGGTTTCACCGGGGCGGGGCCAACAGGCTGGCCGGCCTTTTGCGCATCCTTTTGCGCCTGCACGGCGGCGTCATAAGGCGTGTCGAGGTCGCCCTTGCGGCCGCAGGCCGAAACCATGCCGACCGCCGCCATCAGCCCGAGCGTCACCAAAATCCTGCCAGCGGTCATGACCCATCCATCCGAGAAAATTTCCCCGCCGCTTGTAGCGGAGATTCTTGGGCTTTGCACCCCGGCTCAATCAAGCTTTCGTCAGTCTCTTCTTCCAGTAACGGATCTGTTTCTTCACTTCGACAGGTGCTGTGCCGCCAAACGAGGTCCGGCTCTTGACCGAGTTCTGCACCGACAGCACCGAAAAGATATCGGAGGTGATGCCGGCATGGATCGACTGGAGCTCGTCGAGCGCAAGCTTTTCGAGCCCGAGCTTCTTGCTTTCGGCCAAAGCCACGGCACGGCCGGTGACATGGTGCGCCTCGCGGAAGGGCAGGCCGATCTCGCGCACCAGCCAGTCGGCAAGGTCGGTCGCGGTCGAGTAGCCCGAGCCGGCGGCCTTTTTCATCGCCTGGTCGTTGATCGCAATGTCGCCGACCATGCCGGTCATCGCCGCCAGCATCAGGTCGAGCGTCTCGGCGGCGTCGAACACCGCTTCCTTGTCTTCCTGCATGTCCTTGGAATAGGTCAGCGGCAGGCCCTTCATCACGGTCAACAGCCCGATCAGGTGGCCGTTGACGCGGCCGGTCTTGGCGCGCACCAGCTCGGCGGCATCGGGGTTCTTCTTCTGCGGCATGATCGACGAGCCGGTGGAGAAGGAATCCGACAGGCGCACGAAGCCGAATTGCGGCGTCGACCAGATGACGATCTCTTCGGCAAGCCGCGACATGTGGGTGGCGCAGATCGCAGCGATCGACAGGAATTCGAGCGCGTAGTCGCGGTCCGACACGCTGTCGAGCGAGTTGCGGGTCGGCTCGCGGAAGCCGAGCGCCTTGGCGGTCTGGAAGCGGTCGATCGGGAAGCCGGTGCCGGCAAGGGCTGCGGCCCCGAGCGGGCTTTCGTTCATGCGCTCGATGGCGTCGCGGACGCGGCTCAGGTCACGCGCGAACATCTCGACATAGGCCATGCAATGGTGGCCGAAGGTCACCGGCTGGGCCGTCTGCAGATGGGTGAAGCCGGGCATGACGGTTGCGGCGTGCTGCTCGGCGCGTTCGAGGAAGGCGGCGATCAGCCCCTTCAGCGCTTCAGCGACGCGGTGGAACTCGTCCTTGACCCAGAGCCGGAAGTCGACGGCAACCTGGTCGTTGCGCGAACGCGCGGTGTGCAGGCGCCCGGCGGCCGGGCCGATCAGCTCGGCCAGGCGCGACTCGATGTTCATGTGGATGTCTTCGAGCCGGGTCGAAAAGGCGAAGCTGCCGGCTTCGATTTCTCGCAGGATCGTGTTCAGCCCGTGAGCGATTTTCTGTTGATCGTCAGCCGAAATAATGCCCGTTTCCGCCAGCATCTCGGAGTGGGCGACGGAACCTCTGATATCCTGGGCGTAGAGCTTCTTGTCGAAGCCGATCGAGGCGTTGATCGCCTCCATGATCGCCGCCGGGCCCGAGGCAAAACGTCCGCCCCACATCTGGTTGCTGGCCTTCTTGTCGCTCATCGTGATACCCGGGCTCCGGAGAAAATTGATTAGATGTCGGACCGCAGAAAAATGTTTCCAGCCCCACGCCATATCCTGGTTGCCGCCGTTGCGGGCGTGATCGCCGGCGCGGTCGCGGTATATGTCAGCACGACCCGTCCTGGCAACAACACGCCGTCACCGACCGTCGCTGCCGACACCACGGCTGTGAGCCCCGACGACAAGCTGTGCGCGGCGAAGGCTGAAAAGGCCAAGGCTGTCGGTGCCGCCGCCACCGGCCAGGTCGCGGCGATGACGCCGGCCGATCCGCCGCAGTCGCTGAAGACGCTCGCCTTCAACGATCCCGAGGGCAAGCCGATGACCATTGCCGACCATGCCGGGCGCACGCTTCTGGTCAATCTGTGGGCGACCTGGTGCGCGCCGTGCCGTGCCGAAATGCCGGCACTCGATGCGCTCGAGCGCGAGATGGGCGGCGAGGAATTCGAGGTCGTGGCGATCAATGTCGACACCGGCGACGACACCAAGCCGAAGAAGTTCCTCGAAGAAACCGGCGTCGCTTCGCTCGGTCACTACCGCGACAACACGCTTGGCGTGTTCAACGATCTGAAGAAGCGCGGGCTGGCTCTCGGCCTGCCGGTGACGCTTCTGATCGACGGCGAAGGCTGCCTGCTCGCCAATATGAACGGCCCGGCCGAATGGGCCAGCCCCGACGCCAAGAAGCTGATCGAGGCCGCACTGGCCAAATAAGGGCCCCAATAAGGCCTGCGTATCCACACACGTTTGTTGCCGCGCGACTGCAATTCCAGATTGCACCGCTGGGGCCGCCATCTTCGCGGTTTTCTTCCGCGAAGGGTGGCTAGCGGCATATCCATTCCATTTCTGGCCTTTCATTAGCCGGCATTGCCAGCAGTTGACCGGCAGGTGAGACGGGTCTCATTCCAGGCAAATTGCTTTCGTTTTTTACAAAAGCGAAAGCAAGTCATCAGGTTGTGGCGAAAGCGAAATCGAAGCGCGCCAAATGCGACCTTCATACGATCGCTACAAAACTGTTGTCGCGCTGTCATAATCCGACAATACTGGTCCTTGCGGAACTAAACATTTCGCCAACCAGAACGGGAGCGAGACGATGAAGACCCTAGGCTTCGCGGCCGGAGTTGCCGCCACCATGACGCTGTTGTCCAGCACCTCCGCCTTCGCGGTCACCGAGATCTCATGGTGGCATGCCATGACCGGCGCGAACAACGAGGTCGTCAACCAGCTTTCCAAGGAATTCAACGAGAGCCAGAGCGACTACAAGATCGTTCCGGTTTTCAAGGGCACCTATCCCGAGACGCTGAACGCCGGCATCGCCGCCTTCCGCGCCAAGCAGCCGCCTGCGATCATGCAGGTCTTCGATGCCGGCACCGGCACGATGATGGGTGCCGAAGGCGCCATCAAGCCGGTCGCCGACATCCTGTCGATGGGCGGCCAGGCCTTCGACAAGAGCCAGTATCTGCCGGGCATCGTCGCTTATTATTCGAAGCCCGACGGCACCATGCTGTCGTTCCCCTACAATTCGTCGTCGCCGATCCTCTATTACAACAAGGACATCTTCCAGAAGGCCGGCCTCGACGTCGACAACCCGCCCAAGACCTGGGGCGAGGTCTGGGATGCCGCCAAGAAGATCAAGTCGAGCGGTGCTGCCCCTTGCGGCTTCACCTCGACCTGGCTGACCTGGATCCACACCGAAAATTTCGCCGCCTGGAACAACCTCTCCTATGGCAGCAATGAAAACGGCATCGGCGGCACCGATGTCGAGCTCAAGATCAATGCGCCGGCCTTCGTCAAGCACTTCCAGGAGCTCGCCGACCTCGCCAAGGACGGCACCTTCAAATATGGCGGCCGCACGTCTGAGGCCAAGCAGATCTTCCTCGCCGGCGAATGCGGCATCTTCACCGAATCCTCCGGCGGTCTCGGCGACATCGTCAAGTCGGGCATGAACTACGGCACCGGCCAGCTGCCTTACGAGGCTGACGCAGCCGGTGCACCGCAAAACACCATCCCCGGTGGCGCGTCGCTGTGGGTCTTTGCCGGCCTGCCCGACGAGCAGTACAAGGGTGTCGCCGCCTTCTTCAACTTCCTGTCGCAGACGCCGATCCAGGCCCGCCTGCACCAGGTATCGGGCTATCTGCCAGTGACGCTCGCCGCTTATGAAGAAACCAAGAAGTCGGGCTTCTACGACAAGAACCCGGCCCGCGAGATCCCGATCAAGCAGATGATGGGCAAGGCCCCGACCGAAAACTCGAAGGGCGTGCGCCTCGTCAACCTGCCGCAGGTCCGCGACATCGAAAACGAAGAGCTCGAAAAGATGCTCGCCGGCCAGCAGACCGCCCAGCAGGCGCTCGACAACACGGTCGCGCGCGGCAACAAGGCGATCCAGGAAGCGATCGGCAACTGAGCCGGACGCTCTGCTCGGAATTGCCCCTCACCCTTACCCTCTCCCCGTGAAAAACGGGGAGAGGGGGGCGTCCACGTTCCCGCTTGTCCCTTCTCCCCGTTCTTCACGGGGAGAAGGTGCCGGCCCTTCGATACGCTCAGGAGCGGATGAGGGGCGGCACCAACGCCTGACGTCAGTCACGAGGCCCTCATTGTCCCCACGCGTCGTCTTTCCCAACAAGATCCTGCCCTATCTGCTGGTCGCGCCGCAGCTGGCGATCACGCTGGTGTTCTTCTACTGGCCGGCCAGCCAGGCGCTGCGCCAGTCGATGCTGCGCGAGGACCCGTTCGGCCTGTCGTCGAAATTCGTCTGGTTCGACAATTTCAAGAAGGTGCTGTCGGACCCCAATTACCTCAACTCGATCAAGGTCACGGCGATCTTTTCGATCTCGGTGGCGGCGGTCGCCATGGGCACCGCATTGCTGCTCGCCGTCATGGCCGAGAAGGTGGTGCGCAGCCGCGGCCTCTACCGCACGCTGATGATCTGGCCCTATGCGGTGGCGCCCGCCATTGCCGGCATGTTGTGGCTGTTTTTGTTCAACCCGTCGATCGGCTCGCTCGCTTACGGCCTGCGCTGGCTCGGCATCAACTGGGACCCGCTGCTCGATGGCGAGCAGGCGATGGCGCTGGTGGTGGCGGCAGCGTCGTGGAAGCAGATCAGCTACAATTTCCTGTTTTTCGTCGCCGGCCTGCAGGCGATCCCCAAGACGCTGATCGAGGCGGCGGCGATCGACGGCGCCGGCGAAAACAAGCGCTTCTGGACCATCGTCTTTCCGCTGCTGGCGCCGACCACCTTCTTTTTGCTGGTGGTCAACACCGTATACGCCTTCTTCGACACCTTCGGCATCATCCACGCCGTGACCGGCGGCGGGCCGGGCAAGGCGACCGAGACGCTGGTCTACAAGGTCTACAATGACGGCTTCGTCAATCTGATCCTCGGCGACTCGGCGGCACAGTCGGTGATCCTGATGGTCATCGTCATCGCACTGACCGCGATCCAGTTCCGCTATGTCGAAAAGAAGGTGCATTATGGCTGAGCCGAAAGCCCTTGCGCCTGTAAGCGGCCACGACAAGCTGATGATCGGCCAGTCGGTCACAGGCATCTATGTCGCGCATGCCATCCTGATCCTCGGCATCGTCATCGTGGCGTTCCCGATCTACTACACTTTCGTTGCCTCGACCCATTCGCTGCAGACCATCCTGCGGCCGCCGCTGCCGCTGTTGCCCGGCGACCGGTTCCTCGAAAACTATGCCGAGGCGCTGTTCGGCGGGGTCGGGCGCATCGGCGGGGTCAGTGTCGCGACACTTCTGCTCAACACCACCATCGTTGCGCTTGGCATCGCCATCGGCAAGATCATCATTTCCCTGCTGTCGGCCTATGCCATCGTGTTCTTCCGCTTTCCGCTGCGGATGACGTTCTTCTGGCTGATCTTCATCACGCTGATGCTGCCGGTCGAGGTCCGCATCCTGCCGACCTACAAGGTGATGGTCGATCTCGGCCTGATCGACACCTATACCGGGCTGATCGTGCCGCTGATCGCCTCGGCGACGGCGACACTGCTGTTCCGCCAGTTCTTCCTGACCATCCCGGGCGAGCTGGTCGAGGCGGCGCGTGTCGATGGCGCCGGCCCGTGGCGCTTCTTCTGGGATATCCTGCTGCCGCTGTCGCGTACCAACATCGCGGCTTTGTTCGTCATCCTGTTCATCTATGGCTGGACACAATATCTGTGGCCGCTGCTCGTCACCAACCGCAACGACATGAACACCATCGTCATTGCGCTCAGGAAGATGATCTCGTTTGCCGATGCCGATACCGAATGGCATCTGGTGATGGTCACTTCCATGCTGGCCATCGTGCCGCCGATCCTGGTCGTTGTGCTGATGCAACGCTGGTTCGTCCGCGGCCTCGTCGATACGGAGAAATAATGGCAACCGTCGATCTCAAGGACGTCAGGAAGATCTATGCCGGCGGGGTCGAGGCGGTGAAGGGCGTGTCCATCGCCATTCCCGACAAGGCGCTGTGCGTGCTCGTCGGCCCCTCGGGCTGCGGCAAGTCCACGCTTTTGCGCATGATCGCCGGGCTCGAGACCATCTCGGCCGGCACCTGCTCGATCGACGGCAAGGTGGTCAATGCCATCGGCCCGACCGAGCGCGACATCGCCATGGTGTTCCAGAACTATGCGCTCTACCCGCATATGAAGGTCTACGACAATATGGCCTATGGCCTGCGCAATCGCGGCATGCCCAAGGACGAAGTCGACAAGCGTGTGCGCGGCACGGCGCAGACGCTGGAGCTCGAGCATCTGCTCGAGCGGCGGCCGCGCGAATTGTCGGGCGGGCAGCGCCAGCGTGTCGCCATGGGCCGCGCCATCGTGCGCAACCCCAAGGTGTTTTTGTTCGACGAGCCGCTGTCCAACCTCGATGCCAAGCTGCGTGGCCAGATGCGCGTCGAGATCAAGAGCCTGCAGCGCAAGCTCGGCGTCACCTCGGTCTATGTCACCCACGACCAGCTCGAGGCGATGACCCTGGCCGACGTTCTGGTGGTGATGAATGCCGGGCTGGTCGAACAGCTCGGCGCGCCGCTCGACATCTATGAAAAGCCGGCTTCGACCTTTGTCGCTTCCTTCATCGGCGCACCGCCGATGAACCTCCTGCCGCTGCGCGGCGGCCAGCTCGAAGACGCCATCACGCTGCCGACTGTTTCAGGCAATGCCGCAACGATCGGCTTCCGGCCCGAGGACTGCGAGGTCGGCGCCGATGGCGCGACCTCGACCGATGGCCTCAGGCTGATGGCCAGGGTCGAGGGCGTCGAACCGGTGGGGGCGGAGAGTTTCCTCTATTGCGCGGCCGGTGGCGGCAAGATCGTCGTGCGGGTCGCCGGCCGCACCGAAGTGCTGGTTGGCGACCAGCTGCCGATCTTTGCCCGGCGCGAAAAGCTGCATTTCTTCGGCAGCGACGGCAAACGGGTCTGAGCCGGCTTTGTTTGCGCCCCTGAGCCTGTCGGGCGACCGGTCAACCGCAACTCGTAGCAGCGATCGCTCGAATTTGACGACCGGTGCTAACCTCCTGTTCATGCCGCACGACCAAAGATCGCGGCAGGATCCAGGAGGTGGCGGCATTGTTCGCATCGTTGAAGAAGCTTTCGCCGCAGGCGTGGCTGCAACTGGCCGGCTGGACCGTGTTCGGCACGCTTGGCTGCGTTGCGGTCTCGCTCATCGTGACCGTGGCGCTGTTTCGCAATGCCGGCGCCGAAATGCTCGACCTCGCGCTGGTCGAGGCCACCGTGGTGCCGATCCTTCTGGCCGCGCCTTTGTTTTTCTACCTGACGCTCAAGCTGCGTGAACTGGCTGTCGTCAACCACAAGCTGGTGGTTGCCGCATCGACCGACGCGCTGACCGCCTGCCTCAACCGCGGTGCCTTTTCGAGCCGGGTCAACGCCGTGCTTGCCCGCGAGATCGTGCGCCGGCGTTCCATGGGCGCGCTTTTGGTCATCGATGCCGATCACTTCAAGTCGGTCAACGACCGCTTCGGCCATGCCGAGGGCGACACGGCGCTGCGCATGATCGTTGCGGCGATCCAGCCCTGCCTACGCAGCGACGACATGCTTGGCCGCCTCGGCGGCGAGGAGTTCGCGGTGTTTTTGCCGGGGGCGTCACCGGTCAGCGCCGCCGACATCGCCGAGCGCATCCGCCGCTCGGTGGCCGAAGCACCGTTCCAGCCCGGTGGCACGAACCACCGGCTGACGGTCAGCGTCGGCGGCGCGGTGTTCGACCGGCCGGTGATGTTCGACGACCTGTTCCGTGTCGCCGACCTGCATCTTTACGAAGCCAAGGGCGCGGGGCGCAACCGCGTCGAACTCGCGCCGATGCCGTCGGAGCTGACACCAAGCTGGTATCACACCGGACTTCCGAACTGAGGCGCCAGGCTGTCGGCGGGCGAAGCGTCCGCCGCTACGCGGTTCAGCGCGTCGGAACCGGGTGCTCGCCGCGATAGTCGTAGAAACCGCGCCCGGTCTTGCGGCCGAGCCAGCCGGCTTCGACATATTTGACCAGCAGCGGGCAGGGGCGGTATTTCGAGTCCGACAGGCCGTCATGCAGCACCTGCATGATCGACAGGCAAGTGTCGAGGCCGATGAAGTCGGCGAGCTGCAGCGGTCCCATCGGATGGTTGGCGCCGAGCTTCATGGCGGTGTCGATGGCTTCGACCGTGCCGACGCCCTCGTAGAGCGTGTAGATCGCCTCGTTGATCATCGGCAACAGGATGCGGTTGACGATGAAGGCCGGGAAATCCTCCGACACCGTCACGGTCTTGTCGAGATTGCGGACATAGGACTTGGCCAGCTCGAAGGTCTTGTCTTCGGTGGCGATGCCGCGCACCAGCTCGACAAGCTTCATCACCGGCACCGGGTTCATGAAGTGGATGCCGATGAAACGTTCGGGGCGGTCGGTCTGGGCGGCCAGCCGGGTGATCGAGATCGACGAGGTGTTGGTGGCGAGGATCGCCTCGGGGTTGAGCTGCGGACACAGCTGCGCATAGATCTTGCGCTTGATGGTCTCGTCTTCGGTCGCCGCCTCGATGACAAGGTCGGCACTGGCAAGGTCGGCCATCGCCGGCGCCGACGAGATGCGGGCCATGGCGTCCTTGCGGGCCTGGTCCTCGAGCTTGCCCGAGGCGACCTGGCGCGCCAGGTTGCCGTTGATGGTGGCGATGCCCTTTTCGATGCGGTCGGGCGACACGTCGTAAAGCAGCACGCTGTAGCCGGCCAGCGCCGAGACATGCGCAATTCCGCCGCCCATCTGGCCAGCGCCGACAATGCCGATCGTCTCGATCTTACCCGTCATCACACCTATCCCGTCGCCGTCTTTTTTGGTTTTGTGCAATGCAAACTAAATGGCCGGGGTAGCACTCGTCTACCCCGGCCATCATATTTTAATCCCGCACTCGTTTAGGCGTCAAAGCGCCTTTTCGAGTTCCGGCAGGATGACGAACAGGTCGCCGACGATGCCGTAGTCGGCAACCTGGAAGATCGGCGCTTCCTCGTCCTTGTTGATGGCGACGATGACCTTGGAGTCCTTCATGCCGGCGAGGTGCTGGATCGCACCCGAAATGCCGCAGGCGATGTAGAGGTCAGGCGCCACGACCTTGCCGGTCTGGCCGACCTGCCAGTCATTGGGGGCGTAGCCGGCGTCGACGGCAGCGCGGGAGGCGCCGACGGCGGCGCCGAGCTTGTCGGCAACCGGCAGGATGACTTCCTGGAACTTCTCCGCCGAACCAAGCGCGCGGCCACCCGAGATGATGATCTTGGCCGAGGTCAGCTCCGGACGATCGCTCGCCGACAGCTTGTTTTCGACAAAGCTCGACAGGCCGGGATTGGCGGCGGCGGCAACGGTCTCGATCGCGGCCGAACCGCCTTCAGGGGCGGCCTGGAACGAGGCGGTGCGCACGGTGATGACCTTCTTGGCGCCTGGTGCCTGCACCGTCTGGATGGCGTTGCCGGCATAGATCGGACGCTTGAAGGTGTCGGCCGAGACGACCTCGATGATCTCCGAGACCTGGGCGACGTCGAGCAGGGCTGCGACGCGCGGGGCGACGTTCTTGCCGGTCGAGGTCGCAGCCGCAATGATGGTGTCGTAGTTGCCGGCGAGGCCAACGACCAGTGCCGCCATCGGCTCGGCCAGGCGCTCGGTCAGTTCGTCGGCTTCGGCAAGCAGGACCTTGCGCACGCCCTTGAGCTTGGCGGCTGCGTCGGCGGCTGCCTTGGCGCCCTTGCCGGCAACCAGCACGTCGATGTCGGAACCGATCTTGAGCGCTGCCGACAAGGCCTTGGCGGTCTGGTCGGAGAGCGAAGCGTTGTCGTGTTCGGCGATGAGGAGAATTGCCATTTCTTTATCCCTTAATTCATCAGGTGCCTGATTTGAGGTCAGGCCGTGGCGAAAATGGTGACGTCCGAGAACCGGAGCGGAGCGTACTTCAGTACGTGAGCACCGGCGAGCGGAGGACGGCGCCATTTGCAGCCCGGCCTCACCTTAAATCCTCAGAGCACGCCGGCTTCGTTCCGGAGCTTGTCGACCAGCTCAGCTGCGGTCTTGACCTTGATGCCTGCCTTGCGGCCACCCGGCTCCTCGGTCTTCAGCACCTTGAGGCGCGCAGTCACGTCGGCACCGAAATCGGCGGCCGACTTTTCGTCGAGCGGCTTCTTCTTGGCCTTCATGATGTTGGGCAGCGAGGCATAACGCGGCTGGTTGAGGCGCAGGTCGACCGTCACGATCGCCGGCATCTTGAGCGAAACCGTCTGCAGGCCGCCATCGACTTCGCGCGTCACATTGGCGGTGTCGCCTGTGAGTTCGATCTTCGAGGCAAAGGTGCCCTGGGCCCAGCCGAGCAGGGCGGCCAGCATCTGGCCGGTCTGGTTGGAATCGTCGTCGATCGCCTGCTTGCCGAGCAGCACCAGGCCGGGCTTCTCAGCCTCGACCACGCCCTTCAGCACCTTGGCGACGCCGAGCGGCTCGACGGCTTCGTCGACCTTGACCAGGATGGCGCGGTCGGCACCCATGGCGAGTGCGGTGCGCAACGTTTCCTGGGCCTGGGCCGGTCCGATCGAAACGACGACGATCTCTTCGACCTTGCCGGCTTCCTTGAGGCGGATCGCCTCTTCGACCGCGATCTCGTCGAACGGGTTCATCGCCATCTTGACGTTGGCGAGCTCGACGCCCGAGCCGTCCGATTTCACGCGCACCTTCACGTTCGCATCGACAACCCGCTTGACCGGGACGAGAACTTTCATGGGCTGGTACCTCTCTGAACAGCGATAGTGTGCGCGCTATAGCAGCGCTGGGGGCCACGCAATTGTCGATTGCCGACATATTGGGCGGAAAAACAGACTTGATCTCGCGCTTTTGGTGGCGGGAGGGCTGCCGCAAGCGGCGGGACCGTAGTTGTGGCTGACGTTAGCGTCAATATCTGCTTGAAGCTCAAATCGTTTGAAACAGACCGGGCCCAGCGGCCTTTATTGCCGGCCCCAGCGCGTCGTCGGCTGGGCGGTTGGGGGCTCTGGCGTCGCCGGCTCCGGCATGGCGGGTGCCTCGGCCTTTTCGGGGTTCGGCACGGCCTCCTCGGCGTCGGCAAACAGCGGCACGTCGCGGCGGCGCAGGATCAGCACCAGCACCGCACCGGCAACGATGCCGCCGACATGGGCTGCCCAGCTGACTTCGTCGTCGCCGCCGATGGCGATCATCAGGAACTGGAAGCAGACCCACAGGATCAGCGGGATCCAGGCCGGAATGCGCAGCGGGATACGGGCGAAAGCCAGCACCCACACCTTCACCCGGGGGTAGAGGATCAGATAGGCGGCGACGATGCCGGCAATGGCACCCGACGCGCCGATCAGCGGCATCTGCGAATCCGGCAGGATCAGCCCGTGCAGGAAGGCGCCGGCGACGGCGCACAGCAGGTAGAACACCAGGAAGCGGAAATGGCCGAGCGCGTCTTCGACATTGTCGCCGAACACCCACAAAAACAGCATGTTGCCGCCGAGATGGAAGATGTCGCCATGCAGGAAGGAATAGGTGATGTAGCTGAGCTTCTCCGGAATGATGATCAGATCAGGCGACAGCTCGGCAATGTCATGCACGACCGAGGGGATGTAGCCGAGCCCGAGCACGGTCGCGGTGGCAAACTCCTCGCCGCCGACCGAGGTCAGCAGATAGACGATGACGTTGATGGCGATCAGGCCAAGGGTGACATATTGCAGCCTGATGTGGCGCAGATGGTTCGAATCATAAAGCGGAATGAACATGCGGCTCGCTTCCGCCCCCCCGGCGATGGCATCGACCCGAACCGGTTTCGGCAGGTACGATGCGCGAATTCAAATTACTCGGCTGATCAGCGGTTCTTGCCGGGAACCCATAGCACATCGGCTTTTCCGTTGTCATTGACCACACGCGCGGCAACAAACAGCAGGTCGGACACGCGGTTGATGTAGCGGATGCCCTCTCGGTTGACGTGCTCGTCTTCGTCCTGCGCCAGCGCCACCATGACCCGCTCGGCGCGCCGCGCGACGGTGCGGGCAAGATGCAGTGCGGCTGCTGCCGGCGAGCCGCCATTGAGCACGAAGGAACGCAGCGGTTCGAGACCGGCGTTGAGCGCGTCGATGTCGGCCTCGATGCGGGCGGTCTGGCTGGCGATGATGCGCAAAGGCTCGTAGCCCAGGTCCTTGCCGGTGTCGGGCGTCGACAGATCGGCACCGAGGTCGAACATGTCGTTTTGGATACGGTAAAGCATGGCGTCGATGTCGGGATGGGCTGACGCCGTATGCACCCGCGCCAGGCCGATGCAGGCATTGGCTTCGTCGACGGCACCATAGGCCTCGACGCGCAGATCCGATTTCAGCCGCCTTTCGCCCGAGCCGAGGCCGGTCGTGCCGTCGTCGCCGGTGCGGGTGTAGATCTTGTTGAGCTTGACCATCGCTGCGCCCCCTCAGCCGCCGCGGGTGAAATAGAGCGTCAAAAGGATGAACACCAGCGCCACCGCCTGCAGCAGCACACGCGCCTGCATCAGCTTGTTGGAGGCGTTGCCGGAGCCGCCGCGCAGAAGATTGACCAGGCCGCGGATCAAGACGACGACCACGGCGAACATGAAGACGACGGCGAGGATGTTGAAGACGGTAGCCATTTGGGTATCCAGTTCAGTCGGCGGCCGGTCAGGCTTGGCGGGCCAGTATTCTGTAGAGCAGCGCGGCGGGCAATATCCGCTTGAGCACGACGCCGATTCTCGCGGGCGTGGTGACAACATAATGCGGACGCGGGCGCGGCGACAGCAGGGCGTGCCGCAATACCGCATGCACCGCTTCGGGCCCGAGTTTCAGCCGCGATTTCGAACCGCCGCCCGACAGCCTGGCGAGCTGGGCGCGATAGGCCTGGTGGTGCGGCGAATGCTCATGGTCGATGTAGCGCAGGAACCAGTCGAGCCCGTTGCTGGCGATCTTCGAGCGGATCGGGCCAGGCTCGATCATCGCGACATGGATGCCGCTGCCCGCGAGCTCTTGGCGCAGGCACAGCATCAGCCCTTCGAGCGCATGCTTGGAGGCGGCATAGGCGCCACGGAACGGCACCGGCGTCAGCCCGAGGATCGACGAGCAGTTGACGATGCGGCCATGGCCCTGGCTGCGCATGACAGGCACGATGCGGCGGGTGAGGTCGTGCCAGCCGAAGAAATTGGCCTCGAACTGGTCGCGCAAAGCTGCCATCGGCAGGTCCTCGACCGCACCCGGCTGGGCATGGGCGCCATTGTTGAACAGCGCATCGAGCCTGCCGCCGGTGCGTTCGAGCACGGTTTTGACAAGCGTTTCGATCGATTGCGGCTCGGCATAATCGAGATACAGCGCTTCCAGCCCGTCGGCTTCCAGTGCTGCCAGATCTTGTGGTTTGCGGGCGGTGGCAAAGACGCGCCAGCCTTCGGCATGCAGCGCGCGGGCGCAATGCGCGCCGATGCCCGACGACGCGCCGGTCACGATTACAGTGCGTAACTCGTTGATCGGGTTCACGTCGCTGCCGCCACTTTATCAAACCTGCGCAGCGTGCCTGCCGAAAGTCTTGCCGATTTTCGGGCCGATGCGCTACTTGCCAACTGGGGCAAAGCCTTCCCATATTCGCGCCCTGGAAACAATCGGACGGAGCGGTAAACTGGACCTGATGCGCAGGATCGTCGCCACAAGGCGCGTGCTCTTTGACGCAGCCGGTCATTTTCACGACGACGACGGCTGGGCGATGGCCAGTCATCTCGCCATCTCGGCGCTGATGGCGCTGTTTCCGTTCCTGATCTTCGCCACCACGCTGGCCAGCTTCCTCGGCGCCGACGCCTTTGCCGAAACGGCGGTGCATCTGGTCTTCGACACCTGGCCCGACCAGATCGCAGCACCGATCGCGCGTGAAGTGGTCAACGTGCTCACCGTGCCGCGCACCGACCTTCTGACCTACGGTGTCGTGCTTGCCGCCTATTTCGCCTCCAACGGCGTCGAGGCGCTGCGCACCTCGCTCAACCGCGCCTATCGCATCACCGAGACCCGCAGCTTCTGGTTCCGGCGCATCCAGAGCATCTTCTTCGTGTTGATCGCCACGATCAGCTTCGTTGCCATCTCGGTGCTTCTGGTGTTCGCGCCGATCATCGCGCGCATCCTCGAAGCCAAGTTCGAATGGATCCAGCCCTATATGGGCACCATCACCGTGTGGCGCTTCACCATCGCCTCTGGTGTCATCGTCTTTGGCCTGTTTGCCGTGCATATGTGGCTGCCGGCCGGCCGGCGCCGCTTCTTGAGCATCATCCCCGGCATCGTCTTCACCCTGGTCGCCTGGGTCGTCGGCTCGACGATCTTCGCCGCCTATCTCGACACGTTTTCGTCCTACGTCACCACCTATGCCGGGCTTGCCTCGATCATGATCGCGGTGGTGTTCCTCTACATCGTCTCGGCGATCTTCATCCTTGGCGGCGAATTCAATGCCGCGATCAGCCGCTATCTCGAGGCCCGCGCCCGCGTGCCCGGCTGAGCCGTGGCCGGCCCGGCTGAGCCGTGGCCAGGCCGACGCCGAGCGTGG
The DNA here is from genome assembly GCF_044056035.1 of Aminobacter sp. UC22_36. Taxonomy (NCBI): domain Bacteria; kingdom Pseudomonadati; phylum Pseudomonadota; class Alphaproteobacteria; order Hyphomicrobiales; family Phyllobacteriaceae; genus Aminobacter; species Aminobacter sp. UC22_36. The sequence goes on from NZ_CP171996.1 coordinate 1,155,005, forward strand.
CAATGGCCATGCCGACAAGCTGGATCGCCGACAATTGCTCGCCAAACAGCGCCCAGGCGATGACGGCGGTGACCGACGGCACGAGGTAGAACAGCGAGGCGACCTTCGACATGGCGCCGTCGCGGATCATCACCATCAACAGGAAGATCGCGCCGATCGACAGCACGAAGACCAGCCAGGCCATGGCGAAGATCAGCTCGCCATTGACCGTCATCTGTTGCGTCTCGAAGACCAGCGAGGCAACCGTCATCAGGATCGCTGCGCCGACATATTGCCAGAACGTGCCCGTCACCAGGTCGCCTGACGCGCCGACACGTTTCTGCCAGATGGTGCCGGCGCTGATGCCGGCCATGGCGATGACCGATGCGGTCAGCGTCTGCCAGGTCACGCCGCCGCCGAGTGTGCCGAGCTTGGGCGACAAGACGATGACCACGCCGACAAAGCCGACAGCCAGCCCGACCCAATGGCGCGGCTTGATCTCTTCGCCCAAAAGCTTGCCGGCCAAAATGGCGGTGACCAGCGGCTGCAGCCCGGCGATGAGCGCCGACAGGCCTGCCGGCAGGCCCTGGTGGATCGCCCAGAACACGCCGCCGAGATAGACCCCGTGCAGCAGCATGCCGATCAGCACGGCGTGCAGCGCAGCCCGCCGCGGCAACCGGCGCGAGCCGAGCGCCAGCATGACGGCGCCGAGCAGCAGGAAGGCGAGCACGAAGCGCACGGCAAGGAAGGTGAACGGCTCGGCCCAGGGCATGGCGTAACGCGCGCCGATGAAGCCGGTCGCCCACAACAGCACGAAGGTGGCGGGGATCAGCCGCTTGGGAGAGGACGTCATGACACACCGGGCGTTGCCGGACGCCGCGCCCGGAAAGGAAGTTTACCGGGATCGCTCTAATGCCGAATATTCGAACAAGCAAAATGAAACGATTGATCCATAGATTCATCGGACCTGATCCGACCACCCGATCCGGATGACTTTTGCCCGGGAGGCGGCCCGGCAGAACTGCACAGTCGGCCTGTGAAAGGACCGCGCATGTTGTGGAATCTCGACCCGGGCTGGTTGATGATGGCGATCGCCTTCGTCGCCGTCATGGCGTTCTTCTTTGGCGCTGCACTCGACGCCATCATGAAGGACGACGGCTTCGGCCCCATCGGCAACATGCTGCTGTTCACCGCCGGCTTCTTCGGTGCGGTGGTGGTCGCCAACAGCTATGGCATCACATTGCGCAATCTGCACGTCGCCGTCGCCTGGGGGCTTGGCGGTGCCTTTGTCTTCATCAGCGTGCTGGCGTTGATCAAGGCGGGCATCGCCCGGATGCTGCAGCCTTAGGCCTTCACCGTCTCGGGCGTTTCACCGGCCTCGCGCAAGGCGGCGAGGCCGGTGTCGCGCGTGCCGACTGCGTCTGGTCGTCGCCGGTAACGGCATGGATCCCCGACCCTCGCCGCTCGCTTTGCTCGCTCACGAGGTCGAGGATGACGACCGTTTTGAGCTTCGCCGCCAACCACCAACGCAGCTTTCCAACACATGCGAACACGCATCGCGTCTGCCAGCAGCCAATGTCGACGATTGGCACAAGGTCGACGATTGGCAGAGGCGCGCCCCGCAATCCGTCATCCTCGACCTCGTGAGCGAGCAAAGCGAGCGGAGAGTGTCGGGGATCGATGCCGTGACCCACGTGAAGCCCGTGCCGGTGCCATGCTGACGCCGCATCAGGCGCCGGGCTGCAAGCAAACTAAAATCCCAGCATCGCCTTGACCGTCGCAGGCGTCTCACCGGCCTGCCGCAAGGCGGCAAGGCCAGTGTCGCGCTGGCTTTTCGACAGCTTGCGCCCGTCCGGGCCGAGCACCAGCCGGTGATGAAAATAGCTCGGTTGCGCAAGACCCAGCAGCTGCTGCAGCAGCCGCTGCAGCGAAGTCGCGAAATAGAGGTCCTTGCCGCGCACGACGTGGCTGATGCCCTGCAATGCGTCGTCGACCACCACCGACACATGATAGCTGGTCGGGATCTCGCGCCTGGCAATGACGACGTCGCCCCATTGCCGCGGGTCGGCGGCGATCTCGGTGGTGGTCGCCATGTCCTCGCTGGTCCATTCGCGCCAGCTGAGCGGAGCTTGCAGCCGCGACAGCGCCTGTGCCGTATCGAGCCGCCAGGCAAAGGGTGTCCCGGCATCGATGCGGCGCCGGCGCTCGCGTGCCGACAAATGCTTGTCCGCGCCGGGATAAAGCGGTGCGCCGTCGGGGTCGCGCGGCCAGCTTTGGCCTGATGCCTCATGCGCGATGATCGCGGCGCGGATGTCGCCGCGGCTCATGAAGGCGGGATAGACAAGTTCGTCCGCCTTCAGCTGTTCGAGCGCTTGTTCATACAGGGCGAAATGCTCCGACTGGCGCCGCACCGGCTCTTCGAAAGCGATGCCGAGCCAGGCCAGGTCGCTGCGGATCGCGGCTTCGAATTCAGGCGTGCAGCGGGTGACGTCGATGTCTTCGATGCGCAGCAACAGCCGGCCGCCGACACGGGCCGCCATGTCCTGGTTGGTCAGCGCCGACAGGGCGTGGCCGAGATGCAGCTCGCCATTGGGGCTGGGCGCGAAACGAAAGACAGGAGCCGTCATGAGCGTCGCTTGTGCCGGATTGAAGATTTGCCTTGGCGATTGCTACGTTGCCCGCCGCAACCTAACAAGAGACGCATGCGCCGCATCACCAATCTCGACGACGTCCATTTCGGCCTCGATGCGCTGTGCGCGCTCGATCCGCGCCTGCAAGTGGTGCGCGGCCTGGCCGGCGAGGTGCCACTCAGGCTGACCGAACCGGGCTTTGCCAGCCTGGCATCGATCGTCGTTTCGCAGCAGGTGTCGACGGCGAGTGCGAAGGCGATCTTCGGCCGTTTCACCACGCTGGTCGATCCGCTGACCCCGCAGGCCCTGCTTGGTGCCGGCGAGGATGTGTTCCGTCAGGCCGGCCTGTCCCGGCCCAAGCAGCGCACGCTTTTGGCAGTGGCCAAGGCGGCCGCCGACGGCCTCGACCTCGACGGGCTGTGCCGGCTCGACGCCCAGGAGGCGATGGCAGCACTGGTCGCCATTCCCGGCATCGGGGCCTGGACGGCGGAGGTCTACCTGCTGTTTGCCGCCGGCCATCCCGACATTTTCCCGGCCCGCGATGTCGCGCTGCAATCGGCCGTCGGCCATGCGCTCGGCATCGATCCGCGCCCCGGCGAGAAGGCACTGATTCGGCTTGCCGAATCATGGGCGCCGTGGCGAGGGGTCGCATCGCGGCTGTTCTGGGCGTATTATCGCCAGACCCGTGGTCGCGATGGCGCGCCGCCGGCCGGAAATCCTGCCTGAATCCGCAAAATCGCGGATTTTTGAGCAGATATATGACCGACCAGACGCTTCACATTCCTGTCACCTCGGGCTTACAGTATTCGCGCCGTTAGGTTCGAGGACCAAGGAGGTAGTGGAAGTGACGGTTGCCGTGTCTCCGGATGGGCTCCCAGCACTAGTGCTGAATGCGGATTATCGTCCGCTCAGCTACTACCCCTTGTCGTTGTGGTCCTGGCAGGACGCGATCAAGGCGGTGTTCCTCGACCGCGTCAACATCGTCGCCGAATACGACCACGCCGTCTCCTCGCCGACCTTCTCGATGAAGCTGCCCAGCGTCGTCAGCCTGAAGCATTATGTGAAGCCGTCGCGTTATCCCGCCTTCACCCGCTTCAACGTGTTCTTGCGCGACCGCTTCCAGTGCCAGTATTGCGGCACGCCGGAAGATCTGACCTTCGACCACGTCATCCCGCGCCACAGCGGCGGCGCAACGACATGGGAAAACGTCGTTGCCGCCTGCTCGCCGTGCAATCTGAGGAAGGGCGGCATGATGCCGGCACAGGCCAAGATGTGGCCGCTGCAAAAGCCGTTCCAGCCGACGGTGCACGACCTGCACAACAATGGCCGGCTGTTTCCGCCCAACCACCTGCACGAAAGCTGGATGGATTATCTCTACTGGGATGTCGAGCTGGAGCCGTAGAGTTCACCGATAATTTGCCGGGCCGGCCGACTGACGCGGTTTTCTCCGCTTCCGGTGCTCACGGACTTATGTCCGCTGCGCTCCGGTTCTCGAAAACCACGCCATTCGACTGACGAATTCTTGGCGAACTCTGCTCGGGGCTGCTTTGCTCAGGCTTTGCTGAACGCGCCGCGCAGGGCAACGACCGCCAGAAACGCGCTGGCGAGCACGTTCCAGCCGGCGAAGGACAGGCCGAGCACGCGCAGGGCGGCGTCCTCGCAGCGTGGCGGCACGACATTGTTGAGCACGTCGAGCAGGCCCTTGCCGCCGGTGTCGATGGTGCCGGAGACCGCGGCACAGTCGGTCGGGCCGGCCCACCAGCGCCATTCGACGCCGGCATGGTAGCCGCCGAGATAAAGCCCGTAGAGCATCAGCAGCCCGCCGACGGCGAGCAAAACGCGGGTCAGCCAGGCCGGTCCGTGCAAGGCGGACGACAGTGCCGCCAGCGCCATCAGCGGCACGCCGACATAATAGGGCGTGCGCTGCTCGAGGCAGAGCTTGCAGGGCAGGTAGCCGCCAATGTGCTGGAAGCCGAGTGCCGTGCCGACGACGGCAGCCATGGCGATGGTCAGGAAGAGTGCGGTCAGCGTCTGGCTGCGGCCGGTCGGGGAGGCGAGGGAGGTCATTGTCTGGTGCCCAGCTGTTGTTACCGGCATGTGCCGTTCAGTGCAGGTATCTGACGAGAAGATAGAGCAAAATGAGGGCAGCGGCGGCAAGGCTGGCCAAAAGCCCGAGGCGCTTTTCGATGAAATGCCGGATCGGCTCGCCATAGCTGCGCAGCAGCCAGGCCAGAAACAGGAAGCGCGCGCCACGCGCGATGATCGCCGAGACGATGAACCAGCCGAGCGGGAAGCCGATGACGCCCGACAGGATGGTCACCACCTTGATCGGCGGCAGGTGCGCCAGGCCCGAGGTCACCAGCATCAACAGGATGATGCCGGTGCCCGAGGACAGCTTGAGCGCTTCGAACTCGTCATATTTGCCGTAGAATTCGAGCACCGGCTTGGCCACCGTCTCGAAGGCGTAGTGGCCGATATACCAGCCGGCGATGCCGCCCAGCACCGAAGCGACAGTGGCGACGATGGCGTAGCGATAGGCCTTGTCGGGCCGCGACAGCGCCATCGGCAGATAAAGCACGTCGGCCGGCACCAGAAAGATCGAGCTTTCGACAAAGGCGATGAAGGCCAGCCACCATTCGGCGGATTTCCTTGCCGCAAGCGACAAGGTCCAGTCGTAGAGTCGGCGAAGCATCAGGCCCCCTTGAGATGTGCGCAGCCTGTTTAGGAAGAATTGCTGTGGCGCACAATGGTTAGGGCATTCACGAATGTGAAAGCCGGGGCGAGCGCTGCATTGTGTCGCGTCCCCGGCGCATGGCGGATCGTCATGCGTGCTTCAAGCAGACATCGACGACGGCGGCGCGCCGCGGCCGCCTGTCATGTCGGGTCAGGCCGCGCGGCCGGTCGCTGCGCGCTGGGCCGGCTGCAAGGCGTCGAGCGCGAAGCTGCCTATGCCCACAGGCGCCAGCCCGTCGACAGCCCGGATGATCTCGGCGGCGTCCTCGCTCGAAAACCCGCCATAAAGCTCGATCAGGCCAAAGCCTGATTGCGCCAGGTCGGCTGCGACCTTCGCGGCCGCCGCGCCGTCGGGCACGCGGATGAAATGTGTTTCCAGTGGCGGAAACACAGTCACCATTCGCTCCTGGTCGGCTTCGGCGTCGCGCTTGAGGATGATGAAGGCGGCGAGCGGCGGCTTGCCGTCGATGAAGGCCTGGTTGTAGGCAGCCGCCGGCTGCAGCGATTCGATGCCGAAGGTCACCGAGCTCACCTTGACGTCGGGGCCGACGACGGCTGCCACCCTGGGCCGCCAGGCCGGCGAGATGCCGCCGCACAATTCGATCAGCCTGGCCCCGCGTGCGGCGAGTTCATGCGCCACCCCAGGTGCCTGCATCGGGTCGCCCAGGGCGACGATGGTGATCTTGCCGTCCGGCGTGTCGAGCACGCTGCGGTCGATGCTCGGGTCGGCACCTGGTGCTTCGTAGATGAGGGCCTTGTCGATACGCATGATGACGTCCTTGCCTTTGTTCGATGGCCCAGCTTGCGACAAAGTACCGATCTTGGTAATTGCGATAGTTCTGCATTCACTGATCGAAGAAATCGAACTGTGCTCGACAAGCTGACGCTGGACCAGATGCGGACCTTTGTTGCCGTCGTCGAAGGCGGCAGCTTTCGCGCCGGGGCGGTGCGGCTGTCGCGGGTGCAGTCGGCGATCAGCCATGCCATCGGCACTCTCGAGGCCGAGCTCAAGGTGGCGCTGTTCACCCGCACCGGGCGCAAGCCCGAACTGACCGCCGAGGGCCAGGCGCTGCTGACCGATGCCAGGGCGATCCTGATCAAGGTCGACGCCATGCGCGCCCGGGCGCGCGGGCTCGGTCAGGGCCTCGAGTTGTCGCTTGCCATAGCGGTCGATCCGGTTGTTGCGCCCGCCATGCTGGCCGGCGCGCTAAACGACCTGCTGAAGGAATATCCCTCGCTTGGCGTTGCGATGAAGACCTTGCCGATGCGCGCGGCCCTGCACGCGCTGGTCAACCGCCAGTGCATGCTGGCGCTCACCACCGACACGACGCGCGACAGCCTTGTCGAGGCCGAGCGTCTCGGCCCGTCACAGCCCTTTGTCGCCGTCTGCGCGCCGCATCACCCGCTGGCGACGGCACCCGCCGCCGGCTGGTCGGCGGTCGCTTTGTCGGAGCATCTGCAGATCGTCGTCAGCGATCCCTCGCCGCTGAGCGAGGGGCTCGATTTCGGCGTGCTGTCGCCCGGCACCTGGCGCGTCAGCGACCTCGCCAGCAAGCTGGCGCTGATTGAGGCCGGCATCGGCTGGGGCAACCTGCCGCTTTGGCTGGTCGAAGGCGCTCTCTCGCGCGGCACGCTCGTCCGCGTCGCTGCCGCGGCGCTCGGCGCGCAGGCTGAGACGGCGTTGACCGCTTACCTGCTCTGGCGCGTCGACCAGCCGCTCGGCCCCGCCGCGCGTCATCTGCGCCAGCGGCTTAAGGTCCGTTTCGGCGGCTAGCCGTGCTGCCGGCGATCCGGTCGCGGCGGCGGGCCCGATCGCTGTTGCCTGGCTGCGGCAATAAACCGTGTTGCCGCATGAAGTTGCGCAAAGACACGTCTGCCCTGTTGACGGCGGGTAGCCCGACCGTATAGTCCGCGACCATTCTGTCCGTTCAGGGCAGGCCCCTATGGCGGAATTGGTAGACGCGCTCGAACTCAAAATCGAGTTCCGCAAGGAGTGCTGGTTCGATCCCGGCTAGGGGCACCATCCCATCTCAACGGCACTGATATCAAAGGCGAGTTTGGCTTCGTGTCCGCTGTGCGCGGTCGTGCCCGACAACATTTGGGTGGTCAACGCGCAGCCCAGCGGAGACGAGCTGCGTTTGACCATTGTACGGCAATGCGCGCGCGATCCGCCCTTGGCTAGCCAGCATGCATGCCGCGCCGCCTGCATGTGGACCTCCCTCAGCCACCCGATGAGATCGGAAGGGCATATCCATTTCGCGATTGCCAGCCGAGCGGCTTTTTCGTCTTGGGAACATGTGCGGGCAGACATGACGCACCCGACTTGGCGCCTGCCCCTCTGATCCGCGCGAAGCTTCGCCTCGGCAGCGCCTTAGCGAAACCTTCCACGTTGCGCAGTTCAATCATCGGTCCAGCATTGTCAGTTTAAAAGAACCTACTAACATGACGAGGCGTTGTGAAGTTCAGGCGAGTGCTTCTGAAGCTAAGGACTTGATGTAGATTTGCCGCAAGACATCATGGGAGGGGGAAATGCACGAATTGAAGTCTATGGTAATTTTCCTGAGTGCTTTGTCAGCTGGATGTGCGTCTGTTCCGCGACTACCCAATGAATATGGCGTCCTAAGAATATCAGATATTGTCGACAACATACGATGCGAGATCAAGGAAGGGAGGCAATCCGCAACTTTCTTAAAGGAAAGAGGTGGCTGGAACGCTGCGGTCGACTTGTCATTGAACGTTGTGTCTGATGCAGGTGGCGGATTCGGAGGTGTAAATGAGGTACCATACACGCCTCAATTGTTGACACTTACCCTAAATACTAACGTCAAAGGATCCGCTGACAGAACCGTTGGATTTGTATTTACAACTGATCTTGGCCTTGAGGATGGCATTGACTGTGCTCCTATAGAGACGCGCCGCCATAAGAATTCAAGACTCGTGGGTGATCTGGGCATCACGTCCTGGCTTCTGCAGCTGCAGAATATCTACGCAGAAACACAGGCCCGCCCCGACAAGGTGTCTTACACCTTGCAATTTATGGTGGAGCAAAGCGCAGATTCATCGATCAAGATCACAAAGATACCTTTCAACGAGTCGCAAGCGAATTTGGGTTTTTCGCTCAAGGGCTCGTGGAAGGATGTTAACAAGATGTCGATCATTTTCGCGCCGAAGCCCAATGCACCCAAGGCTGCCCCAGTATCGCCCCCGAAGCCAGCAACGAAGCCGGCGCCGGGCGTGAAACCAAAATCCGCAACACCGCCGCCGCCAGCCGTAGACCCAAGCCAAAGGCAGCGCTTGCTCGATGATTTGCAGCTGCAGATAATCCAGCAACGGCTGGATCTCTGAGCACCGTACAATGGCCGGCGGGCGAGGGGCTTCATGGTCGTGGAGCCCCTCTGCTTGGCAAAAGCAGGCGAGCACCGGGCGCCCGCCGCCGGTCAACGCCCGTTGCGAGACGATTGCCACCAGTGATTTGTTCATGCGCGCTTATGCCTGCAGGCGCTGCCTGATCCCGATCGATGGCTATTTCGAGTGGAAGGTCGGTTCGCCGAAGAACGACACGCCCGACATTCTCGACCGATTGCGGGTCGATCCCGGCTCCGGCCGCGCGACATCGGTCTTACTAGGCCGCATGTCCGGGCCGCATCCATCCATTCGACGACGCGAGCCATTGCTGCGTGCGGGTCGTTCGTGCCGGACGTTACCAGCAATGGAACCCCAGCGTGGCATTTCCGCTTTATGGCTATCTGGCGTTTTTGTTTTGAGAGCCCTCGCCCAGAAAAAACGACATGATAAGGTTGGTGATGAATTCCGCTCCCCCTCCGTCGCCGACACAGGCAAATGCCGATGCTTATCTGGCAGCCATCATCGATTCGTCATTCGACGCGATCATCAGCAAAGACCTGAACAGTATCATCACGACCTGGAATCCTGCCGCAGAACGCATGTTTGGCTATGCGGCGTCGGAAGCAATAGGCAGGTCAATTCTGATGCTGATCCCCGAACGCCTTCAGGGCGAGGAAGCGGATATCATTGCAAGGGTCCGCCGTGGCGAGCGGGTCGCGAGTTATGAAACGACCCGGCGCAGGAAAGACGGCTCGACGATTTTTGTCTCGCTGACCGTGTCGCCCATCCGCGCCATCGACGGCGTCACCATTGTCGGCGCCTCGAAGATTGCGCGGGATATTACAGCTGCCAAGGAAAATGAACGCCGCATTCGATTGCTCATGCGCGAGCTTAATCATCGTGTCAAAAACCAGTTCGCCGTCATCTTGTCGGTGATCCGTGAAACCAAACAGCGTTCCGGCGACCCCAACGAGTTCGAGCGATCGGTGCGCGAGCGCATTGTTGGGCTTGCGCGGTCGCACGACCTGTTGGTGAACACCGAATGGTCGGGCGCGGATCTGGCCGCTCTGGTCAAGGATCAATTGGGGCCGTTTGGTCACGAAGAACGCGTCAAGATTGCCGGGCCCGCGGTGATGATGCCAGCGAACGCCATCCAACCGCTCGGAATGGCTTTTCACGAGCTCGGCACGAACTCAGCCAAATACGGCGCGCTTAGCGGGGAAGGTGGCGAAATCTCCGTTACCTGGCAGCTCAGCAGCGACGATGCAGGCAACAGCTCGATCACGCTGGTTTGGGAAGAGATCTGTTCGTCCGTTGACGGTGGAGCGGATGAGCCACGCAAAGGCTTCGGCAGTGTGGTGTTGAAACGCGTGACGCCAGATTCGCTCAATGGCAAGGCCAGCTTCGAGCGACTTGCAGGTGGCATCAGATGGACACTCGAGGCGCCCATAACGCCTGACGATGGCAACTGACCGGCTGCCTCGGGTCATTCCATGTCGGGCACTTCACCGTGTTGGTACAGGATCGTCGGCTCGCCATAGGCGCCAATGGCCGGGTTGGCCTCCCGGCTCCATGCAATCACGCCTCCGGTCATCCTGGCGCCCGTGGCATTCGCCGCCACAGCGGACATTGCGAGCGCAGTGCTCGCCAGCTTGCGCAAAAGTGCTCGTAGATACTGCTGGGCGTTTTGCGCGGTGCGAGTGGATTTTTCATGCCCATAGTTTAGCGTGATGTGGAAACGACTCCGCAAGGACACGCCTGGCATACTCGATCCAGTCTAGCGCGCCCAAGCAACAAGTGTGGCCAAATGAAGATAGCAGCCCTCGCTCTACCCGTCGCGACTGTGCTTGCACTTATTGCCGGCGTCACCGCCAGCTCGGCGTTGGTGGAAACAAAACTGGTCTACGGCCCGCTGCTGTCAGACGCCAACAACGCCTGGTACGCTTGCCTGTTCAGCGCAGCCTCAGCAGCTGCGGACAAATTTGCATCCGCGCCGGAAATAGCAGAATCGGCTCTGTCAGCATGTCTTGATGGTGAGGACATTGTCAGGGAGGCGATGTCCAACAGCACGGTTGATTTCTTTTCGGTCGAAGCTCAGATCGAACGGATCAAGGGACAGTTCCGTGACGCTGTGGCATGGGATTTGGCGCATCCGAAGAAATGAAGGAGCCTCAGGGGCCGTCATTCCATGTCGGGCACTTCACCAGACTGATAGAGGATCGTCGGTTCGCCATAGGCGCCAATGGCCGGGTTGGCCTCCCGGCTCCATGCAATCACGCCGGCATGATGGTCCTCGATCATCTTGGCCAGGCGAATGGCGGCATGCTCGCTCTGCATCTGGCGGGGATCAAACGCCGGCTGAAGGTCGCCTTCGTCGCCGCGATTGAAAGCTGCCACGACGATCAGCTTCGGCATCTTCTGTTCGGGCAGGATGTGACCCGTGTTCGACATCGTGGTGGTTTCCTGGTGTCGCTTCAGTCCAGCAGGCTCGGTGCTGACGCCCTTGGATGAGCGCGATGTGCATTGTAGCTCATCAGGCTTTACGCAGCTGCACCTCTTTCAAACCAGCAATCAGCTTGCCGATGCGGCGCTCCCGAACGTCTGCGCTTTTGGCGTCCTCAATCGTTTTGACGTGCTTTTGCCGAAGCCCGAAAGGCAGGCGATCGAAGGACGTCCTGGCTTGCGTAGAATCATCGAGCGCATCGGCCAAGTCGGCGGGTTCAACGACCTCCCTTGGCGCCGCGTCGAGTTCGACATCGATTTCGACGATATCGCCTTCGCTGATCCCAGCTGCGGCGCGATGGGCCGCGCTGATCCCTATCAGCCGCTTCCCCCGCATTGCGGCCACCCTGCTGCGCCAGGAGTGACCATTGATGGTAATTGTCACGGGCGGGCGACCCTTGGGACCGAGCGCCTGCATAATTTCATCGGGAACCTCGACGCCTGTCGCGTTTCCGGAAGGAATGACTAGCGCCTGGAACTTCATCTAACGATCACCTGCAACGTCAACCCAATCGCACCAGTAGCTCTTCCAGCGAGGCGGTGAAAGTGTCGCCGGCCACCATAAATTTCGTCGAGCGTTTCCTGGTACGGCCAACCGCCCCGCTGGCTCCGGCCGGCGGGGCTTTTTTTGTTGGGCGCAAACAAAAACCCCGGCGCGATGCCGGGGCTTGAGAGGTTCAGGCGGGCTGCCGCTCAGAACTTGTAGGCGACGCCGAGCTTGAAATCGTGCGTCTGGACCTTGTGCTCCATCTCACAGCCGCCGCCGCAATATTCCAAGGTCTTGGAACCGTAATAGGAGAAGGCATATTCGCCGCGCAGAAACAGCTTTTCTGTCAGCTTCACGTCTGCGCCGACGCCAACGACACCGCCAAAGAGCGACGCATCGCGTTCGGCCCCGCTGCCGGGGAAGAGGGTTTGCAACTGAGTGGCGGTGACGCCAACCGCGAGGTAAGGCAGAATGTCGCCCATGTCGACGCCGACACGCCCGCGCAACGCGCCGTAAAGACCGAGCTTGGTTTCCATTGTACCGGGCCCAGGAACGCCGGTGTCGGTATTGTTCTTGAACCGGTAGCCGAGTTCGCCGTCGATGCCGTAGACGAAGTTGGACGATTGCCAATTGTAACCGCCGAAAACGGCGAGGCTTGGCGACCAGAAATTCCTGGTCACTTCGGTGCCGGTGTCCATCTTGTGATGAACGAGGGTGCCGGCGCCAAGAACGCCTGCATAACCACCAGCCCAGTTGAAGGCAGGCGCAACCATCGCCTCAGGCGCAGGCTCGTTGACAGCAACGTCAGCGGCAAGCGCGCTACCGGCAGCGGCAAACAGCAATGTCGAAGCGAGAAGAATCGTTTTCATGGCAGCCCCTGGCGCTCAATTGCCGGGGATCATATCCACTTGCCGTTGCATTGAAAGTTAACCGCCTGCGCGCGGGGCGTGCTTTGCCGGGTTCCGTGGCCGAACGGTCACACATTTCTAATATAAGGATCTGTCTGATATAAGGACTGGCGGCCGTCGCCAGCCTCACTCCATGGCAGGCACGTCGCCGACCTGGTAGAGGATCGTCGGTTCGCCATATTCGCCAATGGCTGGGTTCACCTCGCGAACCCAGGCGATCACGCCGGCATGATGGTCCTCGATCGTCTTGGCCAGCCTGACCGCCGCATCTTTGCTTTGCATTTCCCTGGGATCGAATGCCGGCCGGAGCCCACCTTCGTCGTCCCTGTCGAAGGCTGCGACCACGATCAGTTTGGCAGAGCGATCGTTCACGGCGGCACACTTGCTCCGGTCAGGAATTCGCAGCTAAATTCTACCATGTGCGGCCGCGTCTTTGTCAAATCGACCCTTGCCGAGATGGTGCGCAGCTTCGGCTTCGCCGATCCTGCCGCCGTCGGTGCGCTCGACAACAGCTTTCCCCGCTACAATGGCGCCCCGAGCCTGACATATCCTGTTATCGTCCAGGACGAGGCCCTGACGGGCAGCGCGATGTTCGTCTCGGCGAAGTGGGGGCTGGTCCCGTCCTGGCAGAAGCAGGCGAGCACCGGGCGCCCGCCGCCGGTCAACGCCCGTTGCGAGACGATTGCCACCAGTGGTTTGTTCAAGCGCGCCTATGCCTCCAGGCGCTGCCTGATCCCGATCGACGGCTATTTCGAGTGGCAGGACATTCACGGCACCGGCAAGGAAAAGCAGCCCTATGCCATTGCCATGAAGGACGGTTCGCCCTTCGCCCTGGCCGGCATCTTCGACATCCGGCGCGATCCGGCGAGCGGCGAACTCAGCCGCAGCTTCTGCGTCGTCACCTGCCCGCCCAATGAACTGATGGCGACGATCCATGACCGCATGCCGGTGATCCTGGCGCCGGCGGACTATGCCAGGTGGATCGGGCCGGAAGCCGATCCTTCGGATCTCATGAGACCGTTTCCATCCGAACTGATGACGATGTGGAAGATCGGGCGCAAGGTCGGGTCACCGAAGAACGACACGCCCGACATTTTAGATCCCGTTCAGTAATGCCGGCGAATGGCTTCTTCGTACGCGATTGCTGATATCGCACGCCAGAGTGCACCGTTGTCCGCCCCTTGGCGGGAACTGTTCTGGCGCAAGAAGTGGTTCTGCTCCCCGGCGGCGCAACAACTAAGCGTATGCCGCCGAATTGACGCCCAGCACGGCTGCTGGCAGATTTGCAACCCTTGCAGGTTCTTTGCCAGGAGACGTTGGACAGCAACGCTGAGCTGCTGGAGCGCACGGCAACGCCCCGAACCGTCAGGTGCTCTAGCAGCGAGGCCTGTCGCGAATTCGCCCTCCGGGCAGGCCTTCGCGTTTCAATCCATAAGCAACACCAAGCCCGGATATAGTCTCTTGAGATTTGGCAGCGACCGTTCCTGCCATACCATGTTGCTATTGCCCCGAACGACCATCCGCACTTCAGGATGATTTCGGGCCTCAAGCACCAATTTTGCCAGAATATTCCTGCCTTGCGAGTTGAGGAATTCGAGGTCGGACAGATGTACCGTGATAGCTGGCGGCCTGGAGATCAGGAGATCCCGTACCAGTGACGTAATCTCTGGGGCGGCATTGTTCTCCAGACGCATGACCCCACTGAAATATAGATCAGTCCCTTCAGCCCAAACACTATATTCGTCAGTCTTGATATCCATAGGATGCGCCTTCAAAACGCCTGATAATCTACAAATACCAGATCCTTGTACCTGCTGCATCTTATACAACAGATTGGCATGAATCAGCAGAATTGAGCCAAATGTATCGTTTTCGCTTAGGTCGCCGGCACCAAAACCGCGACCACTGTCGCGTGGCGAAGTTTCTCTTCGCCTTTTAGATGCTTCGCGACTATGTGCAGGACCGGGTGAACCGGTACCGCAGCCTTATTGCCGGCGCCTATCAAAGCTGGTTCCGCTGGCCAACGATGGGCCGCAGCTTGCGCGCGTCGGCTATACCTGCCGCAAGCGCACGCGGCTGAAGATCAGGCGTCTTATGTAGATCCATCCGGCGCATGCCGGTGTGGTGAGAGGAATGACGCGCCGTCCGGGCCGAAGCGAGCATCTGGACGCGGTGCTGCAGGCCGGCCGGTCGATCGACTGCCGTGGGCGCGACCTGGGGCTTTTGCCGCGTCGTGATGTTTGACGTCGGCCCCGCCAAAGGCGCGTTCGTCTTTTTTGCCCGGCCTTCCTGAGCTGCCGGAACGCGTGGGGCAGTTCCGTCGGCACTCACTGGCACCGTGATCCGGCGGGAGAAGATTGCCATCCTTCGCGCCATAGATGGAGTCAGCTGTCGCGAAGGAGCAGGGCGACGCTCGGGAACACGAGGAAGCTAGTCGACGATCTTGAACGAAACAGGGGCGCCATCGGCAAGCTCTTTGGTGTGGGAATAGATCGAGCCTGTGTAGCTGATCCAATCTCGCCATGAGCAGACCCAGACATTCTCATCAGACTTTACGCAGGTGCACGTCTTTCAAACCAGCAATCAGTTTGCCGATGCGGCGCTCCCGAACTTCGGCGCTTTTGGCGACCTCAATCGTTTTGACGTGCTTTTGCCGAAGCCCGAAAGGCAGGCGATCGAAGGAGGTCCTGGCTTGCGTACAATCATTGAGCGCATCGGCCAAGTCGGCGGGTTCAGCGACCTCCCTTGGCGCCACGTCGAGTTCGACATCGATTTCGACGATATCGCCTTCGCTGATCCCAGCTGCGGCGCGATGGGCCGCGCTGATCCCTATCAGCCGCTGCCCTCGCATTGCGGCCACCCTGCTGCGCCAGGAGTGACCATTGATGGTAATTGTCACGGGCGGGCGGCCCTTGGGACCGAGCGCCTGCATAATTTCATCGGGAACCTCGACGCCTGTCGCGTTTCCGGAAGGAATGACCAGCGCCTGGAACTTCATCTTACGATCACCTGCAAGGTCAACCCAATCGCACCAGTAGCTCTTCCAGCGAGGCGGTGAAAGTGTCGCCGGCCACCATAAATTTCGTCGAGCGTTCCTGGTCAAAGACGGACTGAGCCCGATGGCGCGGGACGTCGCCGATTGCGACGAATGTGAACAGCTGATCAATCGAAAAGCAAGGCGATCGGCTATTGCCCGGGTGACGTTCGCTGTTCCGACGGTTGAACCACAGATCACTGACAAGCTCGTCATCGATGGCGCCGAGCGTGTAATCACCAACCTGACGCCGATACCGCCGGCAGGGACTGTGGTCGCCTACAAGGCTTGGTGCGCGGGTTAGTTTGCTGGCGGTGCCCCACATATTTTGTATGTGACGACCTGAAGCGCATGGGTAGCGGGTTTGGAGAGGTAGCCGGGATCTGACCTAATCTCTCGCATCACGCTGTCGTACAAGACCCTGGCAGTCATGCCAGCATCGTAAAGGCACTTGGCTCGATGCATTGTCAGGCGATTTCCAACGTCATCGTTGAGGGCATAGTCCTCAACAATGTAATTTGCGGCGCCCCATACAAAGCCAAGCCCGTACATTTCATTGTCTTGGAGTAGCTCTGCCCCTGTTTTTGCATAGGTATTTGAGCTCTGAAGAATGAGCATCGCCAAGGTAACACTCAGACACCGAAGCATCGTCTTCATCCCCCCATTTTGATGTGGCGCCGTCCCAATGCTTAAACGCCTATCACCTCGCGAGCGGCTGGAACAGCTTGTCTCCGACCTCATGCCATTGCTGCGCGCTGCCTTCATGGACGCGATCGACGATATCAGGTCGAACATCGTTCTGCGCCGTATCGTGGAGCGTCTGGAGCGTGGCGACATCAATGGCGCTATCGCCGCCATGCATCTCGACGAGGCGGCATTCCGTCCCCTCGATGAGGCTATCCGGCAGGCATTCAACGGCGGCGGTGTTGCCACAATCGAGCAGATGCCGACGCTGCGTGACCCGAACGGCCACCAGATCGTCATCCGGTGGGATGCGCGGAACCTGGCCGCCGAGGAATGGCTGCGCGAACATAGTGCAACGCTGGTCAGCAACATCATCGCCGATCAGCAGGCCGCAATTCGCTCGGCTCTGTCCGAAGGGCTTGCCCGGGGCGACAATCCGACCAAGAGCGCGCTGGACATCGTGGGGCGGGTCAACCGCGTCACAGGTAAACGAGAAGGGGGCATCCTCGGCCTTACGGCTCAGCAGGCCGCCTATGTCGATAGAGCGCGCCAGGAGCTGCTCTCTGGCGATCCTGTGGCCATGCGCAACTATCTGGAGCGCGCCCGTCGGGACAAGCGCTTCGACAGGACCATTCTCAAGGTGCTGAACGAAGGCAAGCCCCTGCCGGCTGACGCGGTGGCCAGGATCGTTGGCAGGTATTCGGATGGGCTCTTGAAGCTCAGGGCCGACACGATCGCCCTGCATGAGACCTTCTCGGCGCTCGGCGCTGCCCGCGACATCGCATTCCGCCAGCAGATCGAGGCGGGCAGGGTGCAGGCCCAGCACATCACCAAGACTTGGCGCCACACTCCGCAGGAACATCCTCGCGCGCAGCATGTGGCCATGCAGGGACAGGTGGTGCCGTTCGATCAGTCGTTCACCGCACCGGATGGTACACTGATCCGGTATCCGCATGCTCCGGGCACGCCTTCGCGCCACACGATCGGCTGCAAGTGCTTCGCCGAGTACAAGATCGACTATGTTGCTAAGCTCACGGGATGATCGGCTTCTCTACGAAACCACACCAACTCGCTATCTGATCCTCGGCTAGGTGGTACGTGATTACTGCCTCTGCGCGCAGATAGAACATGATGATTTGCAACCGAGCGCCTCCGTCCTCGTGAGCGACACAAAAGTCGGCAACCTTGGAGCCCGACATGTTGCGAAGCATGAAGGAAGCGCGAACGTGATAACCGTAGTAGGGGCTGAAGGTTCGCCCAAAATCTCGACAGATCGTCCCCAGAAGATCGATCTCGCGAAACGGGGGCTTTTCAGCTTCGACTTGTTTCGACGCCTCTGTCAGAAACACACAAAGGTTCTTGGCTTCACTGGGGTCGATAAGGTCCTCGGTGTTCTCACGGTCATGGCTCAAGAGATAGAGGAATTCCCCATCTTTCTGCACTGCGCTGAACGTCATGATCGGCTTGAGAGCCGGGATGATCGTGATGGTGTCGATGACGTCGTACTGCCTAGTACCCCACATGCCGAAGGTCTCATCAACAACTCGATATTGTCAGCAGCGCTGAGATTTTCGTTGCGGTCAATCGAGAAATTCAACAGAGGCACACGCGTGGGCAGCTTTTCAACGACGGTCGGTCAGTGGGCCCAGAAAGTCGAAGGTGCGGTTGAGGCGGTGTTCAAGGAAGCCGCCCAAGAGTTGGTGTCGCAACTGAACCAACTGGTACCAGTCGGTGAAACGGGCTTCCTCAGGGCGTCTCTGATGGCGTCCACAACAGCTATGCCAACGCTAACCCGAGCCAATCCGGGCATTTCAGTGCCGGCCGATCTCGGGGATATCCTGCTCGTGATCAACAGCGCCGATCTCGGCGACACGATCTATCTCGGCTACACCGCCAACTACGCTGCTTTCGTGCATTTTGGTGCACAGGGCAGGACACCGCGGCCTTGGGTGACGATGGTCGCCCAGCGGTGGGAAATGATCGTCGCCGAGAAGGCGCGTGATGTGAAAGCAAGGTTAGGGCTGTAGACCGTCCCCTTGAGTATACTTCGATGCTGGTCCTATGCTGCATCTATGGCTCAAAGTGACGCTTACCTTTGTCGCGTATGTGGTTTCGATAACTATCCGGACGCCCCTTGGGGTGCAGACGGCGACATGCCTTCGAATAACATCTGCCCCTGCTGTGGGGTCGAATTTGGATACGACGACGATGGTGATCCAGATTTTCTAAGTCGTCGCCGTGAGCATTGGGTTGTCGCTGAGAAGTGCCGCTGGAACATGCCAAGGCTCAAGCCGGTGCAATGGAGCGCGAAAAGCCAGCTGCTTTCTGTTCCAGTTCGGTTTCTCCACGAGCGGGATAAACAATTGATTGCGGGTTTGCCCTGACCGGGAACCCGCGCCAGGACCATATCTCATGCCATCAATCGAAACCTCGATCTGGCTCGCGTTCAAGGCGAGGGCGCAGGCGCTTGTCCTGTCGCCCGTTCTGCCAGTGGCCTGGCCGAATGAGCGCTTCAGCAAGCCGCCCGGCGGCTATCTCAGGGTCACGCATATCCCGAATGTGAGCCGACGGCTGTTCCTGGCATCGTCGGGGTCTGCTCCATCAATCGAGAACCTTCACGGAGGCCGTCTGGATCTTGCCTTCATACAAAACAAATCGACGTCCAGGGGCAAGCCGTTCCTGAGGTGCGCCCGGGGCCAGAAACCGAGCAGTGGTGCCGTTCGGATGAATCTCAAGCACGATGCTCCAGGCCTGTGGTGGTGGCCACTCGACATCTTCCTCGAACCGGGCAACCGTCGAATAGGTTCCGGCGTTGGGCCCTGAAACGGTGACAGAATATTCGCGCAGATGTCGATGATGAAAATAGTCAGGGTTGAAGCAGAGGTTCATGTTTTTGAAGGCGCATCGGATCTCACCAATCCGATAGCGATCGGCATTGCCTTCTCCGACGGATCGATGGCGCGCATCCGCTGTTCAGGGGACGGAGAAAGTGTGACGGTGGACAATGAGGCACTCCAGGGACCTGCGAATTGGGGCGAGTTCGGTGGAGCTGAATTGTGCAGTCTAGCCGATCACGTGGCACCCGGTATCTTCGGGGCAGAAATTGTTGCTGTCTTTGACATTGTCGATGGTCATGGGGTCGATGGTCATGGGGTCGATGGTCGTGGGCATTTCATCGGTGTTGCTCTGCACAATGAAAGCGATGTCATGTTCTGCGTCTGGAACTACGGCGACGAGTTGCACTATGGCGAGGCTGCGAAGTTGCTGGCGCAGGATTGGGAGGCATTGCCTGGCTTCCAGCCGCGTGCCGGCGATGGCCGACGCCAGAACTGAAAATCTTGATTTGGGTTCGCAGCCGCCTCACCGTCAGCAGGCCCAAGCCTGCGAAGCGAGGGCGGGAAAACTTCGTAGTAGGCCACGCGGCTTTCGGGCCGCCTTTTTCATGTCAGCCATTGAAAAGGAGAAGCCAGGCGGTTCGCGGGCTTTCTTGCGAGCATCCTTTTTCGTTGGCACTTCGCCCGTCCAATCTCAGGCGCATGTTCTGGCCGTTGCAGCGGATGGCGGCGCCCACTGCTTGGTTCAAGCCGTTCGCTAGGGCCTTTGACATTCTTGTTAACCCGCCGCCGTGCGTCGCGGGGCTTTTTGCTCTCACGCGCACGCGCAAAAACCCCGGCGCGCGGCCGGGGTTTGGCATGGCTGTGGCGAACTAGAATCTGTAGCTCGCGCCGAGGCGCACGACGTGGATGTTGTTGTCGAAGTCGTATCTGAAGGTTTCGCCGCCAGTCTCGAACGATCCCTGGCTGTCCTGAAGGTCGACATACAGATATTCGGCGCGAAGCGACCAGTTGTCGGTGAGGGCATATTGCGCACCCGCACCGACGGTCCAGCCGGCGACGGTATCGTCGGCGACGGCGTGGTTGTCCTGGCTGCCGTCGTTGTCGTCATAGCTGCTCTTGACGTGGCCAAAGGCGACACCGCCGGTGACGAAGGGCAAGAAGCGGTCGATCGCATATCCCAGGCGGGCGCGGGTCGTGCCGAACCAGTCGATGCTGGTCGAGAAGCTCTCATTGGAGCCCGGGATCATCGCGTTGGCGACGGTGTTGTCGATGTCGGCGCCGGTGATATCCGCCTCGACGCCATAAACCAGTTGGCCCGACTGCCAGACATAGCCGGCATGAACGCCGCCGAGGAAACCGTTCGCATTGAATTTGAACTTGGTGTCGTCAAAAACCGAGAAGGAATAGTCGTCCAGCTCGGTAACAGTGGTGCGGCCGCCGCCATAGCCGAGATGTATGCCGGCATAACCGCCAGTCCAGACGAACCCGGCGGGCGCTGCGGACAAGGCCTCCGAAGCTGCGGATTGCATGCACATGGCGAATGGCAAGGACGTCGCAAGCAGCATCACAAATGATGCTTTGCGGATGGAGGTCATTGTGGTGAATTGCATTGTGAATTGCATGGCTTGCCCCAGATCATTGCTCTTGTCGAGCGAACAGGGCAGCGTTCGCGATACATGTTGGCGACTATCACGGACGCTGCGGCAAGGCAAGATCGGCTGATCTTCCGCCGTCACCGTATCGTTCTTCCCGCCCCGCCGCCTGACGGGGTTTTTGGCGTTTCAGGCACAGACAAAACCCCGGCGCGCGGCCGGGGTCTTGTGCGGATCAGAACCTGTAGGCGACGCCGAGGCGGATGTCGTGGGTGGTGATGTCGGTCGAATATGCCTCGTCTGCCGGCTGGGTCACGAAATCATGCGTGCCATAGTCGGCATAACGATATTCGCCGCGCAGGGTCCAGTTGTCGGTCAGCGCATACTCCGTGCCGACGCCCAGGGTCCAGCCGACAAGGCTTTCATCGGCGCTGCTGTAGGCATCGCCCTGATTGTATTCATCGAAACTGAATCTGGCGAAAGCGACGCCGCCGCTGACATAGGGCAGCAGGCGGTCGATGGCGTAGCCGAGCCGCAGCCGGGCCGAGCCGGTGAGGTCGATCCTTGTCGCCGCCGAATAGCTGCCATCGCCGGGCGCCAGGGTCTGGTCCTTGAGGCCGCCCCAGGCAATATCGGCCTCGACGCCCAGCACCAGGCGGTTGGCGAACTGCTTGCTGTAGCCGGCGTAGATGCCGCCAAGCAAGCCGTCGGGATCGTGACTGTAGTCGTAACTGTCGCCGCCAGCGTATTGATAGTCGGCGCCGCCAAAGCCGTAGCCGATCTGGCCGCCGACATAACCGCCGCTCCAGTTGTAGCTAGATGCCTCAGGCAGATCGCCATCCGCTGCCAGCGCGCTGCCTGCCAGCGCGATCATCAATGTTGTCGCCAGAAGAACCGATTTCATTGTCATCCCCTTGGTCATGCGGCCGCAGCGCCCGTTCGCGGCGCAGTCCTGTCGGCTGTTGCACGGCCAGACTGCTGACGTCACCGTTGCCAAGGCAGGTTGGGACGCGCAGTCATCAAGATGGGACTGGCGATCAAGGCAGGCCGAGCCGCCGCCGTTGGAACCGAAAAGTTTACTTGGCGCCGCAGCGGCCTTTCAGCCGGGCAATTTCGGCTCGTGGGTCTCCGAGCCGCCCAGCGGGACACCGATCATGAAGACGCCGAGCGCATCCTGATTGGCCACGCGCTGCTGACGCGATGTGATGTCGGCGAGGCGATCCTTGTCGGCCTGGGTGCATTGCTTGCCGTCCGACGGCCCGGCCTTGATGTTGGAAGGCGGCGTTGCACAGCCTGCGAAGGCAGCAAGCGCTGCCAATGGTAGAAGCTTGTTCATGAAATCCCCCCGGATGTTCATATGTCTTGTTACATGTAGCAGCCTCATTGCCAATCGAGCCTGGTGTCCAACTGCGTTGGCACTGCAGCGTCGGGGTCGCTGAGGGCCAGGTCGGTGCGGTGGCGCAACTGGCGGCGGCAGGCGGGATCGCATGTCAGCGCCGGCGCGACCGGCTGGCACGTGCCGGTGGCGAGTTCGTCACCAAGCGCCATTGCCGCGTCGGTGAGGTAACGCGCCTCGTTGCAGCTCATGGCAGCAGCCTTTCGGCCTGGGCGATGACGACAGCGAAGAGGAAGGCGAAGCGGACACGGTCGAATGCGCCAGTGCGGTTGATCCAGGCGGAAAACATCAGGCCGCCGCCCGCGCCATGATCTTGATGGCGAAGCGGCGGACGAAGCGGAGATAGAGGCGGTTGGCCTTGGCCTTGGCGATCGCCGCGGCATGGTTGTGCCGGCGCCATGTCGGCATGTTGCGGTAGCGGATGATGAAGGCGGCAATGTCGTCCAGCGCTTCGTCGAGCGACTGCGCGGGGTGGATCATCGCTGCAATCAGGCCTGGATCGGCGGTGAGCGCGTCGGTGACCTGCTTGCGGGCGAAATGGGCCTTTCGCGCCTCGGCGATGCCGTGCCGGCGGATCACTTCCAGGGCTTCGCGCATGGCCGGGCTGGTGCCGGCATAACCGCATGCACGGGCGAACTGGCTGGCATGGCTGGTCATGTCAGCGGCCCCTGTCGGCGCGGATCAAAAGGGCGGTGACGACCAGCCTGTCGGCCTGTCGCCGCATGGTTTCGGTCAGCCAGTTGGCCTGTCGCCGCAGGTTTTTGGCGGGCCCGCTGCGGCGCAGCACGTCATTGGCGATGCCGGAGCGCGCCAGGAATTTCGGGTGCTGCATCTGCCTGTCGGTCAGGGCCATCGCTTCGCTCCAGTTGATGAAGCGAAGATATGGAAAACTCATAAATCCGTCAACGGAAATATGATAAAGTCATATTCTGTTTTGCCGCTTGCCCCAACCCTGGCGAATCGTCGGCATGAAAAGGCCCGCCGCCGAGGGCGGGCTTTCAGCTGTCTTTCAAATGGATGAGAGCGCCAAATGGGCGAGGGGGCAGAAAACGCTCAGTCGGCGGCGATCTCATAAGCCGCGTCGGCGCGTACGCGCCTGCCCGGCGCGCCCGGAACCGTCAGCATCGCGCGATAAAGCTTCGCCATCGCCGGGCATAATCTTTCATCCTTGGGGTCGGGCGAGGTGACCGACTGGAGTTCTTCTGTGGATCCGCCAGCGGACAGGAATGCCGCGCCCGCCTCGGCCCAATCGCTGTTGGTCGGCGGTTCGATCGGCTGCGGGTTTTCGATCGCTCCCGCCAATGCGCCGAACATACTGGCGGACGCGGCATCAATTGCCTGCACGTATTGGCTGTCGGGATCGGCAAGCACAATGGGGCCTTGAATGACGAAGCGCGCGCATGTTGCCGGTGTCTCCCTTGAAACCACCAGTTCCAGCAGCTCAAGCTGGGATTTCAGTACGGCAAGCAGGCCGTCATCCGATGCCTCGTGCATGAGCTTGGCATGCCTGTCGATAATCGATGCAGTCAGCAGCCCCAGTTCATCGCGTCTCTGAGCTGCCGGCGGGTTTTTTTCGACGATCGCCTGCAGCTGCCGCACCACCTCATCATATTCCGCCGGCATTTTCTGTTTCATGGCATCGAACATGCGCAATCCCTGTTGCTCGGACTGCGCTGCCATTTGCTCCATGGATGGCTGGGGTTTGAAAAATGGCGTCAATACATCGCCTCCACCGAGGAAGCCGGCGCCGCCAGTGACAAGCTTGACCAATAAAAACGAGCCGAGGCCCGCCAATACAACGATTGCAGTCTGCCACTTCGACATGATGCTTGAACCCCTCGACGCGAAACGATCCAATCATCTTTCCACAGCCGCCACAATCGCCTTGGCCGGCAAGATGTTCCTTTTTCGTTCTTGACTCTGTCGGCAGGAAAATGTTCCTATAAGCCATCCAGTTTCAGCGCCCCGGGAGTCGACGCCATGTACCAGAGCCTCAGTCATGACCGACCGGTGGTCGCGCCCGCCGCCGTCGCGGCCAGCGGCTTGCGCCGGGGCAAGGCCGTCGCCTTTGCTGAACCCATGCCTGGGGCATTGGCTGGTGATGCCGGCGCGGGACGGCATGGCACCGTGACATCACAGATATCAGAGATATCCGAGATATCCGAGATATCAGAGATATCAGAGATATCAGCGATATCAGAGATCAAGCAGCTGCGCGGTGTCTGACAGAGCGGGCCATCATGATCGAATACGGGCCGCGCTTTGCAACGCGCAATGACGAGATCGTCGCCGATCTCAGGAAACTGGCAGGGGCGGCCGCACCGCTCGATCCCAAGACGGTGATCAAGCGCAAGGCGGCCGAAATCTCTACCGCGATGGCTCTTTTACACGGCGGGGACTGGCGGGTTCAGATTGATCACGACCAGGGCCTGGTTCTGATCGTTCTGCGAGGTCGTCGACAAAACCCTTGATGACGGCGATGGCGCGGCCGAGATCGGTCCTGTCGACGCCGAAGGCCAGCAGGGCCGCCCGCAGCTGGTCTTCGGGGTTGGTCACGGCGGGGTCGAGCATCGGCCCGATCTCGCGCATCAGCC
This sequence comes from Aminobacter sp. UC22_36, assembly GCF_044056035.1. Taxonomy (NCBI): domain Bacteria; kingdom Pseudomonadati; phylum Pseudomonadota; class Alphaproteobacteria; order Hyphomicrobiales; family Phyllobacteriaceae; genus Aminobacter; species Aminobacter sp. UC22_36. The sequence continues at coordinate 1,179,726 of NZ_CP171996.1, forward strand.
ATTCAAACCGCACCTTGAAGCGGCGCGCATACTGGTCGCCCTTGTCGGCGCGGAAGCCGGAGTTGCCGTTCTCATGGCCGGCATAGGTCTGGTAGGGGATGCCGAGCGCTTCGGCAGCCTCCGCCGCTGTCTGAAAGCCGGCGTGTTTGCGCGCCGCGACCAATCGCTCATGTAGCTCCATATTTTGACTTTGCCATATTGAGATATGGAAAACTCATTGACAGCGGTCTATGAGTTTTCCATATTCGGCGCATGGAACATCAAATCGAGAGGGGCGCGATCCGCGCCCGGGCCGGCACCGGCACAGCTGGTGTCAGGGCAAAACACGCACCGGGCAAACGGGCCGAAGGGCCCGGCACGGATGCACAAGGTCGCCGGCGCAGCAACGGCGGCGCCATGACCCGGCTCGAGCTGCCTTTTCCGGTGCCGCAACGCGTCAGCGCCGTGAGGCCTACCTTGCGCCACCAGGCCTGGACAAGCGAGGCGGCGGCAGCCATTGCCGGGCAGCGGCCGGTCAAGGGCGAGGTGTCGGTCTATGTCCGCCTTGTCGCACCCGACAGGGCGGCGTGCGACCTGGGCACGCTCGCCACATGCATCCTCGACACGCTTTGGGCCCACGGCCTGATCGAAGGCAGCGTGCGCCGGCTGTCGCTGGAATGGGCCGAGCACGGCCCGGCTTGCGTCGTGCTGATCCAGCCGGGTGAGGCGGCATGAGCGAGATGCCCTGGGTCCGCTTCTTTGCCTCGGACTGGCTTGCCGGCACGCGCGGCATGAGTGCGGCTGAAACCGGCATCTACATCACGCTGGTGGCGTCGATGTATGAGCGTGGCGAAGCGGTGCCGGAAGATCATGCGCGCCTGGCCAGACTGTGCGGCGCCTCGAACGCGACGTTCAAGACGGTGCTGGAGACCCTTGTTGCAGAGGGCAAGATCAGCCGCGTTGCCGGTGGGTTGTGGAACAGGCGTGTCGAAAAAGAAGGTATCTACCGCCAGGAAAAGTCGGCGGCAGGAAAACAGGCAGCCAGCGCCAGGTGGCAGAAAAGCCAGCACGATCAAGCGTCCGCCGCTGCCGATGTTATGCCGCCGCCATGCCCTGGCACTGCCAGCCAGAAGCCAGATGCCAGAACCGAAAAACAAGAACCGGCCGGTTCTTCCAAAAAGCGCGGCTGCCGGCTGAGGCCGGATTTTTGCCCCGACATGGCCGATGCCCACAAGGCCGGGCTTTCCCTCGACGAGGCCGGGCGCGAGGCGGAAAAGTTCCGCGACTACTGGATTTCGCAAGCCGGACAGAAGGGCGTCAAGCTCGATTGGGCCGCGACCTGGCGCAACTGGTGCCGCCATGCCGCCGAGCGCCGCCCGCGCTCGCCGCCGCAGCGCAAGCGCAGCTTCGTCGACGTCGCAATGGACAGATTTGCAGGAGCCTCCGATGGACCAGAAAGCCTATTTGGCAATCACCGCAATGTTGAATTCCTTCCCCCAGACATCAGGCAACCCTGACCTGACGATGCAGACCTATGAGGCGGTGCTTTCAGGGGTGCCGTCGCCGGCGGTCGTCGAGGCCGCACAGCGCTTCACCACGGGCGAGGTGTTGGGCCAGAACAAGGTGTTTGCGCCGTCGGTGGCCGAGTTCGTCCAGGAAGCGCGCCGCATCGCCGCCGTCTTGCCGCATCGTGGCCGCAAGGTCCTGGCAGCACCACACCGGCCGCTGCGGCGCGAGCCGAAGTCGGACGAGCGCGCCCGCATGTGCCTCAAGCTGCCGCTGCTGCAGGCGGCGATCCGCAACGGCCGTGCCGACCTTCTGGCCGAGGCCGAACGCAACGGGCTCGCCGCGCTGATTGCGCTGGCAAAGAGCTGGAGCGTGCCGGTGGCCGACGACATCCTGGCCCAGCTTGGGAGGGCCGCGTGATGAACCAGCACGCCACGCCCCTGGCCTGGGATCTGGCGCTTGCCAGCCGCATGCGCGAAACCGGCATGACCTATGCCCAGATCGGTGCGGTGTTTAAGCTGTCGCCCGACACCATCCACAGCCGCACCGATCCCGCATATCGCGCCAAGCGCCAGTGGCAGAAAAGCGCAAAGCGCAACGAGCTGCTTGCCGGCGCGCGCGCCGCGACAAACGCCGACATCGCGGCGCGCCTGGCCGAAATCCCGCGGGATACGCGCGGCCTCACCGCTTTTGTCTTTGGCGATCCGATCCCCGGACGTTTCCACTTTGGCAAAGCGGTGGGCGTCAAGAAGATCAGCCTTGCCCGGGTGTCGATCCTGGGAGACAAGCCATGAACCACTTCCATGCCAAAGCGGAATGGCGCGACGGCGCCTGGCGCGCGCTGGTTCGCTACAGCCACAAGGCCGATTACTGGCCGGTGATGAAGGGTGAGCAGCCGGCCGGTTTCCCCTCCAGGGAAAAGGCGCTGATCGCCGCCTACCAGGCCCAGGAAAAACACCTCAACGGCACGATCCGCGGTTTCAGCGACAAGGCCTCCGTCGCCCGGGCCAGTGCCGAGCGGCTGTTTCGACCAGGCAAGAAGCCAATCGTGGTGGAGCGCGCATGAGCAAGGTCAAGAAGCACAAGCCGGTGAGCCCGCTGGTCCGGGTCGAGGTCGAAAACCCCGACTGGCGGCCGGCGCGTGACGGCGAAAAGGCGTTTCCGCGCGTCATCGCAGCCGACAAGAACATCAGGGAAAGTGCCGTTGAAACACTGTTTGCCCGCGGCTTCCTGGCGCGCTCGCAAAAAGAGGCGGCGGACCGCTTCCGCGCCTGTTGGGAAAAGGCCGGTGGTGCCGTGCCGAGCCTCGATTATGCGATGGACCGCGTCGACGGCGGCCGCAGCGACCCGATCGCCACCCGCCTCATCGCCGCCAACGAGCTCACCCGCTGCCGCGCCCTCGTCGGCCAACGCGGCTACCAGGTGCTGCAGCTTGTCTGCGCCGAAGGCCGGGCGCTGGCCGAGATCACCCCGCACAAACGCGAAAGGCTGACCATGGCCGACAATCTGCGCGCCGACCTCGACGACCTCGCGGCGATGTGGGGGCTCCAGACGGCGAGGCGGCGGGTGGATGGGTGAGGGGGGGGCGGGGCTGGCCAGCAGTGGGGACGGGAGCGGACTGGCGGCCTCCGGGCGACGAATGCGAGAAGCGGCCGTTCGGCTTGGCTGGGTACTCTCTGTCTACCAGAAAGTGCGATCCAGCGTGTGCGCGACAACCTGCAGAAGCTGCGGATGCGCCGCGTGTCGCCGACTCAGTGTCGCATGAAAAACTGTCCTGGACGCGACCGTTCAGCCGGGCATGGTGCCCGTTTCGATCCGAGGCGCATAACTCTCGCGGCCAGGTCGGCCGCTTGATGCGGTGCACAACTCTAAACTGTTGCTATGAGGCAAGAAGGCGGGCAAATCTAATCAGTAGTGGACTTTGGGGGGAATCAAATGGCTTTTGATCTTTGGAATTTTCTTGGCGGTTTGCTTGCAGGCGCGATCGGCGGCTCTCTGTTGACCTTCCATTTCACCAAGAACGTGCGCGCTGACCGCCATGGTACCGCGACTGATCAGTCCGGTGCGCGTGCCGGTGGAGACATTGCTGGCCGGGACAAGCGTTAGCTTGCTGACGGCATGACATCACATCCATGAAGATTGCGACCCAAGAGGGCACGATTTCCAACCAGCAAGGCGCCCAAGCAGGCGGTGGCATTGCAGGTCGTGACTACTACAACTTCGAACCTAAAAAGGGTGTGGTTGAAAAACTGCTTCTTAGACTGAAGGAGCAGTACGACTGCAACGAACAGACCCAGACGACCATGGACGAGTTGGCGCGATACCATACCCGCCGCGCCGCCGATGGGGTTGACGAACTCGAAGCCAAACTCAAAGCGAGCGGGCGTTTTGATTATTATGATGAGGCGATCGAGAAGAAAGAAATGTTCGCGAAGATGCTGGAGCGATGGTCTCTATATTCATCGGCTCAGCAGATTTTCGTTCACATCCTCGCTAGGGCCGAAAACGAGTTTACTCAGGTAATTTTTAATCAGATCCCGAAAAGGACTCCAGAAGAAATAAATGCGCTTGTGATCGACCGAATTGTGAATCCGATTGTCGAAGAATGCGGCGGAGATTTGATGTCGGTGAACCATAATTTGGTTCAGGGTATGGTGTACTGGCTGGCGGAACAGTGTTTCATCAAGTGGCATCAGGGCGCGGTGGCGGCATGATGCAACTCACTTACAACGAGGCCTTCGACCCCTATCATGCAGTCTTCAGATTCCTGAGGCTGCACCTCGCTTGCGATCTCAGCGGCAATTTGCCGTTCGACACTCTGCGCATCTTGGACTTTTATCTTCTCTTTCCATTCCGGCTACAAGCGATGAAGCTTTTCTCGAGCGATACGGGTTGGAGAAAGATAAGCAAATCCTATGAAAACCAGGCTCCGTACGGCGCGATGCCGGATGACAGCACCATCTTTGCCCGGATGGAGCCTTTCCAAAGGGCCGCGGCTGCTAGCCTCGTCCGCAGTGGCCAGCTGGATTCCGATGCATGGGACTTGAACGAGGTTAGATTTACGACGGATGCGCGTGCAGCAACAGTGGCGTTGCGCTGCTCAGAACTGAACACCCAGATGAAGGACGTCGTCGACATTCTGTGTCAGATCAAGGCGCGTTACCCCCTCGGAGGCCGTGACGGGCTGAAGGACAGGACAGGGCTATTGGAGTACCGATATGACTCGGTATGATCCCTGTCTCATCGTTAAGCGCCTTGTTGTGAAGCGCGGAGCCTCGATCCTATACGACGAGGCGTTTCATACGGGCGTCAACGTGATCCGGGGGGACAACTCCTCGGGCAAATCGACAATTATGAACTTTCTTTTCTTTGGGCTAGGCGGCGATCTCGACCGCTCTGCCTGGAGTGAGCATGCGCTGTTGTGCGAGTATGTATGGCTGGAGGCGGAGTTTAATGGCAAGCCGGCCGTCCTTCGTCGTCAGATAGATGTCGCGTCACAATCTGCGATGGAGATCTTTGGCGGGCGCTATGAGCAAGCTGTTTCGGCTCCGATCGAGGCGTGGCACCGATACCCCTACGCTCGATCAAAGAACCAGGAGAGTTTCTCCCAGGCAATCTATCGCCTTCTCGACATGCCAGACGTCGCGGTGGAAGGCACGTCCAGCATCACAATTCATCAGATTCTCCGTCTTCTCTATGCCGATCAACTCTCGCCGACCGAGAGCCTCTTCCGGTTTGAGGGCTACGATCCTGAGAACCTGCGTGAAGCTGTAGGGAACCTGCTATGCGGTGCGTTCGACACTGAAATCTATGAACTGCAGCAGCTGAAGCGAACGAAGGAACGCGACTTTACAGAAGCGTCCGCTGAACTGAAGAGCATATTCAGGGTCGTTGGTGGTGGCGACGAGAGCATGACTCTCGATTGGATTGAGCAACGCCGCAAACGGTTGGTCGAAGAACGTGATGCTGCCTCAGCCCAACTCCTGGTAGCCGAGGAAGCGTTCTATTCCAGTCAGTCGTCTGACAAGTTTACACTTCAGGCCCAGAGGGAAGTCTATAAACAGGTACAAAAGCTGCAGGTGGACATCCGCCAGAAGCAGGCCGACGTGGATTCCGTGGAGTTCGAGCTCTCGGATTCGGCTGCCTTCATAAGAACCCTAAACGCACGTCTTGAGGCTTTGCGCGACGCTGACCTTGCCGCCGAGGTCGTTGGCACTGTTCGCTTTGGAACATGCCCGGCGTGCTATGCTGAGGTCGTTGATCACGACCATGAGGTTGAAGCGTGCCATCTTTGCAAGACGCCGCTCGACACGGAACGTGCGCGAGAGCGGGTTGTCGGGATAATCAACGAGCTTTCGATACAAGTAAAACAGTCCGAGCGTCTGCAAGACATCAGAGCCGAGCGTCTCAAAACCCATCAGGTTCAACTGGACGCGCTGCAAGGAGCTTGGCGGCTTAAGGCAAAGGAACTGGCGGATCTCAGTTCGGTGCCAACATCTAAAGCCCGCGAGGAAATTCGCGAGCTGCAGCGAAGGCTCGGTTACATCGACAAATCGATCGAGGACATCGAAGCGCAAGTGAAACTTGCCAACAAAATCGGCGATCTATCGGCCAGAAAGTCGCAGCTGGATCAGGACATTCAGGCGCTAGGCACTCGCATCAGTGGCCTGCAACTCAGCCAGACCGATCGCCTTCGGACCGCAAAGGCCAGCATTGAAAAGAACATCATCGAATTACTTCGTGGCGATCTGAAGCGCCAGGATTCCTTCGAGAATCCGGAGCATGTGCAATTCTCATTCGCGAAAAACACGATCACGGTAGATGAGCACACCTATTTCTCTGCGAGTTCTCGCGTCGTGCTCAAGGCCGCGTTTCTGGTGGGCTTCCTCAAGGCTGCCCTTTATGATCGGCAGTTCCGCCATCCTCGATTCCTCATCATCGATATCACTGAGGACAAGGGGATTGAGCAGGCACGAAGTCACAACTTCCAGAAGCAGGTGATCGCCATTTCCGACCGGGCGCCGGTCGAGCACCAGATCATCCTTGCCACTGCAATGCCTTGGCCTGGCATAAGGCCCGAGCTGTTTGTTGGGAGGCATTCAACGCGAGAGCAGGGCACGCTAGGTTTTCTTCCGCGCAGGTAAATGGCTCTGAGCAAGCCTAGGAGACGTAGATGGCGAACGCACAATCCGTTGAGATCGCAGGACACCAGTTTGAACGGAAGACAGATGCGCTGGAATTCATGAAGGTCATGCTCAATCGCTATCGCCCGGGGGACGCTGTAAGCGCGGCTGATGGGGTGTTTCTCGCAGAAGCGCTGAAACGTCACCCTGAGGCCAGCACCAAGATCGGACCGGGCGTACGCAGCTTTGATGTGCGGTCGGCCGACTATGGAACTCAGTGCTTTTGGATATTGCGGATAGACGGCTCCGAGGAGCGGTTTTCTTACAAGAGCTGCGTGTAGCGACCATGACTGTGCAGCCAGTCAAGAGATCAGCGTTGAGCCTAACTGGTGCCGCTACCAGAGCTCGGTCCGAGTTGATCGCTCCTGGCAAGACGAAAGATGACTGGACGAAATTTGCCAAGCTTCTCGTGCCTGGCGGCGACGCCAATGTTTGGGCGGAAGCCTTCGACACCTATCTTCTAGCCAGACTGCGGAGCCGTTATCTCGGGCCTATAGGGATGGTGCAGGATAAGGGCGCGTGGGAAGGCGAAGGCTTCACCATCGTTTCGATTCAGTGCGCGCTGATCGAGTTTCTTGCGGCGACGCGTGCTGGGAAAAAGTATAGGCACAAGAACGCCCAGCCTCCGCACGAATATCAAAACAGCCGGAAACTTTTTGTAGATTTCCTGTTCCAGACCGCACCCTTCGACAAGGTGTTTTCTGAAGCGGAAGCGGAGGATTTTTACAGCAACGTTCGTTGTGCGCTCCTGCACGAGGCCAGAACGAAGGATGGCTGGATCATATGGGTCACCGGCGCAGTTCCGGTCGATTGTCACAAGAAAATCGTCTATCGCGATAGCTTCCAGACCAGTATCGAAGGCTACATCGACGATTACGGCATGGCGTTGACGGCCGACGCATCGCTCCAAGAGGCCTTCGTCAGAAAGTTTGACGATCTAGCCGCTTGACGGCGTCCTGGTGCAAATCCGCCCCTAGAACCTGTGCTTTTGTACGTCCGCTTTTGGCACGCCACCGTAACCTGGTCTAGGTCCAACATGCGGCGCGAAGCTGCCATCCCTTGGCTCGGCGATTGTTTCAGCTGATCTTCGGCGCAGCGGCAAAATCTCAGACCGCGCGCCGGGCGCGCATGGCCAAGTTTCCATCTGAGGAAACTAAGTTGCCTGAAACTGAGGCATCCGCTATTGAAACGTGTCTGATGGTAATGGGAGGAACCGACCATGGCACGCGCGACTGTCGTCAAATTCGGCAAGGTGGAAAACGCCGACGCCAATGATCTGCCCGGTTGGGTGGTGGTCGAAGGCAAGCCGACGATGAAGACCGCCGTCCAGCACACGACTGCGGATGGCAAGGTGTTGTCGGGCACATGGCAGGCGACGCCTGGCACCTACCACGCCAGCTACAGCGATTACGAATTCGTCCACATGATTGCCGGCCGCATTATCATCACGCCGGACGGTGGCGCACCCGTCGAGGTCGGGCCGGGCGACGCGTTTGTCGTCGAAGCCGACTTCAAGGGCACCTGGAAGATCGTCGAGCCGGTGACAAAACACTTCGTCGTCACCCTCGGATCGTAACAGGGGCGGATCGTAACAGGGGCGGATCGTAACAGGGGCGGATCGTAACAAGCGCATGCGCCGGCGCCCGGGCCATTCAAGCCCGGGGCAAAGCGGCCAGCGCATCGGACGGCCGGGCCAGCGTCAGGTAATGCGTCGGGTAAGCCGATGTGGCTTGCCGTATCAAGATGACGCTTGGCGTCGAAAAGGGCTGCTTTGGCCGCCCTGTTTTGTTTCAGCGCTGCATCTGCTGCAGGCGGGCGGAGCCATCAAACAGATGATCAACGCCCGGCAGCGCGCCACATATTGGGAAGTTCAAATCCTGCCCCTGCAACCACGAGTCGGCCAGGTTCCCGCAGGTGGCAGGCGAGTTCGTGCTTTCGAGATCAAAGCATCGGCCAGCTCTAGCGGGATGGCCTCGCGGAACGCGGTCAAGGCAAAGGATTGTGAGACGTCGGAGTAAAACACGTCCATCACCAACGGGTGGGGCAAGTCGGTCTCGTCCGTCGGCTCCAAGGAGATCCCATCTCGATCAAAGTCGCTCTGACGGCCCGTAAGTGCGACCTTCGACATCGAGCTCATTTGAGAACTGCCAAGCGATCAGGACGGTGGACGGATGTCGGCTGCAATCGACGCTTTCATGGCGACGACTGCGCTGGCGAAATCAGAAAACTCTGACAGTTCCAGCGGGAAATATTGGTAGTTTCCCGATGCGATGCCGGCGAGGACGACATAGTGTTTGTCCTGGCTATCGCGCTTCAGGCGTAAAGACAGGGTGCAGAGCCCATTTGAGATTGGCGTGTCAATCTGGCGGATAACCGTCCCGGTGGTTGCCATCTTCAATGAACGAAAAAGCGTCGAAAATAGCCCCATGTGCTGTTCGCCCGTCCCGTTGAGGCGCGCATCCTCCCATCAGCGCCTGTCGAGCGGGCGCAGCCGGCCTGACCAGCCGGGGTTCTTCGTGCCCAAAGCGAACACCGCCAGGCACCTTAGCTCCTGCTGTCCATGGCCCTGAGATGATCGTGAAGGACGTTGATCTCGCCCCAGCCATATTGGTCGCCGGACCTGGTGATGATCTTGGCCGTGTGATGCTGCTTGGCCAAGGGCATGTTGACGGCGTGACGCAGCGCCTGCGCAAGGTGATCGAACACCATTCCCGGCCCCAGCCGGTCCTCGAAGAAGGTGGCGGGTTCGTTGAAATCGACTGAGTTGATGTTTTTCATTGTGGGTAGGCGAAGGCCCCGATCAGAAGTGTGATGGCGCCCATGGCGATCAGCGCCAGGCCTGGCCAGTTGCGCCCACCTCCGCGCAGACGCCGAGGCTCCAGCGTGCGGCCGGCAATCGGGTCGACATGGCTGTCGCTGAGCTGGCCGCGGTGGAGGGCTGCGAGTGCAAGCGTCACCACGCCACACGTCACCAACAAGGCGCCAAACCACATGATCGCGCTCATCGCCGCGCTCCCGTAACGCCTAAACGCGCCAGCGAACGATTCGATCCTGCCGGGCCCTAGTTGAGCGTCTGCTGGGTGACTTCCAGAACGGGGGCAGGGTCGCGCGCACGGTCCATGAACCCGATGACGAACAGGGCAACCACCGCAAAAGCGACAGCCACCATCATGGCATAGAGGCCTGTGTTGTTATCCATCCGGACATCTCCTCTGAGACGACCGGAATCAACCGTCGACAGCCCAATCGGTTCCGCGCTAGACCCCCTGCCGGCCCTGACATGGCATCAAGAGCCGTCGTGCCGAGGCCGCGGCGGTCATGTGCCTGGCAGCGACATCAGTGGGCGGCCGATTGATCCTCGGTGGGACAGAGCTCGAGCTGTTTGGCCGCCAACATCATGATGGTGAAGGAAACTTCGCTCAGGGTCCAACCTGCTTCGACCGCCTTGTCCGCCAGGCTCTGGAATGAAGGCTCCAGTGCCAGGCGACATTCAGCTGGATAAAACGGATCACCAGCCGAGCGCGTGGGCGCGTTGATTGCCGCTTTGGTCATCTGTAACCTCAATAGGCCCGCCCTGATTGTGGTGACGATGCCGAATAGGCGGGGGCTGTCCAAATGTCCAGGGGTGCTCGGACGGAGCAGGTAGCTCGTCAGCCGCATAGGCCGCAGGTTCAAATCCTGCCGCTGCAACCAGGCCAAGGCTGCCGCAACATGGATGGCGCGGGGGTTGCCCTGGTTCGGCAGGCCATTTTCGAGCAAGGTTCTCCGGGGACAGGGCTGCCTCGATGCGAGACGCCGGCGCGCCGGGCGACGTGTTTGTTGAGGGCAGCTCGTCGAGCCGGTGACTTTCGTCGTCACCGTCGGATCGTACGCAACGAGCCGGTCGGCGGCCGGGCCATTCAAGCCTGAGCAAAGCGGGCATTGGCCGGCCTGTCGGATCCAGAACGGCCGGCTTGCGTCGGGTAAGCTGATGTGGCTTGCTGTCTTCAAGATGGCGCATTGCGTCGCAAAGGGCTGCTTCGGCGGCCCTTGGCGTTTCTGGTGTGGAGATCAAAGGGCAGCCGCAAAAGCCGGAGCGTCATCAAGATTGCCAGAAGTGCGCGCGCTTCATGCGGTAGCCTGGCTGCTCGCTGCCACCTGGCTTTTCAAAGTTGGGCTGGCCGGGGTTTGGCGGGTTCTGGCCGTCGGCGTGACGCGTCTTGTCGTTGGTCTCGTCGACAGGCTCGGTGTTGCCGTCGGCGGGCTTCCTGTTCTCCGCGGCTTTTTGGCTGACGCTGTCATTGGGATCGCGATAGTTTGGCGCTGGCTTGCGGGTCGTTATTGCTTTTTCGTCGGGCATGATTGCCTCCTGCTGCTGAGACAACATGCGGTGGAGCGTAAGGTTCCGTTTCAGGATGGCGCAGGGCTTGGCGCAGCCGAAGCGCTGCGACGGCGGCTCCAGGCCAGTGAGCTGGAAAGTACTTATCGGCTGGACGTTGGGCTGCCAGATGTCAGCTTAAGCTGAAGATCGCCGTCGTAGATCCGGTTCAGGATCGAGCACGCCGATGTCGCGCTTTCAAACGAACGCTCGACAAGCACGGTATTGCCAAGAGCCGCGGGCTGGTCGTCGGCATTGTCCCAGACCTGCCACGATCCGTTCGGCACCTGGATACAGATGAATCGTGGAACAATTCCGCTCACGACTGCCCCCTCGCTCGATGGTTGACCTTCTGCAACGCGCGAAGCGGGTATTCGTTCAATCCCGGCCGTGCGGGCCAGCCGTCTTGATCCCGCTTTGAAGGCATCCGGGGCAATCAGGCTGACGATCAGCAACGCTTCGTCGCCGACCTGCCTATCGCAGCGATAGTTATGGACCTTTGACCTGATCGAGTTTGGCGATGAGCTCGCGCAGCGCTGCGGTGTTTTGTCGAACGGCTTCGGTGTTGGCCACGCCCGACCATCTTCGCTGCCCGGCGCTGGTTCAATCTGCTGATGCACAGCCAGACAACAGCGCGCTCAGGCCAATCGTCGTGAGCTTATTTGAAAACTGCCCACCGCTTTGAACCAAACCCCGGCGCCAGAAATCAAGGATGGCGCGCGGCGGCAATAGGTTGGCGGGCGTCCAGCGTCTCCTATGACACGACGTTCCAGTGGCCGGTGAGGGTCAACACTCCCTGACCTCGCCGTCGATCAGGGCAGGGGATTGCGTCGGGTAACCGTGTGCGGCATACAGGAACCAAGATGGCGCATTGCGTCGACAAGGGCTGCTTCGGCGGCCCTTTTGCAATTCTGGTGTAGATCAAAGGGCGCTCGTCAAGCAGGCGGGGCGACATTGCCGAGTGTCGCGAAGCTGTCTAGCTTCGCCCCATGATCGAAAGCCGCACATTCATTTCCAGGATTGCTGGTGCCATAGTTGCTCTAGCCATCGTGGTTCCAACCATCGGCTGGCTTTTGGGACCTGTAGGTTGGTTTGTGGGCGCAGGCTTTGCTTGCACGACGCTGGTCGTCATCACGGCGCTGATAAGAGATCGGCATCGGCAATATCTTGTAGAACGCGGCCTTCTGAAACGCTCGTTTGGCCCATAAGCTGGAGGACGCAGGTTCAAATCCTGCCTCTATCGGGTCAGACGACGAACCCGACACATCCCTGTCCCGCAGCGGCAATCTTGGCCGGATTTGCTTTACACAATTCCTGTGCAATCCATCGTATTGTCGTCCCAGCAGCAGATTTCCAGGCTCCCTCCGATTTCGAGGATAAAACAGGTGCGGCTCGGAGCGGTATTAACGCCGTCCCTGAAATTTCTTGACGTCTTTAATGTCTTAATCGCGCCTGCGATCGCAGCTTGCTGTTGTGTTATCAAGCTGAACAAGAAAACCAAATCTTGGCGCGCCTCATCCGGCTTCTTGAATCTGATCTTTACCAGCGGATGTTCGTGATCTGCGCATCTGACCGACCGCAGGTGGTCGACAGATTCTATGATCTCGGCGGGAATGGATAGCCAGCGATCACATGACAGGGAATTTGAGAAATATATCGCCGACTGGTTCTTTTCGTCAGGCTTCACCAAACCCAAAATAACCGTGTCTTCGGGGTCCTGGAGATCACTTTTCGACATCTTTGCAATGAATTCAGACGTATCGTAAGTAATCATCGTAAGGCTCCTGATGCCTCAGAATGCTCTATATTGTGGCATATCTTGACGGTCAGGTCGAATCCAGTATTGCAGCCAGCTTAATGGGGTCGGAGGCTCACTGCCGACCGGCGCAGGCGAGGCTTTTAATCAAACCCCGTCTGGTGCGATTAGTGCCGAGAGGGCCATTGTTACAATCACGACGGCGATAGACCAGGCAATCACCCTGCGTTCTTTGGCAAACTCGGGCCCGACCCACATGCGATCGGTGCGAGCGCCTTGACGCTGCATGCGCTCGATCCAACTGAGCTGGCGTTCATCTTCAAGTGGCCGCAGCCGGTAGATGACATTTGCCAGCGTGCCGACAAACGCCAGGGCAGATCCTGCACAGATGACAAACAGGATCGTCACCAGTACTGACAACCATGAAATAGAAGCTTCAGAAGCCATTCGATGCCTATCTATCGTCGGTGCCAAGCCGGGGTGGGAAGCGAGCGGTCCAGGGGGCCTCACCACCAGCCGAAAGAGACGCCGAAGGGATGGACACCCGCGAGCAACGCTCCAACGGTTCCAAGGGTGAGTAGAACGACTTGGTACGTTTCTAGTAATAGCTTCTTTTCCAGGATGACAGCTTCGCCCTTCCAATAAAGGCGGCCATTGTCATCGAGTTGGAACCCATCAAGCTGCCCGACAGCGATTGTCTTGAGTGCCATTCACCCCTCCCGTTGGATCCTCCCATCGCTCTCGGCAACTGTCGAGATGAGTTCCCCGGCCGGATGAGCAAACGCCAATCGGTGGAAAATCTACTGAATGGATCTTTGTCGATTCCTGAAAACCATCCACGCCGCGACGACGCCCACGATCACGCCGATCATCACGACGAACATGATGACCGGCTCATACTGTTCGTTCGGGTCGCTATTCGCGGTTGCAGCGGTAAATAAGAAAGCCGCCACGGAAAGCGGGATCGCGACGATCGAGATGACGACAGCCACCGCGATCAACAAGTTGACAAACAGGTTGGTGAAGAACTGCCTGACACGCGCCATTTGCCCACCCCGTTGAGGCGCGCATCCTCCCATCACTCTCGGCACCTGTCGAGATGAGCTCCCGGCCTGCCGCGGCAACAACAAGATGTGGCACTGAAGCAGCAGCGCGCCTGACCGGTCAATCGGCTCGCCTTATGTGGCGGGCGAAGATGCCAAGGCTGGTGCCGCGACCTGTCAGGATGATGTGCATGCCCGGCGCCAGGCTGTCCCTGACGGCCTCGGGAACGCCACAGGCGCTGTCGAAATACGCGGGCAGGCCTTCCAGCTCCACGGGTGAATAACAGCCTTTTGATCCGCTGCCGTCAGCGCGGAGCACACTGAACTGCAGCTCGGTCTCGTCGCCCGCGACCAGGGCAATCGCCATCGGGCCGGTCACGTCGACGACGCTCTTGCCGATCAGGAAGCCAAACAGCAGAGCAGCGATTGCTCCGGCAAATCTCCGCAAGTCGGTGTCCTTTTCATCCCTGGGGGCTTTCAGGACTGCCCAGAGCAACAGCAGTGCCGTTGCCAGGCCGGCAACAAGGCCATAAGTGCCCGTGCCGGACGCCCATTCGGTCGACGGCAAGAAACCGGTACCGAGCATGTTGGCAAACAGCGGCAGCAGGCCAAGCAGCACCCAGACGATCGCCAGGATCGCGGCTGCCTTGCCAAGCCGCCTCTTTGCCCAGGCCACGTCAGCCCCCTTGAAAAACCCTCGGCGCAGCAAAGCAAACATGTCCTGCCGCGGCAACAGGCCGGCGCGCAGTACAGGCGACCTCAGCACCAGCTTTTGATGCCGACGGCGAACGCTGCCGCCCGATCGACCGCCCGACGACAGGAATGCACATGCCCGCACCCCTCGGCAATCAGTTCTGGAAGGTGCGCAGCTCGCATGGCCCGATCTTCGCCACGCCCGATGTGTTGTGGGAAGCATGCGCCGAATATTTCGAATGGGTCGATGCCCATCCGCTGTATGAGCCACGGGCGTTTTCCTACCAGGGCGAGGTCAAGGTCGAACACATCGAAAGGATGCGGGCGATGACGATATCGGGCCTGTGCATCTTCCTCGATATCGCCCGCAGGACCTGGGACAACTACCGCGAACGCGACGGCTTTGGCGACATCACCGCCCGGGTCGATGCGATCATCCGCACCCAGAAGTTCGAAGGGGCGGCGGCCGACCTGTTGAACCCCAGCATCATTGCGCGCGAACTCGGCCTGGCCGACAAGTCGGAAGTCACAGGCAAAGACGGCGCGGCCCTGGTGCCGATCCTGAATGTCACAGTCGCCAGCGCTTGACCTCACGCTCCACGCCAAGCAGGGCGTGGCGTTCAATTCCCTGGCGACCGAAACCTTCTTTGGCGGTGCCGCCGGCGGCGGCAAGAGCCATCTGATCCGCTCGGCGGCGATTTCGTGGTGTTCGGAGATTGCGGGCCTGCAGATCTATCTGTTCCGGCGCATCCGCGACGACCTGGTCAAGAACCACATGGAAGGCCCCAATGGCTTTCGCCAGCTGCTGGCGGGCTGGGTCGCCTGCGGTTTCGTCACCATCGTCGGCGACGAGATCCGGTTCTGGAACGGCAGCCGGATCTATCTCTGCCACTGCAAGGACGAAAAGGACCGCTTCAAATACCAGGGCGCTGAGATCCACGTGCTTCTGATCGACGAGCTGACCCATTTCACCGAGGTGATCTACCGCTTCCTGCGCAACCGCGTGCGCATGGTCGGCATCACCTTGCCGGGGAAATATGCCGGGCGGTTCCCGCGCATCTTGTGCAGCGGCAATCCCGGCGGCATCGGCCACCAGTTCGTCAAGCGCACCTTCATCGACGGGGCCGCCGCCTACCGGGTCTACAAGACACCGCCATCGGAAGGCGGCATGCTGCGCCAGTACATTCCGGCCCGGCTCGAAGACAATCCGGCGATGAACGACAATGATCCCGGTTATGAGGATCGCCTGCACGGCCTCGGCTCCGACAGCCTGGTGCGGGCGATGCGCCATGGCGACTGGGACATCGTCGAGGGTGCTTATTTCGACAATTTCCGGCGTGAGCGCCATGTCGTCAAACCCTTCGCCATCCCGCCGCACTGGGTCCGCTTCCGCGCCGGCGACTGGGGCAGTGCCAAGCCGTTTGCCTTTGGCTGGTTTGCCGTTGCCGCCGACGCCATGTCGGTCGGTTCCGGTATCGGCTCCAGTATCGTCATCCCGCGCGGTGCGCTGGTGATGTACCGCGAATGGTATGGGGTGAAGACCGATGCCGAGGGCCGCTTCGTGCCCGACACCGGCCTCAAGCTGCATGCCGAGGCCGTTGGCGCCGGGGTCAGGCTGCGCGACTATGACGACGTCATTTCTTACGGCGTGCTCGACCCGGCCGCCTTCAGCCAGGATGGCGGCCCCTCGCTCGCCGAACGCCTGGCCAGGGGCGAAAATGGCGAAGGCGCAAGCTTCCGCCGCGCCGACAACAAACGTACGCCGGGGCGTGGCGCGATGGGCGGCTGGGACCAGCTGCGCAGCCGCCTGAGCGGCGACGAGGATGGACGCGCCTTGTTGTTTTTCTTCAGCACCTGCAGCCACACCATCCGGACGCTGCCGACCCTGCAGCATGACGAGGCCAACCCCGAAGACCTCGACACGGCGCAGGAAGATCACGCCGCCGACATGGTGCGTTACGCCTGCATGTCGCGGCCCTGGGTCGGCCGGACAACCACTGAACATGCGCCACCGAGGCCCGGCCAGGTGCCATTGCCGCTGCCGCCCGAGACCGCATCAGGTGCAAGGATCAGGATATGACAGGTGACGAGATCGACGACATTCCAGGCGATCTGGCCGACGACATGTCAAGCCACGACATATCGGGCGAAGACATGTCGGGCGAGGGCGCTGGCCGCAAGCCGACATCGTCAAAAGCCTGGCTGGCGCTGATCGCCAGCCACGACAGAGCGGGTTTTGCCGACTATCACGAGCGCTGCGGCAACATCGAAAAGCAGTATGCCAATCTGGCGCGCCTGGCCTCGATGTCGCGCGACCGCCAGTTCCAGATCTTCTGGGCCAATATCGAGGTGCTGAAGCCATCGATGTATGCCCGCCCGCCGGTTCCGGTGGTGGCGCCGCGGTTCAGCGACAACCGGCCGCTGCAGCGCGCCGCTGCCGAACTGCTCGAGCGCGCAACGTCAGTTGCCTTCGAGCGCGAAGACATCGACGCCGTCATGCGCCAGGTGCGCGACGACCTGGCCGTCAATGCACGCGGCAGCATCTGGGTCCGCTACGAGGCCAGGAGCCGGGAAAACGGCCTGAGCGAGCGCATCTCGATCGAACACAAGAACCGCCGCGACTTCGCCCATGATCCGGCACGCGAATGGAAAGAAGTCGGCTGGGTCGCCGGCCGCGCCTGGATGAGCAAAAAGGAGATGCGCCAGCGTTTCTTCAAGAGCTCGGGCAATGCCTATGCCCATGCCGCCTTTTCCAGGCGCAAGGACGACAACAACAACAGCGACGGCAAGCTCAAGGCCGGCGTGTGGGAAATCTGGTCGAAGAGCGAAAACAAGGTGGTGTGGGTCAGCCCGGGCGTCGATGTCGTGCTCGACGAGGGCGAGCCGCATCTGGCGCTCGAAGGCTTTTTCCCGTGCCCGCGCCCGGCCTTTGGCACGCGCGAACCCGACAGCCTGGTTCCGGTGCCCGACTTCCTGTTTTACAAGGACCAGATCGAGGAGGTGAACGAACTCACCAACCGGGTTTCCGCCTTGACCCAGGCGCTGAAGGTGCGCGGCTTCTACCCCTCGGGTGCCGGCGAACTGAGCGACGCGATCGAGGCCGCGGTCAAGTCGAGCGACGACCGCAAGATCCTGATCCCGGTCAGCAACTGGGCGGCGATCGGCAATGGCTCGGCCAGAGACACCATCGTGTGGCTGCCGCTCGACATGGTGGTGGCGACCATCACCCAGCTGATTGGCCTGCGCAAGCAGCTGATCGACGACATCTACCAGATCAGCGGCCTGTCCGACATCATGCGCGGGGCGACCAACCCCAACGAGACGCTCGGCGCCCAGACGCTGAAATCGCAATATGGCTCGGTGCGCATTCGCGACCGCCAGAGCGAGCTGGTGCGCATCGCCCGCGACACCGCACGCATCGTCGCCGAGATCGCCGCCGAGAATTTCCAGAGCCAGACGCTTGTCGAGATGGCGCAGATGGAGTTCGACACAGACGCCAAGGTGGCGACATCGATCAAGGCGCTGGAGCAGCAGGCCAGGCAGATCGTCGACGGCGTCAAGGCAGCACAGGCCAACCCTGAGATCCAGGCGATGGCCCAGAGCAACCCGGGACAGGCGCAGGCGGCGTTCCAGCAGGCGCAGCAGCAGATCGACCAGCTTGCCCAACAGGTGCAGGGTCTCGAAGACACCGTCACCATCGACAAGGTGATGGCCTTGCTGCGCGACGCGCGCATCCGCCCGTTTTCGCTCGACATCGAGACCGACAGCACCATCCAGCCCGACGAGAATGCCGCCAAGCAGCGCACCGCCGAGTTCCTGACGGCACTGGGCACAGCCCTTGCCCAGCTGTCGCCGATGGTGTCGGCACGGCCTGAGACAGCACCTTTCGCCGGCGAAATCCTGAAATTTGCCACCGCACCTTTCCGCCCCGGCCGCCAGATGCAAAGCGCCATCGACAGCTTTGTCGCGCAGATGAAGGCGGAGGCCGGCCAGCCCAGGCCCGAGCCGGGGGCGGCACAGGCCGAAGCCGCTGAAAAGGCCGGTTCCGAGCGCGCCGCGGTCGAACAGGCCAAAGCCCAGGCCGCGACGGCGAAGGCGGAAGCCGACATCGCCCGCATCCATGCCGATGCGGCGTCAAAGCAGCGTGAGGCCGATATCCGCATCCGCGAGATCGAGGCCCGCGCCGCCGCCGACGCCCAAAGCCACCAGCAGGCGATGCAGAAGGGTGCGCTCGAAATCGAACGCCTGCGGCTGCAGCTGGCCCAGCAGGCCGACAAGGGTTTGGCGGCTGTGCCGGGCGCGCCTGTTGTCCCAGAGGACCTCGGGATTGAGGGCCTCGGGATTGAGCGCCTCGGGATTGAGCGCCTCGGGATCGAGGGCCTCGGGGCATGAGTTCATACCGCTGGATCGCGCTTGAAGACGGGCGCTTGCTCTACCGCAAGGTCGCAACATTTGCGCCGAAGCGCTCGCATCTGGCCTGCCCGATGATCACGAGCGACACCATGGCGCCGGTGCAGAGCATGCTCGACGGCAAGCTCTACGACAGCAAGTCGACGCTGCGCCGGACCTATCGCGCCGCCGGCATGGTCGAGGTCGGCAACGACCCGGCGCGGCTGCGTCCGCGCCAGCGGCCAGCACCCGACATCAAGGCGATCAAGGACAGCGTGCACAAGGCCAAGGCCCGGTTCGACCGCGGCGAGCGCGTCCGTCCGGCCTAGTTCCTCCGCAACCTCTCAGACAGGTGACATGATGACCGAGATCTTGAACGGCAGCACCTCCGTGCCGGCCGGGCCGGCTGCCGCCGGACCGCAGGCCCCGCAGACACAGGCCCAGCCGACCCAGCCGAATTCGCCAGCGGCCGAGCGGCCCTTGCCGGAACCAAAGCCGACAGGCGCAGGCAAGGATGGCGAGGCCGAGCCGAAGCCGGCTGTGACCGCCCGCGAGGCGCTGAAGCGCGCCGCCGACAAGGTCGCCAGGGCCGAGGCCAGCCGCCCTGGGGACGGCGCCAGCCGCCCCGGGGACAGCGCCAGCCGCCCTGGGGACGGCGCCGACAAGCCGGACGCCACAGCGCACCGGCCGGCGACAGAGGCAAAACACGCCAAGGCCGACACTTCGGGCACAAGGCCTGCT
Source organism: Aminobacter sp. UC22_36 (assembly GCF_044056035.1). Lineage (NCBI taxonomy): Bacteria > Pseudomonadati > Pseudomonadota > Alphaproteobacteria > Hyphomicrobiales > Phyllobacteriaceae > Aminobacter > Aminobacter sp. UC22_36. The sequence continues at coordinate 1,199,373 of NZ_CP171996.1, forward strand.
GAGCAGCAGTCGAAATCGGAGGCGCCGGCGCGGTTTTCCGCCGATGCCAAGGCGGCCTGGGCGGCAGCACCCGATCCGGTCCGGGCCGAGGTGCATCGCGCCATTCGCGAGCTCGAGCAGGGCCATGAGAAATATCGCGCCGACGCCGAGGCGTTCAGCCAGGTCAAGGAATTCGACGAGCTGGCGAGGAAAAACAACACCTCGCTGCGCGATGCGATGACACGCTACATCAATCTCGAAAGGACCCTGCTGACCAATCCGCTTGATGGCATCGAGGCGGTCTGCGATTTTGCCGGCGTGTCGCTGCACGAGCTCGCCGCAGCCGTCACCGGCCAGGCGCCGGACCAGCACCAGAGCCACAACGACGCCACCATAAGGGCGCTCAGGCAGGAAATCTCAGGCCTGAAGCAGCAGATCGGCGGCGTCACCTCGTCGCTCGAACAGCAGCACCGCAGCGGCATCGAGACCGCTGTCGACGACTTCGCCAGCAACAACCCGCGCTTTGAAGAGCTTGCCGACGACATCGTCTTCTTCATCGAAAGCGGCAGGACCAGAGATCTCGCCGAGGCATACCAGATGGCGGACCGGCTCAACCCCGCCCCATCCGCCTTGGCCCCATCCGCCACGGGCCAATTCGTAACGGCTTCGGCCGCCCCGGCGGCTTTTGCAGCAGACCTTGAGGCTCAGACCCGGAAAGGTTCGAAATCCGTATCCGGCGCACCCTCGCTCGGCTCAGACCCAGGCACAGGCAAGCGCTCCACCTCAATCCGGGAATCGCTGTCCCGCGCCATGGCGCGGGCCAGGTGACCCTTTTCACAGGAGGCCAGCTTGGCCCTGACATCAATTGAAAAGAACCAGGAGATCCTCTCTCTGGCGCTCGAGGATCGTTCCGAAGGCTACCAGGACCTAGTCTCCAACTCCGCCGCCCTGTTCTACCTGCTCAAGGACAAGGGCCACATGAAAGAGTATTCCGGCCCCAAGATCCGCGAGCGGCTGCTCTACAACAAGACCGGCTCGGCGGTCTGGTACAACGGCTTCGACTTTCTCAACCCGGTGCCGACCGAGCTGTTCAGCGACGCCGAATACACCCCCAAGCAGGTCGCCGTCGCCGTCACCTTGTCCAATGACGACATCCTCAACAATGAGGGTGAAAACCAGCTGATGGACATTCTGGAGGCCCACATCGCCGCCGCCGAGCGCGAGCTGATCGATGAGGCCGACATTTCGCTGCATGGCAACGGCACGCGTTTCGGCGGCAAGGAACTCGGCGGCCTGCAGCTGGCGGTTCCGACCATCGTCAACTCAGGCGTCTATGCCGGCATCGACCGTGGCACGCAGGCAGCCTGGCGCACCTCGGTGTTCGACGCGCATACCGGCTTTCCCGCCATCGGCACGCAGGTCAGCGCGACCACCATCCGGCCGATGCTCAATACGGTCATGACCCAGCGCTCGCGCGGCAAGAAAGCCGCCAACCTGCTGTTGATGTCGCCCGAGCATTATGCGGCCTATGACGCGGCCACCGTCGCCATCCAGCGCATCAATGACGAGACCAAGCTCGGCAAGCTCGGTTTCTCGGCGCTGAAATATTACGGCGCCGGCCGCGTCGCCGACATCGTCCAGGAAGGCGGCATCGGCTCCAACATGCCGGCCAATACCACCTATGGCCTCGACCTCGACAGCCTGTGGCTGCGCTACCATCCCGAACGCAACTTCAACAAGATCGGCAAGGCGCTGACGCCGGTCAACCAGGACGCCATTGTCCAGTACATCGGCTTCATGGGCGAGCTGACGATGGACAACCCACTGTTCCAGTGGAAGCTCATCGATTCCAACCCGGCGGCATAGGAGAGCAACGATGCCTCGTTTCACCACACCTTCGCTTCCCGGCCTTGGCCCCAACCGTATCGCCCTGGCGGGCGATCCCGCCGTCAAGCAGGCGCTCGGCACGGTCTTTTCTGGCGATGACGGCCACGACTACATGCTCGCCAAGGCCTCGGCAGCGATCGCCTCGGCGGCCGTCTGCATCCTGACCGAACCGGCAATGACCATGGCCACCGGCGCCGGTGCCTGGACCGCGCCGACCATATCAGGCGGCGTGCCTTCGGGCGCCACCGCCTGGTTCAGGAAAACAGCGATCTGACACTGTTATCGCCTGACAAAAGCGGGGCCTTCGGGCCCCGTTTGCGTTGCACCCTCTCAGACAGGACATCTGAAATGACCCCCACCAGCAACCAGACGACAGTGGTGTTTCGCATCCACACCATGCCCGATGCCACCGCCAGCCTCAGAGCAGGGCGGCCGATCTTTTCCGACATGGAGGTCTGCGACATCGCCTTTGCCGGCAACACCAAGACCAGGGCGACGTTTCCGGCGCATGAGGCCGAGCCCAACGCGACGCGGACAAGCGTCAAGGATGGCGGCACCGTGGTGACCTACGCGATGCTCTATAACGACCAGTACCGGGCGTTCAAGGCAGGCGTCGCCCAGCCGACCAGCGGCACGCCGCTGTCGGAAGCGCCGTTCCTGCCCGAGGCCAAGCGCCGCGAACTCAAGGCGCTCAACATCCACACCGTCGAAGCTCTGGCCGGGCTCGACGGCAATCCGCTCAGGCAGCTCGGCATGGGCGGGCGCGAGCTGAAGAACCAGGCCCAGGCCTATCTCGACGCCGCCGCCGGCTCGGCCGATGTCACCTCGCTTGCCGCCGAAAACACCGCACTGCGCCAGCAGATGGACGACATGCGGGCGCAGGTCGCCGACCTCGTCGCCTTCAACAAGGGCGCTGCATCAGCCGCCCCGGTCGAAGCGCCGGCGCCAGACGCAAAGGTCGACCCTGTGCCGAACGATTTCAACGCCTGGGACGGCGACAGGCTGAAGGACTTCATCGCAGCCCATACCGGTGCACGCCCGCGCGGCAATCCGAGCCACGCCACGCTGGTGGCCGCTGCCCAAGAACTCGCGAATGGCTGAGCGGCCATGAGCATATTGAGCGTCATCAAACAGGTCTGCCCGGTCATCGGGCTGAGCGTGCCCGATGCGGTGTTTTCGTCGACCGAGCGCGAACATCTCGAACTGCAGGCGCTGGCCAACGAGATGGCGCAGCGCATCGCCTTCGACGGCCGCGACTGGACCCGCCTCAAGGTGCTGGCAACTGTAACCGGTGACGGCATCGCCACCAGCTTTGCCTTGCCTGCCGACTACAACAGGATGTTGAAGAAGGCGCGTATCTGGCCTTCGGCCAACCCTTACGCGCCGTTTGCGCATATTGCCGACAGCGACGACTGGCTCGCCATGACGGTACAGAACCGTCACGAGCTGACAGGCGCCTGGACGCTGATCGGCGAGCAGATCCACATCGCCCCCGTGATGGCCAATCTGGCGACAGCGTCGTTCTTTTACCTGTCCGACAAGATGGTGAAGGACAAGGACGGCGTCGCCAAGGCCGAATTTGGTGCCGACGACGATGTCTTCCGGCTCGATGAACGGGTGCTGAAGCTCGGCATGATCTGGCAGTGGAAGGCCAATAAGGGCCAGGCCTATGCCGAGGACATGGCGAGCTACGAGGATGCGCTTGCCGTTGCGAGCGGTGCCGACAAGGGCTCGAACATGCTGGTCATTGGTCGGGCGCGTCTTCCGGCCGATGCCGATTGTGCCTTTCCCAGGGGGATCATGCCATGAGGCGGGGCTTGCGACGCGTGCCTGTTGGCGCCGCAGCACAGCAGCAGCACCGCACCATGACCTTTCCCGCGCCGATCCGCGGCAAGATCTCGAACGAGAATCTGGCGGCGTCGCAGCCGCAGGGCGCCAAGGTGCTGGAAAACTGGTTTCCGACCAGCACCGGCATCAGGCTGCGCGGCGGCGCCCGCAAGAAGGCGACCATCGGCACCGGCCCTGTGGTCTCGATGATCACCTATGACAGCTCAAGCGGCCGCTACATCTTCGCCGCCGACACCACCAGCATCTACGACGTCACCAGCCCGGCCGACCCCAATGTCGCCCCCGCCGCCGTCGTCTCCGGCCAGACCAGCGGCTATTACAGCTACATCCAGTTTGCCACCGCCGCCGGCGACTTCCTCTCGGCGGTCAACGGCACGGATTCGCTGCGCCAGTTCAACGGCAGCGTCTGGTCGACAATCGCCAGCCTGGGGCCGATTGCCACCAACAAGCTGTCGCAGGTCTGGGCCTATCGCAACCGCCAGATGTTCATCCAGAAGGACAGCCTCGTGGCGTGGTTCCTGCCGGTCAACCAGATCGCTGGCACGGCCCAGGATTTTTCGCTGGCCGGCGTGTTCCAGAAAGGCGGGTCGCTGAAATTCGGCGCGACCTGGTCGCTCGATGCCGGCGACGGCGTCGACGACAAATGTGTGCTGGTCTCCGACCAGGGCGAGGTCGCCGTCTATGAGGGGGCCGACCCCGGCAATGCCAATGACTGGCGCCTCGTCGGCCGCTACGACATTTCGCGGCCGATGGGCAAACGCGCCTTCATGCAGGCCGGCGGCGACCTGTTGATTGCCATGGAAGACGGCATCGTGCCGATCAGCCAGGCGATCTCGAAAGACCGTGCCGCGCTGTCGCTGACCAGCGTCAGCCGCAACATCGAACCCGACTGGCGCCGCGAGGTTGCCCGCCGCGCCGCCTTGCCATGGGAAATCGTCAAATGGCCGTTGCTCAACATGGGCATCGTTTCGCTGCCGGCCGATGTCGGCCAGGACAGGCTGTGCTTCGTCGTCAATCTCGAAACCGGGGCCTGGGCCGACTATACCGGCTGGGACACGCGCTGCCTCGCCATCCATGACGACTGGGCCTATTTCGGCACCTCCGACGGCAAGGTGATGCAGTGCGAGGTCGGCGGCCATGACGACGGCGCGCCTTATGTCTGCAGCTATGTCGGCCTGTTCGACCATCTCGGCGTGCCGGCCGCCAGCAAGGTCGTCCATATCGGCCGGACGGTGTTTCTGGCGGCGCGTGCGTTCAAATCCAAGCTGTCGATGTCGAGCGACTACCAGGTCGAGCTGCCGTCGGCGCCGTCTTCCGTGCCCGACGACACCTTGTTTGACGAATGGGACAGCGGCCTGTGGGACGTGATGAAATGGGACGCCGGCTCCGACAAGCGCATCGCCACCCGCTGGGCCTCGGTCGGCCGCTCCGGCTTTGTCGTCGCGCCACAGGTCCAGGTCACCTCAGGCGTGACGCCGACACCCGATGCCGAGCTTGTCGCCATCGACATCACCTATGAAGTCGGCGGCGTGGTGGTGTGAGATGCGGCTGCTGTTTGGCTGCAACCAGCAGGTCGCCGGTTTTGTCGCCGCACATATTTCAGGCTGCGACGGCGGCTTCGGCAATTGCCAGGCCATCGGCGTCGTCGACGAGCAAACAGATGAGCTCGTCGCCGGCATGGTGTTCCACGACTGGCAGCCCGGCCCCGGCGTGATCCAGATATCGAGTGCGTCGCTGACCCCGCGCTGGCTCACCGCCGAGGTGCGCCACAAGATGTTTTCATATCCGTTCGACGAGATCGGCTGCCAGATGGTGGTGCTGCAGGTCGCAGCGACCAATGTGCGCATGGTGCGCATCGCCAAGGCCTTCGGCTTCACCGCGCATCTGATCCAGCGCATGCGCGGCCGCAACGAGGACGGTTACCTGTTCACCCTGACCGACGACGCCTGGCGCAACAGCAAGTTCACGAGGAAACACCATGGGCAAACCCAAAGCGCCGACCCCGCCTGATCCGAAGGAAACGAGCGCCGCATCGACCGGCACCAACATCTCGACCGCGATTGCCAATTCGTGGCTGAACAATGCCAACCAGGTCACCCCTGACGGCACCATCACCTATACCAAGTCGGGCGAAGAAAAGATCACCGATCCTTATACCGGCAAGACCTACACGATCCCCAAGACGACAGTGACAACGCAGCTGTCGGCAGCACAGCAGGCGATCAAGGACCAGACCGACAAGGCCCAGCTCAACCTCGGCACGCTCGCCAACAACCAGTCGTCCTTCCTCAACAGCTACATGGCCAAGCCCTTCGACGGCTCCAACGAGGCGGTCGAAGGCAGGCTGATGGAACTGGGCCGCAAGCGCCTCGACCCGCTGCTCGCCCAGCAGCAGGACCAGCTGACGACCAGGCTTGCCAACCAGGGCATCATGCCGGGATCGGCCGCTTACGACCGGGCCATGGCGCAGCAGGGCCAGAGCGCCAATGACGCCTACAACCAGTTGCTGCTATCAGGCCGCGGCCAGGCCTTTGCCGAAGCCCAGGCGGTGCGCAACCAGCCGATCAACGAGATCACGGCGCTGCTTTCGGGCTCGCAGGTGTCGGCGCCCAAGGCGCAAGGCTACACCGGCAGCACCATTCCCACGACCGACAATGCCGGGCTGATCAACGAGAACTTCAATCAGAAAATGAACATCTACAACCAGCAGATGGCGCAGAGCCAGGGCCTGCTCGGCGGGCTGTTCGGGCTTGGCACCAACCTGATCAAAGCTTCCGACCGGCGGCTGAAGACCGATGTCGAGCGGGTCGGCAAGACCCATGACGGCCAGCCGATCTATGCCTATCGCTACAGAGCGGGCGGGCCGATGCAGCTCGGCCTGATGGCGCAGGATGTCGAGAAGAAACACCCCGGCGCCGTCATCGATACCCCGAGCGGCTTCAAGGCCGTCGACTACCGCAAAGCCCTGTCTTTGGGAGCATGACCATGGCCTTCATTTTCGACGCATCGAGACAGACGCCGGCCGAGCTCGCCAGGAAGCGGGCGGCGGCCGAGGCGCTTGCCGGCCCGACGCCGATGCCGCGCAATGTCGGCGAAGGGCTGACAGCGCTTGGCGAGGCGATCGGCTACCGCATGACGCTGGGCGACATCGCCCGGGGCGAGGCGGCCGAAAACGCGGCGCCGCCCGTCGGCGCTGCCCAGTCGCCCTTCGGGGCCGGTCCTGCCGGCCCGACCGGAAGCCGCGGCGGCATGAACGGCCCGGCTGCCGCCACTCCGGCTGTGCAGCGCGTGGCGCAGGCGCTCGGGGCCTATCGCGGCACGGCGGCCGACAGCGGCATGCCCTTTCAGGCATCGGCCACCCCGCCCGCCGGCCCGACAGTGCCGGCAACTGCGGTGCGGCCGACACAGGCGCAGTCGACCCATCCGCTGCCGACGCCGCATCAGGCCATGTCGCCTGACATCGATGCCAGAGCCGGACCGCCTGGTGAGGCGCAGCACAGCACCAGTGCCGACCCATTGTCGATCCTCGGCAGGGAACTCGACCGCTACGAAAAGCTGGTCAGGGGGACCGGCATCGAGGCCATGCCCGGGCAGGACAAGGACAATCTCAACGCCGTCCGCCAGGGCATCATGCTGCGCATGAAGCCGCTGTTTGATCCCGACGGGCCTGACCTGTCGCGCATCGAACCCATGATCTACGACCCGGTGGTCGCCCCCTTCAGGGATGGCGGGCTGGCCAAGCTGCCCGACCAGCTCTGGACCGGAGCCTGGGGCGAAGCCGGCGCGCGCGCCCAAAACAGCGCCGCCGAGCTGAGGCGCATGCTGGCCAACACCAGGGACGTCAACGCGATCAACGAAAAATACGGGCTCGAACGATGACCGATATCGCACGCATCAACAGAAATGTCGCCAAGCTGGTCGGGCAGAACGCACCCCAAGCCGAGGTCGACGCCTATCTCGCCAGTGAGGGCGTCACCACGAAGGATCTCGGCGCGGCCAATGGCGCGCAGCCTCAAGGTGCCGGCGGGGTCAGTCATCCCGAATTTGATCCCGCAAACGTGCCAGGTGGTGTTACCGGCTACAATGCGCGCACCGGGTTTGTCGAGGACAGTGACGCCGATCTTGACGCCTTCAGCAGGACGAATTTTGCCCAGGCGATGTCCGGCCTCAACGAAGGCATTGCGACCACGCTCGGCCTTCCCATCGACATGGCCAACGTCGTTGTCGGCCTCGGCATGAAAGGCATCAATGCCGTCGCCGGGACCAACTTGCAGCCTTCTGCCGAGCCGCTCGGCGGTAGCGCGGGGCTCAAAAGGAGCCTGGTCGACATCGGTTCGATCAGGCCCGAGACGCATGATCCCGGACAGCGGTTCCTTCGCCGCGCGTCGCAAGAAGTTGGCTCAGTGGTGGTTCCAGGGCTGAATGCGGTGTCAAAGGCGCAGGCTCCCGTGCGGGAAGGCGCAAAGATCTTGATGACCAGTCTCGGCAGCGGCGGCGGCGCGGCGGCTGCAAATCAGATCGCTCCTGACAATCCGTGGGCGGAGTTGGCCGGGCAGGTACTCGGCGGTCTGAGCGTCGGCGCGCCCATGGTCGCGGCCGGCCGGTACGCTGACAAGCGAGCAATTCAAGCTGCCATTCCGACAGATGGCGAGCTTCGGATGGCCAGGGATGCTGCCGTCAAGCGGGTTGATGCCACCGGTGCGACCTATACCCCGGAGGCGATGTCGGAGCTTTCGCGCCGCATCAAGGACGACGTCACCTCTGCCGAATTCGATGCTCGCCTCCAACCGCGCGCCGACGCGATGATGCAGATCATCAAGAAGCAGCTGGACGGCAAACCGCAATCGCCTGCCGAACTGACCAAGCTCCGCAAGTCTATTGAGGACAACTTGCTCGACAAGACTGGCACGACGGCCGAACGCTCTCATGCCACCAAGATGATCGACAACATCGATGGGTTTGTCGGTGCGGCAGGCCCGAGGCAGATCAGCGCCCGGAATGTGCCGGAAGCCGACACGGCCATCCGCGAAGCGTTCGACCTGGAGACGCGGCTGCGCAAATACGAGCCGGTTGCCGAGGCGCTCAATCGAACCGGGCTGCGAGCCGGATCTCGCGGCAAGATCGACGACGCCGCGCTGGACAGGCTCCACGCGGTTTACAACGATCCGCAAAAGTCGGGTCGCTACTCGCCTGTCGAAAGGGAGCTCATGGAGCGTGCCATTACCGGCACCACGGCGCAGAAGCTGGGCCGGCAGATCGGTACATTGGCGCCATCGGGAAGCGGCCTGCAGCAGGCGGTGGCCATGGGCGCCAACGCTTTGAACCCGGTGAAAGCGATCCTGCCAGGAGCGGGCATGGTCGCGAAATTTCTGACAGATCGGGCAAGGGGCAAGAACGTGGACGAGCTGGTCCAGACCATCCTCTCAGGCGCGCCGGTGAAGAAAGTCCGGCTCCTGAACGACAGCGCCAGACGCGTGGCGGCAGCGCTCATGGCTGCCCAGGCGGCGAATGCCAACGCCGATTGAGGCGGTTGCCGTAGCCGCGTTGCCGGCAACCCTAGCCGGCCACGGTAGCCGGGAGAAGGCCGTCTGCGTCATGCATAGGATGCGTCGTGGTCGACCAGAGGCGGCACTTTGTCGCTCAATCGGGGTCGCTCAATCGGGCTACTCCCCTCCATCCTGGCCGCAAGGGAGCTTGCGGGAATAGGCGTCGAGGCGACGTCCGTCGAAAATGACAGTTGAATAGGTTTGTTGCGATGCCAAACAATCCGACTACGTAGTCGGCGGGAAGGCCGAATCGGGCCGCTCCTCTCCATCTGGGGCGCAAGGTAGCGTTCCGGAATAGACGTCGAGGCGACGTCCGTCGAAAATGACAGTGGTATCGTCAATGAACGTCAACTCAGACGTCGAGCCATCCTTGCACGATAGCTGGGCCGTGGGGGTGTTCAAAGGCCAACTGGTCATTGTGCAGTCTTTCTTCTGACTGCCGTCCACGTTGCCGAACGTGAATTCGAGTTTCTGAGAAACCAAAGATACTTCGCAACCCTCATCAATCCACGTCCTGGCTGACGCGGGCAATGCCAGCAGGACCACTGCGACGGCCAAAGCTATCTGTTTCACTCGATCCGCCCTTACTGCTCGCAGCCGCGTTCAATCACATACGGGGCCATCCTCGGTCACTTCTTGAAGCTCCAAGCCGGCGAAGACAACGCGGTTGCCCGACAACAGCGACAACGATGGCATTGACCCGTCGTCACATCTCATCTTTGCCTTGGCGCTGGCTATGGGCCAAGATTCTATCTTGCACTTAACATCCTGGGCTCCGTCCTTCCCGAAAGTGAAGGTGTCGTTTTCCGACACCAGACTGACCGAGCAAGAAACATCCGACCATGACTTTGCAAATGCGGGCTGCGCAAACAATGCGGCAGCAACAATGAGCGCTATTCTCATAAGTCTCTCACGCCTGTTCATAACATATGGTGATGAATCATGCCAGTTGAAGCCCGCACACCAATAGACGTGATCCTTGGAACGCCCGATGAGGCCGTGCAATACCTGGCGTTGCCGGCCACCCGTTAGAAGCCGCCGACGGCGGCTGATACGGGCAATGCCTGCAGGACCACTGCGGCGGCCAAGGCTATCTGCTTGAATCGCGTCCTTGCCGCTCGCAGCCGGGCTCGTAGACGTCCATGTCGAAGACGAGTTTGTCGTCAACCATTCGATAGGAATGCTCTGCGCCGTTTGGCTCGATGGCCTGTCGAAGCTGGATTCCTGTGCCGATGGAACGGGTCTCCAGAATGATCAGTTCGTCGTCCCGAATCCACTCCAGCACGAGATCGCCTGCGCGATCGATAATGAACCAGTTTGGCCGCTTGTTCGACCAGGAGTCGAATTCAAGGCGGTAGCACGGCCAGTCTTCGGCAAGCGCCGGAACAGGAACCAGGGACAGGAAGATGATGGAAACTCTCAACCTTAGCAGACGTGACATCGATGCTCTCGCGCGGCTCGCCTATGCAGAAGCCGCAAGTATAGCAACTAAAACCGGCGATGAAAGACTTGCCTACGGGACAGTTGTCGATGCAGTTCTAAATCGCGCGGCTGCGAAGCAAGATTATCTTGGCGGCGGCTCGATCTCGGGCGTCATCAACAGGCGCACGCAGTTCTCGCCTGTCAATGAGCTGGGCACGTGGGAGAAGTTACCCAAGCCGCCGCAACAGGTTTACGATACGGTCACATCCTATCTGGCGGACCGCGCCGCCGGCCAGCCAAACTATATGGGCAAGGCAACCCACTACCTCAACCCTGATCTTGCCGATGACGATGCAAAACGAACATGGGCTCGCGACTGGCAGTCCTGGCCGAGCGTTGGGGTCGGGAAGACGCGGCACTATTTCGGCAGCCCCGACCCGATCACTGTTCCAGACCTGAGTGTTTCATTCGAGCCTGACCCGATCCCGACCCCGAGGCCGACCGGGTCGCCATATCAGGACTACGCCCGCACACGCAGCCTGGCGCCAGCAGCCCCGGTCGATCGCAGCTTTCCCACCCGGCAGCGAGACTATGCCAGGCTGGGGGCCAGCTTGTCGGCCGCTGGGGTCGCGGGACTGGACGGGCGTTTGACGGCAGCGCCGGTCCCGTCTGCACCGGTTCAGCCACCGACGACTGCGCCTGTCGTGACCAAGGCATCGCGCCTGATGACGCCGGACCAGCGCATCGACCAGGCATTCAAGACGACATCCGTTCCTGGCGGGACACGTCAGCCAGGGGCGGGCATGGCCGCGAAATATCTCGCAAATCGGGCAAATGGCAAGAATTTGGAGGAATGGGTCCAGACCATCCTCTCAGGCACGCCGGCGAACAAGGTCCAGCTCTTGAGCGGCAGCGCCAGACGCGTGGCCGCCGCGCTCATGGCCGCCCAGGCGGCGAGCGCCAGCGCCGATTGAGCCGTCCTGGCGTTGCCGGCCCGGCAACAAGGCGGCCGGGAACAGGCTGGGGTGTGGTTGCACAGGCGCTCTTTATCGCTCAGTCGGGGTCGCCCGATCGGGGTCGCTCTGCTGATGCGGGCAATGCCGGTAGGACCACACGGCCAAGGCTATCTGCTTGAATCGCGTCCTTGCCGCTCGCAGCCGGGCTCGTAGACAGACATGTCGAAGAGGAGCTTGTCGTCAACCATTCGATAAGAATGCTCTTCGCCGTTTGGCTCGGTCGCCCCTCGAACCGGGATTCCGGTGCCGCCGGAATAGGTCTCCAGAATGATCAACTCCTCGCCCCGGATCCACTCCAGCGTGTTGTCAACTTCGCTAAAGCTGATGAACCAGTTTGGCCGCTCGTTCGCCGCGGCGTCGAATTCAAGGCGGTAGCACCGCTCGTCATCGGCAAGCGCCTGAACAGGAACCAGGGACAGGACGATGATGGAAGCTTTCAACATTGACAGACGTGACATCGATGCTCTCGCGCGGCGCTTCTATTCAGAAGCCGAAAGTATAGCAAATAGAACTGGCGATGAAAGAGCCGCCTGCGGGACAACAGCAGATGCGGTTCCAGATCGCGCGGCTGCGAACAAAGCATATCTTCGGTCGATCTCAGGCGTCGCCGCCGGCGGCTGATGCCGGAGCAGGACCACGGCGACGGCCATCCGGTTCGATCGGGCCGCGCCTACTGCCTGCAGCCGAGCTTGTAGACCTTGTCGTCAAAGCTGATGGCCGTGTCGTCGACAGCTGTGAAACTGTAAATGTTGCCGTCATCATCCGCGGCCGCCATGCGGGAAAGCCCGGCGCCGCTGCTCATGCTGCCGAGCTCGAGCGCAGCCGCCGCACCCCTTCCGGGCACCGCATCCTTTTCTGCGCCGTGTTGGAACGTCACCGTCCAGGGCGGGTCTTCCCTGAGCGCATGGCAGGTGTCGGCGAATTCAGGCGAAGCGGTCAGCAACAACAGTGCAACGGCTGGTTTCATGGCCATCCTCGTCAGGACGTGATCCTGGCAAAATGCCTGGGGTGGGCATGGTCGCGAAAGTCTGGGCACATCGGGCAAGAGGCAAGAACGCAGACGAACTGCTCCAGACGATCCTCTCAGGCCCGCCGGTGAAGAAAGTCCCGCTACCGAACGACGGCGCCGGACGCGTGGTGACGGCGCTCATGGCTGCCCCGGCGGCGAATGCTAACGCCTGTTGAGGCGGTTGCCGTACCAGTTCTTGGCGTTGCCGGCCACCCAGCCCCAGAAGAAGCCGACGATAGCGGTCGACACCGGGTTGCGCAGCAGGGCATTGTCGGGCGCATCACCCGTCATCCGCCCGATGACGGCGATGGCGACGCAAATGAGCGCGGCGACGGCGCCCCAGATGAGCGGGTTGGTCTTCTGCACAGTCACGGGCGCCCCCTGGCCAAGGAGAGGGCAGGATTTCAAGAAGTAACTGTCTAGTCAAGATCACCTGAACGACGACGATGACTGCGCCTGATCAGGTCAATTCGGGGCCGATCCGCACGCTGATCTTGGCTGGTGCAGGCACACATAATGCGACGCGCCTGCCAACTGGTGCCAACATCACCGCTGCTGTCGTCATCAGGTCAAAGGGCAGTTGCGTCAGCTATCAAACGGTGGAGCAGCAAGCAACATGCTGGTGCTGCATACCAATGGCTGCGCCAATCTGGCCGGAGGTCAATAACAACTTGTTCTGACGACACCGTTCATGCCCGGTGTGGATGTACATTGAACTGGCCTGTTGTTGGCACGCGCCGCCGCATTGGCCTGCATGTCGGCCCCCACATCTGCCATCGCGTCACCGAATTGCTGGCGTTTCAGCGCATTCGCATTCCTGGTTGCGACCTCCCTGTTGATCTCCTGCTGCATGCAGGCGTCGAATTCGGGATGGCCTTTGGCAATGCCTTGCGCTTCACATCTTTTGTGCAGTGAAGCAAACACCTGCTTGGTCTCGGTGTAGCTCATCTGCTCGATCGGCTTCGACTGGCAGCCGGCAAGTATTGCGAGAAGGAATATGGGAAAAGAGCGCATGCGCCGATAGGTCCGTTCTGCCCAGCTTCGACAATGGGCGCTTCAGGGGCCGCTTCAGGAGACAGTTGTGCGCAGTGCTACTGCTGTGCGCCGCCGGCGGGCTTTGTCGACGCCTCGATCAGCTCGGCCTGGCGGATAAGGCCTTCGGCGATCTTTCGCGCCTGGTGGGGCTTGATCAGGAGCTCGACGCTGTCGGCCGTGGCCTCGCCACGCCGAACCCGCTCGATGTGGTCCTGAGAGGTCACATATTCCAGGCGGACAATGAGGTTTCCCGGCTCAAGCGCGTTGATATGCACATTGATCAGGTTCGGTGTGTTGGTCGTGTTCTCGAACTTTGCAGGCATATGCGTCCCTTCCGAATCGCCGGGATCATGCCGGTGCACCACCCAAGAGTCCATCAGCCGCCCGAGGCGGCTTTTTTCATGGAGATTGCCGATGCCGCGTAACGGCTTGGGTGTGATGTCATGGCCGCCGAACACCAACGGCGTGCCCAACACGACGGTGTCGAGCACCAGATACAATGCCTTTCTCGCCGATCTTTTGGCCGACCTGAATGCGGTGCGGCCGATCACATCAGGCGGCACCGGCGGCACCTCGGCCGTCTCGGGCAATGACGGGCTCAACACGTCAGGCGCCGACATGGCCTCGGCGGCAACGCTCAACCTCGCCAACGCCACAGGTGTCGTGATCACCGTCACCGGCACGACCGGCATCACCGCACTTGGCACTGTCAGCTCCGGTGCGATGCGCACGCTGATCTTTGCCGGCGCGCTGACGCTGACCCACAATGCGACGAGCCTCATTTTGCCGGGTGCTGCGAACATCACGACTGCTGCCGGTGATGTGGCTGAGTTCAGGTCCAAGGGCGCGGGAAATTGGGTCTGTGTGGGCTATCAGCGGGCGTCAGGGGGGCCGACGGTTAACACGTTAGTCCAACCGACGCTGACCTTGAAGCAAGGAGTGAACCCGACCCCTACCGCAGAGGCCGATATCCAGTGGGATACCGATGATGACGTCATCGTCGTTGGCGACGGTGTTGGACAAGAGATATTCGCTCCGCTTCCTGCCTCAACCGCCGCTGGTGACATGCTTTACCTAGCAGGAGCAAAAGCTCAGGCTCGCCTTGCAAAGGGTACGGCCGCCCAAGTTCTTCAAATGAACCCAGGAGCGACGGCTCCGACTTGGGCAGCTCCGATTGCAGCTCATCAAGGGGTTGCGAAAGCCTGGGTCAACTTCAACGGTACTGGCACTGTTATCATCCGTGACAGTTACAATGTGACATCGATTACCGACAACGGTACAGGCGACTACACCATGAATTTCACGAACGCGATGGCGAATTCTAGCTATGCGGCTGTGGGTTCCGCGCGCTCTGATGCGGGCGGCGGTTCGTACAACGTCGGCTGCGTGACAACTGTCACACCAGCAACTACCACCTGTCAGATACGCACGCGTGCCGTAAACAATACCGCGCTCGATTGCGATATCACCAACGTAGCTGTCTTCGGAGATTGATATGCAGCGCATCATTCACCCAAGTGGCGACGGCGTGGCCGTGGTTATCCCAGCTGAAAAGAGCGGGCTCCCCATTGAGGAAATCGCTCGCAAAGACGTGCCTGCAGGCGTGCCATATCGAATTGTCGCGACCGCCGATATCCCTACCGACCGATCGCAACGTGAACTCTGGACCGCCGATTTCAGCCAACCTGACGGACATGGCATCGGTGCCGCAGCCTGGCGTGCAGAGGAGGCAATTCTTGCCACTGCTCACGCCGAAGAGATGGAGGAAGGCAAATGACGGTCATCAGCATTCGACCCGCTCCGTCACCACCTGTTCCCGACGTTGTCTCTTCTCGGCAGTTTAAGATGCAGCTGGAGATCGACGGTCTAACCGTACCTGTCGAAGGCTGGGTCTCCAGCCAACCCAAGCTTATCCAGATCGCTTATGTCGAGAGCAAGACATTCAATCGAGACGATACCATGTTGCAATCGGGCTTTGCCGCGCTCGGCTACTCGTCGGCACGCGTGGATGGATTCTTCACCGCCGCATCTAAACTTTGACGCCGAAAATAGGACCAGATATGGCGTAGCAAATGAAGCGCCACGACTTGGTCATCCTCACTGGCAAACAACGCCCGCTCTTAAATGACCTGTGGCTACAGGTTCGCGAGCGCCTGCGCGGTCGCGAGCGCCAGTATGGCGGTCACCCTGGCGTTACTCGCAGCCTTGTCGAAGGATTGAAACAGTTGGCCGGCATCGACTGGCTCTACGCACGACGCTTTGGCAGGTTGCGGGCAAAGACGGTTCATGCCGTCGCAGACGCCCGGGCTGTTCGGACGGGCATTGCGGCGAAGCGCGGCGGCCTGTGCGATCGGTTGATCGTCGGCCCGAACATTGTTGTCCGAGCCTTCGAAGAAGATGCGGTCTTGGCGTCTCCTGAAATTGATTTGGTACTGGTTCCGAGCAAGTGGGTCCAAGATGCCTATGAAGCTGATGAGCCGCGTCTGATTGGGAGGATCGCGATCTGGCCGGCAGGTGTGGACGCCGATCATTGGGCACCATCGGGCGGCAAGCGCAGCAAGGTCTTGGTCTATGAGAAGCGTCAACCCGAAGCTGCAGCCGAAGCATCCGAGATGATCCGAGCTGCGGGCTTCGAGCCCGTAACGATCCGCTATGGATACTACCAGCCCGAGGAATTCAAGCGGGCTCTGGACCAAGCGATAGTGTGCGTCGTGGTCGGTCAGAGCGAAAGCCAGGGGCTTGCCTTGGCCGAGGCGTGGTCAATGGATGTGCCGACATTTGTGCGACGTTTCGACGTCATCCCCGACGAGGGCACTCCTTGTAGCGCTGCACCATATCTGACCGAAGCAACTGGCGC
Organism: Aminobacter sp. UC22_36; assembly: GCF_044056035.1. Classification (NCBI taxonomy): domain Bacteria; kingdom Pseudomonadati; phylum Pseudomonadota; class Alphaproteobacteria; order Hyphomicrobiales; family Phyllobacteriaceae; genus Aminobacter; species Aminobacter sp. UC22_36. The sequence continues at coordinate 1,215,972 of NZ_CP171996.1, forward strand.
GTTCTGGTCGGATGATGATGAACTTCGGCAATTGCTGGCCAGTGGCCCAGCCAACTACTCCCCTCGTGACTGGGTCTTGGAAAACAACACCGATCGGCATGCTGCAGAGGCACTTTTGCAGATAGCCTTTCCCCAAGGGGTCAGCGCGAAGGTGGCATGATCTGACCGTCTAGTTGCTGAACTCGACTTGCGAAATCCGGGCCCGTTAACCGGAACAGGTCGATATTCGCTCGGATCGATTCCTGATCCCAGGTCCACCACTGAAGCGCTTGTAGTGTCGCAATCGTTTCAGGCTCAAAGCGCATTCGGATCAGCTTGGCAGGGTTGCCGGCAACGATTGCATACGGTGGAACGTCCTTGGTCACGACGCTCCCCGCCGCGATGACTGCTCCGTTACCGATGGAGATACCGGGCATGATCATAGAACGGTAGCCGATCCAAACGTCGTGCCCAACCGTGGTTGGGCCCTTGAAGACGGAGTCATCGAACAGCCCGCCGGTGCTAGCTATTGAGTAGCCCGGATAAGTCGAAACCAAGTCGGGCCGATGGTCGGTTCGGAAGAAAAAGACCACCTCGTCCGCAATCGAGCAGAACGACCCAACTGTTAGAGGGGTGTCCTTCGGGTAGTAGCCGATGAGCACTGCCTTACCCATGCCGTAAGTCTTGCGCCCGATCTCGATGCCGGGCAGCGGATCCTGATCAGCGGGCTTGGTTGCTGGCAGGAAGTCGACATGCATGCGCTCCCTTCGTAGCCCCAGTCTAGTTCGCAATCCACGCAGAAAGCCCATAGGCGACGGCATAGCAACGCGGTCCGACGTTGTCGAATTGATTCACTCGTCTTCGAATTCGCCTTGATCGCCCGCACCTCTGCCGACCAATCCGTCCTCTGGTCGGGCCGTGCTTAATCCTGAACTGGCGATTTAATGCTCGTCAGTCATGCGTGTTCAGTTCGACATCCCGGTGGATCGCGTAGCCAAGATGTTTGTGTGACGCCTTTGGCGATCGGCCAGCACGATATGCAAGCACGGTAAAAAGCGCCTGATCCTGACGATGGTTGGCGCGGCTGGAGCCTACGGGCGCGATGCAATCACGGATCATGGCGCAATCCGCCCATTCGTTGACGAGCCGAACGCCCACCTCTTGGCGCATGTCAAAGGCGACGCAGGCGCCGTTCAGATTAGGAGCGTTAGCCATCCAGTCGGCTGGCAGGCCAAAGTAGGCAAGCATGCCGGGATGGGTCCAGCCCGAAACCGTGCCGCTGGAATGGGCACTGTGATATCCGAACCTCGCAGTTTCCCGGCGAAGGTGGTGCAAGGGCTCCTTGATGATATCGCCAGCATCCATCCAGCATATGATTTCAGCTGTTTCCAAAGCGACATCACGGACGAGCTGCGGCTTCCATGCATACTCGCCAGCGGCAACCTTGATGTTAAAGAAAGCGGGATAGCGTTCGAATTCGAACCGACGCACTTCACAGCCGAAACGGTCGCGTATTGCCGACACTTCAAGCCCGGTCATTCCAAGGTCGTAAACGATCAAACGCGCCCTCGGCTCATGCCTTGCTGCACTGGCAAGTAGATTGAGGGCAGAGCGCGCATGGCTCGTGTCGCAAGCTGTGACGAGCGTAAGACTTGGAGCTGCGAAGTAGCTTCTGAGCGTGGACAACATGTCCCTTTTATACTGCACCTATAAGTAAGCGAAAGCCCGACTTTCAACCGTCTTCGAGTTTCGCCATCAGCCGCCCCGAGGCGCTTTTTTTCATGGAGATTTGCCGATGCCCCGTAACGGGTTGGGTGTGATGTCATGGCCGCCGAACACCAATGGCGTGCCCAATACGACGGTGTCGAGCATAAGATACAATGCCTTTCTCGCCGATCTTTTGGCTGATCTGAACGCGGTGCGGCCGATCAATGCCGGCGGCACCGGTGGCACCTCGGCGGTCTCGGGCAATGACGGGCTCAACACGTCAGGCGCCGACATGGCCTCGGCGGCAACGCTCAACCTGGCCAACGCCACAGGTGTCGTGATCACTGTCACCGGCACGACTGGCATCACCGCACTTGGCACTGTCAGTTCCGGTGCGATGCGCACGCTGATCTTTGCCGGCGCGCTGACGCTGACCCACAACGCGACAAGCCTCATTTTGCCGGGTGCTGCGAACATCACGACTGCTGCCGGCGACGTGGCTGAATTCAGGTCCAAGGGCGCGGGAAATTGGGTCTGTGTCGGCTATCAGCGGGCGAATGGCGCGCCAGTGGTCAACCCGGATGCCTCCGCGACCGCAAAAGGCATTGTCGAGCTGGCAACCAACGCGGAAGCGATTGCCAAGGCTGACGCAGTTCGGGTTTTGGTTCCGGCCAATCTTGCAGCACTTGGCTCAAGCGACACGCTTGCCGGGCTTGTCGAAATAGCCGATCAAACTGAGATGGAGGCGGGATCGTCTACCATGTTGGCGGTGTCGCCAGGCCGCCAGCACTTCCATCCCAGCGCTGCGAAATGCTGGGGCTACGCTACCGTCTCAGGTGGTGTGCCAACGCTCCAGGCGTCCTACAACATATCGGGCATCGTCGATAACGGCACCGCCGACATCTCTTTCACCGTTGGCACTGACTTTTCCAGTGCCAATTGGGCGTGCATCCCCGGATGTTCGAACAGTCTTCGACCCCCAACCTCATCTCGTTGATCATTCAGTCTCAGGCGGCGGGAACTGTTCGCCTGCAAAAATGGGATGGCGCTATGACCGGCAACTCCACCTCTCCTTTCTATGACCCATTCTCGTGGTCGATGGCCGGCTATGGAGATCAATGATGAAGCCCGAGGTAGAGCATATTCTGGCGCAACGGTTGGATGGCTTTGTCTCATGCGCCCAGTTCGTGATCAGGGGTGATGGCGGCACGGAAGAAACGCCCGTCATCATGGAAACCGAAGCGACAGATGCGGCAATCGAGGAATTCCTTGCCAAAGCTGGCGTGTCTTGGGTGTCATGGCGTCGGATCGACCCGACAGACCTGCCCGGCGATGGCACATTCCGAAATGCATGGCGCGATAGCGGTGAAGCCGTGGTCATCGACATGCCTGTCGCCCGCGATATTGCACGCGACCATCTGCGCAGGGTCCGCGCGCCGCGGCTCATTGACCTGGACGTGCAGGCGGCTCGCGCGATTGAGCAGGGCAACACAGGCGCGCTTGCCGAAATCGCCGCTGACAAGCAGCGGTTGCGCGACATCACAAATCGTTCGGAGATAGCGGCAGCTGCGACCCCGCAAGACTTGAAGGCGATTGTCGAGCAGATCGCAGCCGAAATGCTCAAGCCCTAAATTCGCTTCCGGTACCAAGCATCCCAGCGCGACCAAAACCGGTGGACCCGCTTATAGCCACGCAACTTCATCAGCCGATCAATCTCTTTTTCGGCTGGCGTGAAATTGTGCTCGATGGCAAAGAGCCGAACGTCAAAACGACCGAAGTCGAAACCGGCGAGGATTTCGGGCTCACTGCCTTCGGTGTCGATGCTGATGAAGTCGATCTGCCTGGGGGCATCGTAGCGGGTCAACAGGTCATTCAGGCTGATGGTCGTCTGGTCTACCCTGGAGTGATTGGCTCGGTTGCGGGCATGGCCGTCAACGCCTGCGAATTGCTCCATGGTCGACAGTTCGGGATGGTCAGGGACGAACAACATGGTGACGGCGTCGCCAGAGGTGCGCCCGACCGGCTGGGTACAAAGTGGTGACGTCCTCCGCGTGACAATGGCCTGTTCCATCGCCGGATTGGGCTCTGCCAGAATGCCTGTCCAACCCATCTGCTCAAGCATGTAGGTGTTGGAATGCCCGATCCCGTCACAAGCTCCGACCTCGACAAAATAACCGTCGGTCTTGCCGCCAGCTTCTGACAATGCCCAAAGGTCTTGCTGGAGCTGCGAATAGCTTTTGCGCTGGCTGCGAATGAACGCAGGCGGAAACGCTGACCTGAGCAGATTGCTTAGTCGCATCGAGCCCTCGAGCTTGCTTCGAGCAGCTTTAGATTATCCACCCCCACTTTCAACCGTCTTCGAATTTCGCTGCCTCGCCCCGCGGGAATGACGGCGGCTGACAATGGAGCATCACATGGACCTGACTGACGCCAGCGCGCGGCTGATCGTCGATGCGTGCCTGAAACATGGCTTGTTGCGCAACCAGTGCGCTTATGTGCTTGCCACCGCCTGGCACGAAAGCGGCCGCTTCCGCTACATGCGCGAGATATGGGGGCCGACGGCCGCCCAGAGGCGCTATGAGGGCCGCAAGGACCTTGGCAACACGGTTGCCGGCGACGGCAAGAGGTTCATGGGCCGCGGCTTCGTCCAGATCACCGGGCGCCGCAACTATGCCGACTGGGGCAGGCGGCTCGGGCTTGATCTGCTGAATGCGCCGCAGCTTGCCGAAAAACCTGAGATTGCCGCGCGGATCATCGTCGAGGGCATGAAGCTCGGCACCTTCACCGGCAACAAGCTTGCCGACCACATCACCTTGCAGGCTTCCGACTTCACAAGTGCGCGGCGCATCGTCAACGGCCGCGACCAAGCGGTGTTGATCGCCGGCTACGCGCGCGCGTTCGACGCGCTGCTGCGCGCCGACGGCTATGGCGAGGTCACCACGCCCGAGCCGGCGCGCGGCTGGCTGGCCCGCATCATCTCCTGGCTGTTCTCGTAGAAGGAAACCGCAATGACCCAGCAGCAGAACTTCCTTGGCCCGCTGATCGCCGGCAAGGTGCTTGAAACCGTCATCGGGCGTGTGCTCGACAAGGTGGCGGTCAATCCGAAGATCTCGCTCGAGCCGACCGACGTGCCAGCCGTGCGCGAGGTGGTCGCGGCGACGGTGCGGCGCGAGTTGGCCTGGCGCGAGCAGCATGCGACCAACAGCGAGCCGGCCTATCAGTCGCGCGTGGCGCAAGGCTCGGTCGCTTCGATCCTCGGCGCGCTGGCCGTCATCGCCGAGCTGTGGACCAACGGCGTGCCGGATACGCCAACGCTTTATGTCGGCCCGGCGACGATCCTCGTCGGCGCGGCCTGGGCGCTGTATGGCCGCTTCATCGCCAGGAAGCCTTTCGGTGCATGATGGAGGGTGAGATGGACCTGAACGCAAAACCCGCCGACCGCCTGGCCGAGCTGCCGGTGAAAACACGGGAGTTTCTTGCGCAGCTGCGCGAAGAAGACATCGACACCTTGAACGCCGGCCTGAAGCTGGTCGTTGCGACCATGACCGTCGGCCGCGCCGTCAAATGGCTGATTGTCGGCATCCTCGGCCTGTTTGCCGGCGTCGTGCTGTTTGGCGAAAGCGTGCTGAAGATGCTGGCCTGGTTCCGACCACCGCCGACGTAGCCACCTGCTGCAGACACCTCAACACCGCCGCCGATGTCGCTGGCGGAACCTTCGCTGGTGGAGCCACCGCGATGAGGGGCTGGGCAAACGGGTCGGCCAATGGCAAGGACGCTTGAAATCCGGCCGTCTCAATGCGCATATCGGTGCCATGAGCAGTGGCCGACAGCTTGCACTTCCGATCATATCCGGGCGCCATCGGGGCGCACCGGCAGTGACCGGAGGCAAGGGTGCATCACAAACGAAAGAAGCCCAAGAACGCCAGGGCTGGCTGCCTGATGTGCAAGCCACACAAGGCTAACGGAGCCTGTCCCCGCCACCTGAACATGCGGATTGGCAATCGTCGCAGGTTTGAGGCTGGAAGCTCTCAGCTTCGATGTGCGGAAATTTTGGCTCGCTGACGCTACTGCCGACTGAACTCCCGCAACAGCCCCGCTGGCTTCGAGCTGGCGGGGCTTTTTACCGCAGAACCTGACCGGGCTCAGAATTTCTTGATCAGGCCGAGCCGGATCATGTGCAGGTCGTCTGAAATGCGGTACGCGCCATCGAAGCTATCGTCTTGCGAATGCTTGCCAAAATTCGCATAGGAATAATCCAGCCTGCCGACCCAGTCTCCGGCGAAGGCATGTTCAAGGGCCGCGCCGACCAGGAGGCCGGCTCTTGCCTTGTCGCCAAAGACCGAGGCATCCGGATCAGCTGAGCCGCCGACACCGCCATCGATGTCGCCGTAACCGTAGTCGATCTTGGCGACGATCAGCCCCGCCCTTGCGGTTATCAGGGTGCGGTCCATCGCGTAACCAAGCCGACCAGCCAAAGCTCCGTAGAAGCCGTATTCCGTTGTCGCGAAGTAGTCATCGCCGTTCGGGAACCAAAAGTCGTCCTTGGCGCCGAGATAGCCGACTTCACCTTCGAGACCATACACCAACGCGCCCGACTGCCAGTTCATGCCGGCGATAGCCGCCCCCACCAGGCCGTTTGGGCTGAGCCGGGCCTCGTCATCGGGGGCGGACCCGTCAAAGCCGCCGTCGGCAGTGGCTTTTGAGGCGCCGGTCCCATAACCAAGGACGACACCGGCATAAGCACCGGTCCAGACAAAACCCGACGGCTCCGTCGCGACAGAGTCGGCAGCTAGCGTGACGCCGCTCGACAGCAGCAGGGCGGACACCGCGACAAGAATCGATTTCATGCAAAGCCCCCAAAAATTCAGCCTGGCGTTGTATAAGCGACTGCAGGACACGCTGTGAAGTGGAGGCGTTGAGGTGACGGCGGAATGGCGCTTTGCTGTCGCTGAAACGCCACAGTAAGGCCAGCTCTTCCAGGCTTGATTTACCGGTGGTTAACCCTGCCGCGCCATCATGGCGCAGCGGTCATGTATTCAGTTCCGCCGACGAACAACCCAATCGCCCCGCTGCCGAAAGGTAGCGGGGCTTTTGGCGTTCAAGCCTGCAATTTCTGTCGGAGGAACGGAATGCCAGGGACTTCGTTCTTGCGTGGCGGAGCACCCGCCAATGGAACCATCGCTGCGGGAGCGGGCACCCTCCGGCAGGCCTTCGCTTGTGGAACTTATTGAGGCGCGGGAAGTTGTTGCTAAAGAGCATGGCCACCCCCCTCCGGCCGTGCTCGCAGCAGGCCTGCCGGATGTGCCCCATCCGGCAGGCCTTTTTCATGGAACTTACCATGGTCTGGAAGCTTGACCTTCGAGCGGGCGATTGTCCGTTGAGTAGGTTGCCGCTGGTCAGGGGGGGCCTATTTTGTTTGCAAGCCAACAGGGCGGCACCTCCCGATAGGGCAGACTTCAATGAATATTCCCAGCAATCACCTCAGTGACGCCGAAGCCATCCGTCACGACCTCAGGCTGTTAAGGAAACGGATCGCTGCGCTTGATGATCGCGCAAGCTTCGATGACGTCGATATCTTGTTGTCGGTGGCGGAATCGCATGTCGACCAGCACCTCGCTACTCTGCAGCGTAGCGGCGAATAGCTTGAGGTTGGGTTGCAACAGCTTGAACCAAGGCATCTATGAACTCATCTGGGTACGCGCCTTCGGCGCATAAATCGGTGATCAGCTCGCGTGCCAGCGCACGAAGGTCCGACAAGTCGGTTGGCAATGGCCTCATCCGGCGAAAGGCGCCGAGGGCAATCTCGAAGTCAAAGGCAGAGACGTTCGAGGGGCTCGTCATAGCTTCCCTCCCGTAAATCAGGGCGGAAGCTTGATCTTCGCTCGCAGCCGGCGATGCCCATTGTAGTTATCGTCGATGCCGAGACTATACACCCTCATGACGGGAACAGCCACAGCTACGCGGTTGCATCGGGGAAATGGGCAGCATTTGCCGTGGTCGCCGGTAGAGACCACCTTTGACGGTATTTGGGGGGCTCGGACGCATTTTGCTCGCATGGCGTGCACCACTATCGCCGCCGCTTTGGCATAAAGCGCATACGGAATATCCGCCGGGCTTCATCATCGTGGGTCGTTTGGCACTGGTCGGCAGCGATCAGATTGGACTCAGGCACCATGCGGTCAAATGCCTCTTCCGTGCTGCGGATGCGATAGTGAGGGAGGCCGTTTTCGATAGGCACGATTGTCTTGACGGTGAAGCTGTTGGGTGTGCCAAGCGGCACGCCGGCGCGAGACCTGAAGCTGACGGCCTGGCCGACGCCGAAGGCGGGTGGTTGAGGGTGTTCATGCATCAGATGCAAACGCGTCCGGCCGCGATTTGTTGCGGCCTCATGTGAAGGCGAGCTCTCTTTTGGGCACCTGTTCGCCGGCGTGGTCATGTTGGGCGCGCGCGCGCTGAAAATCCCGACGTGGTTCAGGCCACCGCCCGCTGATCATTCTCCGCTGCCGACAAACTGTCATGCTTGCACCGGCGGTTGCCCCGCTGCCGAAAGGCGGCGGGGCGCCTTTGCCTGTTGGGCCAACAAGGAACCTGCCGAAGCCGGGCCTGAACGTTGCGCATTGCCTGGTGGGCATCAGAACTTGTAGGCGACACCCACGCGCAAATCATGCGTGCGAAGATCGACGCGATGGATGTCGGATGTGCCTTCGCCGGGCGCGAATGCGAACCCGTTGGTGCCATAGTCTGAATAGATGTACTCGGCGCGGACGAGGAGATTTTGCGTGGCAGCCCATTCGATGCCGCCACCGACCGCATAGCCGGTGACAGTTTTTTTGGCGCGATTCGTGCCGTCGTCGTTGTGGTCACCTTCAAAGCTGGCGACAGCAAGTCCGCCGGTCAGGTAAGGCATGATGTTGCCAGCGGCGTAACCGGCGCGAGCACGAAGCGATGCACCCCACTTCGAATCATAGGTAATGAAGGCCGGATCCTCAGGCACTTCGGCGGACGCGTACTTCAGGTCTGCTTCCACACCAAGAACGAGATGACCCATCTGATGGTTATAGCCGGCATAAATCGCGCCCGCGAAGCCGCCGTCAGAGTACCGTTGATCGTCGAAGGTCAGGTCCTGAAGCGACAGTGTGTTGAAGCCGGTAGCAGCGCCGACATAGACGCCCGACCAGTTGTATGCTGCCGCGCCCTCGTCGATCACGACGGTGTCCGCGGCGGTCGCAGCGGTGGAGATCGCGACCAGTACAGTTGCTGCCAGAAGAATCGGTTTCATGGATGCCGTGCCCTCAAAGATGCCGCGTTTGCCCGACAGGCGACGCGGTGTTGTCGAGCTTTTGGTGTTGCATTGTCTATCGGCGGCGTCTTGGGCTGAGCCGCACCTGATTTGTCGTGGAAAGCACTGCGGCACTTTCTCAGTTGGTATGGCCGCTCGGGCTCGGGGAGCACAGCTGCAAGGCGTGCAAAGCTGACGCCCACCGTCTTCGTCAAGCCTACGCCCAGGCGGCTGCCCGCGCGGCTTGCCGGTCGTTTAGGCTGCCATATGGCTGACGCGGTCATCTATCCAGTGGCGTTGACCAACCACCCCGTCACCGAGAGGTGGCGGGGCCTTTGTTGTTTGAGCGGTCACGGCAAGCGGTTCAGCGATATTTAACCGTGCCCTGAATTGCCCGTGGACGCGGCTTAATCACGACAAATGGGGCACGTACCGAGGCAAGGGAGCCAGACAAGCACACAGGAATTGCCCAATGGATGACGGGAAAACGACCTCCGACCGGTGGGTGCCATTGAAGTGCCTGGCAAATGTCGCCTTGCTCTTTGCGCCCATCGCTATCGGGCTTGGCATCCTGGCGATGGTCTCTGCCGATCATGATCGGGAGGTGGATGCCGTGGTCACTGGTACCATTCAGCAGCACTAAAAACGGTCGCGGCGGACGCCCCGTTGCTACCAGGCAGCGGGGCTTTTTTGCCATCCCCATCTTGCCCCAATGGCTGCGATGAATATTAGGTAAAGGCGGCGGTCCGCAGCTCAGGGGAAGAGCGCCAGCCTCTGGGTTGGAGGCCTCCGGTCGAGACGTCGCCGGCAAACCTCAAATTGTCGCCAGATCGCCCGTCATGTCGCCATCAAGGCGATGATGCGGGCGAGCTCGGTCGGATCGCCGCTCACGGCGGAGAAGATCAGGCAACAGGCGAACCAAGCTGTGCATTTGTTCGGCCCTGATATGGATCATCGCCAAGATTGCATGTTGTAGTTGCAGGCGGCTGTATTTGGTTCCACTCGCTAGGTCAAAGCAACTGTGGTAGGTTAGCTTCCGCTTGGTGCAGGGGGAGATGCTATGGCGCATCATGAAATTCTATTGCACTTGTCAAAGGCGTTGAATATTTCACTCGGCGTCAATGATTTGTTCTTGGCTTCGCTTATCGGCATGGCATGTCTGGAGGCATCGCAGGCAAGGCGTGTGCGAAAGCCGAAGAAGAAGCGCCGATTGCGACGGGCAGCCTAGGCAGCCAGGACAGCGCTCCACTTGCTTCGGATGGCGGCGCTGTTGCGTAGGCTGAGCCAATTTCGCCGATCAATGGCCTGCGCCAGCACAATCCCCAGGCGGCTTGCGCCTGCTTGTGGGGAGATGGCCGCCGCGACAAACGCGATGCCGACAGAGCCATTTCGGGTCAAAGCTGTGCCTGACGGTTCCGCTTCGGTAGACAGCGTCGGCAGGACATGGTTGCTGCCCAAAGATCCGTCGCGTGGCTGGCACAGGGAAGGCATCGCATGACTGACGCGTTCAAGGTGGCGATCGTCATCCATGCCTTCTACATGGATGTGTTCGATGAAATTCTCGATCTCGTGCAAAGCCTTCCGGCGCGCCACAAGCTGTTTGTAACGACGGTGGCGGAGCGCGCGCCTGAGGTGGCTTTGCGCCTCGATGCCAGCGGTCGGGATCACGAGCTTTACGTGTTCGACAACCGCGGCCGCGATGTCTTGCCGTTCCTGTGCGTGTTTCCCGCGCTTCGCGCTGAGGGGTTTGAACTTGTCGTCAAGGTCCACACCAAGAAATCGCTGCATCGGGCCGATGGCGACGCGTGGCGTCGCGCAATGGTTTCAGCACTGCTGCAGCCACAGCAGCTGCAACGCGCGGCCCAGGCTTTTGGCGAAGATCCCGCTCTTGGCATCGTCGGCCCCGACGGCCATTTGCTGTCGGTCAAAAGCTATATGGGCGGCAATGAAGCGCGTGTCCTTGCCATCGGCCAGCGCCTTGGGCTGAGCCGCCAGGACGTGCTCGACGCCGGATTTTGTGCCGGATCCATGTTCATGGCGCGCAGCAACGTCATTGCGCCACTTGTCGATCTCGGCTTTAAGGCTGCCGATTTCGAGCCGGAGGCCGGGCAGATCGATGGAACCCTGGCTCACGCATTGGAGCGGTCGCTGGCCCTTGGCGCCGTGGTTCTCAAGCGCCGGCTTGCCTCGAGCGCCGATCCTTTCGGCCCTGCCAGCTTCAACGACGGCTATGAATTCGCGAGACGTCCCCCTGCCGGGCGCCTTAAAAGCGCCTTCCGGCGGATATTGGGCTGATCAACGCCGGCGCTTGGCATCATCAGATGATGCCTTGCTCGAACAGGCGCCTTTTCGTCGAGCCCAACTGGTCGCCCGGCACTTTCCTTTTCATGTCGGAGAGAATGTCGACGAGATGGCCCTCATGGCCGACGTCGACGAGGTTGTGCTCGATTTCGTCGATGTCGAACACCAGGCGATACAACAGGTCACGTTTCATCAGCGGGCAGTCGAAGTATTTCTTGTACAGGAATCCAGCCGTATGGATCTGGGAACGCCTGGCGATCTGCGCGCAGATATTCGACACCAGCCCGCTACGGCTTTCGTCGTTGAAAACAGACGGCGGAAGCCGCAGTTCGCGGCAGATGTAGGTGTTTGCCTGCGCGATGTCGTTGGAGGCGCTTTCGGCCAGATATTGCCGGATCCGGTCGGCTGAATAGATCGAGGTGACCGACTGCGCGATCGGCAGGATCGCCTCGGAAAAGCCGATCTCGCCTTTCCCGATCGCCCACAGGCGCGAATTGGCCGGCAGGTAGTCGTGCCAGAATTTCGCGAACGCCGGGCTTTTGAAGATCCTTTGGCTCACCGAAAAGCAGAAGGACTGGATGTGGTAGACATGTTGCCAGTTTTCGAACGAACCGGCGACGTCGGCGTCCGCGCCCGCCAGTTGCTGGAAAAGCGGGGTCAGCCCTTTCTTGAAAAAGTACACGCTGTCGTTGAGGTAGAGCAGCCGTGTCGGGTTTTCATTTTCGAGCAGATGAAGCGTCGCGTCGCGGTAGCCGCCAAAGTCGAAGCCGGCATTGTCGCGAATGATGATCCTGGAACAGCGTTTTTTGAGGTCGAGCAGCCGTCCGGCATCCAGCTCGTGATTGACGACCAGGATCACATTGGCACTGATTTCGTCCAGCGATGCGAGCGCATTGTCGACATACCACGGCGTCTCGGTCGGCTGCCAGATCAGGAATATGGCGTAGATGCCGCCAGCGTGATGCCGCTCGCCCTGGTGGAACTGAACCGGCTGTTGTTTTCCGAAACGGCGACTGAACCTGGCTCTGAAAACCTCGACATCGTGGTAGCGCAATTTGGCGATACGCTTCTGCAAGGATCGTAGCGGGCGGAATCTTGGCATTCTTATCTCTGTTGGGCTGATCTCTATGGGCCGATCTCTGTCGGGTGCCACAGCTTCGCCGGACAATCGGGCGCGATGCGGTGCTGTTTGTTCCAGCCCATCGCGACGATGCTGGCAATTTCTTGACGTGAGCCGCTTGCGATACTAGGCAGGGTTCCTGTTGGTTGGTAGCTCCGGCACCACTATCAGCTATTTCCCTCGCGGAGGAGCGGAGACGACCGTCCATGCTCGAACGGCGCGACACCTACGACGCCCTCTACCGTGATTTCCGCTGGCATATCCCGCAAAAATTCAACATCGGCACCGCCGTCTCCGACCGCTGGGCTGTGGTCGATCCCGACCGCACAGCGCTGCTCGACTACCATGTCGACGGGGCGGCGGAGAAGCTTTCCTTCGGCGAGCTGTCGCGCCGCTCCAACGCCTTTGCCAATGCCTTGCGGAGCAAAGGCGTGCGCCGCGGCGATCGCGTCGCGCTGCTTGTGCCGCAGAGTTTTGAAACCGCGATCGCCCATGTCGCGATCTACAAGCTCGGCGCCATCGCCGTGCCGCTCGCCTTGCTGTTCGGCGTCGAGGCGCTGGAGTACCGGCTGCAGACCGCAGGCGTCAGGGCGATCGTCACCAACGAGGCCGGCTTTGCCAAGGTGAGCCCAATCAGCGGCCGGCTGCCCGGGCTCGAAACCATCGTCGTCGTCGGTGGCGGCGATGTCGATGATTTTGATCGCCTGGTGGCGTCGCATTCGCCTGTCTTCGCCGCCGAGGACACCCATCCCGACGATCCGGCGATGATGATCTTCACCTCCGGCACCACAGGCCCGCCCAAGGGCGCGCTGCATGGCCATCGCGTGCTGCTTGGCCATCTGCCCGGCATCCAGATGGCGCAGGAGTTGCTGCCGCAATCAGGCGACCTGATGTGGACGCCGGCCGACTGGGCCTGGGCCGGCGGCCTGCTCAATCTTTTGCTGCCCGGGCTCTATTTCGGCCTGCCGGTGGTCGCGGCACGCTTCGACAAATTCGCGCCGGAAGCCGCGCTTTTGCTGATGGAAAAGATGGCGGTGCGCAACGCCTTCATCCCGCCGACCGCATTGCGCATGCTGAAGGTCGTGCCCGACATCGGCAAGCGCTTCAGGCTCAACCTGCGCAGCATCGGCTCCGCCGGCGAAGCCCTCGGGCGCGAGACCTATGACTGGGCCGCCGCCGAGCTCGGGCTGGTGGTCAACGAATTCTATGGCCAGACCGAGTGCAATGCGGTGCTCGCCTCCTGCGCCGGGCTTGGCGTCAGCCGTGGCGGTTTCATCGGCAAGCCGGTGCCGGGCCACCGCGTCGCCATCATCGACGGTGACGGCCGCCGCGTGCCGGCAGGCGAGCCTGGCCAGATCGCCATCGCCCGGCCAAACCCGGTGATGTTTCTCGAATACTGGCAAAGCCCCGAGGCGACCGAGAAGAAATTCATCGGCGAGTGGATGACCACGGGCGACCAGGGCATCGCCGACAAGGACGGTTATGTCGCCTTTTTCGGCCGCGACGACGACGTCATCACCTCGGCTGGCTTCCGCATCGGCCCCGGCGAGATCGAGGACTGCCTGACCGGCCATCCGGCAGTGGCGCTGGCCGCCGCCGTCGGCAAGCCCGACGCGCTGCGCACCGAGATCGTCAAGGCCTATGTCGTGCTCAAGGATGGCGTTGTCGGCGACGCGGCACTCGCCGACGAGATCAAGCTTTGGGTGCGCGAGCGGCTGTCGGCACATGAATATCCGCGCGAGGTCGAGTTCGTCGATTCGATGCCGCTGACCACCACCGGCAAGGTCATCCGCCGCATCTTTCGCGACCGCGCCAGGCGCGAGACGAAGACGATCTAGCGCTTCTTCAACAGGCTGCGCACCCGGTCGCGCAGCTTGGCGGCAAGCTTTCTGGTCTCGCGATACAGATGCAATTGCGAGGCGGCCTGGCGGGTGGCGCGGTCGGCGTCCGGCGTCAGCCCGACGACGAAGGTGCCCATCGGCTTGCGCTCGCTCCACATCTTGCCGACCATCGGATGATCGGGCACGGCGCAGCTATCGGTCATCATGATGTTGGGATCGTCGAGATGCTGGCCGGTCACCGCCATCATCAAGAGCACGCCAGGCGAAAACGCCGACAGCGTCTCGTCATAGGCGGTCTTCCAGGTGTAGGCGACGCCGGCCTCGACGAAGACGACGAGGCTGGCAATGGTGCGGCCGTCGAGCGTCAGTGTGTGGATGCGGCACATGTCCTGCTCCGACATGCGGTGCACCGCCTCACGCGCGAAGGCGGCGCGGTAGCGGTCGATCGCCATGGCGGTGCGCTGGCGGCCTTTCCAGCCGGATGCCTCGAGCGTCAGGAACTGCTCGATGGCGTGGCGCACGTCGTCCTGGGTGCGGGCGACCTTGTGCTCGACGACGCCCTGGTCGGCGAGCCGGCGGCCGAGGCGACGGAATTCCTTGTAGTGGCGGCTGCCGAGCGATTCCTTGAGGTAGTCTTCGCCCTCGGCGTCGCTTTCGAGGAAGGGCCGTTCGAACTGGCCGGTGATGACGAGCGGCAGGCCGCGGCTTTCGGCGGTCGCGCTCAGCATGCGCGCCACCGCGCCGTCGAGGCGCATGTCGGGCATGACGAAGACTTTCGGCAGCTTGAGATGCGGCCTGGCCAGCATGGCGAAGAAATCGGCGATCACGCCTTCGGGGTCGTCGCGGTCGAGCAGCGGGGTGCCGAGCGGGCCAAACGGGCTCGACCATGTCCGCATGACAGGTATGCCGAGCGGCACTGCCGGCTTTTCGACCGAATAGGGCACCAGCAGCCGTAAGCGGCTGCGGTACTCGGTGCCGTCGCGGATGACGGCCAGGCGCACCTCGCGGTCCTCGAGCCTCGGCATGGCAGGGGCGAGGAAACGCGGGTTGAAAAAGACGTTGGGCTCGATGGTGCGGGCGCAGAGATGGTCGAGTTCCTCGACCAGGTCGAAGCCGGCGGAGGCCGGATAGATGGCAAGCCGCCGCAGCGGCCGTTCGGCCGAGGTCAGCTCGAGATGGGCTGCTTCGGTCGCGTCGGCTGGCAAACCGGCAATGCCGGCGATCAGCGAGCCCGCCGGGCCGCCACTGGTTTCCTCAAGAAGCGGGATGGCTGCCATCAGGCGTTCTCTACCGTGCGTTTGGTGGGGATGAACAGGACCATGACGATGCCGAGCTTGCGCCAGACGGTGAAGGACAGGGCTGTGGCTTCGAAAATCATCGCCGCCGAGGTGGCAATCGCCGCACCCCACAGGCCAAATGCCGGGATCAGGATGACGTTGAGGCCGATATTGAGGGCAAGGGTTGCGGCATAGACCATGGCGCAGACATTCTGGTAGCCGCTCATCGTCAGCAGGCTTTCGCATGGCCCGACCGCCGAACGCGCCACCACGGCTGCGACCAGCAAAAACAGCAGCGGGTAGCCGTCGGCGAAGCCGGGGCCGAACATGCCCAGCAGCGGCTCGCCAAGCAAAAGCACCAGCACGCCCATCACAAGCGACGGCCAGAACGTCCATGACACCGTCTCGCGGGCGAAGGCGCTGAGCTTTTCCGGTTCGCCATGGGCGATCTGGGCGTAGCGCTGGGCGACGCCGGCCTTGACGGCGAAATAGACGAAATGGACCAGCGCCAGGGTCTTCACCGTGGCGAAGTAGACCGCGACCTTGTCGGGGTCCATGTAGAAACCGACCATCAGCACGTCGGCATTGGTGAGCAGGAAAAAGAAGCTTTCGACCAGAAAGATCGGCAGCGAAATCTTGAGCCAGTAGCCGAGCCTGATGTTGCGCGGACCGGCGGGAATGCGCTGGTCGGCGCGGGTGGTGACACGGACGAACTGGGCGACCGTGGTCACGTAGGTGGCGACGATGGCGGCCAGGACGGCGGTTTCGGCCGTCGGCGCAAGGCCGGCCCCGACCGCCAGCGCCATGAACACCAGGATCAGCACCGGGCGGGTGATGTAGGTCGGCACGAGTGCGGAAAACGCCCAGGAATTGGCCCGCGCCAGACCCTGCAGCACGTCGGACAAGGCCAGCATTGGCAGGCAGATCATGCCGAGCGCAAACGGCACGACATAATAGCTCTCGATGCGGCCGGAAAAGGCCCAGACGCCGGCGGCCCCGAGTGCGGCGATGACGGTCGAGGCAATCAGCACGAACAGCCGGCTGGCCAACAGCACGCCGCGCAATTCGGCGAGCATGGCCTTTTCGCGGTATTCGGAGATGAAGCGAATGATCGAGGTGTGGAAGCCGAAGCACGACAGCGAGCCGACGATGATCATCGAGACCCAGACGAGCACGAAGATGCCGTATTCGAAGCTGCCCATCCAGCGCGCCAGCAGCACCTGGCTGACAAAGGCGATGGCGGCGCTGACGATGCGCACGGCAAAGGCAAACAGCGACATGCGGCCGGCTTCGCCACGCGCATCAGTGCTGAAAACGATGGCATCGACACGGCGCAGCAATGGCCTCAGGCGCGCGGCAATGAGCCCGGGCAACCATTTTTCGGCCGTCATCGCTGCGGAAAAACGCAACTCGATACACTCCATCTTCCGCGATTTCGCTCACAGCATGTAGCCGAGAGCCATTAAGAAACGGTTGGGTGAACCAAACAACGCGGCGAGGGGCCGCAATGATCTCCAAAGACCAGCGCAAATCGATGCCGCGGGCGCATTCGGTCGGGCCGAAGATGATCTGCTATCTCGAAGAGATCGGCATCGAGCGGCTGGGCGATTTGCGCGGTGCCGATCCACACGAGATCGCACTTGGACGCAAACACATCAACAGCCTTGCCGCCCTGCGCAACCTCGTCGAGCTGGCGAACGAACAGCCGTGAATGAAAAAGGCCTGGCGCGGGGGCCAGGCCTTTGTCGTTTGGTGTCTGGCGCTGACTTCGCTCAGGCGAAGGTGCCGTGGCAATGCTTGTATTTCTTGCCCGAGCCGCACGGGCAGGCTTCGTTGCGCGAAACCTTGCCCCAGGTCTCGGGATCGTTGGGGTCGCGGTCCTCGGCGGCAACGACGCGGCTGTCCTGCAGCACGGCAATCGAACCCTCGCCGAAATCGTCCTCGCCGGTGGTGCCGTCGATGTGGTGGCCGTGCATTTCGGGGGCTTCCGGCGGCGGCGCATCGGCGGCCTGGCGCACCAGCTCGACGCGCATCAGCTGCGCGGTCACGGCCTGGCGCAGATTGCCGAGCATCGCCTGGAACAGCTCGAAGGCCTCGCCCTTGTATTCGTTGAGCGGGTCGCGCTGGGCATAGCCGCGGAAGCCGACGACCGAACGCAGGTGGTCGAGATTGACCAGGTGTTCGCGCCACAGATGGTCGATGGTCTGCAGCACCACCGAGCGTTCGACATAGGTCATGACCTCGGGGCCGAAGCGCTCGGCGCGGTCGGCTGCTGCCTTGTCGGCTTCGGCGGTGATGCGGTCGCGGACCTCTTCTTCGGCGATGCCTTCTTCCTTGGCCCATTCTTCGATCGGCAAATCGAGGTTGAGATACTGGATCACGCCTTCCTTGAGGCCGGTGACATCCCACTGCTCGGCATAGGCGTTTTCGGGAATGTGCTTGGAAACGAGATCCTCGATCACGTCATGGCGCATTTCGCCGACAATCTCGGTCAGGCTGGTCGCGTCCATCAGCTCGATGCGCTGCTCGAACACCACCTTGCGCTGGTCGTTGGAGACGTCGTCATATTTGAGCAGGTTTTTGCGGATGTCGAAGTTGCGCGCCTCGACCTTCTTCTGCGCCTTTTCCAGCGCCTTGTTGATCCAGGGGTGGACGATCGCCTCGTCTTCCTTGAGGCCGAGCTTCGTCAGCATGCCGTCCATGCGCTCGGAACCGAAGATGCGCATCAGGTCGTCCTGCAGCGACAGGAAGAACTTCGAGCGGCCCGGATCGCCCTGACGGCCGGAGCGGCCGCGCAGCTGGTTGTCGATGCGGCGGCTTTCGTGGCGTTCGGTGGCAAGCACGTAGAGGCCACCGGCGGCGAGCGCCTTTTCCTTGAGGCGGGCGACGTCCTCGCGGATCGCCTTTACCTTGGCGTCGCGCTCGGGGCCTTCAGGCATGTCGGCCAGTTCGTCGGCAATGCGCATGTCGGCGTTGCCGCCGAGCTGGATGTCGGTGCCGCGGCCGGCCATGTTGGTGGCGATGGTGATCGAGCCCGGCTTGCCGGCCTGGGCGACGATCGCCGCTTCGCGTTCGTGGTGGCGGGCGTTGAGGACTTCGAAGTCCTTGAAGCCGTCCTTGCGCAGCCGCTCGGCGAGCTGCTCGGACTTCTCGATCGAGGTCGTGCCGACCAGGGTCGGCTGGCCCTTGGCGTTGGCTTCCTTGATCTCGCGGACGATCGCCTTGTATTTCTCCTCGACCGTCCGGTAGACCTCGTCGTCTTCGTCGATACGGCTGACGGGCAGGTTGGTGGGAACCTCGGTGACGTCGAGATTGTAGATGTTGCCGAACTCTTCGGCTTCCGTCAAAGCCGTGCCGGTCATGCCGGCGAGCTTTTGATACATGCGGAAATAGTTCTGGAAGGTGACCGAGGCCAGCGTCTGGTTCTCGGGCTGGATCGCCACGTGTTCCTTGGCTTCGAGTGCCTGGTGCAGGCCTTCGGAGAAACGGCGGCCCGGCATCATGCGGCCGGTGAACTCGTCGATGATGACGATTTCGTTGTCCTTGACGATGTAGTCCTTGTCCTTCTGGAACAGGCAATGCGCCTTGAGCGCATTGTTGACGTGGTGGACCAGAGCGACGTTTTCGATGTCGTAGAGCGACTCGCCCTTGAGCAGGCCGGCATCGCGCAGCAGGTTTTCCATCTTCTCGGTGCCTTCTTCGGTGAAGATGGCGGTCTTCTGCTTCTCGTCGACCTCGTAGTCGGACGGAACCAGTTGGAGAAGGAAGGCGTCGACGGTGTTGTACATTTCCGAACGGTCCTCGAGCGGACCGGAAATGATCAGCGGCGTGCGGGCTTCGTCGACCAGGATCGAGTCGACTTCGTCGACGATGGCAAAGAAGTGGCCGCGCTGCACCATCTGGGCGCGCTCATACTTCATGTTGTCGCGCAGATAGTCGAAGCCGAGTTCGTTGTTGGTGGCGTAGGTGATGTCGCAGGCATAAGCCGCGCGGCGCTCTTCGTCGGACAGGCCGTGCACGATGATGCCGACCGACAGGCCGAGGAACTTGTAGAGCCGGCCCATCCATTCGGCGTCGCGGCTGGCGAGATAGTCGTTGACGGTCACGACATGCACGCCCTTGCCGGTCAGGGCGTTGAGGTAGACGGGCAGGGTGGCGACCAGCGTCTTGCCCTCGCCGGTGCGCATTTCGGCGATGCCGCGGCCGTGCAGCACCATGCCGCCGATCATCTGGACGTCGAAGGGACGCATGCCGAGCGCGCGCTTGGCGCCTTCGCGGACGGTGGCGAAGGCCGGGATCAGCAGATCGTCGAGCGTGGCGCCGTTGGCGAGATCCTGGCGGAACTGCTCGGTTCGCGCCCGCAGCTGCTCGTCGGTCAGCGCCTGCAGTTCATTTTCCAGTGCGTTGATCGCTTCCACCCGGGGCCGGGTCGACTTGACACGGCGGTCGTTGGAGGAACCGAAAATCTTACGGGCGAGACCGCCGAGACTGACCATCAAGTGGTCCTTTCAATTCGAATGAAGCCGACTGTCCGCCGGCCGAGCCTGCCGAGGACATGGGGATGGCAGACTCAACACGAAAAGCGCCCGGAAAAACCCTTCTGGACGCGAAGACGATGGACAGATAAGAGGGGGCACAACTTATGTCAACGTTGCAGAGAGCCTGCGCGAGACGCCAAATTCCGCCACATTCAGGTTGATTTGGAAGTGCGGTCATTTCCCCACCGGAGAGTTTAGATGTCTTTTTCGTTCCGTAGCGCCTCGCTTGCCCGCATCGGGCTTGCAGCCGGGCTTGTGGCGCTGTCGTCGCTGCCTCTGGTTGCGCAGGAAACCGCGCCCGCGGCCCCAGCTGCTCCTGCCGCAGCGGCAGCTGTCGATCCGAACGCGATCGTGGCGACGATCAACGGCCAGAACGTCACCGAGGCCGACATTAGCCTTGCCGAGCAGGACCTTGGCCAGCAGTTCGGCAATCTGCCGCCCGAGCAGCGCCGCGCCGCCGCGCTGTCGTCGATCATCGAGATCCGGCTGATGGCTGCCCAGGCTGTCGAAAAGGGTCTCGACAAGGACGCCGACTTCCAGCGCCGCCTGGCCTTCCTCGACCAGCGCGCCCTGCATGGCGAACTGGTGGAGAAGGAAGTCGCCGGCAAGATCACCGACGATGAGATCCGTGCCCGCTACGACAAGGAAATCGCGGCGCAGAAGCCGGTCAACGAGGTCCATGCCCGCCACATCCTGGTCAAGACCAAGGAAGAGGCCGACGCGATCATCAAGAAGCTCGATGGCGGCGACGACTTCCAGAAGCTCGCCAACGACAACACCACCGACCCGTCGGGCAAGACCTCCGGCGGCGATCTCGGCTTCTTCGGCCCCGGCCAGATGGTGCCGGAATTCGAAAAGGCAGCCCTTGCCCTTGAAATCGGCGCCTACACCAAGGCGCCGGTGCAGACCCAGTTCGGCTGGCACGTCATCAAGGTCGAAGACAAGCGGTCGCAGCAGCCGCCGGCATTCGACGCCGTCAAGGACCAGGTCCGCTCGCTTTTGATCCGCGAGAAGTACATCGAGCTGGTCAAGCAGGTCCGCACCGCCGGCAAGATCGAGATCACCGATCCGGCGCTGAAGAAGGCGATCGACGCCATCGACGCCTCGAAGTAGTTTTCAACGCTTCCAAACGCGAAAGGGCGGTGCCGATGGCGCCGCCCTTTTTTTGTTTGCGTTGATGGCGTCACCGCCCGTTCCGGCCGAAAACCCGGGATTTTTACGACAACCGATCGCTCACGACAAAATTGACAAGCCGGTCCGGTACCGCGATCTCTTTAATGATCTGCTTGCCCTCAAGCAGTTCGCCGACGCGCGGATCATCCTTGACCGCACGCACAAGTGCGTCGGCAGAAAGACCCGTAGCGGCGAACAGCTTGTGACGCAGCTTGCCGTTGATTTGCACCACATATTCGCGACGCTCATCTTCAGCCAATACCGCATCGAATGAAGGCCAGGGTGCATAGGCCAGTGAGGCCTCGTGACCCAGCATGCGCCAGAATTCCTCGCAGATATGGGGCGCGAAGGGAGCGAGCAGCAGCACAAAAGTCTCCACCACTGCACGCGGCCTCTGCTCCAGTGCAAGGAGGGCGTTCGACATCTCCATGAGCTTGGAGATCGCCGTGTTGAACCGCATCGTCTCGATATCCTCACCGACCGCGCGGATGGTCTTGTGCATCAGGCGGGCGATGTCGCCTGGCGGCGCGATGTCGCAGACCTGTTCGCTAAGGCCATCCGCGTCATCGGCGACCATACGCCAGACACGATGCAGAAAGCGGCTGACGCCAGCCACGCCCGACATTTGCCACGGCTTGGCCACGTCGAGCGGGCCCATGAACATCTCGTAGAGACGCATGGCGTCGGCGCCGTAAAGATCGATCACCTCGTCCGGATTGACGACGTTGAACTTCGATTTCGACATCTTCTCGATCTGCTGGCTGACCGGCTCGTTGCCGGCAAACCACTGACCATCGCGCTCGCTCACCTCGTCAGGACGATAATATTTCCCCGAGGCGTCGCGATAGGAGAAGGCCAGGATCATGCCTTGGTTGAACAGCTTCTGGAACGGCTCCTTGGTCGAGACGACGCCGATATCGTAGAGAACCTTGTGCCAGAAGCGTGCATAGAGCAGATGCAGGACAGCATGCTCGGCACCGCCGACATAAAGATCGACGGGCAGCCAGTATTTTTCCGCGGTTGGGTCGATCAGCGCCCCGGCGTTTTTCGGATCGGCAAAGCGCAGGTAATACCAGCACGATCCTGCCCATTGCGGCATGGTGTTGGTTTCGCGCAGCGCAGCCAGGCCCGTGGCCGGATCGCTCGTGCGCATCCAGTCCTGTGCGCGCGCCAGCGGCGGATCACCCGCCATCGTCGGCTTGTAGTCGTCCAGTTCCGGTGCCAGGAGCGGCAGGGCGTCCTCGGACAAAGGCACGATGACGCCATCGGCGCGGTGCAGGATCGGGAAAGGTTCGCCCCAATAGCGTTGACGCGAAAACAGCCAGTCGCGCAGGCGATATTGCTTGCGCGGCTGGCCAATGCCCTGCTCGGCGAGCCAGGCGATGGCCGCCTTTTTCGCCGATGGCGCGTCGAGCCCGCTCCAAGCGCCGGAATTGACCAGCCGACCCTCTCCCTCCCAGGCTTTGTCATGGATATCGAACCCTGTCGGAACCGCCAGGGCAGCGACGATCGGCAAGCCGAAGCTTCGCGCGAACTCATGGTCGCGACCGTCATGGGCGGGCACCGCCATGACGGCCCCGGTGCCATAGCCCATCACAACGTAATCGGCGATCCAGACCGGGATCGGCGTGCCTGTGGCGGGATTGACGACATATGTCCCCGTGAACACGCCGGTCCTGGCGCGCTCCTGCGACCTTTCGACATCGCTGAGCGCTGCGGTACGGGCGAGATAGGCGTTCACGGCATCGCGCTGCGCCGGGGTCGTCATGACGGATGCCAATGGATGCTCCGGCGACAGCACGACTGACGTCGCGCCCCAAATCGTCTCGGGCCGCGTGGTGTAGACGGTCAGGCGCTCCTTGCTGCCCGCGGCGACGAACGTAATCTCGGCCCCCACCGAACGGCCGATCCAGTTGCGCTGCATCGTCTTGATGCCTTCGGGCCAGTCGAGGTCGTCGAGATCCTCCAGCAAGCGGTCGGCATAGTCGGTGATCTTGAGCATCCATTGGCGCATGAGACGGCGCTCGACGGGCTCGCCCGTTTCGACATACTTGCCGTCCTTAACCTCTTCATTGGCCAGCACCGTGCCCTGCGCCGGGCACCAGTTGACCGGTACCTCCGCCTGGTAGGCGAGGCCACGCTCGTAGAGTTTCAGGAAAATCCATTGCGTCCAGCGCACGAAGTCGGGGTCAGTGGTCGAGAACTCACGGCTCCAGTCATAGGAGAAGCCGAGGCGTTGAACCTGGCTTTTGAAGTTGCCGATGTTGTTCCTTGTCGTGATTGCGGGGTGGACGCCGGTACGTACCGCATATCGCTCCGCTGGCAGTCCATAGGCGTCCCATCCCATCGGATGCAGGACATTGAAGCCGCGCATTCGCTTGTAGCGAGAAATGATATCGGTCGCGGTATAGCCTTCCGGGTGGCCGACATGCAGCCCTTCGCCAGAGGGATAAGGGAACATGTCCAGCACATAAAATTTCGGCCTGGAGCGATCGTCGTCAGTCCTGAATGTCGCGTTTTTCTGCCAGTAGCGCTGCCACTGGGGCTCAATGCGCTTTGGGTCGTAAGCCATCTCTGTCGCTATCCGTTGATATGGCCGAGGAGACAGTCATAAAAAAACCCGCCTCTTCGGCGGGTTGCATCATCTCAAAAGCGCACGCGCTAACCCACCATCGTTTAATCGACGGTGCCTAGAAGCAGAACGTGGGCAAAGCTGTAAATCATGCGTATACGAGTGCCATGGACATCATTGAATGTCCAGTTGTCGCAAAAGCCCCAATTAGAGTTAGGCTTTTTGCGGCAGAAACTTTTCATTTCTGTCGGTTGCATCCTGCAAGCCGCTCAAATCGATCGATCGACGCCTCGAAGTCATTTTCAAGGCTCTTTTGTTGGTGTTGATGACGTTTTCGTCTCCGCCGGCGAGCCTCAGCGATAGCGGGTCGAGGCCTTGAAGGCGGCGGGGTCGGCGGCGGCGAGCGCCCCGACGAATTCGGGTACACGCACCGCCAGCATCATCAACCACAGCAGCGGCCAGTCGGCCGGTCGGCAGAACTGGTCGCCGACCGCCCTGATCGTCCGGTGGTTTTCCCGGAACGATGCCATCACCGCGCTGACCGCCAGCCCCAGTCTTGAGCGATCGCTGCGCTTGCGCAGTTTCATCAGCGCGAACTGGAAACCCTTGTTGCGGCGCACGTCCCAGATGAAGCCGAGGCCTTCATAGGCATGGATGGAGACGGCGCGCGGGTCGACCGCCAGTTCGATGCCGTCCTCGTTCATCAGATCCTGCCTGATGTGGGCGCTGACGAAGGGTCCTTGTCCGGGTTGGAAACGATAACGCTCGAGCAGGGCGCGGCGATAGATGGCGCCGTTGCTGGAAACATGGATCACCTTGCCGTGACGGTCGCGGCATTCGATGAAACCGCGATCGAGCAGCGACATCACCCGTTTCATCATGTTGCCGTTGCCATAGGAGGTTCGCCCCGAGACCGCAGCGATGGCGGGGTTGTGGTCGAGGGGCGCGTGGAGCGTCGCCATCCATCCCGGCTGCGGCAGGCAGTCGGCCTCGACGACGGCGATCAGCTGGTGGCGACGGCGTGCCGCCAACCGACGGATCGGCACTGTATGAAAAACTGCTTCCAGCCGGCAGGGCAATCAGGATTTCGGCCGGCACGCCCGCCTTGTCGTGCAAATAGGCCTCAAGCGACTGGCGCAACTCGCCATCGCCGTCATCCGAGAGATAGTCGGAAACCACGATCAGGCTGATCGGCAGCAATGGCTCCCTGGTGTCGTCCATTGCACTTTACCCCCTGGCAACGATGCCGTGGACGATATGCCGGATGGCCTGGCGCAGTACAGCCTCGTCCTCGTCGAGCCGGCCGGTCAGAAGATGCACCCAGGCGTAGGACGAGACCAGATCGGCGACCTGGGAGGGGTCGACATCGGCGGCCACCTCGCCGCGCGCCTTGGCCCGCTCGACCAGCTTGCCGGTATGGGCGCGGCGGCCACGCGCATATTCGGCCAGCGCTTCGGCGGCGGCGGGGTCCTGCTGCGCTTCGGCGACCAGCGAGCGGAAGATGTTGCCGGCTGGCGTTTCGCGCCACTGCGCAAACAGGCTCCTGGCGAAGATGAACAGGTCTTGCTCGATATCGCCGGTATCGGGGTAGGTGATGTCGCGCTTCTGGCGCTGGTAGACCTCGAGCAGCAGCGCTGTCTTGCTCGGCCACCAGCGGTAGATCGTCGGCTTGCCGGCGCGGGCCCGCCGCGCCACCGCCTCGATCGAAAAGCCGGAATAGCCGTTTTCGATCAGCACGGCCTCGGCCGCCTCGAGGATGGCTTCCGCACTTTCCAGGCTGCGTTTTGCACCGATCGATTTGCGCGCGGCTTCTGCTTCAGTGCTCATTTTGGTCTCCATTTTCAATTATCCCTACACCAGCTCTTGACGAAACGAAACGGCCCGTTTTATATAACGAAACGTTTCGTTCCGATGGAGTTGACGATGACTACCTCCCCAACCCGCTTTTCCCGCCCGCGTTTTGCCCTGATGGTGCTGATCGGCGTCTATCCGCTGATCACCGCACTTCTCTACGTCATCATGCCTCTGACCGATGGCTGGACGATCTGGCAGCGCACGCTGCTGATTGCGCCGCTGATGGTCTCGGCAATGATCTGGGGCCTGATCCCGACCGTCCAGCGCCTGTTCCGCGGCTTCCTCAATCCGGCTGTGCGTTGAGGCCGGACCACGGCTTCGTGAGGTGAAAACGCCTTGCGAAGCCTCGCGCTATCGGGCAAACGGGGCTTCCCTTACCGTTTTTCGAGCCTATCGAGGTTCCCGATGTCCGACGCCATTTCCCCGCTCGCGCCCAAGAAATACCCAAAGATGCCGGCCATCGAAGGCGTGCGCATCGCCACCGCCGAAGCGGGCATCAAATACAAGGGCCGCACCGACGTGCTGGCCATGGTGTTCGACGA
Organism: Aminobacter sp. UC22_36; assembly: GCF_044056035.1. NCBI lineage: Bacteria > Pseudomonadati > Pseudomonadota > Alphaproteobacteria > Hyphomicrobiales > Phyllobacteriaceae > Aminobacter > Aminobacter sp. UC22_36. Next base: position 1,242,155 of record NZ_CP171996.1, read on the forward strand.
GGGCACGACGGCGGCGGGTGTGTTCACCCGCTCCAAATGCCCCTCGGCGCCGGTCGACTTCTGCCGCCAGAATCTTTCAGGCGGCAAGGCGCGGGTCCTGGTCGTCAACTCCGGCAACGCCAATGCCTTCACCGGCAAGAAGGGCCGCGAGACGACGACGCTGACCGGCCAGGCCGCGGCCAAGGCCGCCGGCTGTACGCCAGGCGACGTGTTCCTGGCGTCCACCGGCGTCATCGGCGAGCCGCTCGATGCCGGCAAGTTTTCCCACCTGCTTTCGGGCATGGTCAAGGACGCCCGGCCCGACCAGTGGACCGAAGCCGCCAGGGCGATCATGACCACCGACACCTATCCCAAGGTGGTGACCGCAACCGTCAAGCTCGGCGATACCGACGTCACCATCAATGGCATCGCCAAAGGCGCCGGCATGATCGCGCCCGACATGGCAACGATGCTGTCCTTCGTTGCCACCGATGCGCCGATTTCAGCCGACGTTTTGCAGGACATGCTGTCGCGCGGCACCGCCAAGACCTTCAATGCCGTCACCGTCGACAGCGACACCTCGACCTCCGACACGCTGATGCTGTTTGCCACCGGCGCTGCCGCCAAACGCGGCGCGCCTGCCATTTCCGACCTCAAGGATGCGCGCCTCGGCGCGTTCCGCCGGGCGCTCAACAAGATGCTCAAGACGCTTGCGCTTCAGGTGGTGCGCGACGGCGAAGGTGCGCGCAAGCAGGTCGAAGTCACTGTCACCGGCGCCAAGTCGGCGCGCTCGGCCAAGCGCATCGCTTTGTCGATCGCCAATTCGCCGCTGGTCAAGACGGCGGTTGCCGGCGAGGATGCCAATTGGGGCCGCGTCGTCATGGCCGTCGGCAAGGCCGGCGAGCCGGCCGACCGCGACCTGTTGTCGATCTGGTTCGGCGACAACCGCCTCGCGCACAATGGCGAGCGCGATGCCGGCTATTCGGAAGCGGCGACCTCGGCCTATATGAAGGGCGACAACATCGTCATTCGCGCCGATATCGGCATTGGCCGCGGCAAGGCGACGGTGTGGACCTGCGACCTGACCAAGGAATATGTTGCCATCAATGGCGACTACCGGAGCTGACAACAGCGTGAACCAGAACCGCCCGTCGCACGAACTCGCGATCGCCCGCCGCTACGAGGCGGCGGGTTTTCGCGCCTGGCCAGCGGCGGCCGTTCATTATGACGGCACCTGGCTGGTCCGGCTGACGGCGGGCCACCCGGCCAAGCGGCTCAATTCGGTCAACCCGCTCGACCCCGCCGACATCCGCAACATTCCCGACCGCATCGCCCGCGCCAGCCGCCGTTTCGAGGCCTATGGCCGGCCGCTGACCTTCCGCATGTCGCCTTTGTCGGGCCCGGCGATCACCGCCCATCTCGACCGCGAGGGCTGGAGCACGTTTTCGGAATCGATGGTCATGCGGCTGTCGCTCGACGACGGCGTCGTCGAAGGCGCCATGGACCAGATCCCGCTCAAGGACATTGGCCGCTTCGTCTCCGCCTCGATGGCGGTGCACGGGCTCGACCCGTCGCTCAGGCCCGGCCTGTCGGAGATCATCGGCGCGATCCAGCCGGAAGCCGGCATGTTCGTGCTCGAACAGGACGAGCAGCCGGTGACGGCGGCGATCTGCGTCCACGACACCGATCTGGCCGGGCTGTTCGAGATCGCCACCACCGAGGCCGAGCGTGGCAAGGGCTTTGGCCACCGGCTGATCCTGTCGGCGCTGAAATGGGCGCGGCTCAGGGGCGCGCGTCAGGCCTGGCTGCAGGTCGAGGCCGACAATGTCGGTGCCATCCGCCTGTACAAGAAGATGGGCTTCAGGGAAGTCTACCGCTACCACTACCGCCGCCCGCCGGAGGCCTGACTTGACCCAACAGGGAAAACGCCTGCTGCTGGTGGCCGCCTGCGCGCTCGTCGATGCCGATGGCCGCGTGCTTCTGGCCCAGCGCCCCGAAGGCAAGTCGCTCGCCGGCCTGTGGGAGTTTCCCGGCGGCAAGGTCGAGCCCGGCGAGACGCCTGAGGAAACGCTGATCCGCGAGCTGCGCGAAGAGATCGGCATCGAAACCAAGACGGCGTGCCTGGCGCCGCTGACCTTCGCCAGCCACACCTATGACGATTTCCACCTGTTGATGCCGCTTTATGTCTGCCGCCGCTTCTGGGGCATTCCGGAACCGCGGGAAGGCCAGGTGCTGAAATGGGTGCGGCCCAAGCAGATGCGCGACTACCCGATGCCGCCGGCCGACGAACCGCTGATCCCGTTCCTCATCGACCTGCTGTGACGCTGCCTGTCCGGCAGCGTTAAGCCAAAGTTCATGCAATCGTGAAAAATTGAATGGCCGCCGCCTGTCTCGGCTGCCCATCGACGCGGCTTTTTGCGAGGGACGTTGCCAATGCAAGCTGACAACGAGTGGGACCTGATCCGCCGCGAGCGCTCGTCCCCTGTTGTCAGGGCGCGGGCCGGCATCTTGCGTGTCGCGCTGCTGTTCGGCTTCGTGGCGATTGCGCTGACGCTGTTTGCCACGCCCTTCCTCGCCGACCGGACGCGCCCGCTGATCGGCCAGGTCCGGTTCGACGGTCTCGACTACACCGCCACCGGCGCGATCAACCGCCATTCCAGCTACACGCTGCGCCGCTCCGTGCTGCAGGATACGCCGCAATCGGTTTGCGTCATCGGCGAGAATGGCCAGCGCAGCGGTCAGTGCTGACGACGCCGCGTCCGTATGGATGCACACGGGACGCTCTGACAGATGAGATCTGGGCATCGGGCTTTTCGGAAATCGGTGCCGGTTTCGGGCCGGTGCGCGCGCTTCACCGCCCGTTAAGCCTGCGCCGTTAACCTTTCTTAATCAGTCGGCGTTATGGTCTGACGCAACAAGACGGGTGGACGCGGCCGATGATCAAGCGATTTCTCAGAGACGAAAGCGGCGCGACCGCGATCGAGTATGGGCTGATCGCTACATTGATCGCGGTGGCGATGATCGGCGGGTTCACGAAATTTTCCAGCCAGCTCGAATATCTCTGGGGCAGCAATGACAGCGAACTGCAGAAGGCGCTGAACAAGAACTGACAGCCTAGGTCTTGCCGTCTTCGCCAAGCACCTGTGCCAGCGATACCTGTGCCGAACCCGGCTTGAGCGGCTTTTGCTGCGACGGATCGGGCGCCCATCCCGACAGCCAGACAAATGAAAAACTTGCCCGCACGCGCCCGTCCGGGTCGGAAAAGCGCTCGGCATAGATTTCGGCGGCGCGCTGGAACAGCCGTCGTGTCGCCGGCTTGCGCGAGCGGTCGGCAAGCGTGCTCGTCACCCCCATGGCGCGCAGGTCCCGCATCAGCCCGAACATCGTGTCGTAGCGCACGGTCACCGTCTCGACATCGGCGACGGGCAGGGCAAAACCTGCGCGCTGCAGCAGCCCGCCGGCATCGCGCACGTCGGTGAAGGGGATGACGCGCGGGCTCACACCGCCTGAAACTTCCGTCTCGGCGGCAAGCAGGCTCTCGCGCAACTCGACAAGCGTGCCGGCACCGGCCAAGACGCCGAGAAACAGCCCGTCCGGCTTCAGGGCCCGGCGGATCTGGATCAGCTGGCCGGGAATGTCGTTGGCCTCCTGCAGCGCCAGCAGCGACACGGCGAGGTCGATGCTGGCCGGCGCGAGCGCGATGGTCTCGGGGTCGGAGACGATGCCCGGCCCGCCGCCGAGAAAGGCCGCGTCGGCCTCGACGCGCACCAGTTCGGTGACCTTGCCGCTGGCTGCCAGCACCGCCATGGCCGCCGGGCTGACCGAAAAGATCGCCGCACCGCGTTCGAACTTGCGCTCGACCGTCGACAGCCGTTCGGCAAGATCCTCGGCGGCGCGTGCCATCAGGAAGTCGGCACCGGCGACGCCTTGCGCCAAGGCACGGCGCCGGTGCGCGATCACGAGGCTGGCGTCGAAAATGGCTTGCACGTCAGATGTCCTTGTTTGCCGGGTTTCTGTTATGGTCGCCCGACCCAAACCTGTCGTGGCCGATCCGATGCCGGAGATCAAGAGCCTCGCTCTGTCAGTCGCTGCCTGGCCGGCGCGGATGCTGTTTCCGCCCGTATGCGCCGGCTGCCGCCGCCAGGTGACGCAGCCCGGCGCGCTGTGCGGTGCCTGCTGGCCAAAGCTGCGCTTTCTCGAAAAGCCGTGGTGCCCGGTGATGGGCACGCCGTTTTCCCACGATTTCGGCACCAGCTTGCTGTCGGCCGAAGCGATTGCCAACCCGCCGCCCTTCAAAAGGTCGCGCGCCGCCGTCGCCTATAACGGCATTGCGCGGCGCATGGTCGGCGGCCTCAAATTCCATGACCGCACCGACCTCGCGCCCTGGATGGCGCGCTGGATGCTGCGCGCCGGCGCCGAACTCATCACTGACGCCGAAGTCGTCGTGCCGGTGCCGTTGCACTGGCGCCGGTTCTTGTGGCGCCAGTACAACCAGTCGGCGGAACTGGCCCGCGCCGTAGCTGCGCTCTCCGGCGTGCCCCTGGCGCCGATGGCGGTGCGCCGGAACAGGCGCACGCGCCAGCAGATCGGCCTCGGCAAGCGTGAGCGCGAAGACAATGTGCGCGCCGCGTTCATCGTTCCGCCCGAAGCCGAGATCGACATCAGGGGCAGGCGGGTGCTGGTGATCGACGATGTCTACACCACCGGCGCCACTGTTGCGGCGGTGACGCGGGCGCTCGACAAAAGCGGCGCCCGCGCCGTCGACGTCTTGACCTTCGCGCGTGTGCTGCCGGGGGACTTTCGGCCCGACGAGGCAGACACTATATAGTCGACCAAGGACAACGGATTTTCGTCATGGTCGATGTGACTATCTATACGCGCATGATGTGTGGCTACTGCACTGCGGCCAAGCGCCTTTTGGAGCGCAAGGGCGTTGCATTCACCGAACATGACGCTAGCTTCTCGCCTGAGCTTCGGCAGGAAATGATTGTGCGCGCCAATGGCCGCGCGACCTTCCCGCAGATATTCATTGGCAACACCCATGTCGGCGGTTGCGACGACCTGCATGATCTCGATGCGCGAGGCAGGCTCGACCAGCTTCTCGCGACCGGCGCATAGAACCGAGGACTGACCATGGCGATTTTCAAGGCGGCAGCAGTGCAGATGCGTTCGGGCAAGGAGCCGGAGCGCAATGCGCGTGATTTCGAGGCGCTGGTCCGCGAGGCTGCCGGGCAGGGTGCGACCTATGTCCAGACACCCGAGATGACCGGGGCCATCGTCGGCGACAGTGACGCGCGTGCCGCGGCCTTCACCTCGGAGGATCGCGATGTCATCGTCGCCTCCGGGCGCCGGCTCGCCGCCGAGCTCGGCATCCACCTGCATGTCGGCTCCACCGCGATCATGCGCGCCGATGGCAAGCTCGCCAACCGCGCCTTCCTGTTTGGCCCCGACGGGGCAACGCTTGCCGTCTACGACAAGATCCACATGTTCGACGTCGATCTCGACAATGGCGAGAGCTGGCGTGAATCCTCGGCCTATGAGCCGGGCACCGAAGCCGTCGTTGCCGACACGACGCTCGCAAAAATCGGCTTTGCCATCTGCTACGACCTGCGCTTTCCGCAACTGTTCCGCGCCGAAGCGCTTGCCGGTGCTGAAGTGCTCACCGTTCCGGCCGCCTTCACGCGCCAGACCGGCCTTGCCCATTGGCATGCGCTGCTGCGCGCCCGGGCCATCGAAAACGGCGCCTTCGTCATCGCTTCGGCCCAGGGCGGCAAGCATGAGGACGGCCGCGAGACCTTCGGCCATTCGCTGATCATCGACCCGTGGGGCCGCATCCTGGCTGAAGCCGCGCACGACGAGCCCGGCGTCATCGTCGCCGAGATCGACACCCAGCATTCGGCTGACGCGCGCAAGAAGATCCCCAATCTGAGGAATGCGCGCGACTTCAATGTGGCGCTTCGTGGAGCCGGCCAGGGAGCGCTCAGGGGAGCCGCGTCTTGATCCGCTTTTCGCTTCATTGCGACCACGCGCATGATTTCGAAGGCTGGTTCCGCAGCAATGACGACTTCGAGACCCAGCGCAAGCGCGGTTTTGTCGCCTGCCCGGAATGCGGCTCGCAGCAGGTCGACAAGGCGCTGATGGCGCCTGCCGTCTCGACCTCGCGCAAGCAGGAAAAGATGGCGCTCGCCATGGGGGCGGAGCAGCGCAAGATGATGGCGGCACTCAAGGAGCTGTCCGAAAAGGTGCGCGAGAACGCCGAAAATGTCGGCGACAAATTCGCCGAGGAGGCGCGCAAGATCCATTTCGGCGAGAGCGAGGCGCGCGGCATCTACGGTGCCGCCACCATCGACGAAGCCAAGGGCCTCGCCGAAGACGGCATCGAATTCATGCCGCTGCCGGTCTTCCCCGACGACCGGAACTGAGCGAGGCGCCCAGCTGGCGGGGCGCGCTCAGATGCGCTGCCCGACGTCGATCCGGTTGCCGTCGGGGTCGGCAAAAACGAAGGCCCGTTGGCCGTAATCCTTGTCTTTCAATGACTTGATGATGCGCACGCCGGCGGCCTGGCAGATCGCGTAGAGCGCGTCGATGTCGTCGACGAACAGGTGGAAGACATTGACGGTCGAGGGCCGTTGATCCTTGCTCTGGCTCAGATGGATTTCGGCGGCATCTTTCTCCAGCACCATGAAACCCACCGGATTGCCGTTCTCGAACACTTTCTGCATGCCGAGAATTTCGGAGTAGAAGCGGAATGCTGCCTGGATGTCGCGGACGGCAAGGCCGGGTGCTGCCCGGCCGAAGGTGATCGCGTCAATGGGGGATGGGCTCATCATGTGCTCCTGCTATCAAACGGCAGCGGCGGCGGTGCGCGTGCCAGGTGAGGAGCGGTGTCCCTGCCATCAGGCTCGCATGGAAACGCTCGCAAGGAAAGTCCCGCCGCGCCGTGGCGGGGTCGTCCGCCTAGCTACCGGCCAGGTCGAACGCCTTGCGCAGGGTGATCGGTGCGGTGTTGCGCCAGGCCGTCACCAACGCGCTGCGCAGCGTCTGCTCGTCGGTGGCATCCAGCATCACCCGGGTCCAGCCCTGTTTGCCCCAGCCGCCGTCGACGGGCCGGAAGAGCGCCGCTTCGGCCCCACACATCAGTTCCTGCTGGTCGCGGGTCAGCTTGATGACGGCGTCGCCGTCTTCGGGCAGGGTGGCAAAGACACGGTCGCGGACACGGAAATCCGGCTTGCCGAAATGCGATTTCTCGACCGCCCCGGGCAATTGCAGGGCGATCCGTCTGACGTCCTCTCTTGTCATGGCTCTCGATCCGGTCATGGCAGGCCATATTGTCAGGGATCGTAGCGGGCGGCGCAAGTTTGGGCACAGCGGCTTTCCCCGGCCCTCTGGCCCAATCGAGACCGTGTTTTCTGCCGGCCCGAGCCGCGCTAGACCCATGCCATGAAGATCATCTGGAATTCTGGCGTCGCGCTCCTGCTCGTCACTGGCGCGCTGCTCGGACTTACGCTGCCGTTCGGCAAGCTTGCAGTAGAGGGCGGAATCCCGCCGCTGTTGTGGTCTTTCGTCATTTCCTTTGGCGCCGGCAGCGTGCTTTTGATCACGCTTGTGGCCAGCGGCCGGTGCATGAAACTTGATCGCCAGAACCTGCGCTATTTCTTCATCGCCGCGGCGATTTCTTATGCCATCCCCAATTTGTTGATGTTCACCGCCTTGCCACATCTGGGGGCCGGCTACACCGGGCTGATGTTCACGCTGTCGCCTGTCGTCACGCTGGTCATGTCGCTTGTGTTGCGGGTCAGCCGGCCAAGCCGGCTCGGGGTGGCAGGCATTGCCATCGGCTTTGTCGGCGCGCTGCTCGTGGCCTCGACGCGTGGCCAGGCCGACCGGCCGGCCGAGCTGTTGTGGATCGGCGTCGGCCTGCTCATCCCGGTGTTTCTTGCTGCCGGCAACATCTACCGCACTTTCGACTGGCCCAGGACATCCGGGCCGATCGAGCTTGCCATCGGCAGTCATCTCGCCGCGGCGCTGATCCTGACCATGCTGTCGGCTGCGAGCGGACAGACAGCTTCCGCCGGCCTGCTCGCAGACATGCCGCTTCTGGTCGTGGCGCAGGTTGCCGCGTCGTCGGCGATGTTTGCCTTCTTCTTCCGGCTGCAGGCTGTCGGCGGGCCGGTCTATCTCAGCCAGATCGGCTATGTCGCCGCCGCTGTCGGCCTGATCTCCGGCACGCTGTTCCTGAGCGAGAGCTACGGTCCGCTGACCTGGGTCGGCGGCCTCATCATCCTCGCCGGCGTCACGCTGACGACCAGGGCCCAGCGCGGCAGCTGACCTTGCCTGGACGCCGCCCGACCCGGCCGAACAGACGGAAATGGCGGCCTCAGGCCGCCTTTTCCGCCAGCACCATGTAGTTGACGTCCATGTCGCGGGATTTCTGCCAGCGGTCGGCGAGCGGGTTGTAGATCACCCCGGTGCGGTCGATGGTGGCAAGGCCGGCACCTGACAGCGCCTTGTCGAGCTCTTCGGGACGCACCAGCTTGCCATATTGGTGGGTGCCGCGCGGCAGCCAGCGCAACACATATTCGGCGCCGACGATGGCGAGGCCAAGCGCCTTGAAGGTGCGGTTGATGGTGGCGACGAACATGATGCCGCCGGGCTTGACCATCTCGCCGCATTTCTTGACGAACAGCTCGACGTCGGCGACGTGCTCGACGACTTCCATGTTGAGGATGATGTCGAATTTCTCGCCGGCGTCGGCGAGGTCCTCGGCGGTGGTGGCGCGGTAGTCGATGCTCACGCCGCTTTCGGCGGCATGGATCTTCGCCACTTCGATGTTGGTCGCCGAGGCGTCGGCGCCGACGACCTCAGCGCCCAAGCGGGCCATCGGCTCGCACAACAGGCCGCCACCGCAGCCGATGTCGAGGATGCGCAGGCCTTCGAACGGCCGTGCGGCGTGGGTGTCGCGGCCGAAGCGGGCGGCGACCTGGTCGCGGATGTAGCCCAGGCGGATCGGGTTGAACTTGTGCAGCGGGCGGAACTTGCCGTTGGGGTTCCACCATTCGGCTGATAGCGCCGAGAACCGCTCGACTTCTCCGGCATCGATCGTCGATGGGCGGGGATCTGGCATTGCTGTGGTCTCCTTCGAGCGGATGTCGGGCGAGCGCAAGGAAGTCGGGTCTGGCGCCGCGATTGTCAAGGCGACATTTCCGCGAGCCGCCCGAGGCGATCCTGAAACCCCGGCCCGCCCTGCTGCGCCGGCAAAAAATGTCGCGCTGATTTGTCTGGCCGGGCGTCCTTGCGGAATGCGCGTGTTTTGGCTATGCAGGCCGCGCGTTCGACACCCTGTCAGGCACTGGGCCAGGCATTGGTGTTTTCACTCATTTTCCGGCCCCTTGGGGCCGGCGCATATGGCAAGGGCATTTCGCTTCTATGGCGCGCATCGTGATGAAATTCGGCGGGACATCCGTCGCCGACATCGCCCGAATCCGCAACGTGGCGCGCCATGTCAAACGCGAGGTCGACGCCGGCCACGAGGTCGCCGTTGTCGTGTCGGCGATGTCCGGCAAGACCAACGAGCTTGTCGGCTGGGTGCAGGAGGCCTCGAAGGCCGAAGGCGCCAATTTCAACGTCTACGACGCCCGCGAATATGACGCCGTGGTCGCCTCGGGCGAGCAGGTGACGTCAGGATTGCTGTCGCTTGCGCTGCAGGCAATGGGAATCAACGCCCGCTCCTGGCAGGGCTGGCAGATTCCGATCAAGACCGACAACGCCCATGGCGCTGCCCGCATCCTCGACATTGACGGCTCGTTCCTGATCAAGCGTTTCCAGGAAGGCCAGGTCGCCGTGGTCGCCGGTTTCCAGGGCATCGGCCCCGACAACCGCATCGCCACGCTTGGCCGTGGCGGCTCCGATACCTCTGCTGTCGCCATCGCCGCTGCGGTGAAGGCCGATCGCTGCGATATCTACACCGATGTCGATGGGGTCTATACTACCGACCCGCGCATCGAGCCCAAGGCGCGGCGCCTGTCGCGCATCTCGTTTGAAGAAATGCTTGAAATGGCCTCGCTCGGCGCCAAGGTGCTGCAGGTCCGCTCGGTCGAACTCGCTATGGTGCATCGTGTTCGCACCTTCGTGCGTTCGTCCTTCGATGATCCGGATGCGCCCGGCATGGGCGATTTTCTCAATCCGCCTGGAACGCTCATTTGTGACGAGGATGAAATCGTGGAACAGCAGGTCGTCACCGGAATTGCCTACGCCAAGGACGAAGCCCAGGTCTCGCTGCGCCGTGTCGCCGACCGGCCGGGCGTCGCCGGCGGGATCTTCGGCCCGCTGGCCGAAGCCAACATCAATGTCGACATGATCGTCCAGAACATCTCCGAGGACGGCAAGTTCACCGACATGACCTTCACCGTGCCGTCGGGCGACGTCAACAAGGCGCTTGCCGTGCTCGAGAAGATCCGCCCCGACATCGGCTACGACGCCGTCCAGCACGACGAGGGCATGTCCAAGGTGTCGGTCATCGGCATCGGCATGCGCAGCCACGCTGGCGTTGCCGCCACCGCCTTCCAGGCGCTGGCCGCCAAGGGCATCAACATCCGCGCCATCACCACCTCCGAGATCAAGATCTCGATCCTGATCGACGGGCCATATACCGAACTTGCTGTTCGGACTTTGCATTCCGTCTACGGTCTCGATAAGCAGTAGTATTAGGAGTCGAGCGTCACCGCGTTGCCGGCGTGGCAAGGTGTGCCCGCCGGGTCCAACCATTGGAGACGGTGAATGATACGTGACATGGCCGCTGGGCCGCGCGTACTTCTGAAGCGGCTCCGCGAGTTGATGGCGGAGCCCCTCGAGCCACAGGAACGGCTCGACAGGATCGTGCGCGATATCGCTGCCAACATGGTGGCCGAGGTCTGCTCGCTCTACGTGCTGCGCGCCGACTCGGTGCTTGAGCTCTACGCCACCGTCGGTCTCAATCCCAACGCCGTTCACCTGGCCCAGCTGCGTCTCGGCCAGGGCCTTGTCGGCACCATCGCGGCGAGCGCGCGTGCGCTCAATCTGTCCAACGCCCAGGAACATCCCGCCTTCGCCTACCTGCCGGAGACCGGCGAGGAGATCTATCACTCCTTCCTTGGCGTGCCGGTGCTCAGGGCAGGGCGCACGCTCGGCGTTCTGGTCGTCCAGAACAAGACCATGCGCCACTACCGCGACGACGAGATCGAAGCGCTCGAAACCACCGCCATGGTGATTGCCGAGATGATCGCGTCGGGCGACATCGGCCGCTTGAGCCGGCCCGGCCTCGAACTCGATATGTCGCGTCCGGCGAGCTTCACCGGCCTGTCTTTCAACGAAGGCGTCGGCCTTGGCCATGTCGTGCTGCACGAGCCGCGCATCGTCGTCACCAACCTGTTCAACGAAGACAGCGACGAGGAGCTGCGCCGGCTCGAGGTGTCGCTCGGCTCGCTGCGCCTGTCGATCGACGACATGCTGGAGCGCCGCGACGTCGCCTTCGAGGGCGAACACCGCGAGGTGCTCGAAGCCTACCGCATGTTCGCCAACGACCGTGGCTGGGTGCGCCGGCTCGAAGAGGCGATCCGCAACGGCCTGACGGCCGAAGCGGCTGTCGAAAAAGTGCAAAGCGACATGCGCGCCCGCATGCTGCACATGACCGACCCCTATCTGCGCGAGCGGATGAGCGATTTCGACGATCTCGCCAACCGCCTGCTGCGCCAGCTGATGGGCCGCGGCCCCGACACCATCGCCGAGTCGCTGCCCAAGGATGCCATCATCGTCGCGCGCTCGATGGGCGCTGCCGAGCTGCTCGATTATCCGCGCGACCGGCTGCGCGGCCTGGTGCTGGAGGACGGTGCGCCGACCAGCCACGTCGTCATCGTGGCGCGTGCCATGGGCATCCCCGTCGCCGGCCAGATGAAGGGCGCCGTTTCCATGTCGGAAAACGGCGATCCGATCATCGTCGACGGCGTCGAGGGCACCGTCCATCTGCGGCCGCAGCCCGACCTCGAAGCGGCCTACGCCGAAAAGGTGCGTTTCCGCGCCCGTAGGCAGGAACTCTACCGCGAATTGCGCAAGAAGCCGTCCGAGACCAAGGACGGCGTCAAGGTCGACCTGTTGATGAATGCCGGCCTTGCCGTCGACCTGCCGCAGCTGGCCGAGGCGGGGGCTGCCGGCATCGGCCTGTTCCGCACCGAGCTGCAGTTCATGGTCGCCTCGACCTTCCCGCGCGCCGAAGCGCAGGAGAAGCTCTACCGCGACGTGCTCGACATCGCGCGTGGCCGTCCCGTCACCTTCCGCACCATCGACATCGGTGGCGACAAGGTGCTGCCCTATTTCAAGGGCTCGGTGCAGGAAGAAGAAAACCCCGCCCTTGGCTGGCGCGCCATCCGGCTCACGCTCGACCGTCCCGGCCTGTTGCGCACCCAGATCCGGGCGCTGCTCAAAGCCGCCGGCGGGCGCGAGCTCAAGGTCATGTTGCCGATGGTCACCGAGCTCTCGGAGATCGCCCAGGCGCGCGAGATCATCGACCGCGAGGTGCGCCACCTCTCGCGCTTCGCCCACCATCTGCCGACCAGCCTCAAGCTCGGGGCGATGATCGAGGTGCCGTCGCTGTTGTGGCAGCTCGACGAGCTGATGCAGGCTGTCGATTTCGTTTCGGTCGGCTCCAACGACCTGTTCCAGTTCGTCATGGCGGCCGATCGTGGCAACACCCAGCTTGCCGACCGCTTCGACACGCTGTCGGTGCCGTTCCTGCGTGTGCTCAAGCAGATCGCCGATGCCGGCATCCGCAACCACACGCCCGTCACCTTGTGCGGCGAGCTCGCCGGCAAGCCGATCTCGGCGATGGCGCTGCTTGGCCTCGGCTACCGCTCCATCTCGATGTCGCCGGCCTCGATCGGCCCGGTCAAGGCGATGCTGACCGAACTTCCTCTCGGCGAGTTGAAATCCTTCCTCGACGATAACCTTGCCGGTCCTGCCGCCAGCCTGCCGATGCGCGCGCTGCTCCAGGCCTTTGCGGACGACCGTTCCATACCATTATGATCAGCCTGCCTCATGACCGAATGAACCAAGTCGTCAAGCGCTTCGACATGCTCGAAGCGCAGATGGCGGCCGGGCCCGCGCCTGACGTCTATGTCAAGCTGGCGTCCGAATATTCCGACATCCAGGACCTCGTTGCCAGGATCCGCGAGCTGCGCTTGGCCGAGCAGGAGCTTGCCGATCTCGAAGCGATGCTGTCCGACAAGGGCACCGACGCCGAGATGCGTTCGCTCGCCGAGATGGACAAGCCCGATGTCGAGGACCGCATCGACAATTTGCAGCGCGAAATCCAGATCCTGCTGTTGCCCAAGGATGCCGCCGACGAGCGCAATGCCATCCTCGAAATCCGCGCCGGCACCGGCGGCGACGAGGCGGCTTTGTTCGCCGGCGACCTCTACCGCATGTACGAGCGCTACGCCGCTTCGCGCGGCTGGCGCTTCGAGGTCGCATCGGCCAGCGACGGTGATGCCGGCGGCTTCAAGGAAATCATCGCCACGGTCTCGGGCAAGGGCGTGTTTGCGCATCTGAAGTTCGAGTCGGGCGTGCATCGTGTCCAGCGCGTGCCGGCGACCGAAGGCAGTGGTCGCATCCACACCTCGGCTGCGACGGTTGCGGTGCTTCCTGAAGCCGAGGAGGTCGACATCGACATCCGCCCCGAAGACATCCGCATCGACACGATGCGTGCCTCGGGCTCGGGCGGCCAGCACGTCAACACCACCGACTCGGCGGTGCGCATCACCCATCTGCCGACCGGCATCATGGTGGTGCAGGCGGAGAAATCGCAGCACCAGAACCGGGCCCGGGCGATGCAGATCCTGCGCGCCCGCCTCTATGACATGGAGCGCAGCCGCGCCGATGAGGAGCGCTCCTCGTCGCGCAAGTCGCAGGTCGGTTCCGGCGACCGCTCCGAGCGCATCCGCACCTATAATTTCCCGCAAGGGCGCCTGACCGACCACCGCATCAACCTGACGCTCTACAAGCTCGACCGGGTGATGATGGGCGAGCTCGACGAGGTCGTCGCCGCGCTGATCTCCGATCACCAGTCGCGGCTTTTGGCCGACATGGGCTCGGATGGCTGAGCGTCGGCTCGGCGAGTTCCTGCGCCACGCGCGCCAGCGCCTTGCTGGTGCCGGCATCGTCGATGCGGCCTTCGATGCCCGGCTGATTGTCGAGCATTTCTCCGGCACGACCCGCGCAGACGCGATTTCGTCGCCCGACAGGCTTGTCGGGCAGGTCGCCGAGATCGAGGCCGCACTCGAGCGGCGCATCTCTGGCGAACCCGTCCACCGTATCCTCGGCTACCGCGATTTCTACGGCATGCGGCTCAGCCTCTCCGCAGAGACGCTCGAACCGCGCCCCGACACCGAAACGCTCGTCGATGCGGTGTTGCCCTTCGTCCATGAGACGGCGGCGTGCGCCGGCATCTGCCGTATCCTCGATCTCGGCACCGGCACCGGGGCCATCGCGCTGGCGCTTGTCACCCAGGAGCCGAAGGCCGTGGCGATCGGCGTCGATGTATCAGACGACGCGCTGGCAACCGCAGCAGCCAATGCCGCTCATCTCGGCGTGTCGTCACGCTTTTCGGCCAAGAAATCGGACTGGTTTGCAGAGATAATTGGCCGGCACCATTTAATCGTCTCAAATCCTCCCTATATATCCTCTGCAGAGATCGAGGATTTGCAGAACGAGGTTCGCAATTTTGATCCGCGCCGCGCGCTCGACGGCGGCCCGGACGGTCTTGAGCCATACAGAATGATTGCGTCGGGTGCTGCGCGCCATCTTGAAGAAGATGGCCTTGTCGGGCTCGAAATCGGGCACGACCAGCGCCGCGACGTAACCGGGATATTCGAGCACGCCGGCTACCATTTGTTCGCCCAGCACAAGGACTTGGGCGGCAATGATAGAGTGCTTGTATTCCGCCGCTGAGCAAGGCTTTTTGGCATTGCAAAAAACCGCTTGGCAAGGAAAGTGAATGCCGCTAGGTTCCCGGCAACCGGATGAGACGAAGCAGGCAGTGCTGTTAAACGATTCGGTTTCCTTCGAAACAAGCTGCCTTCTTGCGTAGACGACGCTCTAGCTTCGTGCGGGGATCGTCCGGCAAGTGACATGAACCGAAACAGGATGGCATGTGGCGCCGACGCAGGAAAATTGCGGGCGATCACCGGCGGAAAAATACGAAACGGCAGGCCGCCTAAGTGCCCCCGTTCGGATTAGACTTCAACACAAAGAGAATCTGATGAGGCCACAACAGCAGAATAGGCGCATGCGCGGTCGTAACAACAATAACAACAATAATAATAGCAACAACAACAACGGCAACAACAACCGCAAGGGCCCCAACCCACTCACGCGCAACTATGAGAGCAACGGACCTGATGTAAAGATCCGTGGTTCCGCGCAGCAGATCGCCGAGAAATACACCACTCTGGCGCGCGACGCGCACAGCTCTGGCGATCGCGTGATGGCCGAAAACTACCTGCAGCACGCTGAGCACTACAATCGCATCATTGCCGCCGCCATGGCGCAGATGCCGATCCAGCAGCAGCAGCAGAGCCGCGACGACTTCGACTCCGACATGGATGACGAGCGCGACGATGACGGCATGGGCAACAACGTTGCCGAGGTGCAGGTCCAGCAGCCCCAGGTCCAGCCGCAGCCTGTCGTCAACGGTTCGGGCCCGCAGCCTGACATCGAAGGCACGCCGGCCGAGGTCGCCCTCAACCCGGAAGCCGCCGAAGGCCAGCCGCGTGAAGGCCGCCGCGAACGTCGCCCCAATCGCAACGAACGCCGTCCGCGCCATCATGAGCAGCAGGCCGAGGCAGCACAGGCGGATGTCGCCGTGACCGAGCAGCCGCAAGCCGTGGTTGCCGAAGCCGTCGTCGCCGAGGCCGTCGTCGCTGATGCAGTCGCCACTGGGGCAGCTCCTGCCGCCGAAGCCGTCGAGGGCGAAGTCACCGCCGCACCGCGCCGTGGCCGTCGTCCGCGCCGGGGTGAGCGCGCTGCCACCGAAGTGCAGGGCGAAGCCGGCGAAACGCCGCCAGCCGAGCCTGCCATCGTCGAAGGCTGACGCTTTCGAACCATTGCAAATTCCAAAACGGCGGGATGAGAATCCCGCCGTTTTTTGTTTCTGGCTTAGGGTCCGCGCGGCGGCCTGAAAATCGGATTTGCTTTTCCAAAGCGCGGTGCGCAGAGTCGGACATGCTGGTGCGTCCTCGGCTCGTCAAAATGGGCCCATCAAAATGGGGGCCCGTCAAAAAATCACGCACGCAGCGCCCGGCGCCTTGAGGTATATCGTCCTACGCACCATATCAGCGTCAGTCGGGTCCGGCCCGTTCGGGCGGACCCGTCACCTCAAGCCTGACCGGTGCCGCCAAGCGGGCCGGGCAGGGAATGGAGACATCGAATGAATCTTGAGAAATACTCCGAACGCGTCCGCGGCTTCATCCAGTCCGCCCAGACCTACGCCCTTTCCAACAATCACCAGCAGTTCACGCCCGAGCACATCCTCAAGGTGCTGATCGACGACGAAGAAGGCCTTGCCTCGTCGCTGATCGAGCGCGCCGGCGGCAATGCCCGCGACGTCAGGCTCGGCGTCGAAGCCGCGCTCAAGGCGATGCCCAAGGTCGAGGGCGGCAATGGCCAGCTCTATCTGGCGCAGCCGCTGGCCAAGGTGTTTTCCGCGGCCGAGGAGCTGGCCAAGAAGGCCGGCGACAGCTTCGTCACCGTCGAGCGCCTGTTGACCGCACTTGCCGTCGAGAAGTCGGCCAAGACCGCCGACATCCTCGCCAAGGCCGGCGTCACCGCCCAGGCGCTCAACGCCGCGATCAACGATATCCGCAAGGGTCGCACCGCCGACTCGGCCAGTGCCGAGCAGGGTTACGACGCGTTGAAGAAGTATGCGCGTGACCTCACCGCCGATGCGCGTGCGGGCAAGCTCGATCCGGTCATCGGCCGTGACGACGAGATCCGCCGCACCATCCAGGTGCTGTCGCGCCGCACCAAGAACAATCCGGTGCTGATCGGCGAGCCGGGCGTCGGCAAGACCGCGATTGCCGAGGGCCTTGCGCTGCGCATCGTCAATGGCGACGTGCCCGAAAGCCTCAAGGACAAGCAGCTGATGGCGCTCGACATGGGCGCGCTGATTGCCGGTGCCAAATATCGCGGCGAGTTCGAGGAGCGGCTGAAGGCCGTGCTCTCCGAGGTCACTTCGGCTGCCGGCGGCATCATCTTGTTCATCGACGAGATGCACACGCTTGTCGGCGCCGGCAAGGCCGATGGCGCGATGGATGCGTCCAACCTTTTGAAGCCGGCACTGGCCCGCGGCGAGCTGCACTGCGTCGGCGCGACCACGCTCGACGAGTACCGCAAGCATGTCGAAAAGGACGCCGCCCTTGCCCGTCGGTTCCAGCCGGTGTTCGTTTCCGAGCCGACTGTCGAGGACACCATCTCGATCCTGCGCGGCCTCAAGGAAAAATACGAGCAGCACCACAAGGTGCGCATCTCGGACTCGGCACTCGTTGCCGCCGCCACGCTGTCCAACCGCTACATCACCGACCGCTTCCTGCCCGACAAGGCGATCGACCTCGTCGACGAGGCCGGCTCGCGGCTGCGCATGCAGATCGATTCCAAGCCCGAAGCGCTCGACGAGGTCGACCGCCGCATCATGCAGCTCAAGATCGAGCGCGAGGCGCTCAAGCTGGAGAAGGATGACGCCTCGCGCGACCGGCTCGAACGGCTGGAAAAGGAGCTTGCCGGGCTCGAGGAAGAGTCGACACGGGTGACCAGCCAGTGGATGGCCGAGAAGGAAAAGCTCGGCCTTGCCGCCGACCTCAAGGGCCAGCTCGAAGAAGCCCGCAACGAACTCGCCATCGCCCAGCGCAAGGGCGAGTTCCAGAAGGCGGGCGAGCTTGCCTATGGCCGCATCCCCGAGCTTGAAAAGAAGCTCGTCGAGGCCGAGGCGCTCGAAGGCCGTGGCACCATGGTCGAAGAGACCGTGACACCCGACCATGTCGGCCATGTCGTGTCGCGCTGGACCGGCATCCCGGTCGACAAGATGCTCGAAGGCGAGCGCGACAAGCTGTTGCGCATGGAAGACGAGATCGGCGTGCGTGTCGTCGGCCAGGGCGAAGCCGTTCAGGCGGTGTCCAAGGCAGTCCGGCGTGCCCGTGCCGGCCTGCAGGACCCCAACCGGCCGATCGGCTCGTTCATGTTCCTCGGCCCGACCGGCGTCGGCAAGACCGAGCTCACCAAGGCGCTCGCCGACTATCTGTTCGACGACGAGCATGCGCTGGTCCGCATCGACATGTCCGAATACATGGAAAAGCACTCGGTCGCCCGGCTGATCGGCGCGCCTCCCGGCTATGTCGGTTACGAGGAAGGCGGTGCGCTGACCGAAGCGGTGCGCCGCAGGCCTTACCAGGTGATCCTGTTCGACGAGATCGAAAAGGCCCATCCCGACGTCTTCAACGTGCTGTTGCAGGTGCTCGACGACGGCCGCCTGACCGATGGCCAGGGCCGCACCGTCGACTTCCGCAACACGCTGATCATCATGACCTCCAACCTTGGCGCCGAATATCTGGTGGCGCTGGGCGAAGGCGAGGATGTCGACAAGGTCCGCGACGAGGTCATGGGCGTCGTCAAGAGCGCGTTCCGGCCGGAGTTCCTGAACCGCATCGACGAGGTCATCCTGTTTCATCGCCTGCGTCGCCAGGATATGGGCAAGATCGTTGCGATCCAGCTCAAGCGGCTGGAAAAGCTGTTGTCCGACCGCAAGATCACGCTGTCGCTCGATACCGATGCGATCGACTGGCTCGCCAACAAGGGTTACGACCCGGCCTATGGCGCGCGCCCGCTCAAGCGCGTCATCCAGAAGGAGCTGCAGGACCCGCTCGCCGAGAAGATCCTGCTCGGCGACATCCTCGACGGCTCGACCGTCAAGATCACCGCGGGCTCGGACCGGCTCAATTTCCGGTCCAAGCCGACGGTGGTCAGCGCAGAGGCGGCTGCGTAATGTGATGAGCTGGCCCTTGCTGGAAACAGCAAGGGCCAGTTTCAAATCGCCTCAACCGCAACGAGATCACGACCGTTGGCGGCGTTTTCGGCCCGCAGGTAGGAGCGTGAGAGAATGACCGCAGTCATGACGATCTGGTAGCTGCTGATGGCTGTGCCAATCATCGCGCTGAGCAGGAGGCCGAAATCAAAGCCGCCTGCTGCCGGGAAGTAGGAGTCCCCTGCGCCCAGCATGTTGGCTGCGGCTGCGATAGCCAGGATCTGTACAACGCTCAAGAGGCCGAACGACACGAGCAGCCGAGGGAATGAATAGAAAAAACTCATTCTGCCGCGGCGCCCGGCGGCTGCAAATGTTCTGTCGCTCTGCATGACGATGGCGGGCAGCATGGTTCCCCACTTTGCGAAAACCAGGGCTGCCAACAAAAGCAGTGCCAAAACTGCCGTGGCAATGAGGCTGGTCCTTCCCCAGTTGTTCGCAGACAGGAATATGACCAGAGCCAGAATTGGTGCGCCGGAAATTGCGCCCAGGACGATTGTGCGGAACACGAAGCTGCCGATGTATCTTGGGCTCTTGCTTTGAAGTTCACGCATGGCGTCTGCCGTGCTGAGGCGAGATAGAACCGACAAATGTGCAGGGATTGCCAACATCGCCGATGCGAACGTCAGCGCGATGGAGCTCGCGGACGTATTCTCCATTTTCTCTTCGATCATCAGGAAAACCACGATCATCGCGCAATACGCCAAGACGTAAATGATCTCCTTCTTCATGATGCGTAGCGACGTGGACCAGATGTTGCCGCCGTTTTCCATCGACGATTTTCCTTTGTGCGCACCGGGACTAAGCATGCGCAAATCTGACACGGCATCGTGAAAGTAAAGTTAGCTTCCATTGCGGAATAATTGAAAGAATTGCGGGGGGTATCGTGACCATGACACTCGACGACTACAACAGCTTCTGCGCTTCGCTGCCCCACACGACCCATGTCGTGCAATGGGGCGGGGCGCATGTCTGGAAGGTCGGCGGCAAGGTCTTTGCCATTGGCGGCTGGAGCGACGGCGACGGGCTCGCGGTTTCCTTCAAGGTCTCTGAAATGGCCTTCGACATCCTCAAGGAACAGCCGGGGCTTCGTCCCGCGCCCTATCTTGCCTCGCGCGGCATGAAGTGGATCCAGCGCCAGAACGACGCGACCATGGATGACCAGGGCTTGCGCGACTACATCGGCGAAAGCCACCGGCTGGTTGCGGTGAAGCTTACCAAGGCAATGCGCAAGCAACTCGGCTTTGCTGCCTGACGTCGATTCGCGGCAATGCGCAATGCTTTGGGCTTTGGCCGTCCCGAAGCCTCAAAATCCTGATAACGCGGTCATTTTCATGCCCTGTTCATGTTGGAAGGGTTAGCAGATCGTTATTGGATGTCGGTGGATAACAGTGATTCCACCATGGCTGCCTGCGCGGCAGTCGAGATTCGGAGAGATGTGGCGACCATGTTGCGCAAGATCGTTGTGCTTTCAGCCATGGCCACCGGCCTGTCGGCATTCCAGGCAGCGGCTGCGGTCGCGCCTTCGGGCGAGCCTGCGCCGGCACGTCCTGCGACAGACCAGCAGATGATCCGCCTGGCCCAGGGCGACGAGGTCGAGATCTTCTACGACAGCCGTGGCAACCGCGTGCTCGTCGATCCCTACACCGGCAAGGTCATCGCCGTGCAGCCGCCGGAGAGCCGCCTCAACCGCCAGGCGTTGCGCCGTGAACAGCGCCGCCAGGAACTGCGCCGCGACTACCGCCAGGGCGACGTGCTGCTCGGGCCGGCCGACGATGGTTATTACAGCGACGACGCGCTTGCCGTCCCGGCCGAACCCAATGGCGACGACTACTACAACAACCCCAACGCCTTCCCCGAGGCGCCGGGTGGCCCCCGCGTCGTCTCGCGCGAGCCGCTGCAGAACCCCGACGACCAGCCGGCACTTCCCTCGACGCCGACAATCACCGAAGGGCCGCTCGAACCGTCCATCGCCGTCAAGGGCCGCGAGGACGTCGCTTCGCTGCAGATCCTGCTCGATCGTCTCGGCGCTTCGCCAGGCGTCATCGATGGCCGCTTCGGTTCCAATGTCGACAAGGCGCTCGCCGCCTATAACGAGATGACCGGCGCCAGCCTGAAGTCGACCGACGCCGAAGGCATCAAGCAGGCGCTGGCCGAAACCGGCGGCGACGCCTTCGGCTCCTACACCATCACCCCGGAAGACGCGGCCGGGCCCTTCGTCGCTTCGGTTCCGGCCGACTACAGCGAAAAGGCCAAGCTCGAACGCATGGCCTTCACCTCGGTGACGGAAATGCTGGCCGAGCGTTTCCACATGGACGAGAATTATCTCAAGGCGATCAACCCGGACCTCAATTTCAACCGGCCCGGCACCATCGTGAAGGTCGCCAATTTCGGCAAGCTGGTGAACAAGCCGGTGTCGCGCATCATCGCCGACAAGGGGTTGAAGCAGGTCCGCGCCTATAACGAGGCCGGCCAGCTTGTCGCCGCCTATCCGGCGACCATCGGCTCGGGCGACACGCCGTCGCCGACCGGCATCCATGCGGTGTCGCGGGTCGCGCTCGATCCCAACTACACCTACAATCCCAAGATCAATTTCAAGCAGGGCGAAAACGACAAGGTCCTGACCATCCCGCCGGGGCCGAACGGTCCGGTCGGCTCGGTCTGGATCGCCTTGGATAAACCGACCTACGGCATCCACGGCACGCCCGACCCGTCCAAGATCGGCAAGACCGAGAGCCATGGCTGCGTGCGCCTGACCAACTGGGACGCGCGCGAGCTCGCCAAGATCGTCAAGTCGGGCGTGCCGGTCGAGTTCATGGAATAGGGCAGGTGCCTAGCCGCTCGGCGTCGAGCCGAAGCGGCGGCGAAAGCTGCGGTTGAAACCAGACACGTCGCTGCCCTGTTCAGCAGCGCGATTTCGCCGATCCGCATCCGTTGCGCCTGTCGGCGAGCGGATGCGCAGGCAAGCCCATTGCCATCCGGTCCTCGGCCTGACATTTCGCGGGCAAATTTTGTCGGTGCCGCAGGGGCCAGCCGCCGTCGCTGCTTGGGTCTCAGCTTCGCGGTCGCCCGATCCTCTTGCTCATATTGATGCCGGTGGTGCGAAAGCCCACAACGTCGTAGAGATGATGAGCCCGCGCGTTGTCAGCGGCGACACGCAGGCGGATCTGCTCGAAGCCCGCTTGGGAGAGCGTGGCTTCCAGTGCGGCAAGAGCGCCCTTGCCGTAGCCATTGCCCTGGTATGCCGGCAAGATGTGGAAATCGCTGATGAATGCGGAATGGGCTGTTTTGTCTGGGCGATACCAGAAATAGCCAATGACGACGTCGCTTCCCAGCGCACTGTCGGTGATGGTCAGCAAGACTTCGCCATCCGTGTTGGGACCGTCTGGCAGGTCATCTGAAATTTCTTGGCGTGCCCGTGCAAAAGCTTGCGCCTCGGACATATCAAAATTTCTGGAGATCTCGGCGGCATAATCAGGGATAAAGTAGCTGAGATAGCCGGAGTACTCGTCGTTTCGCATCGGCCTAAGTATGATCATGGCGCTCCCTGCCGGCCTCCGTTCAATCTGCTGGCCATTGTCCGATTTTCATCGCCCTCAGCCATGGTGCCCCGGCGCGGTTGGAATTTCGGCTTGATACCGGCGCCCTGATACCGGCATTGGCGTCTAACGACGCCGACTGGTCTTCACAAGATTTGCCGCAACCTAGCGTTCCATTCAAGAACCGTCTTGGGACGCAGCGCACCGGAATTGTCCCGGGCAGTACAGGATGCGTGTTGTCGGGGATTGCGCCGTGCTGCGGCCGATTCAGAGATAAGAACCAAGGCGGAATCGGAAGAGATTTTTTCGACCGCCGTGACCGGAGCTATAGCTACTCCAGCGCAATAGACGTGACTTGGCCCCGGGCCGCTCGCATCGCTGCAAGTTGCTTTGCGGATCACAGTACCACAGGAGCAATCAATTCTCGGGGAGCGGCAACGGTGTGTCACTCATGGTCCTGAGGTAAGCGATGAGGTCGGCTCGCTGCTTCTCGTCCTGCAGACCCGGGAAAGTCATATCTGTTCCAGGCAAAGTGAGTGCGGGGTTTGAGATAAAAAAATTGAGCTCCTCAAATGTCCAGTTGCCGCCAGCGTCCTTTAGGCTTGACGAATACTTGACGTCGCTTTCCGAAGCCTTCCGTCGGCCGACGATGCCCCACAGATTGGCTCGTCCGGGCACCTTGACCCCCGGCGCTGACAGATGACAAGCCCCGCACGTTTTGTCGAAAATTTCCTTGCCCGATCCAGCGTTTGCCGATGCAAGGCGTGCCGAGATCGGCGCAATGGCCGGTCGTCCGGCGCCATGACCGTGCAAGTAGGCCACGACGTCGTCGTGACCACTGAGCTTGGCCAGATGTATGGCCGGACTTCCATTCGACGTCAGTGCATTCACATCTGCTCCAGCATCCACAAGATAGATGACGCACTGAAGGCAGCCATTCTCGGCAGCCACGTGCAGCGGGGTCTGCGCTTTCGCCACCTGATTTGGATTGGCCCCATTGTCGAGCAGCAGCTTCACGACGTCAGCATGTCCAGCCTTGTTGGCGGCGTAGAGGGGCGTTCGTTGCCAGCTGACGGGCAGGTTAACGTCCGCCCCACGATTGATCAGAAGTTTTGCTAATTCGACGTTTCCGACTTCGCAGGCGATATAGAGCGCCGTAACACCGTCAATTTCGTTGATAGCGGCGCCTCTGTCCAAGGCCGACGTCACCGCCGCGACGTCGGCATTCCTGACAAGATCGCCCAAGTCGCTCGCCTGGGCGGGCAGCGCAAGAAGCCAAAGGACCCACGAAGCCCCTATCAGCCACATGCGCCCCTTGTTGATCATTGTATCCTCCCTGACGAGAGTTCCATGACGGGTTCATCTTAGAACAAGGGCTTGCTGGCGACAACGCCGGAGCCGGCGGAGATACGTGGTCAATGACCGCTCCCGGCCCTTCTGCGACATTGCAACGCTAGCCGACAATGGCCGCCTTCGCCTCGGAAGCAGAACCATGCCCGTTTACGAGTTCACGCCTGGCTCGCCTGCGCGGACCAGGAATTCAGCCTGATCCTGGGCACGTTTCCGCCGATGTAACTGGTCATCAGGCGGTGGCGCTGGCAACGGCTGAATGGTCATCAATAAAAATGCGTCAGCGCATCCCACGACAATTCCGGTGCTGGCCAGCCCAAGACGTGCAACCGCGGACGGTGCCATACACAGGGCTCAATGAGCTTGAGGGCACAGCCGCAAATGAAAATGATGATCGTCGCCTCCGCCCTCATTGTCGCAGGGGCGAGTAACGCGCTTGCCGCCGACGCAGCGATTGAAGACGTCGCGCCGGCGTCAGGCGCCTATGACTGGTCCGGCTTTTATGTTGGCGTCCACGGTGGATATTCTGCCGGTAAGTCCCAATACGGTGTCTATGAGCTGGACATGCTGCGCGTATTCGCCGACCCCGATCCCCGCGGCTACCTCGGAGGTGTTCACGCTGGTTACGTCAGTCAGTTCAGCAACGGATTTGTTCTCGGCGGCGAAGCTGACCTCAGCTACAACGCGTCGGACGGCAGCGGTGGTGCTTATCTTGTCATGCCGTACGGGAACATTCCTGATCCTGACGTGCACGTGGATGCCGAAGTAAAATGGACGGGGTCCGCCCGCGCCCGGCTTGGCTATGCAATGGATCGTTTGCTTCCCTACGTAACCGCTGGTGTTGCGGTCGCGCGCGTTGAGAGCGACTTCATAGTCGCCGGAAATTCATCTCAACCCAGGAACGATACCCATATCGGCTGGACTTTAGGCATGGGCGCCGAATACGCGGTGACGGAAAAGGTCAGCTTGCGCGCGGAGTATCGTTATTCCGACTACGGTGTCCAGGATTCCAACTTGCCCTATCTCGGCAACCTTCCTGCGAAGATGGGTCTCAAAGCCCAGGACGTTCGCTTCGGTATCTCCTACAAGTTCTGATCCCAATCTCAGCGGAACATGCCACAGCACGCGTCTGGCTGGGCAATCGCCATGGCTTGGGCAGCTGTGACAGGCGGTGTCGGCGCGGAACATGCGATGACCGAAGATGCGAGCCTCGGTCGAAAGGCCTGCCGTGGCTGGTTCAGTCTCTGCCATCGAGAAAAAAATGCCGCAGTGCATTCCGCGACAATTCAGATGCTGGACAGCCCAAGACGCGCGACTGCGGACAGTGCCATACCGAAGGCTCAATGACCTTGAGGGCACAGCCGCAAATGAAAATGATGATCGTCGCCTCCGCCCTCATGGTCGCAGGAGCCAGCAACGCGTTTGCCGCCGACGCGGCTGCTGAAGACATCGCACCGATCGCGTCTGGCGCCTATGACTGGTCCGGGTTCTATGTCGGCATCCACGGGGGGTATTCGTTCGGTCAATCGAACTACGACGTGTATGAGCCGGGACCGGCCGCGCTGTATGTAATCTCCAACCCGGATCCCGATGGTTACCTGCTCGGTGCCCATGCTGGCTACATCAGACAGTTCAGCAACGGCTTTGTCTTCGGCGGCGAAGCCGATCTCAGCTACAGCTCGTCGAAGGGCTCCGACTATGTGTCTTTAATCACCCCGACTGGACCAATAGCCGACGACAACATCTGGTTTGAGAGCGAGATCAAATGGACAGCGTCCGCCCGCGCGCGATTTGGCTATGCGATGGATCGCTTTCTTCCTTACGCAACGGCTGGCGTCGCCGCAGCACGTGTTGAAAGCAGCTTGAACTACGCAAGCTATCCCTATCAACAATTCGAGGGCACGCATGTTGGCTGGACGGCCGGTATCGGCACGGAATATGCGATGACCGAAAAAGTCAGCATCCGCGCCGAATACCGCTATTCTGACTATGGCGACCAGGATTTCACGACCGTGCCCCTCAGCAACAGGCCGACCAAGATCGATTTCCAGTCACACGATATCCGCCTGGGCGTCAGCTACAAGTTCTGATCGGCGCAAGCCATCGACCATGTGCCCAGGCCGCACCAGGATCATGCCGGCTTTTTCGGCAGCACCATCGCAAACACCAGGCTGACCACGATGCCTGCCGCGGCGAGCCAGAAGGCGAGCTGGATGCCGTCGGCGACAGCGACTTTCAGCGCCTCGCCGGTCAAGCCGCCGACATGGCTGTTGGCAATGGCGATCAGTGCCGCCATGCCGATGGCATTGCCGACATTGAGCGTCGTCGAGGCCATGCCGGACGCGACGCCTTGCTCGTCATGGTGGACACCTGAAGCGGCTGCGATCCACATCGCTGTCCAGACGATGCCCTGTCCGATGCCCGAGACAACAAGGCCCGGTGCGAGCGCGGCATAGCTGCTTGCGGCGGTCGCACCGAACACCATCATCGCCGTGCCGGCCGCACCGATGACCATGCCGCTGACCAGCGTCGCGCGTGTCGAATACCGCGTTGCCAGCCTTTCGCCGATCTGGGTGCCGGTGGCGATGGCGACCGACGGCACCAGGAATGCGAGCCCGGTCTGCAGGGCGGTGAAACCGTGCACCGTCTGCAAAAGCATGGTGAGGAAGTAGGGCAGCGCGCCGAAGGTTGCCATGTAGAGGAAGGTGATCGTCATGGAGGTGACCAGGCTGCGGTTGCGAAACAGGCGCAGCGGCATCAGCGGGTCGGTGCTCCTGGCTTCGATCACGCCAAAGGCGATCAGCAACAGCGCTGCCAGTGCGGCGCTCATGACAATCGACGGCGCGCTCCAGCCATATTCCGGGCCCTGGACCAGGGTGAACACCAAAAGCGTCGCGCCGGCGGTCACCGTCAATGCGCCGGGCAGGTCGAAGCTGCGCTTTTCCAGGCGCCTGGGATCGCGTGGAATGATGGCGAAGGCAGCGATGATGGCGATGCCGGCCAAAAGCACGTTGACGTAGAACACCGAAGGCCAGCCGAAGGCGCTGGTCAGGAAGCCGCCGGCCAGCGAGCCGAGCGTCAGGCCGCTCGCGCCGGCGCCGCCCCAGACGGCGAGCGCCCGGTTGCGTTCGGGCCCTTCGGCAAACAACCGGTTGATCAGCGACAGCGTTGCCGGAAACAGGAAGGCGCCGCCGATGCCTTGCACCGCGCGCGCCGCGATGATGACCGCCGGCGACCAGGCGAGGCCGCCGACCACCGACGACAGCGCATAGAGCCAGAGCGCGAAGATGAAGATGCGGCGCTGGCCGATCAGGTCCGCCGCGCGGCCGCCAAACAACAGGAACCCGCCGGTGAAGACGGTGTAGGCGCTGACCACCCACTGCAGCGTCTGGCCGGAAAAGCCGAGGCTTGTGCCGATCTCCGGCAGCGCGACGAAAACGATGTTGAGGTCGAGCGCGATGATGAGCTGGGCGAAGGCCAGCAGCGCCAGCGTGGCGCCGCGTTTGGCGCCGATGCCCGCTTGTGGTGTTGCCGCGCCAAGCGGGGCGCCCTGGTCGAGTGAACTCATGATGATCTCCAGATGATGATTCTTTGTCGATTGACAAAGAATTAAGATTTGCAATCCGGAGTCAAGCGGATTATTTGTTGACCGATAAAGAATAGAGGTGGCGATGGCGGGAAGACCAAGGGAGTTCGATCGCGACAAGGCGCTGGAAAGCGCGCGCGACGCCTTCTGGACGCGCGGCTATGAAGGCACCTCGATGGCCGATCTGGTTGCGGCGCTCGGCATCGCCTCGGCGCGCATCTATGCCGCCTTCGGTTCGAAGCAGCAGCTGTTTCGCGAGGCTGTCGGGCTTTACGAGGCCAATGAAGGCGGCTTTGCGCTGCGGGCGCTGGCCGGGCAGCCGACAGCGCGGCAGGCTGTCGACAAGATGCTGCGCGATGCGGCCGAGACATACACGCGGCCGGGAAAGCCGCAAGGCTGCATGGTTGTGACAGCTGCCACCAATTGCGCTGCCGAAAATGACGCCGTGCGCGACTGGCTGACCGGGCATCGCCACAAGCAGACCGAAAGCATCGTTGCGCGGCTCGACCGGGGCGTTGCCGACGGCGAGCTGAAGGCTGATACCGACACGCACATGCTGGGCGATTATCTTGCCACGGTGATGCATGGCCTTTCAGTGCAGGCGCGCGACGGTGTGGTTCAGGCGCGGCTGCTTGCCTTCATTCCGCTGGCGATGCAGGCCATCGATGCCGCACTGGCAAACCAGGTCGAGTCCAGATCGGAAGATGTTTGACGATGCGCCCGACAGTGCAGGAAATCGCTGAAGCCTTGCATGCGCCCGAGATGCTGTCGGCGACCGTCATCGACAGCGGGCAGAACAATCTTGTGCTCGATACCGGCGATCTGATCGTGCGGGTGCCGCGTCACGACGGGGCGCGGCGCGATCTTGCCAAAGAGGCCGGCATCCTTGCCGCACTCGCCCCAAGCCTGCCTCTGCCGGTGCCGGCGCCGCAGCTGCAAACTGTCGGTCCGCATGTCGTTGCGGTCCATCGCAAATTGCCGGGCGAGTCCCTGCTGTCGCTCGCTGGAATGACTGATACGCAGAAGCTGGAACTGGCCGGTGACCTGGCGCTGTTCCTGCGTGCCCTTCATGCGATCCCGGTCGGGCTCCTGCCCGCCGAAGCCGCGCCCGATCCGGTGGCCGAATGGCGTGCGCTGCGCGACCAGCTCGAAGCCAAGGCGTTGCCGCTGCTGCCTGCCGTGACCGGCGCAGCCATCCGCGCGCGCTTCGACCGCTTTGTCGGGCAAGCCCTGAGTGCGCCGCGCACGATCACCCATGGCGATTTCGGCACCGGCAACATCCTCGTTGTCGACGGCAAGGTTTCCGGTGTCATCGACTTCGCCGGCTGCGGGGAGGGCGATCCCGCCTATGATCTCGCCAGCCTGTCCGCCGGCCTGGGCGACGAGTTCCTGCTGCTGATGGAGCCGCACTATCCCGGCATTGCCGCGATGTCGGAGCGCATCAGCTTTTATCGCAGCACCTTCGCGCTGCTCGACATGCTCTTTGGCATCGACCATGGCGAGGCGGCAGCACTCGAAGCCGGGTTGCGGGCGTTGACCGGGAGCGATGCGGCGGCCTGAGTGCGGTCTTGCATTCGGGCAAAACCTGCCGGCAAATGCCCACGAGATCGAGGAAGCCTGGGATGACCATCCGCCCCGAACAGCCCGCCGACGTCGACACCATCCGCACGCTGACCCGTGCTGCATTCGCCCATGCGCCGCATGCGAGCCAGACCGAGGCGGCGATCGTCGACGCCTTGCGCGATGCCGGGGCGCTGACCCTGTCGCTGGTGTCGGAGGACAATGGCGAGATCCTCGGGCACGTCGCCTTTTCGCCCGTCACCGTCGGCGGTGCTGACGGCTGGTACGGTCTTGGCCCGGTGTCGGTCTGGCCCGAAAGCCAAAGCAGGGGCATCGGCCAGTCGCTGATCCGCCATGGGCTCGAAGCGCTCAGGCAGATGGGCGCCAGGGGCTGTGTCCTGATCGGCGATCCGGCCTATTACAGCCGCTTCGGTTTCGTCGCCGACCCCGGCGTCAGCTATGGCGGCATCCCGCCTGAATATGTCCAGCGCCTGGCCTTCGGCGACGACATTGCCCGCGGCGAAATCGTCTATCACGCCGGCTTCGAAGCGGGCTGAGCCGGGCATGTGACGGCAAACGCTCAGTGCACGCGCGCCGTCTCCCTGGCGAGGATATCGACCAGCCGGTCGAAGCCCGTTTCGGTGCCGGTAATGCGCGCCGCCATCGCCTCGGCGGTGCCGAGAAAGGCCAGCTGCTCGGTGAATTTCATCCGTGTCCGGCCGGCTTCGGCTGCAAGCTCGATCGTTGCCAGCGACGCCGAGATGCGTTGGCCGCCATGGCTCATCTCAAAACCATAGATGATGCGCTGTTCGGCCAGAATGTCGAAATAGACGGCGCGGAAAGCCAGCTCCGCGCCATCGGGCATGCGCCAGCTTTTGGCTTCGATGCCGCCGACGCGGAAATCGAAGCTGTCCTCGAGCTCGGTCCAGTCGGGATGGCAGTCGTTCCAGGCGCGCTTGAGTTTTGGCTCCGACCAGAAGCGGAAGGCGTGTTTGGGGGATGCCGGCAGCGCGCGCTCGATGACAAAGGTCTTGTGCGCCACATCAGTCATTCACTTGCTCCTCGGGAAAATCCTTCATTGCCTGGATGAGGCGGTCGAATGCCTGGTTCATCGCAGTCTGCCGCTGCCGCACCCAGTCGTCGATGCCGGACAAGGCCTTGGGTTCGATCGTGTAGGTGCGGGTCCGCCCGACCTTGCGCGAGGCGACGATGCCGCCGTCCTCGAGCACCTTCAGATGTTTCAGCGCCGAGGGCAGCCGCATGCCGTTTGGCTCGGCCAGCTGCTTGACGGTTGCCGGCCCCAGGCTCAGGCGCTCGACCATGCCGCGCCGCCCGGCATCGGCAAGGGCGGTGAAAACGCGGTCCAGTTGTTGTGCTTCGATCATCGCTGCCTCTCGTCCCTAGTCATGGAGAAACCGTTCCGGCATGGCTTCGCGATAGGGGAAGAAGTGGAAATAGGGGCGCGCCTCGGCAAGTGTGCGCCGTACCGACGGGCGCGCGACCAGCCGCTCGAAATAGGCAGCGAGATTGTGCTGGCCGCGGGCGAAGGGGTGCACGATCGAGGCGTAGAACAGGCCTGGTGTGGCTGAGCAGTCGGCGATGGTGAAGTCTTCGCCTGTCGCCCAGGTCTTTCCCATAAGCTGGCTCTCGATCATCTGATAGGCGGTGTCGAGCGTGCGCCGCGCCTCTGCCACGCCGACCGGATCGTTGCCGCCTTCGGGCCGTATCCTGTCGGTCACGATCTTCTGCATCGGCACGCTGATATACAGATCGAAGAAACGTTCCCACAGCCTGGCGTCAAGGCGCGCGTCGGCATCGGCGGGCAGCATCTGCAGCGGCCCGGGATAATGCTGCTGCACATATTCGATGATGATGCTGGTTTCCGGCACCACGCGGTCGCGCGCCCCGTCGTGCAGCACCGGGATCTTGCCGACCGGCCACTTCGCCGTCAGCGCCGCCGTTTCGCCGGGGTCGCCGAGATCGACTGTCACCGGATGAAACTCGGTTCCGTTCTCGTAAAAGGCGATCAGCACCTTGTGGCAGAACGAGGCGAGGGGATGGGTGTAAAGCGTCAGCGCCATTGCGGGGGATCCAGATTGTTTCCTTAAGGGGAAACTATTGCGGCTTGGCGGGGTTGGCAAGCGAAAGTTTCCGACAACGGAAACTATTTGGCTTCGGCTGGCGGACACCAAGTGTCAAATGTGGTGAGGTTTTCCACGGTCGATGATTTTTTCGCAGCATCTCATCGGTCGCGATCCTTCGCACCCCCCTCTGCCCCGCCGGGCATCTCCCCCACAAGGAGGGAGATCACGCCTTCATCGACACCGCAGCCAATCGCCTGCGTTGCAATGCTTGCTGTTGCAATGTTGCAGGATAGGCGCCGCCGGCGACGCGACTAATCTCCCTCCTTGTGGGGGAGATGGCCGGCAGGCCAGAGGGGGGCGCGAAGGATCGCTATGTCGAATGTTTGCGTCGCAGCGCACCACCACCGGGACTACGCCGGGGGTGCGTTGGACGAGCGCCCGCGTGGCCGCCGAAAAGCGCAAGTGCTTCAAGCCCACGGAAGCGGAACGGCGGGGAAAAATGCGAGAGCGACGAAAGCCCATGTCGCCTGGCTTCCACAAATCGTCCCCCTGGTCACTTCCCGCGCCACGCTTGCCCACATAGTCTCAAGCGATGGACATTTCCGACACCCTGCCGGCCCCGGCCAACAACAACAACGTCTTTTGCCCGCCTGAGGCGCGGCGCTACGTGCTGGTCTCGGCGATCCTTGCCTCCAGCATGGGTTTCATCGACGGTTCGGTGGTGTCGCTGGCCATGCCGGTCATCCGGGCCGACCTCGGCGCCTCGCTTGTCGACGCCCAGTGGATCAGCAATGGCTACATGCTGTTTTTGTCGGCGCTCGTCCTGCTTGGCGGGGCGGCCGGCGATGTCTTTGGCGTCCGCAACATCTTCGCCACCGGCATCGTTTTGTTCATGATCACCTCGGCCGCTTGCGCGCTCGCCGTCGATGCCGAAATGCTGATCATCATGCGCGCCGCCCAGGGCATCGGTGCTGCCCTGATGGTGCCGGGCAGCCTTGCCTTGATTGCCAAATCCTATCCCAATGCGACACGCGGCAAGGCCATCGGCCAGTGGGCGGCATTCTCGTCGCTGACCACCGCGATGGGCCCCTTCGTCGGCGGCATGGTGCTGTCGTTCGGCGCCGAATGGATGTGGCGGCTGATCTTCGCCATCAACGTGCCGATCGGGCTCGTCGCGCTCACCATGCTGCTCAAGAAGGTGCCGCAGGACCGGCCGTCGTCGAAGCGCCGGCTCGATCTCGTCGGCGCGATCCTGGCGACTGCAGGTCTCGGGCTGATGGCCTGGGGGCTGACCGCCTTCGGCCTGCCGGCCGAGGACCGCTCGGTCTCGCCCTGGGCGTGGATTGCGCTTGGCGCTGTCATCTTCGCCGGCTTCATCATCTGGGAAAAATGGGCGCGGGCGCCGATGGTCAAGCTCGAGCTGTTTGCCTCGCGCGCCTTCACCGGCGCCAATCTCTACACGCTGATCCTGTTTTTCGCCTTCAACGCCGTGCTGTTTTTCCTGCCGATGACCGTCGTGTCGGGCTGGGGCGCGAGGGAATGGGAAGCCAGCCTGCTGTTTTTGCCGCTGTCCTTGTTCATCGCCGGCCTGTCGAGTTATTCGGGCCGGCTCTCCGACGCCATCGGCCCGCGCTGGCCGCTGACAACAGGTGCGGCGATCGTCGGCATCTCATATGTCGGCCTGGCGCTGACCATGCCGCTGATGATGTTGTGGCAGGTGACCTTCCCGATCCTGCTGCTCAAGGGCCTCGGCATGGCGATCGTCGTGTCGCCGGTGTCGGCGGCGGTGATGCGGGCGACACCCGAAGAAGACACCGGGCTTGCCTCGGGCATCAACAACGCGCTGGCCCGGGCCGCCGGCCTGATGGCGGTGGCCTCGCTGGGTGCCGTCGCCGGCGTGGTCTTTGCCAATACAGTGGGAACGGCGGCACCCGGCGCGGAATTCGGCGCCTTCGTTGCGGCACCGCTCGACGCGGGCGCCGAAGCGTTGCGGGTGGCGGCGACCAACAGCGCCTTTACGGCCATCGCCGCGATCTCGGCTGCGATGTGTTTCGTCGCCGCAGCCGTCGCCTGGGTCACCCAGCCGTCATGGAAAAGGAAGGAAAAGGCCTAGAGGTTTTTCGCTTTTCTTCGAAACGCGACTACCTGCTTGTTGTTAGGCAATCCCGGACCGAAAACCGCCGCGCAGTTTTCCTGGAATTGCTCTAGCCGCTGACCTTGGCGGTGCTCGCGACCTTCAGCGCATCCTTGTTTTCGTCCTTGAGCAGGTCGTCGATACGCTCGCGCTCGCGCTTGAAGGCGACAAGTTCGTCGCCCTTGAGCACGCGGCCGGTGGGCAGGCGCACGCGCATCGGGTCGACCTTGGTGCCGTTGACGATCAGCTCGTAGTGCAGATGCGCGCCGGTCGACAGACCAGTGGTGCCGACATAACCGATGACCTGGCCCTGGCGGACGCGGGCGCCGGGAACGACGCCGGGCGCGATGCGGCTTTGGTGATTGTAGGACGTCTCGTAGCCATTGGTATGGCGGATCATCGTCTGCTTGCCATAGCCGCCGGCCCAGCCGGCCTTTTCGACAACGCCGTTGCCCGAGGCGATGATCGGCGTGCCGGTCGGCGCTGCCCAGTCGACGCCGGTGTGCATCTTGACGTAGCCGAGGATCGGGTGCTTGCGGCCGCCGAAGCCGGAGCGGAACTTGCCGTTGGGCAGCGGGTTGCGCAGCAGGAACTGGCGCGCGCTGCGGCCGTCCTCGTCGAAATAGTCGACCGCACCGTCGCCCATCTGGAAGCGGTAGAAGTTGCGGGTGTTGCCGCCGAAATTCGCCGAGACATAAAGCAGCTCGGAATCGGCCGAAGCCTTGTCGTCGCCGTCGGGCTGCGAGAAAAACACCTCGATGCGGTCGGACGGATTGAGGCGCGACTGGAAGTCGACGTCGGACGAGAGCAGCCTGACCAGCTTCTTGGTCATGTCCTGCGACATGCCATAGGAATAGGCCGCCCGGTAGATGCCGTCATAGACGGTGGGCAGTGCCCCGCGCGACGTCGTCGGCACGGTCGGGGTATCTTCGAAGGCGGTGGCGATCTCGGGGTTCGGCTCGGGCTCGTCGCCGGGGACGAACTGGTTGCGGTCATCGAGCGCAATGGTCAGGATATGCTGGGTGCGGTCGTAGACGCTGGTGCGCACGATCTTGCCGACATCGCCGCGAACTTCAAGGCCGATGCGCAGCACAGTGCCAGCCTTCAGCGCCGTGGCATTGAGCAGGCGCGAGACCGCATTGGCCATGCCTTGCGCGTCTTCACCGGCATAACCTGAGTCAGCCAGCGCATCGACGATCTTGCGGTCCTTTTCGAAGGCGATGATGTCTTCGGCATAAGACAGTGTCTCGGGGTCGACATCGGCGCGGGCCGTGACCGAGACGTTTTCGGGCACGATCTTGATGCCGTAGGAGCCGGCGAGCGTCTGGTCGGCGAAGGCATCGCCAAAACGCTGCGGGTCGACATAATGCAATGAGGCGACCTGGATGTCGCCTTCGGTCAGGTCGCC
Organism: Aminobacter sp. UC22_36; assembly: GCF_044056035.1. Taxonomy (NCBI): domain Bacteria; kingdom Pseudomonadati; phylum Pseudomonadota; class Alphaproteobacteria; order Hyphomicrobiales; family Phyllobacteriaceae; genus Aminobacter; species Aminobacter sp. UC22_36. The sequence continues at coordinate 1,276,891 of NZ_CP171996.1, forward strand.
GCCAGCGTCGCGGACGACGGTTTCGACTTCGTTGGCGCTCAGTGCCGAGGTCTCGTCGAAGGCCGCGGTCTCGATCGGAAAGTCGACGGTCTTGAGGCTCATCTCGCTCTCGACCTTGACGCCGTAGATCTGGCCGGTCGCGGCTGCCGCCGCCGGCTGTGCCGGGCCGTCCTCGGCAAACACCGTCAGCGGATCGAAGGCGGGATAGCTGCGTGATGTCGGATGCGAGGCGGCAAGCGCCATCTTGATCTGGACGAAAGGCATCGTGCGAATGACTTCGCGGTCGCCTTCCCTGGTCAGCATGGAGACTTCCATGCGCCGCCGGTCCTTGGCCTTGGCGATCTGGCGCAGCGGCGCAAGCCGCGTGGTCTTGGCGCGCTCGCCGGCGTCGCCGCCGGCGGCAAGGGTTGCCAGTTCGGCGATCTCGGGTGGGGTGGCGAGCTTCTCGCGGCCGTCGAGGGCGGCAAACAGTGCCACGCCCATCAGGACCGAAGAGGTCACGCCGGTGAGGAAGGTGCCTGAAAGCCAGCGTGCCGAGACCTCGCGACGGTCCGGGGGACCGGCGCGGCCATCCGCGATAAGCGGCGGCTCATTGCCGAGCTCGGCTATG